>NZ_JBIWFX010000032.1:0-2037 GCF_044763225.1 Kitasatospora sp. NPDC096147 | reverse complement strand
ATTGTTCGGCGGCGTCCTACTCTCCCACAGGGTCCCCCCTGCAGTACCATCGGCGCTGTGAGGCTTAGCTTCCGGGTTCGGAATGTAACCGGGCGTTTCCCTCACGCTATGACCACCGAAACACTATGAAACTGTCAACCGCACCACCCCCGTGACCAAACCGGGGTGGGGTCGTTGTTTCAGAACAACACAGTGGACGCGAGCAACTGAGGACAAGCCCTCGGCCTATTAGTACCGGTCAGCTCCACCCCTTACAGGGCTTCCACATCCGGCCTATCAACCCAGTCGTCTACTGGGAGCCTTACCCTCTCAAGGAGGTGGGAGTGCTCATCTCGAAGCAGGCTTCCCGCTTAGATGCTTTCAGCGGTTATCCCTCCCGAACGTAGCCAACCAGCCATGCCCTTGGCAGGACAACTGGCACACCAGAGGTTCGTCCGTCCCGGTCCTCTCGTACTAGGGACAGCCCTTCTCAACACTCCTACGCGCACAGCGGATAGGGACCGAACTGTCTCACGACGTTCTAAACCCAGCTCGCGTACCGCTTTAATGGGCGAACAGCCCAACCCTTGGGACCTACTCCAGCCCCAGGATGCGACGAGCCGACATCGAGGTGCCAAACCATCCCGTCGATATGGACTCTTGGGGAAGATCAGCCTGTTATCCCCGGGGTACCTTTTATCCGTTGAGCGACGGCGCTTCCACAAGCCACCGCCGGATCACTAGTCCCGACTTTCGTCCCTGCTCGACCCGTCGGTCTCACAGTCAAGCTCCCTTGTGCACTTACACTCAACACCTGATTGCCAACCAGGCTGAGGGAACCTTTGGGCGCCTCCGTTACTCTTTAGGAGGCAACCGCCCCAGTTAAACTACCCACCAGACACTGTCCCTGATCCGGATCACGGACCCAGGTTAGACATCCAGCACGACCAGAGTGGTATTTCAACGTCGACTCCACCATGACTGGCGTCACGGCTTCAAAGTCTCCCACCTATCCTACACAAGCCGAACCGAACACCAATATCAAGCTATAGTAAAGGTCCCGGGGTCTTTCCGTCCTGCTGCGCGAAACGAGCATCTTTACTCGTAATGCAATTTCACCGGGCCTATGGTTGAGACAGTCGAGAAGTCGTTACGCCATTCGTGCAGGTCGGAACTTACCCGACAAGGAATTTCGCTACCTTAGGATGGTTATAGTTACCACCGCCGTTTACTGGCGCTTAAGTTCTCAGCTTCGCCAACCCGAAGATTGACTAACCGGTCCCCTTAACGTTCCAGCACCGGGCAGGCGTCAGTCCGTATACATCGCCTTACGGCTTCGCACGGACCTGTGTTTTTAGTAAACAGTCGCTTCTCGCTGGTCTCTGCGGCCGGCCCCAGCTCAAGCAGCAAGTGCCATCACCAGTTCCGGCCCCCCTTCTCCCGAAGTTACGGGGGCATTTTGCCGAGTTCCTTAACCATAGTTCACCCGAACGCCTCGGTATTCTCTACCTGACCACCTGAGTCGGTTTGGGGTACGGGCCGCCATGAAACTCGCTAGAGGCTTTTCTCGACAGCATAGGATCATCCACTTCACCACAATCGGCTCGGCATCAGGTCTCAGACTATGTGTGAGGCGGATTTGCCTACCTCACGTCCTACACCCTTACCCCGGGACAACCACCGCCCGGGCTGGACTACCTTCCTGCGTCACCCCATCGCTCAGCTACTACCCCGTTGGTCCGACGGCTCCACCACTCCCCTTTGCCCGAAGGCTCCGGGGCGGCTTCACGGTCTTAGCATCAAGAGGTTCACCGTTGGCGCTTCAAAGCGGGTACGGGAATATCAACCCGTTGTCCATCGACTACGCCTGTCGGCCTCGCCTTAGGTCCCGACTTACCCTGGGCAGATCAGCTTGACCCAGGAACCCTTGGTCAATCGGCGCAAGAGTTTCCCACTCTTGTATCGCTACTCATGCCTGCATTCTCACTCGTGAACCGTCCACAACTGGATTCCTCCGCTGCTTCACCCGGCACACGACGCTCCCCTACCCATCACAGC
>NZ_JBIWFX010000031.1:0-3550 GCF_044763225.1 Kitasatospora sp. NPDC096147 | reverse complement strand
AGAAGATCTGGCCCCACCTGACACCTTCCCGGGCCCAGGACTGCGACGAGCGGGAGACCCGCGAGCTGTTGATCGACCGGGTCCGCTACCTCTGGCGACGCGGTGAGTTCGACCGAGCAAGGTCTCTCGGCGAGCGGTTGGACACCACCTGGACCACCCGGCTGAGCACCGAAACCGACGAGGCAGAGGCTCAGCACCAGCGTCGCCAGGTCCTTGGTCTCAACTTCCAACTCGGCAACGTGATGCGTTCGCAGGGAAACTTCGCGGATGCCCTGGCCCTGAACGAGCGCACCTTGGCCAGCCAGCGCGAGCTGCTGGGAGAGCACCACCCATCCACCCTGATGACGGCCGGCTCGCTCGGCGCCGACCTGCGCGCGCTCGGCCGCTTCCAGGAGGCACTCGACCTCGACCTGAACACCCTCAACTGGTTCCGCGAACTGTTCGGCGACAATCACGCGCGTACCCTCGCGATGGTGAACAACCTGGCTGTCGGCCAGCGCTTGGTCGGTGACTCGATGGCCGCTCGCGACCTCGACCAGGACACCTACGACCGACGACAGGCCGTGCTCGGCCCGAGGCACGTGTACACCCTCGTCAGCAAGTCCCACCTGGCCCGCGACCTACGCGAACTCGGTGATTTCAAGGGGTCGATCGAGTTGCTGCGCGAAGTCACCGATGAATTCGCCGAGGTCCTTCAACCCGACCTTCCGGAGAGTCTCCGGGCTGCCGTCTCGCTCGCCGCGTCGTTGCGTCGGGAAGGCCACTTGTGGGAGGCCCGGCAGCTCAGCGCGCAGGCATACGAGCGCTACCTCGCCCGTTTCGGCCCGGAGGCCGCCGAGAGCCTCGCCTGCGCGCTGAACCTGGCTGCCGATCAGCACGCCTCCGGCGAGGTGGAGGCCGCCCGTGACCTCGCCTCCAGTGCTCACGCGGGCTACCGGCGACTGTTCGGCGACGAGCACCCGTTCACCCTGGCCTGCGAGAACAACCTCGGCATCTACCTGCGGGGCAGCGGCGACGTGGAGGCCGCGATCCGCCGGGGCAGCCACACCGTCGACGCACTGAGCTCGGTGCTCGGTGCTGATCATCCGTTCACTCTGAACGCGAGGGCGAACCTGGCCAACGCCTTCGGCGACGCCGGTCAACTCGGCAGTGCCGAAGAGCTCGGACGCGCAGCCCACGCAGGTCTGGTGAGTCGCTACGGCCCCAGCCACCCGGACACTGTCGTCTGCGCTTCGAACCTTGCGATCACCCTCCGCGAGTCCGACCCGGGCAAGGCAGCAGAGCTACGTGCGGGCGCCCTGGTTGAACTGTTCCACCGATTCGGGGAGGAGCACCCTCACACGGTCGCCTGCCGGGGCTGGAAGCGGATCGATCGCGAGCTCGAAACCCAACCCCTCTGAGGTGGCGCGGGGAACCGGACCCAGGTAGTCGCGGCATCAAGTCACCGTTCCCTCCGGAAGGGGGCACGGAATGGGTGCGGCCCTGCTGCCGAGGAGGAACCGGACTGCGTGGCCGGTGATCGGACACTCACCGATCTTGAGGGTGCCCAGCCGTGCTCGGCGACGCGGACCCATCCCAGCCGGGTCGTGCGGCGGCTTCGACGGTGATGATCCGCCCGACGGCAAGGAAGAGCTCAGCATGACGCAGCCGCAGCCGCCGGATGATGAGGAGTGGCTCTGCGGCCCATCTCGGGGAGGACACTGATGACCAACGGCCCGGCAGAGGGGCTCCGCCAGCGCGGCGAGGCGGTCACCCCGGCAGGAGGGAGTGGGGTGACCGGCGCCGAGGACCGTGGAGGCCGGGTGGTGACGTTCTACTCGTACAAGGGCGGCACCGGTCGCACCATGGCGCTGGCGAACACGGCCTGGATCCTGGCCGCCAACGGCTTCCGGGTGCTCGCTGTGGACTGGGACCTGGAGGCGCCCGGCCTGGCCAAGTTCTTCCGCCCGTTCCTGGACCAGGGCGCACTGGCCGGTGCCACCGGCATGATGGACCTGATCACCGAATACCGGGAGGAGGCTCTCCGCCAGATCGAGCACCCGCCGGGCTGGCAGCGGGACTTGGCCCAAGTGAGCCCGCACGTGCTCTCGCTCTCCTGGTCGGGCTTCCCGCCCGGTGGCAGCTTGGACCTCCTCCCCGCCGGCGAGCTGAACCGGGACTACTCGGAGGTTGTCGGCCGACTGGACTGGGACCTGCTCTACGAACGCTTCGAAGGCGGCGAGTTCTTCGACGCGCTCAAGCGCGACATGAGCCGCCGCTATGACTACGTGCTGATCGACAGTCGTACCGGACTGTCCGACCTCGCGGAGGTCTGCACCGTGCACATGCCGGACGACCTGGTGGTCTGCTTCACCCTCAGCGACCAGAGCATCGAGGGCGCCTCCAAGATCGCCCAGCACATCAACGACCGCTACCGCGAGCGCGGCATCCGGATCCTGCCGGTGCCGATGCGGATCGACGAGGGCGAGAAGGAGAAGGCGGACGCCGGCCGGGCCCTGGCCCGGATGTGGTTCGCCGGCCTGCCCGAGGGGCTGAGCGACGAGGAACTGGCTGGCTACTGGGGCTCGGTGGAGATCCCGTACCGGCCGTTCTACGCCTACGAGGAGATCCTGGCGACCTTCGGCGATCAGACCGGCATCCCGACCTCGATGCTGGCCGCCTGCGAGCGGCTGACCACCATGCTCACCCGCGGCCGGGTCACCTCGCTGCCGCCGGTGGACGAGGAGGTCCGGCTGCGCTGGGTGGACGCTTTCACCCGGCGCCGCCCGACCGCTCCCGCCGACCTCTACCTCTCCTTCGTGCCGGAGGACCGGATCTGGGCGGACTGGATCGCCGCCGTGCTGGAGAGCGCCGGCTTCCGGGTGGCGCCCCGGGACATCGGTGCCGGGGCGGACACCCGGCTGGAGACCGAGCGGGGCATCGACACCGCCTTCCGGACTGTCGCGTTGCTCTCGGCCGACTACCTGAGGTCCCCTCAGGCCCGGGCGTTGTGGGACTCGATGGGCGGCTTCGACCCGTCCGGGACGCGTCGGCAGATCGTCCCCGTCCGGGTCGGCGATGTCCGGCTCACCGCGCCGTTCAGCGGCCGCAACCCGATCGACCTGGTCGGCCGGGACGAGGCTCAGGCCGCCGCCATCCTGCTGCGCGCCCTGGGCCGGGAGAGCGCGGAGCCCGATCCGGACGTCACCATCCCGCGCTTTCCCGGCACCAAGCCGGCCTACTGGCTGGTGCCGCAGCGCAATCCCTCCTTCACCGGCCGGGCCCGGGCGCTGGAGGAGCTGAGGGACAGTCTGGTCAGTGGTCCGATGGTGGTGCTGCCCACCCCGCAGACCCTCTACGGCCTCGGCGGTGTCGGCAAGACCCAGCTGGCGTTGGAGTACGCGCACCGGTACATGTCCCACTACGACCTGGTGTGGTGGATCGACGCCGAGCAGACGGACCTGATCCCCACCGCGCTGGCGGGGTTGGCCAACCGGCTCGGCCTGCAGGTGGGTGATTCGGTGAACGAGGCGGCCGAGGCGGCTCGCGAGGCGCTGCGCAACGGCATTCC
>NZ_JBIWFX010000030.1:0-4021 GCF_044763225.1 Kitasatospora sp. NPDC096147 | reverse complement strand
CACAACCAACCCGCTCACCCACACCCAACAACAACTCCACGAACACCGAACCCGGCACCACCACCGACCCCAGCACCACGTGCTCACCCAGCCACGGGTGTGACTGCCGCGACCACCTGGCCGTGAACAGCTGCCCGCTTCCGTCGGCGGACTCCACCGCCGCGCCGAGCAGCGGGTGGCCCGTCGGCGCGAGGCCGAAGGCCGAGGCGTCGCCGGTCACCGCCGTCGGTGCCAGCCAGAAGCTGTGGTGCTGGAAGGCGTACGTGGGCAGGTCGATCCGCCGGGCCCCGCTGCCCGCGAAGTACGCCGACCAGTCGACGGGCACGCCCCGGGCGTGCAGGTCGGCCAACGCCCCGACCAAGGTCTCCGGCTCCGGGCGCCCGGCCCGCAGGGCCGCGACGGAGAGCGTGGCGGCCGGGTCCTGGACGGCACCGGCCGCCATGGCGGCAGCCACCGCGTCGGGCCCGACTTCGAGCATCGCGCTGACGCCCTCGGACTCCAGGGCCTGAACGGCGTCCAGGAACCGTACCGGTTGCCGGACTTGGCGGACCCAGTAGTCGGCCGTTCGCAGGTCGTCACCGTCGGCCGGGAGGCCGGTGAGGGTGGAGACGATCGGGATGCGGGGCCGCTGGAAGTCGAGCCCGGCCACGATCCGGCCGAACTCGGCGAGCATCCCGTCCATCTGAGCGGAGTGGAAGGCATGACTGACCGTCAACCGCTTCGTCCGCCGCCCCCGCGCCGCCAGCAGCTCCGCCGTCGCCAGCACCGCACCCTCGTCACCCGAGACCACCACCGCCAACGGCCCGTTCACCGCCGCGATCTCCGCCCCATCAAGCAGGAGCGGCAACACCTCCGCCTCCGACGCCTGCACCGCCACCATCGCACCACCACCCGGCAACGCCTGCATCAACCGCGCCCGCGCAGCCACCAGCACCGCCGCATCCGCCAGCGACAGCACACCCGCCACATGGGCAGCGGCCACCTCACCGATCGAATGCCCCACCAGGAAGTCCGGCCGCACACCCCACGACTCCAGCAACCGGAACAGCGCCACCTCCACCGCGAACAACGCCGGCTGCGCGAACCCCGTTCGGTCCAACCCCACACCCGAAGCGATCACCTCACGCAACGACCGCCCCAGCACACCGTCCAACTCCGCACACACCGCATCGAACGCCGCCCCGAACACCGGGAACGCAACAGCCAACTCCAGCCCCATGCCCACCCGCTGCGCACCCTGCCCCGTGAACAGGAACGCCGACCCACCCGACACCCGCGCAGCGACCGGACCTCCATCCGCCAACTCGGCGAGCTGACGAAGCAGTTCGTCACGGTCAGCGCCCACCAGGACCGCCCGGTGATCCAGCGCGGCACGCCCGGTGGCCAGCGAGAAGCCCACATCCACCACGTCCGCGCCCGCCGCCACCGTGAGCAACGACCGCGCCTGGTCCGCCACCGCCTCCGGCGAACGCCCCGACACCACCCACGGGACCACGCTCGGGCGGGTCGACTCGGCCGGCGTCTCCGGCTCCACCTCCGGTGCCTGCTCCACGATCACATGCGCGTTCGTCCCACCGAAGCCGAACGAAGAGACGGCGGCCCGGCGCGGTCCGTCGAGCTGCGGCCACTGCTGCTGCTCCGTCAGCAACGCCACCGAACCCGCGCTCCAGTCCACGTGCGGCGACGGCTCATCCACATGCAACGTCCGCGGCAACACACCGTGCCGCATCGCCTGCACCATCTTGATCACACCACCGACACCCGCCGCCGCCTGACTGTGACCGATGTTCGACTTCAACGACCCCAACCACAACGGCCGCTCCCCCGAACGCCCCTGACCGTACGTCGCGATCAACGCCTGCGCCTCGATCGGATCACCCAGCGTCGTCCCCGTCCCGTGCGCCTCCACCGCATCCACATCCACCGCCGACAACCCCGCACTCGCCAACGCCTGACGAATCACCCGCTCCTGCGCCGGACCATTCGGCGCCGTCAACCCATTCGACGCACCGTCCTGATTGACCGCACTCCCCCGCACCACCGCCAACACCCGATGCCCATGACGCCGCGCATCCGAAAGCCGCTCCACCAACAGCAGCCCCACACCCTCACTCCACCCCGTACCATCCGCCGACGCAGAGAACGACTTGCACCGACCATCCACCGACAGACCCCGGAGGCGGGAGAACTCCAGGAAGGCGACCGGGGTGGACATCACGGTCACCCCACCGGCCAGCGCCAGATCACACTCCCCACGCCGCAACGCCTGCGCCGCCAGGTGCAACGCCACCAACGACGACGAACACGCCGTGTCCACCGCGACGGCCGGCCCCTCCAGGCCGTACGTGTAGGAGACCCGCCCGGCAGCGATGCTGCCCGCGCTGCCGCTGAAGAGGTAACCCTCGAAGCCCTCCGACGGGAGGTCCTGGCGGGAGCCGTACTCGCCGTACATCACCCCGGTGTAGACACCGGTCCGGCTGCCCCGCAGTGCTTCGGGATCGAGGCCGGCGCTCTCGAAGGTCTCCCACGCGGTCTCCAGCAGCAACCGCTGCTGCGGGTCTGCGGCGAGTGCCTCGCGCGGGGACATCCCGAAGAACTCGGCGTCGAACAGGTCCGCGTCGTGCAGGAACCCGCCCTCCCGGGTGGTGCTGTGGCCGACCCGCTCCGGGTCCGGGTCGTACAGGCCCTCCAGGTCCCAACCCCGGTTCTCCGGGAAGCCGCTGACCGCGTCCGTACCCGCCCTCACCAGCTCCCAGAGGTCCTCGGGCGACCGCACCCCACCCGGATAGCGGCACGCCATACCGACGATCGCGATCGGCTCGTGCTCACGGTCCTCCACCTCGCGCAGGCGCTTGCGCGCCTCCCGGGCGTCGGCGATGGCACGCTTGAGGTACTCGCGAAGTTGCGCTTCGTCAGCCACGTGATCTCAGCTCTCCGGTCAAGATGAAGGAAGGTAAGGGTCCTGTGCCGTCGCTCGGTGGGCGGCAGATCAGTCGAGTTCGTCCACGAGGGCGAAGAGCTCCTCGTCGCTCGCCGCGTCCAGGTCGGGCCCGTCCGGGTCGACCCCGGAGGCGACCCCGGCCGCCTCGGCCACGGCCAGCAACTCCCGTAGCTGGTCGGTGATGTGGCGCTGGAGCTCGGCGTCGTCGAGTGCCGAGTGCAGCGCCGTCCGCAGGCTGCCCAGCTGCGCCAGGACGGGGGCCTCCCCACCGGCCGTCTTCTCCCCGAGCTGCAACTGACCGCGCAGGTACGTCGCCAGGGACGCCGGGGAGGGGTGGTCGAAGGTGAGGGTGGCCGGCAGGCGCAGGCCGGTGGCGGTGTTGATCCGGTTGCGGAGCTCGACGGCGGTCAGCGAGTCGAAGCCCATCTCCTGGAAGGCCCGTTCGGCGTCCACCGCGTTGCGGTCGGCATGGCCGAGTACGCCAGCCACCTGGGTGCGGACCAGGTCGGTCAGCACCCGTTCCTGACCCATCCGGTCGAGGGACGCCAACTGCTCGGCGAGTGAAGGCCCTTCGGGCAGCGCAGCCGCCTCGACACGTCGGCGCGCGGCCGGGACGAGGGCGCGGAGCAGGGGCGGGACCTCGGCGCCCGGGGCGCGCAGGGCGGCCGTGTCGATCCGGGTGAGTGCGAGGACCGGCTCGTCCGAGGCCACCGCGGCATCGAACAGCGCCATCGCCTCCTCGGACGGAAGCGGGCTCAGACCCATCCGGGCCAGGCGGCGGAGATCCGCCTCCGCCAGGTGGCCCGAGACGGTGCTCGCCTCTTCCCAGAGGCCCCAGGCGAGGGACGTGGCCGGCAGACCGAGCCCACGCCGATACCGCGCCAACACATCCAGAAACGAGTTCCCCGCCGCGTAGTTCCCCTGACCACCCGTCCCCAACAAACCCGCCACCGACGAATACAACACGAACGCCGACAACCCCAATCCAGCCGTCAACTCATGCAGATTCCACGCAGCATCCACCTTCGGCCGCAACACACCAGCCAACCGCTCCGCAGACAACGCCGACACCAGACCGTC
>NZ_JBIWFX010000029.1:0-5090 GCF_044763225.1 Kitasatospora sp. NPDC096147 | reverse complement strand
CGACGACGATCTTCGCGGAGGTGGTGGCGCGGCTGGGGGCGGCCGCGTTAGAGCTTGCGAAGTCCACTGAGGACCCTTTCGAGCAGCGTGACGTCGGGCTGGTTGCCGGATTCGCCGCCGGCGGCGGGCTGGTGGATGGCGACGAGACCGGCCTCGGCCAGGTCGGCGACCAGGATGCGCGCCACTCCCAGGGGGATGTTGAGCAGCGCGGAGACCTCCGCGACCGACTTCACCTCGGTGCACAGCATGCAGATGCGCTGGTGCTCGGGGAGCATCGAAGCCAACCGGTCCTGGCTGACATTGGCCGAAACCAGTGCCTCCAAGGCCAGTTCGTAACGGGGCCGGGTCCGGCCACCGGTCATCGCGAAGGGCCGGATCAGCGGTCCGGAGTCCTCCTCGTCGTCGAACTCGTCGAGCTGGCCCGGGTCTTCGGCGTGTCCCCGGTAGGACTCCTGGCCGGGGTAGCCCTGGTGCTCGGGGTAGCCGGGCTGCTGCTGCGGCTGACGGCCGTACGGCTGTCCGCCGTAGGGCTGCTGCTCCGGCATCCCGTACTGCTGCTGCTGGTTGAACTGCGGTTGCGCGAACTGCGGCTGGCCGTACTGCGGTTGACCGTACGGCTGACCGTGGCCGACGCCGGGGGTCCCGAAGGCGTCATGGCCGGTGCCAGGGTACGGAACGCCGTACTGGCCGCTGCGGTCGTCGGGCGGGGTCACGGTTCCTCTCCTCACAAGGTGCGGCGGTGCGGTGCTGGTAACGATCCTGACGGATCGTCACCCGTTGTGCGAAGGCCGTACAACGCCCGAACCCGGGCCCGTGGAGGGCCCGGGGACGGGCAATGAGGTCTTTCGAATACCAGGACGGTATCCGACGTACCGTCAGTGCAGGAGACTGCCCTGGAGTTCCGCGCGCAGCGCGGGGGTGAGAACGGCTCCGGCGCGGTCCACCAGGAGGGCCATCTCGTAGCCCACCAGACCGATGTCGGAGTCCGGCGAAGCCAGTACTGCCAGCGACGATCCGTCGCTGATGGCCATCAGGAAGAGGAAGCCGCGCTCCATCTCCACGACGGTCTGGTTGACCTCGCCGCCCTCGAAGATCCGGCTGGCGCCGGAGGTGAGGGAGGTGAGGCCGGAGGCGACGGCGGCGAGCTGGTCGGCGCGGTCGCGGGGGAAGCCCTCGGACATGGCGAGCAGGAGCCCGTCGGCGGAGACCACCACGGTGTGGGACACCCCGGGGGTGCTGTCCACGAAGCTGGTGATCAGCCAGTTCAGGTTCTGTGCTGCCTGGCTCATCTGGGTCAACTCAACGCTCCTGCTGGTTCGAGCCGCCGAAGAGATCGGTGGTGCTGTCGTGCTGCTGGGGGTCGATCCGGAAACTACCGGTCGCGCCCGGGTCGCCGCCCGCGCTGCGGCCCTGCTCGACGCCACGGCGCAGGTTGGTCAACCGGCCGCGCACCTCCTCGGGGCTGCGGGAGACCTGCGGGCCGTCCTGGGGGAGCGGCTTGGCGCCGCCCGGGACCAGGTTCTGCTTGGGCACCCGGCGCGGCAGGCCGGATTCGGTGGTGCCGGCGGCGGCCGGCTCGCGGAGCTGGCCCGCGCGCTGCCAGTCGCCGTCGTTGGGCGACTGCCACTCCTGCTGCGGTGCGGCGGTCGGACCGGTCGGACCGTAGCCGCCGAGCGCGGACACGTCGTGGCCGCGGTTCTCCTCCACCGGGGCGGAGGTGTCCTTGGCACCGGTGAACCAGTTCGGCTTGTCGCCGCCGGCCGGCTGCTCGTCCTGGCGGGCGGCCGGGAAGCCGCCGCCGGCCAGCTGCTGGCCGGGCCGCCGCTGCGGCAGGCCGGAGCCGAGCACCGGGCTCGCCGGGGCCGTGGGGGCCGCTGCGGCGGCCGGAGGCAGCGCGGCGGGCTCGGCGCCGTACGGGTGGCCGGAAGGCTCCTCGTAGCGCTCCTGGGCCTGCTGGTAGCCGTTCTGCTGCCCGTAGCCGTAGTCCTGCCCGTACGGCTGGTAGTCGGCGGCGGCCGCCTCGGCGTACTCGGGCTCGGCGTAGTCGGTCCGGCCGTACTCCTGGCCGCCGTACGGCGAGTCCTGGTAGTGCGGGTCCTGGTAGCCGTAGGAGCCGTCCTGGGCGTACGGCTGGGCGTACTGGTCCCGGCCGTACGGGTCCTGCTCGAACCCGCCCTGGCCGTACGGGTCCTGACCCTGCGTCGGGGCCGGGGCCGCAGGGCGGCCGTACTGGTCCTGGTAGCCGTAGCCGTCCTCGGCGTACGCGGTCTCCTCGACCTCGGCGTCGATGACCTGATCGGCGCCGGACGGGCCGGCCTCCAGGGCGGCCCGGCGGCGCTGGTCGAGCCGCTGGGAGCGCTGCATGGCCTCCAGCGCGGGGCTGAAGCCGCTGCTGCCGCCGTGACCGGTCAGGTGGTCGTCGAAGCCCAGCTCGGCGGCGCTCGGGCCCTGGCCGACCTCGCTCCAGCCGGCCTGGGCCTGCGGCTCCTGTTCGGCGAAGATCCGGGAGACGGTGAACTGCTCCTCCGGCTCCGCGGTCGCGGCCATGCTGGTCAGGTGCTGCGGGAGCATCACCAGCGAGGTGGTGCCCGCCGACTCGCCCGAGGGGCGCAGCTGGACCCGGATGTCGTGCCGCTGGGACAGCCGGCCGACCACGAACAGGCCCATCCGGCGGGAGATGGTGGCGTCGACGGTGGGCGGCTCGGCCAGCTTCTCGTTGATCTCGGCGAAGTCCTCGGCGGTGAGGCCGATGCCCTTGTCGTGGATCTCGACCAGCACCCGGCCGTCCGGCAGGCGGGTGGCGTTGACCAGCACCCGGGTCTGCGGGCTGGAGAAGGTGGTGGCGTTCTCCAGCAGCTCGGCCAGCAGGTGGACGAGGTCGGTCACGGCCGCGCCGATCACCTCGGCCTCGGGGATGCCGGCCAGCTCGACGCGCTCGTACTGCTCCACCTCGGAGGCGGCGGCGCGGAGCACGTCGACCAGCGGGACCGGGGTGTTCCAGCGGCGGCCGGCCTCCTCGCCGGCGAGGACCAGGAGGTTCTCGCCGTTGCGGCGCATGCGGGTCGCGAGGTGGTCCAGCTTGAAGAGGTTCTCCAGCTGGTCCGGGTCGGCCTCGTTGTTCTCGAGGTCGGTGATCAGGGCCAGCTGACGCTGGATCAGGCTCTGGCTGCGGCGCGACAGGTTGGTGAAGATCGCGTTGACGTTGCCTCGCAGCAGGGCCTGCTCGGCGGCCAGCGAGACCGCCTGCTGGTGGACCTGGTCGAAGGCGCGGGCCACCTCGCCGATCTCGTCCTTGCCGTACAGCGGGATGGGCGAGACGGCGGTGTCCACCCGGTCCGGGTCGGTCTTGGAGAGCTTCTCGACCAGGTCGGGGAGGCGGCTGTTGGCGATCTCCAGCGCGGCGGTGTTCAGGGTGCGCATGCCGAGGATCATCGAGCGGGCGATCAGGCCGGTGAGCAGACCGGCCAGGGCGAGCGCGACCACGACGATGACCGAATTGAGGATCATGTCGTTCTGCGCGCGGTTCTTGATGTTCGCGGCGTCGCCGACGACCTCGTCGAGCAGCTTGGACTCGGCGTTGCGCAGCGTGCTGATGTGGCTCGCGGTGGCCTGCTGCCAGTTCTGCGGGGTCAGGCCGGCCGCGGCTGCCGCCTCGGCGGCGTCCTCGGTCAGGGTGGAGCTGCTGGTCATGAAGGACAGGCCGAGGACCAGCAGGCCGCTCATGGTGGGCGCGACATCGGTGCCGGGCATCTTCAGCGCGGCTCGCTGGTCGGCGGCGGCCTGGGCGACCTGGGCGTCCGAGTAGACCCTGGCGTCCTCCGGCGCGCTGCCGGTGGAGAACTCGTTGAGCGAGACCTGCTCCAGCTTGTAGGAGACCGAGAGCTGCTGCATCAGCTCCGAGACCTCCTGCTTGGTCAGGGTCTTCTGGCTGGTGCCGACCAGCAGGTTGAGCATCAGCACGCGCTGGGTCGAGGCGGAGGCCTTGGCCAGCGACATGGCGTAGATCGCCCGGCCCTTGCTGGTGACCGAGGAGGAGCCGAAGCCGACCGCGTTGTCGAAGGCCATCAGCGGCGCCATCAGGTCCGAGTAGGCGGCCTGGGTGGCGGTCGCGTACAGCTCGCGCTTGTAGGCGTTCTCGCGCAGGTGCGGCAGGTGCACGGCGAGCTGCTGGAAGGCGTCGTTGCGGCGGGCCAGCAGGGTGTCGTCGGAGACCTCGGCGAAGGCGGCCTTGTAGGCGGCCAGTGCCTGGTCGGTCTTGGCCCGGCGCTTGGGCACCTCGCCCTGCGGGTCCTGACCGACCATCAGCGGGATGGCGGTCAGGTCGCGCTCGGACTCCAGCGCGTCGGCCAGCTCGGTGGCGGCCTTGGCGAGCAGTGCGGTCTTCTCGGCGTGGGTCGCCTTGACGAAGTCGTCGAAGGAGCTGTTGACCCGGAGCCCGCCGAAGACCAGGGAGATCACGACCGGGATGAGCAGGATCGCTATCAGACGGGTGGGCACCCGCCAGTTCCTCGGAGCCAGGAAGTCGTACCGGCTGGAACTCCGGCGCTGGTCCTTCGCGTTGGACTGCTCGGGCGCCGGTGCGGCGGTGGCGGGCCGCTCCTCGGCGCTCGGCGCGAATGCCGAGAAGCCGCCCGGCTCGTGCTGGCGGGGCTCGGAGCGCCGCTGCTCGGTGACTGGCTGGTTACGCCTCACTCGACAACAACCTCTCTCATCCCCGCTCGCCGCAGCCCGCTGCTGGTGGAACTGCCGAGTTGACTACGGGGTAGCTGGCATTGGAGCACGTGCACGGATGCGGGACAAACAGGCATCTGCGCACGTTTTGGTACGTGCAAATCCGACATTCGGTGGCATTTCCGGGCTGAATGCTGCGACACGCAGCCCGGTCGTCACCGAGGGTTACTTTCGATCTTTAAATGCCTATCGAACCGTTATCACCGGAGTCGGGCGAGGAGGGCGTGTTCGACGAGGGTGATGAGGGCGCTCTTGGCGCTGTCTCGGCGGCGGGCGTCGAGGGTGATGATGGGGGTGTCGGGGCCGAGTTGGAGTGCTTCTCGGACTTCGTCGGGGGTGTGGGCCTGGTGTCCGTCGAA
>NZ_JBIWFX010000028.1:0-20402 GCF_044763225.1 Kitasatospora sp. NPDC096147 | reverse complement strand
CTGTCGGGCACCGGCTTCTCTGTCGGGCACCGGCTTCTCTGTCGGGCACCGGCTTCTCTGTCGGGCACCGGCTTCTCTGTCGGGCACCGGCTTCTCTGTCGGGCACCGGCTTCTCTGTCGGGCACCGGCTTCTCTGTCGGGCACCGGCTTCTCTGTCGGGCACCGGCTTCTCTGTCGGGCACCGGCTTCTCTGTCGGGCACCGGCTTCTCTGTCGGGCACCGGCTTCTCTGTCGGGCACCGGCTTCTGTCAGGCGGCGCGCAGCGCGCTCCGCACGACCTTGGCGACCTGCTCGACGGCGCTGTCCAGGTAGAAGTGCCCGCCGGAGAACACCTCCGACTCCGAGGGCCCCGTGGTGAGCTCCCGCCAGGCCTCCGCCTCGGCGACCGTGACCACCGGGTCCGCGTCCCCGACCAGCGCGGTGAGCGGGCAGCCCAACTGCGGCTGCGCCGCCCAGGTGTAGCCGCTGAGCGCGCGGTAGTCCGCCCGCAGGACGGGCAGCACCAGCGCCAGCAGCTCCGGGTCGTCGAACACGGCGCCGTTCGTGCCGCCCAACAGGCGCATCCTGGCGAGTAGTTCGGTGTCGTCGCGGACCCGGTCCGCCCGGCCGGGGCCCAGTGAGGGCGCGCCCCGGCCGGAGACGAAGAGCCGGGCCGGCCCGCGCCCGTCCGGGAGCAGGCGCGCGGTCTCGTAGGCGACCAGCGCGCCCATGCTGTGGCCGAACAGGGCGTACGGGCGGTCGTCGCGGGGGAGCAGCTCGGCCGCGACCGCCTCGGCTGCGGCGGCGAGCCCGGTGGCCGCCGGTTCGAGCCGGCGGTCCTGCCGTCCGGGGTACTGGACGGCCAGCACCTCGACCTCGGGCGCGAGCGCGCGGGCCAGCGCGACGTAGGCGCTGGCCGCGCCGCCCGCGTGCGGGAAGCAGACCAGCTGCGGTGCGCCGGGCAGCGGGGTGTGCAGCCGCCGGAGCCAACTGCCGTTGCCGGTGGTCGACATCACGCCCCCTCAGCCCTGGAACAGGCGCTGCTCGTCCTGCCGCTCCAGCACCGCGCACAGGTCGCGCAGCGCCGTCTCCAGCTGGTCCACCTCGGCCTGGCGGAGATGGACCGAGGGCTCGAAGCGCAGCGTGTTCACCGCGCTCGCGGTCGGGAAGGTGCGGATCCGGTGGGCCCGCAGCAGGAAGCCGGAGAGCAGGTAGCCGAAGGTGCCGGACTGCGCCGCCTCGCGGATGCCCGGGGCCGTGGCGGCCGACTGGTCGCGGAACTCCAGCCCCAGCATCAGGCCCTTGCCCCGGACGTCCGTGACCACCTCGGGGAACTCCCGGCGGAGCGCCTCGAAGAGCGCCAGCAGCCGGTCACCGTTCTCCCGGGCGAGCCGGTACGCCGCGCCGCCGTCGGCCTCCAGGAGCTCCAGCACCCTCAGGGCCAGGGCGGAGGAGAAGGTGTCCTTGGCGAAGGTCGAGCTGTGCAGCAGCTCGAACTCCTTGCGGTAGCGGCTGCTGCGGATCAGGGTGGCGGAGGTCTTGGCGATGCCGCCGCCCAGGCCCTTGGCCAGGGTGAAGTAGTCGGCCCGCAGCCCGAGGTGCGAGCTGGCGAAGAAGGCGCCCGTCCGGCCGAGGCCGCTCTGGATCTCGTCCACCACGATCGGGCAGTCGACCGACGCGCAGACCTGCTCGATCTCGCGGGCGAACTCCTCGCTCACCACCCGGATGCCGCCCTCGCCCTGGATCACCTCCAGCACGAAGGCGCCGAACAGCGGGAAGTCGTGCTCGACCACCGCCACCACGCCGTCCGCCACCGTCAGGCCGAGTGCGGTCGCCCGCTCGGCCTCGACGATCTTGGCGAGCGCCCCCGGTTCGTCCAGCGGCACGAACCGCGCCGGGGCGGCCATCGCCGCGAACGGGGTGCGGAAGGCCGCGTTGGAGGTCAGCTGGACACTGCCGACCAGCTTGCCGTGGAAGGACCCCTCCGGGGTCAGGAAGACCGGCGGCCGGGCCGCCAACCCGCCGTTGTGACGGGTGACTTCGGCCAGCAGCGCGTCGAAGCCGGCCGGCCCGTCGGCGCCCTCGGGCAGGCCGAGCCGGTGGTACGCGGCGGCCGGCACCCCGGCGGTGCCGGCCAGCACGGCCTCCCGGGTCCGGTCGGCCTCGGCCCCGATCGTCTCCAGCAGCGCCTGGACACGGAGCACCCGGTCGAGCTCGGCGTGCTTGGTCGCCACCTCGATCGACTCCGCCCCGCTGTTCGCGAAGACGGTGAAGTACGGCTCGGCGCCCGGGAACTCGCGCTGGATCACCGAGTTCAGGGTGGCGCCGACCCGGCTCGCGTACGGGTGCAGCGAGGCCTGCGCCAGGATCGGGGCGCCGGCCTCCAGCAGGGACTTCGCGGTGGCCACCAGCTCGGGGTGGTTGTGCCCGAGCACCAGGGCCCCGTAGCCGCCCGCGTAGTCGATCACCGGGACCTCGCGGCCGTCCCGGTCCAGGTACCAGAGGGTGTTGCCCTCGGCGCGGACGTACTCGACGTCGATCCCGAGCATGCCCAGGAAGCCGAGCATGTGCGGCTCCACCAGGTCGAGTCGGGATTCGGCGGCTGCGGTCATGTCGGGCCCCTTCGGTGCGCGCGGTGACGGTCGGGGCCCGACCATACCGGCGGTGCGCGTGCGACCCGTCCCCTCGGCGGTCACGGCCCGGTAAGCGGCCGAACGGGCCGCGCGGTGGGCCGCCGGTTACCTGGCGCTGGTCGCGGGCCCGGCACGCTGACGGGGTGTCACCACTCCCGCAGGAAGGATGAGATGTCCGACAGCAGCCGCTTCTCCCCAGTGCTGGCTCTCGACGACCCGGTGGAACCGGCCTCGCTGCGCGAGGTGATGTCGCGGTTCGCGACCGGGGTCGTGGTGCTCAGCGTCGGCGGGGAGGACGTCCACGGCATGACCGCCAACGCCTTCAGCTCGGTCTCGCTGGAGCCTCCGCTCGTCCTGTGCTGCGTGGCCCACAGCGCGGTGATGCACCAGGCCGTCACCTCGGCCGGCCACTTCGCCGCCTCCCTGCTCGGGGTCGAGCAGGAGCCGCTGGCCCGGCACTTCGCGGACAAGCAACGTCCGCTCGGCCCCGCCCAGTTCGAGAGCGTCCCGGCCCGGCCCGGTCCACGCACCGGAGCGCCGCTGCTGGACGGCGCGCTCGGCTGGCTGGAGTGCGAGCTCACCGAGTCGCACCGGGCCGGCGACCACTCGATCTTCGTCGGCACCGTCCTCGACGCCCGGCGCGGGCCGGGCCGGGACGCCCTCCTCTACTTCGAGGGCGGCTACCGGCCGGGTGTCCGCGAGGCGCGCAGGACGTCATGAGTCAGCCACCACCCCCACCACGGAGAGAAGCGATGACAGAGCAGCACTGCCCGTACGCCATGGATCCGAACGGTCACGACGTCCACGGCGAGGCCACCCTGCTGCGCGGGCGAGGCCGCGCGACCCAAGTGGAGCTGCCCGGCGGGGTGGTGGTCTGGGCGGTCACCGACACGGCCCTCACCAAGCAGCTGCTGACCGACCCCC
Source organism: Kitasatospora sp. NPDC096147 (assembly GCF_044763225.1). Taxonomy (NCBI): domain Bacteria; kingdom Bacillati; phylum Actinomycetota; class Actinomycetes; order Kitasatosporales; family Streptomycetaceae; genus Kitasatospora; species Kitasatospora sp. NPDC096147. Next base: position 16,866 of record NZ_JBIWFX010000028.1, on the reverse strand, counting down.
GGGTCTCCCGCGACCCGTACCGGCACTGGCCGCGCTGGGAGAACGGCGAGGGCGAGTTCGCCCGGACCTGGCCGCTGGCCATGTGGGTCGCCGACCGGAACATGATCACCGCGTACGGCGCCGAGCACAGCCGGCTGCGCAGGCTGGTCGCCAAGGCGTTCACCGCCCGCCGGACGGCCGCCCTGCGCCCGCGGATCGAGGCCGTCACGGCCGAACTGCTGGATCGGGTGGCCGGACTGGCCGAGCAGGGCCCGGTCGACCTGCGGGCCGAGCTCGCCTACGCGCTGCCGACCCGGGTCATCTCCGACCTGCTCGGCATCCCCGACGACCTGCGCGCCGAGCTGCTGCGGATCGTCGGCGCCTGGCTGCACGGGCCGGCCTCCGAGGAGGAGGCGGCCGTGCTGGCCGGGGAGATGTACGCCCTGCTGGCCCGGCTGATCGAGCTCAAGCGGACCGAGCCCGGTGACGACCTGGTCAGCGGCCTGATCGCGGCTCGGGACGAGGGCGACGGGGCGGGGCTCAGCGAGCAGGAGCTGGTCGACACCGTCCTGCTGCTCTTCACCGCCGGGCACGAGACCACCGTCAACCTGCTCGACCACGCCATCCACCGTCTGCTCAGCCACCCGGACCAGCTGGCCCTGGTCCGCGCCGGGACGGCGAGTTGGGACGACGTGATCGACGAGACGGTCCGGCTGGAGGCCCCGTTCGCCAACATGCCGCTCCGCTTCGCGGTCGAGGACATCGACCTGGGTGACGTCAGCTTCGCCCGGGGCGACGCCATCATGATCTCCTTCGCCGGGGTGGGCCGGGACCCGGTGGTGCACGGTGAGAGCGCGGACCGGTTCGAGCTCGGCCGGCCCACGGCGCGCGAGCACATCGGCTTCGGCCACGGTGTGCACTACTGCATCGGTGCCCCGCTGGCCCGCCTGGAGGTGGCGGTCGCCCTGCCGGCGCTGTTCGCCCGGTTCCCCGACCTCGCGCTGGTGGAGCCGGCCGACGGTCTGAAGCCGCTGGAGTCCTTCATCTCCAACGGCCACCGCGAACTCCCGGTCCTGCTGCGGCCGTTGGAGACGGCGCAGGTCTGACCCACGGTGCCGGGGGTGCCCGTCGGATCCGTCCGACGGGCACCCCCGGCACCGTCTCCGTCCGCGCCGCGCGGGCGGCGGACACGCCTCGGGCCGGACCGTCGGTGACGGTCCGGCCCGACTGCTCTGCGGGGTCGGTCAGACGGCGCTCGCGACGGCGAAGCCGGGCATCGCCGCGACCGCCTGGGCGGCCCGGATGCCGGACTCGATCGCGCCGTCGATGTAGCCGCTCCAGCCACTGGCGATGTCACTGGTGGCGAAGGCGAGCCGGCCCTGCGGCTGCTGGATCGTGCGGTACTGGCCGGTCAGCTGACCGGGCTGGCGGCAGGCCCAACCACCCAGCGAGTACTGGGCGGTGCCCCAGTCCTGGGCCGTGACGGCGAGCACCTGGATCTCCGGGACGAGCTGCCGCAGCACGGCCTGGACCTGGGAGACGCTGTGGATGTCGAGCGTCTGGTCGTCGCAGAAGGCGAACATCAGCACGCTGCCGTCGGCCAGCTTCTTGAACGGGATGACCGTGGAGATCGGGAAGCCCTCCTGGGTGTTGGCCCCGAACAGGCCGACGTTCCCGGCGGCCCGGATCCAGATCTTCCGGCTGATCGGCGCGCCGATGGTCGCCTGGGAGACCGCGCCGAACGCGCTGGGCAGGCCCGGGTTGAAGGTGATGGTCTTCCAGACGTTCACCGGCACCGCCACCACGGCGTGCGCCGCCTTGTACTGGCGGCCCGCCTGGGTGGTGACCCGGACGGCGGAGCCGGTGTCGGTGATGCTCGCGACCGGCGAGTTCAGCTTCAGGGTGGCCCCGGAGTCCGCCAGCAGCGCCGAGGCCAGCTGGACGGTGCCCTGGCGCGGACGGCTGCCGTTGAGACCGGCGAAGCCGGCGGAGCTCCAGCCGGACAGTGCCCAGATCTGGGCCATCATGGTGAGCGCGCCGCGCGCGCTCGACCCGCCGGACAGTCCGGCCAGGATGCCGCTGACCCAACTCCGGTCCAGCGCGGAGTAGTTGAGCTGGTCCAGCCGGGCGCGCAGCGAGAGCTGGTCGACGCTCTGGAGCAGGTCCTCGCGGTAGAACGGATTGGTCGGGTGCGGGAAGTACTCGGTGGCACCGTCGAACAGCGGGGTGAGCAGCTGGCCCATCCGCGGGCCCGCGGTGGCCGGGGCGTACGGGGCGAAGCCCGTCCCGGTGGGCATCACCGTCCGCTCCTCCTCCACGCTGGCCACCAGCGGGATGTTGTAGCGCTGGATCTCGCTCCAGACGTACGGCTGCTTGGGGTCCACGAAGGCCCCGCCGTACTCGATCACCTCACCGGCGAAGCTGCCGGTCCAGGTCCGGCCCCCGATCCGGTTGCGGGCTTCGAGCACGAGCACCTGCAGGCCCTTGGCCTTGAACTCGCGCGCGGCCGTCAGCCCCGCGAAGCCGGCCCCGACCACGATGACGTCGTAGAAGGTCGATTCCTCGTCGGTGGTGTCGGTCCCCTCGGCCCGGGCCGGGCCGGCGGCCGTCAGGCCGGCGGCGCCGAGCAGCGCGGTCGAGCCGGCCGCCTTGAGGAGGCTGCGCCGTCTCATCGCGCTCGCCGATCCGGGCATGCTGAAGGTGGTCACGTTGGTCCCCCATGGAGTGTGTTTCGGCAGGGGCCCGCCGGCCGGAGCCGGCCGGCGGGCACGTCGGGGCGCCCGGGGCGGAGTGCCCGGAGCGCGGGTGCTCAGAGGAAGAGGGTGTCCGGGTCGAGGCCCAGCAGCACCCGCCCGTGCAGCTCCAGGTTGGTGTAGGGCGTCATCATGCCGTGGCGGGAGAGCCCCTCCAGATCGCGGTAGAAGCGCTGGAAGTGCGCCTGCCGGGAGAGGGCCGAGGCGCCGGAGACCTCGTGCAGCTCCTCCACCGCCTCCTTGACCAGCTGGATCGCGAAGCCGCACCGGCCCCGGACGCCCGCGCTCTCGTCCGGCGCGGGCAGCTCGCCCGCGTCGGCGCGCTCCTGGAGCAGGGCGAGGTAGCCGTCGGCCAGGGCGTCGGCCGCGGTGATCCGGTTGGCCGCCAGCGCCACCTTGATCTGGGTCAGCGGGTGTTCGCGCTGCTCGGTCCAGTTGGTGTAGGCGATGGCCTTGCCGGGGAGCCGCTCCAGGAAGGTCTCCAGGGCGCCCCGGGCGATGCCGAGGTAGGTGGCCACCGAGAGCGCGGAGACGAAGGTGATCAGGCCGTAGTTCCGGCCGGTGGCACCGGAGTTGGTCCGCCCCTCGACGCCTCCGGTGAGCAGCTGCGCGACCGACACGGCCCGCTCGGCCGGGACGAACACGTCGGTGGCGGTGGTGGTGAAGCTGCCGGTGGCGCTGGCGGCGGAGACGTCCCAGTCGTCGGCGATGGTCAGCTCGCCCATCGGCACCAGGGCGTAGAGCAGGTCGTGCTCGCCGTCCGGCAGCTCCTGCACCGCCGCGACGAAGTTCCAGTCGGCGCCCCGGCAGCCGGTGTTGAAGGCCCAGCTGCCGTTGAGCACGAAGCCGCCGTCGACCGGCACCACGAAACCGGTCGGGGCCAGTCCGCCGGAGACCCGGACCTGCCCGCCGGCGAAGACCTCCTGCTGGACCTCGTCCGAGTAGAGCGTCGCCACCCAGGCCCCCTCCAGCCAGGCCGCGGCGACCCAGCCGGTGGAGCCGCAGCCCCGGGAGATCTCCGCCACGACCTTCGCCTGGTCCGCCAACGGGAGGTCGAGGCCGCCGAAGCGCTCCGGCACCGCCGCCCGGAAGACCCCGGCCTTCTCCAGCAGCGCGATGTTCTCGTCGGGTATCCAGCGGCGGCTCTCCGCCTCGGCACCGTTCTCCCGGAGCCGGGGCACGATGCCCGCCAGCTCCGTGAGCAGCGACGCCGTCCTGGTGTCCGCTACAGCCATTCTTCCTCCATGCGTCGCCGTGCCACTGGGGCCGTGCCATTGGGTGCGATCCCGCGACGGTGGGCCGCCGGTCTGCCTGGCGGGATCATTTCGAATGCGCAGTCACTGCCCGGCAATTCCGGGCCGACCGGCCGAAGTGGGCGGACGGTGGACGTCCGCTGACCGGGCGTCAGCCGCCCGGACCGCAGCCGGCCGGCCCGGCGGTGCTCAGACGCCCGCCTCGCCGAAGGGGTTGTCGACGGCGAAGCGCCACTTGCCGTCGGCGCCCCGGCGCAGCACGTCCAGGCCGGTGCCCTTCAGGTGCTGCGGCCCCTCCGGGGTGGTCACGTCGATCTCCCAGTCGACCACCAGCAGCGCGGTGCCGGAGGTCACGTGCGACTCCAGCAGCTTGGCCCGCATGGTCGGCCGCATCGAGAGGAACTCGGCGAGCGCGTCCTTCCTGGCCTGGCCGGTGAGCGGCCGGCCCGGCTCCCAGACGGAGATGGCGTCCTCGGTGTACATCCGGTTCACGGCGTCCGCATCGCCGGAGTTGAAGGCCCGGACGTAGAGCTCGCCGTGCTCCACGGCATCGCTGGCGAGCTCGAAGTGCTGTGCAGTACTGGCCATATCGGAATTGCTCCCACTCTCTTCGCGGTCGAACGGGGACGTGCGGCGAAGCTATCGGCAGCCGGCTCACCCGCTGCTCACCCAGGGGCCACGGGACGCCCACCGACCAGCCTGGACACGTGGGTTACCCGCACGTTACCGATCACTGGGACGGCATCGCCAAGACTGCGGACCGTGCAGTCCCGAATGGTGAGGAAGGGAAATCCCGACGTGGTGGCGAATGCAGGCCGGCCCGAGACGACGGCGGCGTACGAGGATCTGAGTGGATCGCACATCGCCGTGGTCGGAATCTCCTGCCGACTGCCCGGGGCGTCCACGCCGGACGAGTTCTGGCAGCTGCTGAGCACCGGTACCAGCGCGGTCACCGACGCCCCGGCCGGCCGCTTCCGGCCGGACGGCGACGCCCCGGCGGGCCTGCGCCGGGGCGGGTACCTGGACGCGGTCGGCGACTTCGACCCGGCGTTCTTCGGCATCTCGCCGCGCGAGGCCGTGACGATGGACCCGCAGCAGCGCCTGGTGCTCGAACTCGCCTGGGAGGCACTGGAGAACGCCGCGATCCGGCCGGCCGACCTGGCCGGCAGCCGCACCGGCGTGTTCGTCGGCAGCCACCGGGACGACTACGCCGCACTGCTCTACCGGCACGGCGGACGGGCCGTCACCCAGCACACCATGACGGGGGTGAGCCGGGGCGTCATCGCCAACCGGGTCTCCTACCACCTGGGCCTGCACGGGCCGAGCCTGACCGTCGACACGGCCCAGTCCTCCTCGCTGGTCGCCGTCCACCTGGCCTGCGAGAGCCTGCGCAGCGGCGAGTCCTCGCTGGCCGTCGCGGCCGGGGTGAACCTCAACCTGCTGACCGAGAGCGCGCTCGCCCAGGAGCGTTTCGGCGGGCTCTCCCCGGACGGCCGCAGCCACACCTTCGACGCCCGGGCCAACGGCTTCGTCCGGGGCGAGGGCGGCGCCGTGGTGATCCTCAAGCCGCTCGCCCGGGCCCTCGCCGACGGTGACACGGTGCACGGGGTGATCCTGGCCGCCGGTGTCAACAACGACGGCGCCACGCCCGGCCTCACCGTGCCCGGCCGGGACGCCCAGGAGCAGCTGCTCCGCCGGGTCTACCGCCGGGCCGGGGTGCCCGCCGAGGCGGTGCAGTACGTCGAACTGCACGGCACCGGCACCCCGGTCGGCGACCCGATCGAGGCCGCCGCACTCGGCGCCGCGCTCGGGGCCGGCCGCAGCCCCGACCAGCCGCTGCTGGTCGGCTCCGTCAAGACCAACCTCGGCCACCTCGAAGGCGGCGCGGGCATCGTCGGCCTGCTCAAGACGCTGCTCAGCCTGACGCACCGCCGGCTCCCGCCCAGCCTCAACTTCGAGACCCCCCACCCGCAGATCCCGCTCGCCGAGCTCGGGCTCGCCGTTCAACGCGAGCTGACCGACTGGCCGCGACCGCAGGAGCGGCTGCTGGCCGGGGTGAGCTCCTTCGGCATGGGCGGCACCAACTGCCATGTGGTGCTGGCCGAGGCGCCCACCGTCACACCCCCCTCGCGCGGTCAGGCCCCCGCCGTGCTGCCCGCCGTGCTGCCGGCCGTGCTCTCCGCCCGCAGCACCGACGCGCTGCGCGCCCAGGCCGCCCGACTGCGCACCGCCCTCGCCGCCGAGGACGCGCCCGAGCCGCTCGACGCGGGCTGGACCCTGGCGGCGGGCCGTGCGACCTTCGAGCACCGGGCCGTGCTGCTCGCCGAGGACCGTGACCAACTCCTGGACGGGCTCGCCGCGTTGGCCGAGGGAGCGTCCCTTCCGCCGGGCTCGCTAGCAGGCACCGCCGAGCCCGGCGGGCTCGCGGTGGTCTTCACCGGTCAGGGCAGCCAGCGGATCGGCATGGCGCAGGAGCTGTACCGGGACTTCCCGGTCTTCCGGGCCGCCTTCGACGAGCTCTGCGGCCACCTCGATCCGCTGCTGGACCGCCCGCTGCGCGAGGTCGTCACCACCGGCGAGGGCCTGGACCGCACCGAGTACGCCCAGCCCGCACTGTTCGCCGTCGAGGTCGCCCTGCACCACCTGGTCGCTTCGCTTGGCGTGCGCGCCGACTTCCTGGCCGGGCACTCGATCGGCGAGATCGCCGCCGCCCACGTGGCAGGCACCCTGTCGGCGGCGGACGCGTGCGCACTGGTGGCCGCGCGGGGCCGGCTGATGCAGCAACTGCCCTCCCGCGGAGCGATGTTCGCCCTGGAGGCGACGGAAGAGGAGGTCCGTCCGCTGCTGGCGGGCCAGGAGCACCTGGTGGCGACGGCGGCCGTCAACGGGCCGGCCGCCCTGGTGATCGCGGGCGAGGAGGAGGCCGCCGCCGCGATCGCCGCCACCGTCGCGGGCCTCGGCCGGCGGACCAAGCGACTGACGGTCGGTCACGCCTTCCACTCGCCCCTGATGGAGCCGATGCTGGCCGAGTTCCGCACCGTCCTGGCCGGCCTGACCTTCCACCCGCCGCAGATCCCCGTGGTCTCGACCGTCACCGGCGGCCGGGTCGACGACGCGCAGTGGTGCTCTCCCGAGTACTGGGTCCAGCAGGTCCGGCGCCCCGTCCGGTTCCTGGACGCCGTCCGGAGCCTGGAGGACGCCGGGGTCCGGACGATCCTCGAACTCGGGCCGGACGGCACCTGCTCGGCGATGGCGGCGGACTCCCTGCGGCGGCCGGGAGCGGTGACGGCCCTGCCGGTGCTGCGCCGCGACCGGCCGGAGGCGCGGACCCTGCTCGCCGCGCTCGCCGGGGTCTTCGTCCGGGGCGGGCAGGTCGACTGGAGTGCGGCGTACGAGGGCCGTGGTGCGCGGCGGGTGGCCCTGCCGACGTACGCCTTCCAGCGCCGGCGGTACTGGGTCGCGGAGGAGACCGGCCCGGCCCTCCCCGAGGCCACCGCCCCCTCCGCCACCGCCACCGCCTCCGCCGCCGCACCCGAGGTCGCGACCGCGCCGACCGGCGTGCCCGCCCTGCCCGCCGCGACCGTCGCGACCGCCACCGGACGGCGGGAGCTGGCGGATCAGGTGAGCGGTCTGATCGCCGGGGTCCTGGGCCTCGGCCCGTCCGGGCGGCTCGAACCCCGGCTGACCTTCCGTGACCTGGGCTTCGACTCGCTGATGCTGGTGGAGCTCCGCGACGCGCTGGCAGGTGCCACCGGCCTGCCGCTGTCGAGCAGCCTGCTGTTCGACCACCCCACCCCGGCTGCCCTGATCGAGCACCTCCAGGAGGCCCGGTTCGGGACCGGAGCCACCACCCCGGTCGAGACCGCCACCGCCGCGGACGACGAGCCGATCGCGATCATCGGCATGGCCTGCCGCTACCCGGGCGGAGTGGTGTCCCCGGCCGACCTCTGGCGCCTGGTGGCCGACGGCACCGACGCGATCGGCGGCTTCCCGACCGACCGGGGCTGGCCTGCGGACCTCTACGACCCGGACCCCGACCGGGCCGGTCACACCTCCGTCCGGGCCGGTGGCTTCCTGCACGACGCGGCGCTGTTCGACGCCGGCTTCTTCGGCATCTCGCCCCGCGAGGCCCTCGCCATGGACCCGCAGCAGCGCCTGCTGCTGGAGAGCGCCTGGGAGGCCGTCGAGCGGGCCGGCCTCGACCCCGAGTCGCTGCGCGGCAGCCGCACCGGCGTCTTCGTCGGCGCGACCACGCTGGACTACGGGCCCCGGATGCACGACGCCCCCGAGAGCGTCGGAGGCCACCTGCTGACCGGTACCACCCCCAGCGTGCTGTCCGGCCGGATCGCCTACCAACTCGGCCTCACCGGGCCTGCGTTGACGGTCGACACCGCCTGCTCGTCCTCGCTGGTCGCGCTGCACCTGGCGGTCCGCTCGCTGCGCGCGGGCGAGAGCGACCTGGCGATCGCGGGCGGTGCGAGCGTGATGTCCACGGCCGGCATGTTCGTCGAGTTCTCCCGCCAGCGCGGACTGGCGGCGGACGGCCGTAGCAAGTCCTTCGCGGAGTCCGCCGACGGCACCTCCTGGGCCGAGGGCGTCGGCCTGCTGCTGGTCGAACGGCTCTCGGACGCCCGGCGCCACGGACACCGGGTGCTCGCGCTGGTCCGGGGGAGCGCGGTCAACCAGGACGGCGCCTCCAACGGCCTCACCGCGCCGAACGGCCTCGCCCAGCAGCGGGTGATCCGGGCCGCCCTCGCCGACGCCCGGCTGCTCCCCGCCGAGGTGGACGCGGTCGAGTCGCACGGCACCGGCACCCGGCTCGGCGACCCGATCGAGGCCGAGGCCCTCCTCGCCACCTACGGCCAGGGCCGGGAGGGCGGTGCCCCGGTCCTGCTCGGCTCGCTCAAGTCCAACATCGGCCACACCCAGGCCGCCGCCGGGGTCGGCGGCGTGATCAAGATGGTGCAGGCGATGCGGCACGGCGTGCTCCCCGCCAGCCTGCACATCGACCGCCCCACCCCGTACGCCGACTGGAGCACCGGCTCCGCCGCCCTGCTCACCGAGGCCACGGCGTGGCCCGAGACCGGCCGCAGCCGCCGGGCCGCCGTCTCCTCCTTCGGCATCAGCGGCACCAACGCCCACGTCGTCCTCGAACAGGCGGCGGAGGAGGAGCACCCGGCCGACCCCACCGACCCGCAGCAGCCCGCCCGTTCGCCGTTCGCCCTGCCCTGGGTGCTGTCGGCCCGCGACCAGGCGGGGCTGCGCGAGCAGGCCGCCCGGCTGCACGCCCGGGCTGCCGGGGCCGACGGCACCGCCGCGCCCCGGCCCGCCGACCTCGGTCTCGCCCTGGCCACCACCCGCACCGCCTTCGGCCACCGCGCCGTGGTGACCGGCCACGACACCGCCGACCTGCTCGCCGGGCTCGACGCGCTGTCCCGTGGCGCCGAGGCCCCCAACCTCCACCTCGGCACCGTCGGCCGGGCGGGCCGCACCGCCTTCCTGTTCACCGGGCAGGGCGCCCAGCGGGCCCGGATGGGCCGTCAACTCCAGGAGCACTTCCCGGTGTTCGCCGAGGCGCTGGCGGAGGTGCTGGCCGCCCTGGACCCGCACCTGGACCGCCCGCTGGGCGAGCTGCTGCTCGCCGAGGAGCACAGCGCCGAGGCCGGACTGCTACAGCGCACCGAGTACGCCCAGCCCGCGCTGTTCGCGGTGGAGGTGGCGCTCCACCGGCTGCTCCGGCACCACGGCCTGGAGCCGGACGTCCTGGCCGGCCACTCGATCGGCGAGCTGGCCGCCGCCCACCTCGCGGGCCTGTGGTCGCTGCCCGACGCCGCCGCGCTGGTCGCCGCCCGGGGCCGCTTGGTGCAGTCCGCCCGTGCGGACGGCGTGATGATCGCCGTCGAGGGCGAGGAGGCCGAGGTCACCGCCTCCCTCGCCGAGCACCACGGCACCGTCACCGTCGCGGCGGTCAACGGTCCCCGGTCGGTGGTGATCTCCGGGGACGCCGAACCAGCCGCCGCCGTCGCCGCCGCATGGGCGGCGCGGGGCCGCCGGACGCGGCGGCTGACGGTCAGTCACGCCTTCCACTCGCCCCACCTGGACGCCATCCTCGACGCGTTCCGGGAGGTCGCCGAGAGCATCACCTACGGCACGCCCACCGTGCCGATCGTCTCCACCCTCACCGGTGCGCCGGCCGACCCCGCGCAGCTGCGCACCGCCGACTACTGGGTCCGCCAACTGCGCGAGCCGGTGCGCTTCCTGGACGCCGTCCGGACCCTGGAGGCTGAAGGCGCGACCCTGTTCGTGGAGGTCGGGCCGGACGCGGTGCTCAGCGCGCTGGCCGAGGGCTGCTTCACCGGCACCGCCACTGCCGTCCCGCTGCTGCGGGCCGGCCGCCCCGAGGCCGAGACGCTGACCGCCGGGCTCGCCCGCGCCTTCACCGCGGGGGCGCCCGCCCGCGTGGCCGCCGGCTTCTTCGCGGGGGCGACCCCGGCCGAGCTGCCCACCTACCCCTTCCAGCGGACGCACTACTGGCTGGCGCCCGCCGCCGCCACCGACCCGCGCGGCCTCGGGCTGGACCCGGCCGGTCACCCGCTGCTCGGCAGCACGGTCGAACTCGCCGACCGGGACGGCCTGGTGTGCACCGGCCGGCTGTCGCTGGAGACGCACGCCTGGCTCGGTGACCACCGGATCGACGGCACCGCCCTGGTGCCCGGCACCGCCTTCCTGGAGCTGGTCGTCGCCGCCGCTCAGCGCGCCGGGGCGGGAGCGGTCGCCGACCTCACGCTGGAGGCGCCGCTGGCGCTGACGGAGCGTTCGGGCGTCCGCCTCCAGGTCGCCGTCGCCGCCGCCGACCCGGAGGGCCGCCGGCCCTTCACCGTGCACGCCTGCCTGGAGACCGGTGACGACTCGCCGCAGCCGTGGACCCGCCACGCCTCGGGCCTGCTGGACCCCGACCTGCTGGACCTCCCGCTGTCCGAGGCGGCGGTGCCCGCCCCGGCGGCGGAGCTGAGCGCCTGGCCGCCTGCCGGTGCCGTGGCCGAGCAACTCACGGACGTCTACGCCCGGTTGGCCGAGGTCGGCTACGCGTACGGACCTGCGTTCCAGGCGGTGAGGGCGGTGTGGCGGCGCGGGGACGAGCTCTTCGCCGAGGTCCGGCTGCCCGAGCGGCTACAGGACGGCGCCGAGGCGTTCTCCCTGCACCCGGCACTGCTCGACGCCGTCCTGCACCCGCTCGTGCTGGCCGCCGCCGATCCGGCGGACCCGGGGCACATCCTGCTGCCGTTCGAGTGGAGCGGCGTGACGGTGCAGGCCGTCGGTGCCACCACCCTGCGGGCCCGGATCACGCCCACCGGCAGCGACACCGGCACCGGCAGCGGCGGCGGCAGCAGCAAGACTGTCGCGCTGACCCTGGCGGACGGTACCGGCGCACCGGTGGCTTCGGTGGAGTCCCTGACCCTCCGACAGGCCGCCAAGGACGGCCTGGTGGCCGCCCCGCAGGCCGGCGGCGGCGCGCTGTTCGCGGTGGAGTGGCCCGCCCTCGCGGTGGCCGGAGCCGAGCCGCCCCGGTGGGCCGAGGCCGTCGGCGACGAACTGCCGGACCCGGCCGACGGCGCCGGGCTGGTCCTGGTCCGCCTCCGGCCGGCCGAGGGAGCCGGGCCCGGGGCGGCGCACGCGCAGGCGCAGCGCGCACTCGGCCTGCTCCAGCGGTGGCTGGCCGAGGAGCGTCCCGACGGAGCCCGGCTGGTGCTCGTCACCGAGCGGTCGGTGGCCGCCGTCCCGGGCGACCGAATCGACGACCTGTCCGGTGCACCGGTCTGGGGGCTGGCCCGCTCGGTGCAGTCCGAGCACCCGGACCGGGTGGTGCTGGCCGACCTCGACGCCGGGGACACCGACCCGGCGGCCGTCGCCGCCGCCGTGGCCGCCGCCCTCGCCCTGGGGGAATCCCAACTGGCCCTCCGCGCAGGGGAGATCCGTGTCCCGAGGCTGACCCGGACGGCGGCCACGGGACAGACCGGCTCGCCCGAGCTGGACCCGGACGGCACCGTGCTGGTCACCGGTGGTACGGGTGGCCTCGGCGCCCTGGTCGCCCGCCACCTGGTCAGCCGCCACGGTGTCCGCCACCTGCTGCTCAGCAGCCGGCGCGGCCCGGCGGCCGACGGCGTGACCGCGCTGACCGCCGAGCTCACGGCGGCCGGAGCGGAGGTGACGGTGGTGGCCGCCGACGCCGCCGACCGGGACCAGCTCGCGGCCGTGCTGGCCGCGATCCCGCAGGCGCACCCGCTGACCGCCGTCGTGCACACCGCCGGTGTGCTGGACGACGGCACCGTCGAGACCCTCACCCCGGAGCGGCTGACGGCCGTCCTGCGGCCGAAGGTCGATGCGGCCTGGCACCTGCACGAGCTGACGGAGCACCAGGAGCTCGCCGCCTTCGTCCTGTTCTCCTCGGTCTCCGGCCTCCTCGGCACGGCCGGCCAGGCCAACTACGCCGCCGGCAACACCTACCTCGACGCACTCGCCACCCACCGCGCCGCCACCGGACGGCCCGCCACCTCGCTGGCCTGGGGTCTGTGGGACGGCACCCACGGGATGGGCGAGCGGCTGACCGACACCGACCTCGCCCGGTGGTCCCGGGCGGGCGTGGCGCCGCTGACGCCCGATCAGGGCCTGGCCCTGTTCGACGCCGCGTTGGCGGGCCCGGCACCGTTGGCCGTGCCGGCCGCGCTGGACCTCGCGCGCCACCGGTCCGGCCAGGACCTCCCGCCCGCCCTGCTGCGCGGCCTGGTCCGGCCGCGCCCCCGCCCGCGCAACGCCGCCGAGGCGGGCGGGTCGGTCACCGGGACGTCGTGGGCGCAGCAGCTCACCGCCCTCGGCGCGGACGAGCGGGCCGGTGCCGTCCTCGACCTGGTCCGCGTGGAGGTCGCCGCCGCCCTCGGGCACGCCGAGGCGACCGCGATCGACGCCCAACGGGCCTTCAAGGAGCTCGGGTTCGACTCGCTGGCCGGGGTCGACCTGCGGAACCGGCTGAACCGCGTCACCGGCCTGCGGCTGCCGGCCACCGCCGTCTTCGACCACCCCTCCCCGGCGGCCCTGGCCGGGTACCTGCTCGGCCGCGCCCTGGAGGTCGAGACGCCGACCGCCGGATCCGGGCCCGCCCGACCCATGCCCGCCGGTTCGGTCGGCGGCCCGTCCGACGAGCCGATCGCGATCGTCGGGATGGCCTGCCGCTTCCCGGGCGGCGTCTCCTCTCCCGAGGAGCTGTGGCAGCTGGTCGACTCCGGGACGGACGCGATCACCGGCTTCCCGGTGAACCGGGGGTGGGACCTCGACGCGCTCTACGACCAGGACCCCGAGCACCGGGGCACCTCCTACGTCCGCTCCGGCGGCTTCCTGCACGAGGCCGACCAGTTCGACCGCGAGTTCTTCGGCATCTCCCCCCGGGAGGCGACGGCCACCGACCCGCAGCAGCGGCTGCTGCTGGAGACGACCTGGGAGACCTTCGAGAGTGCCGGTCTCGACCCGGCGGCCGTCCGGGGCAGCAACACCGGGGTGTTCGTCGGTGCGATGTACGACGACTACGCCTCCCGACTGGCTGCCGCCCCGGGCGAGTTCGAGGGATTCCTGCTCGCGGGCAACCTCTCCAGCGTCCTGTCCGGGCGGGTCTCCTACACGTACGGCCTGGAGGGGCCGGCGGTGACGGTGGACACGGCGTGTTCGTCGTCGTTGGTGGCGTTGCACCTGGCGGCGCAGGCGTTGCGGCGTGGGGAGTGTGATCTGGCGCTGGCCGGTGGGGTGACGGTGATGTCGAGCCCCAACACCTTCGTGGAGTTCTCCCGGCAGCGGGGTCTGTCGGTGGATGGTCGCTGCAAGTCGTTCTCTGCGTCGGCGGATGGTACGGGGTGGAGTGAGGGTGTGGGGCTGCTGTTGGTGGAGCGGCTTTCGGATGCGCGGCGTCATGGGCATCGGGTGTTGGCGGTGGTGCGGGGGAGTGCGGTCAATCAGGACGGTGCGTCGAATGGGTTGACGGCTCCGAATGGTCCGGCGCAGGAGCGGGTGATTCGTCAGGCGTTGGCGAGTGCGGGGTTGTCGGCGGTGGATGTGGATGCGGTGGAGGCGCATGGGACGGGGACGACGCTGGGTGATCCGATCGAGGCGCAGGCGTTGATCGCGACGTACGGTCAGGGGCGTTCGGGGGAGCGGCCGTTGTGGTTGGGGTCGTTGAAGTCGAACATCGGTCACAGCCAGGCGGCGGCGGGTGTCGGTGGTGTGATCAAGATGGTGCAGGCGATGCGGCACGGTGTGTTGCCGCGGACGCTGCACGTGGATGAGCCGTCGCCGCACGTGGACTGGAGTGCGGGTTCGGTGGCGTTGCTGACGGAGCAGCAGCAGTGGCCGGAGACCGGTGCACCGCGCCGGGCCGCCGTCTCCTCCTTCGGCATCAGCGGCACCAACGCCCACGTCGTCATCGAGCAGGCGGAGCCGACGGCGGCCGTCGAGCCCGCGCCGGCCCCGGCGGTGGCCCCGTGGGTGCTCTCGGCGAAGTCGCCCGAGGCGCTGCGCGGCCAGGCCGAGCGGCTGCACCGTCACCTGACCGAGCACCCCGACCTGACCGTGGCCGACGTCGGCCACTCGCTGGCCACGGGTCGTGCGGCGTTCGAGCACCGGGCGGCCGTGGTCGGCGCCGACCGTACCGAACTCCTCGACGCCCTGGCCCACTTGGCCCGGGGCGAGGACGCTCCCGGCGTACTGCTCGGGGACGGCCCGAGGCGCGGCCGGACGGCCTTCCTGTTCACCGGCCAGGGGAGCCAGCGGCTCGGCATGGGGCGTGAACTCCACGCGCAGGTACCGGTGTTCGCCGCCGCGCTGGACGCCGTCTGCGAGCTGCTCGACCCCGAACTCGACCGTCCGCTCAAGGAGGTGCTGTTCGCCGAGCCGGGCACCGCCGAAGCGGCCCTGCTCGACCGGACGGAGTACACCCAGGTCGCGCTGTTCGCCGTCGAGGTCGCGCTGTACCGGCTGCTCGAACACCACGGGGTCTCGGCCGACTTCCTGCTCGGCCACTCGATCGGCGAGGTCACCGCGGCCCACCTGGCCGGAGTCCTCGACCTCCCCGACGCCTGCGTCCTGGTCGCCGGTCGGGCCCGCCTGATGCAGGCAGCGAAGGAGGGCGGTGCGATGGCGGCGCTCGAAGCCTCCGAGGAGGAGGTCCGCGCGGTGCTCGCCGAGTACGGGGAGCGGTCGGCAGCCGTCGCGGGGGTCAACGGGCCGCGCTCGACGGTGGTCTCCGGGGACGCGGCGGTGGTCGACGCCATCGCCGCCGACTTCCGCGACCGGGGCCGGCGGACCAAGCGGCTGACGGTCAGTCATGCGTTCCACTCGCCGCACATGGACGAGATCCTGGACGAGTTCCGGGCCGTGGCCGCCGCGCGGACCTTCCGGGACCCGCAGATCCCCGTCGTCTCCAACGTCACCGGGGTGCTCGCCACGGCCGACCAACTGCGTTCCCCCGACTACTGGGCCACGCACGTCCGCGAGGCCGTCCGCTTCGCCGACGGCATCCGCTACCTGGAGTCCCAGGGCGTCACCGAGTACCTGGAGCTCGGCCCCGACGGCGTGCTCACCGCGATGGCACCGGACATCCTGGACGAGGAGGCCGGCACCCTGCTGCCGGTGCTGCGGGCCGGTCGCTCCGAGCTGAGCACGGTCACCACGGCCCTGGCCCGCCTGCACCTCCGGGGCGCCGGGATCGACTGGTCCACGCTCTTCCCCGGTGCCCACCGGGTGGACCTCCCGACCTATGCCTTCACCCGTCGGCGTCACTGGCTGGACGGCCCGGACACCGTGGGCGACGCGGCCGGCTTCGGCCTCGGCGAGACGGACCACCCGCTGCTCGGCGGCATGGTCACCCTGGCGGGCCGCGAGGACGAGTACCTCTTCACCACGCGTCTGTCGGGTCGTCAGTGGCTGGGTGAGCACGTGGTGCTGGGGTCGGTGGTGGTGCCGGGTTCGGTGTTCGTGGAGTTGTTGTTGGGTGTGGGTGAGCGGGTTGGTTGTGGGGTGGTGGAGGAGTTGGTGTTGGGGGCGCCGTTGGTGTTGGCGGGGTCCGGTGGGGTTCAGGTGCAGGTGGTGGTGGGTGCGGTTGACGGGGTTGGTGTGCGTGGGGTCGAGGTGTTCTCGCGGGTCGAGGGTGGGGCGTGGGTGCTGCACGCCTCGGGGACAGTGGGTGCCGGAGCTTCGCCCGGTGAGGGGACGGGGGCGTGGCCGCCGCCCGGTGCCGTCGAGGTCGATCTGACGGGTGTGTACGGGCGGTTGGCGGATGGCGGTTATGGCTATGGGCCGGCGTTTCGTGGGTTGAGTCGGGTGTGGCGGGGTGGGGGTGAGTTGTTCGCTGAGGTGGTGTTGCCGGAGGAGGTGCGGGGTGAGGCGGGGCGGTACGTGCTGCATCCGGCGTTGTTGGACGCGGCGCTGCACGCCCTGCTCCCCGGCGTGGTGGAGAACACCGGCCCGGCCTGGCTCCCCTTCACCTGGTCCGGCGTCAGCGTGCATGCCGTCGGTGCAGCCGCCCTGCGGGTGCGGCTGACCCCGACGAGCCCCGACGCCGAGACGCTCTCGGTCGCGCTCTCCGTCGCCGACACGTCGGGTGCTCCGGTAGCCACCGTCAAGTCGCTTCTGCTGCGGCCCCGTTCGGAGGAGGCGCTGCGTGCGGCCGGCGCGACTGCCGCTCCGGACGGCCTGCTCCGGGTCGAGCAGGTGCCGGTCGAACTGCCGGAGTCCGCCGAGCCTGTGGGTGGTGGCTGGGTGGTGGTGGGTGTGGGTGGTTTTGCGGGTGTGGTGGCGGGGTTGGATGCGGGTGGGGTGGTGCCTTCGGTGGTGGTGGTGCC
>NZ_JBIWFX010000027.1:31787-43746 GCF_044763225.1 Kitasatospora sp. NPDC096147 | reverse complement strand
CCGGCTGTCTGTGCGCCGCCAGGGACTCGAACCCCGGACCCGCTGATTAAGAGTCAGCTGCTCTAACCAACTGAGCTAGCGGCGCCTGCTGACGTCGCAGACTCTACGCGATCGGGGCGGGCGGACGGAAATCGTGACGCCCCCACCACGGAGAGCACCGACGGCGCAGCCGGGCCGGTGTCAGCTGGGGGCCTCGGCGCCCTTGCGGGCGTAGAACCACCAGCAGACCACCAGGCAGACGCCGTAGAAGCCGACGAAGACCCAGAGCGAACTGGTGACGGGGAAGAGGGCGAACATCGCGGGGATGAAGAAGAAGCCGAAGGCGGCGATCGAGGCGGAGAAGCCGGTGACGGCGCCGGCCTCCATCTCGGCCTGGTGGCGGGCCTCCTCCTGGGCGGCCGGGTCGGGGCCGGCCGCTGCCCGGTGCTGGTTGAGGAAGATCACCGGGATCTGCCGGAAGGTGGAGCCGTTGCCGATGCCGGAGAAGAAGAAGGCGCAGAGGAAGCCGGTGTAGAAGACCCAGAAGTTGCCCTGGTCGCCGCCGGCCGGGAGGGCGTTGATCACCACCACGATCGAGATGCCCATCCCGACGAAGGAGATGATGGTGCACCAGGCGCCGCCGGTCTTGTCCGCGATCCAGCCGCCCAGCCAGCGGGTCAGGGCGCCGATGAAGGGGCCGACCCAGGCGTAGGTGGTGGCGGAGTAGGCGGAGTCGATCGGGGTGAAGGTGGTGTTGATCAGGTTCGGCAGGGCGGAGGCGAAGCCGATGAAGGAGCCGAAGGTGCCGACGTAGAGCAGGGTCATCAGCCAGTTGTGCTTGCGCTTGAAGATGATCTTCTGCTTGGAGAACGGCGCGGCGGCGACCTTGAGGTCGTTCATCAGGAACCAGGAGGCCACCGCCATCACCACCAGCAGCGGGACCCAGAGGAAGGCGCCGTTCTGCAGCCAGACCTCGGTGCCGTCCTTCTGCTTCTGCGGCCCGCCGGCCGGCGGGCCGAGCAGGCCGGCGGTGATCACGATCGGTGCGACCAGCTGCACCACGCTGACGCCGAGGTTGCCCAGGCCGCCGTTGATGCCGTTGGCGTTGCCCTTCTTCGCCTTGGGGTAGAAGAAGCCGATGTTGACCATCGAGGAGGAGAAGTTGGCGCCGCCGATGCCGCAGAGCGCGGCGATCACCACCATCTCCCAGTACGGGGTCGAGGTGTCCTGGACCGCGAAGCCCAGCCAGAGCAGCGGCCCGATCAGGATGATCGTGGAGAACGCCGTCCACTTCCGCTCGCCGACCACCGGGCCGACGAAGGTGTAGACGAGCCGTCCGAAGCCGCCGGTCAGGCCCGGGATGGCGGTCAGCCAGAACTTCTGCGAGTCGCTGAAGGTGAAGCCGACCTTGCTCAGCTGCACCACCGTCACCGACCAGACCTGCCAGACCACGAAGGCCAGCAGCAGGGCGGGCACCGAGACCCAGAGGTTGCGGTTGGCCACCTTGGCGCCGGTCGCGGCCCAGAACGACTCGTCCTCCGGCTCCCAGCGGGAGATGGTGCTGCCGGGGCGGTAGCTGTCCCGGCGGTGACTGCGGGCCTTCTCGTCGAGTGTGCTCAACTCAGCCGTCCCTAACCGTGGTTCAGTGGTCGCGCGGCGAGATGCGCCACGCCAGCAGGACGACCAGGAAGGAGGCCGCCGAGAAACCGGTGCACCACCAGGCGGTGGTGGTCTCGCCCTTCATCCAGGCGTTGGTGGCCACCGTCAGGGCCCAGAGCTGGCCGATCACCACGGTGATGGCCAGCACCAGACGCGCGGTCAGGATCGCCGAGCGCTCCGGCTCCTGCTCGGTGCCCGCGCCCGGCCCGGGGCCGGTGTGGGTGACCCGGGGGTCGGCGTAGCCGCTGGTGGCCCGGATCTGCGGGTAGCGCTCCGGGACCGGACGGTTCAGCCGGGGCTGCTCGCTGCCCGGGTGGTAGTCCACCGGGTAGGTGTGCGGCCCCTCGCCGGCCGGCGGGCGGGGGTCCCGGTCCTGAGGGGTCGTCACGACGCCCCCTCGGCGTTGCAGCCGGCCCGTTCGGCCAGCACCGGGTTGGAGTCGCGCAGGCCCCGGCAGAGCCCGGCCCGTTCGGTCTCGCCGGAGCGTGCGGTGCCGATCGCCCAGACCGCGCCCTGCTCGTCCTCGACCACCACCACCCGGGGCAGCGGGCGGGGCGGCGGCCCGGCCGTCACCTCGCCGGTCCGGGCACTGAACACCCCTTCGTGGCACGGGCAGTAGAGCTCGCCCTCGCTGCCGCGCTCCTTGCGCCAGAGCACCCCGCAGGCCAGGTGGGTGCAGACGGTGGAGTAGCCCACCACCGTGCCGTCCATCAGCCGGATGGCCATCGCCCGGTCGTGCTCGCCGGGGTAGTTGAAGGCCACCGCCTGACCCCGGGCCAGCTTCTCGGCCACCTTGAGCGGGGGAGCGGTGCCGTCGCCGTGCCGGTGCAGCACCCCGGCCGAGACCACGGTCGAGCCGACCACCAGGCCACCCGAGACGGTGGCCACGATCCGCAGGTAGTCCCGGCGGGTGGTCAGCGAGTCCGCGCTGATCCGGTCCACCAGTGCGGCGTGCTCCTCGGAGCGGTCGGAGAGCTCCGTCGACTCCGGTGCCTGAGGGCTGGTCACAGTGCTCCGTTCCCGGGCGTGGCACGCCCGTTGACCTCGATCACGTTGAGCGCGGGGTAGCCGCCGGGGACGGCCGCGCCGTCGAAGGCGCCCGCGCCGGTGGTGCCCTCCCGGCGTTCGGCGGGCACCACCATGGCGACGCCGGTGGAGACCGTCACGTCGCCGAAGGCGAAGAGCGTGGAGACGTCCACGTTCGGCCGCTCCGCCTGGAGCTCCTCGACGGTGCCGTAGAACAGCGCCCCGGTCGGGCAGACCGTCGCGCACATCGGGGCCAGGCCGTAGCTGGTGCGGTCGTAGCAGAGGTTGCACTTCATCTGGAGCTTGGCCTCCAGATCGATCTTGGGCACCCCGAACGGGCAGGCGTTGACGCAGTTCGCGCAGCCGATGCAGCGGGTCGGGTCGGCCTCCTGGACCACGCCGTCGGCGGTGATCAGGATGGCGTCGGCCGGGCAGACCTCCGCGCACGGGGCGACCGGGTCCTCGCAGTGCATGCAGACCGTCGGCAGCGAGGCCGCCGAGTGGCCCTCGTCGGGGTAGTCGAGGTGGATCATCGACTTGCCCCGGTGCGAGTCGCACTCCCGGCAGGCCGAGACGCAGGCCTGGCAGCCGATGCACCGGCCCGGGTCGATGAAGATGGTGCGTCCCAGCATGGCGTCAGCTCCTCTCCGCGGTGCCGCGGCCCTGCGGTGAGGTCGGCGGCAGCGGGTCGGTCCGTGAGGCCTGGGCCTCGGGGTACGCCTCCCGGCCCGGCGGGGTCGGCGGCGCGGGCACCTCGTCCAGGTCGGCGGCCCGCTCGATCCGGACCGCGCAGACCTTGTACTCCGGGATCTTGGAGCGCGGGTCGAGGGCGTCGATGGTCAGCGCGTTGGCGGCGACCGGGGAGGGCCAGTGGTACGGCACGAAGACGTGGTCGGCCCGGATCGCCTCGGTGACCAGGGCGGGCAGCACCGACTCCCCGCGCCGGGTGACCACCCGGACCGGATCGCCGGTGCGGAAGCCGTGCGAGGGGTGGATCTCCACCCAGGGGCGCGGGGTCTGCTCCACCAGGGCGCCCAGGCGCCGGGTCTGATTGCCCGACAGGAAGTGCGCCACGGTGCGGCCGGTGGTCAGCGTCATCGGGAAGTTCTCGTCGTACGGGTCGGCCGGCGGGTGCCACTCGACCGTCTGGAGGTGCACCTTGCCGTCGGCGTGGTAGGTCTTCCCGCCCTCGAACAGCCTCGGGGTGCCCGGGTGGTCGGTGTCCGGGCAGGGCCAGGCGATGCCGCCGGTCTCCTCCAGCCGCTCGTAGGTGATGCCGTAGTAGTCGTTGACGGTGCCCCGGGAGGCGATCCGCAGCTCCTCGAAGACCTCCTCGGAGCCGGCGAAGTCGAACTTGTCGCCCACCCCGAGCCGGCGGGCCAGCTCGCACATCACCCAGGTGTCGGTGCGCACCCCGGCCGGCGGCTCCTGCGCCTTGTTGTGCTTCACCACCCGGGCCTCGGCGTTGGCCATCACGCCCTCGTCCTCGGCCCAGGTGGTGACCGGGAAGACCACGTGCGCGTTCTGCGCCGTCTCGGAGAGGAAGAAGTCGAACTGGGCGTGGAACTCCAGGGTGTCGTAACCGTCCTTCACCACCGCGTAGTTGGGCAGCGAGACGAAGGGGTTGTTGCAGATGCCGATCAGGCCGCGGATCTCCTGGCGCTGCATCTGCCAGACCATCTCCATCATCGAGGTGCCGGCCTTCGGCAGCTCGGACTCCTCGATGCCCCAGATCTCGCAGATCTGCCGCCGGTGCTCGGGGTCGTTGATGGAGCGCCCGCCGGGCAGCAGGTCGGACTTCTGGCCGTGCTCCCGGCCGCCCTGTCCGTTGCCCTGGCCGGTGATGGTGCCGTAGCCGGCCCCGGGCTTGCCGAGGTTGCCGGTGGCGGCGCACAGGTTGATGACGGTCAGGCAGTTCTCCACGCCCTGGGTGTGGTGCTCGATGCCGCGCGCGTGCCAGGCCATCGCCTTCCCGGCGGAGCCGAACATCCGGGCCACCTCGACCACTTGGGACTCCGGGATGCCGCAGACCTCGGCCGCCCGGCTGGGCGGGTAGGCCTTGACGGTGGCCTTCAGCTCCTCCCAGCCGGTGCAGTGCTCGGCGACGAAGGCGTCATCGGTCAGGCCCTCCTCGATCACCACGTGCAGCACCGCGTTGAAGAAGACCGCGTCGGTGCCGGAGCGCAGCGCCACGTGCACGTCGGCGGTGCGGGCCACCGCCGTCTCCCGGGGGTCGACCACGATCAGCTTGGCGCCCCGGTCCCGGGCGCCCCAGAGGTACTGGGTCATCACCGGGAAGCACTCGCCGACGTTGGAGCCGGCGATCAGCAGGCAGTCGGTCCGCAGGATGTCGGAGAACGGATTGCCCGCCCGGTCGATCCCGAAGGCCAGCTTGTTGGCGCCCGCCGCGCTCACCATGCAGAGCCGCCCGTTGTAGTCCACGTGCCGGGACTTGAGCGCGACCCGGGCGAACTTGCCCACCAGGTAGGTCTTCTCGGAGAACAGGCTGGCCCCGCCGAGCAGGCCGAAGGCGTCCGCCCCGTGCGCGGCCTGGATCCGGCGGATCTCGCTCACCGTGTGGTCCAGCGCCTGCTCCCAGCTCACCTGCCGGAAGGGCTCGTCCCGGCTGCGCCGCATCAGCGGCGAGGCCAGCCGGTCCGGGTGGTTGACCTGCTGGTAGGCGTTGATGCCCTTGGGGCACAGGCGCATCCGGTTGATGTCGTGGTTGCGCGGCTCGACGCCGAACACCTTGCCGCCGCTGTCCACCCGCAGGTACATCCCGCACTGCACGCCGCAGAAGCAGCAGTGGGTGGGCACCAGGGTCTGCTCGGTCTGGTCGGCCCGCCAGGCGGCGGCGGGCAGCCCGCCGGCGTCCCGGAAGTTCCGGGTGCCGCGCGGGGCGACGGTCGGGTCCACACGCTCGCTCAACGGTCGAAGCCCTTCTTCACCTGGGAGAGGTAGGCGCCGCCGCGCAGCACCCGCTTGCAGCGCGGGCAGTACTCCGCCCACTGGTCGAAGCCGAGCTTCAGGTCCTGCATGGTGGAGCGCAGGTTGGCCACGTACTCGGGGGTGTCGATCGGCTCGCCGCAGTTCCGGCAGGCGAACAGGTCGTCGGGGCCCTCGGGGTCCTTCTTCTTCGAGGTGTACTTGAACAGCTGCATGCCGACCGCCGCCGGGCGCTGCACGATGTGGAAGAACTTGCCGAACGGCAGGTAGACCAGGGTCAGCACCACCGAGGCCATGTGCAGCAGGGCCAGGAACTCGTAGCCGCCGCCGTGCAGGAAGACCGACGAGAAGGTCAGCAGCAGGCCGGTCACCGAGATGGTGATCAGCGCCAGCAGCGGGACGAAGTCGTAGCCGAAGCGCTGCCCGGTGGTGGCCGCGCGGTCGCGCATCCGGCGCCAGAGGAAGTAGCCGGCCCCGGCGATCACCAGCACGGCCGCCAGGTCCAGGCCGTGGTACATCGACCAGCCGAGGAAGGAGTCGGAGGCGAAGCCGAGCACCTTGAAGCCCCAGATCCGCATCTCGTAGCCGGGGCCGGCCGCGCTGGAGGCGGTGAAGGTGAACCACCCCCAGGTCAGCGGGAAGGTGATCGCGGCGGCCAGCAGGCAGCCCCAGAACATGAGTTGGTGGGCCACCCAGCGCGCGTGCGAGCGGGCGCCGAGGAACTTCTGGAAGCCCAGGTAGGTGACGATCATCTTCGGCAGCGCGGTCGGGGCCTTGCGCAGGTTCTCCCAGGAGAGCGCCGAGCGCCAGCCCTGGCGGAACAGCCGGCGGGCGGCCGGCGCGGAGATCCAGACCACGTAGCGGTAGACCACCCCGAAGGTCAGGAAGACCGTGGCCACCGCGTACGGGACCAGGGCGGAGTCGAAGTCCCTGAGGCCGCGGCTGCCGAGCACGATGGCCGCCAGCAGGAGCACGCACGCCCCCGTGGCCACCAGCGAAGCCCGTACCGCCACCGACTGACGCTGTGCCACCGGCCCACTCCTCCGTGCTCGACTGATTCGCAAGCTACTGACGGTGCGTCGGCTCCGCGCGCCCGGTGGACCGGCCGGGTGAGGCGGGGCACCCGGGAGGAGGGACGAAGCGCACCCGGATCGGTGACCTTCGGCAGGTCGGCGCGGGCCCGCGGAGCAGGAGGGTGGGAGACATGCCGCACTCACCCGCGCACGCGTTGGACGACCTGCTGGCCCAGGCGGAGAAGAAGGCCGCAGCCTCCCGCCGACGACCCGGCCGGTACCTGGTCTCGGCGGTGCAGGCGGGCGCCTACATCGCCCTCGGTGAGGTGCTGCTGCTCTCGGTCGCGGCCCCCTTCGAGCTGGCGCACTCACCGGCGGTGAAGCTGCTGGAGGGGGCGGTGTTCGGGGTCGCCCTGATCCTGGTGGTGTTCGCCGGGGCCGAGCTGTTCACCAGCGCGGCGATGGTGATGGCGGTCGGCAGGCTGGCCGGGCGCACCGGCTGGGCCGCGCTGGCCCGAGTCTGGCTGTACACCCTGGCGGGCAATCTGGCCGGCGCGTTCGGCCTGGCCGCCCTGGTGCACGCGGGCGGGCTGCTCGGTGGCGCGCCCGCCGGGCGGATGCTGGGCGAACTGATCGCCGCCAAGGAGGGCCTGAGCGGGGGTCAGCTGTTCGCCCGGGCGGTGCTCTGCAACCTGCTGGTCTGCCTGGCGATCTGGATGGTGGCCCGGATGCGCGGCGACACCGCCAAGACGGCCGCCGTCTGGTGGCCGGTCTTCGCCTTCGTGGCGATCGGCTTCGAGCACTGCGTGGCGAACATGGCGCTCTACGGTCTGGCGATCACCGACGGCCGGGCCTCGGCCGGCGACCTGGCCCGGAACCTGCTCTTCGTGGTGCCCGGGAACGTGGTCGGCGGCGCGGTGCTGGTGGGGGCGGCGTACTGGTTCACCGCCCGCCGGGAGCGAGCGGCCTGACCCGGACGTGCGGGAGCCCCGGCGGCACTGCCGCCGGGGCTCCCGCACGCGGTCTCACCCCATCCGGTGCCGTCCGGCCGCGCGCTGCTCGACCCGGTGCCCGGCCCAGCCGGCCAGGGCGAACAGGGTGACCGCCCAGACCGCGCTGATCACCGCGAGGGCGACGGCGTTCCCGCCCATCTGCACCGCGACCAGCACCAGCCCGAGCGAGAGCGCCACCAGGACGGCCACGGTGGCCGGCTGCACGTCCTCCACCACCTGCCAGAACCCGCGTGGCCCGCCGACCGGCCGCTTCTTCGCGTACCGCTCGGGGCCGAACTCCGCCTGCGGTTCCATCCCGCTCACCTCCCAGTACCGGGGACCCCTCCAGCGTGCACCCGGGGCCCCTGGTCAACCACCAGGGGCCTCGGGAGGCGATGGCCCGAACGGTCGGGCGCGGGGCCGGTCAGCGCACCCGGACCGGGTAGACCGGCAGGGCGGTGCCGGGGTCGTCCAGGCAGGTGCCGGTGCGCAGGTCGAAGGTCTGCTTGTGCATCGGGGAGGCCACCGTGGGGACCCCGTCCACGCTGCCGGTGATGCCGTCGGCGATCACGTCGGCGTGCGAGAACGGGTCGCGGTTGCCGACCGCGTGCACCTCGCCGCCGGGGGTGCGGAAGACGGCGGCCTGCTCGCCGTCCGGGAGCAGGGCGGCGGCCCCGCAGGACGGTTCGAGCTCCTGGTAGGCACAGACGGTCACCCACGTGCCGTCGGTGGCGCGGACCTGGACCTGGCCGGTGCGGTTCATCACTGCTCCTGGAGGACGGGGACGGTCGGGGTGTCGAGGAAGGTCACGGGGTCGGCGGGCGCGTTGACGAAGGGGGCGAAGGCGCGGAGCTTGGCCGGGTCGGCCAGTACGGCCGCCCACTCGTCCTGGTAGGCGGCCACGTGCCGGGCGGCCTGCGCCTCCAGCTCGGCCGCCAGCCCGAGCGAGTCCTCGACCACCACCGCGCGGACGTGGTCGAGGCCGAGCCGCTCCAGCCAGGCGGCGGTCCGCTCCAGCCGCTCGCCGGTGCGGGCGTAGTACAGCAGGAAGCGGTCGGTCAGCCGGAGCAGCTCCTCGGTGGAGAGGTCGGCGGCCAGCAGGTCGGCGTGCCGGGGGGTGGTGCCGCCGTTGCCGCCGACGTAGAGGTTCCAGCCCTTGGCGGTGGCGATCACACCGATGTCCTTGCCCCGGGCCTCCGCGCACTCGCGCAGGCAGCCGGAGACGCCGCCCTTCACCTTGTGCGGGGTGCGCAGGCCCCGGTAGCGCAGCTCCAGGTCGATCGCCAGCTGCACCGAATCGCCCTGGCCGAAGCGGCACCAGCGGCTGCCCACGCAGGACTTCACGGTGCGCAGCGACTTGCCGTAGGCGTGCCCCGACTCGAAGCCGGCGTCCACCAACCGCCGCCAGATCGCCGGGAGTTGCTCGCTCCGGGCGCCGAACAGGTCGATCCGCTGGCCGCCGGTGACCTTGGTGTACAGGCCGAAGTCCCGGGCCACCTCGCCGATCACGATCAGCTGCTCGGCGGTCAGCTCGCCGCCGGGGATGCGCGGCACCACGGAGTAGGTGCCGTCCTTCTGGAGGTTGGCCAGGTAGCGGTCGTTGGAGTCCTGGAGGCCGCGCTGACCCGGGTCGAGCACGTGCCGCAGCCCGAGCTCGGGGCCGAGGGTGGCCAGGATCGAGCCGACCACCGGCTTGCAGACCGCGCAGCCGTCCTCGGCGCCGTTGCCGTGCGCCGCGATGACCTCGGCGAAGGAGGTGAACCCCCGCTCCGCCACGGCCCGGTAGAGCTCGGACCGGGAGAGCGCGAAGTGCTCGCACAGGCCCGGACGGCGCTCCACCCCGAAGCCGTCCAGCAGGGACTGCAGGGTGCCCGTGCAACCGCCGCAGCCGGTGCCGGCCTTGGTGCACGCCTTCAGCTCGGCCAGGTCGGTGACACCCTCCGCCACGGCGGCCCGGACGGCGCCCTTGGTGACGTTGTGGCAGCTGCACACCACTGCGGTGTCGGGCAGCAGCTCCGCCCCGGGCGGCGCTCCCTCCCCGGCCGGCAGCAGGAACGACTCGGGGGCGGCGGGCAGTTCGGTGCCGGTGTGCGGCCGGAGCAGCCCGTACGCGGCGGCGTCGCCGACCAGGATGCCGCCGAGCAGCCGGCCGTCCGGGCCCAGCACCAGCTTCTTGTAGACGCCGGAGCCGGAGTCGGAGAACTGCACCTCGACCGCGCGGCCGCCGGCCGCGAACGGGTCGCCGAAGCTGGCCACGTCGGCGCCGAGCAGCTTGAGCTTGGTGTCGGTGTCAGCGCCCTCGAAGACCGTCCCGCCGCCGCCGTGCAGCTGGTCGGCCACCACCTCGGCCATCTGGTAGCCGGGGGCCACCAGGCCGTAGACCTTGCCGTCGCAGGTCTGGGCGCACTCGCCGACGGCGTAGACCGCCGGATCGGTGGTGCGGCAGTGGCGGTCCACCGCGACGCCGCCCCGGTCGCCGCAGAGCAACCCGGCCTCCCGGGCCAGCCGGTCCCGGGGGCGGACCCCGGCGGAGAACACCACCAGGTCCGCGTCGACCAGCTGACCGTCACTCAGCCGCAGCGCCTCGGGGGCGCCGTCGGGGCCCAGCTCGACCCGCTGCGCGCCGACACCGGTGTGCACGCCGATGCCCATGCCCTCGACCGCCCCGCGCAGCGCGGCCCCGCCGCCCTCGTCCAGCTGGAGCGGCATCAGCCGGGGCGCGAACTCGACCACGGCGGTGCGCAGTCCGAGGCTGCGCAGCGCACCGGCCGCCTCCAGACCGAGCAGGCCGCCACCGACCACCACGCCGGTGCGGGCGCCGGCCCCGGCGTAGGAGGTGATGGCCTCGACGTCCTCCAGCGTGCGGTAGGCGAAGCAGCCGGGGGCGTCCGCGCCGGGGACCGGTGGGACGAAGGGGTAGGAGCCGGTGGCCAGCACCAGGGCGTCGTAGCCGACGGTCCGGCCGCTCGCGGTGGTGACGGTGCGCCGGGTGGTGTCCAGCGCGGTGGCCGGGTCGCCGAGGTGCAGCTCGATGCCGTGCTCGGTGAAGAACTCCGGCTCGGCGAGGGTGAGTTCGTCGGCCGTGCTGCCGGTGAAGCGGGCCGTCAGGTGCACCCGGTCGTAGGCCGGGCGGGGCTCCTCGGCGAGCACCACGGCCCGCCAGTCGTGCTCGAAGGCTCCGCGCTCGGCCAGCGCGGCCAGCAGGCGCTGGCCCACCATGCCGTGTCCGACGAGGACCAGGGTCTTGGCGGTCATCTGCGTGCTCCTCCTGCGCGGGTGCTCCTGTCTCCGACCGTAGTTCCGGGCAGTGGCGGCTCCCACCCGTAAAGGACCCCAGCAGGAGGGACTTTGGGCCCGGGTGACACGCCGAGGAGTGGACCGCCGGGCGGGGACCTTCGGCCGGTCCGGAGCGGGGGCGGGCTACCTAGCCTGGAGGTGAGGAGGATCGGATGAACGTGTTCGCGCAGATCCGTGAGCCGGGGCCGCTGCCGGTCGGCGGGCGGGGCGGTCCGCCGCTGGTGCTGGCGGTGCACGGCAGCGCGGCGCCGGCGGCGGTGCGGACGGTGGACCGGCTGTGCTCCCGGCTGGCCGCGCTGACGGGAAGTCAGCCGCTGGTCGGCCACCTGGACGTGCAGCGGCCCTCGCTGGGCGAGCTGCTCGGACGGTTGGCGGGCTACGCAGGGGCAGGGGCAGGGGCAGGGGCAGGGGCGGAGAGCGGGGCGCGGGCCGAGGCGGTGGTGGTGCCGCTGCTGCTCGGCGACGGCTTCCACCGGGCGGTGGACGTCCCGGCCGTGGTGGCCGCCGCCACCGGGGTCCGGGCCGTGGTCACCCCGGGCCTGAGCGGCGCGGCCGAGTCGGTCGGCCTGGCCCTGTACGGACGGCTGCGGGAGACCGAGGAGCGGGCCGGCGGCCCGGCCGACGCCGTGGTGGTGGCCGCCGCCGGGTCCACCCGCCTGGGGGGCAACGACGGCGCACTCGCCGCCGCCGACCGGCTGGCGCACCTGCTCGGCGGCACCGTCCCGGTCCGCACGGCCTACTGCTCGGCCGCCCGCCCCACCGTCCCCCAGGCGGTGGCCGACCTGCGCACCGCCGGCCACCGGCGGATCGCGGTCGCCGCCCACCTGCTCGCCCCGGGCCGCTTCACTGCCGCCCTCCCCGCCTCCGGCGCCTGGGCCGTTACCGCCCCGCTGGCCGACCACCCCCTGATCGCCCGCGCGGTGCTCCGCCGCTACGCGGCGGGCCTGCGGGAGCTGACGCTCAGTTGACGCCGTGGCCGGTCCCGTCCGGGGGCCCGCGCCCACGCTTCCCGCCTGCGGTGCCTGGGCCGTCACTGCTCCGCTGCCC
>NZ_JBIWFX010000027.1:0-31688 GCF_044763225.1 Kitasatospora sp. NPDC096147 | reverse complement strand
TGGTCCTGTGCCACTGCACCGGGGCGTGCGGGAGTTGACGCTCCGTTGACGCGGTGGCCGGTCCCGTCCGGGGGCCCGCGCCCACGCTTCCCGCCTGCGGTGCCTGGGCCGTCACTGCTCCGCTGCCCGGTCCTGTGCCACTGCACCGGGGCGTGCGGGAGTTGACGCTCCGTTGACGCGGTGGCCGGTCCCGTCCGGGGGCCCGCGCCCACGCTTCCCGCCTCCGGCGCTTGGCCCGTCACCGTTCCGCCGCTCCGGGGCCTGCGGGAGCGGACCCTCCGTCGAGGTCGGAGCCGGTTCGGGCCTGCGGTGCCTGGGCCCTGCCCCCTGGCCGCCCGCGCGGTGCTGCGCCGCCGTGCGGCGGACGTGCGGGAGCTGACGCTCCGTTGACGTCGTGGCCGGTCCCGCCCAGGCGGCTCCGTGGCCACGCTTCCCGCCTGCGGCGTCTGCATCTGCGCTGCTCCGCCGCCCGGTCCTGCGCCGCCACGCCGTGGCCGGGTGCGTTGCGGCGTCCGTCCGGGTGGCGCTGCCCCGTAAAAGGTTTGGACGCGCAGGGTCCTGCGATGAGAATGGCGGGATGAGTACCCCAGAGGGTCCGGTCGAGGTACCGGAGTTCGTCCGTGAGTACGCCGCCGGTCGCCCGCTGCGGGCCGTCTGGCAGAACGAGCTCGGCGGTCTGACCTTCCAGGTCGGCCTGGGTGAGCGCACGTTCGTGAAGTGGAACCCGGCCGGGAACACCATCGACCTGTCGGCCGAGGCGGCCCGGCTGGCCTGGGCCGGGAAGTACGCCACGGTGCCCAGGGTGCTGGAGCAGGGCGCCGACGCGGCCGGCAGCTGGCTGGTCACCGAGGGGCTGCCCGGCTCCTCGGCGGTGGACGAGCGGTGGGAGCGCGAGCCCGAGCGCGCGGTGCGTGCGCTCGGGGCGGGGATGCGGGCGCTGCACGACGCGCTGCCGGTGGCGGACTGCCCGTTCGACTGGTCGGCGCCCACCCGGATCGCCTCGGTGCGGGCCCGGGCCGCCGCCGGTCGGCTCGAACCAGCCGACTGGCCCGAGGAGTTGGCCTACGTCGGCACCGTGGAGCGGGCCCTCGAACTGCTGGCGGACCCGCCGCCGGTGGACCGCCTGGTGGTCTGCCACGGCGACGCCTGCGCGCCGAACACCCTGATCGGAGCGGACGGCCTGGCCGCCGGCCACGTGGACCTGGGCGACCTCGGGGTGGCCGACCGCTGGGCCGACCTGGCGATCGTCACCTGGAGCACCCAGTGGAACTACGGCCCGGGCTGGGAGGAGCCGCTGCTGGAGGCGTACGGCGTCGCACCCGACCCGGAGCGCACCGCCTACTACCGGCTGCTCTGGGAGCTCTGCGACTGAGGCCGGATCCCGCCCGGGCGGACGGGACCCGGCGCGGGGTCAGCCGGTGACGCTGGGCAGGCCGGTCTCCAGGTGGCCGGTGAACCGCTGCGACCAGGTGGAGTCCGAGCTGACGGTCACCGTGAAGTCGTACCAACCGTTCTGGTACGCCACGGCGTTGAAGTAGTCGCTGGTGTTGCCACCGGGCTGGACGGTGTAGCTCCACGGCCCGTCGGAGCGGTAGTTGTTCGGCGTGACGGTGAAGGTCACGGCCGAGCTGCCCGCGTTGGCGAGGCGGAACCAGAGGGCGAGCTTCCCGGTGTCCGGGGCGGCGGCGTACGAGGCGGTCACGGTGACGCTCTTGCCCGCCTTGGTGGCGTCGCCGCGGAAGCGGCGCAGGAAGCGGTTCGGGCCGGTGACGCTGAGGTCGTAGGGGCCGTTGCCGAAGTTGGTGCCGCAGTTGAAGAAGTCGCTGGTGGCGCCGCCCGGGTCCACCGTGTACTGCCACGGGCCGCCGCTGCGGTAGGCGTTGGCGTAGGCGGCGAAGTGCGTCGCGCTGGTGGCGGCGGTGCCCTCGTTGGCCATCTTGAGCCAGACCTTCATCACCCCGCCGGAGCCGAACTCCAGGTGGTCGAGGTTGGCGTTGGGCTGGTACGGCAGCGCGCGGGCCGGCCGGGTGCCGGGCTCCTGGAGCGGCAGTGCGTTGGTGGTCGGGGCCGGGTTGGGCAGCGGGCCGCAGGTGGACTGGCCGATCACGAAGGAGGTGTCGGGCAGGGCGGGCATGCCGTAGACCGGGTTGGCGAAGTCGAACATGCCGGTCAGGTCGCCGGTCACCTTGCGCCGCCAGGCCGAGATGTTCGGGCAGACCGCCGGCTTGCCGAGGGCGGCCGTCCAGCGCTCCAGGAAGCGCAGCACCGAGGTGTGGTCGAAGACCTCGGAGGAGACCCAACCACCGCGCGACCAGGGCGAGATGGCGATCATCGGGACCCGGAAGCCGAGGCCGATCGGCTGGCCGTTGTAGAACTCCCCGGGCGTCCCGGCCACCGGGACGGGCGGCGGCACGTGGTCGAAGAAGCCGTCGTTCTCGTCGTAGTTGAGGAACATGACGCTGGAGTTGAAGACCGCCGGGTCGGCGTTGAGCGCGTCCATCACCAGGTGCACGAAGTGCGCGCCGTCGTTCGGCGGCGCGTAGGGGTGCTCGGAGGAGGCCTCGTCGGCGACCACCCAGACCACCTGCGGCAGCGTGCCGTTCAGCACGTCGGCGCGGATCGCGGCGGCGATGTCGTCCGGGGTCTTCCCGGTCACCTTGGGCACCGAGCCCATGCCCTTGACCTTCAGCGGGCTGCCGGCCGGGGCGTCGGTGAACTGCTTGAAGTAGGCCAGCGCGTTGTCGCCGTAGTTGTCGGCCGCGTTCTGGTAGAGCTTCCAGCTCACCCCGGCGTTCTCCAGCGCCTCGGCGTAGGTCTGCCAGCGCAGGCCGGATTCGTCGCCGCCGTTGTAGGCCGGGCCGCCCGCCTTGCCGTCCGGGTCGATCTGGCCGCTCCAGTGGAAGGTGCGGTTGGGGCCGGTGGCGCTCAGCGTGGAACTGAAGTAGGCGTCGCCGACGGTCCAGTTGTCGGCCAGCGCGTAGTGGAACGGGATGTCCTTGCGGTTGAGGTAACCCAGCGCCCGGACATTGGACTTGGCGGCCACCCAGTTGTCCATCTTCCCGGTGTTCCACGCGCTGTGCTGGTCGTTCCAGCTGTGCGCGAGGTCGCCGTTGCACTGTGCGAGGCGCTCCGGGGTCTGGCCGCCGGCCGCCTTGGTGGCGCTGAACAGCCACGGGTACTGGCGGCTCAGCCCGTTCGGCTGGTTGAAGACGCTGAACCCGCCGGGGATCTGGATCGCTGCCCGGTCGCCGAAGCCCCGGACGCCCCGCAGGGTGCCGAAGTAGTGGTCGAAGCTCCGGTTCTCCTGCATCAGGATCACGATGTGCTTGGCGTCGGTCAGCGTGCCGGTGGCGTCCAGCCCGTACTGCTCCGCCGCCTGCGCCGCCCCGCCGCCGACGGTGGCCGATCCGGCGACGGCGGCGCCGGCCGCCGCGCTCGCCGACAGTGCCATGAACTTCCTACGACTCAGCTCGGACATCCCGCAGCCCGTCCCTTCGCTCCACAGAAGCCGCCCTTGGTGGCCGGGTTGGCTGCACACGTTGTGTCCACGCCATCGGCCAGGCGGCATCTTTGCGCAGGTCGCGGCCGGGGTCCATGACTTTCCATCAAGGCTTGTTGGACTGTTCAACGCGTGGTCGCCGGGCGAAGGCCGGATGAACGGAGGGCGCCCCGGCCTCGGCCGGGGCGCCCTCGTGGCGGAGCGTCAGTCCTTGACGGTGATCCCCAGCGCCTGGGCGAACTGCGGCGCCAGCTCGAAGAGTTGGGTCGAGCCCAGGATGGCGCCGCGCAGGCCGTTCGGTCCGTCGGGCAGGCCGAGCGAGCGGGCACCGCGGAGGTCCACCTGCTTGAGCGCGGCACCGGCGAGGCGGACCTCCTCCAGGGTGGAGCCGGGGAAGGAGACCTCGGTCAGCCTGGCGTCGCCGAAGTCCACGTCCCGCAGCAGGCAGTCCTCGAAGACCACGTCCCGCAGCGCCGCGCCGCGCAGGTTGACCGCCTCCAGCTTGCACTGGCGGAAGGTCACCCGGCGCACCGCCGAGCCGTACGCGGTCAGCCCGGCCAGCACGGTGGAGACCAGCGCGGCGTCCTGCCACTCGCTCTCCACGCAGTCCACCGCGATCCACCGGCTGCCCTGCACCCAGACCTCGTTGAACCGCGCCTGCCGCAGCCGCGCCCCCTGTAGCTCGGTGCCGGTGAAGGCGCACTCCAGGAAGCTCGCCCCGCCGGCCGAGACCACCTCCTGGGCACCCTCGAAGTGCACGGTGTCGTAGCGGTCGCCGCGCAGCGGGCCGGTGTGCGGGGTGAGCAGGTGGGCGTAGGGCAGGTCGGCGAGCTGGTCGGGAACGGGCGGCACGGACGGCACGGCGGGGCCTCCTGGGTGGGCGTGGCTACCGGGCGAAGGCCGGGTTGCCGGTCCACCAGTTGCCGGGGGCCTCGGGGTCGCGGCTGGTCCAGTACTCCACCACGGCCTGGACGAACTCCTCGCGGGAGAGCGTACCGTTGCCGTCCCGGTCGAGCTGGGCGAAGGCCTCGTCGGCGGTCTCCCGGTAGAGCGACGGGAAGTGGCCGCGCTGGAAGGCGTAGAACTCGTCCGGGTCGATCACCCCGTTCCCGTCCGCGTCCGCCACCGAGAGGAAGACCTCGGCCAGCGCGCCGACGGTGGCCAGGGCGGCGTCCGGGTCGTCGGCCAGCCGCAGGGTGCCGGCGATGAACTCCTCGCGACTGATCTCCCGGGTGCCGGCGGGCAGCCTCGGCAGGTGCAGCTCGTGCCAGATCCGCAGGTAGCCGTCGATGATCCGGCGCTCCTCGGGCGAGCCCTCGGCGAGGCCGAGCGCCCGGGCGCTGTCCCGGCCCATCAGCACGTGGTCGTCCTCGGTGAGGCGGCCGTCGCCGTCCCGGTCCAGATGGTCGAAGCCGTAGGCGATCTTGTCGTGGAGCAGGTTCTCGCTCATGGTGTCCTCTCGGTGAGGGGCCGGGCGGATTCCGGCCCCTGCTGTGGAACGAGTGGTGAGGTCATCCGCTACGGGTCTCGTGCGAGGCCAGCGTCAGCCCCAGGGCGACGGTCAGCGCGCAGACCAACCCGGCGGCCAGGGTGCCGTGTTGGCCGAGGAAGGTGCAGGCCAGGACGGCCACCGAGGCGGCCGGCAGCAGCACCTGGCCGAGGCCGCTCTTGACGTGCCGGGAGTGCAGAGCCCAGACCGTGAGCAGGAAGAGCGCGGTCGGCACGGTGACGGCCGCCGCCGCCGGGACGGCGCTGATGTGCGCCTCGTGGATGTCGTACTCGATCACCACCTCCAGACCGGCCCCGATCGCGGCGGCCGATCCGAGCACCAGGTAGTGGCCGTAGCCCCAGAGGAAGGCGTTGCGGTTGGAGGTGAGCACGTGGTGCACCGGCCGGGCGAAGTAGATCCACCAGGCGGCGAAGCAGATCAGGATGCCGCCGGCGGCGACCGGGATCAGCTCGTCCAGCGCCTCCCGCTCGTCGATCGCGGTCTGCATGGCGATGGTCGCGGCGGCCACCGACTCGCCGAGCACGATGATGGTGAACAGGCCGTACCGCTCGGCGATGTGGTGCGGGTGCCAGGCGGACTGGGTGTGCCACTCGGCCACCACCGGCACCGACAGCTCGGCCAGGATGCCCAGCGGGAGCACCCAGCCCAGCCGGTCGTCCGGCACCAACAGCACCAGGCCCCAGCCGAGTTGGCAGATGGTGATGCCGATCGCGTAGCGCAGCGCCATCTGCCGGGCGCCGCCGCTCTCGGCGGCGGCCGCGCGCAGCCACTGGGTCACCATGGCCAGACGCATCACCACGTAGCCGGTCACCGACAGGGTCAGGTCCCGGGAGTCGAACATCCGGGGCACTCCGGCCGCCAGGATCAGCACGCCGGTGATCTGCACCAGGGTCAGCAGCCGGTAGGGCACGTCGTCCACGTCGTAGGCGGAGGCGAACCAGGAGAAGTTCATCCAGGCCCACCAGATGGCGAAGAACGCCAGCGCGTAGCCGAACAGGCCTTCGCCCAGGTGACCTTCGGCCAGGTCGTGGGCCAGCTGCTTGCCCGCCTGGGCGACCGCCACCACGAAGCAGAGGTCGAAGAACAGCTCCAGCGGAGTCGCCACCCGGTGGCTCTCGTGCTTGCTGCGTGCGGTCATCCGCCGGAACGCGGAGGTTTGGGGTGGGAGATCACTGCTCATGGGGCCACCTGGCGGTCGGAAACGGTCCGTTCGGAGCGAATCCTGACACTCCGTCACCGAATGCGCACGTATCCCGCCGACGCGCCGTAATATCCGACTTACCCGCCTTTTTCCCTGTCGTCAGCGCCAGTTGACGGTCCAGTGCGCGAACCGGGTGAACGGACCACCGGAACCCGGGCGTGCCCCCGCCCAGGGGTCGGCAGCACCCCGTGCGGCCGGATACATTCCTCCGCAGTGGCAACGACGAAGCGGGCGGACTACGGGCAATGCGGAAGGTCAAGGCCGACGGCGTGACACGGGGGCGGGTACTCCGCACCCCCGTGCCGTCGGACTCGTGATCACCGCGCTGCCCGGCAGCCCCGCCGTCCGTCGGGGTGCCGCCGCACCGCCGTGCCCGGCCCCGGTCAGGGGCCGGGCGGTGCGCGGAGGGCGGCTGCCGCCGTGGGCTACTTCTCCCAGCCGACCTTGGTGATGTCGGTGCTGGCCAGGCTGCTGGCACCGAAGTTGGCCAGCCCCTTCCGGACCGCGACGATGCTCGGCCGCTGGTACAGCTCCAGGGTGTGCGCGAGCTCCCAGATCTTGGCGTCGGCCTCGTTGTAGAGCTTGTCCGCCTCGGCCCGGTCCAGCGTCCCGGCGGCGGTGCGCAGCAGGGTGTCGATCTCCGGGGTGGCCAGCTTGGAGTAGTTCCCGAACACGTTGTCGCCCTGCGGCGCGCGGAAGTTGGCGACACCGGCGGAGAGCGGGAAGGAGCCGGTGTTCCGCCAGCTGGCCAGGTCGAACTTGCCCTGGTTGATGTACTTGGCGAAGTACTCCTTGCTGGGCACCTTGTCGATGGTGAGCTTCACCCCGACCTGCTGGAGCATCGACTGCACGGCGGTGGCCATGTCGATCTGGGCCTGGGCCGAGGCGTCGGTCAGCACGTAGTGCAGCTCCAGCGGCGCGCCGTCCTTGGTGCGCGGCTGGCCGTCCGCCGCCGCCTTCCAACCGGCCTGCTCCAGCAGCTCCTTGGCCTTGGCCGGATCGGGCTTGGCCCAGTCGCCGGAGTTGTTCTTGTAGCCGCTCTGGTTGGTCATGTAGAGGTGGTTGTCCAGCGGCTTGAACTCCACCGGCACGCCCTGGTTCACGATCTTGATCAGCGCGGTGCGGTCCAGCGCCTTGGTGAGCGCCTGACGCACCGTCCGGTCGGCCAGCACGCCGTTGCCGCCGAAGGAGATGTGCACCTCGTCCCACGGGGTGCCGGTGCGGATCACGCCGTCCTTGGCGTCCTTGAGCTGGCCGTAGGCGGTGGCGGTGCCGGCCGAGGCGTAGTCCACCTCGTTGTTCAGGAACGCCTGGGTGATCGCCGAGCTGGCCAGCACCCGGTAGGTGATCTTGTCCAGCTTGGGCTTCGTGCCCCACCAGTCCGGGTTGGGCACCAGGGTGATGGTCTGCGCGGTCTTGTCGATGGTGCCGATCTTGAACGGGCCGCTCCAGACCGGGATCTTCTCGACCCAGCCGTCGTTGAAGGCGTCCGGGGTGGCGATGCCGGCCGCCGGCAGCAGCGGGTTGAAGAGGTTCTGCCAGTCCGCGTACGGCTTCTCGAAGGTGACCTTGACCTCCAGGGCATCCGCGCCCTGGGCCACGTCGGAGATCTGCTCGTAGCCGGAGGAGTCGGCGATGTTGTACGCCGGGTCCTTGCCGTTCGACGCCTTCCAGACCGCCTTGAAGTCCTCGGCGCTCAGCGGCTTGCCGTCCGACCACTTGGCCTTCGGGTTGAGCTTGTAGGTCACCACCTGGGGCGACTTCGAGGTCACCTCGGCCGAGGTCAGGTACTCCGGCACCGGGTTGAAGACGCCCTTGGCGTCGGTGCGGAACAGCTGAGCCTGGGTGTAGGTCATGATCTCGACCGCGTCGCCGTACCGGCCGTCCACCTGGTACGGGTTCCACTGGGTGATCCACTGCTGCAGCGGGGGCCGGAACTCGCCGCCGTCCTTGATCCTGTCCAGGGGCTGCGGGTTGTTGTCCTCCGCGTCCTGGGTGGGCGCCACGGTCTTCGCCACGTCGCCGCCCGAGCCCGAGCCGGCGGAGCTGCAGCCGGTGACGGCGAGCGCCACCGCGACGGCGAGCACGGCGAACCGGCGCAGGTGGGCGTTGGTGATGGAGTCCATGGGGTTCCCCCGTAGAAGAGATTTTTTGGGTGCCGCCAGGTGTGGCGGGAGTTGAACGTGGGCAGCCAAGTCGGTGTTCGGCCAGCAGAACGTAACAGCGCATCAGGGCTTCTACCAGGGGGTCTCGTCCACACCTGATCAGAACGACACGTGGCGCAATGCAGCGGCAACGTGCACTTCGCAGTGCGCTGGAACACTGATCCAACCCACCCCGGAACGAAGGTAGTTCGTCATGTCGTCCACGGTGCCGAGACCCGGCTCCGGTGATGAGCGGTGATCCGTTACATAGCCAAGCGGCTCGGCTACCACGCCGTGCTGCTGGTCGTCGCCGTCTTCCTCGCCTACGCGCTCTCCAGCGCCGCGCTCGGCCCCCGGGCCTACTTCGAGGCCAAGCAGCCACGCCCGTCGGCCGCCTCGGTGGACCGGCAGCTGACCGAGCTGAACATCAACGACCGCACCCCCGTGGTGGAGCGCTTCGGCACCTGGGCCGAGGGGCTGGTGCTCCACGCCGACCTCGGCCGGACCATCCACGACACCTCGGTGAACGAGGACTTCGGGCGGCGGATCTGGGTCTCGCTCCGGCTGCTGCTGGTCGGCTCACTGCTGGGCATGGTGCTCGGCGTCGCGGTCGGGGTCTGGGGTGCGGTGCGCCAGTACCGCTTCTCCGACCGGGCGTTGACCCTCACCTCGTTCGTGCTGCTCTCCACCCCGGTCTTCCTGCTGGCGCTGCTGCTGAAGAACGGCGCGATCGCCGCCAAGGACGCGGCCGGCCACGAGGTGATCCCGTTCACCGGCTACGAGACCCCCGGCCTGACCGGCGGGATCGGCGCCCACCTGGCCGACTGGGGCCTGCACCTGCTGCTGCCCACCCTCTCGCTGGCCCTCGGCGGCCTGGCCGTCTACAGCCGCTACCAGCGCGCCACCATGCTGGACGTGCTCGGCTCCGACTACCTGCGCACCGCCGAGGCCAAGGGCCTGACCAGGCGTCAGGCGCTGCTCAAGCACGGGCTGCGGACCGCGATCATCCCGATGACCACGATGTTCGCCTACAGCTTCCTGGGCATCTTCACCGGCGCCGCCTTCACCGAGACCATCTTCGGCTGGCACGGCATGGGGGAGTGGTTCATCCAGGCGATCAACGAGCAGGACATCAACTCGGTGGTCGCGGTCAACCTGTTCGCCGCCGTGGTGGTGCTGGCCTCCGGCTTCCTGGCCGACCTGCTCACCGCCGCCCTCGACCCCCGGGTCAGGTCCTGATGACAGCCGTGCTCCCGCTCACCCCGGCCGGACCGGCCGACCCCGCCCCCGCCGCCGGCCGGTCGCGGCTGGTGCTGCGCCGGCTGCTGGCCGCCCGGGGCGTGCTGATCGGTGCCGTCACGGTGCTGCTGCTCTTCCTGCTGGCCTTCGTCGGCCCCTACCTGACGCCCTGGGACTACGCCGCCCCGGACTACACCGCGCTGCGCCAACCACCCTCCGGCCAGCACTGGTTCGGCACCAACGGGCTGGGGCAGGACGTCTTCGCGCAGACCGTCCGGGGCCTGCAGAAGTCGCTGGTGATCGGCCTGCTGGTGGCGGTCTTCTCCACCGTGCTGGCCGGGCTGGTCGGCGCCTGCGCCGGCTACTTCGGCGGCTGGACGGACCGCTGCCTGACCTTCCTGGTGGACCTGATGCTGGTCTTCCCCAGCTTCCTGATCATCACCATCATCTCGCCCCGACTGAAGGGCTCCGGCTGGATCGCCTTCGTGGTGCTGCTGGCCGCCTTCAACTGGATGATCACCGCCCGGGTGGTCCGCTCGATGACCCGCTCGCTGCGCGAGCGCGAGTTCGTCCGGGCCGCCCGCTTCATGGGCGTCCACCCGCTGCGGATCATCCTGCGCCACGTGCTGCCGAACGTCGCCTCCTTCCTGATCACCGACGCCACCATCACCGTCGGAGGCGCCGTGATGAGCGAGGCCGCGCTCTCCTACTTCGGCTTCGGCGTCCGCGCCCCCGACGTCTCGCTCGGCACCCTGCTGGCGGCCGGCACCGACCAGGCCCCGGTCTTCCCCTGGCTGTTCTACTTCGCGGCCGGCCTGCTGGTGCTCTTCGTGCTCGCGGTCAACCTGATCGGCGACGGCCTGCGGGACGCCCTCGACCCCACCTCCCGGAGCTCCTCGTGAACGCCGCCCCCCTGCTCGAAGTCTCGGACCTGGCGGTCGACTTCGGCGCCCAGCCGGCCGTCCGGGGCGTCGACCTGACGCTGCGTCGCGGGGAGACCCTCGGGATCGTCGGCGAATCCGGCTCCGGCAAGTCGGTCACCGCGCTGGCCGTGCTCGGCCTGCTGCCCGGGGCCGCCCGGGTCAGCGGCTCGGTCCGGCTGGAGGGCCGCGAACTGGTCGGCCTGCGCGGCAGGGAGCTGGCCGGGCTGCGCGGGGACAAGGTGGCGATGGTCTTCCAGGACCCGCTGTCCGCCTTCACCCCCGTCTACCGGATCGGCGACCAGATCGTCGAGGCGATCCGGGTGCACCGCACGGTGGACCGGGCCGCCGCCCGCAGCCGGGCGGCCGACCTGCTCGACCTGGTCGGCATCCCGGACCCGCGCCGGGCCCTGGACTCCTTCCCGCACGAGTTCTCCGGCGGCATGCGCCAGCGCGCGATGATCGCCATGGCGATCGCCAACGACCCGGACATCCTGCTCGCCGACGAGCCCACCACCGCCCTGGACGTCACCATCCAGGCCCAGGTGCTGGAGGTGCTGCGCACCGCCCAGCGGGAGACCGGCGCCGCCCTGGTACTGGTCAGCCACGACCTCGGGGTGATCGCCGGGATGGCCGACCGGGTCGCGGTGATGTACGCGGGCCGGGTGGTGGAGACCGCCCCGGTGGACGAGCTGTTCGCCCACCCCCGCCACCCCTACACGCTCGGCCTGATCGGTGCGGTGCCCCGGCTGGACGGCGCCCGGGGCGCGCTGGTGCCGATCCCCGGCCACCCGCCGGCCCCCGGCACGCTGGGCGGCGGCTGCCCGTTCGCCGACCGCTGCCCGCTGGTCGAGGACCGCTGCCGGACGGAGGAGCCCGCCCTGCTCCCCGTGGCCGACGCGGCCGACGTCGCCGCGGTGGCCGCCGGGAGCGGCCGGGACAGCAGGGACAGCAGGGACAGCCGGGACGGCGCTGGGGACGGGGCGGCGGACGAGACCGGGGCCGGCGACCACCTGTCCGCCTGCCTGCGCTCCGACTTCCTGGCCGCCACCCGCCCGGCCCCGCACGAGGTCTACCCCGTCCCGCCGCTGCCCGTACCGGACCTGACGCCGCGTGAGCAGCGCGAGCCGGTGCTCACCGTCACCGGTCTGACCAAGACCTTCCCGGTCCTCAAGGGCACCGTCTTCAAGCGCCGGATCGGCTCGGTGCACGCGGTCGACGGGGTGGAGCTGGACCTGCGGCGCGGTGAGACCCTCGGCCTGGTCGGCGAATCCGGCTCCGGCAAGTCCACCACGCTCTTCGAACTGCTCGGCCTGGCCGCCCCCGAGGCCGGCCGGATCGAGCTGCTCGGCCGTGACACCGCCACCCTTTCCCAGGCCGACGCCCACCGTCTGCGCGGCGAGGTGCAGATCGTGTTCCAGGACCCGATGGCCAGCCTGGACCCGCGCCAGCCGGTCGGCGACATCATCGCCGAACCGCTGCTCGCCCAGCGCGCCCCGCGCGAGCTGATCGCCCGTCGGATCCCGGAGCTGCTCCTCCAGGTCGGCCTGGACCCGGCCCACGCCACCCGCTACCCGCACCAGTTCTCCGGCGGCCAGCGGCAGCGGATCTCGATCGCCCGCGCCCTCGCCGTCTCGCCGAAGCTCCTCGTTCTCGACGAGCCGGTCTCCGCCCTCGACGTCTCCGTCCAGGCCGGCGTGCTCAACCTGCTCCAGCAGCTCAAGGCCGAGCTCGGCCTGGCCTACCTCTTCGTCTCGCACGACCTCTCGGTGATCCGCCACCTCTGCGACCGGGTCAGCGTGATGTACCTGGGCCGGACCGTCGAGCAGGGCACCGTCACCGAGGTGCTCGACCACCCCCGCCACCCCTACACCCGGGCCCTGCGCTCCGCCGTCCCGCTCCCCGACCCCGCAGCCGAACGGGCCCGGAGCCGCACCCTGCTCCCCGGCGACCCGCCGTCCCCGACCGAGCGCCACACCGGCTGCGCCTTCCGCACCCGCTGCCCGCTCTACGCCG
Source organism: Kitasatospora sp. NPDC096147 (assembly GCF_044763225.1). Lineage (NCBI taxonomy): Bacteria > Bacillati > Actinomycetota > Actinomycetes > Kitasatosporales > Streptomycetaceae > Kitasatospora > Kitasatospora sp. NPDC096147. The sequence continues at coordinate 19,159 of NZ_JBIWFX010000027.1, read as the reverse complement.
AACTCCCGGCGGAGAAGCGGCCGGTGTGCGAGCTGGAGACCCCACAGCTGACCGCCGGGGTGGCCTGCCACCACGCCTGAGCCGCGGCCCGGTCAGTTGCACCGCCCGCTGCCGCTGTGGCAGCCGGGACCGGCCGGTGGTGGTGCGGAGGGCGAGGGCGCGGCGGCGTCGTAGTACTGCACCACGGCCAGGACCGAGACCAGTTGGCGCCCCGTCGCGCCGGCCCGTGCGACGGCTTCCCGGAACGGCAGTGGGCGGCGCTCCAGCACCTCGGAGCTGCTGAACTCCCGAGCCCGCTGGGAGGACGGCTCCGGGGTCCGGGGGTTCGCCAGCACCTCAGGGCCGGCGGGCTGGTACCAGTGCGTCAGCGCCCGGTTCACCCCCGTGTGGGCGTACGGCACCTCCGGTTCGAGGGCCGGGCTGGGCAGTTGTGGCGGTCGGGGCTGCGTCACCCGCACCCAGCCCCGCCGATCCAGGGCGTCGGGCCAGCCGAGCCCCGGATCGCGCAGGGTGCCGGCCACCGCCAGGTAGCGGGTCACCCATCGTTCGCAGGTGGGCCTGGAGTAGCCGCCGAACGCGCCCGGGGAGGTGCCGCACCGGTCGTCCACGTCGTCCCCCAGGACCTCGGCGCCCGGCAGGGTGTCGGCGAAGTCCTCCAGCAGGCGGTCGAGCCGGGGCACGGCCACCGCTCGGGCCGCCCTCACCGCTTCGGAGCGGGCGACCTTCCGGACGTCCGGAGGGTCGTACGGCCGCGAGCACTGCACCAGGAACGCCACCAGCAGGCCCAGTACCACCAGGGGGACAGCACACCCGCATGCTCCCCAGCCACGTCGCATCCGGCCAGTCTGACCGGCCGGCGACACGGTGCGGTCACGAAAGGATCCTGAACTCGCCTCAGGCGCTGCGCAGGTGGCCGGGGAACCACGGGTCGCCGACCAGCCTCGGGCCGTCCGGGGTGTGCAGGGTGAGGAACTGCGGGGAGGTGGAGTACTCGGCGAGCGAGACGGCGCCGTGGCGGGTCTCCAGCTCGGCGTCGACCCAGACCGGGAGCTTGCGCAGGCGGCGGCGGAGCAGCAGGGCGTCCCGGCGGCTGAACGGGAGCGGGCTGCGCAGCAGCAGGCGGAGCGGGCTATCGGCGGAGACCGCCGGGACGCCGGTGGCGAGTTCGCAGCCGACGGCGCCGATCGGACCCCAGCTGAGGTTGTAGCTCTCGACCGCCGCGCCGGCCTCGGCGAGGGCGGCCAGGGCGGGGATGCCGCTCTGCCGGGCCTCGGGCAACTGGGCGAGCCGGCCCGGGAGTTGCTCGGGGGCCAGGGTCACCGCGACGGCGGAGCGCGGGGCGTAGGCGGTCACCCGCTGGTCCGGGCGGGGGCCGTGCAGGGCGACCGGGAGCCAGGTCTCGGCGGTGGGTGTGGTGTCCCGGGTGCAGCGGATGCGGGCGGGGGACAGCCCGGCGATGGCGGGGGCGCGGCGGACGGTGACCCAGGGGTTGCCGCGCAGCAGGGTGCGGGCCCAGGTGGGGAGCGGCTCGCCGCCGGAGACGGTGCGGCGCAGCGAGGACGGGCAGTGCAGCAGCAGCAGGTCGTGCGCGGCCGGGGTCCGGCCGTCCATCGCGGGCACCGGCCCGACCACCCGGCGCGGGCGGCCGGGGTGCTCGTCGGGTTCGTCGGCCCTGCGGCGGCGGCGCGGCACTGCGGTGGTCATGGCGGGCTCCTCTGGTGAGTGGCGCTCAGATGGCGTTCAGGCCGTGCCCGGTGAAGACGCCGCGCGCGGCGGCCACCTGCTCCGGGGTGGGGGAGGGGGTGTCGGCCAGCACGAAGTCCTGGCCCAGGGCCTCGTACTTGGCGGCCCCCAGCTTGTGGAAGGGCAGCACGTCGACCCGGGAGACGTTGCCCAGCGCGGCGGCGAAGCCGGCCACTCCCTCGACGTTCTCCACCGGGTCGGTCAGCCCGGGCACCAGCACGAACCGGACCCAGACCTCCTTGCCCAGGTCGGCGAGGCGCCGGGCGAAGTCCAGGGTCGGTTCCAACGGCCGCCCGGTGACCCTGCGGTAGAGCTCGCGGTCCCAGGACTTGATGTCCAGCAGCACCAGGTCGACGTCGGCCAGCAGCTCGTCGGTGGCCCGGGCACCCAGGAAGCCGGAGGTGTCCAGCGCGGTGTGCAGGCCGAGTTCGTGCTTGAAGCGGTGGAACAGCTCGCCGGCGAAGGCGGGTTGGAGCAGCGGCTCGCCGCCGCTCACGGTGGCGCCGCCGCCGGAGGCCCGGATGAAGGTGGTGTACTTCGCGGCCTCGGCCACCACCGCGTCCACCTCGGTGCGCTTGCCGTTGCGCATCTTCATGGTGTCGGGGTTGTGGCAGTAGAGGCAGGTGAGCGGGCAGCCGGCCAGGAAGGTGACGAAGCGGGTGCCGGGGCCGTCCACCCCGGTGGAGAGGTCCCAGGAGTGCACCGACCCGAGCAGCGGCGAGCCGGCCGACGGGGTGCCGGTCGCGGGGCCGACGCTCGAGGGGGTGGCGGCCGGCGGGGCGAGCGGGATGTCGGTACCGAGCATGACGGTCATGGCAGGACCTCCTGGTGGGTTCCTCCCGGAGGCGGCGCCGGAACGGTCGGGGACCGGCGCCGCACTCCGGGCGTGGGTGGGGCTACAGCGAGCCGTGGAAGGTGCGGTTGAGCACGTCGAGCTGCTGCTCGCGGGTCAGCCGGACGAAGTTGACGGCGTATCCGCTCACCCGGATGGTCAGCTGCGGGTAGTTCTCCGGGTGCTCCATGGCGTCCAGCAGGGTGTCGCGGTTGAGCACGTTGACGTTCATGTGGAAGCCGTCGGAGGCGGTGTAGCCGTCGAGGACGCCCGCGAGGTTCCTGACCCGCTCCTCGGGGGTGCGGCCGAGCGCGTCGGGGGTGACGGTGTTGGTCAGCGAGATGCCGTCCTCGGCGTCCCCGTAGGGCAGCTTGGCGACGGAGAGCGCGCTGGCCACGTAGCCGTGGGCGTCCCGGCCGTTCATCGGGTTGGCCCCGGGGGAGAACGGCTCGCCGGCCCGGCGGCCGTCGGGGGTGTTGCCGGTCTTCTTGCCGTAGACCACGTTCGAGGTGATGGTCAGCACCGACTGGGTGTGCTCGGCGTTCCGGTAGGTCGGGTGCTTGCGCACCTTCTTCATGAACTCCTCGACCAGCCGTACCGCGATCTGGTCCACCCGGTCGTCGTTGTTCCCGTAGGCCGGGTAGTCGCCCTCGATCAGGTAGTCGGTGACCAGGCCGGTCTCGTCCCGGACGGGCGTGACCCTGGCGTGCTTGATCGCCGACAGGGAGTCGGCGGCGACCGCGAGGCCGGCGATGCCGCAGGCCATGGTGCGGCGCACCGCGCGGTCGTGCAGCGCCATCTCGATCCGCTCGTAGGCGTACTTGTCGTGCATGTAGTGGATGACGTTGAGCGCGTGCACGTAGGTCTCGGCCAGCCACTCCATCTGCCGGTCGAAGCGCTCCAGAACCTCGTCGTAGTCGAGCACCTCGGAGGTGATCGGGCCGGTCTGCGGGCCGACCTGGGCGCCGGACTTCTCGTCCCGGCCGCCGTTGACCGCGTAGAGCAGGGTCTTGGCCAGGTTCACCCGGGCGCCGAAGAACTGCATCTGCTTGCCGACCGCCATCGCCGAGACGCAGCAGGCGATCGCGGTGTCGTCGCCGAACCGCGGGCGCATCAGCTCGTCCGACTCGTACTGCACGCTGGAGGTGTCGATCGACACCTGGGCGCAGAACTCCTTGAATCCCTGCGGGAGTTGCGGTGACCAGAAGACCGTCATGTTCGGCTCGGGGGCCGGGCCGAGGTTGTACAGGGTCTGCAGGTAGCGGAACGAGGTGCGGGTCACCAGCGGGCGGCCGTCCTCGCCGACCCCGCCGATCGACTCGGTGACCCAGGTCGGGTCGCCGGAGAACAGCTCGTCGTACTCGGGGGTGCGCAGGAAGCGCACGATCCGCAGCTTGACGATGAAGTCGTCCACCAGCTCCTGGGCCTGCTCCTCCGTCAACACCCCGTTCTCGATGTCCCGTTGGAGGTAGACGTCGACGAAGGTGGAGGTGCGGCCGAGCGACATGGCCGCGCCGTTCTGCTCCTTCACGGCGGCCAGGTAGGCGAAGTACAGCCACTGGATCGCCTCGCGGCCGGTCGTGGCCGGGCCCGCGATGTCGTAGCCGTAGGAGGCCGCCATCTGCTTGAGCTCGCCCAACGACCGGATCTGCTCGGCGAGTTCCTCGCGCTCGCGGATGGTCTCCTCCAGCCGCGCCGGGTCGCTCGGCGCGGCGTCCAGCTCGGCCTTCTCGGCCAGCTTGGCCGCGATCAGCCGGTCCACCCCGTAGAGCGCGACCCGGCGGTAGTCGCCGATGATCCGGCCGCGCCCGTAGGCGTCCGGGAGGCCGGTGACGATGCCGGCCTTGCGGGCGGCCCGGATCTCGGGGGTGTAGGCGTCGAAGACCCCGGCGTTGTGGGTCTTGCGGTACTCGGTGAAGACCTTCTCCAGGCCCGGGTCGACCGGGTAGCCGTAGGTCTCCAGCGCGCCGGCCACCATCCGCCAGCCGCCGTTGGGCATGATCGCCCGCTTCAGCGGGGCGTCGGTCTGCAGGCCGACGATCAGGTCCTTGTCCCGGTCGATCCAGCCCGGGGCGTGCGCGGTGATGGTCGAGGGGATGTCGTGCGCGACGTCGTAGACGCCCTTGGCACGCTCCTCGGGGAAGCGGTCGGTGATCGCCTTCCACACGGCGGTGGTCCGCTCGGTGGGCCCGGCCAGGAACGAGCTGTCGCCCAGGTAGGGGGTGTAGTTCTGCTGGATGAAGTCGCGGACGTCGATGGCGTCCCGCCACAGGCCGCCCTTGAAGCCCTCCCAGGCGTCGCCGGTGGCCGTCTTCTCGATCTGCTGGGTGCTCATGTCTGCTGCTCCCGCTCTTGGGTTCCGAGCCCTACGCATACATTGTGAATCCATTCACAAAGTCACATGGGCTCGGAAAGTCCTGATTCGTAGGGACCTTGGACCTTTGGTCTCAGAACCGGTCGCCGTAGTACGCCTGCTTCATCAGCTGCTCCATGTCGGCCAGCATCGGCATCCGCGGGTTGGCCGGGGCGCACTGGTCCTCGTAGGCGTACATCGCCTGCTGCGGCAGGGCCGCCAGGAAGGCCGCCTCGTCGACACCCGCTCCCTTGAAGGAGTCCGGGATGCCCACCTTCGCCCGCAGCTCCTCCACCGCCAGCGCCAGCGACTCCACGCCCTGCTCGGGGGTGGCGGCCGGCAGGCCGAGCGTCCGGGCGATCTGCTGGAAGCGCTCCGGGGCCACGTACGCCCGGTACTTGGGCCAGCTGGTCACCTTGGCCGGGGCCGCGCCGTTGTAGCGGATCGCGTGCGGCAGCAGGATCGCGTTGGTCCGGCCGTGCGCCACGTGGAAGGTGGCGCCCAGGGTGTGCGCCATCGCGTGCACCACGCCGAGGAAGGCGGAGCCGAAGGCCATGCCGGCGATGGTCCCGGCGTTGTGCATCTTCTCCCGGGCGACGGGGCTGTTCGGCCCGTCCACCACGGCCTGCTCCAGGTTCTCGAAGATCAGCCGGATGCCCTGCAGCGCCAGCCCGTCGGTGAAGTCGTTGGCGTAGACCGAGACGTAGGTCTCGATGCAGTGCGTCAGCGCGTCGAAGCCGGAGTCGGCGGTGACGTCCTTCGGCAGGTGGGTGGTGAGCGCCGGGTCGCAGATCGCCACGCTCGGGGTCAGCGCGTAGTCCGCCAGCGGGTACTTCTGGCCGGTCGCCGAGTCGGTGATCACCGCGAACGGGGTGACCTCCGAGCCGGTGCCCGAGGTGGTCGGGATGCAGACCAGCTTGGCCTGCTCGCCCAGGTCCGGGAAGGTGAAGGCGCGCTTGCGGATGTCGAAGAACTTCTCCTTCAGGTCCGCGAAGACCGTCTCCGGGTGCTCGTACATCAGCCACATCACCTTGGCCGCGTCCATCGGCGAGCCGCCGCCGAGCGCGATGATGGTGTCCGGCCGGAAGCCGCGCATCAGCTCGGCGCCCTTCTCGACCGTGTCGATCGACGGGTTGGGCTCGACGAAGTCGATCACCCGCAGCTCGACCGGCTCCTGACGGCGCGCCAGCACCTCCCGGATCCGCTCCAGGTGGCCGATCTCCACCATGGTCCGGTCGGTCACCACGACCGCCTTGCGGACTCCGCGCATGTCGGCCAGGTACTTGATCGAGTTGCGCTCGAAGAACACCTTCGGCGGGATCTTGAACCACTGCATGTTGGTGTTCCGCCGCCCGATCCGCTTGATGTTCACCAGGTTGAGCGCGGTCACGTTCCCGGAGACCGAGTTGGCCCCGTAGGAGCCGCAGCCCAGGGTCAGCGAGGGCATGAAGGCGTTGTAGACGTCGCCGATGCCGCCCTGCGAGCTCGGCGCGTTCCAGATCACCCGGCAGGCCTTGACGGCGTGTCCGAACTCCTCGGCGAAGGCCGCGTCCTCGGTGTGCACGGCGGCCGAGTGGCCCAGGCCGTGGAACTCCACCATCTCGGTGGCCAGCCGCAGCCCGTCCGCCCGCGACTCGGCGGTCAGCACCGCCAGCACCGGGCAGAGCTTCTCCCGGGTCAGCGGCTCCTGCGGCCCGACCGACCCGGCCTCGACCAGGATCACCGAGGTGCCGGGCGGCACCGCGAAGCCGGCCGCCTCGGCGATCTGCTCCGGCGAACGGCCGACCACCGCCGCGTTCAGCTTGGCCCCCGCGCAGTTGCGCTCCTCGCCGACGCCGAACACGTACTGCTCCAGCAGCGACTTCTCCGCCTCGGTGGCCAGATACGCCTTGAGCTTGCCGAACTCGGCCAGCGCCTCCTCGCGGATCTCCCGGTCCAGGATCACCGCCTGCTCGGAGGCGCAGATCATGCCGTTGTCGAAGGACTTGGAGACCACCACGTCGTTGACGGCCCGTCGGAGGTCGGCGCTCCTCTCGATGTACGCGGGCACGTTCCCCGCGCCGACGCCGAGGGCCGGCTTGCCGCAGGAGTAGGCCGCCTTGACCATCGCGTTCCCGCCGGTCGCCAGGATGGTGGCCACGCCCGGGTGGTTCATCAGCGCCCCGGTGGCCTCCATCGAGGGCTCCTCGATCCACTGCACGCAGTGGGCCGGCGCCCCGGCCTCGACCGCCGCGTCCCGGACGATCCGGGCCGCCTCGGCGGAGCAGCCCTGGGCGGAGGGGTGGAAGCCGAAGACGATCGGGTTGCGGGTCTTCAGCGCGACCAGCGCCTTGAAGATGGTGGTCGAGGTCGGGTTGGTGACCGGGGTGACCCCGGCGACCACGCCGACCGGCTCGGCGATCTCCACGATCCCGTCGATCTCGTCCCGGCGGACCACGCCCACGGTCTTCATGCCGGCCATCGAATGGGTGACGTGCTCGCACGCGAAGATGTTCTTCACGGCCTTGTCCTCGAACACCCCGCGCCCGGTCTCCTCGACCGCCATCACGGCCAGCCGGGTGTGTGCGGCCAGCGCGGCGAGCGAGGCCTTCTTGACGATGTGGTCGACCTGCTCCTGGGTGAAGTCCGCGTACTCGCGCAGGGCCCGCTGCCCGTTCGCCACCAGGGCGTCCACCGCTCTGGCGGCACCGGTCGGCGTGGGGGTCTCGGACGCTGCGGACTGCTTGCGGGCCATCTCGCTCACCTCGGGGGACGAGTGCTGCGTGGCGCCCCGGCGACGCTGCCGGAGGCGGCTGACAGCTCCACCCTCCGTCGGCGGCGGATGAGGCGGCTACGGGCCTTGGCACGTACTTCGGCAGGACCAAAGGCTCACTCTCCGGGAGCCGTCCGCACACGCAGCGGCGTACGGTGGCAGTGCGGACCGACCGAGGAGGAGACCATGGGCATTCTGGACCGGCTCCGGCACAAGGCCCAGGAGACGCAGGACCCGGGCGAACGTCAGCGGATCGCCCACGACGAGACCGCCGACGCCTTCGCCGACACCCCGCAGCGCAGCGCGATGCAGCGGGCCGAGCTCACCGACGACGACCGCCGCGCGGCCGACCAGATGACCGCCGAGGGCGACCCCTGGGACTGATCCCCGGGGCAGCGCCTCCGGCAGGGCAGCGCTTTCGGTAGGGCAGCTGGAACGGCAGCGCTTTCGGCAGGGCAGCGACCCAGGGGCGCGAGGAACTGCGCGGGCTGGAAAGGCAGCACCGGCAACTGGCTGATGGTGGGTCAGTTGCCGGTGAGCCGCCTTCCGACTCGCGCAGTTCCTCGCGCCCCTGGGTCGCTGCAACTGGCTCTGAGCTGTGAGCCCTGAGCTGTGAGCCCTGAGCCCTGAGCCCTGAGCCCTGAGCCCTGAGCTCTGAGCCCTGAGCCCTGAGCCCTGAGCCCTGAGTCCTCGGCCGTCGGCGCTCAGCGCGGCGGGAGCGGGGGCCGCCGCAGGTCGGGGCGGGGGGTGCCCGGGGGCGGGGGAGTGGCGGCGGGGCGGGCGGCCAGCAGGTCGAGGGCGAGGCGGACGGCGGCCTCCAGTTCGGTGTGCAGGTGGGCCGCCCACTCGTGCGGGCCCCGGACCACCGTGACGTCCGGCGCCACCCCGTGGTTCTCCACCGACCAGCCGATGCCGTCGGTGAACCAGGAGGCGTTCTTCGGCACCGAGATCTGGGTGCCGTCCCCCAGTGTGTGACGGCCCGTCATGCCGACCACCCCGCCCCAGGTCCGGGTGCCGACCACCGGGCCGAGGCCGAGCAGCCGGATGGCGGCGATGATCACGTCCCCGTCCGAGCTGGTGGCGTGGTCGGCCAGCGCCACCAGCGGGCCGCGCGGCGCGTCGCGCGGGTACCGCACCGGCAGCCGGCCGCGCGCGTGGTCCCAGGCCAGCACCCGGCGGTTGAGCTTCTCCAGGACCAGCTCGGAGACGTTCCCGCCGGCGTTCCCCCGGACGTCCAACACCACGGCGGGGTGGTCGAGTTCGCGCCGCAGGTCGCGGTTGAACTGGGCCCAGCCCGAGCCACCGAGGTCCGGGATGTGCAGGTACCCGCACCGGCCGTCGCTCAACTCCCGGACCAGCTCACGCCGTTTGGTCACCCAGTCCTGGTAGCGGATCGGCCGTTCGTCGGTCAGCGGCGTCACCGCGATCCGGCGTTCGGTGCCGTCGGCGGCCGAACGGAAGCTCAGCTCCACCGTGGTGCTCCCGGCGCCGGCCAGCAGTGGGGCCGGGCCGCGCACCGGATCGGGGGACCGGCCGCCGACGGCGGTCAACTCGTCGCCGTCGCGCAGCCCGTAGCCCGCCAGTGGGGCCCGGGCGCGCGGGTCGGAGGACTCGCCGGGCAGGATGCGGTGCACCAGCCAGCGGCCGTCCGGGGCGCGGTGGATGTCCGCGCCGAGCAGGCCCAGCGGCTGCTGGGCCAGCAGCGGGCCCTCGCTGCGGCGGGCGGCGGTGACGTAGGCGTGCGAGGTGCCCAGCTCGCCGAGCAGCTCCCGCAGCAGGTCGGCGAAGTCGTCCGGGGTGGCCACCCGGTCCACCAGCGGGGCGTACTGCTCGACCAGCTCGGGCCAGTCGAGCCCGCACATCCCCTCGTCCCAGAACTGGTCCGGCACGATCCGGGCCGCCTCCCGGTAGGACTGCCGCCACTCCTCGGCCGGGTGCACGGTGTGCGTGATCCGCCGCAGGTCCACCGTCAACGGCTGGCTACCGGAGGGGAGTTGGAGCAGTCGGAGGGTGGAGTTGGAGAACACCAGCACCGAGCGGCCGTCCCCGGACACCGAGTAGCCCTCGACCTGCTCGGCCACCGTCGTCCGGGTGCCGTGCGCCAGATCGAAGTACTCCAGCACCGGGCGGCCCGAGGTGTCCGCCGGATTGGCGAAGGTCTGGCCCAGTGCTCCGGCGATCGGCCAGCGCAGCCAGAGCACCCCGCCCCGGGCCGGGGCGGTCGCCGAGTACTTGGAGGCCGTCACCGGGAAGGGCACCAGCCGGGTGGAGAGGCCCTGCCGGTCCACCGTCACCGTGCCGTCGCCGCCGCTCTGTTCGGGGTCCAGGCCGACCGGAGGCCGGCCCTCGGCCGGGGCGGCGAACGGTGACGGGGTGTCCGCCGCCAGCGGCACCAGGTAGGGGCGGCAGCCCAGCGGGAAGGACAGGTCCCCGGTGTGCACGTCGTGCACCGGGTCGAAGCCGCGCCAGGACAGGAAGACCAGGAAGCGGCCGTCCCGGGTGAAGACCGGGTGCTCGTCCTCGAACCGGCCCCCGGTCACGTCCACGGTGTGCCCCGGGTCCGCCACCCGGGCCAGCTGGATCGACCGCAGCGAGCGGCCCGCGACCGGCTGCGCCCAGGCCAGCCACTGCGAGTCGGGGGAGAACGCCGGGGTGCCGACCGGCCCGTGCCGGGACGCGGTCACCTCGGTCACCGTGCCGTCCGCCACCGAGACCAGCAGCAGCCGCCCGTCCGAGGCGACGACCGCGAGGGTGCGGCCGTCCGGGGAGCCGGTCAGCTCCATCACCCGGCCCAGCCGCCCGGCCGCCAACCGCCGGTTCGGCTCCTCGGCACCGGCCCGGCCGGGTGGTGGTGCGATCTCCACCGCGTCGGCGCCCTCCGCGTCGGTGATCCAGGCGATCCGCCCCTCGGGGCCGAGCACCACCGGCAGCCGGGCCCGCACTCCCGGGGTGTCCGCCAGCACCCGGGCCGGGCCGTCCCGGTGCGCCAGCCAGTACAGGCTGCCCCGGATCGTCAGCACGCTCGCCCGCCCGGTGGCGTCGCAGGCCAGGTCCTTGACCTGACCCGCCGTCGGTACGTGGTAGGGGCGGCGGCCGGTCCGGGAGCCGCCGAGCGGCACCTCCAGCCGGTACGGGTGCGGGGCCTCCAGGCTCTCCAACAGCCAGAGGTCACCGGCGTGTTGGTAGACGATCCGGGTGCCGTCGGTGGCCGCCTCGCGGGCGTAGTAGGAGGCGTGGTCGGTGTGCCGGCGCAGGTCGGTGCCGTCGAGCGCGCAGGAGTAGAGGTTGCCCACCCCCTCGTGGTCGGACAGGAAGGCGATCCGGCCGCCGACCGGCATCGGGGAGGCGAGGTGGCCCGGCAGGTCCGGCAGCAGCTGACGGGTGCCCAGCCAGAGCCGGCCGGTGGCACCGCCCCGGTAGCGCTTCCAGGCTGACGGTTCGTGCGGTGCCGCGGCGGTCAGCAGCACGGTGTGCTCGCCGTCCTGCTGCGCGTCCCCGACCGGCCCCCAGGGCATCCGCCGCCCCGGGGAGCCGTCCGGCGGGAGCGCCCAGGCCCAGGTGTAGTGGGCGAACGGCTCGTGGTACGAGGTCACCGCGAGCAGTTCGCCGTCCGGCAGCCAGCCGCGCAGCCGGGTGTCCTGGCTGCCCCAGTGGGTCAGCCGGGTGGCCGGCTCGCCGCCCGCCGAAGGGGCGCTCCACACCTCGGGGGTGAGGGTCAGCCAGCTGGTCCAGGCGACCGTGGAGCCGTCCGGCGACAGGCGCGGGTGGCTGACCCTGGTCCGGTCGCAGCTCACCCGCCAGGCCCGGCCGGTCCCGGCGTCGGGGCCGAGCGGGGCGGCCCAGACGTCGTCCTCGGCGGTGAAGGTCAGCAGGCCGCCGCGCAGGTGCGGGAAGCGGAGGTATCCGGCGGCGGTCACGTCTCCCATGCAACGGTGGGCCCTCCGGACCCGCAACCCGACGGCGGGTGCGGCCGGCTGACGTGCCCTCGGGTGCGGGTGGGTCGGCACCCCGTCCCCTGCGGGCCACCGCGCCCCGGCTCCACCTGCCAGTGTGACCAGGTGTGTCCGGCAGGTGGTCCGGACCATTGACACCCGGGCGGCCGAGCCGCTCAGTGGTCCAGTCCAATCCTGGCTCCCCTGCACCGAGTTGGACACCCCCACAGAACGAGGCAGGAGCGTCCCCCACATGCGCACTCCCCGTACCACCAGAAGGCTGGTCGCCGGAGCGACCGCCTGGGCCACCGCGGCGGCCGGAGCCGTCGCCCTCACCTTCTCCCTGGCACCGTCCGCGAGCGCGGGCGAGTTCCTGGCCAACGGCGGCTTCGAGGCCGGCAGCCTCTCCCCGTGGAGCTGCTCGGGCGGCCTCGGCAGCGTCAGCAGCCAGGCCCGCACCGGCAGTTCGGCGCTGGCCGCCGCGGCCTCGGCCGGCGACACCGCCAAGTGCGCGCAGACCGTCCAGGTCGCGCCCAACACCACCTACCAGCTCTCCGGCTGGCTCAAGGGCTCCTACGTCTACCTCGGCGTCGAGGGCGGCACCACCGCCTCCACCTGGACCCCGGGCACCGGCGGTGCCTACCAGAAGCTCTCGGTCTCCTTCACCACCGGAGCGAGCCAGACCAGCGCCACCGTCTACACCCACGGCTGGTACGGCCAGGGCACCTACTACGCCGACGACCTCTCGCTGGACGGCCCCGGGGCCCCGAGCCCGAGCCCCTCGGTCTCCACCTCGGCCTCGCCGTCCCCGTCCGTCTCGGTCTCCCCCTCGCCGTCGGTGTCGGTCTCGCCGTCCCCCTCGGTCTCCACCTCCCCCACGCCGACCGGGCCGCCGCCCGTCGGCCTGCCCAAGCACGCCCTGGTCGGCTACCTGCACGCCAGCTTCGCCAACGGCGCCGGCTACACCAAGGTCGCCGACATCCCGGACTCCTGGGACGTCATCAACCTCTCCTTCGGCGAGCCGACCTCGGTGACCTCCGGCGACATCCGGTTCAACCGCTGCCCGGCCACCGAGTGCCCCGGCGTCGAGTCGGACGCCGACTTCAAGGCGGCCATCGCCGCCAAGCAGGCCAAGGGCAAGAAGGTGCTGATCTCGATCGGCGGCCAGAACGGCCAGGTCCAGCTCGCCACCACGGCCGCCCGCGACACCTTCGTCAGCTCGGTCTCGGCCATCATCGACAGGTGGGGCCTGAACGGCCTCGACATCGACTTCGAGGGCCACTCGCTCTCGCTGGCCACCGGCGACAACGACTTCAAGAACCCGACCACCCCGGTCGTGGTGAACCTGATCTCCGCGCTGAAGACCCTCAAGGCCAAGTACGGCAAGGACTTCGTCCTGACCATGGCCCCGGAGACCTTCTTCGTCCAGCTCGGCTACCAGTACTACGGCTCGGGCCCCTGGGGCGGCCAGGACCCGCGCGCGGGTGCGTACCTGCCGGTGATCCACGCGCTGCGCAACGACCTCACCCTGCTGCACGTCCAGGACTACAACTCGGGCTCGATCATGGGCCTGGACAACCAGTACCACTCGATGGGCGGCGCCGACTTCCACGTCGCGATGACCGACCTGCTGCTCAAGGGCTTCCCGGTGGCCGGCAACGCCAACAACGTCTTCCCGCCGCTGGCCGCCTCCCAGGTCGCCATCGGCATGCCGGCCAACACCTACGCGGGCAACGGCTACGTCTCCCCGGCCGAGGTCAACAAGGCCCTCGACTGCCTCACCAAGGCCACCAACTGCGGCAGCTACGTCCCCCGCAGCGGCCCCCAGCCCGACCTGCGCGGCCTGATGACCTGGTCCATCAACTGGGACCAGTACAACGGCACCCGTGAGTTCTCCAAGAACTTCGACGCCTACTGGCCGTAGCACGACCGGAGGCCCTCCGTCCGAGGACGGAGGGCCTTCCGCATGCCCGCTGTCCGGAGCGGGTCACTTCTCGCAGGCGACCCCGTCGCCGTCGCGGTCGAGGGCCGGCCGGTAGCCGGGCTCCCCACGGTGGAGCGGCGCCGCGCCGGCGGCCTTCGCCTCGGTGCAGTTCTTGTAGTACGCGGACTCCGGGGCCGTGCTCGGCTCGGGCTCGGCGGTCTTGCTGGGCGGGGCCACGACCGGAGGCTTGCTCTCCGCCACGGGGGGAGGCGTCGGCGCGGGTATCGGAGCCGCGCTCTCCTGCGTCGGCACCGGCGACGGAGTCACCACGGGGGTCAGGACCGGCGTCGGCGTCGGCGTGGGCGTCGGGCTCGGCGTGGGTGTGGGGGTGGGTGTGGGCGTCGGAGTGTCGCTCGGACTGGGCGACGGGCTGGGAGTGGCCGGTGCGGTCGTGGTGACGGCCGGCGCCGGGGTGTCCTTCTTCGGGTCGGAGCCGGTGAACCCCGCGATCCAGAACAGCGTCATGAACAGGCACCACACGGTCAGCAGCACCTTCAGCACGGTGTGCAGGCGGCGCGAGCGCCAGGTCATCACCAGCGCGACCGGGGGAAGGAAGACCAGCAGGAGGATCCGCAGCAACCGGTTCTTCCCGCTGCGCGGGGCGGACGGCGCCGACGGTGTGGTGTACGGGTGGTTCACGGGTGAAGGTCCTCGGTGTGTTCGGTGGATGCGGTGTGCGCATCTTTGCGTACGAACGGGACCGGGCTGTTCCGGTTCCCGTTCTCGTTACCGAACGGCGATGTGCGGCCCCGGTGCCCGCCGGCCCGGAAACGCCGGAAGGCCCCTCACCTGGGTGAGGGGCCTTCCGGCTGTCTGTGCGCCGCCAGGGACTCGAACCCCGGACCCGCTGATTAAGAGTCAGCTGCTCTAACCAACTGAGCTAGCGGCGCCTGCTGACGAAGAGAACATTACCCGGTCAGCGGCCCGGATCGGAAATTCACTCCGCCCAGGGGAGGATCACCGCCTTGCCGCGCACGTGCCCGGCCTCCACCAGGCGGTGGGCCTCGGCGGCACGGGCCAGCGGGAAGGCGGCCGAGACGGTGAGCCGCAGGCGGCCCTGCTCCCAGAGGGCGGTGAGCTCGGCGAGGCGGGCGGCGGAGCGGGGGCCGTACAGCCAGCGGACGCCCAGGCCCTCGGCGGCCGGGTCGGCGATGGTGCCGATCCGGGTGCGGTCGGGGACCAGGGCCAGGGAGGGGACGAGCGCGTCGCGGCCGGCGGCGTCGAGGGCGGCGTCCACGCCGTGCGGGGCGACCGCGCGGACCCGGTCGGCGAGGCCGTCCCCGTAGGTGACCGGGATCGCGCCGAGGGAGCGCAGGTAGGCGTGGTTGGCCCCGCTCGCGGTGCCGATCACGGTGGCGCCCCAGGCGCGGGCGAGCTGGACGGCGACCGAGCCGACGCCGCCGGCCGCCGCGTGCACCAGGACGGTGTCGCCGGCCGTGACGCCGAGGGCGGAGAGCGCCACGTGGGCGGTCTGGCCGGAGGCGGAGAGCGAGCCGGCCTCGGCCCAGTCCATCCCGGCCGGCCTGGCGACCACCTGCTCGGCCGGGACCACCACGTACTGCGCGTGGCAGCCCAGCAGCCGGAAGCCGAGCACCTCGTCCCCGGTGGCCCACCCGTTGACGCCCTCGCCGAGCCGCGTCACCACGCCCGCGAACTCGTTGCCCGGGGTGGCCGGGTACTCCACCGTCACGCCCCGGGGCGCCCAGCCGGAGCGGATCGCGGTGTCGGCCGGCTGGATGCCGGCCGCCTCCACCCGGACCAGCACCTCGCCGGGGCCGGGCGCCGGCAGCGGCAGCTCGGTCACCTCCAGCACCTCGGGTCCACCGGGCTCCCGGAACAGTGTGGCCAGCATCGTGCATCCCCCTCGCGGTCGGACGGCCCGGACGGTCCGTCAGGACACCACTCTCGAAGATGAAGCGGACTTGAAGTCAAGGCCCACCCGGGAGCGCGCCGCGCGCGTCTGTCGCACTGTCAGATTTATGCTGATCGCCGACCCGTCGCCCGCCGAGAGGACGCCACCCCGTGGGACAGCTCAGCCTGCTCTTCCTGGTGCTGCTCGCCTCGGTGGTGACCATCCCGCTGGCCCGGATCACCCGGGTGCCGCAGCCGGTGCTGATGACCGGGATCGGCCTGGTGCTGGCGCTGGTGCCGCAGGTCCCGGACATCGAGGTCAATCCGGAGCTGATCCTGCCGCTGGTGCTGCCACCGCTGATCTTCGCGGTGGCCCGGCGCTCCTCGGTGCGCTACTTCAAGGCCAACGCCCGCTCGATCCTGCTGCTCGCGGTCGGCCTGGTGATCGTCACCACCACGGTGGTGGCCGGCACCTTCCACTGGCTGCTGCCCGCCCTCCCGATCGCCGCCGCGATCGCGCTCGGCGCCCTGGTCTCGCCGCCCGACCCGGTGGCCGCCGTGGCGGTGGCCGGCAGCGTCGGGCTGCCCCGGCGGCTGGTCGCGGTGCTGGAGAGCGAGGGCCTGTTCAACGACGTCACCGCGATCGTCATCTACTCGCTGGCGGTCGAGGCGGTCACCGAGGGACACCTGTCGGCCGAGGGGATCGCGCTGCGCTTCGTGCTCTCGGCGGTGGTCGCGGTGGTGGTCGGGGCCGGCCTCGGCTGGCTGAACGCCAAGCTGGCCGGGATGCTCGACGACCCGACCCAGCAGGTGGCGCTCAACCTGCTGGTGCCGTTCGCCGCCTACGTGCTGGCCGAGGAGCTGCATGGCTCCGGGGTGCTCTCGGTGGTGGTCTGCGCGCTCTACCTGGCCGACCGGGCCCAGGACGCCGACGACGTGGCGTACCGGCTGGTCGGCAACGCCTTCTGGGAGATCGTCGAGATCCTGGTCACCGGCGTGGCCTTCGGCCTGATCGGCCTGGAGCTGGCACCGCTGCTGAACGAGGTCGGCGACGCCTGGCGCGGCATGCTGGGCGACGCCGCCTGGGTGATCGCCGCCGTGGTGCTGGTCCGGCTGGCCTGGCTGCTGCCGGCCGCCTGGATCTCCAAACGGGTCAGCAACGCCGACGAGGACACCCCGGTCAGCGTCGGCGAGACGGTGGTGCTCTGGTGGTCCGGCATGCGCGGGGTGGCGACGGTCGCCCTGGCGCTGGCCATCCCGCGTGACTTCCCGGGGCGCAGCGAGATCGTCATCGCGGCCTTCGCGGTGGTCCTCTTCACCCTGCTGGTGCAGGGCCTGACGCTCCCTCTGGTGGTCAAGGTGCTCGGCATGGGCGGCGGCACCGACGAGCACGAGGAGGCCGTCAAGCACATGTGGTGGCGGGCCGCCAAGGCCGGGCTGGTGAGGCTCGGCGAGCTGGAGGAGGAGCGCGACCTGCAGCCCGAGGTGGTCGAGGTGCTGCGGGAGCGCCAGCACGACCGGCTGGCCCGGCTCTGCCCGGAGCGCTACGCCGAGGAGGAGGCGGAGGAGGCCCGCGAGCGCTGGGCGCAGCTGCGCTCGGCCGCCGACCTGGAGCAGGAGATGATCGCCGCCTCCCGCCGCGAGGTGCTGGTGGCCCGGGGCGAGCCGGGCGGCGACCCGGAGATCGCCGACCAGGTGATGCGGCGTCTGGACCTGCGCTCCCGGCGGAAGTAGGTGTACCGGAAGAGGTGGCGGAGTACGCGTCTCGGCTGGTGGCGCTTAACCTGACGGCCCATCGGGCGAAGTAGGCTGACCCGGGCAGGCCGTCAACGGAGTCGGCGCACCCCAGAGCTACCGCCGGACCTCGCGCCACCCTCTCGCAGGGCCCTGCCGGTAACCGAGAACCGGATACTCAAGGAGCAAGCGATGACGGCGCAGAACCGCACCCCCCTGGACCGGCTGCCGCAGTGGGCGGCGCTGGCCAAGCACCGGGAGGAGTTCGGGGAGACGCACCTGCGCGAGCTGTTCGCCGCCGACCCGCAGCGCGGCGCCGGCCACACCCTGGCGGTCGGCGACCTGCTGGTGGACTACTCCAAGCAGCTGGTGACCGGGCGGACCCTGGAGCTGCTGCGCGAGCTGGCCGAGGCGACCGACGTGGCCGGGCTGCGGGACGCGATGTTCCGCGGCGAGAAGATCAACACCACCGAGGACCGGGCCGTCCTGCACACCGCGCTGCGCGCCCCGCGCGGCGCCGAGGTGCTGGTCGACGGCGAGAACGTGGTGCCGGCCGTGCACGCGGTGCTCGACAGGATGGCCGCCTTCTCCGACAAGGTCCGCTCCGGCGAGTGGACCGGCCACACCGGCCGGCGGATCAGGAACGTGGTCAACATCGGCATCGGCGGCTCCGACCTCGGCCCGGCGATGGCCTACGAGGTGCTCCGCCCGTTCGCCCAGCGGGACCTGACGGTCCGTTTCGTCTCCAACGTGGACGGCGCCGACCTGCACGAGGCGGTCCGCGACCTGGACGCCGCCGAGACGCTCTTCATCGTGGCCTCCAAGACCTTCACCACGATCGAGACCGTCACCAACGCCACCTCGGCCCGCAGCTGGCTGCTGGCGCAGCTGGGCGCCGGGCAGGAGGCGGTGGCCAAGCACTTCGTGGCGCTCTCCACCAACGCGGCCGGGGTCGCCGACTTCGGCATCGACGTGGCCAACATGTTCGAGTTCTGGGACTGGGTCGGCGGTCGCTACTCCTACGACTCGGCGATCGGCCTGTCGCTGATGATCGCCATCGGCCCGGAGAACTTCCGGCAGATGCTGGACGGCTTCCACCTGGTCGACGAGCACTTCCGGACCGCCCCGGCGGCCGAGAACGTGCCGCTGCTGCTCGGCCTGCTCGGCGTCTGGTACGGCGCGTTCTTCGACGCCCAGGCGCACGCGGTGCTGCCCTACTCGCACTACCTGTCCCGCTTCACCGCCTACCTCCAGCAGCTGGACATGGAGTCCAACGGCAAGTCGGTGGACCGCGAGGGCAACCCGGTCGCCTGGCAGACCGGCCCGGTGGTCTGGGGCACCCCCGGCACCAACGGCCAGCACGCCTACTACCAGCTGCTGCACCAGGGCACCAAGGTGATCCCGGCCGACTTCATCGGCTTCGCCAACCCGGTCGCCGAGCTGGAGCCGGAGCTGGCCGCCCAGCACGACCTGCTGATGGCCAACTTCTTCGCCCAGACCCAGGCGCTGGCCTTCGGCAAGACCCCGGAGGAGGTCGCCGCCGAGGGCGTGCCGGCCGAGCTGGTGCCGCACAAGACCTTCAAGGGCAACCACCCCACCACCACCCTGCTGGCGGCGGAGCTCACCCCCTCGGTGCTCGGCCAGCTGGTCGCGCTCTACGAGCACAAGGTGTTCGTCCAGGGCGCGGTGTGGAACATCGACTCCTTCGACCAGTGGGGCGTCGAGCTCGGCAAGGTACTGGCGAAGAAGATCGAGCCGGTGCTGCTGACCGGCGAGGGCACCGAGCAGCTGGACAGCTCCACCGCCGAGCTGGTCGCCAAGTACCGCTCGCTGCGCGGTCGCTGAGCACGCGCTACGGGGGCTCCGTCCGCAACCGGCCGGGTGCGGACGGAGCCCCCCTCCCCGCGGCTACCGGAAAACCCGGAGGGCCCCACACCCCCGGGGGGGGCCATCCGGCCGGCGGGTGGCCCCCAACGCC
>NZ_JBIWFX010000026.1:32708-68958 GCF_044763225.1 Kitasatospora sp. NPDC096147 | reverse complement strand
CGAACCCGGAAGCTAAGCCTCACAGCGCCGATGGTACTGCAGGGGGGACCCTGTGGGAGAGTAGGACGCCGCCGAACAATCATTCAAGAAAGCCCTCGCCGGGTAACCGGCGGGGGCTTTCTGCATTTCCGGGCCCGAATAACCGGTCCCACGGTACGCAGAGGTGGACCTAGCACCACCCCGAACCGGGGAGGGATGACCAGTGCGCGAGTCCGGCTTCGCGGGCAACACTGAGGACCGTAAGTCGAGTTCGTCGCGTCCCAGGAGTCGTCAGGTGACCACAGTCAGTCCGCCCAATCCGGTGTCCCCACTGCACGTCTCCGCCATGGGAGCGTTCCGTTCCGGGTTCGGATCGTTCAGATGGTGCGCGGCCGTTGTGGCGGCAGCTGCTCCGGGTGTCGTGGTGCCGTTGCTCGGGGCGCTGCTGGCGGGCCGGCTGGTCATGGCGTTCACGGGGTACACGGACCTCGGGGTGCTTGTCGGCTTCGTGGCGGCGGTGGCGGCGGCCGTGGTGATGGCCTCGCCCGCGGTGCGGTTGAACGCGGGGTGGACGCGTACGCACATCGAGCGCTGGTGCGGAGTGACGGTGCCGGTGGAGTACACGGCGCGGCCGGCGCTGGAGGTGGACGAGCGCGGCTACTGGTGGACGGGGTACTCGTACCACCGGGGCCGTGGGGTGGCGAGGGTGGCCCAGGTCGTCCACTGGTCGCTGCGGGATCCGGCGACGCGGGCCGAGATGGTCTGGCTGCTCGTCAATCCGGTGGCGGTGGTGGTGCTGCTGGGGCCGCTGGTGGGGCTCGGGATCGGTGGTGCGGTCTTCGGGCTGACCAGCTTCGCCGACCACCGGACCTACGGGGCGGTGTCGGGTGGGCTCGGATCGTTCGTCATCTCGCTGTTGCTGGCCGGTGTGATGGTCCTCGCTGCCGTGCTGCTGCTTCCGCCCGCGCTGCGGATGCACGCCGACCTGGCGCGCCGGATCCTGGACCCGAACGGCCGGGCCTCGAACATCCAACTGACCCGCCGGGTCGCGGAGTTGACCGAGACCCGGGCCGACGCGGTGGGAAGCCAGGCGGCCGAGCTGCGGCGGATCGAGCGGGATCTGCACGACGGTGCGCAGGCCAGGCTGGTGTCGATCGGCCTGACGCTCGGGACGATCGAGCACTTGCTGGACACCGACCCGGACGCCGCCCGGCAGTTGCTCGCGGAGACCCGGGAGTCGTCGGCCAAGGCGCTCCAGGAGCTACGCGATCTGGTGAAGGGCATCTACCCACCGGTCCTGGCCGAGCGCGGGCTCGGCGACGCGGTCCGCGCCCTGGCGCTGGACAGCACGCAGGAGGTCGAGGTGACGGTGAGCCTGCCGGCACGGCCGGAGCTGCCGATGGAGGCGGCGGTGTACTTCTCCGTCAGCGAGCTGCTGGTCAACGCGGCCAAGCACTCCGGGGCCACTCACGTCTGGGTGGACATCCTGCACCGGGCGGGCCGACTGCGGGTCACCGTCACCGACGACGGCAGGGGAGGGGCGAGCAAGGAGCCACGTGGTGGGCTGCGGGGCATCGAGCGGAGGTTGGGTACCTTCGACGGTGTCCTGTCCGTCAGCAGTCCGCTGGGCGGCCCGACCACCATCACCATGGAGTTGCCGTGCGCGTTGTCCTCGCCGAGGACCTCTACCTCCTTCGAGAAGGGCTGATCCGGCTACTGGAGGCACACGGGTTCACCATCGCGGCGGCGGTGGAGACCGGGCCCGAGTTGCTGGCGGCGCTCCTGGAGCACCGGCCGGACGTCGCGGTGGTGGACGTCCGGCTGCCGCCGACCCTCACCGACGAGGGACTGCAGGCGGCGCTGGCGGCACGCCGGGAGATTCCGGGCCTGCCGGTGCTGGTGCTCTCGCAGCACGTCCAGCAGCTCTACGCGCGGGAGTTGCTGGCCGACGGCACGGGAGGGATCGGGTACCTGCTCAAGGACCGGGTGTTCAACGCGGACCAGTTCGTCGACGCGATCCGCCGGGTGGCGGCGGGCGGGACGGCGATGGACCCGGACGTGATCGCCAAGTTGCTGGAGAGCAGGTCGCGTTCGCAGCCCCTGCAGTGCCTCTCGCCCCGGGAGCGGGAGGTGCTCGGACTGATGGCGGAGGGGTGTTCGAACTCGGCCATCGCCGGTCGCCTGGTGGTGAGTGATGGTGCTGTTGCGAAGCACATCGCCAACATCTTCACCAAGTTGGGGCTGGCGCCGGCGGACGATGCCAACCGGCGGGTGCTGGCGGTGTTGGCGCACCTCAACGGCACGCCCACGGAGGTGGTCTAGGCCGGAGGGCGACGCACTGGGAGAACGCCCGTACGAGTATTATCCGGTGGGCCGAGACGGTCGCCGGCACGGTGATCCCGAACCTCTCGACGGGAGGATCCGGCAGCAACGGCCGAGTCCGGCAGCCGCCGAGTCCCAGGGGTTGATCATCGAATGGCGCGTCCCGCCCTCACCCGTACCCACCGCATCCTGCTCGGTGTGGTCGCGGCCGGAGCATGCCTGATCTCGGGCATCGGCTTCGCCGGCTCGTACAACGCGGTGCGCGACCTGGCGGTGGAGAAGGGCTTCGGTGCCTTCTCCTACGCCTTCCCGATCGGGGTGGACGCGGGCATCGTGGTGCTGCTGGCCCTCGACCTGGTGCTGACCTGGTTGCGCATCCCGTTCCCGCTGCTGCGGCAGACGGCCTGGTTGCTGACGGCCGCCACCATCGCGTTCAACGCTGCCGCCTCCTGGGGTGACCCGCTGGGGATGGCCATGCACGCCGTCATCCCGGTGCTGTTCGTGGTCGTGGTGGAGGCGTCCCGGCACGCGGTCGGGCGGATCGCCGCGATCACCGCCGACCGGCACATGGAGTCGGTGCGGCTGATGCGGTGGGTGCTGTCACCGGTGCCGACCTTCCGGCTGTGGCGGCGGATGAAGCTCTGGGAGTTGCGCTCCTACGACGAGACCGTCCGGCTGGAGCAGAACCGACTGGTGTACCGCGCGCAGCTGCGCTTCCGGTACGGGCGGGGCTGGCGGCGGTCGGCGCCGTTCCAGGCGCTGCTGCCGTTGAAGCTCGCCAAGTACGGGGTGCCGCTGGACCCGAGCATCCTGGACCGGATCGACGGTCCGTTGGACGGGGCGCCGTTGGACGGTCCGTCCCGGGGACGCGAGCTGACGGGGGTTCAGGCGGTGCCGGGCCCGGTACCGGCGCCGGGCGTGGCCTCGGCTCCGGCGCACGTTCAGGCTCCGGTGCCGGCCCAGGTGCAAGCGCAGGCGCAGCCGGTCGACCCGGCGCCCGTGCTGGAGAAGCCCGAGGTGGCGGCGACGGTCTCCGACGCGCAGGTGACGGCGGCCCTGGCGGCGCCGACCCTGGCGAAGCTGGCGGCGGTCCGGTTGCGGGACGCCCAGGACCCGCACGCGGCGGAGGAGCGGCCGGTGCCGTCCGAGCCGGAGCTGAACGTGTGGACGGCGCGCGCGGTGCGGGCGCCGTCCCAGCCGAGCGAGCCGGTGCAGACGGCACGGGTGCCGGGCCAGGGGTCGCCGTGGTTCAAGGCCCCCCGGGCGCCGGAGCCGCAGCCCCAGCCGCAGGGGGCCGGGCCTCAGGCTCGGCCCCAGGAAGCGCAGCAGACGACCCGTCAGTTCCCGGCGGCGCAGGAGCCGGCACCGGTCCCCGCACCCCAGCCGCAGCCGCAGTCCCAGCCGCGCCCGGTGCGGCTGGAGCAGTTGGCGCCGCAGGGAGTGCCAGCCGGGTACGTGGAGGAGTTGCCGTTCGAGGAGCCGGCGGCCGAGCCGGAGCGGCGGCCGATGGGCCCGGCCGAGCCGCTCGACCCGGAGGTCTGCTTCGAGGCGCTGACCCGGTACCTCGACAAGTTCGAGCACCAGCCCGATGCGCGTCAGCTGGCTGACTTCCTGACGGCCGAGTACGGCCTGGAGGGCACCGGGCGGGACGGTTCGGTGGCCGCGAAGGACGTGGAGAAGATCTGGCCGAAGTTGAACGAACGCTACATGGAGGCGGGTCTGGGCTGAGGTCTGTCGGAGGATCCGCCATTGACGGTCCGCGAGCTGCGCCACTACCTTCGCATCAACAAACTGTTGAAGGCGTGGAGGGTTCCGCATGTCGCAGGCCAAGTTCTCCGAGGCCGCCCTGGCCGCCGTCGAGGAGTTGCTCGCTCCGGTCGACGCCGATCTGACGCGGCGCTACCCGGGTGACGACGGCAGCCGTCAGCCCGTGCACACGGTCTACGTCCCGGCCGACGCCTTCGCCGCCGACACGGTCCGCAGTTGGGGTGCGCAGGCCCTGGCGGCCTTCGACGAGCACGCCGGCACCCCGGCCGAGCTGGCCCGGGCGCTCGGCGTCGCGGACGACGAACTGCTGGCCGACGTGCACGCCCGGGTCCGGGCGAAGCTGGAGCGCGAGCCGGTCGAGGACCTGCGGATCGACTTCGAGGACGGCTACGGTCCGCGTCCGGATGCGGAGGAGGACGCCGAGGCGGTGCGTACCGCCCGGCTGGTCGCCGCCTCGGTGGCGGACGGCACCGCCCCGCCGTACGTCGGGATCCGGATCAAGTGCATGGAGGCGCCCGTCCGGGCCCGCGGCATCCGCACCCTGGAGCTCTTCCTCTCCACCCTGATCGCCGAGGGCGGCCTCCCGGACGGCCTGGTGCTGACCCTGCCGAAGGTGACCTACCCGGCCCAGGTCACCGCGCTGGTCCGGCTGTTGGAGGACTTCGAGCAGCGGGCCGGGCTGCCGGCCGGGCGGATCGGCTTCGAGATCCAGATCGAGACCACCCAGGCGATCCTCGGCCCGGACGGCCGGGCCACCGTGGCGCTGATGATCGAGGCCGCCGAGGGCCGGGCCACCGGGCTGCACTACGGCACCTTCGACTACAGCGCCTCCTGCGGAGTGAGTGCCGCCTACCAGAGCAT
The DNA here is from genome assembly GCF_044763225.1 of Kitasatospora sp. NPDC096147. Classification (NCBI taxonomy): domain Bacteria; kingdom Bacillati; phylum Actinomycetota; class Actinomycetes; order Kitasatosporales; family Streptomycetaceae; genus Kitasatospora; species Kitasatospora sp. NPDC096147. The sequence goes on along the minus strand of NZ_JBIWFX010000026.1, from coordinate 64,029 downwards.
GGACCACCCGGTCGCCGACCACGCCAAGGCGGTCATGCAGGTCGCGGCGGCGGGCACCGGGGTGCGGCTCTCGGACGGTTCCACCAACGTGATCCCGACCGGCGGCACCGAGCAGGTGCACGCGGCCTGGAAGCTCCACCACGGCCTCGTGCGCCGGTCGTTGGCGCGGGCGTACTACCAGGGCTGGGACATGCACCCGGCGCACCTGCCGACCCGCTACGTCGCGGTCTACGCCTTCTACCGCGAGGGCCTGAAGGCCGCCTCGGCCCGGCTGGCCGCCTACGTGGCGAAGGCCGGCGGCGACGTGATGGACGAGCCGGCCACCGCCCGGGCACTCAGCGGCTACGTGCTGCGCGGCCTGGACTGCGGTGCGGTGGACCTCGCCGAGGTCACCGGGCTGACCGGCCTGGACCGCAAGCAGCTGGACGCACTGGCCGGCCGCTGAGCCGCGCGGCGGGGCCCTGCGCCGGCCCCGCATAAGCTGGCGGGGACGGACGAGTCCGTCCCCGCCGGCTTTTCTCGCGTCTGGAGACCCACCGCCCCATGTCGGAGCCGACCCCCAAGCCCTACCTGACCGTTCGGGGCTCCGGCGTGCACGAGCTGGAGATCAAGAAGTCCCGGTTCATCTGCCACCTGGCCCGGGTCGCCGACGAGGAGCAGGCTCAGGCGTTCATCGCGGGCATCCGCAAGCAGTACTGGGACGCCCGGCACAACTGCACCGCCTTCGTGGTCGGCGGTGAGCACCCGAGGGAGCGGTCCAGCGACGACGGCGAGCCCGGCGGCACCGCCGGGGTGCCGATGCTGGAGGTGCTGCGGCGCCGCGGACTGACCGACACGGTGGCCGTGGTGACCAGGTACTTCGGCGGCATCAAGCTGGGCGCGGGCGGGCTGGTCCGGGCGTACGGGAGTGCCGTCTCGGAGGCGGTGGACGCGCTCGGGCTGCTGGAGCGGCGGCCGGTGGCGCTGCTCGCGGTGCGGGCCGACCACACCCGGGCCGGGCGGCTGGAGAACGACCTGCGGGCGGCCGGGTACGCGGTGCGCGACCTGGCGTACGCCGCCGACGGGGTGCGGATCGAAGTGGGCGTGCCGGAGCCCGGGGTGACGGACTTTCAGGTCTGGCTGGCCGAGGCGACGGGTGGTTCGGCGGTGGCCGAGGCGGTCGGGCGGGACTACGTCGAGGTGCCGGTGGAGGCCTGAGCGCCGTCACCGGCGGACCCGGCGGACCACGGAGGCCCACCGCCCGGACGGCACCTGACGGAGTCCCGGGGCGGGCCGGCGAGCCCAGTCAGAGAGTCTGGCCCGGCAGGCGCGGGCCAAAACCGAGTGACACTCGAACGAATTAACCATGCCCGGAGTTGGAACTTCTGCTCCGGGCAACCGCGTTTCCTGGAGCAAGGAACCGCACCGACGGTCGGTGCGGCGCCGCCCGACCACCCCGCAGACGGAGGACGTCAGACCCCAACCACCCCGCAGCACGGGAGGTATCTCGCATGACGCCGAACCACAGCCCGGCAGACTCCACCCGCCGATCAGCAGGCCGACAAACCGGCCAACCAGGTGCTCAGGCAGGCCGGTTGGACCGCCCGACGCCGTACCGGATGACGCTGACCACCGCACGCCCCCGGTCGGAGGTGGCCGCCCTGGCGGACCAACTGCTGGCCGGCTGGCTGAAACTGGAGGGGCGCGACGAGCCCCCGCCGAGCAGTCCCGAGCTCCCGGCCGAGCGCCTGCGGCTCGGCGAACGGGTCCTGCTGGATCGGGACGCGGGCGAGCTGCGGGAGGTCCCCGGCGGATACGTCCGCCGCCGGCTGCGCACCCCCGCCCCGCACGGCACCGACCAGGTGACCATCACCGTCGCCTCGGCCGGTCCGGCCGGTCCGACCTGGGTGCGGCTGGAGGCCGAGCAGTTGGCGGCCGGCCCCGGGGTCCGGGCCGGTGGCCGGGTGCCGGTGCCGGAGCTGGCCCGCACGCTGCTCCCGCTGCTGGACGCCACCGACGGTCCGGTCCGGATCGGCGACGCTCCCCGGGTGGTCCGCCCGGCCGGGGTGGAGGCGCTGATCGACGAGCTCTGCGATCCGGAGCGCACCCTGCCCGTGGTGGTCGCCAGCCTGCCGCCCGCCACCACCACCGACGGCTGGCTGGAGGGCACCGGCAGTCAGCTCACCCGCCAGCTGACCGGCCTGGCCGCGCTCTACCTGCTGGATCACGAGGCGCTGCCGCTGTTCAACGTCGCTCTGGAGTACCACAAGGTCTACGGCGGTGCGGTCCGCACCTATCTGCCCGAGGTCGATCCGGCCTCCCGGGCGGACGGCGGCCGGCATCCGGTGCTGCCGCGGCACCGGATCGAGGAGGACGTCCGCCGGGCCGCCGCGCTGCTGGCCCGGGAGCCGGGCCGGCTCGCGGCCGAGCTGCCACTGCCCGCCCTGTTGGCGGCCGTGCCGGTCTACCAGCCACCGGCCGAGGCCCCGGTCAGGTCCCGGGCCGTCGCCGGACACGAGCGGACGGCGGGCGCGGGCCACCGGTCGGCGGACACCGCCGAGCGCCAGGCCCGGGCCGACGAGCTCCAGCGGGTGCGGCACAGCCTGCACCGCTCGCGCCGCCGGGAGCGGCTGCTGATCGCGGTGGGCGAGGAGCAGCGCACCGCCCTGCGTCGGGCGAACGCGCAGGTCCAGGTGCTCTCCGGCCGACTCTGCACCGCCCGCCCGACGGACGGCAGCCCGGTCAGCTTCGGTGAACTGGTCGGCCGTTTCGACGAGTTCCCGCTGCTGGAGTTCACCGGCGACCAGAAAGAGGCGCTCGCGCTGGACGGTCAGTGCGACGGCACCGGCTGGGCCCGGCTGACCTGGGACGGGCTGACCGCGCTCCAGGAGTACGCGGCGGCGGCCGTCCGGGGCGAGGCGCACGGCGACTTCAAGCAGTGGTGCGAGCACACCCCCGACGGCTGCCACCGCTTCCCGCCGCGCAAGGCCGTCCGGGGTGAGTCCCGGACGGTGGAGAGCCACACCAAGTGGAAGCGCGAGCGGATGCTCCCGGTGCCGGAGTGCGTGGACTCCTCCCGGCGGGCGTTCATGGGTGCGCACCTGCGGATCGGCGGTGGCCGGACCGCGCCCCGGCTGCACTACCTGGACGACTGCTCGGGGAGCGGCCGGATCTACGTCGGCTACATCGGCCTGCACCTGACCAACACCAGGACCAACTGACGAGGGGTCAGTAGCAGCCACCGGAAGGGACACGCCCCTCCGGACGGCTCGGACGGTGGACAATGCCTAACAGCAGCCGGACGAGCTTGGGGGTACGACCACCGATGCAGTACGCACCTGAGGGTCAGCCGGAGGGCACCTCCGCCGCCACCACGCTCCAACCCGGCTTCCTGGCCTCCCTGTTCCGCGATCTCGGCGCCGAGCAGGGAGGCCGGGAGGCGGAGGACGGCCGGGGCGCGGTCGGCGATCCGCCCCGGGCCGGTGCCGGAGCTGGTGCCGGTGCCGGTGCCGGGATGTCGGCAGAGGAGGACGAGGACGAGGTGGCGGCGCGCGGCCGGGCGGCCGTGCTCAGCCACCAGCGGACGAGTGCCGTGCGGGCCGAGCACGAGCACCTGGCCGACCTGTTGCGGCGGGCCGCGCTGCCGGTCTCCGCGATGGACTTCGAGAGCCAGCTGCGCAGTTACCGCCCCCGCCCGTACCCGGTGGGCGGGGGAGCGGGCGAGCCGGGCCCGGACGGGCCGGAGCCGCGTTGGGAGGACTTCGCACCGGCGGTGCCCGGCGGTGCGGGGTACGGAGGTGGTGCGGGGGACGGTGCCGAGGGTGCGGCGCGGCCACTGCTGGACTCCGGCTACCAGCGGGAGTTGGCCCAGGCCCGGCTGCGGCACCAGCGCGCGCTGCGGGAGTGGCGGGCCGGCCGGGCGGACGGCGCGGCCTCGGCCGAGCGCCGGGCCCACGAGGCGGCGGAGCAGGCCCGGGCCCGGGCGGTCCAGGAGTACAACGACAGCCTGGAGGAGTGCCGCCGGGCCTACCGCTTGGCCGAGCCGGCCGCCGTGGAGTCGCTGTTGGAGCGGGCCCTGGCGGCGGCCGAGGGCGCGACGCAGGACCTGCCCGCGCCGTGCCGGGCGGTGTTCCGCCCGCTCACCAGGACGGCGGTGCTCGACCTCGACCTGCCGCCGCTCTCCCAGGTCCCCTCGCTGGAGGGCTACCGGCTCACCCCCGAGGACACCGTGGAGCCGGTGCCCCGCCCGGTCGCCGACCGGGCCAACGACTACCTGCGGCTGGTCGCCCGGCTCGCGCTGCGCGCGCTCCAGGCGGCGGACGCGGTGGACACCGACGAGATACTGTCCGGCGTCGTGCTGAACGGCTGGCTCCGTGACACGCCGTCAGGAGAACCGCTCTGCCTGGTCAGCGTCGACGCGGACCGGGACGCGTTGGCCCGTACCCGGCTGCTGCCTGCCGCGAGTGGTGCGACGGACGGTCGGGCGAACGGGACCGGGTACGGGGACGGCCGTGACGGCGCCGGGGCCGACGGTTTCGGGAGCGGGGACGAGGACGGCTACGCGGGTGTCTACGCGGAGGCCGAACAGGACGAGGCGCTGGTGCGGCTGCGCGGGTTGTCGGCGGCGGTCTCGCCGGATCCGTACGGTCTGATCGGGGTGGAGCCGGGGGCGGAGGCCGGCATGACGGTGCCCACGGCGGAGGACCTGTCCGCGCACGAGTTCGCCCACCTGGTGCGGGAGTTGCTGACCCGGGGTGGCCTGGGGGAGTGGAGCGTACGGCTGCGCGGTCCGGTCGGGCTGGTGGCGACGGCCGTGGGCGAGGACGGCAGCGCGCTGCCCGGGCGGTGGGTGGTCTGGGCCTCGCGGCCCCGGGGTGGTGCGGAGGTCGCGGCTGCGGAGCTGCGGACGCTGGCCGAGGCGGTCCGGGAGGAGGGGGCGGAGCGCGGTCTGCGGCTGACCACGGGGCGGTTCGCGGAGGCGGCGTTGGACCTGGCAGCGGAGTTGCCGCAGATCCACCTGGTGGACGGGGCCGGGGTCCGGGAGTTGACGCAGACCCAGCTCGGGCAGCGGCTCGGGGCCGGGGCCTGATACGAGGTTCCAAGGGGCAGTTGCGTGCCGTGGTGGTGCGAGTGAGGGCGGGGCACCGGCAGGGGCCGGGCGGATGGGCGACGGGTGGGGGTCAGCCGTCGGTGGCGCTGAGGTAGACGGCGGCGAGCGGGGGTGACCCCCGGTCGGCCCAGCCGTGGCCGAGGGCCGTGATGTCCAGTTCGCGGCCGCCGGGCAGCACCAGCAGCGGAAGCTGCTCCGGGCCGAGGCGCCACCGGGTTCCGGGCACGGTGCGGCGCAGCACCGTCCCGAGGTAGAGCCCGGCGTCGTTGCCGAGGTGCGCGGAGACCTCGGGGTCCTCGCGCCAGCGGGGCAGCAGTTGGTCGAGCGCGCTGAGCGACTGCTCGCTGTCGTCGAGCCGCACCCCGGCCGAGTCGGCGAGCTCGCGCAGCAGTCCGCATTCGGCGAGCAGCGCGGCCAGCGCGGCTTCGGTGGTGTCGGCGGAGCGGGGGTGCCGTCGTGGCCCGGGGTGCCTGCTCATGGGGTCAGAGTGCCAGGGCGGCGGGCGGGCGGCGAGGGATCCGCCGCTGCCCGGGGCGGCCGGGTGGGGTGCGCTGGCGCAGGGCGGGCGGTGGGGGCGCGGGGCGGCGAGCGGGCCGGAGCCGGTGACGGCTGCGGGGGTGAGCGGTTGAGCCGGGGGTGCGCCTGTGCCGGGTGCCCGGGTGGGCTGGGAGGATGGGCGCCTTCGGGACGGTGGTGGCGAGGAGGCCGGGGTGGGCGTGCTGGGGAGTCCGGAACTGAGGGGGTGTCACCCTGACGGACCGTCCGGCGGGCGCCGGGCCGGCCGGGCGGCGAGGCTGACCGGCAGGGCCGGGGGTACTGCTGCCGGTCCGGGCCGGGCGTCTGTGCCCGTGGGCAGCGGTCTGCGCAGCCGTCCGGCCCCATCGGGTGCTGACGAGCGGGAGGGGCGTCGATGACTGCGGTGCTGGTGGCCGCCGGGGCGTTCCTGATGACGTTGCTCGGCGGGCTGGTGGCGCAGCGGGTCGGGGACCGCCGGCACCTGGTGCTGGGGTTCGCGGCCGGGCTGATGCTCGGGGTGGTGGCCTTCGACCTGCTGCCGGAGGCGATGCACGCGGCGCCGCAGGAGCTGCACGGGGTGCCGCAGGCGCTGCTGATGTTCGCGGCCGGGTTCCTGGTGATCCACGTGGTGGAGCGGGCGGTGGCGATCCACCGCGGCCACGAGTCCGAGTACGCGGAGCACACGCACGGGCGCTCCGCGAGCCACGGGCACTCCCACGGCGGCCACGCGCACGGCGGCACCCAGGGGGTCGGACTGACCGCCGCCGGTGCGCTGGTGACGCACAGTCTGATGGACGGCTTCGCGATCGGCGCGGCCTTCCAGGCGGGCAGCACGGTGGGCACGGTGGTGGCGATCGCGGTGGTGGCCCACGACTTCGCGGACGGGTTCAACACCTACACGATCACCCGGATGTACGGGAACGACCGCCGTCGGGCCCTGGCGTTGCTGGGGGCGGACGCGCTGGCGCCGGTGACGGGCGCGGCGATCACGCTGCTGTTCACCATCCCGGAGCAGGCGCTCGGGCTGTACCTGGGGTTCTTCGCGGGCTTCCTGCTCTACCTGGCGACCTCGGACATCCTGCCGGAGGCGCACAGCCCGCACCCGTCCCGCACCACGCTGGCCTGTACGGTCCTCGGGGTGGCGTTCATGTGGCTGGTGATCGGCTTCGCCGAGTAGCGGCGGTCACGGCGTCCGCCGGGACGACTACCGTGACATCGGCCATCGGCCAGGCGTCGGCACGGACCTCAGTGGGTGGCGTCCCACTGGGCGCGGACGGCGGCCAGGGTCGCGACCACGGCGGGCCGGCGGCTGGTCCTGGTCCGCCAGAGCACGAAGACCCGTCGGCTCGGCTCGGGCACCACGGGCCGGGCGACCACGCCGGGCGGCAGCGGGCCCCGTCCGAGCCGGGGGACCAGGCCGAGGCCGAGCCCGGCCCCGATCAGGGCGATCTGGGTCTCGAACTCGCCGACCTGGTAGACCACGTCGGGCTCCTCGCCGGCCTCCCGCATGGTGCGCACCAGCCAGTCGTGGCAGATGTTGCCGGGCGGCACGCTGGTCCAGCGCTGCCCGAGCAGCCGTCGGACCGGGACGACGGCGAGCGCGGCGAGCGGGTGCGCGGCGGGGAGCAGCAGGTCGACCGGGTCGTCGCCGAGGTCGAGGCGGGAGAGCCCGTCCTGGACGGGGAGTGGCACGGTGGGCCAGTCCTGGACCAGGGCGAGGTCGACCTCGCCCCGGGCGACCAGTTCGGCCGCCCGGTAGGGGTCGGACTCCAGGACCCGGACGTCCAGGTCGGGGCACTCCTCCCGGAGGGCGGCGAGCGCGCCGGGCAGCACGCCGCGCGCGGCGGTGGCGAAGGCGGCCAGCACCAGGCGGCCGACCGCCCGGCCGCGCTGCTGCTCCAGGGTGACCTCGGCCTGTTCGACCAGCGCGAGCACGTCCCGGGCGGTGTCGGAGAGGGCCCGGGCGGCGTCGGTGAGCACCACGCCCCGGCCCTGCTTCTCCAGCAGGACGGTCCTGGTCTCGCGCTCCAGCTTGGCGATCTGCTGGGAGACCGCCGAGGGGGTGAAGCCGAGCGCGGCGGCGGCGCCGCCGACCGATCCGTGCACGGCGACGGCGTGCAACGCGCGGAGCCGTCCGAGGTCCATCACGGGTCGTTTCCTCCCAGATCGTCGAGCAGAGAGCAGAGGCCGGAGGGCACCGCGCCGGGTCCCGGTCGGCCGGGACCGTCGGCAGAAGGTGTAGTGATGCTAAAGCATGAGCGGTAGAACCTGTCGCTGGTGCTACACGTTCCCGCCGGGTCATTCTGACGGACATGCAGATGAGTCGTCGTCACATCGCCCTCGCCGTGCTGGTCGCCGCCGTGTGGGGGGTCAACTTCGTGGTGATCCACGTCGGGCTGGGCCACTTCCCGCCCTTCCTGTTCGGCGCGCTGCGGTTCGCCGTGGTGGCGGTGCCGGCGGTGTTCTTCGTCGGGCGGCCGAAGGTGGCGTTCCGCTGGGTGGTGGCGGTGGGGCTGGTGCTGGGGGTGGCCAAGTTCGGGCTGCTGTTCTTCGCGATGAACGCCGGGATGCCGTCCGGGCTGTCCTCGCTGGTGCTGCAGGGTCAGGCGGTGTTCACGGCGGTGTTCGCCGCCGTGCTGCTGGGTGAGCGACCGCCCGGGCAGCGGATCGCGGGGCTGGCGGTCGCCTTCGCCGGGATCGGTCTGGCGGCGGTGGACCGGGGGCTGGACGGACCGGTCGGGGCGTTCGCGCTGGTGGTGCTGGCGGCGGCGTTCTGGGGGCTGTCCAACGTGCTGACCAAGCGGGCCGCGCCGCCGGACGCGCTGCGCTGGATGGTCTGGATGAGTGCGGTGCCGGTGCTGCCGCTGTTGGCGCTCTCGCTGCTGTTCGAGGGGCCGTCGGCGGCCCGGGAGGCGTTCGCGGCGCTGAGCCCGGCCGGGATCGGTGCGGTGCTCTACGTCGGGCTGGGCTCGACCCTGTTCGGGTTCATGGCCTGGAGCTTCCTGCTGGGCCGCTACGACGCCTCGGCGGTGGCGCCGTACTCGCTGCTGGTGCCGGTGTTCGGGATGTCCTCGTCCTGGCTGCTGCTGGGGGAGCGGGTCAGTGCGCCGGGGGCCGGGGCGGCGCTGCTGGTGGTGGCCGGGATCGGGCTCACCGCGGTCCGTCCGGGGTCGCTGCGCGCGGCGCGCGGCCGGTTTCGAAGGCGAGTTCGGCCTGTCGCAGGGCCCGCAGCAGAGCGTCCTGTTCGGATCGGCTGACCGGGCCGAAGTACTCCTGGGCGACCTCCTGGCGGACCAGGCCGATCCGCTCGACCGCGCCGTGCCCGGCTTCGGTCAGCACCAGCCGGACGGCCCGGCGGTCGTCCGGGTCGGGGGTGCGCTCGACCAGGCCGGCCTCCTCCAGGGCGTCCACCACCGTGGTGGTGGAGCGGGGGGCGATGTGCAGGCGCTCGGCGAGTTCGCTCAGCCGCATGGTCTCCCGGCCCTCGCAGCCGGGGGCGTGCGCCAGGGTGCGCAGGGCGCGGGCCTGGCCGGGGGTGATGCCGTAGGGCTCCAGGCGCACCATGGTCTGCCGGCGGATCCGCTTCATCGCCCTGGTCAGTGCGTCGGCGAGCTCCGCGGCGACGTCGGCGGACGGCACGGTGGCGGACGGCTCGGCGGCGGGCACGGACATCGGGGCGGCTCCTGGGGCGTAGGTGGTGACCAAGCGTATCGGGGCGGCCGGGGGCGGCCCGGAGTGTCACTGCGGAAATACCTTGAGCCTGGCTCATCATTCACTTAGGCTGACCTAATATCAAGAACGAGGAGTACTGAGATGTCCGTTTCCCAGGCCCGTGTCACCACCGACCGCCCGTCCCGTTACGGCAAGCAGCTGGCCGCCCACATGGGCCGCAAGATCCAGGCCGACTGGTCCGAGGAGAGTGGCCGGGGCGAGCTGGTCTTCAGCGCCGGCACCGCCACGCTGACCGCCGAGGAGGGCGCGCTGCTCCTGGTGGTCGAGGGCGCCGAGGAGAGCCTCCCGCAGCTGGAGGACGTGGTCGGCCGCCACCTGGTGCGGTTCGGCACCCGCGACGAGCTGGTGGTCGAGTGGCAGCGCGAGAGCGGCGTCCCGGGCACCGTGCAGCGCAACGACGCGCCCGAGGAGGAGTAACCGGGACCGACCCCGGGGGCCGGCCCGGAGTCCGGCCCGGATTCCGACCCCGCCCCCGATGCCGGGGCCGACGACCGGTCAGCCCCGCTGCCGCGCCCACGGGATGACGTGCCGCCAGAGCCCCCAGAGCACCGCTCCGGTCAGGCACCAGCTGGCCACCACGTCCAGCAGCCAGTGGTAGTCGCTCCACACCAGCCCGGCACCGACCCCCAGGCAGAGCAGCGCGGTGCCTCCGTACAGCCGGTGTCGCAGCCGCCGCCGCAGGGTCGGGCCGAGCAGCAGGGCGGCGGTGCCGTAGGCGAGCGCGGCGGTGGCGGTGTGGCCGGACGGGTACCAGCCGAGCTGGTCGGCGGCGAGCGGCACGCCGAACGGGCCGGTCCGGGCGAACAGCGCCTTGGCCGGTACCACCAGCAGCGGCACCAGCAGCCCGGCGGCCACGGCCACCGGCAGCGGGTACCACCAGTGCCGCCGCCCGGCCCGGCGCTCCCGCAGGGCGGCCAGGGCGGCCCCGCCGAGCAGTACCGGCATCGCGACCAGCGGTCCGCCGAGGTCGGCCAGGCCGGCGCCCAGGTGGTTCAGCAGGGTGCTGTGCAGGCCGCGCCGGACGGCCCGGGTGATCCGCCGGGTCCAGTCGTCGAGTTCGAGCAGCGGGGTGTCCAGGGCCACCTGGAGCGAGACCACCGCGAACACCGCGAGCAGCGCCAGCGGGAACCACGTACTGCCCAGGGCATGCGAGAGCCGCCCCGGAGCAGGGGGGAGAGCTCCGGGGCGGCTGGGGAGATCGCCGTTCCGTGCGCCCCGGGGGGTGTGGGCCGGACGGTCGGTCGATCGGTCCTCGGCTGCCGTCGCCCCCGAAGGGGTGGCGGGCGTCGTCGGTAAGGAGTGTGGCTCGCTGTCCATCTGTCATGACAGTACGTCAGAACCCGGCCGGGAAGTGCGGACCGCCCGGTTTCCCACAGCATCTTCACCACTGCGCGTGCAGCCACCGCGCGCATCCGCCGGGCGCATCCGCTGGCGGCGTCCGGCGGGAGCAAACGGAGGGGCCCGGTCCGTGCGGACCGGGCCCCTCCGGGGTGACGCAGGGTCAGGATCAGACCGCCGCGAAGGCGCTCTCGATGATGTCCAGGCCCTCGACCAGCAGGTGCTCCGGCATCACCAGCGGCGGCAGGAAGCGCAGCACGTTGCCGTAGGTGCCGGCGGTCAGCACGACCAGGCCCTCGGCGTGGCAGGCCTTGGCCACGGCGGCGGTGAACTCCGGGTTCGGGTCCTTGGTGCCGGGCTTCACCAGCTCGACCGCGATCATCGCGCCGCGCCCGCGGACCTCGCCGATCACGTCGAACTTCTCCTGCATGGCGCGCAGGCGGCCGAGCATGACCTCGCCGATGCGCTGCGCCTTGCCGTTCAGGTCCTCGGACTTCATGGTCTCGATGGAGCCGAGCGCGGCGGCGCAGGCCACCGGGTTGCCGCCGTAGGTGCCGCCCAGGCCACCGCCGTGCGCGGCGTCCATGATCTCGGCGCGGCCGGTCACGGCGGCCAGCGGCAGACCGCCGGCGATGCCCTTGGCGGTGGTGATCAGGTCCGGGACGATGCCCTCGTCGTCACAGGCGAACCACTGGCCGGTGCGGCAGAAGCCGGTCTGGATCTCGTCCGCGACGAAGACGATGCCGTTGGCCTTGGCGTACTCGACGATGGCCGGCAGGAAGCCCTTGGCCGGCTCGATGAAGCCGCCCTCGCCCTGGATCGGCTCGATGATGATCGCCGCGACGTTGTCGGCGCCGATCTGCTTGTTGATGATGTCGATCGCCTGGGCGGCGGCCTCGGCGGCGCAGTTCTCGGCGCCGGTCAGCCAGCGGTAGGGGTAGGCGACCGGGACGCGGTAGATCTCCGGGGCGAACGGGCCGAAGCCCTGCTTGTACGGCATGTTCTTCGCCGTCAGGCCCATGGTGAGGTTGGTGCGGCCGTGGTAGCCGTGGTCGAAGACCACGACGGCGGTCCGCTTGGTGTACACGCGGGCGATCTTCACCGCGTTCTCCACCGCCTCGGCGCCCGAGTTGAAGAGCGCGGTGCGCTTCTCGTGGTCGCCCGGGGTCAGCTCGTTGAGCTGCTCGGCCACCGCCACGTAGCCCTCGTACGGGGTCACCATGAAGCAGGTGTGGGTGAAGGCGGCCAGCTGCTCGGTGGCCTTGGCGACCACGGCGGCGGCGCTGTTGCCGACGTTGGTCACGGCGATGCCGGAGCCGAAGTCGATCAGCGAGTTGCCGTCCACGTCCTCCAGCACGCCGCCGCCGGCCCGGGAGACGTACACCGGCAGGGTGGTGCCGACGCCGGCCGCCACCGCGCCCAGCTTGCGGGCCTGCAGCTCCTGCGACTTCGGGCCCGGGATCGCGGTGACCAGGCGACGCTCCTGCGGAAGCGGCGTTGCAGCGCTCATCGTGTGTTCTCCATGTCTAGGGGCCCGGAATTACAAGGCGCGGTCCTCGCAGGCTACGGCCGGGTACGGGCCTCGGGCATGCGCCACTCGGTAGCACTGGAGCACCCGAATTGTCCGGGGCGGCCAGGGTGCGGGATCGGTCACGCGGAGCCCCCGCTCCACTACATTGGTGCCGACCTTCCAACGGGGGAGCGCGGGCAGAGGGAGCGGGGCCGCCAGATGGGCTTGGACGGGACCTACGGGCAGCGGGCGGCCGACCAGGGCCGGGCGGTGGTGCCGCCGCAGCGCGCCGTCACGCCGTTCGACCTCGGTGCCTGGGTGAACGCCCCCAGACCCGAACTCCCGCCGGGCGTCTGGCGGCTGAACCACCGTCAGCGCACCGAGGCGGACCGCGAGGCCGCCGCCGTGCCGGCCGGGCCGCTGCTGCTCCGGGCGGCGCTGAACGTGGTGGTCGCCTGGCTCGTCCAGATCTACGCCCCGGACCTGGTCTGGTGGGTGATCGACCTGCTCGGCCTGCGGGACGGCCTCGGCCCGGGGGTCACCACCTTCCTCGCCCTGCTGGTGTACGGCCTGGTGCTCGCCGTGGTGATCCGGGTGTTCGGCCGGATGGGCCGCTGGCCCGAGGTCTGGCGCCGCTGGGTCGCCCCGCTGCTGGCCCGCACCGTCACCCAGGAGCAGCCCGAGGAGGCCGCCGAGCCGGCCGGCCCGGCCGACCCGTGGTCCGCGCTGCGGCTCGGCGGCGCGCCGGAGGCCGCCCGGGTGCTGGACGGCCGGGTGGTCGGCGACGTGGACTACGTCCGGATCCAGCGCGCCTGGGAGACCGTCCGGCAGGACCCGGAGCTGCTGCCCGCCTTCACCGAGCAGGTCACGGCCCGCGGCGCCGCCGCCTGTGCGCACCCCTCCGAGGCCCGCGACCTGGCCGGCCGGGGCCCGGGCCACGACCTGCTGACCCGTCAGGTCCGGCTCGGCGCGGCCCAGGACGTGGTGAAGAACCCGGCCGCCCACCGGGCCACCGGCTTCGCCCTCGACCCGGCGCTGCTCGGCACCTCGCTGCTGGCGGTCGGCCCGGCCGGCACCGGCAAGACCGCCGGGCTGGCCCGTCCGCTGGCCGAGGCGCTCTGCCTGCAGGCGCTGGCCGGCACCGCCTGCGCGGTGGTGCTCGGCGCGGACGGGGCCGACCTCGGCCCGGACGACTGGTACGACGTGGTGATCGCCCCGGGCGACCCGGCGTCCCCGTACGGTCTCGACCTGTTCGGCGCGGCCACCCGGGTGGAGCAGGCGGCGGCCCGGCTGGCCGACGCGCTGCTGCCGGACGAGCTGGCCCCGCGCGGCGAGGCGGCCAGGGCCGCGCTCCAGCAGACCGTCGGCCCGTTCCACGCCGTGCACGGCCGCTACCCCGGGGTGCGCGAGCTGCGCGCCCTGCTCGGCGGCGAGCCGCAGGCCTGGGCGTCGCTCCGTGAGGCGCTGGCGGCCGGCGGCCTGCTGGCCGTGCACGAGGCGGACCTCCAGTACCGCGAGCGCCAGCACGGCCGGGCCGACGACCCGGGCACCCTGCTGGCCGACCGGCTGGCCCTGCTGGACCGGCCCGCCTTCGCCGGGCACTTCCCGGGCGACGGCCCGGGGCGGCCGGCCTTCGCCATGCGGGCGCTGGACCACCCGCTGCGGGTCCGGGTGAAGCTGCCCGAGCGCAGCCACCCGGAGGCGGCCCGGATGCTGTCGCGGCTGCTCACCGGCCAGTTCGTCGAGGCGGCCGGGACCCGCACCGAGCGGGCGCTGTTCGCCGGCCTGGTGGTGGACGACGCCTCGGCGGCGGTGGACGCCCAGGTGGTGCGCGGCATCCAGGGGATGCGCGGGGCCAACGCGGGCGCGGTGCTGCTGCTGCGCACCCTGGTCGACCTGCCGGAGGCGCTGCGCACCTCGCTGTTCGGCGCGGTCGGCTGCCGGATGGCCTTCCCGGGCATCGCGCCCTGGGACGGCAAGCTGTTCTCCGAGGCCTGGGGCACCCACCTGGTCCGGGAGACCGCCGTCACCCACACGCCGGACACCTCCGGCGGGGTGTTCCGCAAGGGCGGCCGACTGCTGCGCAAGGCGCTCTCCGGCACCGCCGCACAGACCGAGAGCGTCACCGTCCGGGACGTGGAGCGGCACCGCTGGTCGCCCTCCGACCTGGCCCACGCCCTGCCCGGCGGGCACGCGGTGATCTCGCTGTCCTCGGTGACGGGTGATCAGGTCCCGCCGCTGCTGGTGGACCTGAGGGGCTGAGCGCCGCCCGGTACACCGGCGCGCCCCGGACGGCGGACTACGGTCCGGAGGATTCGGTCCGTCCGCTTGTCCGGAGCGTCCATAATGGGGAGAGAAGCCCTCCTCGCCAGGCCGCAACGGCGCGTCCCCGGCGGCAAACACTCCGAAGGTGCCATGCCCCCCACACTCGCCTCCGTCGTCCGCAACAGCTCGCTCCACCTGACGGTCCTCGCCGGCGCGGACCACCTGGAGCGGCCGGTCCGCTGGGTGCACACCAGCGAGCTGGACGATCCCGCGCCCTTCCTGGAGGGCGGGGAGCTGCTGCTCACCACCGGCATCAAGCTGGGGAAGGCGGCGGCCAAGCTCCAGGCGTACGTGCACCGGCTGGCCGACGCGGGCGTGGTCGGGCTCGGCCTCGGCGTCGGGCTCTCGCACACCGAGGTGCCGCAGGCCCTGGTGGACGCCGCCGCCCAGCGCGGGCTGCCGCTGCTGCGGGTGCCGGAGGCCACCCCGTTCATCGCGATCAGCAAGGCCGTCTCGGCCGCGCTGGCCGCCGAGCAGTACGAGGCCGTCACCACCAGCTTCGAGGCCCAGGAGGAGCTGACCAGGGCCGCCCTCGGCAAGGACGGCACCACGGCGGTGGTCCGCCGGCTCGCCGCCCGGCTCGGTGGCTGGGCCGCGCTCTACGACGGCTCCGGCGCGCTCTCCGCCGTCGCCCCCGACTGGGCCGCCCGCCGGGCCGGCCGCCTCGCCGCGGAGGTGGACCGGCTGCGCCGCCGCCCGGCCCCGTCCAGCGCCGCCCTGCAGGGCCGCGCCCCCGGCATCGACACCGCCGACGAGGACTACGTGGTGGTCCAGTCGCTCGGCGCCGACCGGCGGGCCCGGGGCTTCCTGGCGGTCGGCACCGAGGACCGGATCACCCCGACCGAGCGCTACGTGCTGAACGCGGCGGTCGCCCTGCTCACCCTCACCCTGGAGCGCTCCCGCGAGCTGCGGCAGGCCGAGGAGCGGATGGGCGCGGCGCTGCTCGGCATGGTGCTGGCCGGCGAGGCCGTGACGGCCCGTCAGGTCGCCGCCGGGCTGTTCGGCGGCCTGCCCGAGGGCACCGTCCGGGTGCTGGTCGGCGGCCTCGGCCCGAACGGCGACCCGGAGGCGCTGAACGAGCTCGGCGACCGGGCCGAGCAGGCCGGCAGCCGGGTCGGCGAGCGGCTGCTGGTCTCCCGCGAGGACGGGCCGCACGGCCCCCGGCTCACCGTGCTGGCCCCCGACGGCGGTTCCGCCCACCGGGCCTGCCTGGGCGCGGCCGAGGAGCACGAGGGCATCGCGCTCGGCGTCTCCGCCCCCTGCACGGTGGAGGAGGCGGGCACCGCCTTCGCCCAGGCCGAGCGGGCGCTCGCGGTGGCACTGCGCGGCGGTCGCCGCTCGGTGGACCACGAGGAGGTCGGGGCCGGCTCGCTGCTGCCGCTGCTCGGCGAGGAGGCCGTCACCGCCTTCGCCGAGGGCCTGCTCAGACCGCTGCGCGAGCACGACCGCACCGCGCGCGGCGACCTGGTCGCCTCGCTGCGGGCCTGGCTCTCCCGGCACGGGCAGTGGGACGCCGCCGCCGCCGACCTGGGCGTGCACCGGCACACCCTGCGGTACCGGATGAAGCGGGTGGAGGAGCTGCTCGGGCGCTCGCTGGACGACACCGACGTCCGGATGGAGCTCTGGCTGGCGCTGCGCGCGGGAGAGGACTGAGCCGGGGCGGTGGGCCGGTGCTCCGCCGGGGTGCCCGGCCCCGTCCCGCCCCGGTCGGCACCCCGCCAGTCGGTAGTGCGGCGCCGGGTCACTTCGCCGTCGTGTCCAATCCTGCTCGCCCGGGTGCGCCCCTACCGTGGACCGGGTAGAGCACCACACGACGACAGAGAGGGCCGGTACGACCGTGACCACCACCCATGAGTTCTGGCTGGCCGGCCGCAAGGCGTCCGGCGACGCCGAGTTCGAGGTCCGCCACTCGTACGACGGCAGCCTGGTCGGCAAGGTCAGCATCCCGACCGACGCCCAGGTGGAGGAGGCGCTGGACGCCGCCGTCGCGGTCGCCCCGGCCCTGGCCGCCACCCCCGCGCACGTCCGGGCCACCGCGCTGGACCATGTGGCCCGCCGGCTGACCGAGCGGACCGAGGAGATCGCCCGCCTGATCACCGCCGAGAACGGCAAGCCGATCAAGTGGGCGCGCGGCGAGGTCGGCCGGGCCGCCTCGGTGTTCCGCTGGGCCGCCGAGGAGGCCCGCCGGACCAACGGCGAGACCATGCGGCTGGACACCGACCCGGGCGGCGTGGGCCGCTTCGCGGTGGTGCGCCGCTTCCCGCGCGGCGTGGTGCTGGGCATCGCCCCGTTCAACTTCCCGCTCAACCTGGTCGCCCACAAGATCGCCCCGGCGATCGCGGTCGGCGCCCCGATCATCCTCAAGCCGGCCCCGGCCACCCCGCTCTCCGCGCTGGTGCTCGGCGAGATCCTGGCCGAGACCGAGCTGCCGGCCGGCTCCTGGTCGGTGCTGACCGTCGAGAACGAGAAGATGCCGGCCCTGGTGCAGGACGAGCGTCTGCCGGTGATCTCCTTCACCGGTTCGGACCGGGTCGGCTACCAGATCATGGACTCGGTGCCGCGCAAGCACGTCACCCTGGAGCTCGGCGGCAACGCCGCCGCCGTGGTGCTCGCCGACTGGTCCTCCGAGGCCGACCTGGAGTGGGCGGCCACCCGGATCGCCACCTTCGCCAACTACCAGGGCGGCCAGTCCTGCATCTCGGTGCAGCGGGTGATCGCCGACGCCACCGTCTACGACGCGCTGGTGGAGAAGGTCGTCGCGAAGGTCAAGGCCCAGGTCACCGGCGACCCGTCGGACGACGCGGTGGACGTCGGCCCGCTGGTGGACGAGAACGCCGCCAAGCGGGTCGAGAGCTGGGTCGAGGACGCCGTCACCAAGGGCGCCAAGGTGCTGACCGGCGGCACCCGGGACGGTGCCGCGTACGCCCCGACCGTGCTGGCCGAGCTGCCCGACGACGCCATCCTGGCCTGCGCCGAGGTCTTCGGCCCGGTGCTCTCGCTGCACCGGGTGGAGTCCACCGAGGAGGCGTTCGCCCTGGTCAACGACTCGCCGTTCGGCCTGCAGACCGGTGTCTTCACCCACGACCTGCAGACCGCCTTCAAGGCCCACCAGGTCCTGGAGGTCGGCGGCGTGATCATCGGTGACGCCCCGTCCTACCGCGCCGACCAGATGCCGTACGGCGGCGTCAAGGACTCCGGCGTCGGCCGCGAGGGCGTCAAGTACGCGATGGGCGACTTCACCTACGAGAAGGTCATGGTCCTCACCGGCCTCGACCTCTGACCCCTGCTCAGGCGCCCCGTCACCGGCCCCCGGTGACGGGGCGTCGGCGCGCCCGGGGGCGTGGTCCGGGGCACCCCCCGGCACGGGCCACAATGGGGCGCATGACTTCGCTCGCCCATCCGCAGCTGCGCTTCTCACCCGTCGTCAGGGACCCGGAGGGTCCCCGGGAGTTGGTGATCCTCGGATCGACCGGCTCGATCGGCACCCAGGCCATCGACGTGGTGCTGCGCAACCCCGGCCGGTTCAAGGTGGTCGCGCTGTCGGCGGCCGGCGGCCGGGTCGCGCTGCTGGCCGAGCAGGCGCTGACGCTGGGCGTGCACACCGTCGCGGTGGCCGACGAGGCCGCCGTGCCCGCGCTGCGCGAGGCGCTGGCCGCCGGGGCGGCCGGCCGGCCGCTGCCCGAGGTGCTGGCGGGCCCGGACGCGGCCACCGAGCTGGCCGCGGTCGAGTGCCACTCGGTGCTCAACGGCATCACCGGCTCGATCGGCCTGCGGCCCACCCTGGCCGCCCTGCGGGCCGGCCGGGTGCTGGTGCTGGCCAACAAGGAGTCGCTGATCGTCGGCGGCCCGCTGGTCAAGGCCGTCGCGAAGCCCGGCCAGATCGTGCCGGTGGACTCCGAGCACGCCGCGCTGTTCCAGGCGCTGGCCGGCGGCACCCGGGCCGAGGTGCGCCGTCTGGTGGTCACCGCGAGCGGCGGCCCGTTCCGCAACCGCACCCGGGCCGAGCTGGCCGGGGTGACGCCGGACCAGGCGCTGGCCCACCCGACCTGGGCGATGGGCCCGGTGGTCACCATCAACTCCGCCACCCTGGTCAACAAGGGCCTGGAGGTGATCGAGGCCCACCTGCTCTACGACGTGCCCTTCGACCGGATCGACGTGGTGGTGCACCCGCAGTCGGTGGTCCACTCGATGGTCGAGTTCACCGACGGCTCCACGCTGGCCCAGGCCAGCCCGCCGGACATGCGGATGCCGATCGCGCTCGGTCTCGGCTGGCCCGACCGGGTGCCGGACGCCGCCCCGGGCTGCGACTGGACCGAGGCCGCCACCTGGGAGTTCTTCCCGCTCGACACGGACGCCTTCCCGGCCGTCGACCTGGCCCGCGAGGTGGGTACGCTCGGCGGGACCGCCCCGGCGGTCTTCAACGCCGCGAACGAGGAGTGCGTGGACGCTTTCCTGAACGGGCAGCTGCCCTTCACCGGGATCGTGGACACTGTGGCGAAGGTGGTGTCCGAACACACGGTGGGAACTTCGCTCACGGTGGAGGACGTCCTCCACGCGGAGACCTGGGCCCGGGCCCGGGCCCGCGAGCTGGCAGCCGGCTAGCGAACGGATCGAGGGAGCGGCATGACGGAGGCTCAGCGGTGACAACGGTGATGTGGGTCGTGGGCATCCTGCTCTTCGTCCTGGGCCTGCTGTTCTCGATCGCCTGGCACGAGCTGGGCCACCTCTCCACCGCGAAGCTGTTCGGCATCCGGGTACCGCAGTACATGGTCGGCTTCGGCCGGACGATCTGGTCCCGCAAGCGGGGCGAGACCGAGTACGGCCTCAAGGCGATCCCGCTCGGCGGGTACATCCGGATGATCGGGATGTTCCCGCCGGGCGCGGACGGCCGGATCACCCAGCGCTCCAGCTCGCCCTGGCGGACCATGATCGAGGACGCTCGGGAGGCCTCCTACGAGGAGATCGAGCCCGGCGACGAGGACCGGATGTTCTACACCCGGAAGCCGTGGAAGCGCGTCATCGTGATGTTCGCCGGCCCGTTCATGAACCTGATCCTGGCCTTCGTGCTCTTCCTCGGCCTGTTCATGGGCATCGGCGTGCGGACCACCGTGCCCACCATCGCCTACGTCAACAAGTGCGTGGTGACGGTCGGTCAGTCGACCGACGACTGCCCGGCGGACGCGCCCCCGACCCCGGCCGCCGTGGCCGGGCTGCAGCAGGGGGACACCTTCGTCTCCTTCAACGGCATCCCGGTCACCGACTACAAGCAGCTCCAGGCCGAGATCCGCAAGGCCCCCAAGCAGACCGTGCCGATCGTGGTCGAGCGCGGCGGCGAGCGGGTCACCCTGACGGCCACCCCGGCCGAGAACGTGGTGCAGAAGGTCGACAAGGACGGCTTCCCGGTCAAGGGCGAGACCGTCACGGCCGGCTTCCTGGGCTTCGCCCCGCGCCAGCAGATGCAGCAGCTGACCTTCGGGGAGAGCACCGAGCAGATGGCGAGCATGGCGAAGAGCGGCGTCTCCGCGCTGATCGCCCTGCCCGGCAAGATCCCCGGCCTCTGGCACGCCATCGTCGGCGACGACCCGCGTCCGATGGACTCCCCGATGGGCATGGTCGGCGCGGCCCGGCTCGGCGGCGACGTCTTCGAGATGGACCTGCCGCTCTCCGAGCAGCTCGCCTTCATGGTCCAGCTGCTGGCCGGCATCAACCTCTCGCTCTTCCTCTTCAACATGCTGCCGCTGCTGCCGCTGGACGGCGGCCACATCGCGGGCGCGCTCTGGGAGTCGGTCCGCCGCCGCTGGGCCAGGCTGTTCCGCCGCCCCGACCCGGGGCCGTTCGACGTGGCCAAGCTGATGCCGGCCGCGTACGTGGTGGCCGGTGTGTTCATCTGCTTCACCGCGCTGGTGATGGTGGCCGATCTTGTCAACCCCATCCGCCTGAACTGAGCCGGTTCCGTCGGGTACGTGCGCTGCCCGCCCCACCCGTGCCGTACCGTTGGACGCCGGGCGCCCCGTGACTTCCGGAGCGCCCGGCCCGGCCGGAGCCGATGGCCGGACCACACACCGCACCCCTGGGGAACCCTGCGCACATGTCCGCGATCTCGCTCGGAATTCCGTCCCTGCCGCTCAAGCCGCTGGCCACCCGTCGCGTCTCCCGGCAGATCATGGTCGGCAACGTCCCGGTCGGCGGCGACGCCCCCGTCTCGGTCCAGTCGATGACCACCACCGTCACCGCCGACATCAACGCCACGCTGCAGCAGATCGCCCAGCTGACCGCCTCCGGCTGCCAGATCGTGCGGGTGGCCGTGCCGACCCAGGACGACGCCGACGCGCTGGCGGTCATCGCCAAGAAGTCGCAGATCCCGGTGATCGCGGACATCCACTTCCAGCCCAAGTACGTGTTCGCCGCGATCGACGCCGGCTGCGCCGCGGTCCGGGTGAACCCGGGCAACATCAAGCAGTTCGACGACAAGGTCGGCGAGATCGCCAAGGCCGCCAAGGACGCCGGCACGCCGATCCGGATCGGCGTCAACGCCGGCTCGCTGGACAAGCGCCTGCTGGAGAAGTACGGCCGGGCCACCCCCGAGGCGCTGGTCGAGTCCGCGCTCTGGGAGTGCTCGCTGTTCGAGGAGCACGACTTCCGCGACATCAAGATCTCGGTCAAGCACAACGACCCGGTCGTGATGATCAACGCCTACCGCCAGCTGGCCGCCGCCTGCGACTACCCGCTGCACCTCGGCGTGACCGAGGCCGGTCCGGCCTTCCAGGGCACCATCAAGTCCGCGGTCGCCTTCGGTGCGCTGCTGGCCGAGGGCATCGGCGACACCATCCGGGTCTCCCTGTCGGCCCCGCCGGCTGAGGAGATCAAGGTCGGCATCCAGATCCTGGAGTCGCTGAACCTCCGTCAGCGCGGCCTGGAGATCGTCTCCTGCCCGTCCTGCGGCCGGGCCCAGGTGGACGTCTACAAGCTCGCCGAGGAGGTCACCGCCGGCCTGGAGGGCATGGAGGTGCCGCTGCGGGTCGCCGTCATGGGCTGCGTCGTGAACGGCCCGGGCGAGGCCCGCGAGGCCGACCTCGGCGTCGCCTCCGGCAACGGCAAGGGCCAGATCTTCGTGAAGGGCGAGGTCATCAAGACCGTCCCCGAGTCGAAGATCGTGGAGACCCTGATCGAGGAGGCGCTCAAGCTGGCCGAGCAGATGCAGGCCGAGGGCGTGGAGTCCGGCGCTCCGGTCGTGACCGCTGCCGAGTAGTGATCCCTGGGAGGTGCGGGCGTCCGTCCGCACCTCCTCTCCGGCGGGGCGGGCGGAGTAGGGTGCGACAAGCGTTCCTAGTGGTGAGGTGCCCGTGCTCGATCGAGGTGTGATGCTCCCCGGCCCGTTCCAGGTGGCCCGGGCCCTGGCGACCACCCGGGTGCTCGACCCCCAGGACCTCGACGAGGCACTGGAGGTCCTGCACCGGGACCCGGTGGCCAACGCCTTCGTCGCCACCCGGGTGGAGGCCGTCGGGCTCGACCCCTGGCGGCTCGGCGGCGAGATGTGGGGCTGGTACGACGCCGACGGCCGGCTGGAGTCGCTCTGCTACGCCGGGGCCAACCTGGTGCTGGTCAACGCCGGCCCGGAGGCCGTCCGGGCGTTCGCCGAGCGGGCCCGCCGCCAGGGCCGCCGGTGCTCCTCGATCGTCGGCCCGGCCGGCCCGACCGCCGCCCTCTGGGCCTGCCTGGAGCGCAGTTGGGGCCCGGCCCGCGAGGTGCGCGGCCACCAGCCGCTGATGGCCACCCAGAGCCCCGCCCCGGCCTCGATCACCCCCGACCCGCTGGTCCGCCGGGTGCGCAAGAACGAGGTCGAGGCGCTGATGCCGGCCTGCGTCGCGATGTTCACCGAAGAGGTCGGGATCTCCCCGCTGGCCGGGGACGGCGGCCTGCTCTACCAGGCCCGGGTGGCCGAACTGGTCGGCGGCGGGCGCTCGTTCGCCCGCTTCGCCGAGGACGGCAGTGTGGTCTTCAAGGCCGAGATCGGTGCCGTCACGGCCGGCGCCTGCCAGATCCAGGGCGTCTGGGTCGCCCCCGGGCACCGGGGCCGGGGCCTCTCGGTCACCGGGATGGCCGCCGTGCTGGACATCGCCCTGCGCGAGGTCGCCCCCACCGTCTCGCTCTACGTCAACGACTACAACCTGCGGGCCCGCGCCACCTACGCCCGGGTCGGCTTCCGGGAGATCGGCGCCTTCATGAGCGTCCTGTTCTGACGGCCGGTCAGTGGTCGCCGGACGGCCGCCTGCCGTGCGGGTGCGACGCACCGGGACCGCCGGTCGTCCCCCACCCGTCGGGAGAACGGCGTTGACCCGGCTTCGGCAGGGTCGAGGGGGTAACGTCCGGGGCATGGAGCAGCTGACCGGGGTGACGATCGAGGCCGTGGACTTGGCGGCGTGGGCCGCAGAGGCGCTGGAGGTGCAGGCGGTCGCGTTCGGGCTGACGGACGACGAGGTGGCGGTGCGGCTCCAGATCGTCCGCCGGCACGCGCTCCAGCCCGGCGTGCTGGCCTACGGGGCGTTCAGCGGGCGGCAGTTGGTCGGCTTCGGCTACGGGATGCCGAACCGGCGGGAGCACTGGTGGAGCACGGTGATCGAACCGCACCTGGAGCGCGACGGGTACGGCGACTGGCTGGACGGCACCTTCGCGGTGACCGAGCTGCACGTGCTGCCCGGCTTCCAGGGGCAGGGGGTCGGCAGCAGGCTGATCCGGACCCTGACGGAGGAGTCGGGGGCGGACCGGTCCATCCTGTCGGCGATCGACGCGGAGACCCCGGCCCGTCGGCTGTACCGCTCGCTCGGCTACCGCGACCTGGCCCGGATGGTGGTCTTCCCCAACACCGTCCGCCCGTACGCGGTGATGGGCGCCGGGCTGCCGCTGGCTCAGAGCCAGTCGGCGAACTCCAGGTAGAGCTCGGCGGCGCCGGTCGATCCCGCCTCCAGGTGGTGCAGACCGGTCGCGACGGTGCGCACCAGGGTCCAGCCGCGCAGCCGCCCGTGGTCCACCTCGACCGCGTCGGCGAGCTGGTGCAGCCGGCGCCGGACCGCGCCGCGCTGGCCGGGGGAGCCGACCAGGGTGTCCATCCGGTCCTGCGCCAGCCGGGCCAGGTCCCAGGCGCGCTCGCCGACCAGGGGGCGGGGCGAGACGGCCAGCCAGGGGGAGCGGTCGGCGGCCAGCACCTTGCCGTGGTGGAAGTCGCCGTGCAGCAGGTACGACTCGGTGCCGGAGGCCGCCAGGGCGGCTGCCAGCTCCACCGCCTCGTCGGCCAACGCGACTGCCTCCGGGGCGAGTTGACGACGACTCCGGATCCCGTCGGCCAGCGCGCCGGCCCGCTCGGACAGCGTGCCGAAGCCGTGCCCCTCCGGCGGTGCCACCCAGAGCCGCTGGAGCAGCCCGGCCGCCTCCAGCATCGCCTTGGCCTCGGCCAGCGAACGCAGCGGGATGTCCCCGTGCAGCCGCTCCAGCAGCAGCGCCCCGTCGGCCGGTTCGGCGGCCAGGGCCAGGACGGCACCGCGTCCGGCCCAGTGCGCCAGGGCGGCGTGCTCCTGCGCGCCCGCCGGGCCGGGCGGGGTGAGCTTCAGGACGGCCGGGGAGCCGTCGGCCCGTCGCACCGCGCAGACCAGGGCGTGCCGCCCGCCGGGTTCGACCACCCGCTCCGGGGTGAGCTCCCAGCGCTCCAGCCCGGCCCCGACCAGCCCGGGCAGTGCGGCCAGCCAGGCCGGTCCGTCGGCGCCGGGCCGGCGCCGGACGGCCGCCGCGAGCCGTGCCGGGACGGTGATCTGCTGCCCTGCTGCTGCCGACATGCTGGCCTCTCGGTTGGCGCCACCCGGCCGGGGCCGGTGCGGCGGTTCGCCCGCCCATTGTCGGCCATGCCCGGCGAAACCGCTGGTCAGGGCCCCGGCGTGGCGCTCGGAGGGTCCGTCATGGCGGCTGTTCGGCGCGGGAGTTGAGGGGCGCTCAGGAGGCGGAGGGCCGGGCCGAGCCGGTCGCCGCCCCGGACGGCGCGGGGGAACCCGAGGACGAGCCCGAGGCGGAGGGGGAGCCCGAGGCGCCGGTCGCCGGGAGGCCCGGGAAGGCGGTCAGCTCGCCGCCGAAGCGGCGCGCGTTCAGGGCGGCCGTGCGCAGCGCGGTGGCGGCGCTCTGCCGCAGCTCGGCGGTGCTCGCGGCGGTCAGCTCGGCGTACACCCCGGTGAGCTGGACCTCGATGTGGGCGGCCAGTTGGCGGGCGGTCTCCGGGCTGGTCACCGGGAACGGCAGCTGGTACCCGGCCGCGGCGGCCGTCGGAGTGGCCGAGGCGCCGGAGAGCCGGCGTTGCCAGGTGTCCCGCTGGGCCTGGTGCGTGGCGTAGACGGCGAACACCTCGCCCCGGCCCGGGCCCGGCGTCCGGGCACCGACCACGCCGTAGCCGTAGACCGCCGCGTGCTCGGCCGCCAGCGCGCTCTGCAGCGCGTTCGCCGCAGCGGCGGGCAGCGGCGCGGGGGTGGCGGAGGCCGACGCCGTGGTGGCGGTGGCGGTGGCGGACGGCGAGGCGGAGGGGGCGGCGGTGTCCGCGCCGGGGACGGCGAGCGGGGTGCGGTCACCGAGGATCTCGGCGTGCACCGCGCCCGAGGCGGCCACCGCCGCGAGCAGCCTGGCCAGCTCCGGCGAGGCGCCGCCGAGCTGCGCCAGCCGGGCCTGGGCAGTGGTGCGTTCGGCCGCCGCCAGCTGGGCGACCGACCCGACCGGGCCGCCGCTGCCGGACGGGGCGGGGGTGGCGGAGCCGGACGGCGAGGCGGAGGGGGTGGCGGAGCCGGACGGCAGCCCGGCCGCCAGCGCGGCCCGGTGCTCGGCCACCTCGGCCCGCAGTGTCCTGAGCTGCTCCGCCTGGCTCCCGGCCGAGGCCGCCACCGCGTCGTACCCGGCCAGCAGCAGGTCGGTGTCGGCCACCGCCTTGGTCCGCACCGGCCGGTCGGCGTCCTCCCGCTGCCGCTGCTCGGCCGCCGGGCCGTGCTCCTCGTCGGTGCAGCCGCAGATCAGCAGCGAGGCGCCGGTCAGCGCGCCGAGCGCGAGCAGGCTGCGCCGGGTGAGGGACGGCATCGGTGGGTCTCCCGGGTGGACTCGTGGGAGGGCGCGGGCTGCCCCCCGTGGCCCGTGCATCATGACACGGCCCCCGCGCCGCTCTGTGACCTTGCTCGCAGCGCGCCGTGCGGACCGGCCGCGCACGCCGAGCGGAGTCGGTGGAACCCCTCCGGACCGGATAGGCTTGCCGTTCAGCTGAGAAGCTCGCACCTACCGACAACAGCAGACGCGGCCGAGGAGTCACCCGGATGAGCACCACCCCCACTGACCGGCTGCGCGCGTTGTTGGAGCCGCTGGCGGCCGAGGCCGGTCTGGACCTCGAGGACGTCACCATCACCCAGGCGGGCAGCCGTCGGCAGGTGCAGATCGACGTGGACGCCGACGGCGGGGTCGACCTGGACGCGATCGCCGAGTTCAGCCGGGTGGTCAGCGAGAAGCTGGACTCCGCCGAGGACGTGATGGGCTCCGCCCCGTACGTCCTGGAGGTCGGCTCCCCGGGCGCCGAGCGCCCGCTCCGCGAGCCCCGCCACTGGCAGCGCGCGACCGGCCGTCTCGCGAAGATCCACCTGGTGGACGGTGGCGAGATCACCGCCCGGGTGCTGGAGAGCGACGAGGACGGCGCGCTGGTCGAGGTGCAGCCGGTGAAGGGCCGCGGCAAGCCCAAGGAGCGCCGCCTGGAGTTCTCCGAGGTGGCCCGGGCCCGGGTCCAGGTCGAGTTCAACCGCAAGGAGGACGAGGGGCTGCTCGACGAGTCCGCTCCGGTCGAGGACTCCGACGACGACGCCGACGAGGACACCGACGACGAGTGAGCACCACCCCTGACATGACCGTGAAGAGAGAAGAGGAGGCGTAGCCGTGGACATCGACATGAGCGCCCTGCGTGGGCTGGTTACCGAGAAGAACATCCCGTTCGACCTGTTGGTCGAGTCGATCGAGTCGGCCCTCCTCATCGCGTACCACCGCACCGAGGGCTCCCGCCGCCGCGCGCGGGTGGAGCTGAACCGCAAGACCGGGCACGTCACCGTGTGGGCCCTGGAGGACGCGGCCGAGCTGGACGAGGGCGTCGAGCCCAAGGAGTTCGACGACACCCCGAGCGGCTTCGGCCGGATCGCCGCCTCCACCGCCAAGCAGGTCATCCTGCAGCGCCTGCGCGACGCCGCCGACGAGAAGACCTTCGGCGAGTACGCGGGCAAGGAGGGCGACATCGTCACCGGTGTCGTCCAGCAGGGCAACGACCCCAAGAACATCCTGGTCGACATCGGCAAGCTGGAGGCCATCCTCCCGCCGCAGGAGCAGGTCCCGGGCGAGGACTACCGCCACGGCACCCGCCTCAAGTGCTACGTGGTGGCCGTCCGCCGGGGCGTCCGGGGCCCGTCCGTGACGCTCTCGCGGACCCACCCCGGCCTGGTGAAGAAGCTGTTCGCGCTGGAGGTCCCGGAGATCGCCGACGGCACCGTCGAGATCGCCTCGATCGCCCGCGAGGCCGGCCACCGCACCAAGATCGCCGTCTGGTCCCGCCGGGCCGGCCTGAACGCCAAGGGCGCCTGCATCGGCCCGGTCGGCACCCGAGTGCGGAACGTGATGGCCGAGCTGCACGGCGAGAAGATCGACATCGTGGACTGGTCCGAGGACCCGGCCGAGATGGTGGCCGCCGCGCTGTCCCCCGCCCGGGTGAGCTCGGTGGAGGTCGTTGACTACGCCCAGCGCTCCGCACGGGTGATCGTGCCGGACTACCAGCTCTCGCTGGCGATCGGCAAGGAGGGCCAGAACGCCCGGCTGGCGGCCCGCCTGACCGGCTGGCGGATCGACATCCGACCCGACACCGAGGCCCCGGCCGAGGGCGAGCGCCGGGAATCCCGGGCCGAGTAGCCACGTTGTAGCAGTCCTGCCGCGATCGGCGGGGCGGCGTCATGTCCCTCCGGAGGGGTAGACTTGAGCTTGTCTGGCCGGACGCATGTCCGAGCATGCCCGGAACGCACCTGCGTGGGCTGCCGCAAGCGCGCGGCCAAGCACCAGCTGTTGCGTGTCGTGGCGGTCGAGGGCATCTGCGTTCCCGACCTCCGCGGCGCACTGCCGGGTAGGGGTGCGCATCTGCATCCCGATCCGGCCTGCCTCGACCTCGCGGTCCGCCGCCGGGCGTTCCCCCGGGCCTTCCGGCTCCAGGGGACGCTCGACACCACGGCGCTGCGCGAGCACGTCGAGCAGCGGGCGGGTGACACCCCGCCGGGCTGAGAGAACCACCGCAACAAGCACCGGAGAGGGCCAGCAGGCCCGCGCCCGGTGCGCACCACGTCAGGTACCTCGCGAGTTGGAAGTAGGTCGAGATTGCGATGAGCACTCGATGAGTACGCGATGAGTACGCCCATGAAGTAGCGATGGTCCGGCGGACGACACCCCGGACACGTAGACAGGAGCGAAGTGGCTAAGGTCCGGGTATACGAGCTCGCCAAGGAGCTCGGCATGGAGAGCAAGGCCGTCATGGCCAAGCTCACCGAGCTGGGCGAGTTCGTCCGTTCGGCGTCCTCGACGATCGAGGCGCCGGTCGTGCGCAAGTTGACTGACGCTTTGGGAGTGGCTGCCCCCTCGGGCAGCGGTGCTGCCAAGCCTGGCCCGCGGAAGCCCGCGGCGCCCCAGCCCACCGGCGGTGCCGGTGCGGCCGCACCCAAGCCGGGTGCCCCCACCCCCGGACCGCGGCCCGCCGCGACTCCGGGTCCCCGTCCGACCCCGGCCGCCGCGGCTCCCGCCGCCCCGGCCGCCCCCGCCGCGCCCAGGCCGGCCGGTGCGCCGACCCCGGGCCCGCGCCCGGCGGCGCGTCCCGCCGCCCCGGCCCCGGCCGCCCCCGTGGCGCCGGCGGCGGAGTTCTCCTCCCCGGCCCCGGCCGCCGAGGCGCCGGCCCGTCCGGCCGCCCAGGCGCCGTCGCGTCCGGCGAACCCGGCCAACCCGGCCGCCCGTCCGGGCCCGCGTCCGGCCGGCCCGCGTCCGGGCAACAACCCCTTCACCTCCGGCTCCGCGACCGGCATGGGCCGCCCCGGCGACCGTCGTCCGGCCGCGCCGGGCGCGCCGCGTCCGGGTGGCCAGGGCGCTCCGGGTGCCGGTGGTGCCCCGCGTCCCGGTGGCGACCGTCCGCGTCCGGCCGGTGCTCCGGGTGCCGGTGCCCCCCGTCCGGGCGGCGACCGTCCGCGTCCCGGTGGCGCTCCGGGTGCCGGTGGTGCCCCGCGTCCCGGTGGTGACCGTCCGCGTCCGGCCGGTGCGCCGGGTGCCGGTGGCGCCCCGCGTCCCGGTGGCGACCGTCCGCGTCCCGACGGGATGCCCCGTCCGGCCGGCCCGCGTCCGGGTGCCCCGAGCCCCTCGGGCATGCCCCGTCCGAACCCCGGCATGATGCCGCAGCGTCCGGGCCCGCGCCCGGGTGGCGGCCCCGGTGGTCCGGGTGGCCGTCCCGGTGGTCCGGGTGGCCGTCCGGGTGGTCCGGGTGGCGGCGCCGGTGGCGCCCGTCCCGGCTTCGCCGGCCGTCCGGCCGGTCCGGGCTCGCGTCCGGCCGGTGGCGGCTTCGGCGGCCCGCGTCCGGGTGGTGCCGGTGGCGGCGGCGGTTTCGCCGGCGGCGGTGCCCGTCCGGGTGGCTTCAGCGGCCGTCCGGGTGGTCCGGGTGCCCGTGGTGGCACGCAGGGTGCGTTCGGCCGCGGCCCCGGTGGCCGTCCGGCCCGTGGTCGCAAGTCGAAGCGGGCGAAGCGCCAGGAGTACGAGGCCATGCAGGCCCCGTCCGTCGGCGGCGTGATGCTGCCGCGCGGCAACGGCCAGGCCGTCCGCCTGTCCCGCGGTTCGTCCCTGACGGACTTCGCCGAGAAGATCAACGCCAACCCGGCCGCGCTCGTCTCGGTGATGTTCAACCTCGGTGAGATGGTCACCGCGACCCAGTCGGTCTCGGACGACACCCTCCAGATGCTGGCCGACGAGATGGGCTTCCAGCTCGAGATCGTCAGCCGCGACGACGAGGACCGCGAGCTGCTGGAGTCGTTCGACATCGACTTCGGTGCCGACGAGGGCGACGAGGACATGCTGGCCCCGCGCCCGCCGGTCGTCACCGTCATGGGTCACGTCGACCACGGTAAGACCCGCCTGCTCGACGCCATCCGCAAGTCCAACGTGGTGGCGGGCGAGGCCGGTGGCATCACCCAGCACATCGGTGCCTACCAGGTCGTCACCGAGGTGAACGGCGAGCAGCGCCCGATCACCTTCCTCGACACCCCGGGTCACGAGGCGTTCTCCGCCATGCGTGCCCGTGGTGCCAAGTCCACCGACATCGCGATCCTGGTGGTCGCGGCCAACGACGGCGTCATGCCGCAGACGGTCGAGGCGTTGAACCACGCCAAGGCCGCCGGCGTGCCGATCGTGGTCGCGGTCAACAAGATCGACGTCGAGGGTGCGGACCCGACCAAGGTCCGCGGTCAGCTGACCGAGTTCGGTCTGGTGGCCGAGGAGTACGGCGGCGACACCATGTTCGTCGACATCTCCGCCCGCCAGGGGCTGCACATCGACAGCCTGCTGGAGGCCGTGGTCCTCACCGCGGACGCCTCGCTCGACCTCCGGGCCAACCCGGAGCAGGACGCGCAGGGCATCGCGATCGAAGCCCACCTCGACAAGGGCCGCGGCGCCATGGCGACCGTGCTCGTGCAGCGCGGTACCCTCCGCGTCGGTGACTCGATCGTGGTCGGCGACGCCTACGGCCGCGTCCGCGCGATGCTGGACGAGAACGGCAACAGCCTCGCCGAGGCGGGCCCGTCCCGTCCGGTGCTGCTGCTCGGTCTGACCTCGGTGCCCCGCGCCGGCGACAGCTTCATCGTCGTCGACGAGGACCGCACGGCCCGTCAGATCGCCGAGAAGCGCTCGGCCCGCGACCGCAACGCCGCCTTCGCGCAGCGTCGGGTCCGGATCTCGCTCGAGGACCTGGACAAGGCCATCGCAGCGGGCTCCATCGAGCAGCTCAACCTCATCATCAAGGGTGACGTCTCCGGTTCCGTCGAAGCCCTCGAGGACGCCCTCGTCAAGCTCGACGTGGGCGAGGAGGTCGAGCTCCGGGTGCTGCACCGCGGCGTCGGTGCGATCACTGAGTCGGACGTCGACCTGGCCATGGGCTCGGACGCCATCATCATCGGCTTCAACGTGCGCGCCGAAGGCCGCGCCCGTACCGCTGCCGAGAAGGAAGGCGTGGACGTCCGGTACTACTCGGTCATCTACCAGGCCATCGAGGAGATCGAGAACGCCCTCAAGGGTCTGCTCAAGCCCGAGTACGAGGAGGTGCGCCTCGGCTCCGCGGAGATCCGCGAGGTCTTCCGCTCCTCCAAGTTCGGCAACATCGCGGGTGTCATCGTCCGCGAGGGCCTGCTGCGCCGCAACGCCAAGGCCCGCCTCATCCGCGACGGCAAGGTCATCACCGAGAACCTCACCATCGAGGGTCTGCGCCGCTTCAAGGACGACGCCACCGAGGTCCGCGAGGGCTTCGAGGCCGGTGTCACGCTCGGTTCGTTCAACGACATCAAGGTCGAGGACGTCATCGAGACCTACGAGATGCGCGAGAAGCCGCGCTCGTAACACGGTGTGAGCCGGGGCCGGGGGGGGGGGGGGCCCAACCCCCCCCCCCCCCCCCCCGCCCACGTTTGACCCCGGGGGGCCCCGGGGGGCGCCCCCACCCGGCCCCCCCCGCCGCGCGTGGGCGGGGACCCAAGGTGGGTGGG
>NZ_JBIWFX010000026.1:15829-32698 GCF_044763225.1 Kitasatospora sp. NPDC096147 | reverse complement strand
ATCCATACACCAGCTGGTTGCGCACCCTACCGCCCCCCCCGGGTCGCCTCGGGGGGGGGGGGGCTGTGGGGGCGGGGGGGGGGGGGGGCGCGCGCCCCCCCCCCCCCCCCCCCCCGGCCCCGGCCTCACTGTTAGCCTCCGGGTAGCCCGTTCGGGCACACCCTTCGAGGCCCCCAGGCCGGCTCTGGCCTGTCACACATGTTCGTAGGAACACTCACCTTCGACCTGCTCCTCGGCGACGTGCACTCGCTGAAGGAGAAGCGTTCGATCGTGCGGCCCATCGTGGCCGAGCTGGCGCGCAAGTACAGCGTGTGCGCCGCAGAGGTAGGGAACCAGGACCTCCACCGCAGGGCCGAGATCGGCCTCGCGGTCGTCTCCGGCGACGCCGGGTACGTGACCGAGGTGCTGGACAGCTGTGAGCGGCTGGTCGCCGGCCGCCCCGAGGTGATGCTGCTCTCCGCGAGGAGGCGGTACCACGGCGACGACGATGATTGAGGCGGGACGCCGGGCCGGAGGACGGCCCGCGTCACGCCGAAGAGGACCGAGAGCGCCCGCAAGGCCGGGCGCGGGCGGGTACTTTGGGGCCAGGGCCGCACCGGGTGCGACCGTCCCGGTACCGCGCTCACTGCACGAGGAGGCAACGTGACCGACACCGCAAGGGCGCGCAAGCTCGCCGACCGCATCCAGGTGGTGGTGGCCGAGACCCTGCAACGCCGGATCAAGGACCCGCGCCTGGGCTACGTGACCATCACCGACGCCCGGGTCACCGGTGACCTGCGCGAGGCCACCGTCTTCTACACCGTCTACGGTGACGAGGCCGAGCGCGAGGCGTCCGCCGCCGCGCTGGAGAGCGCCAAGGGCGTGCTCCGCTCCGAGGTCGGCAAGCAGACCGGGGTGCGCTTCACCCCGTCGCTGACCTTCGTCGCGGACGCGCTGCCGGACAACGCGAAGAACATCGACGACCTGCTCGACAAGGCCCGGTTGTCCGACGCCGCGGTGCGCTCGGCCTCGGCCGGTGCCACCTACGCCGGGGACGCCGACCCCTACCGGGTGCCGGGCGCCGAGCGCGACGACGAGGACGAGTAGCCATGACCGGCGAGCCGGTCGAGGCCGGCCAGGGGGCATCCTCCACCGACACGGTGGAGGGTGCCCTCGCGGTGCTTCCCGGGCAGCGCAGCGCCGACGCGCCCGCGCAGCCGGGCGAGCCCGCGCTGGCCGGCGAGTGGCAGCGGGTGGTGGAGCTGCTGGCCCGGGCCGACGAGGTGGACCTGATCTGCCACGTGACCCCGGACGGCGACGCGCTCGGCTCGGCGCTGGCCGCCGGGCTGGCGCTGCGGGCCCGGGGCTGCCGGGTGCGGGTCTCGTTCGGCGACGACCCGCAGGTGATCCCGGAGTCGCTGTCCTTCCTGCCGGGCCAGGAGCTGATCGTGCCGGCCGCCGAGGTGCCGGACGTGCCGGCGCTGGTGGTCTGCTTCGACGTGGCCTCCACCGGACGGCTCGGCCTGCTGCACGACAAGGCGTTCGCCGCCCCGGCGCTGGTGGTCGTCGACCACCACGCCTCCAACCCGGGCTTCGGCACCCACCGCCTGATCGACCCCACCGCCCCGGCCACCGCCGTGCTGGTGGACGAGCTGCTGCGGCGGCTCGGCGTCGAGCTGGACCAGGAGCTGGCCACCTGCCTCTACACCGGGGTGGCCACCGACACCGGCTCGTTCAAGTACGCGGGCACCACCCCGGCCACCCACGAGTTCGCCGGCCGGCTGCTGGCCACCGGCATCCGGCACGACCTGATCTCCCGTCAGCTCTGGGACACCTGCTCCTTCGGCTACCTCAAGGTGCTGGCCGCCGCCCTCGGCCGGGCCGTCTACGAGCCGGAGGCGGCCGGCGGCCGGGGCCTGGTGTGGACCTGGGTGCCCTACCAGGAGCTGCTGCTCTACGGCGTCACGGTGGAGGAGATCGAGGGCCTGATCGACGTGCTGCGCCGCCCGGCCGAGGCCGAGGTCGCGCTGGTGCTCAAGCAGGACCCGGACGGCACCCTGCGCGGCTCCTGCCGGGCCAAGGGCGAGGTGGACGTGGCGGCCGTCTGCGCCGACCTCGGCGGGGGCGGGCACCGCTTCGCGGCGGGCTTCTCCGTCCGGGAGGACGTGGACGTCGCGGTCGGGCGGTTCCGGGCAGCGCTGGGCGCGCACTCCTGATTTTCGTCACGAAGTACCGGATGCAGAGAAAGAACTGATGAAGCGTAAAGGCACGGGCCCGGACGGACTGGTCATCGTCGACAAGCCGGAGGGCCTGACCTCGCACGGCGTGGTGGCCAAGCTCCGCTGGCTGGCCGGCACCCGGAAGGTCGGGCACGCGGGCACGCTGGACCCGATGGCGACCGGTGTCCTGGTGATCGGCGTCGAGCGGGCCACCCGGCTGCTCGGGCACCTGATGCTCACCGCCAAGACCTACGAGGCGACGATCCGGCTCGGGCAGACCACGATCACCGACGACCGGGAGGGCGAGGTCACCGCCTCGGCGGACGCCTCCGGGGTGGCCCGGGAGGCGATCGACGCCGGGATCGCGGCGCTCACCGGCGAGATCATGCAGGTCCCGTCGAAGGTCAGCGCCATCAAGATCGACGGCAAGCGCTCGTACGCCCGGGTCCGGGAGGGCGAGGACTTCGAGCTGGCGGCGCGGCCGACCACCATCCACTCCTTCGTGGTGCACGGGCAGCGCGCGGCGGTGGCGGAGGACGGCACCCCGGTGATCGACCTGGACGTCACGGTGGAGTGCTCCTCGGGCACGTACATCCGCGCGCTGGCCCGGGACCTGGGCGCCGGGCTGGGGGTCGGCGGCCACCTGACGGCGCTCCGGCGCACCCGGGTCGGCCCGTACGGGCTCGACGCGGCGCGGACGCTGGAGGAGCTGGAGGAGTCCGTCAAGGGCGAGGACGGCGCACCGCTGCGGGTGCTGGCGATCGCGGACGCGGCGGCCGCCGCGTTCCCCCGGTGGGACGTGGACGCCGGGCAGGCCGAGCAGCTCTCGCACGGCACCCGGCTGAAGGCACCGGGCCTGGGGGTGGAGGGGCCGGTGGCGGTCTTCGACCCGGACGGTCGCTTCCTGGCGCTGATCGAGGAGAAGGACGGCCAGGCCAAGCCGGTCGCGGTCTTCGTGGGCTGACCTCCGTCCCTGTTCGGCGGGCCCCGGGGCTGCGCGGAGGGGGCGGGGTGACCCGTGTGGCGGGTGCGGATGCTCACGTGGGGGTGGGTCGCCGTGCCTGGCGCACGGGTTTTCGTCTTCCGTTGCGCGCGGTTCCTCGCGCCCCTGGGGTGCTGCCAGCAGTGGCGCCGTGCGTCGGGGAGGCGCTTGGCGGGGGCTGGGGAGATTCGGTCACCTTCTGGGCGCGGAGGGGGCGGGGTGACCCGTGTGGCGGGTGCGGATGCTCACGTGGGGGTGGGTCGCCGTGCCCGGCACACGGGTTTTCGTCTTCCTCTGCGCGCGGTTCCTCGCGCCCCTGGGGCGCTGCCGCTGGGGCCGCGTTCATCCGTTCAGGTGAGTGCTGGTGGGCGCGCCCGGTGGGCGGGCAGGCTCCGGGCGGGTGTCTCCGGGGTCGAAGGGGCGGGCGTCGTGCTGCTGCGGATCTGCGGGCCGGACGGGCTGGTGCGGGGGCTGGGGTTCGTGGCGGACGGGGCGGGCACCGTGGTGACGGCCCGGCAGGTGGTGGCCGGGGTGGCGGAGTTGGTGCTGCACAGCACCGGTGGGCAGGCCCGGGTGGTGGGCCCGGAGGCGGTGGAGGAGCTGCCCGGGACGGGGCTGGCGCTGGTGCACACGGCGGCCGTCGGCGGGGTGCCGGAGCAGCCGCCGCCGATCGCCGACGGGGTGGGCAGCGGCCTCCTCACGGTCTGCCAACTGGCTGCTGGAGTATGGGAGTTGACCCAACTCCAGGGTGGGGTGCGGGTGGTCGGGCCGGACGGCGTGCTGGAGCTGGAGCTGCCACAGCTGCGCGGCCCGGTGACGGCCGGGGCGCCGGTGCTGTGCGCGGAGAGCGGAGCGGTGCTGGGGGTGCTGGCGCCGGGGGCCGGTCCGCAGCCGGTCGCGCTGCCGCTGGCCGGGCCCGGCCTGGCCGGGCTGCGGGCGCGGAACGCGGAGGCGGCCCCCGCGTACGGGCGGGCGCTCAACCTCGGCGGGGTGCTGCGGCTGGCGTCGGTGCAGCTCGGTTCGGCGAGCGCGGGCCCGGGCCGGATCGCCGACCTGGTCGCGGACCGGGTGGAGCGCCCGGACGGGCTGACCGGGGAGGAGCCGCGGACGGTGGTGTCGGCTCTGCTCGGCCCGGCGGGCAGTGGACGGTCCACCGAGCTGGCGGCGCTGGCGGCCCGCCGGGCGGGCGGTGGCCGGCCCCTGCCGACGCTCTGGCTGCGCGGGGCCGACCTGCGGCCGGAGGAGCCCACCCCCGCCGCTGCGGTGCAGCGTCAACTGGCCCGGGCGGCAGCGCTGCTGGAGGTGCCGACGCCCGAGTTGCCGGAGCTGCTGCTGGTCTGCGCGGCGGCCGACCGGCCGTTGCTGGTGGTGCTGGACGGGCTGGAGGAGGCGCCGTCCGCCGTCACGGGGGAGTGGCTGACCGGGACGGCCGAGTGGCTGTCGGTGGCCGGGGCCCGGCTGCTGGTGGCCGCCCGGCCGGAGGGCTGGCCCGGCCTGGCGGGTGCGGCGGTGCACGGGCTGGTGGGGCTGCCGGCCGGGGTGGCCGAGCAGGTGGCCCGCCGGTACGGGACGCAGCCCGGCGACGGGGAGGACTCGCCGAGGCTCAGGCCGGGCGGCGAGGCGCATCGGGCCGCGCGGGCGGAGCTGTGGGCGGGCTGGCTGGAGCGGCGTTGCCGGGAGACCGCCCGCGCGGTGGCGGGGGCGGCTCGGCGGTCGGGCGCGCACCGGCGGGGCGGGCCCTCGGCGGAGCTGACGGAGGCCCAGGAACGGGCGCGGGCCGAGGTGGTGGCGGAGCGGGTGCGGGAGGCGGCCCGGCGGATGCTGGCCACCGGCCACGGCACCCTGGGCGCGGCCGACTTCGCCGAGCTCTTCCCGGCGACGGGTGGCTGGGACCGGGCGGCGCTGGCCTCCTCGCTGCTGGTCCCGGCGGGGCCGGGCTACCGCTTCCCGCACGAGGACCTGGCGGACTGGCTGCAGGCCGCCCAGCTGGACCTGGACGCGGCCCTGCGGCTGCTGCTCGGTGAGACGCCGGGCGCGGGCGGACCGGCGGCGGCCCCGGGCCGTGCGGGGCCGGGCGGACCGGCAGTGGCCCCGGGGGGTGCGGCGCCAGGAGGTGCGGCAGTGGCCCCGGCCGGTGCGGAGCCGGGTGCTGCGGAGCCGTCGGGGGCGTACCGGGCGGATGACGGGTCATGGCCGGTGGTGCCGGTGCCGGACGTCCTCCGGGGGGACGCCGGCCGGCCGGGGGACGGTCGGTGGGGGGCGCCGGACCCGTCGTGGGGCGGGGAGCGCCGGGCGGACCGGCAGCGGTCGGGGCCGGCCCCGGCCGGCGGGGTGCCGAGGTGGCGGGCCGGGGTGCTGGGGTGGGCGCTGCGGCGGGTGGCGGAGCGGCACGGACCGGAGGGGCTGGACGCCTGGCTGTGGCGGCTCTGGCGCGGGGTGGAGACCGCCGCCGAGCCTGAGGAGGGGTGGTGGGCCCGGCGGCTGCTGGTGGACGGGCTGGGGGCCGGGACGGGGCCCGCCGCGCACCGGGAGCTGCTGGAGCGGATCGCCGAGCGCGGCGGCGGTGGGCTGGAGCCGGCGTTCTGGACCGGCTTGGCGCTGCCGGTGGAGCAGCGGATGGGTCTGCTGCGCCGCCTGGTGACGGCGGGTCAGCCGGTCCGGTCGGCGGTCGCGGAGCTGCTGGCGGCCGAGCCGGACACGGTGCTGCCGCTGCTCTGCGGCTGGTACCGGGGGACCGGCGGCAGTGTGGCCGCCGACCTGGCGGACGACCTGCTGTTCGTCCACCGGCTCCGCGCGGTGGACGACCTGACGGAGTGCCTGGCGATCGCGGCCCATCCGCGGGCCGACGCCCTGCTCGTCCGGCTGGCCGCCGAGGAGCCTTCGGCACTCTGCCGGGCGGTGGACCGGTGGAGCCACCGGCCGGGGCCGCAGTGGCACGTGGCGGCGGCGGTGCACGGGCTGCGGGCGGCCCCGTACGCCACCGGGACGGGGGCCGAGCTGCTGCGGCACGCGGCCCGGACGTTGCTCGCCCGGGAGGACGAACCGGCCCTGCACGGCGCCGCGTTGGCCCTGCTGGTGCGGTCTCCGGAGGGGAGGGTGCGGCATCTGGAGCGGGCGCTGGCGGCCTACCTGCGGGACGATCCGTTCGTCACCGCCGAGGCCTTGGCCCCGGCGTTGGCGGACGAGCCGGAGCCGGTGCTGGCGGCGTTCCGGCGGCGGCTGGCGGAGCCGGGTGCGGCGGTCGCCGAGGTGCTGCGGGTGCTGGCCGGCCACCCGGCCCCGGAGCTGCTCGGCCCGGCCCTGGACCTGGCCGCCGAGCTGCTGGAACGTACGGCCGGGGAGCCGGCGGGGAAGCCGCCGGCGGATCGGCCGGATCGGGGTGCCGGGCCGCCGGAACGCGGGACCGGGCGGGTCGGGTCGGAGCCGGTGCCCGGAGCGGCTGCGGTCGACGAGGCGGTGGCCGGGTGGCCGGGGAGTCCGCTCGGGCCGCTGCGGGGCACCGAGCTGCTCGGGTCGTCCCCGGAGCTGACCGCCGGTCAGGTGGCCGAGCACCTGGCCGGCCTGCTGGCCGG
Source organism: Kitasatospora sp. NPDC096147 (assembly GCF_044763225.1). NCBI lineage: Bacteria > Bacillati > Actinomycetota > Actinomycetes > Kitasatosporales > Streptomycetaceae > Kitasatospora > Kitasatospora sp. NPDC096147. The sequence continues at coordinate 25,946 of NZ_JBIWFX010000026.1, read as the reverse complement.
TGCGGCCGGTTCGGAGGCGGTGGTGGCGGCGGTGGCGGTGCGGTCGCCCGCGCTGCGGCGGCTGCTGGCGCTGCTGCTGGCCGGACCGGAGCACCCGCCGGCCCATCTGGCGGAGCTGCTCGCGGGGGAGCGGGACCCGTCGGTGCTGGTGCCGCTGGTGGACCGGCTGGCCGCCCGCTACGAGGGTGAACCCCCGGAGGGAACACGCGAGTTGGTGGGGATCGTGGCGCAGTCCGGCGGTGCGGGGGTGGACGCCGCACTGGTCCGGGCGGCGGGCCGGTCGGCCCCGTTCGCCCGGCTGCTGGCGGACTGGCCCGGGGGCGGGCCGGGCTCCCTGGGCGGTCCGTTGCTGGCCCGGATGCGGCTGCTGACGGCCGACGGACGGGACCCGCAGTACGCGGCGGCGGAGGCCGAACGCTGCGCGCTGCTCCCGGCGCCGCGCGCAGCGGCGGTTCCGGTGCCGACGCAGCATCGGGCGCATGGCACGCTATAGGGGTCCGGTTGAGGAAGCGAGGGCGTGCGGGGACCGCACGCCGGTTCGGGAACAAGGAGCGGTCAGGTGCAGCGCTGGCGTGGCCTGGAGGAGATCCCCGGGGACTGGGGGCGCAGCGTCGTCACCATCGGATCGTTCGACGGTGTGCACCGGGGCCACCAGCTGATCATCGGCCGGGCGGTGCAGCGGGCCCGGGAACTCGGCGTGCGGGCGGTCGTGGTGACCTTCGACCCGCACCCGAGCGAGGTGGTGCGGCCGGGGACCCACCCGCCGCTGCTGGCGCCGCAGCCGCGCCGGGCGGAGCTGCTCGAGGGGTTGGGCGTGGACGCGGTGCTGGTGCTGCCGTTCACCGCCGCCTTCTCGCAGGAGTCCCCGGAGACCTTCGTGCGGACCGTCCTGGTGGACGCGCTGCACGCGAAGCTGGTGATCGAGGGGCCGAACTTCCGCTTCGGCCACAAGGCGGCGGGCAACGTCGCGCTGCTGGCCGAGCTGGGCCGGGCCGACGACTTCGAGGTCGAGGTGCTCGACCTGGAGCTGCGCGGCACGGCCGGGGACGGCGAGCCGTTCTCCTCCACGCTGACCCGCCGGCTGGTCGCCGACGGTGAGGTGGAGGCCGCCGCCGAGGTGCTCGGCCGGCCGCACCGGGTCGAGGGCGTGGTGGTCCGGGGCGCCCAGCGCGGGCGGGAGCTGGGCTACCCGACGGCCAACGTGGACACCGTCGCGCACAGCGCGGTGCCGGCCGACGGGGTGTACGCGGGCTGGCTGACCGCCGACGGCGAGCGGATGCCGGCCGCCATCTCGGTCGGTACCAACCCGACCTTCGACGGTACCCACCGCACGGTGGAGGCGTACGCCATCGACCGGGTCGGGCTGGACCTCTACGGCCTGCACGTGGCGGTGGACTTCCTCGCCTACCTGCGCGGGATGGAGAAGTTCGACTCCATCGAGGCGCTGTTGGACCGGATGGCCGACGACGTGAAGCGGGCCCGTGAACTGACCGGCCCGCTGCTCTGACGGAGCGTCGGACCGAACGCCGGAGGGCGGCCCACCCGATGCGGGGCGGGCCGCCCTCCGGCGTCGACTACTGCTGCGGCGGCGGGGGGTAGCCGTACCCCGGCTGCTGCGGGGGCTGCTGGGCCCACTCCTGCGGCAGCGGCTGCTGCGGGTACCCGCCGGGCTGCTGCGGGGGCTGCTGCTGCGGTGCCCACGGCTGGCCCTGCTGCGGGTACCCGCCGGGCTGCTGCGGGGGGTACCCGCCCTGCTGGGGGTAGCCGCCCTGCTGCTGCGGGTACCCGCCCGGCTGCTGCTGCGGGTAGCCGCCCTGCTGGGGCTGGCCCCAGCCGCCGGCCGCGTGCTGGGCCCGGGCGATGTCCTCGCCGACCAGGGTGGCCAGCTCGAAGTAGGCGTCCCGGACCTTGGGGCGCATCATCGCGAGGTTGACCTCGGCGCCGGCCGCCAGGGACTCGTCGAAGGGGACGACCACGACGCCGCGGCAGCGGGTCTGGAAGTGCGCGACGATGTCCTCGACCTTGATCATCTTGCTGGTCTCGCGGACCCCGGAGACCACCGTGATGGAGCGCTGCACCAGGTCCGCGTAGCCGTGCGCGGAGAGCCAGTCCAGTGTGGTGGAGGCCGAACTCGCGCCGTCCACACTGGGGGTGGAGACGATGATCAGCTGGTCGGCCAGGTCCAGCACCCCGCGCATCGCGCTGTAGAGCAGACCGGTGCCGGAGTCGGTCAGGATGATCGGGTAGTGCTGCCCGAGCACCTGGATCACCTGGCGGTAGTCCGAGTCGTCGAAGGTGGTGGAGACCGCCGGGTCGACGTCGTTGGCCAGGATCTCCAGGCCGGAGTGCAGGTCCTGCGAGGTGAACTGACGCACGTCCATGTAGCTGCGCAGGTGCGGGATGGCCGTCACCAGGTCGCGGATGGTGGCGCCGGTCTGCCGCTTCACCCGGCGGCCGAGGGTGCCGGCGTCCGGGTTGGCGTCGATCGCGATGACCTTGTCCTGCCGCTCGCTGGCCAGCGTGGCGCCGAGCGAGGTGGTGGTGGTGGTCTTGCCCACGCCGCCCTTGAGGCTGATCACCGCGATCCGGTAGCAGCTCAGCACGGGGGTGCGGATGATCTCCAGCTTGCGGGCCCGGTCGGCCTGGGCGGCCTTGCCGCCGAACTTCAGCCGGGACTCCTTCTGCTGCTTCGGCTGGCCGCGCAGCAGGCGGTCCGAGGAGAGCTCCACCGCGGCGGTGTAGCCGAGCGCGGCGCCGTGCGCCATCGGCTGCTGCTGGCCCTGCCCCTGGAACGCGACCGGCGCCTGCGGCACCGCCTGCTGCGGGTACGGCTGCTGGTGCTGCGGCTGGGGGTACGGCTGGGGCTGCGGAGCGGGCTGCGGCCAGCCGCCCTGCCGGGGGTCCACCGGGGGCTGCTGCGGAGCGGTCTGAGGGTGCGTCGGCTGCGGGGCCTGCTGCCACGGACCGGGCTGGGGGCCGGGCGGCACCGGGGCGCCCTGCTGCGGGTACGGCGGCTGCGGCGGCCCGGCCTGCGGCGGGCCCGGCTGGGGGTACGGCGGCTGGGGCTGCGCCTGCTGCGCCTGCTGCACCGGCTGCGCGGGCGGCGGCACCGGGCCGGGCGCCGGGGCGTCGGCGGTCGGTGCCACCGGGGCGGGCGCGGGGGCCGGACCGGGCTGCGCGGGAGCGGCGGCCACCGGGCCCGGCGCGGACTGCAACTCGACCGGGGCGGCGGCCGGTTGGCCGGCCACGGCGGTCGGCGGCACGGCCGCACCCGCGGTCGCGGCCACGGCGGGAGCCACCGGCGCCGGGGTCTCGACGGCCGGTGCCACCGGGGCGGGCGCGGGCGGGGTCGGCGCGGCGGCCACCGGACCGGGGGCCGGTGCCGGGGCGGGAGCAGGGGTCGGAGCGGGGGCGGGCGCGGGAGCCGCCGGTTCGGCGGCGGGCGCGGCCGGTGTCGCGCCCTGGGTGTACCAGGAGGGCGGTGAGTAGTCAGGAACGTCCGACCAGTCGTCGTCGTCCTCCGCCGCGTTGTCGCCGACGTAGACGCCGTCCCGATCGCTGCTCACTTGGGCTCCCTCGTGTTCGCCGCCGCTGTTCGCGGTGCCGTAGGCACAAGACTAGGACGTGTGGTCCGGTTGGCCTAAGGCGGTGCCGGAAGTCACACCATCGTGGACGAATGGCGAGGTCCGCACACCGTTTCCCCCGGGTGTGCGGACCTCGGTGGGCTGCCGCCGTCAGTCCATCCGGCGCGGTCCGCCGAGCACCTGGCCCTCGGCCTCCACCGGGTTGGTCATCACGAACTGACGCCGCATCCGGGTCGCCCAGAGCGTGATGTTGTCGCCCAGGGTGGGCAGCGCGGCGACCTCCTGGTCGCCCAGCGAGAGCAGCCGGGCGAGGATCTCCGCCTCCTGCGGGGAGACCCGCTGGATGCCCACCAGGTCGGCCGCGTTGAGCACCCGGGAGGCGTTCGGGCCGAGGTAGGGGAGCAGGGTCAGGGTGGTCTGCCAGGGGGCGGCGGAGAGCCGGCTGCGCGGCGGACGGGCGCCGAGGTCGCGCACCACCAGCACCGGCGAGGCGACCGAGGCGCCCTGCGCGCCCAGCCGGCCGACCTGGTGGATCGTCACGCAGGGCTGGCCGCCGCCGGCCGCCTGGGCCATCGGGGACCACGCCTGCGGACGGGCGGTCTCGACCGCCACCCGGGCGCCGGTGGCCGCCGCCCGGAGCGCGATGACCTGGGCCATCCACATGCCGCCGACCAGCACCAGCTCGTACTGGTTGGGGCGGAACAGGCCGATCACGGCGGGCTGTTGCTGCGGGTCGACGCCGATCAGCACGCCGTCGTCGCCGACCGGGAAGGCCAGCGCGGCCAGGTCCTCGACGGCCAGCACGTGCCGCTCGCGGCGCGGGCCGCGCAGGCCGAAGCCGGGGCGCACCCGGGGGGCGCGGGCGGTGGGCTCGGGCGCGGTCTGGCCGGGATAGGTCTGATAGGCCATCAGGAAGTCCCTCCCAGGGGCAGCGTGGCGAGCAGACCGGGTGCCTGCTCCAGGTCGAGCCGGGTCAGGCCGACCCCGGAGCTCTGGGCGCGCGACTCCACCATCCGGCCGACCTGGGCGACCTCGCTCTCGCTGCGGCCGGTGACCCGGACGTGCGCGCTGACCGCGATCGAGTCACCGGTGCCCCGGGCGGCGGTCACGCTGAAGGTGCTGGCCAGCGCCGGGGTGTTGGTGACCAGGTTGACCAGGTCGGGGGCGGCGATCCGGCCCGGAGCGCCACCGGGGCGGCTGAGCTGGGGCCACTTGGAGACCCAGAAGGTGGCGTGCCAGCGGTCGTCCACCCGCCAGAACTTGCGGCTCTCCTGGGTGCGGCGCCCGTTGCCGCCGCCACCGCCGGTGCCCTGACGGCCCGCCACCGCGATCGGGTTGGCGCAGACCGAGATGGCCAGTGCGGCGATCAGCTCGCGCTCGTCCAGCACGGTGGCGGTGAAGCCGGCCCCGTTGAGCCGGCCGGCCAGCTGGTCGGTGACGCGCTGGAGCGCCTTGCGGGCGCCCTCCTCGCCACCGCCGCGGGCCTCGACGGCGGTGCGGGTGAGCTCCGGGCTGAGCTTGAGCGCGACCCAGGTGAGCCGCAGCCCCGGGGTGGCGGTGCCGTCCGGGAGTTGGTGGTAGGCGCGGGCGGCCAGCGACTGGTCGGGCAGGTGCGGGGCCGGAGCGGGCTGGGTGTGCTGCACCAGCTGCACCGACTCCAGGGTGATGTCGTCCACCTGGAGGGCCGAGCAGAGCACGTCCAGCGGGAGCGGCAGCGCGTTGCGGTGCGGACGCAGCGGCTGGTCCTTGGCCTGCACCAGCAGGATCGAGGTCAGGAAGGTGCCGTCGCCGACCATGCCGGTCTCCCGGCGGACCGGACGGCCGCCGCCGAGGTCGGCCTCGACCGCGTGGGTGTAGGTGCGAAGGGCCGGCTCCAGCTCCAGGGCCGGGGCCAGCGCCGGGTCGGTGCCGGGCGGCGGCACGTTCTGCTGGGCCTGCCGGCGGCGGGAGTTGAGCTCGCTGCGGACCCGCAGGCCGTCCGGCAGGCTGAGGCCGTTGAGCGGCAGCACGGCGAGCACCACCAGCAGCACGGCCGGGACGGCGAACACCCCGGCCATCGCCTTGTTGATGGTCCAGCCGACCGCGATCAGCGCCACCGCCACTTCCAGCAGCACGAGTTGCTGCAGGCGCAGGCGGGTGCCGAGCAGCCCCGGCCTCGGGTGCACCTTGACCGGCACCGGCGCGGTGGGCCGGGCCGGCCCGGACTGCGCGCGGCGGCTTCCCCCGCTTCCCCTGCCCCGGCCTGTGCTACGTCGCCCTGGAGCGGTCTGACTTGGCATCCCCCGAGTGGCCCTCTCTGCATCAGATATCCACGGCCCGGTTGACCGGTCGGCAAACCGTACCCGTACCGTACTCACCGTCTGCTGCCGCATCGTAGAGGGTTGGCTGCGATGTGCACCCGGCGGGTGGCAGACTCAGCCGGCGGGGACGCGGACGGGAACGCACGTACGGGCCGGTCGTGCTGACGCACACACAGTTGTCGGACTGACAATTCGGTCGAACAGGGGAGACGACGAGCATGGCATCACGCCGCGACGAGCTGAACGCCTACACCTCGGCGCGCAAGCGGACGGTGGGGGCCTTCCTGCTGCCCGAGGGCGGGGGGAACGACGAGGACGCGCCGCGCCCGGTGAAGGCGGTCCTGCCCAGTGTGGTGGTGGCCGCGGTGATCGTGGCCGGCTTCGCCATGTGGGGCGTGCTCAAGCCCGCCGCGCCCAAGGACTGGGACAGCGGCGCGAACATCATCCAGGGCAAGCAGTCGACCACCCGCTACGTGATCCTGCCGAACCCGAAGACCAAGGAGAAGGAACTCCACCAGGTCCTCAACATGTCCTCGGCCCGGCTGGTGCTGCCGGCCGGCGCCAAGGTGGTGATCGTGGCGGACAAGGTGCTGGACGCGTACAAGAACCACGGCGCGACCATCGGCATCCCCTACGCCCCGGACAAGCTGCCCGCCGACTCGGTGGCCAGCAAGACCAAGCTCTGGACGGTCTGCAACAAGCCCGCCGCGGAGGACGCCAAGGCCGCCCCGGGGGAGATCAAGCCGCCGAACCAGGCGGTCTTCGTCGCGGCGGACAAGGACGCGGAGGCCCTGCGCGACCCGGCCCGGATGCTCGGCCCGGGCCAGATGATGTACGTCCAGGGCCCCAAGCAGGGCACCAACCCCGGCTCCAAGTACCTGATCGACAACAAGGGTTACCTGCACTACCTGGGCGGCCCCTCGGCCACCGACCGGCAGCGCTCCGCGATGGAGGACGGCCTGTTCGGCAGCAACGCCGACCCGCAGCAGGTGACCCAGGAGTGGCTGGACACCCTGGAGAAGGGCAACGCGGTCGAGTACAAGCGCCCGCAGGAATTCGAGACCAAGAAGGGCCAGCCCTCGACGCTCCCGCTCGACCCGGGCAACAAGAAGGTCGGCCGGCTGGTCTCCTTCCAGAACCGCAGCTTCTTCATGGTCGGTACCGACAAGCTCCACGAGATGTCCGCATTCCAGTCCAAGCTGATCGTCAACGACCTCGAACTGCGGGCCCTGTACGGCGACTCCACGCCGAAGTTCGCCGAGCTGACGCCGAGCGAGTACGCCGGGGCCAAGGCCGCGATCGACGAGAAGTCCATGCAGGACATGCCGGACCTGCCGGACGAGATGCCGCAGGACCAGGCGGTCAACTTCGCCAAGGAGCGCCGCACCCTCTGCAGCACCTACGAGGGCATGGACGGGAAGAACGTCAAGCGCAGCGTCTGGGCGGCCGCCGACTACCCGGCGCCGATCCTCTCCGGCGCCGCCAGCGCCCGCGTCTCGCCCGGCCACGGCCTGCTGTTCCGCGCGATGGACACCAACGGCGACGACACCTCGGGCTCCAACTTCCTGATCACCGAGACCGGTCTGCGCTACTCGGTGCCCACCAACAACGACGGCGGGAAGACTGCCCAACCGGGCACCGAACAGCCGACGCAGGGGCAGCCCGCGGCGGACCCGAAGACCAACGAGACGCAGGCCAGGCTCGGGTACGAGAAGGTGACCCCGGTGCCGGTGCCGATCGCGTGGGCCAAGCTGGTGCCGGCCGGCCCGGTGCTGAACACGGCGGCGGCGCTCCAGGCCCAGATCGCCTGACGCCCGCTCAGTTCACCTGTGCGGAGGCTGTGTCATGGCTTGGTAACTACCTGGCGTCTGGTGTTGGGCCGCTTGCGCACGACGGCTACAGTGCTGGTGGACATCACACCGTGATGTCCGGCGGACCGTCCGTGCCAGTACGGTCCGCGGGGAAGTCTGTCTCATGGGGGACGGTGGATCATGGCTGGTCAGTTCACGACTACGGCTGAGGAAATGAACGCGTTTGCCAACCGCATCGGGGAGGTGAACGCGTCCGTCCAGGGGGAGATCCAGCGCCTCAACGCGCTGGTCGACGAGATCAAGGCCGGCTGGCGCGGCCAGGCCGCCGCTGCGTACCAGCAGCTGCAGACCCGGTTCAACGAGGACGCGACCAAGCTGAACCAGGTGCTCGACGAGATCCGCCAGGCGATCGTGGCCACCACTCAGGCCTACACCGCCACGGAAGAGGAGCAGCGTGCCGCGATGAACAGCGGCGCCGGTCTCTGAGCCTCCCGGCCAGTTCGAAGACACCATCAATGGTCCGCGGGATGCGGACCGCAGCGACTCCATCGGAACAGGGGAAACCATGGGCGACCAGATTCTTGTCAGTTTTGAGACCATCCAGAACGCCAGCAGCGAGATCAAGCAGGGTGCCTCGCGCATCCAGTCGCAGCTGGACGACCTGAAGGCCGGCGTGCAGGCCGTCGCCTCTTCGTGGACCGGTGTGGCCCAGGAGGGCTACCAGGCCCGCCAGACGGAGTGGGACCGCAGCGCGGCCGACCTGCAGCAGGCGCTGCAGCAGATCTCGGTGACGCTGGACAACGCGGCCCAGAGCTACCAGGCGACCGAGCAGAAGAACGCCGGCATCTGGACCTGAGTGCCCGGTGCGCCGTCCGCACGGACGGCGTGGTGAACGGCACCGCAGGGGCGGGCACCCGCAAGGGTGTCCGCCCCCGGTGCGTATCCTGGCCCGGGCTGAACGCCCGGCCCGGGGAGGGCCGTTCCACGGGGGTACGGCACGGGTGGAGCATTGAGGGGACGTCAGGTGCAGTTGGTCAGGTACCGCAAGGCGGCTGCGGCCTTCGTCGCGCTCGGGGTGGTCGGCGGTCTCGCCGCGACCCCCGCGCAGGCGGAGACGCCGGGTGAGCACTGGTCGCCGCTGGGGATCGCGGCCTCGGCCGAGTGCTCCTTCCCGTCGAACAACGTGGACAGCACGCCCTGGTCGATCCAGCGCCTGCTGATCGACCAGCTCTGGGGCACCGACGGCAAGTTGAACGGCGCCGGGGTCAGGGTCGCGGTGATCGACACCGGGGTGGACGACACCAATCCGCAGCTCCAGGGCAAGGTGGACGAGGGCCTGTTCACCCTGACCGACAAGTCCACCGGCAAGAAGCCCGACGGCACCGCCAAGACCGACCCGGTCGGCCACGGCACCAAGGTGGCCGGCATCATCGCGGCCCGGAAGATCCCCGGCACCGGCTTCGTCGGCATAGCCCCCGGGGCCACCATCATCAGCTACCGGCAGAACGACGCCCAGGGCAACGGCGACGTGGGCACCCTGATCGACTCGATCAGGGACGCGATCACGCGCGGGGCCAACGTCATCAACATCTCCCAGGACGTCCGGGCGACCAACGACAAGGGCGACTTCGACCGCAGCGAGGAGCTCAAGGCGGTCGTCCAACTCGCCGAGGAGAAGGGCATCGTGGTGGTCGCCTCGGCCGGCAACGACGGCCACGAGATCCCCACCTACCCCGCCGCCTACGACACCGTGCTCGCGGTCGGCGCCTCGGACCGCAACAACGAGCGCGCCACCTTCTCCCAGTACGGCGAATTCGTCGACATCGCCGCCCCCGGGGTCGACATGCTCTCCACCGTCCCCAAGGGCGGCCAGTGCGTGGACAACGGCACCAGCTTCTCCACCCCGTACGTGGCCGGGGTGGCCGCACTGCTCAAGCAGCGCCACGACAAGTGGACCCCGGCCCAGATCCGGACCCGGATCATGCAGACCGCCCAGCGCACCGAGCGCGGTTCCAACCGCTTCGTCGGCTGGGGCGTGGTGGACCCGGTGAAGGCCGTGAGCAGCGACCTGCCGGCCGCCTCGGCGCCGACCGAGGACCCGCAGATCAAGCTGGCGGCGGAGCCGCTGGCGGCCCAGCCGGCCGGTCTGGTGGAGACCCAGCAGGACCGCGACTCGCGCACCGCCACCTACGTGCTGGGCCTGGGCGGTCTGCTGGTCGGCGGCCTGGCGGGCGGCTCGGTGGTGCTGCGCGACCGGCGCCGCCGCGAGGACTGAGACCGGTCCGGCCCCGCAGGGCCGGAGAAGGGGCGGGGGGGGGGCCGGGGGGGGGGGGGGGGGCCGGCCCGGGGGGGGGGGGGGGGCCGGGGCGGGGGGGGGGGCGGGGGGCGGCCGGGGGCGGGGGCGCACCGCCGGCGGGGCGTG
>NZ_JBIWFX010000026.1:0-15819 GCF_044763225.1 Kitasatospora sp. NPDC096147 | reverse complement strand
GGGGGGGGGGGGGGGGGGGGCCGCCCCCCCCCCGCGCCGCCGCCGCCCCCCCCCCCGGGCGCCCCCGGGGGGGGGGGCGGGGGGGCGGCCCCCCCCCCCCGGCCCCCCCCCCGCCCCTTCTGTCGTACCGGACTTCAGAGGGTCGGCAGCCAGCCCGTCTGGACGGTCTGACCGGCCGTCATCCGGCGGGTCACCAGGACACCCCGGCCCGGCGGCAGCGGCTGCGGCTTGACGGTGCCCAGCAGGGCGCCCTCGCCCTTGTCGCCGGACAGGATCAGACCCTGCCCGCCGAGCTCCTTCATCCGCTGCATGACCGGCTCGAACATCGAGCGGCCGGCACCGCCGGAGTTGCGCGCGATCACGATGCGCAGGCCGATGTCCCGGGCGAACGGGAGGAACTCGGCCAGCGGGGCCATCGGGTTGCCCGAGGAGGTGGCGACCAGCTCGTAGTCGTCCACGATCACGAACATGTCCTTGCCGGTGTACCAGCTGCGGTTGCGCAGCTGCTCCGGGGTGACGTCCGGACCGGGCAGGCGGCGCGAGCAGGCGCCGCGCAGCATCTCCACGATCGAGGTCATCGCCGGGGCGGCGGCCGCGTACTCCACCAGGTACTCCGGCGGGACGACGCCGAGCAGCGAGCGGCGGAAGTCGCCGACCACGATGCCGGCCTGCTCCGGGGTGTACCGCTCGGTGATCTGCTTGACCAGCATGCGCAGCACGGCCGACTTGCCGGACTCGCTGGCGCCGAACACCACGAACAGCGGGTCGGTCTCGAAGTTGAGGAAGACCGGGGCGAGTTCGACCTCGTCCACACCGAAGGCGACACCCAGCTCGGGGTGCTCGAAGCCCTTCGGCAGCGCGTGCCCGTCCAGCACCGACGGCAGCATCCGGACCTGCGGGGCGCGCGGCCCGGTCCAGGCCGCGTCCACCTGTGCGACCAGGTCGGCGACCCCGTCCACCAGGTCCTCCAGCCCGGAGCTGCCGTCCAGCCGGGGCAGGCCCGCCAGGAAGTGCAGCTTGTCCGCGGTGAGACCGCGGCCGGGCTGGCCGGCCGGGACGTTCTGCGCGACCTTGCGGTCGATCTCGGACTCCATCGCGTCACCGAGGCGCAGCTCGGTGCGGTTCTGCAGCAGGTCCTTCAGGGCCGGCCGGACCTCGGCGTAGCGGGCCGCCGTGAGGATCACGTGCACGCCGTAGCCGAGACCGCGCTGGGCGATGTCGGCGATGACCGGCTCCAGCGCCTCGAAGTCCTGCTTGAAGGTCAGCCAGCCGTCGATGATCAGGAAGACGTCGCCGAACTGCTCGTCCGGCAGCTGCCCGTTGGCCCGCCGGGTGCGGTAGGTGGCGATGGTGTCGATGCCGGTCGAGCGGAACAGCTCCTCGCGCCGGTTGAGCACCCCGTGCACCTCGCTGACGGTGCGTCGGACCTTCTCCACGTCCAACCGCCCCGCCACCCCGCCGACGTGCGGCAGGCCCTGGAGGCTCTGGAAACCGCCACCACCGAAGTCCAGCAGGTAGAACTGCGTCTCGGCGGGGGTGTGGGTGACCGCGAAGCCCGCCACCATGGTGCGGATCAGGGTGGACTTGCCGGAGCGCGGACCACCCACCACGATGCCGTGGCCGGCGGCGCCGGAGTAGTCCTGGTAGAGCACGTCGCGGCGCTGGTCGCGCGGCTTGTCGACGATGCCGACCGGCACCAGCAGACGGCCGAGCGCACCGTACTCCGGTGAGGTGAGGCCGCGTTCGGTCACCTGGAGCGGCGGCACCAGCTCGTTCACCGGCGGCGAGGTCTCCAGCGGCGGCAGCCAGACCTGGTGGGCCGGCGGACCCTGGGAGATCATCCGCTGCACGAACACGTCGAGCATGGTGTCGAGCAGCGAGTCGTCGATCTCCTCGGTCTCCTCGACCACCACCTCCTCGACCACCGGCTCGATCACCTCGACCTCGGCGGCGGTGAACAGCACCGGCTGGGCGGTGACCACCCGCCCGCCGGAGACCACCTGCTGGCCCGGCGGCCGGTACGGACCGGACACGTACGCGGCCCGGAACCGCTCCATCACGTCGGAGCCGAACTTGAGGTAGCCGACACCCGGGATGGGCGGCAGGTGGTACGCGTCCGGCACGCCGATCGCGGCCCGCGACTCGGCGGCCGAGAAGGTGCGCAGACCCAGGCGGTAGGAGAGGAAGGTGTCCAGACCGCGGAGCTTGCCCTCCTCCAGGCGCTGGGAGGCGAGCAGCATGTGCATACCGAGCGAACGGCCGATCCGGCCGATCTGGATGAACAGGTCGATGAAGTCCGGCTTGGCGGTGAGGAGTTCGGAGAACTCATCGATGATCATCAGCAGCGAGGGCAGCGGGTCCAGCGGGGCGCCGGCGGCGCGGGCCCGCTCGTACTCGTTGATGTTCGCGTAGTTGCCCGCCGAGCGCAGCAGCTCCTGACGGCGGTTCATCTCACCCTCGATCGCATCGCGCATGCGGTCGATCAGGGTGGCCTCGCCCTCCAGGTTGGTGATCACGGCGGCGGTGTGCGGCATCTCCGCCATGCCGGCGAAGGTCGCACCACCCTTGAAGTCCGCGAGCACCAGGTTGAGCACCTCGGAGGAGTGCGTGACCGCGAGCGCCAGCACGATGGTGCGCAGCACCTCGGACTTGCCGGAGCCGGTCGCGCCGACGCACATGCCGTGCGGGCCCATGCCCGCCAGCGAGGCCTCCTTGAGGTCCAGCCAGACGTACTCGCCGTTCTGGCCGACGCCCAGCGGCACCTTGAGCTTCTCCGAGACCGGCTTCGGCCGCCAGTGCCGGGCCGGGTCGAAGGAGCCCGGGTCACCGGTCTCCATCATCTCGGTGAAGTCCATCGAGACCAGCGACGGGTCGCCGTCGTCCCCGCCGGCCGACACCCGGAACGGCGCCAACTGCCGCGCCAGCGCCTCGGACTGCCAGGACGACAGGGTGTCCGGCTTGCCCGAGTACGAGGCACCGGAGGCCGACTCCAGCAGCAGCCGGTCCTTGGTCAGGGTGACCACCAGGTGGCCGCTCGGCTCGTCCAGGTCACCCGGGACGACCTCGATGATGGTGACGTTCTCGACGCCCTCGGCCCCGGCCAGCACCGAGTCGTGCGGGACGGCGGCGCCGTCCATCACCACCACCAGGTGCGGCTGGTCGGCGGACGGCACCGAGTCGCGGGAGAAGCCCTTGCGACCGTTCAGCTCGGTGGCCAGCAGCGCCTCCAACTCGCCCAGCCCGGTGGCGATCAGACGGCGCGAACCGGCGCCGTCGGTCTCCTTGCGGTGCTGGGTGTGCGGCAGCCACTTGGCCCACTCCCACTCCTCCACCGCGCCGGGTGCGGCGGCCACCCCGATGACCAGGTCGTCGGGGGAGTGCAGGGTGGCCAGCTGGGCCAGCATCGCGCGCACGTTGCCGTACACGGTGTCCGGGTCGCCGCAGACCGTGATGTGGTAGAAGGCGCGCAGCGAGACCGCCAACGGCAGGTCCTGCAGGGTGCCGTGGGAGGTCAGGAAGTCCTTCATGGCCGCGGCCGAGAGCGGCTCCAGCTCTTCCAGCGGAGCGGTCTCGGGGGCCTTCAGCGGGGTGTTCAGCTGCTGCGGGCCCTGGCCGAGGCGGATCTGCGCGAAGTCCGGGTCGCTCGGCCGCCGCTCCCAGAGCCGGCGGCCCTCGGTGACGATCGACCAGAGCTGGTCCGGCTCCGGGTGCAGGAACAGCTGCGCACCGCGCTGCCGGTCGGCGGTGCGGCGGACCTGACGGCGCATCTGCTGCAGGTACTTCAGGTAGTCCCGGCGCTCGTCGGCCGTCCCGGCGCTGCCGCCCTTGCGGGCCTTGACGATCTGCGCGACCGCCATCGCGGCCGTGGAGGCCACCATCAGCACGCCCATCATCTTCATCGGCCCCTGGCCGTTGAAGAGGAACGCCGCCGATCCGCCCATGCCCAGCAGCGGCAGCAGGGACATCATCCAGTCCTCGCCGCCGCCCCTCGGGAGCTCCGGTGGCGGCACCAGCTCCACCGGCTCGTCCGGGACCGCCGGCGGATACGCCCGCGCCGGACGCTTGACCGTAATCACACTCACTGGCATCAGCCCTCACGCACACGCAACTGGACACGTACGGGATTGAGGGCGCCCCGTGTGTGGATAGACGCCGCCCCCGCTCCGCCGATCGCAGGCGTCCCCGGGGTCGCGCGTCACCGCCCCCGTCCGCCCCGCGCAGGGGCCCACCCTACTGGGAGGCCGCCGACCGTTCGAGCACGGGGGCGTAACTCACCAGCCTCGCAACGGCTTGACGCTCCGTCCGGGGGCAGGTATCCCGGCCCGAACCATCTGACGGTAGGGTGTCGCCGCGCCAACTCTCGGCCGGGTCGTGACAATTGCCGGCCCCGAGCGGGCGCCAAGCTGACAACGGACACAGCAACAGGGGGAAGTGCCGGTGAGCTCTAACGCCACTACCGGATTCTGCCGGGTCACCGTCGTGGCGCCGGACAGCCGGATCGACGTCGCACTGCCGGAGGACGTCCCGCTCGCGGACATCTACCCCGAGGTACTGCGACTCTCCGGCCAGACCCAGGTGGACGGTGCGCCCACCGGCTTCCACCTGGTCCGCCGGGACGGCACGGTGCTGGACAGCGGCCTGCCGCTGGCCGCCCAACAGGTGCGCGACGGCGACCTGCTGAGCCTGCGTCCGTTCGCCGAGTCGCTGCCGCCGGCCGTCTACGACGACGTGGCCGACGCGATCGCCAGCGCGGTCGGCGCCGACCACCGGTTCTGGAGCCCGGAGCTGATGCGCTCCTTCGGCCTGATCGGCGCCGGGGTGCTGCTCACCCTGCTCGGCTTCGCGCTCTGGTTCGCCGACCTCAAGCACAACATGAACGGCCTGCCCGGCATCCTGGCCGGCGTCACCGCCGTCGTGCTGGTCGCCTTCGCCGGCGTCCGGGCCCGGGTCTACCAGGACCACGACGCCGCCGTCGCGCTCGGCCTCGGCTCGCTGCCGCACGCCCTGATCGCCGGCAGCGGCATCATCGCGGTGGCCCAAACCGGCGACGGTCCCGGCCGGCTCCAGCTGCTGGTCGGCTGCGTCACCGTCCTGGTGGTCTCGGTCCTGCTGGTCGGCATGCTGCCGGAGAAGGACTCGGTCTTCGTGGCCTCCGCCTTCCTGGCCTCCGCCGGCACCCTGGCCTCGTTCGCCGCCGTGCTGCTCTCCGAGACGCCGGCCACCGACATCGCCGCCGTCACCGGCGTCGCCGCCATCGCCGCGGTCGGCTTCCTGCCCGCGCTCTCCGCCCGCTTCGCCCGCCTGCCCGTCGGCTTCAGCGCCCCCGGCCAGACCCGCACCCGGGGCAGCTCCTACGCCGAGGAGGCCGCCGCCTCCGAGACCGTCCAGTACGAGCGGATCGCCCACCAGGCCCGGCGCGGCCACGAGGTGCTGGTCGGCCTGGTCGGCGGCTGCGCCGCCACCGTGATCGGTGCCTGCGCGGTGCTCGGCTTCAGCGACCGAACCTGGGCCGAGCTGCTGGCCCTGGTGATCGGCGTCTCGACCATGCTGCGGGCCCGGCTGTTCCGCTACACCGGCCAGGTCTTCGCCCTCACCATCGCGGGTCTGATCGGCCTGGCCCTGCTGATCATCGGCCTGTCGCTGCACACCCCCGAGTTCATCCTGACCGCCACCGCGAGCTCCTCGGTGGACCTGCGGACGGTCTGGCTCTCGGCGTCCATCGCGGCCGGCGCCGCGATCCTGACCGGCATCGCCCTGGTCGTCCCCAAGCTGGGCGTCTCCCCGTTCTGGGGCCGCATCCTGGACATGATCGACGGCCTGATGCTGATCGCCCTGGTCCCGCTGGCACTGGCCGTCCTCGACATCTACGGCCTGGTCCGCGGCGCCACCAGCTAATCGCCCGCTCGCCTCCGGGGCGCTCGTCCCGGTGTCGACGGTCATCGCTCCCTCGCTCGTGCCTCGCTCCCTCGCTCCTCCCTTTCGACACCGGCGCGCCCCTTCGGCTCGGGGCGGGTGGGGGAGGGCCGAGAGCATCCGCCCGTCGTCGCCCCTCACCCTGCGGTAAGGGGCGGCGGCGGGCGCTGGTACTCTTGGGCAGTCCGAGTTCAGTCAGATCCCTGTGCCGTCTACCAGGGTCACTCGGAAACCTTGAAGGAGATGCCGTGGCTCTCGCCGCTGACGTCAAGAAGCAGATCTTCGCCGAGTTCGGCCAGAAGGAGGGCGACACCGGCTCCCCCGAGGTGCAGGTCGCGATGCTCTCCCGCCGGATCTCGGACCTGACCGAGCACCTCAAGTTCCACAAGCACGACCACCACTCGCGTCGTGGCCTGCTGATCCTGGTCGGCCAGCGCCGCCGCCTTCTCCAGTACCTGGCCAAGAAGGACATCGAGCGCTTCCGTACCCTGGTGGACCGCCTCGGCATCCGCCGCGGTGCCGCCGGTGGCGCCCGCTAAGACCGCCGCAAGGGGCGGCTCCCCGAATCCGGGGGGCCGCCCTTCGCTGCTATCCGCACCGCACCGCGCACCCGCCGCACCGCACGCGCTCCAATGACGCGCTCGGTAGGGTGTGAATTTGTAAGGTGAGGGGCATGCCCGGTCATGGTGCCGACGCGAAGTCGGCCCGACCCAGGCAACAAACGCACTCACCCAGCGGGGAGAAGGGCCTCAAACGGAGGCCGCCCGCATCCGGAGGAGCGTCCAGACGCGACCGCCGACCAGGCCCGAGAGGCGCCGGTCCTCGGTAGTGGCCCCCGGGAGTCCCCAGCGCGGGAATCCCCGGAGGCTTCGATCGAAGACCGGCCCGACTGCCCAGGGCCGCCGGCAGACCGCAAGCGCAGGGACGCTCCTCCGGGACCGTACGAAAGAGGAGATCTTCCAGGTGGAAGAGAACGTGTTCTACGCCGAGGCCGTCATCGACAACGGCAGCTTCGGCACCCGTACCATCCGTTTCGAGACCGGCCGGCTGGCCCGTCAGGCCGCCGGCTCCGCCGTGGCCTACCTGGACGACGACACCATGGTGCTGTCGGCCACCAGCGCCTCCAAGCAGCCGAAGGAGCACTTCGACTTCTTCCCGCTGACGGTGGACGTCGAGGAGCGGATGTACGCCGCGGGCCGCATCCCCGGCTCGTTCTTCCGTCGTGAGGGCCGGCCCTCCGAGGACGCGATCCTCACCTGCCGCCTGATCGACCGCCCGCTGCGCCCGTCCTTCGTCAAGGGCCTGCGCAACGAGGTCCAGGTCGTCTGCACGATCATGGCGCTCAACCCCGACCACCTGTACGACGTGGTGGCCATCAACGCCGCCTCGGCCTCCACCCAGCTCGCGGGCCTGCCGTTCTCCGGCCCGATCGGTGGCGTCCGGGTCGCGCTGATCAAGGGTCAGTGGGTGGCCTTCCCGACCCACACCGAGCTCGAGGACGCCGTCTTCGACATGGTCGTGGCCGGCCGCACCCTGCCGGACGGCGACGTCGCGATCATGATGGTCGAGGCCGAGGCCACCACGAAGACCATCGCGCTGGTCGGCGAGGGCGCCGAGGCTCCCACCGAGGAGATCGTGGCCGCCGGCCTCGAGGCCGCCAAGCCGTTCATCAAGGTGCTGTGCGCCGCCCAGGCGAAGCTGGCCGCCCAGGCCGCCAAGCCCACCGGCGAGTTCCCGGTCTTCCTGGACTACCAGGACGACGTGCTGGCCGCCCTGTCGGACGCCGTCAAGGGCGAGCTGACCAAGGCGCTCACCATCCCGGGCAAGACCGAGCGCAACAACGAGATCGACCGGATCAAGGGCGTCGCGGCCGAGAAGCTGCTCCCGAAGTTCGAGGGTCGCGAGAAGGAGATCAGCGCCGCCTACAACGCGCTGACCAAGAAGATCGTCCGCGAGCGCGTCATCACCGACAAGGTGCGCATCGACGGCCGCGGCGTCACGGACATCCGGACGCTGGCCGCCGAGGTCGAGGCGATCCCGCGGGTGCACGGCTCGGCGCTGTTCGAGCGCGGCGAGACCCAGATCCTGGGTGTCACCACGCTGAACATGCTCCGGATGGAGCAGCAGCTCGACACGCTCTCCCCGGAGACCCGTCGCCGCTACATGCACAACTACAACTTCCCGCCGTACTCGGTCGGCGAGACCGGCCGCGTCGGTTCGCCGAAGCGCCGCGAGATCGGCCACGGCGCGCTGGCCGAGCGGGCGATCCTGCCCGTGCTGCCGACCCGCGAGGAGTTCCCCTACGCGATCCGCCAGGTCTCCGAGGCGCTGAGCTCCAACGGCTCCACCTCGATGGGCTCGGTCTGCGCCTCGACCATGTCGCTGCTGAACGCGGGTGTCCCGCTGAAGGCCGCCGTGGCCGGCATCGCGATGGGCCTGATCTCGCAGGAGATCGACGGCGAGACCCACTACGTCACGCTGACCGACATCCTCGGTGCCGAGGACGCGTTCGGTGACATGGACTTCAAGGTCGCCGGTACCCGCAACTTCATCACCGCGCTGCAGCTGGACACCAAGCTCAACGGCATCCCGGCCTCGGTGCTGGCCGCCGCGCTGAAGCAGGCCAAGGACGCCCGCCTGCACATCCTCGACGTCATGAACGAGGCGATCGACGCCCCGGACGAGATGTCGCAGTACGCGCCGCGCATCATCACCATCAAGATCCCGGTGGACAAGATCGGTGAGGTCATCGGCCCCAAGGGCAAGATGATCAACCAGATCCAGGAGGACACCGGCGCCGAGATCACGATCGAGGACGACGGCACCATCTACATCGGTGCCAGCGACGGTCCGGCCGCCGAGGCCGCCCGCACCACGATCAACCAGATCGCCAACCCGACCATGCCGGAGGTCGGCGAGCGCTACCTGGGCACCGTGGTGAAGACCACGACCTTCGGTGCGTTCGTGTCGCTCATGCCGGGCAAGGACGGCCTGCTGCACATCTCGCAGATCCGCAAGCTCGCCGGTGGCAAGCGCGTGGAGAACGTCGAGGACGTGCTGGCCGTCGGCGCCAAGGTCCAGGTCGAGATCGCCGAGATCGACCCGCGCGGCAAGCTCTCGCTGATCCCGGTCGTCGAGGGCGAGGACGGCGGCGACGCCGCTCCGGCCGCCGAGTGACGCTCCGTTAGTCGTACCGCGGCCCGCGCACTCCCCGGAGTGCGCGGGCCGCACCCTGTTCGTCGAATGTTCCCCCGTACCACCCTGGAAGGAAGCCCGTGGCCCAGGCCAGCGCGGCGCAGCAGCGCCCCGGCTCCACCCGGACCCTGCTCAAGGGCGTCGACGGAGCCGGCACCGTCCGCCGCACCGTCCTGCCCGGCGGTCTGCGGGTCGTCACCGAGACCCTCCCGACGGTCCGCTCCGCGACCTTCGGCATCTGGGTCGGCGTCGGCTCCCGGGACGAGACCCCGGCGCTGAACGGCGCGACCCACTACCTGGAGCACCTGCTCTTCAAGGGCACCGCCCGCCGCACCGCGCTGGAGATCTCCGCCGCGCTGGACGCGGTCGGCGGCGAGATGAACGCGTTCACCGCCAAGGAGAACACCTGCTACTACGCGCGGGTGCTCGACACCGACCTGCCGCTGGCCATCGACGTGGTCTGCGACATGCTCACCGGCTCGCTGATCCGCCCCGAGGACGTGGAGGCCGAACGCGGCGTCATCCTCGAGGAGATGGCGATGGCCGAGGACGACCCGGGCGACGTGGTGCACGACCTGTTCGCCAAGGTGATCTACGGCGACACCCCGCTGGGCCGCCCGATCCTCGGCACCCAGGAGACGGTCACCAACCTGACCCGCGATCAGATCGCCGGCTTCTTCAACCGCCGCTACAAGCCCGAGCAGCTGGTGGTCGCCGCGGCCGGCAACCTCGACCACGCGACCGTGGTCCGGCAGGTCCGCAAGGCCTTCGCGCCGATCCTGGCCCGCTCGGCCGGCCACCCCGCCGAGGTCCGCAAGGGCGTCCGCGCGCTGCGCACGGCGGGCAGGGCCGAGGTGCTCAACCGCCCGACCGAGCAGGCCCACCTGGTGCTCGGCGTGCCCGGCGTGCCGCGCCACGACGAGCGCCGCTGGGCGCTCGGGGTGCTGAACGCGGCCCTCGGCGGCGGGATGAGCTCCCGGCTGTTCCAGGAGGTCCGGGAGAAGCGCGGGCTGGCCTACTCGGTCTACTCGTACTCCTCCTCGTACGCCGACAGCGGCCTGTTCGGCATCTACGCCGGCTGCCAGCCCAAGCGGGTCGAGCAGGTGCTGGAGATCTGCCGCGAGGAGCTCGCCAAGGTGGTCGCCGAGGGCATCACCGACGAGGAGCTGCGCCGCGCGATCGGCCAGATCTCCGGCTCCACCGTGCTCGGCATGGAGGACACCGGCTCGCTGATGACCCGGATCGGCAAGGCCGAGATCAGCTACGGCCAGCACCTGTCGGTCACCGAGATGCTGGAGAAGATCGCCGCCGTCACCCTGGACGACGTCCAAGCGGTGGCCCGGGACGTGCTCGGCGCGCACCGCCCCTCGCTCGCACTGATCGGCCCGATCAACCAGAAGCGGGCCGACGCGCTCGCCGGCCTGCTGGCCTGAGAGGACTCCTGACATGACGTCTGTCGCCGTGATCGGCGCCACCGGCCGGATCGGCTCCGAGGCGGTCAAGGCCGTCTCCGCCGCCCCGGACCTGGAGCTCACCGCCGCGCTCAACAGCCGCTCCTCGCTGGAGGAGCTCAAGGGCGCCGAGGTGGCGGTCGAACTCACCCACCCCGACGCGGTGATGGCCAACCTGGAGCACTGCGTCCGCAACGGCATCCACGTGGTCACCGGCACCACCGGCTGGACCGAGGAGCGGCTCGCCACCCTGCGCGGCTGGCTGGCCGAGGCCCCCGGGGTCGGCGTGCTGATCGCGCCGAACTTCTCCATCGGCGCGGTCCTGTCGATGAAGTTCGCCCAGCAGGCGGCCAAGTACTTCGAGACCGTCGAGGTCGTCGAGCTGCACCACAACAACAAGGCCGACGCCCCCAGCGGCACCGCCGCCCGCACCGCCCAGCTGATCGCCGCCGCCCGCGAGGCGGCCGGCCTGCCCCGGCAGACCGACCCGACCAGCCACGGCCTGCCCGGCGCCCGGGGCGCCGACGTGGACGGCGTGCCGGTGCACTCGGTCCGGCTGCGCGGCCTGCTGGCGCACCAGGAGGTGCTGCTCGGCGACACCGGCGAGACCCTGACGATCCGTCACGACTCGCTGCACCACAGCTGCTTCATGCCGGGCATCCTGCTCGGCGTGCGCAAGGTGGCCGAGCACCCGGGGCTGACCTTCGGCCTCGAGCACTTCATGGAGCTCTGAGCACCGCATGACCTCCCGCACCGGCTTCTTCCTGCTCTCCGCCGCCCTGCTGGTGGTCTCGCTGATCTGCGTCGGCGAGGGCGTCCAGCTGATCGCCACCGGCAAGCCGCTCGGCATCGGGCTGGGCGTCTGCGCCTTCGTGGTGCCGGCGATCGGCGTCTGGTTCCTGCGCGCGACGGTGCGGTTCGGCCGGGCCAGCGAGCGGCTGGCCAAGGAGCTGGAGGCCGAGGGGGGCCTCCCGGTGGACGAGCTGCGCCGGACGCCCGGCGGGCGGATCGACCGGGCGTCCGCCGACGAGGTGTTCGCCCGCCGCAAGGCGGAGGCGGAGGCCGCCCAGGGGGACTGGCGGGTGTTCTTCCGCCTGGCCGTGGCGTACGCGGACGCGGGGGACACGCCACGGGCCCGCAAGACCATGCAGCACGCCATCAAGCTGCACGGGAGCAGTACCGATCCGATTGGGAGCAAGAGTTGAGCAGCGAAGTGAAGTTCCGCGACGACGTGACGGTGCAGCTGGTGCGCAGCGCCGCCGCCGACTCGGACGTCATCTGGTCCGCGCGGGTCTCCACCGCGGGTGAGCAGTCGCTGGAGGCGCTGCAGCAGGACCCGGAGAAGTCGGCCGGCCTGATCAACTTCCTGATGCGGGACCGGCACGGCACCCCGTTCGAGCACAACTCGATGACCTTCTTCATCAGCGCGCCGATCTTCGTCTTCCGCGAGTTCCACCGGCACCGCAGCGGCTGGTCGTACAACGAGGAGTCCGGCCGCTACCGCAACCTGGAGCCGGTCTTCTACGTGCCCGGCACCGAGCGCAAGCTGGTCCAGCAGGGCCGCCCGGGCCGGTACGAGTTCGTGGACGGCACTCCCGAGCAGCAGTCCGTGGTGACGGAGCAGATGGAGGCCGCCTACCGGGCCTCGTACACCGCCTACCAGGAGATGCTGGAGGCCGGGGTGGCCCGCGAGGTGGCCCGGGCGGTGCTGCCGGTCGGCCTGTTCTCCTCGATGTACGCCACCTGCAACGCCCGCTCGCTGATGCACTTCCTCTCGCTGCGGACCAAGAAGGAGAACGCCACCGTGCCGTCCTTCCCGCAGCGCGAGATCGAGATGGTGGCCGAGGGCATGGAGGCGGAGTGGGCGAAGCTCATGCCGCTCACCCATGCGGCCTTCGAGAAGCACGGCCGCGTGGCCCCCTGACCTGGGCCGACGGGCATAGGAGTGGTATGCCCGGCATGTCTGGATTGCGGTGTTTCTGAGCGCTCCCTAGGCTCAGGTCACGGATTCCGGTGCTGCTTGAACCCCCGAGCATGCAGCACCGGAATCCACATGCCAGGACCGGCCCGGGACCGGGACGCACGGCTGACGGGCCGTCAGTACCACGCCGCACCTGTCCGAACCCTGGACCGCCCCGGAACCCCCCGGGGTGACTACGAGTAGTTTTGGACCCATGGCTCCGACCTCCACCCCCCAGACGCCCTTCGGCCGGGTCCTGACCGCGATGGTCACCCCGTTCACCGCCGACGGCGCGCTCGACCTCGACGGCGCGCAGCGCCTCGCCACCCACCTGGTGGACTCCGGCAACGACGGTCTCGTGATCAACGGCACCACCGGTGAGTCCCCCACCACCAGCGACGCCGAGAAGGCCCAACTGGTCCGCGCGGTCGTGGAGGCGGTCGGGGACCGGGCGCACGTCGTCGCCGGGGTCGGCACCAACGACACCCACCACAGCGTCGAGCTGGCCCGCCAGGCCGAGGCGGCCGGGGCGCACGGCCTGCTGGTGGTCACCCCGTACTACAACAAGCCCCCGCAGGAGGGCCTGTACCGGCACAACGTGGCCGTCGCCGACGCCACCGGCCTGCCCGTGATGCTCTACGACATCCCCGGCCGCTCCGGCGTCGCGGTCAGCACCGAGACCATGGTGCGGCTCGCCGACCACCCCCGGATCGTCGCCAACAAGGACGCCAAGGGCGACCTGGTCGAGGCGTCCTGGGCGATCTCCCGCTCCGGCCTCGCCTGGTACTCGGGCGACGACGCGCTCAACCTGCCGCTGCTCTCGGTCGGCGCGGCCGGCTTCGTCAGCGTGGTCGCCCACGTGGTGGCCGGCGAACTGCGGGCGATGCTGGACGCCTTCCGCGGCGGCGACGTGGCGAAGGCCACCGCGATCCACCAGAGCCTGCTGCCGGTGTTCAGCGGTATGTTCCGCACTCAGGGCGTGATCCTCACCAAGGCCGCGCTCACCTTGCAGGGCCACCCGGCCGGACCGCTCCGACTGCCGCTGGTCTCCGCCACCGAGCAGGAGATCGCGCGGCTGAAGGAGGATCTCGCCTCCGGCGGGGTACACCTGTAGCAGACAAGACGTGCGCGCCCCGGCTCGCCGGGCCTCCCGAGGGCCTGTCGCTGGACCGGACCGAAGGCGCGAGGCATCAGACCTGGCAAGTAGGAAACCATCGAAGCGCGCACGCCACGTGGCACCGGGGGAGCCCCCGGGTCTCGTGGCGTGCGCCGTAAGGAGAGTCTTTTGAGCCACCCCCACCCCGAACTCGGCACCCCTCCGGCCCTGAAGCCGGGCGCGATCCGGATCACCCCGCTCGGCGGCCTCGGCGAGATCGGTCGCAACATGACCGTGCTGGAGCACAACGGCCGGCTGCTGATCATCGACTGCGGCGTGCTCTTCCCCGAGGACGAGCAGCCTGGCGTCGACCTGATCCTGCCGGACTTCACCTCCATCCGGGACCGCCTCGACAAGATCGACGGCATCGTCCTGACGCACGGTCACGAGGACCACATCGGTGCCGTCCCGTTCCTCCTGCGGGAGAACCCGGACATCCCGCTGATCGGCTCCAAGCTCACCCTCGCCCTGATCGAGGCCAAGCTCGCCGAGCACCGCATCCGCCCGTACGTGCTGGAGGTCAAGGAGGGCGACCGCGAGCGGATCGGCCCCTTCGACTGCGAGTTCATCGCGGTCAACCACTCCATCCCGGACGCGCTGGCCGTCGCCGTCCGCACCCCGGCCGGCATGGTCGTCGCCACCGGTGACTTCAAGATGGACCAGCTCCCGCTGGACGGCCGCCTGACCGACCTCCCGGCCTTCGCCAAGCTGGCCGAGGAGGGCATGGACCTGCTGCTGGTGGACTCCACCAACGCCGAGGTCCCCGGCTTCATCCCGCACGAGCGGGACATCTCCGCCGCGCTGCGCAACGTCTTCGCCAGCGCGGAGAAGCGCATCATCGTCGCCTCCTTCGCCAGCCACGTGCACCGCATCCAGCAGGTGCTGGACGCGGCCCACGAGCACAAGCGCAAGGTGGCCTTCGTCGGCCGCTCGATGGTCCGCAACATGGGCATCGCCCGCGACCTCGGCTACCTCAAGGTGCCGGGCAACATGATCGTCGACGTGAAGACCCTGGACGACCTGCCGGACAAGGACGTCGTCCTGGTCTGCACAGGCTCCCAGGGCGAGCCGATGGCCGCGCTGTCCCGGATGGCCAACCGCGACCACCAGATCCGGATCGTCGAGGGCGACACCGTCATCCTCGCCTCGTCGCTGATCCCCGGCAACGAGACCGCGATCTACCGCGTCATCAACGGCCTGACCCGCTGGGGCGCCAACGTCGTCCACAAGGGCAACGCCAAGGTGCACGTCTCCGGCCACGCCTCGGCCGGTGAGCTGCTGTACTTCTTCAACATCTGCAAGCCGAAGAACCTGATGCCGGTGCACGGCGAGTGGCGCCACCTGCGGGCCTGCGCCGAGCTCGGCATCAAGACCGGCGTGCCGAAGAACCGCACGGTCATCGCCGAGGACGGCGTGGTGGTCGACCTGGAGAAGGGTGTCGCCAAGATCGTCGGCAAGGTCCAGGCCGGCTACGTCTACGTCGACGGTTCGTCGGTGGGTGACATCACCGAGGCCTCGCTGAAGGACCGTCGGATCCTCGGCGAGGAGGGCTTCATCTCGGTCTTCGTGGTGGTCGACTCCACCAGCGGCAAGATCGTGAGTGGCCCGACCATCCAGGCCCGTGGCTCCGGCATCGACGACGGCGCCTTCGGCCCGGTGGTGGCCAAGCTCCAGGAGGGCCTGCAGAAGTCGGCCGGGGACGGGGTCCTGGAGGTCCGGCAGGTGCAGCAGCTGGTCCGCCGCATCATCGGCAAGTGGGTGGCGGACAACTACCGCCGCCGTCCGATGATCGTCCCGGTGGTCGTAGAGGTCTAGTCCTCTCGGTTTGACTTGGGGCAACCCGGTGCGTAATGTTCTCCGGGTTGCCCCAAGTGGTCGGCGGAACTTCTCCGAATAAAATCGGGAAGGGAAAACGGCCCGAGAAACTCTGATAGAGTTCGGGAGCGCCGAAAGGCCGAAGCGAAATCGGAAAGCGAAACTCCGGAAAACGGAGCGGAAAACATCTGATAAGCTGAGAACACGAAAGACAGAACGAAGCGCCCGGAGGGGCTGCCGGAAGGCAGACCGAAGGAAGCCACCGTTCCTTGAGAACTCAACAGCGTGCCAAAAGTCAACGCCAGATATGTTGACATCCCCGGCCGAGC
>NZ_JBIWFX010000025.1:58674-89375 GCF_044763225.1 Kitasatospora sp. NPDC096147 | reverse complement strand
AAGCTAAGCCTCACAGCGCCGATGGTACTGCAGGGGGGACCCTGTGGGAGAGTAGGACGCCGCCGAACAATCATTCAAGAAAGCCCCCGCCGGGTAACCGGCGGGGGCTTTCTGCATTTCCGGGCAGGAAACCCTAGAGCACCAGCTTGAAGCCCACGTGCGAGGCCGAGAAGCCGAGCCGCTCGTAGAACCGGTGCGCGTCCGTCCGGGTGGCGTCGGAGGTGAGTTGGACGAGTTCGGCCCCGAGGGTGCGCGACTGCTCGACGGCCCACTCGATCAGGGTGGTGCCGAGGCCGCTGCCCCGGGCGTCGGCGTGGATGCGGACCGCCTCGATGAGCGTGCGGGTGGCGCCCCTGCGGGAGAGGCCGGGGATGACGGTGAGCTGGAGGGTGCCGATGACCCGATCGGTGCCGGGGGCGACGGCGACCACCAGGTGCTGGTGCGGGTCGCCGGCGATCCGGCGGTAGGCGGTGAGGTAGGGCGTCAGGTCGTCGGGGGATTCGCGGGCGGCGCCGAGGGGGTCGTCGGCGAGCATGGCCACCATGGCGGGGAGGTCGGCCTCGTGGGCCGGACGGATCGTCAGCTTGTCGTTCATGATCGGGACGATAGGGCACATCCGGTACGTACTGTCACCGGGAGGCGGTACGGTGCGTAGCGCACGGTCACCGATCCGAGGGGGCAGCCTGATGGGGACCCGGCCCAGTCAGCCCGCGCAGTCGTCGGAGCGTCAGCTCGCCCAGGTGGAGGGCGTGTTGGAGCGGATCACGTACGCGAACGAGGAGACCGGGTACACGGTGGCCCGGGTGGACACCGGGCGGGGGCAGCACGACCTGCTGACGGTGGTGGGGGCCTTGCTGGGGGCGCAGCCGGGGGAGTCGCTGCGGATGTTCGGGCGGTGGGGCTCGCACCCGCAGTACGGGCGGCAGTTCATGGTGGAGAACTACACCACGGTGCTGCCGGCCACGGTCCAGGGCATCCAGCGGTACCTGGGGTCGGGGCTGATCAAGGGGATCGGGCCGCGCTTCGCTGAGCGGATCGTCGCGGCCTTCGGGGTGGAGACCCTGGAGGTGATCGAGAACGAGCCGAAGCGGCTGATCGAGGTGCCGGGGCTGGGGCCCAAGCGCACCAAGATGATCGCGGCGGCTTGGGAGGAGCAGAAGGCCATCAAGGAGGTGATGGTCTTCCTGCAGACGGTGGGCGTGTCGACCTCCCTCGCGGTGCGGATCTACAAGCAGTACGGGGACGCGTCCAACGAGGTGGTGCAGAAGGAGCCGTACCGGCTGGCCTCGGACGTCTGGGGCATCGGCTTCCTGACGGCGGACCGGATCGCGCAGGCGGTCGGGATCCCGCACGACAGCCCGGAGCGGGTGAAGGCGGGCCTGCAGTACGCGCTCTCGCAGAGCAGCGACCAGGGGCACTGCTACCTCCCCGAGGAGCGGCTGATCTCGGACGGGGTGAAGCTGCTGCAGGTGGACGTGGGGCTGGTGATCGACTGCCTGGCGGAGCTGGTGGCGGCCGAGGGGGTGGTGCGGGAGCAGGTGCCGGGGGCGGCGGGGGAGCCGGTGACGGCGGTGTACCTGGTGCCGTTCCACCGGGCCGAGGTGTCGCTGGCGAACCAGCTGCGGCGGCTGCTGACGGCCGACGTGGACCGTCTGGCGGCCTTCCGGGGGGTGGACTGGCCGGCGGCGCTGGGCTGGCTGGCGGAGCGGACGGGGGCCGAGCTGGCGCCGGAGCAGCGGGATTCGGTGAAGCTGGCGCTGACCGAGAAGGTGGCGGTGCTGACCGGCGGGCCGGGCTGCGGGAAGTCGTTCACGGTGCGGTCGATCGTGATGCTGGCGCTGGCCAAGCGGGCGAAGGTGGTGCTGGCCGCGCCGACCGGCCGGGCGGCGAAGCGGCTGGCGGAGCTGACGGGGGCCGAGGCGTCCACCGTGCACCGGCTGCTGGAGCTGCGGCCGGGGGGTGACGCGGCGTACGACCGGGACCGGCCGTTGGACGCGGACCTGGTGGTGGTGGACGAGGCCTCGATGCTGGACCTGATCCTGGCGAACAAGCTGGTGAAGGCGGTGGCGCCGGGCGCGCACCTGCTGCTGGTGGGGGACGTGGATCAGCTGCCCTCGGTGGGCGCGGGGGAGGTGCTGCGGGACCTGCTGGCGCCGGCGAGCCCGGTGCCCTCGGTGCGGCTGACCAGGATCTTCCGGCAGGCCCAGCAGTCCGGTGTGGTGACCAACGCGCACCGGATCAACGAGGGGCTCCCGCCGATCACCGACGGTCTGCCGGACTTCTTCCTGTTCGCCGAGGAGGACTCGGAGGCCGCGGCCGGTCTGACGGTGGACGTGGTGGCCCGGCGGATCCCGCAGAGGTTCGGGTTGGACGCCCGGCGGGACGTCCAGGTGCTGGCGCCGATGCACCGGGGGCCGGCCGGCGCGGGTGCGTTGAACACCTTGCTCCAGGCGGCCGTCACTCCTGCGAGGGACGGTCTGCCGGAGCGCCGTTTCGGCGGGCGGACCTTTCGGGTGGGGGACAAGGTCACCCAGATCCGCAACAACTACGAGAAGGGCCGCAACGGCGTCTTCAACGGCACGGTGGGTGTGGTGACGGAGCTCAGCGTCGAGGAGCAGCGGCTGACGGTGCGCACCGATGAGGACGAGGAGGTGCCGTACGAGTTCACCGAGCTCGACGAGCTGGCCCACGCCTACGCCGTGACGATCCACCGCTCGCAGGGCAGTGAGTACCCGGCGGTGGTGATTCCGGTCACCACGTCGGCCTGGACCATGCTCCAGCGGAACCTGCTCTACACGGCCGTGACGCGTGCGAAGAAACTGGTGGTGCTGGTCGGTTCACGCAGAGCGATAGCGCAGGCGGTCCGGGCGGTCAGCGCAGGTCGGAGGCACTCGGCGCTGGACCACCGGCTGGCGGTCGGCTGATCGACGGGGCGCCCGGACCTGATGGGTTGTCTTGACGTGAAGAGATTTACGGCGGAACCTAGTCTGTGCCGATCTTGTCCGGTTCATACCGGCTGCGGCGACAGCTTTTGTAGGTGCAGGGTCTTTCCGGCCCACCCCGGGTGCACGGTGATCGGCCCGATGGTGGATCGTAGAGTCAGTCAGGGCACCTTGGATGAGAATTCATTTCGTCGGTGAGGAAGACGTGAGCGACAACTCGGTAGTACTGCGGTACCAGGACGGCGAGTACGAGTACCCCGTCGTCGAGAGCACTGCGGGCAACGCCGGCTTCGACATCTCGAAGCTGCTCCCGCAGACCGGCCTGGTCACCCTGGACAACGGCTTCGGCAACACCGCCGCCTACAAGTCCGCGATCACTTTCGTGGACGGTGACAACGGCATCCTGCGCTACCGCGGCTACCCGATCGAGCAGCTGGCCGAGCAGGGCAGCTTCATCGAGACCGCGTACCTGCTGATCAACGGTGAGCTCCCGACCGCCGACCAGCTGGCGGAGTTCGGCAACGAGATCACCCAGCACACCCTGCTGCACGAGGACGTCAAGCGGTTCTACCAGGGCTTCCCCCGGGACGCCCACCCGATGGCCATGCTGTCGTCGGTGGTCGGCGCGCTGTCCACCTTCTACCAGGACAGCCACAACCCGTTCGACGCCGGCCAGCGCCACCTGTCGACCGTCCGGCTGCTCGCCAAGCTCCCGACCATCGCCGCGTACGCGTACAAGAAGTCGGTCGGCCAGCCGTTCGTCTACCCGCGCAACGACCTGAGCTACGTGGAGAACTTCCTCCGGATGACCTTCGCGGTCCCCGCCGAGGACTACGAGATCAACCCGGTCATCGTCAACGCGCTGGACAAGCTGCTGATCCTGCACGCGGACCACGAGCAGAACTGCTCGACCTCCACGGTCCGCCTGGTGGGCTCCAGCCACGCCAACCAGTTCGCCTCCATCTCGGCGGGCATCTCGGCGCTCTGGGGCCCGCTGCACGGCGGCGCCAACCAGGCGGTGCTGGAGATGCTGGAGGAGATCCAGAAGACCGGCGGCGACGTCGACACCTTCATCCGCAAGGTGAAGAACCGCGAGGACGGCGTGAAGCTCATGGGCTTCGGTCACCGCGTGTACAAGGCGTTCGACCCGCGTGCCGCCCAGGTCAAGATCCTGGCGCACGAGGTGCTCGGCCAGCTCGGCAAGTCCGACGAGCTGCTGGAGATCGCGCTCAAGCTGGAGGAGCACGCGCTCAAGGACGACTTCTTCGTCTCGCGCAAGCTCTACCCGAACGTGGACTTCTACACCGGCCTGATCTACCGCGCCATGGGCTTCCCGACCAGCATGTTCACCGTGCTGTTCGCCCTCGGCCGGCTGCCGGGCTGGATCGCCCACTGGCACGAGATGATCAACGACCCGGGCAGCCGCATCGGCCGTCCGCGGCAGATCTACACCGGCGTCGAGATCCGCGACTACGTGGAGCTCGGGGACCGCTGAGGCACCCGTTGACGCGGAAGGGCCCGGCTGCCACTGGCAGCCGGGCCCTTCCGCGTTCCCGCGGCGCACGACGCCCGGGAGGCGGTCCCTGGTGACCCGGAACGGCCGCTCAAAGCGTTCCGGGTCCGTTACCGCTCCCCGGCGTCGTGCGCGAAGGCCGCCGAAACGGTTCGGCAGCCGTACCGGGGCCCGCCGGAGCCCCGCCACGACGGCCGGAGCCGTCGTACTACAAAGGTAAGACGTGTCGGGGGTCGCAAAGTTACGGGGGAGGGGTGTGAGTTGGCTCTCTCCACGCTCCGTACATGGCCGGTACACGGCACATACCACACCATCTCAGACGCGCTACGTCACCCTCCCCGCAGTCGCCGCAACCGAGCGTGATAGGAATCGACCCATTCCGGGACGGACCGCCGCGCCCTCAGCTGCGGTGGCCGGAGCAGGGAGGGAGTGCGCAGATGGCCAGGAACGTCGTCGTCACCGGCGGTGGCACCGGCATCGGGTACGAGGTGGCCCGCCGCTTCGCCGAGGCGGGCGAGCGGGTGGTGATCGTCGGCCGCCGCCGGGAGGTCCTGGAGAGAGCCGCTTCCGACCTCGGCCCGAACGTCTCCCCGTTGGTCTGCGACCTGGCGGACCCGGACGCGGTCGAGGTGGCGCTGGACGCGCTGCCGGCCCAGGTGGACGTGCTGGTGAACAACGCCGGCAGCCGGGAGACCGTGATCGGCGCCGGCCCGCACGCGCTGCTGGCCCGCTGGCGCGGGGACTTCGAGCGCAACGTGCTCACCGTGGTGCTGCTCACCGAATCGCTCCGGGACCGGCTCACCCAGGGCAGCGGCCGGGTGGTGACGGTCAGCTCGATCGCCGCCCTGCGCGGGGCCGGCTCGTACGGGGCCGCCAAGGCCTCGCTGCACGCCTGGAACCACTTCCTGGCCGCCCAGCTCGGCACCTCCGGCATCACGGCCAACATCGTGGCCCCGGGCACCGTCTCGGGCACCGAGTTCTTCGGCCCCCGGCTGGACGAGGCCGAGGTCTCCCGGCGGGCGGCCCGCACCCTGCTGGGGCGGATCGGGGAGTCCGGCGAGGTGGCGGCGGCGGTCTACTTCCTGGCCTCGCCGGAGGCGGGCTTCATCACCGGCGAGATCCTGCACTGCAACGGCGGGGAGCTGCTCGGCCGCTGACCCGCCGTCAGGCCGGCGTGCCGGTCGGGGTGTCCGGCCGGTGGCCGCCGGGTGAACGCCCGGACGATCCGGCCCGCGCCCGGCCGACGGCTGGCACCATGTCGGCCATGAGGGGGACCGGCACGGTCGAGGAGCCCCGGCTGACGGTGCTTCGGCACCGGCCCGGGGCGGGGAGGCGCCGGAGGTCCGTGGCGCTGCTGGCGGGGCTGCTGGCCTTGCTGCTGACCGGCACCGGCGTGCTGGCGGCGCACGGCCAACTGCTGCTGCCGTTCGGCACGGTGACGGTGCTCAAGGGGCGGATGGGCTCCAAGTCGGAGTTCTTCGAGGACGACGAGGTGCGCCGGATCCTGCTGCGCCACCGCATCCGGCTGGAGATCACCAACGCCGGCTCGCGCGAGCTGGCGACCGAGGACGTCTCCCCGTACGACTTCGTGGTCACCTCGGGGCAGCCGACCGGCCAGATGATCACCGAGGGCCGCGGCGACCGGGGCGAGCACTCCTACGTGAAGCACCCGTTCGTCAGCCCGCTGGTGCTCGCCACCTACCGCTCCTACGCCCGCGCGCTGGAGCGGGCCCAGGTGGCCACGCCGCAGCAGGACGGCGGCTCGCCGACGCTCTACTACCACCTCGACCTGGCCGGGCTGCTCCGGCGGATCTCCGAGCGGGAGACCTGGAACGACCTGGACGTGCGCGCGTACGGACCGGCCAACGGCAACGCCGTCGCCGTGCACACCTCGGACGTGTGCCACTCCAACTCGGCGGGCACCTTCCTCGCCCAGGTCGCCTTCACGCTGAACGGCAACGCCCGGCCCGAGACCGTCGCGGACGCCGACCGGCTCGCCGCCGTGGCCGGGCCGCTGCTGGCCGCCCAGGGCATGCCGGGCGTGGACGTGTTCCGCCCCTACAGCACCGAGGAGGGGCGGGCGATCGCCCCGGTGGTCGCGGTCTACGAGCACCAGTACCTGGCGTACCAGCTGAAGTACAAGGCGGTCACCGGGCATCCGGACGGCGAGCGGGTGCTGCTCTACCCGTCGAACCAGTTCATGACCCGGCCCCAGGTCATCTCGCTCCGCGACCGGGCCGATCCGCTGGTCGACCTGGTGGCCGGCGATCCGGGGCTGCGCGCCCGGGCGATCGCGCTCGGCCTCCGGCCGCCGACCGGGCCGGGCGACCGGGGCCTGAACGGGTACCTGGCCGACCAGGGCCTGCCGGTGCCGGCGCCCGCCCCGGACGACACCCGCACCACCATGCCGGAGCTGCCGGTGCTGGAACGCCTGATCTCCGCCGCCGGCGGCTGCCCGCCGGTGCCCCCGCCCGCCCCCTGAGCCGAGGAGGCCCGCGCCGTGTTCAGCGAGATGTGGTCCGACGTCTGGTGGCCGTGGTCGCTGCTCTGGCTGCTGACCGCCGCGAGCCTGCTCGCCCTGCCGGTGGCCGGCGGCCTGGAGCTGCGCCGCCGCCGGCGGCGCAGCGGACTGGACCTGACCGCCCGGATCTGCGTCTACCTCGACCACGAGGCGGTGATGAACCTCTACCGGGTGGGCCGCTACACGGAGGCGCTCACCCAGCAGGTGGAGGAGCGGACCAGCGGCGGCCGGCGGTTCGGGGCGGACGCCCCGCTGCCGCTCGGGGCGGTGCTCTCGGCGGGCCTGGAGCGCGGCGAGGAGCGGGTGCGCAGCTACGTGCGGGAGCAGCGCCCGATGGACGTGATCGGGGTCCTGGTGGAGGCCCTGGAGCGGGTCGACGGCATCGTGCACGCGGACCTCGGCGGGCTGAGCGTCCGTGAGAACCCGGCGCTGGTACGGTCGTTCGCCCCGGCGGGCCGGTGGTTCGGCAAGGGGCCGGCCGAGGTGCGGCTGAGCGAGGTCGACGCGTACGTGCTGCTGCGGGGCACCTTCCGGATGGTCGATCCGGTGCCCGTGCCCGGTGGCTCCACGGTCTTCCTGGCCTCCTACGGCCCGGTCGCGGAGCCCTGGCCGGCGGCGGTGGTCCGGGTCGGCTGCGCCACGGCCGGGCTCAGCGGCGATCCGGACCACCACCGCACCTTCACCGGGTACTGCCTGGGGATGGTGAAGGAGTGGAACGGCGCGGCCGGGGTGCTGGAGGTCCGCGCCGTGGCGATCTTCGACTAGCCGTCCTGGCCCTGGCCGGCCGCGGGGGTGAAGCGGCGCAGCCGGAGGCTGTTGGTGACCACGAAGACCGAGGAGAAGGCCATGGTGGCGCCGGCCACCACCGGGTTGAGGAGTCCGGTGGCGGCGAGGGGGATGGCGGCGGTGTTGTAGGCGAAGGCCCAGAAGAGGTTGCCCTTGATGGTGGCGAGGGTGCGGCGGGAGAGGCGGATGGCGTCGGCGGCGGTGCGCAGGTCGCCGCGGACGAGGGTGAGGTCGGCGGCTTCGATGGCGGCGTCGGTGCCGGTGCCCATGGCGAGGCCGAGGTCGGCCTGGGCGAGGGCGGCGGCGTCGTTGACCCCGTCGCCGACCATGGCGACGCTGTGGCCTTCGGCCTGGAGGCGCTGGATGGTGGTGACCTTGTCCTCGGGGAGGACCTCGGCGATCACGTCCTCGGGTGCGATGCCGACCTCGGCGGCCACCGCGAGGGCGGCGGCGGTGTTGTCGCCGGTGAGCAGGACGGGGCGCAGGCCCAGGGCGCGCAGGCGGGTGACGGCTTCGGCGCTGGTGGGCTTCACCGCGTCGGCGACCACCAGGACGGCCCGGGCGCGGCCGTCCCAGCCGACGGCGATCGCGGTGCGTCCGGCCGCCTCGGCGGCCGTCTTCGCCTTGACCAGCGCCGGGGGCAGGTGCTGCGCCCGGTCGGCCAGCAGCGCCTCCCGGCCGGCCACCACCTTGTGGCCGTCCACCACACCCTGCACCCCGAGGCCGGGCAGGTTCTCGAAGCCCTCGACGGTGGGCAGGGCGCCGAGCCGTTCGGTGGCGGCGGACGCGATCGCGGTGGCGATCGGGTGCTCGGAGGCGTGCTCCAGGGCGCCGGCGAGGCGCAGCGTCTCGTCCTCCGACACGCAGTCGGCGGTGTGCACGGTGAGCAGGGTCATCCGGCCGGTGGTCACGGTGCCGGTCTTGTCGAGCACGACGGTGTCGACCGAGCGGGTGGTCTCCAGTACCTCGGGGCCCTTGATCAGGATGCCGAGCTGGGCGCCGCGTCCGGTGCCGACCATCAGGGCGGTCGGGGTGGCGAGGCCGAGGGCGCAGGGGCAGGCGATGATCAGCACCGCCACGGCGGCCGTGAACGCCTCGGTGGGGCTCTCGCTGACGAGCAGCCAGGTGACCAGGGTGGCCAGCGCGATCAGGATGACGACGGGGACGAAGACGGCGGAGATCCGGTCGGCGAGGCGTTGGGCGGCGGCCTTGCCGTTCTGTGCGTCCTCGACCAGCTTGGCCATCCGGGCGAGTTGGGTGTCGGCGCCGACCCGGGTGGCCTCGACCACCAGGCGGCCGCCGGCGTTGACGGTGGCGCCGGTGACGGTGTCGCCGATGCCGACCTCGACGGGGACGGACTCGCCGGTGAGCATCGAGGCGTCCACGGCGGAGGAGCCCTCGACCACGGTGCCGTCGGTGGCGATCTTCTCCCCGGGCCGGACCACGAAGCGGGTGCCGACGGTGAGCTGACCCACCGGCAGCCGGACCTCCCGGCCGTCCCGGAGCACCGCGACGTCCTTGGCGCCGAGGTCCAGCAGGGCGTGCAGGGCGGCGCCGGCCCGGCGCTTGGAGCGGGCCTCCAGCCAGCGGCCGAGCAGGATCAGCGTGGTGACCCCGGCGGCCGTCTCCAGGTAGAGGGCTGACGAGGCGTCACCGCCGCCGATCGCCAGGGAGAACTCGTGCTGCATGCCGGTCATCCCGGCGTGGCCCCAGAACAGGGCCCAGACCGACCAGCCGAAGGCCGCCAGGGTGCCGAGCGAGACCAGGGTGTCCATGGTCGCGGCGCCGTGCCGGAGGTTGGTCCAGGCGGCCCGGTGGAAGGGCAGTCCGCCGTACACCACGACCGGGCCGGTGAGGGCGAAGGCCAGCCACTGCCAGTTGTCGAACTGGAGCGCCGGGACCATCGAGAGCAGCACCACCGGGATCGAGAGCGCGGCGCTGACCAGCAGGCGCTCCCGGAGCGGATCGGGGGCGGCGGCGGGCTCGTCCGGGGTCTCGGCGACGGGCGGGGCGGGCAGCTCGGCGGTGTAGCCGGTGCGCTCCACGGTGGCGATCAGGTCGGCCACGCTCACCTCGGGGGCGAAGTCCACCTGGGCCTTCTCGGTGGCGTAGTTGACGGTGGCCCGGACCCCGTCCATCCGGTTGAGCTTCTTCTCGATCCGGGCCGCGCAGGAGGCGCAGGTCATCCCGCCGATGGCGAGTTCCACCCGGTCGTGGACGGCGTCGGACCCTATGCCCGGTGTGGTGGTGCTCATGGCTGGCTGCGTCTCCTCGGGAGGGCTCCCGGGGGCCGCTGGGCGGCCCCCGGCGGGTGGGGGCTCAGGCCGCGCGGCCGGTCAGCTCGTAGCCGGCCTCGTCCACGGCCGCGCGCAGCTGCTCCTCGTCCAGGGGGGTGGCGGAGGAGACCGTCACGGTGCCGGCCTTGGCGTCGGCGGAGACCTCGGTGACGCCGGGCAGGGCGGAGACCTCCTCGTTGACCGACTTCTCGCAGTGGCCGCAGGTCATGCCGGAGACGGAGTAGGTGACGGTGCTGGACATGGGGGCCTCCGATGGGCTCGCGCTGGTCTTGGTCGGTACCACTGGGACAACACCATACCCCCAGGGGGTATTCCCCGCATCGGGCGCCGGGCGGTTGTCCGTGTTGCGGCCGTCACGCTCGCCAGCAGAGGGTAACCGTGCGGAAACGGTACGTCCGCATCCGCTCGCGGGACGCGCGGCCGGGACGCCGGACGGGCGGCTCCGGGAGTCTCCCGGAGCCGCCCGTCGGTGCGGGTGCCGCGTGTCAGGTGGCCGGTGCGGCGGCCCGGTTCTCCCGGACCAGCGAGCGGAGCCAGGCCAGGCCGCCCAGCGAGATCAGGATCAGGCCGAGGGTGTTGTAGAGGGTGTAGAGGTGCACCTGCTGCTCGGTGGGGGTGGGCATGTAGCCGAGCTCGAACAGCGAGCGCTGGAAGTCGCTGGTGGTGGTGCGGGCCACCAGCCAGACCGCGATGCCGCTCATGCTGTCCCAGAGCGCGTGCAGCAGCGAGACGCCCAGGTAGGTGGCGATCACCGGGGCGTTGAACCGGAAGTGCAGGCCGCGCCGCTCGCGGAACAGCACCCCGCCCATGATCCCGGTCCACAGGATGTGGCCGACCGGGGCCAGCACGCTGCGCAGGATCTCGGTCTCCACCAGGTCCTTGAGCGAGAGGCCCTCGATGGTGAGCACCGCGTTGAAGGCGTAGCCCGCGCTCTCGAAGGCTGCGAAGCCGGCGCCCACCGTGGCGCCCAGCACCAGGCCGTGCCGCAGCCCGCTGACCGGGATCCGGCGGGCCACCAGGACCAGGGCGCCCAGCTTCACCGCCTCCTCGATCAGGCCCACGCCGAGGTACATCCAGAGCGAGGGGGAGAGCAGGTAGGTCTCCAGCACCGACGCGCCGAGCACCCCGATGATGCCGCCGATGCCGAAGCAGGCGACGATCCGCTCCAGGCCGACGTCGTCCGCGTAGCGCTCGTAGGCCCAGACCACGAAGGTGGCCGGCACCAGGAAGCTGCCGAGCAGGACGATGGTCGGCACCAGGTTGCTGTTGTCGGTGAAGAAGGTGACCACGACGGTGGCCGCCCAGAGGGCCAGGCCGGTGAGGAAGAGCTTGAGCCAGTAGGTCGGCCTGACTGCGGCGGCCGTGGGCGTCGTGCGGCCGTGGTCGGACATCGGCGAGGACCCTTCCCTCGGTGGCGGGGTGAGTGGGTGTCAGCTGTCCGAACAGTATGACAAAAGGGTCATTTCGGTCAGGATTGTGGCAGTGACGCGCGGGCGGTGGGTGATTTCTCCGCTATGTTCGGTATGTGTCCCGGTTCGCCCGCGCTCAGTCGCCCACGGTGCCCAAGGCCGCCGGGCTCTCACCCGCCCGGCGTGAGCGGGCCCTGCTCGCCACCGACCTTCAGGACCTCTCCCGGCGGCGCCGCGCCACGCCCGCGCTGGGCGCCCTGCTGCTGGTCGTGCTGGCCGACCTGGTCACCGGTCGGGACAGCTACCTCGCCCCGCTGATGGTGGTGGTGCCCTCGCTGGCCGCGCTCACCCTGCGGCCGGTGGAGCTGCTGGTGGTCTGCCTGCTGGGCTTCGTGGCCCTGATCGGCCTCGGGCACTTCGACCAGGTGGCCGATCTGAACAACGGTCAGTTCCTGTTCGGTGCGGTGGTCAGCTACCTGGTGCTCTCGGTCTTCAGCGCCTGGGTGGCCCGGATCAGGATGCGGCGGGCGGCCGCCTTCGCGGCGGTGTCCTCCGTCGCCGAGGCGGCCCAGCGCGCGCTGCTGCGCCCGCCCGGACCGGCCGTCGGCCCGCTGCGGCTGGCCGTCCGGTACGCCTCGGCGGCGGACTCGGCCCGGATCGGCGGTGACCTCTACTCGGTGCTGGAGACCCCGAACGGGACCCGGGTGCTGGTCGGCGACGTCCGGGGGAAGGGGCTGGGGGCGGTGCAGACGGCGGCCGTGGTGCTCGGCGCGTTCCGCGAGGCGGCCTACGACGAGAGCGGGCTGACGGCGGTGGCGGCCCGGGTGGAGGTCAGCGTCGAGCGGCACGTGCCGGACGGCGAGTTCACCACGGCGCTGTTCGCGGAGTGCCGGCGGCCCGGGACGGTGGAGCTGGTGCACTACGGGCACGTGCCGCCGATCGTGGTCTCCCGGGACGGGAGCGTGACGGTGCTGGAGGCCGCCGATCCGTGGGTGCCGCTCGGGCTGGGCGGGCTGGCGGCCGGG
The DNA here is from genome assembly GCF_044763225.1 of Kitasatospora sp. NPDC096147. NCBI lineage: Bacteria > Bacillati > Actinomycetota > Actinomycetes > Kitasatosporales > Streptomycetaceae > Kitasatospora > Kitasatospora sp. NPDC096147. Next base: position 76,882 of record NZ_JBIWFX010000025.1, on the reverse strand, counting down.
GAGCCGCAGAGCATGGAGGCGGGGTTCGGGGACGGGGACGTGCTGGTGCTGTGCACGGACGGGGTGGTGGAGGCCCGGCACGCGCGGACGGGGGAGTTCTACCCGCTGGCGGAGCGGGTGGGGCCGCTGGTGCGGGACGCCGCGCGCTCGGCGGCGGAGCTGGAGACGGCGGTGGGGCGGGTCTACGCGGACCTGCTGGCGCACACGGGCGGTGAGCTGGGGGACGACGCTCTGCTGCTGCTGGTCAGCCGTACGGACGGCTGACGGAGCGGCCCGGTGCCGTGGCGGTGAGCTGACGGCGCCACGTCGAGTCGCGGCGACCTGGCGGCGCCACGCCCGGTGGCACCGGCCCGTGCGCGCGGGGAACCGTGCGCGGGGTGCGGCGGCGGGCGTGACCGGCTGACGGTGCGTGAGGTGCGGGCGGGCCGCCTGCGGCAGGGCCTCGGGCCGGTCAGGCCGCGTCGGCGAGGGCGCGGAAGAGCAGGGCGGTGGAGGTGGCGCCGGGATCCTGGTGGCCGGTGCTGCGCGGGCCCAGGTAGGAGGCGCGGCCCTTGCGGGCCTGGAGCGGGACGGTGGCGAGGGCGCCCTGGGCGGCGGCCTCGGCCGCGGCGGCGTACGAGCCGGTGCTGCGGTAGGCGGCGACGGCCGGGGCCCAGGCGTCGACCATGGTCTTGTCGCCGGGAGCGGCACCACCGAGCTTCCGGAGCGCCGCGAGCGCCGCGTCCAGGGCGTCGGCGAAGGGCGAGCCGGCGGTGAGGGCGGCGCCCATCGCGCGCAGGGCCTTGCCGTAGAGCGGGCCGGAGGCGCCGCCGACCTTGGAGATGAGGGTGGTGCCGGCCGTGCCGAGGACCGCACCGGGGGAGTCCAGACCCTCGACGGCGGGGAGCACGGCGGCGAAGCCGCGCCGGAGGTTGGCGCCGTGGTCGCCGTCGCCGATGGCGGCGTCGAGCTCGGTGAGCTCCTTCTCGTGCTGCTCGACGGCGGTGGCGGCGGCGCGCAGCCAGGCCAGGGCCAGAACGGTGTCCACGGGCTGACGTCCTCTCAGGGGCGGTGCAGGGCGGGGGTGGAGGCGGGGGCGTCCCAGAGGTCGAGGAGCTCCGGGTCGGCCCTGGTGAGGGTGAGGGAGAAGCCGGCCATGTCGAGGCTGGTGACGTAGTTGCCGACCAGGCTGCGGGCGATGGTGACGCCGCGTTCGGCGAGGCGGTCGCGGACGGTGCCGAACAGGACGTAGAGCTCCAGCAGCGGGGTGGCGCCGAGGCCGTTCAGCAGGGCGATCACCTGGTCGCCGGGGACGAGGTGGTGGTCGGCGAGGACGGTGTCGACCACCTCGGTGGCGAGCACGGCGGCCGGGCGCAGCGGTGCGCGGCGGCGGCCCGGCTCGCCGTGGATGCCGACGCCGACCTCGATCTCGTCCTCGGGGAGGTCGAAGCCGGGCTTGCCGGCGGCCGGGGTGGTGGCGGCGGTCAGGGCGATGGCGAAGGAGCGGGAGGCGGCGTTCACCCGGGCACCGAGGGCGGCCACCGCGTCGAGCGGCGCGCCCCGTTCGGCGAGCGCCCCGGCGCACTTCTCGACCAGCACGGTGGCGCCGGTGCCGCGCCGCCCGGCCGTCCAGGTGGAGTCCTCGACCGCGACGTCGTCGTTCACCAGCACGGTGCGGACCTCGATGCCCTCCTCGGCGGCGAGTTCGGCGGCCAGCTCGAAGTTGAGCACGTCGCCGGTGTAGTTCTTCACCACGAAGAGCACGCCCGCGCCGCTGTGCACGGACCGGGCAGCGGCCAGCAGTTGGTCCGGCACGGGGGAGGTGAAGACCTCGCCTGGGCAGGCCGCGTCCAGCATGCCGGGGCCGACGAAGCCGCCGTGGAGCGGCTCGTGCCCGGAGCCGCCGCCGGAGACCAGGGCGACCTTGGGGACGGCCGGCCGGGCGGAGCGGCGGATCACCCGCTGCTCCCGGTCCACCGTCAGCTCCGGGTGGGCGGCGGCGAATCCGGCCAGGGCGTCGGCGAGCACGTCCTCCGGGGCGTTGATCAGCTTCTTCACCGGTGGTCCTCCCTCGAACGGGTGCTGCGGCCGACGGTACGCCAACCGGGCCGGCCGGGCGGGGAGATCCGACACGCTCGGCGCGATCCGGTCGTCTGGGCAGCCGGGGGACCCGCCGCTAGGGTCGGGGGATGGGCAACCACGTGGGCATCGTCCTGGTCTCGCACAGCCCCGGCCTGGCCGCCGGGCTCGGTGACCTGCTGGCCGAACTGGGCTCCGGGCAGGTGGCGGTACGGCTGGCGGCGGGCACCGAGGACGGCGGGCTGGGCACCAGCTATGACCTGATCGTGCGGGAGGTGGCGGCGGCCTGGAGCCCGGCGGGGGTGGTGGTGCTGGCCGATCTCGGCAGCTCGGTGCTGACCACGGCCGCGGCGCTGGAGGACCATCCGAAGCCGGGGGTGCGGCTGGTGGACGCGCCGTTCGTGGAGGGTGCGGTGGCCGCCGTGGTCACCGCTTCCACCGGGGCGTGCCTGGCCGAGGTGGTGGCGGCGGCCGAGGACGCCCGGGGCTTCCGCAAGCTCTGACGGACCGTCGGGCGGGCGCCGTCCGTCGGGCGGGCGGCGGCGGCCCGGGGCGGCGGGGGTGGGGGCGGTGCGGAGACCCGGCGACGGGCTGCCACGATGGCCGCCCTCGGGCAGGAGCCTCCGGGCGTGCCCGTCCGCGCGGTGGACCCGGCCCCCGGCCGTGATCCACCGTCAGGAAGGCCCGGCCCTACTTGGCGTCGGCGTAGCTGTCCACCACGGCGGTGGAGAGCGGGAAGCGCACCGGGGTGTCGCCGAAGACCAGCCGCCTGGCCTCCTCCGCGCTCTCCTCCACGGCGGTGGCCACCGCGTCCGCCAGGTCGGTCGGGGTGTGCACCATCACCTCGTCGTGCTGGAAGAACACCAGGTGCGGCCGGTCCGGCCCGGCCGCCAGGCCGGCCAGCCGGCGGCGCAGCGCGGCGAGCAGGGCCAGCGCCCAGTCCGCCCCGCTGGCCTGGATCACGAAGTTGCGGGTGAACCGCCCCCGGGCCCGGGCCGAACGGCCGCCGGCCTCCCCGGCGGTGTCCGGGGCCTCGGTGAGGTCGAGCCAGTCCGCCGAGGGCGGCGGGCAGGTGCGGCCCAGCCGGGAGCGGACGATGCCGCCCTCCTCGCCGGTCCGGGCGGCCGACTCGACGTAGCCCATCGCGGCGGGGTAGCGGCGGCGCAGGGTGGCCAGCAGCGGGCCGATGTCGCCGCTGGTCTGGCCGTACATCGCGCCGAGCAGGCCGAGCTTGGCCTTCTCCCGGTCGCCCTGGAAGGCGGTGGCGGCCAGTGCGGTGTAGAGGTCGCCGCCGGCCGCGCTGCGGGCCAGCCCGGCGTCCTCGGAGAGCGCGGCCAGCACCCGGGGCTCCAGCTGGGCGGCGTCCGCCACCACCAGCGACCAGCCCGGGTCGGCCACCACCGAGCCGCGCAGCACCCGGGGGATCTGCAGCGCCCCGCCGCCCCGGCTGGCCCACCTCCCGGAGACCACCCCGCCGACCACGTACTCGGGCCGGAACCGGCCGCCGCGCGCCCAGGTGTCCTGCCAGGCCCAGCCGTGCGCGGCGTGGATCCGGGACAGCTCCTTGTACCGGATCAGCAGCGGTGCGGCCGGGTGGTCGACGGCGCGCACCTCCCAACTGCGGGTCGAGGTCAGCCGGATGCCCTGGTCGGCGAAGGCCTTGAGCACCTGGGTGTGCGAGTCCGGGTTGAACGGGCGCCCGCCGAGCGCGCGCTGGAGCTCGACGGCCAGGTCGGCCAGCAGCTTGGGCTGGGTGCCGGGGACGTGCGGGCGGGGGCCGAGCAGGTCGGTGAGCAGCCGGTCGTGCAGGTCGGCCCGCCAGGGCAGGCCGTCGTGCGCCATCTCGGCCGCCAGCAGGCCGCCGGCCGACTCGGCGGCCACCAGCAGCCGGAACCGGCCCGGGTGCTCGGTCTCGGCGATCCGGCGCAGCTGGTCGGCGTGCACGGCCACCACGGCGGCCAGCGGGTCGGTGCCGGGCGGGAGTTGGAGGCGGTCGGGGGCGAACAGGCTGTCCTGCTCCTCGCCGCCGCCGGCCTCGGGGAGGTCGGCCGGAACGGGGGTGCCGTTGATCCGGGCCCAGGCCGCGCCGAGGCTGCGGGGCGCGCCCCAGCGGCCCTCGTGGCCGAGCAGCAGCGGCTCGACCAGGCGCAGGTCGTGACACCTCGCCAGGCGCTGCGGCAGCAGCGGCGCGTAGGCGCTCTCGGCCGAGGCGAACACCCAGCGGGGTGCCTCGGCGGCCTCCCGCTCGGCCACCGCCGCGGCGAGGTCGGCCACCCGCACCGGGCCGCCCACCGGGCGGCCGTCCTCGGCCAGCTCCTGCAGCCGCCCGCCGGGGCCGTGCTCGGCGGGCACCATCGCGATCCTCGCCACCACGACGGGCCTCCTCACACGGACCGGAACGGACTTCCGGTCCCGACGCTACCGCCCGCCACCGACAGCGCAGGTCAGGCGGGGGTCGTACGGTGTCGAGGCGGTCCGGGGCGCTCCGGGCCCGCCCCGGCCCCCCGGTGGCCGGTCCTGCTCCTCCGCCTGCCTGCGCCGCCCGGTCGGGCGATATGGTCGCGGGCATGACGGACAATCCCTTCTTCGCGCCGAGCACCCTGGCGTACGAACTGCCGCCCTTCGCCGAGATCCGGGAAGAGCACTACCTGCCCGCCTTCGAGCGCGGCATGGCGGACCAGCTCGCCGAGACGGCCGCCATCGCGGCCACCACCGAGCCGCCGAGCTTCGCCAACACGGTGGAGGCGATGGAGCGTTCGGGCGCGCTGCTGCGCCGGGTCCGGCTGGTCTTCGACAACAAGAACGCCTCCGACACCGACCCGGCGCTCCAGGAGCTGGACGCCGAGCTGAGCCCCCGGCTGGCCGCGCACCGGGACGCGATCCTGCTGGACCGGGCGCTGTTCGCGCGCTTCGACGCGCTGTACGAGCAGCGGGACGGCCTCGGCCTGGACCCGGAGTCGGTGCGGCTGCTGGAGCGTCACCACGCGCGCTTCGTCCGGGCCGGTGTCCGCCTCGACGAGGCGCAGCAGCAGCGGATGCGGGACCTGAACTCCCGCCTGGCGGCGGGGGAGTCGGCGTTCCGGCAGAACGTGTTCACCGGCACCCGGGCCAACGCGCTGGTGCTGGACGGCGCCGAGCAGCTGGCCGGGCTGGCCCCGGACGCGGTGGCGGCGGCCGCCGCCAACGGGCGGGCCCTGGGCCGGGACGGCACGTACGTGCTGAGCCTGAAGAACTTCTCCAACCAGTCGGAGCTGGCCGAGCTGACCGACCGTGCGGTGCGGGCCCGGCTGATGGCGGCCTCGCTGGACCGGGCGGTGGAGGCGAACGGCCCGCTGGCGGCCGAGCTGGCCGCGCTGCGGGCCGAGCGGGCGGCCCTGCTGGGCTACCCGAGCCATGCCGCGTACGTGGTGGCGGACGAGACGGCCGGCACCGTGGAGGCGGTGGAGGAGCTGTTCGCCAAGCTGATCCCGCCGGCCGTGGCGAACGCCCGCAAGGAGGCGGAGCAGCTGGCCGCGCACGCCGAACGGGCCGACGGGGTCACCGACTTCGGGGCGCACGACTGGCAGTTCTACGCGGAGAAGGTCCGGCAGGCCGAGTACCGGCTGGACAGCTCCGCGCTGCGCCCGTACTTCGAGCTGGAGCGGGTGCTGCGGGACGGCGTGTTCTTCGCCGCCAACCTGGCCTACGGGCTGACCTTCACCGAGCGGCCCGATCTGACGGCCTACCACCCGGACGCCCGGGTCTTCGAGGTGTTCGAGGCGGACGGCACCGGACTGGGCCTGTTCGTCGGGGACTTCTTCGCCCGCGAGTCCAAGGGCGGCGGCGCCTGGATGAACGAACTGGTGCAGCAGTCCGGGCTGCTGGACCAGCGGCCGGTGGTGGTGAACAACCTCAACATCGCCCACCCGGCCGACGGCGAGCCCGCCCTGCTCAGCTGGGACGAGGTGCGGACGCTGTTCCACGAGTTCGGCCACGCGCTGCACGGGCTGTTCTCGGCGGTGCGCTTCCCGTTCTTCGCGGGCACCGAGGTGCCGCGCGACTTCGTGGAGTTCCCCTCGCAGGTCAACGAGATGTGGATGACCCACCCCGAGGTGCTGGCCAACTACGCCCGGCACCACGAGAGCGGCGAGCCGCTGCCGGCCGAGCTGGTGGAGCGGATGGCCGCCACCGAGAAGTTCGGCTACGGCTTCCGGACGGTGGAGTACCTGGCGGCGGCGCTGCTGGACTGGGCCTGGCACACCCTGCCGGTCGGCGAAGCGGTGCCGGACGCGCGGGAGTTCGAGGCCGCCGCGCTGGCGAAGGCCGGGCTGGCCGAGCCGCTGATCCCGCCGCGCTACCGGACCACCTACTTCAGCCACGTGTTCTCGAACGACTACAGCGCCGGGTACTACGCCTACATCTGGTCCGAGGTGCTGGACGCCGACACCGTCCGCTGGTTCGGGGCGAACGGCCGCGGCGTCCGGGAGAGCGGCGAGACCTTCCGGGCCGAGCTGCTCTCCCGGGGCGGCAGCGTGGACGCGCTGACCTGCTTCGAGAACGTGGTGGGCCGGGCGCCGGAGCTGGCGCCGCTGCTGGCCCGCCGGGGGCTGGACGGCTGACCGCCCGACCCCGCGTCAGGGCCCGCTACCGGCCGGTGATCCGGACCGTGACCACCGTGCCGGGGCGGGCCGCCGGGAGCAGCACCCGGGCGGTGCCGGCCCGGCCGTCCCGGGGCTGCCGGACGTCCAGCACCGGGACCCGGGTACCGGAGACGGTGACCCTGGCGCCGTTCGGGTAGGCGGTGGCGGGCAGCGTGATCTCGCTCCACCCGCCGCCGCCCACCGGGTGGCCGGCGGTGGTGAAGGTGAGCACGTAGCCGCCGTCCTCGAAGCGCTCGGCCTGCGGGGTGCCGGCCAGCGCCCGGGCGTAGGGGGCGAAGGCGGGCTCGTGGCCGGGGGCCGGGCGGCCCTGCGGGTCGAGGGCGCAGTAGCCGCCGTTGCCCCGGCACCAGTACCACATGGCCCAGCCGTCGGCGAAGGACGACATCGCGGCGGTCTGCCGCCGCACCAGCTCGCGGTTGCCCGGCGTGCGGGCGCTCGGCGGGCCCCACTCGCCGACGATCACCGGCAGCCGGTGGGCCCGCGGGTAGGCGGTGACGGCCGCCTGGTAGTCCTCCACGAAGCCGCCGGACGGGTCCCAGTCCTGCCCGGCCTCGACGGCGGTGTCGTAGAAGTGCGGCGCGTACCCGATCCGGTCGGCGCCCGGGCGCGGGTCGGCGAAGGCCGGCAGCTCGGTGGGTACGCCGAGGCCGACCAGCACCGTCGGCTCGACGAACAGCCAGGCGCGGGAGTCCACTTGGCGCACCGCCTGGATCAGCCGCCGGTACATCGCGGGCAGCCGGTCGCGCTCCAGCGCGGCCGAGGCGGCCACCAGGACGGCCGGGTCGGTCGGGTCGCCGGGGATCGGGCCGGACGGCTCGTTGAACAGGTCGTAGCCCAGCAGCGAGCCGTGGCCCCGGAGTTCGCGGGCCAGCCGGGTGTAGAAGTCGGCCTGCCAGCGGCGCAGGTCGGCGTCGTCGTAGAGGTGGGTGAAGGCGGCCTGCACGGCCGGCTGGTAGTACCCGGCGAACCAGTCGTCCGGGTCCTCCTCGAACGGCAGCCCGTCGTCCCGGGTGGCCCAGAGCGGGATGCCCCGGTCGCCGCCGCCGAACTTCGGCCCGTAGACGTCCTGGTGGAAGTCGACCAGGGCGAGCAGGCGGTACTTCTCGGCCCAGTCCAACACCCGGTGCAGGCGGGCCAGTTCGGCACGGTCCAGGCGTCCCCGAGTGGGCTCCAGCCGGTTCCAGGAGATCGCCACCCGGATCAGGGTGAAGCCCTGGTCGGCGGCGGCCCGCAGGTCGGCCTCGGTCACCTCGGCGTACTTGTCCACGTTGAAGCCGTGCAGCCGGAGCACCCGGCCGGACCCGTCGGTGAGGTGGGTGCGGCCGTCGGTGGTGGTCACCGTGCCGGTGGGGAAGGGCAGTTGCTGCTGGTGGGCCGAGGTCGAGGCGGTGGTCGAGGCGGTGGCGGTGGTGGGGGCGGCCAGGCCGGTCAGGGCGGTGGCTGCGGCCAGGGAGAGAGCGGCGGCGGTACGGCGAGCACGCACGGGTCACCTCGCGGTTGGGGCCTGTCCGACGGTGCCCGCCGGGGCCGGCCCGGCCGGACGCCGAGCGTCGGACCGGGCCAGGCGGGTGCGCCGATCCTGCCCCAGCCCCCGGGCGCCCACAAGAGGTGAGGCAGGCTCACATTCACCGGATCAGCCGAGCGCACCCGGCAGCGGGGCGGCGGCGGCCAGCCGGCCCCAGAGCAGATCGGCCAGTGCCTGCACCATCCGGGCCCGGGAGCACGGGCGCTGGTCCAGCCACCAGTCCCCGGCGGCCAGCACCATGCCGGTGATCGCCCGGCCCCAGGTCTCGGAGAGCAGCGGCCCGTCCGGGCCGAGGTCCACCTGGGCCTGCACCGCCTTGGTGATCTCGTCGGCGATCTGCTGGAGCGCCGGGGCCAGCGCCTGGCCGGCCGCCCGGTCCTGGTCGCCGCCCTGGGTGATCAGCCGGTAGACCTGCGGGCGGGACTCGATGCCGGCCAGGTAGACGTCCAGCACGTGCTCCACCCGGTCGCGGCGCTCCAGCGGCTCGTTCAGCGCGGCCCGGACGGCGGCCAGCAGGCCGCCGGTGTGACGCTCCGTCAGGGCTCCGATCAGGCCGTTCCGGTCGCCGAAGTGGCGGTAGAGGATCGGCTTGGTGATCCCGGCCTCGGCGGCGATGGCGTTCATGCTGGCGCCCGGGCCGTCCCGCTGCACGACCCGGTCGGCGGCGTTCAGCAACTGCTCGCGGCGGGGCTCGTCCGGCATGGGGTGCTCCTCGGGGCGGGGTGGGGCGGGACGGGGGTGGTGGCGGCCGTTGACAGGCGTACCAATCAGTAGCAGACTCCGGGCATGTTACCGGGGGTAACACCCCACGGCATGGGACGACACCGACCGGAGGCCACCCCGAATGAGCACCTTCTCCCTCGACCCCGGCCCGGACCAACTCGCCGTCCGGGACTGGCTGCACGGCTTCGCCGCCGACGTGATGCGCCCGGCCGCCGCCGAGTGGGACGAGCGCGAGGAGACCCCCTGGCCGGTCATCCAGGAGGCGGCCAAGCTCGGCATCTACTCGCTGGACTTCTACGCCCAGCAGTTCTTCGACCCCTCCGGCGTGGGCATCCCGATCGCCATGGAGGAGCTGTTCTGGGGCGACGCGGGCCTCGGCCTGGCCATCACCGGCACCACGCTGGCCGCCGTCGCGGTGCTGGCCAACGGCACCGACGAGCAGATCGGCACCTGGGCGCCGCAGATGTTCGGCACCCCCGAGGACGTCAAGCTGGCCGCCTTCTGCTCCTCCGAGCCCGACGCCGGCTCGGACGTCTCGGCGCTGCGCACCCGGGCCGTCTACGACGAGGCCAAGGACGAGTGGGTGCTGAACGGCACCAAGACCTGGGCCACCAACGGCGGCATCGCCCACGTCCACGTGGTGGTGGCCACCGTGGACCCGGAGCTGGGCGCGCGCGGGCAGGCCTCCTTCGTGGTGCCGCCCGGCACCCCCGGTCTGAGCCAGGGTCAGAAGTTCAAGAAGCACGGCATCCGCGCCTCGCACACCGCCGAGGTCGTGCTGGACGGGGTCCGGGTGCCGGGCGGCTGCCTGCTCGGCGGCAAGGAGAAGCTGGACGAACGGCTGGCCCGGGCCCGCGAGGGCGTCCGCAAGGGCGGCAAGAACGCGGCGATGGCCACCTTCGAGGCGTCCCGTCCGGCGGTCGGCGCGCAGGCCATCGGCATCGCCCGGGCCGCCTACGAGGTGGCGCTGGACTACGCGAAGACCCGGGTGCAGTTCGGCCGCCCGATCATCGACAACCAGGGCGTGGCCTTCCAGCTGGCCGACATGAAGACCCGGATCGACGCCTCGCGGCTGCTGGTCTGGCGGGCCTCCTGGATGGCCGCCACCAACCAGCCGTTCACCTCGGCGGAGGGCTCGATGTCCAAGCTCTACGCCGGTGAGACCGCCAAGTACGTGACCTCGCAGGCGATGCAGCTGCTCGGCGGGAACGGCTACACCCGGGAGTACCCGGTGGAGCGGATGCACCGGGACAGCGCGATCTACACGATCTTCGAGGGCACCAGCGAGATCCAGCGACTGGTGATCGCCCGGGCCGTCTCGGGAATGCCGATCCGCTGACCCGGCGCCGGACCGGCCGGGCCGACGGGTCGTCAGAAGGCGGGCGGGCGGCGCTCCAGGAAGGCGGCCAGGCCCTCGCGGACGTCCGGGGCGAGCCGGGACTTCCGCTCCCAGGGGGCGAGGGCGGCGTGCGGGTCCTCGGCCTCCAGGGCGGCCTTGGCCGCTCCCAGGGTCTGCGGCGACCGGGAGGCCAGCAGGGTGGCGAACGCGTGCGCCCGGGCGTCCAGTTCGGCCGCCGGGTGCACCTCGTCGGCCAGCCCGAACAGCTCGGCCCGCCGGGCGTCCACCAACTCACCCGAGAACAGCAGGTACTTGGCCCGGGCCGGGCCGACCAGCCGGGCCAGCCGGGTGGTCGGCACCGCCGGGTAGACCACGCCCAGCTTGGCCGGGGTGATCCCGAGCCGGGCGTCGTGGGCGACGAAGCGCAGGTCGCAGGCGACCGCCAACTGGCAGCCGCCGCCCACGCAGTGGCCGTGCACCACGGCGATGGTGGGGTGCGGGAAGGCGGCCAGCGCCTGCTCGGCGGCGACGTTCTCCGCGTGGTAGGCGTCGGCCCGGTCCGGGTCGGCGTAGACCTCGGAGAGCTCGGCGATGTCCGCCCCGGCGCTGAAGGTGCCGCCCGCGCCGGTCAGCAGCAACGCGCGCACCCCCGGCGTGTCGGCCAGCCGGCCGAGCACGCCGGGGAGTGCGCGCCACATCGCGAGCGTCACGGCGTTGCGCCGCTCCGGGCGGTCCAGCACGAGGGTGGCGACCGGCCCGGCCACGTCGGCCCGCAGGCCGGGCACGCCGGTGTCGATGCGCTCCGCGCCGGGCCGGGCGCCGTCGGACTGCTCGGTCAAGGCCGCCTCCTGAGGATGAGTCGGCTCAGCCTTCCACGGCCGGAGCCTCCGGCACCACGGCGGTGACTGTGATCTCCACCAACTGCCCGGTGTAGCCGAGGGTGGAGACCCCGAGCAGGGTCGAGGTGTGCGGGCCGTCGTGCAGCGCCGAGGCGTCCACCACCGCCCAGACCTCGGAGAGCGGCCCGGGCCGGTCGGCCACCACGTAGACGGTGGAGGCCACCACCCGGTCCAGCGAACTGCCGACCGAGGCCAGCGCGGTGGCCAGGTTGGCCAGCACCTGACGGGTCTGGGCCACCGGATCCCCGGGCCCGACCAACTCGCCGTCCCGGTCCAGCGGCACGCCACCCGCCAGGAAGGCCAGCCGCTCCCCGGCCTCCACCACGGCGGTGTGCGCGTAGCCCGGCGGCGGGAAGAGCGCGGGGACGGTCTGGTGCTTGGCCATCGGGACTCCGACCGGTCGGGGCAGCAACTGCCCGGTGGGCGGGCCGGTCGGGGCCGACCGGGCCGGACGACCTCCGATCCTCGGGCGTCCGGCCCGGCCTGTCACCCGCTTTTCCGGCGGCCCCGTCCCGCCCGCCCCGCCGTGCTCGACGGGCCCGCCGTGCTCCACGGGCCCGCCGTGCTCCGCGGGTCCGGCCGCTCCATGCGCCGTGGTGTCGCCGCCGGCCCGGGCGCCGGGCCCCACACAGTCCACGCGAGGTCAGGCAGCATCCTGGCCACCCCGCTTCGCGGCCCACTCCGGGGCCAGGATCGACCAGACCTCGTAGTCCAGCCGCTCGCCCCGGTAGAGCGCGGACTGGCGGAGCACGCCGTCGAGGTGGAAGCCGAGGCCCCGGGCGACCGCGCGGCTGCGCGGGTTGACCGAGCTGTTCAGCCACTCCGCCCGGTACAGCCCGCGCTCGGCGAAGGCGTAGTCGAGCAGCCGGGCGGTGGCGGCGCTGATCAGGCCCCGGCCCTGCCCGGCGGGCTCGGTCCAGGCACCGATCTCGCAGGTGCCCTGCTCGGCGTCGAAGGCCACGAACATCACGCCGCCGACCAGCGTGCCGTCCAGCCAGATGCCGAACAGCTGCCGGGCGTCGGCCGCCTTCCGGTCGGCGAAGCCCTGGAGGGTGGCGGTGGCGGTCGCCAGATCGGTGGACCGGGTCGCCCAGGGGACGTAGGGGTTCACGTTGTCACGGGCCCGGTCCATGTGGGCGAGGAACTCCTCGGCCTGCCAGGGCTCCAACGGGCGCAGCTCGGCGTCATCGGCGAGGGGAACGGCGAACACGGTGCCTCCTGTGGGCGGCTGGTGCGGCGGCTGGTCGTACATGCATAACAAACGTTTGGTAGGTACCATAGCGCCATGCCGCCCGCCCGTGGAGACCACGCCGCCCGCCGGAACGACGTATCAGCAGCCGTCTGGCGGGTGCTCGCCGAGCGGGGCTTCGGCGGTCTGACGCTCCGTTCGGTGGCGGCCGAGCTCGGCGCCAGCACCGGACTGCTCACGCACTACTTCCCGAACAAGCGGGCACTGCTCGCGTACGCGCTGGACCTGCTGGACCGTGACGCGGCGGACCGGCTGCGCCCGGACGCGGAGCGGGCGGCCGAGCGGGCCGGCGGGGAGGGCGGGGCGGGTGCGGCGGGTGCGGCCCCGCCGGCCGAGGGGCTGGCCCGGCTCCGGGAGGTGCTGCTCGACTGCCTGCCGACCACGCCGGAGTCGGTGACCGGGAACCGGATCTGGGTGAGCTCCTGGGACACCGCGCTGGCCGATCCGGACCTGGCGGCGCAGCACGCCGACCGCTACCGGCGGGCCAGGGCGCGCAACACCGCGCTGGTGGAGGCCGCCCAACGGGCCGGGGAGGTGTCCTCGGAGCGGCCGGCGGAGGAGGTCGCGGCCTCGGCGCAGGCGTTCGCGCTCGGGCTGGTGGTGCAGGCGCTGCTGTCGCCGGAGGAGTTCCCGGTGGAGCGTCAGGAGGCGCTGCTGGACGGGTACCTGAGTCAGCTCTGAGCCCCGGCTCCGAGTCAGCTCCGAACGGGCGCTGCCGGTGTCGGCCGGTGTTGGCCGGGGCGGGCACGGCGGGCCGGGCGGGACGGTGGTGCCCCCAGCAGGATTCGAACCTGCGACCTACCGCTTAGAAGGCGGGTGCTCTATCCGCTGAGCTATGGGGGCGTGACGACATCGGCCCGGGGAGGGCTTCGGTCGGCCTGCGAGGTCCGGGACAGGATAAGGGTGCCCAGATACTCGTCCGGGTCTTCAAGCACCGCGCTGGGTGTGTCGAGCCGGTTGAGCGGTCCGATAATCGCAGGTGGCGGCCGGGTGCGCAGCGGTCTGACGGGTTCTGGCAGCGGACGTTGTGCAGTCGTTACGGGGCTGTCTCCCCACCTGTTATGGATTCGGTGCGGAGAATGCCCGGATCCGGTGGACGGGTGGGGGCGGTTTTCGGTCTTCCGTCCCCAGGGTGACGTGCGGCGATGCGCGGCGGGCGGGCCGACCGGCGGCGGGGCCCGGGAGGCTCCGCGGGCCGGTGGCCGGGGCTCCGGCGGCGGAGTGCTTGTCATGGCCCCGAAAAGGTGACATCAGGTGGGTCGGAAATGCGATTGATTCACTCCGGAGAGTGACATCGGTTATCCACATGCCCGAGTTGTCCACAGGATTTCGGAACTCTCCCGGGTATTTCGGCGAAGGGGGCAGCCTCGGTGTCGCAGGGATTCCACCGGCGGATTCCCGAGGGGCGGAGGGTGTTGTGGTGAACGAGTCGATGGTGACCATGATCGGCAATGTCGCGACGGTGGTGAACTACTCCCAGACCGCCGCCGGCGTGCCGGTGGCCAACTTCCGGATGGCGGCCACCGAGCGCCGCTACGACCGGGAGAAGGGCGACTGGGTCGAGGGCGACGTCAGCTGGGTCACGGTCAAGGCGTGGCGCTGGTTGGCGGCCAATGTGGTGAGCTCGCTGAGCAAGGGCGATCCGGTGGTGGTCAGCGGCTGCCTGCGGGTCCGGGAGTGGGGTGAGCCGGAGCGGCGGCGCTGCGTGGTGGAGATCGACGCCCGGGTCGTGGGGCACGACCTCGGCCGCGGCACCACGGCCTTCCGCTGGGCGGTGCGGGCCAAGCCCGAGCTGGTCGGCGGCCGTCCCGACCGGGAGCCGGCCGAGGTCGGGCGGGTGGTCCCGGAGTGGATCGTCGCGGCCGTGTCCGCGGGTGGGCCGGAGGGGCCGGACGGCGCGGTGGAGCGGGCGCCGGTGGCGATCGGGGCCAGTGTGACGGAAGGGGAGGGTGTGGCTGGTGGTGTGCGTGAGTTGGATCAGGGCGGTGAGGGAAATGCGGCTGTTGATCGAGTAGTCGCCGGATGAGCCCGGCATCGACCGGCTCCGGGCACTTCCGGGGCGGGGGAGTGCCCAAGCGGAAAGCTCCCTGATTGATCGTGAGAATCTGGTGGATCGTCAGTACACCGTGCTGATCAGCTGCTTGATAACAATATAGATACGGAACCGTCCTGGTTCAGCACGGAGGTTTGCTGGCGCCCGTCGGTCAATAGGATGCGTCTGGTTCAACACTGGTGCGGCGGTGTCACAGGGTGCGTCGCTTTGCAAGGCGGGCTGCCATCGGCTAGGCCCAGCCCGGAGGGGTCGAGATGTTCCAGAAGCACGGGCGGGCGTTCTCCCGCATAGGCTCTGTCATGCTCGCGACGAGCATGCTGGTCGGCGGCGGGCTGGCGGCGGCGGGCACGGCCGCCGCGGACGGCGCGGGCACGAAGGCGGTGCTGCAGCCCGGTGTCCGGCACAGCGGTGGCGTCGAGTACACGGACGCCAAGGGCAACCACCACCAGCTGCAGGGCGGGATCCTCGATCTCAAGACCGCCGACGGCAAGAAGCTGCAGACCTACTGCATCGACCTGCTCAACCCGACCAAGCCGAACGCCGAGTACACCGAGGCCGGCTGGGGCTCCACCTCGCTGGCCAACAAGCCGAACGAGGCCGGCAAGATCCTCTGGATCCTGAAGAACTCCTTCCCCCAGGTCGGGCCGAAGGACCTCTCCAAGGCCTCCGGCATCGAGGGCCTCACCGAGGACGACGCGGCGGTCGCCACCCAGGCCGCGATCTGGCGCCTGTCGGACGGGCTCAACACGACCCCGATGAACAACTCCCGGGCCGTCCAGCTCACCGAGTACCTGAGCCAGAAGGCGGTCAAGCTCGACGAGCCGAAGCCGACCCTGAGCCTCAGCCCCTCGGCCGTCTCGGGCAAGGTGAACGACCTGCTCGGTCCGATCACCGTCACCAGCAACGGCGCGGTCGTGGACCTCTCGGTCGACGAGGCCGGCGCCAAGGCCGGTATGACCGTCACGGACAAGGACGGCAAGGAGATCAAGACCGCCAAGGGCGGCGACCAGATCTACGCCAAGCTCGCCCCCGGCGCCAAGCCCGGCACCGCCGGCATCAAGGCCAGCACCGCCGCCTCCGTCTCCGTCGGCCGTGCCTTCCTCGGCAACCTGGACGGCGTGCACAGCCAGACCCTGATCCTGGCCGGCTCGGAGCCGGCCAAGGCCACCGCCGAGGTCGCCGTCACCTGGGCCCCGACCGGCCCGATCCCGGCCGCCTCCGCCGCGATCGACTGCGTCCAGGGCGCCGTGGTGGTCACCATCGTCAACAACGGTGATCAGGACTTCAGCTACACCCTGGCCGGCCAGACCGGCAGCGTCCCGCCCGGCGGCAGCAAGACCGTCCCGGTCAAGGTCGCCGAGGACACCGCCTACGACCTCACGGTCAAGGGCTCCGGCGGCTTCGAGAAGAAGTTCACCGGCGTGCTGAACTGCAAGACCGACACCGCCGTGACCCCGAGCCCGAAGCCCTCGGTCTCCACCAGCGCCACCCCGAGCCCGTCGGCCACCCCGTCGACCTCCCCGTCGGTGACCAAGCCGGCCACCCCGTCGGCCACCCCGACCGGTCCGGTGCTCGCCAACACCGGTGGCGGCGGCCAGACCCCGCTGCTCGCGGGCATCGCCGGTGCGCTGGTGATCGCCGGTGGAGCCGCCGTCTACACCCTGCGCCGCCGTGGTCGCCACAGCCGCGCCTGAGCCTGACGGTGACTCAGCCCCCTGAGGGCTGAGCCCCGGACCGGCCCCGCTCCCTCCACCGTCGAGGGGGCGGGGCCGGTGCCGTGTCGGACCGGTCTTCCGGCGGCCCCAGGGGTCGTTCGGGGAAGGGCGGTTCGGGGCGGGTGCCGCGTTGCGGCAGAATGGAACGCTGCAAGCCGAACGATCGGCTCCCCCTACTGCGGGGGTGGTCCCACATCACACGACGACGCCGGAGCGATCTCACGTGGCGGAATACATCTACACCATGCGCAAGGTGCGCAAGGCCCATGGCGACAAGGTCATCCTTGACGACGTGACGCTGAGCTTCCTCCCCGGGGCGAAGATCGGTGTCGTCGGCCCCAACGGCGCCGGCAAGTCCACCGTGCTGCGGATGATGGCCGGGCTGGACCAGCCCTCCAACGGCGACGCCTTCCTGTCGCCGGGCTTCACCGTCGGCATGCTCCTCCAGGAGCCCCCGCTCGACGAGACCAAGACGGTCCTGGAGAACGTCCAGGACGGCGTCAAGGAGATCAAGGGGAAGCTCGACCGCTTCAACGAGATCGCCGAGCTGATGGCGACGGACTACTCCGACGCCCTGCTGGACGAGATGGGCCGGCTCCAGGAGGACCTGGACCACGCCAACGCCTGGGACCTGGACGCCCAGCTGGAGCAGGCCATGGACGCGCTGGGCTGCCCGCCCGGCGACTGGCCGGTCACCAAGCTGTCCGGTGGTGAGCGCCGCCGCGTCGCGCTCTGCAAGCTGCTCCTGGAGGCGCCCGACCTGCTGCTCCTCGACGAGCCCACCAACCACCTGGACGCCGAGTCGGTGAACTGGCTGGAGCAGCACCTCGAGAAGTACGCCGGCACCGTCGTCGCCGTCACCCACGACCGGTACTTCCTGGACAACGTCGCCGAGTGGATCCTCGAGCTCGACCGCGGTCGCGCGTACCCGTACGAGGGCAACTACTCCACCTACCTGGAGACCAAGCAGACCCGTCTCAAGGTCGAGGGCCAGAAGGACGCCAAGCGCGCCAAGCGGCTCAAGGAGGAGTTGGAGTGGGTCCGCTCCAACGCCAAGGGCCGCCAGGCCAAGTCCAAGGCCCGCCTCGCCCGCTACGAGGAGATGGCGGCCGAGGCCGACAAGATGCGGAAGCTGGACTTCGAGGAGATCCAGATCCCGCCGGGCCCGCGTCTGGGCAGCGTCGTGATCGAGGTGGACCACCTCTCCAAGGCCTTCGGCGAGAAGGTCCTGATCGACGACCTCAGCTTCACCCTGCCGCGCAACGGCATCGTCGGCATCATCGGCCCGAACGGCGCCGGCAAGACCACGCTGTTCAAGATGCTCCAGGACCTGGAGACCCCGGACTCCGGTTCGGTCAAGGTCGGCGAGACGGTCAAGATCAGCTACGTCGACCAGTCGCGCGCCAACATCGACCCGAAGAAGACCCTCTGGGAGGTCGTCTCCGACGGTCTGGACTGGATCAATGTCGGCCAGGTCGAGATGCCGTCCCGCGCCTACGTCTCGGCGTTCGGCTTCAAGGGCCCGGACCAGCAGAAGCCGGCCGGGGTGCTCTCCGGTGGTGAGCGCAACCGCCTCAACCTGGCGCTCACCCTCAAGCAGGGCGGCAACCTGCTGCTCCTCGACGAGCCCACCAACGACCTCGACGTCGAGACCCTCTCCTCGCTGGAGAACGCGCTGCTGGAGTTCCCCGGCTGCGCCGTGGTCATCTCCCACGACCGCTGGTTCCTGGACCGGGTGGCCACCCACATCCTCGCCTACGAGGGCGAGAGCAAGTGGTTCTGGTTCGAGGGCAACTTCGAGTCGTACGAGAAGAACAAGATCGAGCGGCTCGGCGCCGACGCCGCCCGCCCGCACCGGGCCACCTACAAGAAGCTGACCCGCGACTGACGGTCGGTGCGCGCACCGGTCCGGGGGGGCCCCCCCCCCCCCCCGCGCCCCCCCCCCCCCCCCCCCCCCCCCCCCCCCCCCCCGGCACCGCCCGGCGCGCGCCCGCCAAACCACCAGAG
>NZ_JBIWFX010000025.1:42804-58664 GCF_044763225.1 Kitasatospora sp. NPDC096147 | reverse complement strand
GCACCGGGCACAAAAAAACCCCCCCCCCCGCCCCGGCGGGGGGGGGGGGCCCCCGGGGGGGGGGCCCCCCCCCGGGGGGGGGGCCCCCCGCACCGCCGCCCGTAAGCTGCCGACGGTCGTCACGTCGGCCGGACGGGCACCGGATTCCAAGGAGAGTACGACCGTGGCACGCCACATCTACGCCTGCCCCATGCGGTGGTCCGACATGGACGCCTTCGGACACGTGAACAACGTGGTCTTCCTGCGCTACCTGGAGGAGGCCCGGATCGACTTCATGTTCACCCAGGCCGCCGCCGCCGGCGCGGGCGAGTTCGCGGGCGGCTCGGTGGTGGCCCGTCACGAGATCGACTACAAGCGCCCGTTGGTGCACCGGCCCGAGCCGGTCACGGTGGAGACCTGGGTGACGAAGATCGGCGGCGCCTCGCTCACCGTCTCGTACGAGATCAAGGACACCGCCGAGGACGGCACCGAGACGGTCTACGTCCGGGCCTCCACCGTGGTGGTCCCCTATGACCTGGCCGCCGGGCGTCCGCGCCGGATCAGCCCGGTCGAGCGGGAGTTCCTCGGCCGCTTCACCGACGAGGCCGAGGTGCCCGCCGAGGTGCCCGCCGAGGTCGACGTGCCTGCTGCGGCCTGAGCCGTCGACACCCCTCCCACCCCGCCTCGCCCCGCCCCGTCGTACTGCCCGGGGCCGCCCCGCGTCGGCCCCGTTCCGTCCCGTGATGAGTGAGTTGATCCGTTGACCGCCCCCGCTCGCCTCTCGCTCGCCGACCGGGACGAGGCCGCCGGCCTGACCGCGTTCCTGGCCAGGCTGCTGCGCTACGACCGGGCCGCCGCCGTGCGGCTCCAGGCGGTGCGGGCCGGGCAGGGCGTGGTGCTGGCGGTGTTCGGGCGGCTGCCGCTGGGCGGTACGGGGGTGCTCGCGGTGCGCAGCCTCCGGCTCGGGGGCGAGGCCGCCGAGTTCGACCGCACCGTCTCCGCCGGGCAGTTGCTCGACGGGGTGGACGAGCAGAGCGGCAGCTTCGCGCTGCCCGCCGCCGTCACCGGCCCGGCCTGGGCCGGACTGCTGCCGCCGCGCACCGGCTGGCAGCGCATCACCGAGCCGGCCGCCGGCGAGGTGATGCCCGAACTGACCCGGGCGATCGGTGAGTTCAAGCAGCGCAGCGCCGAGGTCCCGGAGCACCACCGGACCCGCACGGTGCTCGACGGCCTCGCCGACGAGATCTGGTCCCGTCCGCTCACCGCCACCCCCGAGCTGCCGCTGCGGGCGGTACACGCCTCGTATGTGGTCGGCTTCCTCAGTCCCGGCGCCCCGCTCGCGGTCCACCGCTCCGGGAACTGGCTGCGGTTGAGCACCCCGGCCGGGTCCGTCGCGCTGCGCGCGGCGGCCGCCCCGGGGGCGGGCCTGGGCCTCAGCCCGCTCCGCTGACGCCCGGTGACCCACCCGCGCGCCGGGTCGCGGACCGGTCGCGGTCCGGCGGCCGTGCGGCGTTGGTCGGTCCCGGCTCAGCCCGGGGTGTTGACCATCGAGGCGGCGGCGTAGGTCAGGTAGTCCCAGAGCTGGCGCTCGGCGTCGGCCGGCAGCTCCAGCGAGTCCAGGGCGGTGCGCATGTGGCGCAGCCAGGCGTCGTGGGCGGCGCGGTCCACCTTGAACGGCGCGTGCCGCATCCGGAGCCGGGGGTGCCCGCGCTCCTCGCTGTAGGTGCGGGGGCCGCCCCAGTACTGCATCAGGAAGAGCGCGAACCGCTCCTCGGCCGGGCCGAGGTCCTCCTCCGGGTACATCGGGCGAAGCAACTCGTCCTCCGCGACGCCCTGGTAGAAGACGTGCACCAGACGTCGGAACGTCGGCTCGCCGCCGACCTGGTCGAAGAAGGTCACCTCGTCAGTCACGTGACCATGGTCGCAGACCGCCCCGGGGGCCGTACACCAGGTCCATCGGCCTAGGACCGTGGAGCGTCGGGTGTGCGGCCACCGGGGCGGCGGGTGCTGCGGGCTCCGGCGGACGAGCCGTCAGGAGCGGTGCGGTGCGGTCAGGAGCGGTGCAGGGTGATCGTGGTCCAGGCACCGATGTGGACGCGGTCCCCGTCGTTCAGCGGGATCGCGGTGTGCGGGGGCACCGGCTCGGCACCGTTGTTCACGGTGGTGCCGTTGGTGGAGTCCTGGTCCACCAACACCCAGCTGCCGTCGGCCTGTTCGGCCAGCATGGCGTGCTGGTGCGAGGCGCCCGGGTCCTCCGGCGGCACCGAGAGGTCGATCTCCGGGACGGTGCCCCGGTGTGCGCTGCGGCGCCCGATCCGCAGCTGCCCCCGGCCGGTGAGCGGTATCCGCCGCTCCGGGCAGTACGGCGGGAAGAACAGCCCCGCCGCCTCCGGGCCGCTGCGGGCCATCATGTCGGTGAAGTAGTCCCGGTCCGCGCTGACCACCGCGATCCAGGTGGACCGGACGGGCGCGGCCGGAGGCTGCTGCTGGGCCGGCGGCTGGAGGTGGAACGAGGTGCCGAACTCGTCACCGGGCGCGGTGCCCGGCCGGGCGTAGGTCGGGCCCGAGTCGAAGCTCTGCAGCCCCTCCGCGCCGCCCTGCTCGGGGTACGGGCCGGGCTTGCGGAACGGATCTCCCGCGCCGAACGGCGCCGGTGCGCCCGGCGCACCGGGCATGCCGGGGGCGGTCGGTGCGGCCGGGACGCCCTGGGCGCCGACCGGCGGGAAGGGCGAGGGCTCCGGGGCGGGGGCCGGCGGCGGCACCGGGGGCCGGTACGGGTCGGGTGTCGGCGCCGGGGCCGGCACGGGCGGCTGGTACGGCCCCGGGGCCGGCGGCGGGAAGCCCGGGTGGCGCCCCCCGGCGCCGGGGTGCTGGGCCTCGGGGTTGGAGAGCGCGTAGTCGAAGCCGCACTCCTCGCAGTACCGGCCGGTCTGCGGGGTCCGGCAGATCGGGCAGGTGGCCAGATCGGTGGTGAGCTCGCCGGCCTGCGGTGCGTGCGCGGCGTGGCCGGCCTGCTGGACCTGCCGGGCCTGCGGCGGCCCGGTGGGCGGGGCGAACTGCCCCGCCCCACCCGGGGGTTGCGCGTACGGGTCGGGCTGCTGCGACTGCTGGTGCGGCGGGTACGGCGCGCCGGACTGCGGCTGCTGCGTCTGGTGGTGCCCGGCGGCCTGGTGGTGCGACTGCTGCTGCACCTGCTGCTGGTAGTGGTGCTGGTGCGGCTGGCCCTGGGGCCCGGGCGGTTGGACGGGCTGCACCGGCTGGACCGGCCGGGCCGCGTACGGGTCCGGCTGCCCGGGCTGGGTGTGGTGCGGCCCGCCCGCTCCGTACGGGTCGTCCGGGTGCCCGAAGGGCGGCGGAGCGGTCGGCGGCACGCCCGCGCCCGGCGCGGGGGTGTGCCCGCTGCCGAACGGCGCGGCCGAGCCCGGTACGGCCAGCCCGGGCGGCGGCGTCATCGGGAAGCCGCAGAAGTCGCACCAGTCCTCGGCCTGCGACTCGTGGCCCCTAGGGCAGATCGGCATCAGGTCCCCCACATTCCAGCGACGTCACGTTCCAGCAGAGTCCAGTACGAGCGGCCCGGTCTCCCGAGCCGTCACTTCTTCACCCGGACGGTCTTGGTGGACCGGGTCTCCAACGTCATCGAGTCGGCCTCGCTCACGTTCTTACGGAACCGAACGGTACCTTCCTTCGGGTCCACCACGTCCACCACCTTCTGCAGCAGCTTGTAGGTGGAGTCGTTCCCGGTCCGGTGGGCGATCCGGACCGCCGCGCCCAGCTTGGCGGTGGCGCGGCTCAGGTCACCGGCCCGGTGGGCCTCCAGGCCCTCCTGGATGGAGGAGGCCAGTTCGGCCTGGCCGGTGTAGTGCGCGACCTGCGGGCTGATCCGGGTGGTGGAGGCCAGGTCGTCGGTCCAGACCGCGCGGACCAGGCCCTGGGAGAGCACCTCGGTGCTGCCGTCCGGCCGGGGCAGCACCAGGCTTATCCGGGCCGCCAGCATCTCGTTCCCCACCTCGGCCGAGGGCACCTCCACGCAGACGTGGTAGTCGCGGCTCTCGTCGCCCCAGGAGCCGGTCGGGTAGTCCCCGGCGCGCGGGCCGGCCTCCGTCCGGTGGTCCGTCAGGTCCTCCAGGGCGGGGGCGACCTGCTTGACGTAGCGCACCACGGCATTGGCCGGGGTCCAGACCCGGAGGGCGACGTCGGCGATCTGCTTGCCCATCGCCGTCTCCATCATCTGCCGGAAGTCCTCGGCCAGGCCGGAGGGTTCGGCGACGATGTCCACGGTGCCGAGCAGGGCGGAGGCGATCTTGCGCAGCTCGGCCACCTCCCAGTCGGTGCCGACACCCCGGCAGTCCACCGTGAAGTACCCGGCCGCCTCCTCCAGCGAACGCTCCAGGCCCCCCGGCTTCTCGTGCTCGTTCCGACCGTCGGTCAGCAGGATGCCGTGCCGGATGGTGGCCTCGGGGCGGGTGCGGAACAGCGCCTGGGCCTTCGTCAGCCAGGTGCCGATGGCGGTGCCGCCACCGGCCGCGAGCCGGCGCAGCGCGTCCTTGGCCTGGGCCCGGGTGGAGTCGTCGGCCACCGCGAGCCGGCCGCCGCCCGGGTAGACCTCGACCGCCTCGTGGGTGCCGGCCACCACGGCGAAGGCCACGCCGTCGCGGATGGTGTCCACCGCGACGGCCGTGGCGGCACGGGCGTTGCGCATCTTCTCGGCGGGGAAGTCCATCGAACCGGAGCAGTCCACCATGATCACCACGGCTGCCGGCGCCCCGGCGTCGGCACTCCCCGCCGCGTCGCGGGAGACCGGCCGGCCGCCGGTGGTACCGCCGCCGGTGGCGGTCACCGTGACGATTGCGTTCACCTCGCGGGCGCCCTCGGGGAGGTACTCGTTCTGGAAGACGTCGACGGTGAAACTCGGCTCGGACCGGGACAGAACGGCCATCGTTGCTCCTGTCGTGCGGATGGGGCGACCGGCGGGTCCTGGGACCGCCGGATCGCCGGGTCGGTGGTCGGGCACGGGCGCGGGGAGCGGGGCACCGGGGGGATCTCGGGGGCAGGGTCGGGGTCGGGGCCGGGGGAGCCGGCCGGGTGACGGGCGGTCAGGCCCCTTCGGCCGGGATCTGCAGCTGGAGGGTCGCTTCGGCCGACCGCTCCGGCAGCTCCGACCCGTCCGGCCGGAGGGCGGGCCCGGCGGGCCGGTGGAGTTGGAGGGTCGGGTCGGAGCGCAGCGGGGCGGCTCCGCCGGGGGTGACGGTGCTCGCCTGGAGCGGGACGGTCCGGAGCGAGGACTCCGGCGGCGGGCTGATCGGCAGCACGGCGACGGTGATGTTGTCGTGCCCGCCGGCGGCCACCGCGAACTCCACCAGCTGCCGGGCCGCCGCCAGAGGCTCGGTCCGGGCGTCCGGGCGGACCCGCTCCGCCAGCGCCTCGGCGGCCTCCGCGTAGTTCCACAGGCCGTCGGTGCAGACCAGCAGCACACCGGGCACGTGCGGGGTGAAGCTGACGGTGTGCGGCTCCAGGTCCTCGGCGTCGGCGCCGAGCCAGCCGGTGATGGCGTGGGCGCGGGGGTCGGCGTACGCCTCGGCCTCGCTCATCAGGCCGATCGCCACCACCCGGGCGGCCCAGGAGTCGTCCTCGGTCAGCCGGTACGGGACGGCCGCCTCGCGGTCGTCCGGGATCCAGTACGCCCGGGTGTCGCCGACCCAGCCGATGGTGACCAGCCCGGCCGCCGAGACGGCGCTCACGTAGGTGCAGGCCGGGGAGTTGAGGCTGCCGCCGGGGGTGCGGATGCCGTCCTTGGCCAGCTCGGTCACCGCCCGGGAGGCCTCGCCGATCGCGTCCCGCATCGCCTGGTCGGGCCGCTGCCCGCGCTCCAGCGCTCCGGTCAGGTAGGCCGCGGCGGCCCGGACGGCTGCCTCGGAGGCCTCGTCGGGCCGTGCCGAGGAGGACACCCCGTCGCAGACCACCGCGAGCACGGCGGGCTCGCCGCTGGGCAGCCGGGTGGTGGCCACGGTGAAGGCGTCCTCGTTGCGGTGGTGCCGCAGCCCCCGGTCGGTCACGCCGGCGACGCCCTCGACCGCCCGCTCCTGGTGGTCGCGTGGTCGGGGCTGTGCGTTGCCGCAGGACTCGCAGTAGCCCTCGACGGTCAGCTCGGCCGCCCCGCAGTGCACGCACCGCGCGGGGGCTGACGGGTCGTCGGAGGAGGCGGGGCCCTCGCCGGGAGCAGTGGCGCCCGGGGCAGTGGCCTCCGTCACGCCCACGCCGCAGGCTCCGCAGTAGTCGTCCTCGGGGTCCAGCGGTTCGGCACAGCTCGGGCACACGGTCTGCTGCGGCATCGGTTCACACCCACGTCCGGGGGCGGGCACGGTTGGCCCGCTCCACCATCTCGATCCTGATCTCGGCGCGGTCGGCCAACCGTGCCAGTACTCGGTAGGAGTGTTCCAGGGCGAAGCGCAGTTCCCGTTCAACGGCGGGTCGGCCGAGCAGGTCGAGCGTACTGGAGGAGCCCCTCTTCCCGGCGTCGGGACCGGCGCCGCCGGGGGAGCCGGCCAACACCCAGCCGAGGGCGGCCTCCAGGACCTCCACCGAGAGCTCCTCGGCGTGTCGGGCGTCCAGCGGAAGTGCCGTCAGCTGCTCGGAGCAGCGCGCCAGTTCCGGGCCGATCGGTTCGGTGACGGCCCGGCCGCGCAGTCGGGCCCGCAGGGTGGCGACCCGGGCGGCGGTCCAGTGCGCGGAGGACTCGGGCACGTTCTCCAGCGCCCGCACCGCGCCCTCCCGGTCGCCGGCCGCGAGCAGCACCCGGGCCAGGCCGAAGGCGGCGCTGACGTAGGCGCGGTCGGTGGTGCCGACCAGCCGGTAGAACTCGGCGGCGTCCTCGCTGTTGCCGAGCAGTTCGGCGCAGACCGCCAGGGCCAGCTTGGGCGCGGGCTCGCCGGGGAAGGCGTCGTAGATCGCGTCGAAGGACTCGGCGGCGGTGGCGGCCCGGCCGGCCACCAGCTCCAGCAGCCCCCGGTGCCAGACCACCCGCCAGTCGCCGCCGTGGTCCTGCTCCAGCGCGAGCAGCGCGGTCTCGGCGTCGACCAGTGCGCCGGCCTCCTCCTCGTCCGCTTCCGCCGCCGGCCCGGCTGCACCGGGCACCGCCACGGCCGCACCCGGTCCGGCCTTCGCCACCGCAGTCCCCGCCGACGGCGCGTCAGGCGTGCGGGTGGGCAGCGCGGCACCGGGCGTGGTGGCAGTGGCGGCGGTGGCCTCGGTGGCGGCCAGTTCGAGGTGGGCCCGCAGGGCGCTCAGCCGGAGCTCCACCGACGGGTCCGGTGCGGTGGCCAGGGCGGCGAGCGCCTCGGCCGGGCCACCCGCGCTGAGGGTGGCGAGCAGACCGGCGTGCGGGTCGGTCGGGTCGACCAGCGGCACCGGCAGCGCGAGCGCGGCGGCTGCGGGAGCGGGCGGACCGGGCGTCAGCTCGCGGTCCACCACCCGCAGTTCCGGCCCGAAGAGGGTGGAGAGCGCGGGGCGCGGGCGGCCGTCCTGGAGGCTGAGCAGCTCGCGCAGCACGCCGGTCAGCTGCCCGGCCATCTCCTCGGCGGAGCCGAAGCGGCGGGCCGGATCCGGGTCGGTGGCGCGGACCAGCAGCCGGTAGTAGGACTCGTAGCGGGCGAACAGCTCCACCTCCTCCGGGCCGGGCAGCTCGTACCGGAAGCGGGTGTTGTAGCCCTGGAAGTCGAAGGTCAGCACGGCCAGCGTGCGGGCCACGGTGTACAGGTCCGAGGCGACCGAGGGGCCGTCGGTGGCGATCTCCGGGGCCTGGTAGCCGAGCGTGCCGTAGACCGGGCCGTCCTCACCGACCCGGCAGACCGCACCGAGGTCGATGATCTTGAGCGAGTCCTCGCTCTGGATCACGTTGTCGATCTTGAAGTCGCAGTACACCAGCCCGCGTGCGTGCAGGTACCCCAGGGCGGGCAGCGCCTCCAGCGCGAACGCGATCGCCTGCTCGACCGGGAGCGGGTCGCGCCGGCCCTCCGGCGTGAGGCGGCCGTTGGCGATGTCCTTGAGCGACAGGCCGCCGACGTACTCCATCACGATGTAGCCGTCGGTCGAGCCGGTGCGCAGGTCGGGGTGCTCGGCGAAGTTGATGATGCGCACGATGCTCGGGTGGTCCACCTCGGACAGGAAGCGGCGCTCGGCGATGGCCACCGCCAGCGCGTCCTGGTCCCCGGTGTCGAGCAGCCCCTTGAGCACCACCCAGCGGTCGTTCACCCGGCGGTCGATCGCCAGGTAGATCCACCCCAGGCCGCCGTGCGCGAGGCAGCCCACCACCTCGTACTGACCGCCCACCAGATCGCCCCGGTGGAGCTTGGGCGTGAAGGAGTACGGCGTGCCGCACTTGGTGCAGAAGCCGTCGGCCCGGCCCGGCCGGCCGTTCTTCTCCCGGCCCACCTCGGCCTCGCAACTGCTGCAGAAGCGCTTGCGCTCGGGCACCTGGGGGTCGGTCAGCACGGCCGCCACCGGATTGGTGGCGGGCACCACGGGGACGCTCACCAGACCGGCGCCCAGGTTGCCGCGCCGCGCCGTGCTCCGGGAGCCGCTGCCGGCGCTGCGCACGGAGACCGAACGCCCGCTGCCGGTCCGGGTGGAGCGGTGCGAGCGGGACCGCCCTGACATGGTCCGGGAGGAGCGGGAGGAGCGGGACGAGGAGGTGCCGGTGTACGGCTCCGTCCGGGCCGAGGGCACGGCGGCCACCCGGCCGGTCTCGGCGGCCAAGCCGCACTCGTCGCAGTAGCCGTCCCCGTCGATGGTGCCGCCGCAGTCCCGGGTGCAGGCCCCGCCGCCCACCGGCAGGCCGGTCACCCGGACGGCGGCCGAGGAGCGCGCGGAGGAGCCGGTCGATCCGGCCGAGGAACTGGTCGAGGAGCCGGTCGAGGCGCCCGCCGAGGCGGCCGTGGTGGTCGAACCGAGCGGCGCCAGGCCGCAGTTGTCGCAGTACCCGTCCTGGTCGATCGTGCCGCCGGAGCAGTCCGGTCGGACGCAGTTCTCACCCATCGACGCCATCCCCCTGTCCGTGCGGTATCCGGTCCTGCGGTTGTCCTGCGGCGGGCGGAGCCGCCGGTGCGGGTGCCGCCACGGGCGCGGTCGGACGGAGCGCCTGCTGGAAGCGGACCACCGCCTCGGCCGCCGCGCGCAGGTCGCAGGGCGCGCTCCACAGCAGCCAGCGCGCCTTCTCGAAACGCTCCAGCACCAGCGGGTCCTCGGCCAGCCCGAGCCGGGCCGCCATCGCCTTGTACGCCTCCAGCCGGCCGCGCAACTCGGCCCGGACGGCGAGCGGTTGGGCCACCTCGGTGAGCGACTGCCGGGCCCTCGCCAGCTCCTTGACCGCCACGTCCTCCAAGGCGTCCAGCAGCGGCGCCAGCCGGTGCCACTGCCCGTTCTGCTGCAACTCGACCGCCAGCGTGATCCGTTCGCGCAGTGCCGAGGCCGGCCCGGGCACCTGCGGCACCTCGGTGGCGGCGATCTTCGCCAGCACCTCGCCCCGGGCCCGGCGGGCCTCGGCCAGCGTGGCGTCGGCCCGCCGCAGCAGGTCGCCGACCTGCTGGAGACGGTCCTGGGCCTCGTCGCGCAGCCGCAGCAGCCCGTCCAGCTCCATCCGCAGGCCGTCCAGTGCCCGGCCGGCCCGGTCGAACCGCTCGGTGTCCACCGCGCCGCTCAGCACCCCGGCCATGGTGGCCCCGGGCGAGACCGGCGCCGAGCGCTGCGCGGGCACCCGCCCGGGCCGCCAGAGTGCCAGCGGGTCGGTCCGGACCTCGGCCCGAAGCTCCGTCAACTCCCGTTCCAGACCGTCCAGCTCGTCGGCCAGCGGGTGGGCCCCGCTGCGCACCCCGACCGAGCCGGACAGCATCCGCACCCGGCCCAGCTCGGCCAGCAGCAGGTCGATCCGGGCCGGCAGCGCCGTCCAGACCGCGTCGGCGGCGGCCACCACCTCGTAGACGGCGGCGTACCAGGCGTTCATCCGCTCCAGCAGCTCGGCCAGGCTGATCCGCTCCACCAGCCGGACCGGCACCGCCACCGGCCCCGCAACGTCCGGCAGCTGACCGCCGGAGACCGTCACCGCGGGGCCGCTCAGCAGCTCGGTGAGCTCGGCCAGCTCCGCCCCCCCGGGGCGGCTGCGCCGGGCCCGGACCGCCCGGGCCGAGGCCAGCGCCTCGGAGTAGCGGTCGAACAGCGCCCAGATCAGCGCGAGTCCGGGCTCCGCCACCGCCCAGCGCTCCTGGGTCCGTCCGCTCAGGACCGCGCCGTCCAGCAGCCGACGGCCCTGGTGCTCCTGGAGGGCGAGCAGCGCGGCTTCGACCGCGTCGCGCTCGGCGTCCAGCCGGCCCAGCTCGCGGTCCACCTCCTCCCGGCTCATCGCCGGCCCGGCAGCTCCTGCCAACGCCACGTCATCCCTCTCTCGACCGCGGACCGGATCTCGATCCCGAGCCCAACACCGGAAACACCCACCTCACCACCGTGCCACCTCACCACCGTGCCACCACGCCCCCGGCCCGGACCCACCGGCCCGGACCCCACCGGCCCGCCGCTAGGGCAGGTAGGGCGCGGAGGAGGCCCCCATGCTCTTCGCCAGCCAGCGGTCGTAGGAAGCCTGCCACTCGCCGCTCGCCCGGTAGTCCTGCAGCACCTGGTTGACGACCGCCTGCAGGTCGGTGTCCTCGTGCTTCATGCCGATGCCCATCCTGGTCGAGCCGAGGTTCTCGTCGACCATCCGGGCGGTCGGGTCCTGGGCCACCTGCGCGGCGGCCAGCGAACCGTCCGTCAGCGCCGAGTCGACCTTGCCGAGCTGCATCAGCACCAGGCAGTCCAGCTGGTTCTCGACCAGGGTGACCGAGGAGGTGCCGTACTCGGGCTTCTTCAACTCGGTGTCGGAGGAGGACGCCTGAGCCGCGCAGGCCCGCTTGCCCCTGAGCGCCTCGGCCACCGTCCTGGACTGGTCCGACCTCGGGACCACCAGCCGCTGGCCGTTGACGAAGTAGGGCGCGGAGAAGGAGATGTCGTTCCACCGCTCGCAGTTGATGGTCATGGTGCGGACGATCAGGTCGACCTGGCCGGTGCGGATCGCCTCGATCCGCTTGGGGGTGGTCACCGTCCGGTAGGTGATGCTGTCCGGATTGCCCAGCACCGCCTTGGCCACGGCCCTGGCGAGGTCGATGTCGAAGCCCTCGATCTTGCCGGTCTGCGGGTTGCGGTAGCCCCAGTTGAAGCTGTTCTGGTCCACCCCGACCACCAGCGTGCCCCGGGCCTTGATGTCCTGGACCTTACGGCCCGTCAGGGCGGAGCTCGGCGCCACCGTCCGCTCCGCGCAGTCCCCGGTGACCGGGGCGGCGGGCGCGGCCAGTGCCACGGCGGCGGCCGGTTCGGCGGCCGTGGCCACCGGCTCCGCCGGGCCGGGCCGCAGACCGACCGTCAGGCCGGCCACCAGCCCGGCGGCGGCCAGCGCCGCCGTGACGCCGCCGACCACGGCCGTCCGCGCCGTCCGCATGCTCCGCGCGGTCCGCCCCGACTGCGCGCTCCGCGCCGTCCGCTCGCTCCGTGCCGTCCGTGCAGTTCGTCCCGTACGCACCGTCAACTCCCCCTACCGGTACTCCGCCAGGCGGCGGCCCAAGCCCGCCGCGACCCCCGCCGCCGCCAGCAGCGTCAGCACACCGACGCCCCAGGCCAGTGCGGCCAGCCCGCCGTCCACCCCGCGCGCCTTCTCGTCGAACGCCCGCTGCTCGTCGACGGCGGCCAGCCCCAACTGCTGGTCCAGCTGGGCGAAGGCGGCGGCCGAGCTGTCGGCGCCGCTGCTGCTGCCGATCACGATCCGCAGCGATGCGGTGTAGTCGTCACCGTTCTCGGACTTCTGGTGCAGGGCGTCCCAGAGTCCGAACTGGTGCGCGGCCTCGGTGATCCCGGCCGCCGCCGCGCGCGGGGCGCCCTGGAGGGCGCGGGCCAGCGTGCCCGTCCCGGTCGTCCGCTGCAGCTTGCCGTCCGGGACCGGTCCGGCCAGCGCGGCGGTGTAGCGGGTCCAGTTCTTGTCGTAGCTGTCCGAGCCGCCCCGGGACACCAGGTCGAGGTTCTCCGCCGCGCGGGCCTGGAGCGCCTCGATCCGGGCCTGGTTGAGCACGCGCAGCGGCGCGGCGCCGTAGGTCCGGCTGTCGCCGAGGTCGGACCGGGCCGAGACGGTGCCGACGGCGAGCCAGGCCAACCCGGCCAGCACGGCCGCCGTGGCGGCCAGCATCCCGGGATTGAAGACCCGGTTGGTCCGGCGGAGCAGCAGCACCTGGCACCAGGCCAGCGCGGCCAGCACCAGCAGGCCCAGCACCACCGCGGCCCACGGAACGGCGCGGGCGTCGTCGTAGCCCGCGTCCAGCGCCTGGTTCTCCGCCTCCACCAGCTTCTGCGCGACCGGCAGCATCTCGGTCTGCATCTGCTTGGAGGCGTACCGCAGATAGGCCCCGCCGAGCGGCAGGCCCTGCCGGTCGTTGGCCCGGGCGGTCTCCACCAGGCCCGCGTACACCGGGAGTTGCCGGTTGAGCTCGGCCACCCACTGCTGGGTCCGGGCTCCGTCGGCACCGACGCCGGTCCGGGCGGCGGCTCGGGCGAGCCGTTCGGCGGCGGTGGCCAGGTCGGTCTCGTACCGGGCGCGGAGCTCCGGCGGGGCCTCGGAGGCGAGCAGGAAGACGGCGGCGGCCGTGGTGTCGGCGTCGGCCAGCGAGCGGTACACCTCGGCGGCGTCCTGGCTCAGCGGCTGACCGTGCGTCACCACCTGTCCGGCCGCCCGGGCCCGGGTGCTCACCTGCCACGCCGTCAGGGCGCCGAAGGCCAGGACCAGGACGGTCAGCACCGTGATGGCGGCCCGCAGCCGGGCCGGCGCGGTGCCGGTCAGCCGTCTCAGCCGGTCCGGGGACAGCAGCCGGCCCAACGGGCCGACGGGTGCGCCGCCTGCGGCCCTGCCCGTGGCACCGCCCCTTTCGTGCCCGGCCACGCTGCTGCCGGGTGATCTCGGTATCGGCGGTCGCCCGCCGTGCACCACCGGTGTCGCCACCTGACCCATCCTCCCCCCAGGACCGCCCCGGTTCCGGGACCGTCCGTCGCGAGCAGTATGGCCGCCGGACCCGGCCGCCACACGCGAGTTGCGTCGCTCTTGAGCTTTCGCGGCCCCTGGACGGGGCCGGCGAGTGCTCCGACACGGGCGACGCCGGACGCACCCTATGCGGTTCCTGACGATCAAGGCCATGGGGGAGCGGGCTTCCGGGGAGGGGAGGGGGCTCGTCCTACCATGGGCGCCATGCATCTGATCGGAACCATCACCCCCGACCGCCCGCTGCTCGTGATCGCGGTCGAGGAGGAGGCGGCCCACCTCGGGGACGGGCTCCCCGTGCTGCTCACCGGGATCGGCAAGGTCAACGCCTCGGTGGCGCTGGCCACCGTGCTGGCGCGGGGCGAGCGGCCCGCCGAGATCGTCAACCTCGGCACCGCGGGCGCGCTGCGCCCCGGCCTGGCCGGCACCCACCTGATCTCCCGGGTGGTCCAGCACGATCTGGACACCCCGGTCCTGCACGACCTCACCGGCCGCACCTACGGTGCCGATCTCACCCTGGACGGCCCGCCGGACGGCCTGGTGCTGGCCACCGGCGACCTCTTCGTCTCCGACGAGCAGGCCCGCGAGCGGCTGGCCGCCCGGGCCGACCTGGTGGACATGGAGGGCTACGCGGTGGCCACCGTCGCCGAGCGGGCCGGGGTGCCGGTGCGGCTGGTGAAGCAGGTCAGCGACGAGGCGGGCGAGGGGGCCAGCCGCAGTTGGCGGGAGTCGGTGGACGGCTGCGCCAAGCTGCTGGCCGACTGGGTCCGGGTCCACCTCGGCTGACCCGCCCGCCCTTCGGCCCGCCGGCCGGGGCCGAGTCCGGGTCAGGCGGCGTCCAGCACCTCCTCGGTGCGCACCACCTTGGCGAACCGCATGGCGTGCAGCACCGCCGCCGTGCTCCGGGCCAGCTCCTCGGCGGGGATGCTCCCGCCGTCCGGGCCGACCATCGCGAAGGTGTGCATGGCGTCGGTCGGGAAGACCACGTCGTAGCCGAGGTTGCCGCCCATCCGGGCGGTGGTCTCGTTGCACACGTTGGTCATGATGCCGACCACCACCAGCTGGGTCGCACCGCGCCGTTGCAGCCACTCGTGCAGGTCGGGGGTGCCGTAGAAGGCGCTGTTCACGGTCTTGGTGACGTGCAGCTCGGGCGTCGCGGCGGCCACGAAGGGCTTGAGGGCGTGGCCGGGGGAGCCGACGGCCAACGGGCCGGCCGCCGCCCCGTGCTGGACCGTCACCACCGGCCGGCCGGTGCGCTGCCAGGCCGTCAGCAGCTCGGCGATCCGCTGCTCGGCCTCCGGGTTGTCCCGGGGGCCCCAGAACTGCTCGTCCTCGAAGCCCTGTTGGACGTCGATCACGACCAGGACGGCGTCGGGGGCGAGGGTGAGCGGGGCGTCGAAGGCGCTGGTGTTCGTCATGGCTCCATGCTCCGGCGGCGGCTGCACCGGGGGTGAGGGGGGCGAGCGCCGGTGATCGATAGATTCCTGCCATGCGAACTGTTGGCTGCCTGCTCCTGGACGGTGTCCGGGCCTTCGACTACGCGGTGATCGCCGAGGTCTGGTCGATGCCCCGGGGCAGCCGCCCGGGGCTTCCCGGTTTCGAGCTACGGGTCTGCGGGCCGGGCGGTGGCGCGGAGCGTCAACCCGGCGGCGCCCCGGTCCGGTTGGGCGGCGGACTGGAACGGTGGCCGGACTTCGAACCGGCCGCGCTGGCCGACTGCGACCTGGTGGTGGTCCCCGGCGTCGAGGACCCGTACGCCCCCACCCCGCCGCCGGTGCTGGACGCGCTGCGCGCCGCCCACCGGGCCGGTGTGCCGATCGCCTCGCTCTGCGCCGGGGCCTTCCTGCTCGCCGAGGCGGGCCTGCTGGACGGGCGGCGGGCCACCACCCACTGGCACCTGGCGCCCGAACTGGCCCGCCGCTACCCGGCGGTGACGGTCGATCCGGAGGTGCTGTTCACCGGGGACGGTCTGATCTGGACCTCGGCGGGAGTGGCGGCGGGGATCGACCTCTGTCTGCACCTGGTCCGGGACGCACACGGCCAGGGGGTGGCGGCGGCGATCGCCCGGGGGATGGTGACGGCACCGTTCCGGGCGGGCGGGCAGGCGCAGTTCATCCCGACGCCGGTGCCGGTGGTCGGGGACGATCCGTTGGCCGGGGTGCGGGCCGCGGTGCTCGCGGAGCTGGAACGGCCCTGGACGGTGGCGGAGTTGGCACGGATCGCGGTCATGTCGGAGCGGTCGTTCGCCCGGCGGTTCGGCGAGGCGGTGGGGGTACCGCCGCTGCGGTGGCTGTCGGAGCAGCGGGTCCTGGCGGCCCAGCGGCTGCTGGAGGAGACCGATCTGACGGTCGAGCAGATCGCGGTCCGCTGCGGTTTCGGCTCCGCGGTCTCGCTCCGTCCGGCCTTCACCCGCCGCGTCGGGGTGGCCCCGCGCGACTACCGCCGCGCCTTCGGCCGGGCACGGGCCTGACGGGGCTTCGGCGGTGCGGCAGGCGTACGCGGCCTCGGTGGTGCGGCAGGAACGGGTCAGGGGCACGGGGCCTTGGTGGTGCGGCAGGAACGGGTCAGGGGCACGGGGCCTTGGTGGTGCGGCAGGAGCGAGGTCAGGGGCGCGAGGAACTGCGCGCTGCGGAAGGCGCGGACCCGTGTGCCGGGTACGGAGTGCCACTTGCAAGTGGGTGTCCGTACCCGGCACACGGGTTGTTTTCTTCCGCCACGCGCAGTTCCCCGCGCCCCTGACCGCCTTCGGCGGGAAGGTGCGGAGGCGTGTGCCGGGTGCGGT
>NZ_JBIWFX010000025.1:16997-42707 GCF_044763225.1 Kitasatospora sp. NPDC096147 | reverse complement strand
GGAGTGTCACTTGCACGTGGGTGTCCGTACCCGGCACACGGGTCGTTTTCTTCCGCCGCGCGCAGTTCCCCGCGCCCCCGTCCGCCTTCGGCGGGAAGGTGCGGAGGCGTGTGCCGGGTGCGGAGTGTCACTTGCACGTGGGTGTCCGTACCCGGCACACGGGTCGTTTTCTTCCGCCGCGCGCAGTTCCCCGCGCCCCCGTCCGCCTTCGGCGGGAGGGCGCGGGAAGCGCGGGGTCGTGCGGTCAGCCCACCAGGGTGGGGGTGGGGAAGGCGTCCCGGAGCCGCTGTTGGGCGGCCGGGGTGGCGCTGAGGTGGTCGAGGCCGAGCAGGGCGGCGCCGAGGACCGGCGGGGCGACCACGATGCGGGGTTCGGCCAGCGGGGCGGCCTCGGCCAACCGCGCGGTGAGGTTGTCGAGCAGCAGCGGGTGCCGGGCCGCCAGCACGCCGCCGCCGAGCACCACCGGGGCGGCCCGGCCGAGCAGGTCGAGGCGGCGCAGCGCGACCACCGCGAGGCGGACGATCTCGTCGGCCTGACGGTCGATCAGCTCCAGTGCGACCGGGTCGCCACCGGCCGCGATCTTGAACAGCACCGGCACCAGCTCGTGCAGCCGCCCGTAGTCGAGCTCGCCCAGGTGGATGGCCTCGGCCACCTCCCCGGCCGTGGGCAGCCCGAAGTGGGCCGCTATGGCCGGGGCCAGCGCGGTGGGTCGGCCCCGGCCGTCCTCGGCCCGGACGGCGTGCCAGAGCGATTCGGACGAGAGCCCGCCGCCCCCGCCCCAGTCGCCGGTCAGCTTGCCGAGCGCGGGGAAGCGCGCGGTGCGGCCGTCCGGCAGCAGGCCGACGCAGTTGATGCCGGCGCCGCAGACCACCGCGACCCCGAGCGGGCCGTCGGTGCCGGCCCGGAGCAGGCCGAAGGTGTCGTTGGCCACGTGGTTGGTGGCGCCCCAGGGGCGCCGCTCCAGTGCCTCCAGCAGCGCCTGCTCCTCCACCGGGAGGTCGGCGTTGGCGAGGCAGGCGCTGACGTGCCCGGTCAGCACGCCGTCCGCCGGGTCGAGGCCGGCCTGGGCGGCCACCGAGGCGACCAGCGGGGCCAGCCCCTCGATCGCCGCCTCCGCGCCGATGCTCTGCGGTTGGAAGCCGCCGCCCCGGGCCCGGCCGAGCACCAGGCCGTCGGCGCCGACCAGCGCGACGTCGGTCTTGCTGTTCCCGGCATCGATCGCCAGGACCCCCGGGAGCCGGACCTGCTGCGCCCGCTGGTCCTGCCGCGCCCGCTGGTCCTGCTGCGCCCCCTGCGCCTGCCGGTCCTGCTGCGCCCGCTGGTCCTGCTGCTCCGACTGCTCGTGCTGCCCGTGCTGATGCATCGGATCCTCACTGCTGTGGGCGTTCCGGACCGACTGCCCCGGCCCGGCCTGCCTGGGAAAGCTCACACCCGTCGGCAGGCCCGCGCCCGCCGGAACGCTCACGCCCATGACAGGTGGTCCCGGTTGTGGGCGATCAGACGGTCGGTCAGCTGGTCGGCGAGCTCGATCTGGCCGACCAGCGGGTGGGCCAGCAGCGCGTCGAAGACCCGGTCCCGGCCGCCCCGCAGCGCGGCGTCCAGCGCCAGATGCTCGTACGCGGTGACCCCGGCGATCAGGCCCGCGTACAGCGGCTCGACCGGTCGCTGCGGCAGCGGCCGGACGCCCGCCGCGTCCACCTCGGCCGGCACCTCGATCACCGCGTCGTCGGGGAGGAAGGGCAGCACGCCGTCGTTGCGGGTGTTGACCACCTGCACGGTGGTGCGGCCGTCGGTGCCGAGCAACGAGGCGATCAGCTGGACCGCCGCCTCGGAGTAGAACGCCCCGCCGCGCTTGCTCAGCAGCTCCGGCTTGGTGTCCAGGGTGGGGTCGGCGTACAGCTCCAGCAGCTCGGCCTCGATCGCCGAGACCGCCGCCGCCCGGGAGCCCTGCACCTTCAGCTCCTCGACCACCTGGTCGTGCTGGTAGAAGTAGCGCAGGTAGTAGGACGGCACCACGCCGAGCCGCTGGATCACCGGGAGCGGCAGGTGCAGGTCCTCGGAGATCTCCTTGCCGAAGCCGGCCAGCAGCTCGGGCAGCACCTCGCGGCCGGTGGCCGCGTCGGGGGCGTCGAGCAGGGTGACGCCGCGCTCCCAGGTGAGGTGGTTGAGGCCGACGTGGTCGAGCCGGACCAGCTCGGGGGCGACGTTCAGGTGGGCGGCGAACTTGCGCTGGAAGCCGATCGCCACGTTGCACAGGCCGACGGCCTTGTGGCCGGCCTGCTGGAGCGCCCGGGTGACAATGCCGACCGGGTTGGTGAAGTCCACGATCCAGGCGTCCGGGTTGGCCCGGCGGACCTGCTCGGCGATGTCCAGCACCACCGGGACGGTGCGCAGCGCCTTGGCCAGCCCGCCCGCGCCGGTGGTCTCCTGGCCGACGCAGCCGCACTCCAGCGGCCAGGTCTCGTCCTGGTTGCGCGCGGCCTGACCGCCGACCCGGAGCTGGAGCAGCACCGCGTCCGCGCCCTGGACGCCGGACGCCACGTCGGTGGAGGTGGTGACCACCGCGTCGTGGCCCTGCTTGGCGAAGATCCGGCGGGCCAGCCCGCCGATCAGCTCCAGCCGGTCGGCGGCCGGGTCGATCAGCACCAGCTCGCCGATCGGCAGGGTGTCGCGGAGCCGGGCGAACCCGTCGATGAGTTCGGGCGTGTAGGTGGAACCGCCACCGACGATCGCCAACTTGAGTGCGGACATCAGCCCTTGACCCCTGTCAGTGTCACGCCTTCGATGAAGGCTTTCTGTGCGAAGAAGAAGAGGACGATCACCGGGGCCATCACCAGCAGGGTGGCGGCCATGGTGAGGTTCCAGTTGGTGTGGTGGGCCGCCTTGAAGGAGGCCAGGCCGTAGCTGAGGGTCCAGGCGTCCTGGTTCTCGCTGGCGTAGATCTGCGGGCCGAAGTAGTCGTTCCAGCAGTAGAAGAACTGGAACAGCGCGACCGCCGCGATGGCCGGCTTGGCCATCGGCAGCACCACCCGCAGCAGGGTGCGCAGTTCGCCGCAGCCGTCGATCCGGGCGGCCTCCACGTACTCCTTCGGGATGGTCAGCAGGAACTGCCGGAGCAGG
The DNA here is from genome assembly GCF_044763225.1 of Kitasatospora sp. NPDC096147. NCBI lineage: Bacteria > Bacillati > Actinomycetota > Actinomycetes > Kitasatosporales > Streptomycetaceae > Kitasatospora > Kitasatospora sp. NPDC096147. The sequence goes on along the minus strand of NZ_JBIWFX010000025.1, from coordinate 39,587 downwards.
AAGATCGAGAACGCGTCGCCGAAGGCCATCGGGATGATCAGAGGCCAGAGCGTCCCGGTCATGTGCAGCTGCTTGGCCCAGAACAGGTACATCGGGATGATCACCACCTGCGGCGGCAGCATCATCATCGAGATCACCGCGAGCAGGGCCAGCCGCTGTCCGCGGAAGCGGAACCGGGCCAGCGCGTAGGCGACCGGCACGCTGGAGACGATGGTCAGCACGGTGCCGAGCCCGGCGTACAGCAGGGTGTTGCGCCACCAGCTCAGGAAGCCGGGGGTCTGGAAGACCTGGACGTAGTTGCTCCAGACCCACTCGTGCGGCCAGAGGTCCGAGGTGAGCGCCTGACGGTCCGTCATCAGCGAGGTGAGCAGCACGAAGACGAAGGGCAGCACGAAGAACAGCCCGGCCGCCACGGCGGTCGAGTGGACGGCCACCCAGTGCAGCACGGCCCGGCGGCGGGCCACCCGGAGCGCGGCGCCCTCGCGGGTCAGCGGTACGGCGACGGTCGCGGCCATCAGTCCTCACTTCCCAGCAGTCCGGACTTCCGGCGCATCAGCACGGCGGTGAACGCCATCGACAGGGCGAACAGCACCAGCGCGACCACGCAGGCGGAGCCGGTGTCGAAGCGCTGGAAGCCCAGGTTGTAGACCATCTGCGGCAGGGTCCAGGTGGAGCCGTTCGGGTAGCCCGGCTCGAACTGCTGGCCGGAGCCGCCGATCACGCCGCTGGCGACCTTCCCGGCCACGATCGCCTGGGTGTAGTACTGCATGGTCTGGATCACCCCGGTGACCACCGCGAACAGCACGATCGGGGTGATGTTCGGGAAGGTGACGAAGCGGAACTTCTGCCACGGGCCGGCACCGTCCAGCTCGGCCGCCTCGTACTGCTCCCGCGGCACGTCCAGCAGGGCGGCCATGAAGATCACCATCAGGTCGCCGATGCCCCACATGGCGAGCATGGTGAGGGCCGGCTTGGACCAGTCCGGGTCGGTGAACCAGCCGGGCTGCGGCAGGCCGAGGCTGCCGAGCAGGTCGTTCACCGGGCCGGTGCCGGGGTTGAGCAGGAAGGCGAAGGCCATCGTGGCGGCCACCGGCGGGGCCAGGTAGGGCAGGTAGAACAGCGTGCGGAACAGGCCCGCGCCGGTCTTCACCTTGGTGATCAGCAGCCCGATGCCGAGGCCGAAGGCCACCCGCAGGGTCACCATCACCACGACCAGCCAGAGCGTGTTGCCCAGCCCCTGCCAGAACGAGGGGTAGTCGTTGAAGACGTACGACCAGTTCTTCAGCCCGGCGAAGGTCGGCGCGGTGAAGCCGTCGTACTGCATGAAGGAGAAGTAGACGGTGGAGAGCAGCGGGTAGAGGAAGAACACGGCGAAGCCGATCAGCCAGGGGCTGAGGAACGCCAGGGTGCGCAGGCCCTCCCGGCGGCGCTTGCTGCGCAGCGCCGCCGGGACGGTGGTCAGGGGGAGCGTCATGTCACTTGGCCTGGTCGACGGCCGCGTCGATCTCCTTGGCCGCGGCGGTCAGCCCGGCCTTGAGGTCGGAGGCGCGGCCGGCCTCCACCTCGTAGGAGAAGTTCTGCAGACTGACCTGGAAGGCACCGCCGTTGATGGAGGCCGGGGCGCCGTTGGAGGCCGGGTTCTTGGCGATGTCGAGGAAGGTCTTGAAGTTGGCGTCGGAGGTCAGCTTCGGCGAGTCCAGCGCGGCGAAGGTGCTCGGCACGTTGTGGATCGCGTTGGCGAAGTTCACCACCGCGTCGGTGTCGGTGGTCAGGTACTTCACCAACTCCCAGGCGGCGGCCTGCTTCTGGCTGGTCCGGGCGATGCCGATGATGGTGCCGGTCTGGTAGCCCTTGCCGTAGCTGGCGGCCTGGTCGTCCGGCACCGGGAACGGCGCGGTGGCCCACTCGAAGTCCGGCTTCTCCTCGGCCAGCGCGGCGGTCCGCCACTCGCCGTCCAGCGCCATCGCCACCTGGCCGGTGTGGAAGGGGTTCTTGGCGCTGAACTCGTCGCCGAAGCCGGTGCGGTACTTCTCCAGCTTCTCGAAGCCGCCGAGCTTCTCGACCAGGCCCTTCTGCCAGGTCAGCGCCTGCGCGACCTTCGGGTCGGTGTGCACGGTGGACTTGCCCTGGGCGTCGAAGTACTCCACGCCGTACTGGCTCAGGTAGTGCGGCAGGGCGGTCTCGTAGCCGTGGTAGTTCGGCATGAAGCCGAGCTGCTTGAACGAGTCGCCGTCGGCCACCGTCAGCTTGGCGGCGGCGGCCTCGAACTCGCTGAAGGTCTTCGGCGGCGCGGTGATGCCGGCCTCGGCGAAGGCCTTCTTGTTGTAGTACAGGCCGTAGGCGTCGCCGAGCAGCGGCAGCGAGCACTGGTTGCCCTGGAACTGGCTGTACTTGAGCATCGCGGCCGGGAAGGTCTTGGCCGGGTCGATGGAGTCCTTCTTCAGGAACGGGTTGAGGTCCACCCAGACCTTGGAGGTGCAGAACTTGCCGACGTTGTCGGTGCTGAACGAGGAGACCACGTCCGGGGCGTCCGGACCGCCGGCCCGCAGCGCCTGCTGGGCCTTGTCGTCCTCGATCCGCGGGACGACCTTGACCTTGATGTTCGGGTGGGCCTTCTGGAAGGCGGCGACGTTCTCGTCGATCGCCTTGGTCTCGCTCTCCTGGCTCCAGCCGTGCCAGAAGGTGATGGTGACGTCCTTGCCGGAGGCCGAGTCGTCGGTGCCGCCGGTGGCGTTGGTGCCGGTGCAGGCGGTGGCGAGCAGGGCCAGGACGGCGCTGCCGGTGACGGCGGCCAGTACGCGGGACGGTCTGCGGGGGGAGCGCATCGAAGGTCCTCCTGGGGGAATCCGGGCAGGCCGGACCGCCCGGTGGGTCGGGCGGGTGGCGTGGTGACGGTGGGTCAGGCGGTGACGGCGGAGCAGATGGTGACGGCGGATCGGGTGGTGCGGCCGGTGTCGGGGAGCCCGGTGGAGCGGGTGGTACCGGTCGCGTCGGTGGCGTGGGCGGAGCGGGGTGCGCGGGTGGCGGTCGGTGGGTGGCGGTCAGTGGGTGGTGAAGACGCTCTCCCGGGCGGTGGCCAGCGCGCGTTGCAGTGCGCCGTGCAGGACGGGGGAGCCGGGCACGGTGCTGGAGCGCACCTCGGGGCGGGGCACCGAGGTCCGGGCCAGCTCGGCCTGGACCAGCTCGCAGAGCCGGTCCCCGCCCGCCGCCACGGTCCGTCCGGCCAGCACCACCAGCTCCGGGTCGACCACCGCGACCACGGCGGCCAGGCCGACCGCCAGCCGCGCGGCCAGGAGGTCGAGGAAGTCGTCGCCGGCTCCCTCGGTCCGCAGTGCGGCCGCCACGGCGGCCTCCGCGAGCGCCTCGACGGTGCTGTCGTCGGCGGTGAACTCCAGGCCGTGCTCACGGGCCAGCGCGATCACCGCGTCGGCCCCGGCCAGGTCCTGGAAGCCGCCGGTGTTCTTCCGGGGGTGGTGCACCACGGGGGAGCCGGGCACCGGCATGTAGCCGACCTCGCCGGCGCCGCCGGTGAAGCCCCGGTGCAGCCGGCCGGCGATCACGATGGCCGCGCCCAGGCCCTCCTCCGCCCAGAGCAGCACGAAGTCCTCGCTGCCCTGCGCGGCGCCGAAGGCCTGCTCGGCCATGGCGGCCAGGTTGACGTCGTTCTCGATGGTGACGTTGGAGCCGAGCGCCTCGGTCAGCTCCGCGAGCAGCCGGGGGGAGTGCCAGCCCGGCAGGTGTGCGGCGTACCGCAGCCGCCCGCTGTTCGGGTCGAGCGCCCCCGGGACGCCGACCACGGTCTCCAGCAGGCTGCCCGGTGCCAGCCCGGCGGCCCGGAGGGTCTCCTCCAGGGCCCCGGCGGTACGGGCCACCGCTTCGGCGGCCGGCCACCCCTTGGTCGGGGTGGTGCGCTCGGCCAGCGTGGAGCCGGTGATGTCGGCCACCGCGACGCGTACGTGCGTGGTCGTCACGTCCAGCCCCGCCACGTACCCGGCAGCCGGGTTGACCTGGTACAGCTGGGCGTTCGGCCCCGGGCCACCGGCCGTGGTGCCGACCGGCATCACCAGTCCGGCGCTCTCCAGCCGGCCCAGCAGCTGCGAGGCGGTGGGCTTGGACAGGCCGGTCAGGGTGCCGATCTGGGTGCGGGAGAGCGGGCCGTGGGCCAGCAGCAGCTCCAGCGCCGCACGGTCGTTGATCGCGCGCAGCAGGCTCGGGGTGCCGGCCAGGGGGGTGCGGGTGTTGTCGGTCACAGCCAGAATCCTCCCTGCTCTGCCCCGGACCTCGTGGGTCGGGGCCTCCCGTTGGACTGTTAGGAAAGTTTCCAATCCCTGGGAGGAAGCTATTCGGCCGGGCCACGGGGTGTCAACGGGGTGTCAGCCTCGGGTTGCCGAAGCGTTATCCGGGACGTCACCCGGCGTGTCGGCCCGATCGCCCCTCGGTGTACGCGAGGACCCCGTCGCCCGGTGGGGTGACGGGGTCCTGAACGGCGGTCTCCTAGTCGGTGCCCTGGGAGGGGATCGGCTTGGTGGCCAGCGAGGCGGGGGAGGTCGGGTCGGCCAGCGCGGAGGGCGCGGTGCCGGCCGCGGCGGCAGCCCCGGCGGCGGTCGCGGTGCCGGCCTCCGCGGACCTCGCGGCGGCCGCCGCCGCGGCGGCAGCCGTCGGGGTCTCCTCCTTGACCTTCACCCCGGCGCCGTCGAGCGCGGCCTTCAGCCGGTGGCGCAGGGTGCGGGAGACCAGCAGTGCGTCGCCGGGCGCGGTGCGGGCCTCGACCCGGAGCACCACCGAGTCGAAGGCCACCGACTCCAGCCCCAGGACCTTGACCTGACCCCAGATCAGCTCGTCGAACGGGGACTCCTTGGAGAGCCGCTCGGCGGTCTCCTTGATCAGCTCCTCGACCTTCGCCAGGTCCTCCTTGTAGCCGACCTGGACGTCCACCGAGGCGGTGGCCCAGCCCTGGCTCATGTTGGCGATCCGCTTCACCTCGCCGTTGCGGATGTACCAGATCTCACCGCCCGCGCCACGCAGCTTGGTGACCCGCAGGCCGACCTCCAGCACGGTGCCGGTGGCCACGCCGGTGTCGATCTCGTCGCCGACGCCGTACTGGTCCTCCATGATCATGAAGACCCCGGACAGGAAGTCGGTGACCAGGTTCCGCGCACCGAAGCCGATCGCCACACCGGCCACACCGGCACTGGCCAGCAGCGGTGCCAGGTTCACCCCGAGGGCTGAGAGCACCATCAGCGCGGCGGTGCCCAGCACCACGAAGGAGGTGACGCTGCGCAGCACCGAGCCGATCGCCTCGGAGCGCTGCTGGCGCCGCTCGGGGTTGACCACCCCGCTGTTGGCCAGCAGCCCGCCGATCCGGCCGGGCTCGGCCTCGCCCTCCGCCGGGCGCACCATCCGCGCTATGAACTTGGTGATGATCTTCTGCAGCACCGCGCGCAGCACCAGGGCGAGCAGCACGATCAGCACGATCCGCAGGCCGTTCTCCAGCCAGCCCTGCCAGCTGCGGCCGACCCACTCGGTGGCCTGCTTGGTGGCCTCCGCCGCCTCGGTCGGTGAGGTGGGCAGCCTCACCAGCGGGTCGTCCGTCGGGCCGGGGGAGGGGGAGGCGTCGGCGAGGAGGCCGAGCGTGCCGGAGGCGGTCACGGGCGGAGTCCTTCCTTCTCGGTGCTACGGCTGGGCGAACCGCCAGCCTAGCCCGGCTCGGGGAGCGGCCCCGACGGTCCGTCAGCCCTCCCGGCCTGCGCGGAAGGGCGCACTCGGGATCGCGCCACGGGGCTGACGCCGCTGCGCGCGCTCCCCACTGGTGCTCCCGGGAGACGGTGGTACCCCCGGGGCGACGGGGCTGCGCCGCAGGCGCCGCAGGCCCGTCCCCGGGCGGTGGGCCGGCCGGGGCGGCACGCCGGGCTCCGGCCGGGCAGGCGGTGACCTGCCTCCGGCGGTGGGCGCTGACCCGCGGGCCGGGTACGGGCCTGCGCCTGCACGTGATCCTCCGCACCCGGCACCCCGACTGCCTCCCTCCGCAGCGCGCAGTTCCCCGAGCCCCGCCCGCCGCGCCCGCCCGCCGCGCCCGCCCGCCGCACCCGCCCGGCCGCCCGCCCGCCGCGTTCGGCGGGGCCCGATGGCTCCCGCCGGGTCGTCCCGGTGGTCCGGTCGGGGGAGTGCCGGGGTGGGAAGCGCGAGGTGGCTGGGCATACCGGGTATGACGGAACCCACATCGGATCCGTTTCGCAGGAGTGGTGGCGCCCCACGACGGCGTGAGGCGACACTTGTCGGAGATCGCGGCGGACCACCGTCCGCGGTCGACCGCTCGTCCCGGCGCGAGCCACGCGCCGCAGGCGTCCAAGGAGGCCTCCGTGCCACATGTCCTGGTCCTCAATGCGTCGTACGAACCGCTGGGTGTGGTCTCGATGCGACGCGCGCTCATCCTGGTTCTCAACCACAAGGCGGTCTGCCTGGAGGATTCCGGGATCACACTGCACAGCGCCACCAGCGCCGTTCCGGCGCCGTCCGTCGTCCGTCTGACCCGCTTCGTCCGGGTCCCGTTCTGCGGCCCCGTCCCGCTCACCCGCCGGGCGCTGTTCGCCCGGGACCACGGTCGCTGCGTCTACTGCGGGGCCGCCGCCACCAGCGTCGACCACGTGATCCCGCGCAGCCGGGGCGGCCAGCACCGCTGGGACAACGTGGTGGCGGCCTGCCGCCGCTGCAACCACACCAAGGCCGACCGTCACCTGACCGAGCTCGGCTGGCGGATGAAGCGTCCGCCCGCCCCGCCCACCGGCCTGGCCTGGCGGATCATCGGCACCGGCATCAAGGACCCGCGCTGGCGGCCCTACCTGGAGCCGTACGGGGCCACCGAGCAGTTCCGCGAGTACGAGCACCACGACCATAGCCACCGGCGCGGCGAGCCGGAGCCGCTCTCCGCCTGACCGGTCGTCAGGGCGCCGGTCCGCCGGCCGTCACCACTCACCCGGGCCACCGCCTCGGTACGCCTCATGGGCCGCCGCACCACCCGCAGCGCGGGCGGTACGGCGGCCCGCCGCGTGTCCGGGCCCCGGGAGGTGCCGGATCTGACGGAGTGACGGCCGTCCGGTGGAGCGCCGGGGGTACGGCTGCCTAGCGTCGGCGGCATGACTGCCGACCCGCCGGCGCGCAGAGCCGTTCAGGAGCCGCCGCCGTGCCGGGCGTAGTGCCGGGACGCCTTGGCCCGGTTCCCGCAGCCGGACATCGAGCACCAGCGGCGGGTGCCGTTCTTGGAGACGTCGTAGAAGTGCAGCACGCAGCCGGGGTTGGCGCAGGGGCGGATCCGCTCGGGCCGGTCGCCGAGCAGGTGCAGGTAGCTCTCGGCCGCCGTCCAGGCGGGCAGCCAGGCGGGGGAGTCGGTCTCCACGGTGCCGGCCGGACCCTGTGCGGTGAGCAGCCGGCGGATCCGGCCGTGGGCCAGCACCTCGTTCAGTCGGGCGTGCGCGGCGGGGTCCTGCGGGGCCTCCACGGCCGCCGCGATGGCCTCCCGGGCCTGCCGCAGGCACTCCAGCACGTCCTCGCCGGCCGGCGGCGCGCCGTCGGCCAGGGCCTGCCGGACGGTCGGGGAGTCGAGCCAGACGGCCAGCCCGCCGACGGTGCCGAGCAGGTCCTGCGGACCGTTCGGGGTGTTCCAGCGGGTGTTCAGCAGGTCGATGGCGAGCGGTTCGCCGGCCAGCGGGCGCGGGTCGGCCGGGCCGGGTGGGATCGGCTGGGGCATCGGGCTCCTCCTCACGTCCTCACGTGCGCGGCGGAAGGGGCAACGGTAGCAAGCCTAACCGGCAAACAGAAGGTAGCCGGTTGACGGATCTTGAACCTAACTCCTAAAGTCCATTTCAATGGTTGGGGGAGAGCTCCGGCCGCTCAGCGAAGGCGTGTGATGACGATGGGCAACTTCAAGTCGCTGCAGACCGGCCACGTGGGCCTGAACGTCACGGACCTGGACCGGTCGATCGCCTTCTACGCGAAGGTCTTCGACTTCGAGGTGCTCGGCGAGAGCAAGGAGGCGGACCGCCGCTACGCCTTCCTCGGTCGGGACGGAAAGCTGCTCGTCACCCTCTGGCAGCAGAGCACCATGGCGTTCCCGTCCGGTGCGGCCGGCCTGCACCACCTGTCCTTCCAGGTGGAGACCGTCGAGGAGGTCCGGAGCGCCGAGGCCGTGCTGCGCGACCTGGGCGCGGAGTTCGCCTACGAGGGCGTGGTCCCGCACGGTGAGGGTGCCTCCTCCGGCGGCATCTTCTTCACCGACCCCGACGGCATCCGGCTGGAGATCTTCACCCCGTCCGGCGCCGAGGGCGAGCAGGCCCCCACCGCCGGCGCGCCGACCTGCGGCTTCTTCTAAGCCGGCCCGCACCCCGGCCGGCCCGCCGCCGGCCCGGACCGAACGACCGGAAGGACACCGACCGTGGCCACCACCTACCACCGCGGGGAGCTCGCCGTTCAGCGGCGCGCGGCCCTGGCCGAGCAGGCCGGCCTCTCGCTGCGGGCGATCGGGGCCGTCATCCCGCCGGTCGCCGCGGAGTTCCTCGCCGGCCAGCCGATGGTCATCGTCGGCGGCACCGACGCCGACGGCCGGATCTGGGCCACCCAGCTGACCGGCGCTCCCGGATTCCTCCGGGCCGAGGACGAGCGGACGCTGACCGTCGCCGCCCGCCCCGGCCCGGCGGACCCGCTGTCCGGCCTGCTGGCCGGTCCGGCCCGGGTCGGCATGATCGCCATCGAGCCCGCCACCCGGCGCCGGATGCGGATGAACGGCCGCTCCGTCCCGGCCGGCGAGGGCCTGCGGATCGAGCTCGACCAGGTGATCGCCAACTGCCCCAAGTACATCCAGAAGCGCGAGCACCACCGGCCGGCCCCCGAGGGGCCGGAGGCCGGCCGCGTGCCCCGGGCGGTCGACTCGGCCGCCCTGACGGAGGGCCAGCAGCGCCGGATCCGGGAGGCGGACACCTTCTTCGTGGCCACCGCCTCGGACGGCGGCGACGCCGACGCCTCGCACCGGGGCGGCAATCCCGGCTTCCTCCGGGTGCTCTCGCCCACCCGGCTGCGCTGGCCGGACTACGCCGGGAACGCGATGTTCCTGACCCTGGGCAACCTCGAACTCAACCCGGCCGCCGGCCTCGTGGTGCCCGGCTGGGAGTCCGGCTCCGCACTGCACCTCACCGGTAGCGCCCGCACGGTCTGGGACGCCGAGCAGATCGCCGCCGTCCCGGGCGCCCAGCGCCTGGTGGAGTTCGAGATCGCCGCCGTCCGCGAGGTCACCGACGCGGCGCCGCTGCGCTGGAGCGCCCCGGACTTCTCCCGCTTCAATCCCCCGGTCGCCTGAGCCCCCGTCAGTCGAGCCGCCCGTCAGCCGAACCACCCGTCGTACCGCCCCGTCGTCCTGCCCGAGGAGTCCTGCCATGCGGATCACCGTCGACATGAAGCTCTGCGAGAGCCACGGCCAGTGCGTCTTCGCCGCGCCCGAGGTGTTCTCCTTCGACGAGGACGACTTCCTGCGCTACGAGGGCGAGCCCTCGGACGACCTGCGCGGGGTGGTCGAGCAGGCCGCCGCCGTCTGCCCGGTCCGTGCCATCGACCTCACCCCCGCGCTGTGACCGGGGCCCTGCGCCGGGTGCTGGTGGTCGGCGCCTCGCTGGCCGGTCTGCGGGCGGCCGACCGGCTGCGGGCCGGCGGCTTCGACGGCGAACTGACCGTGGTCGGGGCCGAGCCGCACCTCCCGTACGACCGGCCGCCGCTGTCGAAGCGTCAGCTGGCCACCGACGACCCGGCCGAGTCCACCACCCTGCGGTTGCCGGACGGTCTCGGGGCCCGGTGGCTGACCGGCGTCCCGGCCGTGGGGCTCGACCCGGACGGCCGCACGGTGAAGCTGGCGGACGGTCAGGAGCTCGGCTGGGACGGCCTGGTGATCGCCACCGGGGCGGCGGCCCGGGGCTGGCACGGCCCGGTGCCGGCCGGGGTGCACACCCTGCGCGGCCGGGACGATGCCGTCGCGCTGCGGGCCGGTCTGCGAGCCGGACGGCGGCTGGTGGTGGTCGGCGCCGGGTTCCTCGGCGGCGAGATCGCGGCCACCGCCCGCGCCTGCGGGCTGGAGGTCACCCTGGTGGAGGCCGCCGAGCAGCCGCTGGCCCGGGCGGTCGGCGCCGAGGCCGGCGGCTATCTGGCCGAGCTGCACCGGGAGTCGGGGATCGTGCTGCGCACCGGAGTCACCGTCACGGCCTTCCACGGCGAGCCGGGCCTGACCGGGGTGACGCTCTCCGACGGCACCGAACTCCCGGCGGACCTCGCGGTGCTGGCCCTCGGTGCGGTGCCGCACACCGGGTGGCTGGCCGGCGCCGGCCTGGCGCCGGACGGCGGACTGGACTGCGATCCGTACCTGCGGGCGCTGCGGGCGGACGGTTCGGTGCTGCCCGGCGTGGTGGCGGCGGGTGACGTGGTGCGCTGGCCGCACCCGCTCGCCGGTGGTGCCCGGGTGACGCTCGGGCACTGGAGCAACGCGGTGGAGCAGGCGGCCACCGCCGCGCACACCCTGCTGCACCCGGACGAGCCGCAGCCCTTCACCGGGGTGCCCTCGTTCTGGTCCGACCTGCACGGGGTGAAGCTCCACTCGGTCGGCCTGCCGGCCTTCGCCGACCGGGCCGAGGTGCTGGAGCACGACCTGCCGGGGCGCCGGTTGGAGATCGCCTACCACCGGGCGGGCCGGCTGGTCGGCGCGCTGACCGTGAACCGGGTCGGCCGACTGGCCGGATACCGGCGCGAACTCCACGAGGCACTGCTCCGCTAGGCGATTTCCCCGGCGCGCTCCGGAGTGTTTTCGGAAGGAATCTCTCCGGAGCGGCCCGATGGGCTTCGGAAGAAATTCTCGGACGACTTGTCAGGCGCCTTGAAATGCTGGAAAAAAAGCCATTCCTGTTCGTTATCGGAAATGCCGATGGCCGCATCGCCGAACAGCTCAAGGACAACCCGGGGGTGCCGGAGCGGGTGCTGGTGATCGAGGTCGCGGCCTCCGACCGGAACCGCAGCCGGCACACCGCGCCCCGGTCCACCAGGGACGGGATCCGCTGACCACCCGGCCGGAGGAGCCGGAGCGGGAGGACGCCCGGCTCAGGGCCGAGCCGGCGGCCCGCCGCCAGGGGGCTGTCGTCCTGACGGCGGCGGGTGGTCGCTGCCGGAGCACGCGCCCTCCTCGCCCGGCATCGGGCGGGAAGGTCCTTCGGCGACGCCCGGCCACGCGGCGGAGCGCACGGTTGCCACTGCCCCGTCCAGGCGGCACCCCCAATCGCTCCGCACGACGAACGCTCGGGGTGCCCGGGGGGGGGGGCGGCCCCCGGGGCCCCCCCCCGCCCCCCGGCGGGGGGGCGCCCCCCGCGGGGGGGCCGCCCCCCCCCGCGGGGGGGGGGCCCCCCCCCCGCGCCCCCGCCGGACCGCTCGGGGTCCCGGCAGGCCGATCGGCCTGCCGGGACCCCGAGCGTTCTGCGGTCTCAGGACGACGCGGAGGACGCGCCCACGGGTTCGCTGGTCAGCTGACCGACCCGGCGGGCCAGCTCCAGCAGGGCCACCATCGCGGCCGGCTGCCAGGCCTGGTCGCGCCAGAGCATCCAGACCGCCCGCCGCATCCTCGGCAGCTGCTCCTGGAGCACCACCGAGCCCAGCTCCACCTCACGGGCCACGGACAGCTCCGGCAGCACCGCGATGAACGGACCGCTGCGCATCAGCCCGAGCGCGCTGCCGACCGATCCGGCCGACATCACGTCGAGGGTGAAGCCGTACTGGTCCTGCAGCGCGCTCTGCAGTTGCTCCTGGGAGGGGCAGCCGGAGTCCACCTGGAGAATCCGGGCCTCCCGCAGCCGCCCGACCGGCTCGCCGTCGGCGCTCGGCAGCCCGAGCGAGCCGATGCAGACCAGGTCCAGCTCGTGCAGCCGCTCCCGGATCACCCCGGCCGGCGGCGGCTCGGAGGGCTCGGCGGTGCTGGTCATCATCAGGCCCAGGTCCAGCCGACCGGCCGCGACCTCCTCCGGGATGCGGGTGGAGAGCATGCTGAGCGGGGAGACGGTGACCCGGGGGTAGCGGTACCGGGCCTCCCAGATCAGCCGGGACACCTCACGGTCCACCAGCGAGCCGGTCGCCCCCACCGACACCTGCCCGGTGACCTCGCCGTTCTCGGCCAGCGCGGCGGAGAGCTCGTCCACCGCCGAGAGCATCCGGGCCGCGTAGCCGTGGAAGATCTGGCCGGCCTCGGTGAGCCGGACCCCGTGCGGCAGCCGCTGGAACAGCGGGGTGCCCACCTGGGCCTCCAGCACCCGGACGTGCGCGGTGATGGTGGACTGCGAGTAGCCGAGCTTGCGGCCCGCCTTGGTGATGCTCTGCAGACGCGAGACTTCCCAGAAAGTCCGCAGCTGGTACATGGCTATGTCCACTGCGCCTCCTCTCGCTATCGAGTTCCCTTCATCCTGCGTGAACGCACACCTGCCCCACAGCCACGACAGCTGACTGTGTCACCTGCCATCGGCTTCCCGCGTGCCGTCCCATCGGGAAGCCCGGGGGGCCAGGGGCACCGCCGGGTCATAGATTTGTCTCAGGCCGGGGGAAATGGAAGAGAAAAGCCCCGGCCGGAATCCTGACAATACCCCGGAGGGAAATCCATGAGCGAGATCGAGTTCATCAAGAACGTCTTCCGCAGCGGATTCGAGCTCACCGACATCGAATGGTCCACCTGGTCCGAGCCGGGCCGCGCGGGCGTCGAGCACCACGTGCTGTGGGCCCCGGACGCCGAGACCGGCGAGGAGTCGGTCGGCCTGCTGCTCCGCTTCCCGCCCACGGCGCACGGTGACTTCCACGAGCACCTCGGATACGAACTGATGCTGGTCCTGGACGGTCAGCTGGACCACAGCGACGGTGACTCCTACACCAAGGGCGACCTGATCGTCGAGGGTCCGGGCACCCAGCACCAGATGTCCAGCGCCGACGGCTGCACCGTGCTGGCGATCCGCACCCGGCCGGCCTCGCCGCGCACCCCGCAGCACCCGATCCGCCCGGTCGGGGCGGCGGCCCTCGCCTCCTGACCCTCCGTCAGCACCGCACCGCCGAACACCGCCCCACCGGCCCCTCCGCGCATCCCACCCGAAGACTCGTCAGAGAGAAGCCCATGTCATCGCTCACCCCGACCGGGACGACACGGCCGGCCCCCCGCGCCGGCAGCGGACGCCGGGTCCTGGTCTCCAGCGTCTCCTCCGACTCCCACACCTGGAACCTCGTCTTCCTGCAGCTGCTGCTGGAGGAGATGGGCCACGAGGTCGTCAACATCGGCGCCTGCGTCCCGGACGAGCTGCTCATCTCCGAGTGCCGCCGCCACAACCCCGACATGGTCGTGGTGAGCAGCGTCAACGGCCACGGATTCCTGGACGGCCGGCGGATGATCGGCCGGCTGCGGGACGAGGCCGACCTGGCCGACCTGCCGGTGGTGATCGGCGGCAAGCTCGGCATCCGGGGTGGTGAAGGCGGCGGTTACGGCGCCGAGTTGATGGCCGCGGGCTTCACCGCGGTGTTCGAGGACGGGGAGGGGGTGGCGGACTTCCGCCGCTACCTGGAGGCCCCGAAGCCGGTCGCGATCGTCGGAGGAGCGGCATGACCACCCTGACCCCCACCGCCCCGGCGGGCGGCGTCCGCCGCCTGCTCTCCACCGCCCCGTTCGGCGACACCGTCGCCGCTGCTGCTGCCGCCGGGCGGCTGGTGGTCCAGCCCCGGATGGGCATGCCGAGCGTCCCGGTGATGCTCGGCGGCCTCCGGGCGGTGGCCGCCGCCGACGCCACCACGGTCGGCACCATCACCCTCGACAGCTACACCCGGGTCGGCGACCACGACTCGGCCCGCAAGGCCCTGCGCGAGGGCTCGGACCTGAACGGCTTCCCGATCGTGGCGCACGGCGCCGACGTCACCCGGGAGATGCTGGCCGCGATCGGTGCCCCGGAGTTCGCCATCCAGGTCCGGCACGGTTCCCCGCTCCCGCTGGGCATCGTGCAGGCCCTGCTGGACGCCGGCCTGGACGCCACCGAGGGCGGGCCGGTCTCCTACTGCCTGCCCTACAGCCGCACCCCGCTGGCCCAGGCGGTGGACGCCTGGGCGGCCAGCTGCGAGCTGCTCGCCGAGCGGGTGCACGGCGCCCACCTGGAGAGCTTCGGCGGCTGCATGCTCGGGCAGCTCTGCCCGCCCGGCCTGCTGGTGGCGATCTCCGCCCTGGAGGGGATGTTCTTCCGCCAGCGCGGGCTGACCAGCATCTCGCTCAGCTACGCCCAGGGCACCAGCTTCGACCAGGACGTGGACGCCATCGCGGCGCTGCGCCACCTGGCCGGGCAGTACCTCGGCGACACCCAGTGGCACGTGGTGCTCTACTCCTACATGGGGGTCTTCCCCCGCACCGAGGCCGGCGCGCTCGAACTGCTGCGCGGCAGCGCCGCGTTGGCCCGCACCACCGGCGCCGAGCGGCTGATCGTGAAGACCCCGGCCGAGGCGCACCGGATCCCCACCGTGGCCGACAACATCCTCGCCCTCGGCGAGGCGGCCCGGGCCTCCGAGGGCGTGCTCCCGCAGCCCGGCTCGATCACCGACAACCCGGTGTACGCCGAGGCCCGCAGCCTGGTCGAGGCGGTCCTGGAGCTCGACCCGGACATCGGCCAGGCGCTCCGCAAGGCCTTCCAGAAGGGCTACCTGGACGTGCCCTTCTGCCTGCACGCCGACAACGCCCAGCGGGCCCGCAGCTACATCGACGGGGACGGCCGGCTCCAGTGGCTCTCCACCGGCCGGATGCCGATCGCGGCGACCAGGCCGGCCGGCTCGGCCCGGCTCGGCGCCGACGACTTCCTCGGCATGCTCTCCCACGTCCAGCGCGGCTTCGACCTCGCCGCCCTGGAGCGCGACTTCAACCGCCCCACCGCCCTGACCACCGCCACCGCGAACGCCGAGGACGCCAAGTGACCACCGACCGCACCTCCCGGACCCCGCTCGTCCTCGGCATCGTCGGCTCCGGCCCGCGCGGCCTCTCGGTGCTGGAGCGCCTCGCCGCCCGGCTGAACGACGGCGAACTGAGCGGCCGTCAGGTCCGCATCCACCTGATCGACGCGGTC
This sequence comes from Kitasatospora sp. NPDC096147, assembly GCF_044763225.1. Taxonomy (NCBI): domain Bacteria; kingdom Bacillati; phylum Actinomycetota; class Actinomycetes; order Kitasatosporales; family Streptomycetaceae; genus Kitasatospora; species Kitasatospora sp. NPDC096147. Next base: position 24,447 of record NZ_JBIWFX010000025.1, on the reverse strand, counting down.
GAGGTCGGCTCCGGCCGGGTCTGGCGCACCGACCAGGACGACTGGTTCACCATGAACACCGTGGTCGGCCAGGTCACCATGTACTCCGGCGAGCCGGACGGCGGGCCGGCCCGCCCCGGCGCCGGCCCCTCGCTCGGCCAGTGGATCGCCGAGCGGGCCCGGACCCGCGGCGAGCCGCTGCTCGGCCCGGACGACTACGCCTCCCGGCAGCGCTACGGCCAGTACCAGCAGGCGGTCTACCGCTCGATCGCCGAGCACCTCCCCGAGCGGGTCGAGTTACTCCCCGTCAAGGCCCGGGTGACCCGGGCCACCCCGGCCGCCGAGGGCGGCTACCTGCTCCAACTGGACGCCGCCCCGCACCTGCTGGAGGTCGACCAGCTGCTACTGGCCACCGGCCACCCGGCCAACCGGGCGGACGCCTTCGAGCGGGCGATGTTCTCCTTCGCCGACCGCCACCCGGGCCTGGCCTACCTGGCCGGGGACTCGGCCGCCGACATGGCGCTCGACCAGGAGACCGTCCGCCCCGGCTCCACCGTGGCGATCCGCGGCCTCGGCCTGTCCTTCTACGACGTGATGCTCAGCCTGACCGTCGGCCGCGGCGGCACCTTCGCCACCGGCGCGGACGGCGAGCTGCGCTACCTGCCCAGCGGTCTGGAGCCGAGGATCGTCACCGGCTCGCGCAGCGGCCTGCCGATCCCGGCCCGGGGCCGGAACCAGAAGAACCCCGACCACAGCCACAAGCCGCGCTTCCTCACCTCGGCCGCGGTGGCCGACGCCCGCAAGCGCCGGATCGAGGCCGGCGGCAGCGGCCTGCTCCGCTTCGACGAGGACGTCCTGCCGCTGCTGCTCCAGGAGATCGAGGCGGTCCGCGCCGACTCGCAGGCCCGGGCCGGCGGCGCCCCGCTGCCCCCGCTGGACCTGGACGCGCTGGCCCGCCCGTTCCGGGGCAAGGAGTACGCCGGCCCGGAGGCCTTCCGCGCCGAACTGCTGGACGTCATGCGGGAGGACCTCGATGCGGCCAGGCTCGGCAACGCGGACGGTCCGCTCAAGTCCGCCCTCGACGTCCTGCGCGACATCCGCAACGTGGTGCGCGAGGCGGTCGACTTCGGCGGCCTTCAGCCCGACTCCCACGTGGTGGAGTTCCAGCGGAAGTTCCTCCCCGTCAACTCCCTGCTCTCGGCCGGACCTCCGATCGAGCGGGTGGAGCAGCTGGTGGCGCTGATCGAGGCCGGGGTGGTCGAAGTGGTCGGTCCCGCCAGCGAGTTCGCCGCTGACGAGGCGGCCGGCCGGTTCCGGATCTCCTCCCCGCAGGTGACCGGTTCGGTGCACCACGCCGAGGTCCTGGTGGACGCCCGGATCCCCACCCCGGACGTGCACCAGGACACCTCCCCGCTCACCGCCGCGCTGCTGGCCGACGGCCTGATCAGCGAGTACGTGATGACCGACCCGGTCACCGGCGACTCCCACGCCACCGGCGGGCTGAACGTCACCGAGGCCCCGTTCCGGGTGATCGGCGCCGACGGCCTGATCCGCTGCGACCTGTACGCGCTGGGCATCCCGACCGAGCACACCCGCTGGTTCACCCAGGTCGGCAGCGGCAAGCCGGGCCTGAACACGCTCTTCCGCCGCGACGCCGACTCGATCGCCGCCGCCATGCTGGACCGCGCCGCCGCCACCCTGACCCTGACCGCCGAGACCGCCACCGTGGGAGGTGCCCTGTGACCACCGCCGGCCGCAACCCCGCCGCCACCGCCGCCTTCCGCGCCGCCCGGGACGTCCTGCTGGACAACGCCCACGACCTGGACGCCGCCCGCGAGCAGTTCCACTGGCCGCACCTGCCGCAGTTCAACTGGGCACTCGACTGGTTCGACGTGATCGCCGCCGAGCACCCTGGGCAGACCGCACTCCGGCTGCTGGGCGACGGCCCGGCCCGCGAGGTCTCCTACGGCGAGCTGGCCCGCCGCTCCGACCAGGTGGCCACCTGGCTCCGCTCGCTGGGGGTGCGGCGCGGCGACCGCCTGCTGCTCGCCCTGCACAACCGCCTCCCGCTCTACGAGACCATGCTGGCCGCGATCAAGCTCGGCGCGGTGGTGGTCCCCACCTACGCCACCGCCACCGCCGACGACCTGGCCGACCGGCTGGACCGCGCCAAGGTCTGCCACGTGCTCACCGAGGACGCGCTGACCGAGCGCTTCGCCGATCTGCCGGGCGGCTGGACCAGGATCAACACCGGTGCCCGGGTGCCCGGTTGGGCGAACTACCGGGACTCCGAGGTGGCCCCCGACAGCTTCGAGCCGCAGGGCCCGACCCGGGGCGACGACCCGCTGTTCGTCTACTTCACCTCCGGCACCACCTCCCGCCCGAAGATGGTCCTGCACACCCACACCAGCTACCCGGTCGGCCACCTCTCCGGGATGTACTGGAACGGGGTCCGCCCCGGCGACGTGCACCTGAACATCTCGGCCCCCGGCTGGGCCAAGCACGCCTGGAGCTCCTTCTTCGTCCCGTTCAACGCCGAGGCCACCATCGTGGTGCTGGACTCCGCGCTCTCCACCCCCGACGCCGTCCTGACCACCCTGCGGGAGCAGGGCGTCACCACCTTCTGCGCCCCGCCGACGGTCTGGCGCGGCCTGCTGGCCGAGGGCCTGGGCGCGGCCCCCGGCACGCTCCGCGAGGCGACCTGTGCGGGCGAGCCGCTGGAGGCCACCCTGATCGCCACCGTCGAGCGGAGCTGGGGGGTGTACGTCCGGGACGGCTACGGCCAGACCGAGACCACCGGCCAGATCGGCCACACCCCCGGCCGCCGCCCACAGCCCGGTGTGATGGGCCGTCCGCTGCCCGGCTACCGCCCGGTGGTGGTGGACCCGAGGACCGGCGAGCCGGTCGCCCCCGGCGGGGTCGGCGAGCTCTGCCTGGACCTGACGGTCCGTCCGGTCGGCATCATGGTCGGCTACGCCGGCGACCAGAAGAGGACCGGGGCGGCCTTCGCCGGCGGCCGGTACCACACCGGTGACCTGGTCAGCCTGGGCGAGGACGGCGAGCTGCGCTACGTCGGCCGCGACGACGACATGTTCAAGTCCTTCGACTACCGGATCTCCCCGCTGGAGCTGGAGCGGGTGCTGCTGGGCCACCCGGCCGTCGAGCAGGCCGCCGTGGTGCCGGTGCCGGACCCGGTCGGGATGTGGATCCCGAAGGCCTTCGTCAAGCTCGCCCCCGGGTGGGACGGCCGGGCCGACGCCGCCGAGCTGCTGTTCGAGCGGGTCCGGGCCGAGCTGCCGGCCGAGAAGTGGGTCAAGGTGCTGGAGTTCGTGGCCGGGATGCCGACCACCGTCTCCGGCAAGATCCGCCGGGCCGAGCTGCGCACCCTGGGCACCCTGGGCCACCGGGAGCACCGGCTGGCCGACCTGGCGGTGGCGAACTGACGCCCCGTCGCCCGGCCCCGGCCGGGCCGCGCCGACCGGACCACCGGGCCGCGCCGACCCCCTGAACCGACGGGGGCGGCGCGGCTCCCGCCGTTCACGGGGTCGGCGCGCTCACCCCGTAGAGCTGCACCGAGCTCAGCGCGTAGCCGTACTTGGTGGCCCGGGAGACCCCCTGCACCCGCAGGTAGCGGGTGTCCGGCGCGTCGAAGCGCACCGTCTCGGTGCCGCCCCGGCCGTCCGCCACGGTGGCCACCGTGGTCCAGGCGACCCCGTCCGGTGAGGTCTCCAGCCGGTACGCCGAGGCGTGGGCGCTCTCCCAGGACAGCACCGCCGAGCCCAGCCGCACCGGCTCCGGCAGCTCCAGCCGCACCCAGGCGTCGTCCTGCGCGGGCGCGCTCCAGCGGGTCTTCGGGTCCCCGTCGTTGACCGCCGTGGCGGGCGTCTTCGCCGAGTCCTCGCCGGAGGCGGTGGCGGTCGAGCGCCGGGCCAGGTCCGGCCCGCCGGTCGGCGGCACCACCCGGACGGCGAGGGTCTGACGGACGGTCACGCCGCCGGCGGTGAAGACCACCGGGACCTGGTACGTCCCGGTCGGGGTGCCGGCCGCCGCGGCCACCTGGAGCGGGACGCCGATCCGGCCGCCGCGCGGCACCGACGGGTCGGGCACCGGGGCCACCGTCAGGCCCTGGGCCACCGCCGGCACTTCGGTGGTGAGCTGCCCGGTGACCACCTCCGGACGGCCGGACTCCAGCACCGCACCGGCCTGCGCCGGGGTGGCCGCACCCGCGATCACGTCCAGCACCGGGACGGAGAGCGAGAGCCGGGCGGCCGGGGTGTCCTGGTACCAGGGCACGATCTGGTTCACCACCGGCGGCTCGCCGCCCGGTGCCCAGTTCAGCCGGATCGCCGTCACCTGCCGTCCGCCGGCGGCCAGTTCGTTCCACCCGGGGCCGACCGTGCCGACCTGCACCCAGCTGCCGTCCGGCTGGGCCAGCTCCACCGTGCCGGTGGCCCGCACCGTCGGGTCGGTCAGCACGGTGACCCGGTCCAGCGGCCTGGCCGCGCCCAGTTCCACGGTGAGCGGGGCGTCCCCGGCCTCCGGGGCGGTGGCCGCCCGGAAGGCGGTGTCCGCGTTCCCGTCCAGCACCGCGTCGGCCGAGGAGCCGGGCTCGGCCAGCGGGCCGCCGGTCACCGTCGCCGGGGTCTCGTCGGGGGCCGTCACCCGGAAGTCGCGGACCGCGACGGCCGTCTTCTGCCCGGCGGTGGCCCGCAGCCGGACGGCCTTGGCCACCACCCCGGCCGGCACCGTGACGGTGAGGTCCTGACGGCCGTTCAGATCGGCCAGTGGCCGCCAGCCGCCCTCTCCGGTGGTGTACTCCAGCACGCCCTCGCGCAGGAAGTCGCCGGCCGCGCTGCTCGCGTCCGGCCCCTCGCCCCGGCTGCCCATCAGCACCGTGACGGTGCCCACCGGGCGGCCCGGTCCGAGGTCCAGGCCGATGGTGTCGCCGGTCTGCGGCGGGGCCGAGGTCCAGTAGAAGGTGTCGGGCGAGTCGTCGGTCATCAGCGAGGGCCGGTGGTCGTGCGCGGTACCCAGCGTCGAGGTGGCCGAGAGCGGCCCGGTGGTCACCCCCGACCAGCTGTCGGCGGCCCGCACCGCCCGGTCCAGGAACGCGTCGAGCACCCCGGCACCGACCGTGACACCGGCCTGCCCCAGCAGCTCCCGCTCACCGCGCAGCGCGACCCGGTGCTGCCAGGCCGCCGCCCCGTCCCCGCCGCGCTGGGCCAGCAGCATGTCCACCGCCGCCAGCCCGGCCCGGCCGTACCCGGACAGCTCGGCCAGCCAGGCGTCCGCCTCCACGCCGACCTGCTCGGCGGCCAGCGCCCGCCGGGCACCCGCCATGGTGGCGAACGCGTCCCGCAGCGGCCCGGCCGCCTCGGTCAGCCTGGCCGGGTCCGGAGCGGCCCCGCCGCTCGGCTCCAGCGCCGCCCAGAACCGCTCGGCCAGTGGGGTCAGGTAGCCCGACTCGCCCTTGGCCAGGACCGACGAACTGCTGTGCCCGGCCAGCGCGGTGAGCGCGGCCAAGCCCTCCGGCGTCCCCGCCAGCGGACGCAGCGCGGCCCGCCAGGACTCGGCCGGCTGGTAGCCGCCCGGGTTCCAGCCGAAGTCCGCTGCGGTGGCCAGTGGCACCCGGGAGGCCACCGGCTGCTCCATCGCGGCGGTCAGCAGCACCGCGGAGCCGCTCGCCACCCCGGCCTCCCGGCCCTGGTAGGCACCCAGGAAGAGCCGCTCCGGCGCCGAGTCGTTGGCCGGGTAGCCGTCCAGCGTGACCAGCGGCCGGCCGGCCGCCCTCGCCGCCTCGGCGGTGGCCGCGCCCGAGACCTTCGCCGGGATCACCGCGCCCCCGCTCCAGGCGACCTGGACGTCCTGCGGCAGCGCGGCCGTGAGCGCCCTGCGGTACGGCGAGACGGCCGCCTTCTGGTAGTCCGTCGGCACCACCGTCAGCGGCAGCTTCCCCTTGGTCAGCCGCTCCCGGACCTTGCCGACCAGCGCGGCCTGCGCCTTCGCCGCCGCCTCCGGCCCGGTGCCGAAGCCGCGCCGGTCGGTGCCGCAGTGCCACTCGTCGAAGGAGACGTCCAGGAACTCCAGCTGGAACGCCTCGAAGCCCAGCTCCCGCAGCCCGGCCAGCTTGGCCAGCAGCGCGTCCACGTCCTTGCCGGAGCTGTAGCAGAAGGACTGGCCCGGATCGATCGAGTAGCCCAGCGTCACGTGGTTCTGCCGGGCGGCCTCGGCCACCCGGCGCAGGTCCTCGGCCTCCTGCGCCGGGTACGGGTCGCGCCAGCGGGAGAGCCGGTAGCGGTCGCCGCCCGGGGCGTAGAGGTAGAAGTTCTGCTTGGTCCGGCCGAGGAAGCCGATCTGCTCGATCCGCTGGTCGGTGGTCCACGCGGTGCCGTGGAACGACTCGGCGATGCCCCGCACCGGCGCGCCGGACGGCCAGTCCCGCACCGCCACGCCCGGGAACGCGAAGCCCGTCCCGCCCGGGGCCGGGGCGAGCAGCTGCCGCAGGCTCTGCACCGCGTGGAAGGTGCCGTCCTGGTCCGCCCCGCCCAGCACCACCGTGCCGCGCGGGCCGCCCTCGCCGGGCACCTGGCCCACCGTCAGCAGGTAACCACCGGGCGGGAGTCCGTCGAACGACAGCCCCTCGGTGTCCTTGCGCCCCGCCGCCGCGGCCAGCTCGCGCAGCGCCCGGTCGGCCGCTCCGCCGGCCAGCTCCGCCGGCCCGCCCACGTACACCGTCAGGCTCCCCGGGGCCGTCCGCTCCGGCGGGCCCGGCAGCGGGGTGACCTCGGTCGCCCCGGCCGCGAACAGCAGCTCCCGCAGCAGGTCCACCGCCGGGCGGTCCGCCTTCTCCGCCACCACCAGCTGCACCGCGGCCGGCACCGCGACCGGCTGCCCGCCCGGGATCAACTGCTGCGGCCTGGGGTACACCTGAGGGTTCGCCAGATCACCGACCGGGGTCCGGGCCGCCGTGCTCACCGGCCGCCCCGGCGAGGGCTCCGCGGACGCCGTACCCGGCGCGGCCACCAGCAGCCCGCCCACCACGGCCGCCGCCGACAGCGTCGCCGCCACCCGCAGCGCGGCCCGCCGCGGCCCCGGCGGCTGCCGCCGCTCGGCCCGTACCGACGCCAGCAGCGGGGCGGTGCCCTTGATGTCCGCGATCAGCCGGTCCGCCGCCTTGGGCGCCAGCTGACGGGCCGTCCGCGCGGTGGCCCTGCGGGCGGCCAGCGCCGCCGGGTGGTACAGCACGTCACGGAGGGCCGCACTCTGCTCGATCTGCTGCCGCAGCATCCTTCCGGCGGCCACCGACACCCGAGCCTGCACAGGACCCTCCTCGCCCACGACCCCCGGCGGCACACCCCATCAGCAAGCCGAAACGGTGTCAACGCCCCCGCCCACTATGTCCGCTATGCGGCACTGTGCATCCGCCCACAGTGTGGCCCCCGTGCCGCCCGTGCCGCCCGGAGGGCGGTGA
>NZ_JBIWFX010000025.1:0-16898 GCF_044763225.1 Kitasatospora sp. NPDC096147 | reverse complement strand
AGGGGCGCGGGGAACTGCGCGCAGGGGAACGCGACGACTCGTCTGCCGGGTGCGGGGGTTCACTTGCAGGTGGGTGTCCGTACCCGGCACACGCTCGTCGTCTCCCGTTGCGCGCAGTTCCTCGCGCCCCTGGGCCCGTGGCCGGTACTCGCTGTCGAAGGCTCCGAGCCCCGGGCCTACCGCCCTTGCCGCCTGTGCCGCCTGTGCCGCCCGGAGGGCGGTGAGGGGCGCGGGGAACTGCGCGCAGGGGAACGCGACGACTCGTCTGCCGGGTGCGGGGGTTCACTTGCAGGTGGGTGTCCGTACCCGGCACACGCTTGCGGTCTCCCGTTGCGCGCAGTTCCTCGCGCCCCTGGGCCCGTAGCCGGTACTCGCTGTCGAAGGCTCCGAGCCCCGGGCCTACCGCCCGTGCCGCCCGTGCCGCCTGTGCCGCCCGGAGGGCGGTGAGGGGCGCGGGGAACTGCGCGCTGGGGTACGCGGCGACTCGTCTGCCGGGTGTGGGGGTTCACTTGCAGGTGGGTGTCCGTACCCGGCACATGCACGTGGTCTCCCGTTGCGCGCAGTTCCTCGCGCCCCTGGGCCCGTAGCCGGTCCCCGCCGTCGCAGGCTCCGAGCCCCGGGCCCGTGGTCGGTCCCCACCATTGCAAGGCCAGCGCGCCGGGCCCGTGGCCGGTCCCTGTCGTTCGCCCAGCAGGCTTGTCCGGCAAGGGGGTTGGCGTGTCGGGTCGGGTCGGGTGGGGTGGGCGCGGGTAGGACTGGGGGTGTCCGTACGGTTCCACCGAGCGCAGGAGCCCTGAAGTGGCCGCATATCTCGACCGTGACGCAGCCGATCCGCAGCTGGCCCCCGCCGAGGAGCCGCCGCCGTCCCCGGAGTTGGCCGCCCTGGCGCACGCGCACGGCGTGGACACCACGTACGACGTCGGCGCCGGCCCGGTGCCGGTCGCGCCGCACACGCTGATCGCCGTCCTGGCCGCCCTCGGCGTCGACGCCTCCACCCCGGCCGCCGTCCGCGCCGCGAACGAGCGGCACCGCACCGAGCTGGCCGCCCGCCTGCTGCCGCCCTGCGTGGTGGTCCGGGCGGGCCGCCGCACCGCGCTGGACGTCCCGGCCGGTGCCAGGCTCTCGGTGGAGCTGGAGAGCGGCGGCACCTGGACCCTGGCGCCGTCCCGCTCGCACTGGCTGCCCGCCGACCTCCCGCTCGGCCGGCACCGCCTCACCGTCCGCACCACCGACGGGCAGGCCGACTCCACCCCGCTGATCGTGGCTCCGCCGCGGCTGCCGGAGATCGGCCGCCGGTCCTGGGGCTTCCTCGCCCAGCTCTACTCGGTGCTCTCCGAACGCTCTTGGGGCATGGGCGACTTGGGCGATCTCGCGGAGCTCGCCGCCTGGTCCGGCCACGCCCTCGGGGCCGGCTTCGTCCAGCTCAACCCGCTGCACGCCGCCCTGCCCGGCGCCCCCTCCGACCCGTCGCCGTACCGCCCGTCCTCCCGCCGTTTCACCGACCCGGTGCACCTGCGGATCGAGGCGGTCCCCGAGTACCCGTACGCCGACCACTCCCTGCTCGCCGGATTCGTCGAGCAGGGACGGCGGTTGAGCGCCGAGGTGCTGGAGCACGACGGCCTGGTGGACCGCGACGCGGTGCGCGCCGTCAAGCTGGCGGCCCTCGAAGTCCTGCACCGGGTCCCCCGCAGTCCCGGCCGGGAGGCGGCCTACCGGGCGTACGCGGCCCGCGAGGGCAGCTGGCTGGAGCGGTTCGCGCTCTGGTGCGCGCTGGCCGAGGTGCACGGCGACGACTGGCACCACTGGCCGAAGGGCCTGCGCCACCCCGACAGTCCGCACGTCACCAAGGCCGCCCAGGAGCTGGCCGGGCGGGTGGAGTTCCACCGCTGGCTGGCCTGGCTGACGGACGGTCAGCTGGGCGCCGCCCAGCAGGCCGCCGAGGAGGCCGGGATGCCGGTCGGCCTGGTGCACGACCTGGCGGTCGGCGTGCACCCGGACGGTGCGGACGCCTGGGTGCTGCAGGACGTGCTGGCCACCGGCATCTCGGTCGGCGCTCCGCCGGACGCGTTCAACGCGCACGGTCAGGACTGGGGCCTGCCGCCCTGGCGTCCGGACGCGCTGGCCGCCGCCGGGTACGCCCCGTACGCGGAGCTGCTGCGGTCGGTGGTGCGGCACGCGGGGGCGGTGCGGATCGACCACGTGATGGGCCTGTTCCGGCTCTGGTGGGTGCCGGAGGGGCTGCCGCCCACCCAGGGCGCGTACGTCCGGTACGACGCCGAGGCGATGCTCGGGGTGCTGGCACTGGAGGCGCACCGGGCCGGCACCTACGTGATCGGCGAGGACCTGGGCACGGTGGAGCCGGGGGTGCGGGAGGAGTTGACGGCCCGTGGGGTGCTGGGCACCTCGGTGCTCTGGTTCGAGCGGGACTGGCGGGCGGACGGCGCGATCCTGCCGCCGGAGCGCTGGCGAGCCGCCTGTCTGGCCACCCTGACCACCCACGACCTGCCGAGCACCGCGGCCCGGCTGTCCGGCGAGCACGTCGAGCTGCGGCACCGGCTGGGGCTGCTGGCCCGTCCGCTGGCCGAGGAGCAGGCCGAGGCCGCCGCCGAACTGGCCGACTGGCAGGCCGAGCTGACCCGCCTGGGCCTGCTCCCGGCGGGCGCCGCGCCGACCCCGGAGGCGCTCTACGCCTTCCTGCTGGCCACCCCGGCCGAGCTGGTCGGGGTGTGGCTGCCCGACCTGGTGGAGGACCCGCGCCCGCAGAACCTCCCCGGCACCTGGGACCAGTACCCGAACTGGCGGCTCCCGGTGGCCGACCGGAGCGGACGGCCCGTCACCCTGGAGCAGCTGACGGCCTCCCCGGCCGCCGCCCGGCTGGTGGCGGCGCTCGGAAGGCGCACCCCGGCGAGCGGTGGCCGATAAGCGGCCGGTACCTTGGGAAACGTGGACAAGAGGAACTCTTTGCGAGTCGGCGCGGTCACCGCTACGGCGACGCTGATGATGCTGTTGACGTCGCCCGCCGCCCTGGCGCTGACCCGGGACGACGGCGACGACCCGGGCACCGGCCTGAGCGTGGCCGAGACCCTCGGCCTGTTCGTGGTCGCCCCGTTGGTCGCCTTCGCGATCATCGCCGGCCTGGTGATGATCCCGTCCCTGGGCAAGGGCAAGAAGTAACGACCCGTCACCGGAGGCCGCCGTCGGGGATCCCCCGACGGCGGCCTCCGGCATGCCCGGACTACTGTCGTCCCCCGTGATCGACGCACCGCTGCACGCCAAGTACCGCGACCTGAGCTCCGCCGCCGACCGCGCGCTGCGCTCGGCCGCCCACCACCCCGACCCGGTGCCCACCGACGGCGACCCCCGCTGGGGACTCAGCCTGGTGCTGCGGATCGAGGGGGAGGTCCGGGACGCCCTGTGCGCCGAACTGGCCGCGCTCGCCGCCGCCCGCCGGGCCCCGCACCTGGTCTACGCCCCCGAGCACCTGCACTCCACCGTGCGCAGCCTGGAGGGCTTCCGCGACGAGGTCCCGCCCGGGCTGGTCGACCGGTACGCCGCACTGGTCCGCGAGGCGGTGGCGGGGCTGCCGGAGATCGAGATCGACTTCCGGGGGCTGGGTGCCTCCGAGGGCGGGGTGTTCGCCTGCGGGTACGCGGGGCCCGGCCTCACCGAGCTGCGCGAGCGGCTGCGCCGGGCGCGGCCGGCGTCCGACCGGCCCGGCGGTGACGGGGACCGGGTGCGGGACACCGCCCACGTCTCCCTGATGGTCTTCCGGCCGCCGCTGGTGCCGGAGCCCGGGCTGGCCGACCACGTCGCGGCCCGCCGCGACACCGCCTACGGCACGGTCCGGGTGCGGAGCCTCTCCCTGGTCCGGTACCGCCCGACGGCGGATTCGGCGGGGCTGACCGAGCTGGACCGGATCACCCTCTGACCTGACGTGACCTGACGCAGCGCCCCGAGCACCCCAGCGCACCGCGCACCCCAGCGAACGCCCGAGGGGCACCGCCCGCGATCGCGGCCGGTGCCCCTCGGGGTGAGCGTGCGTCAGTGACCGAGCGCGCGGCTGCCGGCCGCGTGGTCGGCGGCCTGCGCCTTGAGGGCCCGCTCGACGGCGGCCCGGGACTCGACCACCATCCGGCGCAGGGCCGGGGCGGGCTCGGCCGAGGCCAGCCAGGCGTCGGTGGTCTCCAGGGTGGACGGGGAGACCTGGAGGGCCGGGTAGAGGCCGACCACGATCTGCTGCGAGATCTCGTGGCTGCGGGTCTCGTAGACGCCCTTGATCGCGGCGAAGTACTTCTCCGCGTACGGGGCCAGCAGCTCGCGCTGGTCGGCCTGGCCGAAGCCGCCGATCACCGCGTCCTGCACGTAGTTGGTGAGGTCGTCGCGCTCCACCACCGAGGCCCATGCCTCGGCCTTGGCCTCGGCGGTCGGGCGGGCGGCGCGGCAGGAGGCGGCGCGCTCCTGGCCGGCCGCGGTGGAGTCGCGCTCCAGCTCGGCGGTGATCGCGGCCTCGTCGGCCCGGCCGGTGGCGACCAGGCGGCTGAGCAGCACCCAGCGCAGCTCGGTGTCGACGGCCAGGCCGTCCAGCTCCACCGAACCGGCCAGCAGCCCGGCCAGCAGGTCGAGCTGACCCTCCGTCCGGGCCACGGCGGAGAGCGCCCGGGCCCAGGCCAGCTGGTGGTCGCTGCCCGGGGCGGCGGCCCGCAGCTGCTCCTCGGCGGCGGCGGCCCAGCGCTGCAGGCCCTGCTCGCGCCAGGCCGGGTCGGCGTACATGTCCAGGGCGAGCTTGACCTGGCGCTGCACCGACTGGACGACGCCGATGTCGCTCTCCCGGGCCAGGCCGGAGAGGGCCAGCGCCAGGTAGTCGCGGGTGGCCAGCTCGCCGTCCCGGGTCATGTCCCAGGCGGAGGCCCAGCAGAGCGCGCGGGGGAGCGAGGTGGTGAAGGCGCCCAGGTGCTCGGTGACGGCGGCCAACGAGTCGGCGTCGAGCCGGACCTTGGCGTAGGAGAGGTCGTCGTCGTTGAGCAGCAGCACGGTCGGGCGCTGCTTGCCGACCAGCTGCGGCACGGCGGTCTCGGCGCCGTCCACGTCCAGCTCGATCCGCTCGGTGCGGACCAGCTGACCCTCCTTCAGCTCGTAGGCGCCGATGGCGATCCGGTGCGGGCGGAGCACGGCCTCGCCCTTGGCGCCGGCCGGCAGCGCCGGGGCCTCCTGGAGCACCGAGAAGGAGGTGATGACGCCGTCGGCGTCGGTCTCCAGCCGCGGGCGCAGCACGTTGATGCCGGCCGTCTCCAGCCAGGACTTCGACCAGGCCTTGAGGTCACGGCCGCTGGTCTGCTCCAGGGCGCCGAGCAGGTCGCTGAGGCGGGTGTTGCCCCAGGAGTGCGCCTTGAAGTAGGCCTGGACGCCCTTGAAGAACTCCTCCTGGCCGACGTACGCCACCAGCTGCTTGAGCACCGAGGCGCCCTTGGCGTAGGTGATGCCGTCGAAGTTGACCATGACGTCCTCGAGATCGTTGATCTCGGCCATGATCGGGTGGGTGGAGGGGAGCTGGTCCTGGCGGTAGGCCCAGGTCTTCATCTCGTTGGCGAAGGTGGTCCAGGAGTCCGGCCACTGGGAGCCGGCCGCCTCGGCCTGGCAGACCGACTCGGCGTAGGTGGCGAACGACTCGTTCAGCCAGAGGTCGTTCCACCACTCCATGGTGACCAGGTTGCCGAACCACATGTGGGCCAGCTCGTGCAGGATCGTGGAGGCCCGGGCCTCGTAGGCCGCGTCGGTGACCTTCGAGCGGAAGACGTACTGGTCCCGGAAGGTGACCGCGCCCGCGTTCTCCATCGCGCCGGCGTTGAACTCCGGCACGAAGAGCTGGTCGTACTTCTCGAACGGGTACGGGCAGTCGAACTTCTCCTGGAAGTAGTCGAAGCCCTGCCGGGTCACGGTGAAGATCGCGTCGGCGTCCAGGAACTCGCGCAGCGAGGGGCGGCAGTAGACGCCGAGCGGGACCACCTGGTCGCCGCTGCGGTACTCGTCGAAGACGCCGACGTACGGACCGGCGATCAGCGCGGTGATGTAGGTGGAGATCCGGCCGGTCGGGCTGAACCGCCAGACCCGGGTGTCGCCCTCGCCCTCGGGCTGCGGGGTGGGCGAGTTGGAGACCACGGCCCAGCCGGTGGGCGCGGTCACCGTGAAGGTGAAGGCGGCCTTCAGGTCGGGCTGCTCGAAGGAGGCGAACACCCGGCGGGCGTCCGGCACCTCGAACTGGGTGTAGAGGTAGGTCTCGCCGTCGACCGGGTCGACGAAGCGGTGCAGGCCCTCACCGGTGTTGGTGTAGGCGCAGTCGGCGACCACCTTGAGCTCGTTCTCGGCGGCCAGGCCGGGCAGCGGGATGCGGCTGTCGGCGAACGACTCCAGCGGCAGCGCCCGGCCGTTCAGCACGATCTCCGAGACGCCGGGCGCCACCAGGTCGATGAAGCTGTCGGCGCCCGGGGTGGTGGCGGTGAACCGGACCACGGTGGAGGAGCGGAAGGTGCCGCCCTCCCGCGCCGAGCTCAGGTCGACGTCGATCTCGTACGACTCCACGTGCAGGAGCGCGGCCCGGGTGCGGGCCTCCTCACGGGTCAAGTTGGTGCCAGGCACTCGCAGGACTCCTTTGTCAGGCATGGGTGCCGCCATCCTTCCACGTCGCCTCGGCGGACCGCCGCCGAGTATCCGGCCGACACCGTCCGGGCGGCTCCCAGACAACGATCCGTGTTCGATCCGCGTTCAGGCGGGGTTCGCTCTTGACGCGGTGTCGGGCGGGTGGCCGAGCATAGGCTTCAGAAGTTGAAGGTGAATATCCGGAGCTCCGCCGCAACGGCGCGGCTGGTGCGGAGGCCGTCGGGCCGCCGCGCCCAAGGAGGGTGAATCATGTCGCTGGACACACCGGGATCGCAGTCCTCGCTGCACCGGGCCAATCTCGAACGGGTGCTGCGGGCGGTCCGGATGGCCGGATCGCTGACCCAGGCGGAGATCGCCCGGTCCACCGGACTCTCGGCGGCCACGGTGTCCAACATCGTCCGGGAGCTCAAGGAGAGCGGCACCGTCGTGGTGGCCGACACCTCGTCAGGTGGCCGCCGGGCCCGCTCGGTCTCGCTCAGCGGGGACGCCGGCATCGTGGTCGGGGTGGACTTCGGCCACACCCACCTGCGGGTCGCGGTGGGCAACCTGGCGCACCGGGTGCTGGCCGAGGAGAGCGAGCCGATCGACGTGGACGTCTCGGCCAAGCAGGGCTTCGACCGGGCCGAGGCGCTGGTCGCCCGGCTGCTGGGGCAGGCCGGCTTCAAGCCGGAGAAGGTGATCGGGGTCGGCCTCGGCGTGCCGGGTCCGATCGACCAGGAGACCGGGGCGCTGGGCTCCACCGCGATCCTGCCGGGCTGGACCGGCATCGCGCCCGGCCGGGAGCTGGCCGACCGCCTGGGCATGGAGGTGCACGTCGACAACGACGCCAACCTGGGGGCGCTCGGCGAGCTGGTCTGGGGGGCCGGCCGGGGGCTGACCGACCTGGCGTACATCAAGGTGGCCAGTGGCGTGGGCTCAGGCTTGGTGATCAACGGTCAGATCTACCGGGGGCCGGGCGGCACCGCGGGCGAGATCGGGCACATCACCCTGGACGAGGCCGGCCCGGTCTGCCGCTGCGGCAACCGGGGCTGCCTGGAGACCTTCGTCGGCTCCCGGTACCTGCTCAATCTCTTGAACGCCAACCACCCGGGGGAGCTGACCCTCACCAGGGTGGTGCAGCTGGCCCAGCAGGGCGACCTCGGCTGCCGCCGGGTGATCGCCGACGCCGGCCGGCAGATCGGCACCGGTGTGGCCACCCTGTGCAATCTGCTCAACCCCCGCCGGGTGATCCTCGGCGGCGACCTGGCCGAGGCCGGTGACCTGGTGCTTTCCCCGATCCGGGACTCGGTGGCGCGGTACGCGATCCCCTCGGCGGCCCGTCAGTTGTCGGTCGTCCCGGGCACCCTGGGCGGCCGTGCGGAGGTGCTCGGGGCGCTCGCGCTGGTGATGAGCGAGATGGGCGAATCGGGCGCAATCCGGCAGACCGCCGCCGCCGGAGCCTGACGGGGAGTCAGTCCGGAAATCGCTCTCCCGCGTCCGTTTGTGGTGAAGCCGAGGCCGAACATGTCCGTTTGGTCTCGGCTTCGCCTTCATGAAGATAACGAAAGGGTTTGGATCGCCGACCGCTTGGTTTTACTTATTGACGACAAGCGACCGGCAGGGGTTGACTCCGTCTCACCTCGCCGCAACGTTGCGGCTCCGTCAGGGAGGCACCCCCCACATGAACGCAATGATGCGTCGCGTCGTCATAGGCACCGCCGCCGTCTCGATGGCCCTCGGTATGGCCGCCTGTGGCAAGGCCGGTGACGACAAGAAGGACAGCGCCTCGTCGGGCGACACCAAGTCGATCGGCCTGCTGCTCCCGGAGAACGCGTCCTCCACCCGTTACGAGTCCTTCGACAAGCCGTTCATCGAGGCCAAGGTCAAGGCGCTCTGCGGGGACTGCACCGTCAAGTACAGCAACGCCGAGGGCTCCGCCTCGAAGCAGAAGCAGCAGTTCGACACCCTGATCGCCGAGGGCGTGAAGGTGATCATCCTGGACGCCTTCGACGCCACCTCCACCCAGTCCTGGGTGAAGGACGCCGCCGCCAAGGGCGTCAAGGTCGTGGCGTACGACCGCCTGGCCACCGGCCCGGTCTCGGCCTACGTCTCGTTCGACAACGAGAAGGTCGGCCAGCTCCAGGGCGAGGCGCTGATCGAGGCGCTGGGCGCCAAGGCCGCCGACGCCAACGTCGTGATGATCAACGGTGACGAGGCCGACCCGAACGCGGCCTACTTCAAGTCCGGTGCCAAGAAGGCGCTGGAGGGCAAGGTCAAGAAGATCGTCTACGAGGCCTCCGGCGAGTGGAAGCCGACCGTGGCCGGCCAGAAGATCGGCACCGCCGTCACCACCCTGGGCAAGGACGGCTTCCAGGCCGTCTACTCCGCCAACGACGGCATGGCCGCCGCGATCATCACCCAGCTGAAGGCCGCCGGGATCAACGTCCCGGTCGGCGGCCAGGACGCCGGCATCGACGCTATCCAGCGCATCGTCTCGGGCGACCAGGCGTACACCATCTACAAGGCGTACAAGCCGCTGGCCGACTCGGCCGCCGAGCTGGCCGTCAACCTGCTCCAGAACAAGGACGTCAAGGCCGTCGCCTCGTCCACCGTGGACAGCCCGACCGACAAGGGCATCCCGGCCAAGCTGCTGACCCCGAAGGTCGTCACCAAGGCGAACATCAACGACACCGTGATCGCCGACCAGCTCTACAAGGTCGCCGACATCTGCACCGCTGACTACGCCGCCGCCTGCGCGACCGCCGGTCTGAAGTAAGTCCGGTACGGGCCGGCGCTCCTGACGGAGCGCCGGCCCCCCGCGTGGCGTGAGGACGACCGCCGCGCCCCCTTCTCGACGTTTCTCGTACTACCCCTGGAGATGGTTCACGTGACAGGCGCACCCGTATTGGCGTTGCGCGGGGTCTCCAAGCGCTTCGGTGCCGTCCAGGCGCTCACCGACGTGCACCTGGAGGTCCACGCCGGAGAGGTGGTCGCCCTGGTGGGCGACAACGGCGCCGGCAAGTCGACCCTGGTGAAGACCATCGCCGGCGTCCACCCGATCGACGAGGGTTCGATCGAGTGGGACGGCCGCGAGGTCCGGATCAACCGCCCGCAGGACGCCCAGGCCCTCGGCGTCGCCACCGTCTACCAGGACCTCGCGCTCTGCGACAACCTCGACGTGGTGGGCAACCTCTTCCTCGGCCGCGAGCTCAAGCGCTTCGGCACCCTGGACGAGGTCGCCATGGAGAAGCGGGCCAAGGAGCTGCTCGACACGCTCTCCATCCGCATCCCCAGCGTGCGCATCCCGATCGCGGCACTCTCCGGCGGTCAGCGCCAGGTGGTCGCGATCGCCCGTGCCCTGGTCGGCGACCCGAAGATCGTCATCCTGGACGAGCCCACCGCCGCGCTCGGCGTCGAGCAGACCGCCCAGGTGCTCGACCTGGTCGAGCGGCTCCGCGAGCGCGGTCTCGGGGTCATCCTGATCAGCCACAACATGGCGGACGTCAAGGCCGTCGCGGACACCGTGGCGGTCCTCCGCCTCGGCCGCAACAACGGCTCCTTCCCGGTCGCCGGCACCACCCACGAGGAGATCATCTCCGCCATCACCGGAGCCACCGAGAACGCCGTGACGCGGCGTCAGGCACGCATCGCGGAGGACGCCAAGTGAGCACCACCGAATCCACCACCCCGGCCCCGCCGGTCGACCCGCGCCTGCTGGTCCGTCAGCAGGGCTTCGCCGGCTACCTGGACGAGTTCCGCCGGAAGATGAAGAGCGGCGAGCTGGGCTCCGTCCCGGTCGTGCTCGGCCTGATCCTGATCGCGGCCATCTTCCAGGGCCTGACCGGCAAGTTCCTGAACGCCGACAACCTCACCAACATCACGCTCTGGATCGCGGGCCCCGGCCTGATCGCGGTCGGCATCGTGTTCGTGCTGCTGCTCGGTGAGATCGACCTCTCGCTCGGCTCGGTGGCCGGCGTCTCGGCCGCGATCGCCGGCGTGCTGTCGGCCCGGCAGGGCGTCAACGAGTACCTGGCGATCCTGATCGCGCTGGCCGCCGGCGTCGCGATGGGCGCGCTGCACGGCTTCTTCTTCGCCAAGATCGGCGTCCCGGCCTTCGTGGTCACGCTGGCCGGCCTGCTGGCCTGGAGCGGCCTCCAGCAGTACGTGCTCGGCGACAAGGGCACCGCGAACGTGGTCAACGACGGCGTGATCGCCGACCTGGACCACTACTTCATCGGCGACGGCGACATCGCCGCCACCTGGATCTTCGCAATCCTGGGCATCGCGCTGTTCGGCGCCGGCCAGGTGCTGGACTCCCGCCGCCGCAAGGTGGCCGGCCTGCCGTCCCGTCCGACGAGCGAGATCGCCCTGCGCACCGGCCTGATCGCGGTGATCGGCATCGCCGCCGCCGCCATGCTCAACCAGAGCCAGGGCCTGCCGCTGCCGCTGGTGATCTTCCTCGGCATCGTGGTGGTCACCGACTTCGTGCTCCGCCGCACCTCCTACGGCCGGCAGATCTTCGCGGTCGGCGGCGGCATCGAGGCGGCCCGCCGGGCCGGCATCAACGTGGCCTGGGTGCGGATCTCGGTCTTCATGATCTCGGCCGGCATGGCCGCCCTCGGCGGACTGTTCATCATGAGCCAGCAGGGTTCGGCCGACAAGGCGCTCGGCGGCGGCAACGTGCTGATGAACTCGATCGCGGCGGCCGTCATCGGCGGCACCAGCCTGTTCGGCGGCCGGGGCAAGACCTGGTCGGCGCTGCTCGGCATCCTGGTGATCCAGTCGATCATCACCGGCCTGGACCTGGTGCACGTCAACCAGTCCGTGCAGTACATGATCACCGGCGCCGTGCTGCTGGCGGCCGTGGTGCTGGACTCCGTCTCCCGGCGGACCCAGAAGTCATCCGGTCGAGGTTGACCGTAAATCCGATCATGTGAGGCTCGGCACCCGAACCGATCGGGTGCCGAGCCTCGTCATGTCGGTCAACACCGGTCAACCCCAGGCGCGCTGACAAGCGTCCGCCAAGCGGACATTAGACTCGGGCAGTCCGGCCGTACGCGGCCCGAGAAAAACGGAACGAGGAGGAACGGGTGGCCCTGCTGACCCGCATTCGGGGACCGCGCGATCTCGACCGGCTCACGCCCGCCCAGCTGGCCGAGCTGGCAGGGGAGATCCGGACGTTCCTGGTCGAGGAGGTCTCCAAGACCGGCGGCCACCTCGGTCCGAACCTCGGTGTGGTGGAGCTCACCATCGCGCTGCACCGGGTCTTCGACTCCCCGCGCGACCGGATCATGTTCGACACCGGCCACCAGAGCTACGTGCACAAGCTGCTCACCGGCCGGCAGGACTTCTCCGGGCTGCGGACGAAGGGCGGCCTCTCCGGCTACCCGTCCCGCGCCGAGTCCGAGCACGACGTGATCGAGAACTCGCACGCCTCCACCGTGCTCGGCTACGCCGACGGCCTGGCCAAGGCGAACCAGCTCCAGGGCCACGGCGACCGCCCGGTGGTCGCGGTGATCGGTGACGGCGCGCTGACCGGCGGCATGGCCTGGGAGGCGCTGAACAACATCGCCGACGCCAAGGACCGCCCGGTCGTCATCGTGGTCAACGACAACGAGCGGTCGTACTCCCCGACCATCGGCGGCCTGGCCAACCACCTCGCCACCCTGCGCACCACCCAGGGCTACGAGCGCTTCCTGACCTGGGGCAAGGAGGCGCTGCAGCGCACCCCCGTGGTCGGCCGCCCGGTCTTCGAGACCCTGCACGGCGCCAAGAAGGGCCTGAAGGACTTCATCGCCCCGCAGGGCATGTTCGAGGACCTCGGCCTCAAGTACATCGGCCCGATCGACGGCCACGACCTGAACGCGCTGGAGTCCGCCCTCACCAAGGCGCGCGGCTTCGGCGGCCCGGTGATCGTGCACTGCCTCACCGAGAAGGGCCGCGGCTACCACGCGGCCGAGAGCAACGAGGAGGACCGCTTCCACGCGGTCGGCGTGATCCACCCGGAGACCGGCCTGCCGATCAAGAGCGCGGGCAAGGACTGGACCGGCGTGTTCGCCGAGGAGATGGTGGCCCTCGGCCGCGAGCGCGAGGACATCGTCGGCATCACCGCCGCGATGCTCCACCCCGTCGGCCTGGCCCCGTTCGCCAAGGCGTACCCGGACCGGATCTACGACGTCGGCATCGCCGAGCAGCACGCGGCCGTCTCGGCGGCCGGCCTGGCCACCGGCGGCCTGCACCCGGTCTTCGCGGTCTACGCGACCTTCCTCAACCGGGCCTTCGACCAGGTCCTGATGGACGTCGCCCTGCACCGGCTCGGCGTCACCTTCGTGCTCGACCGGGCCGGCGTCACCGGCACCGACGGCGCCTCGCACAACGGCATGTGGGACATGTCGATCTGTCAGGTGGTGCCCGGCCTGCGGCTGGCCGCGCCGCGCGACGCCGACCAGCTCCGCGCCCAGCTGCGCGAGGCGGTCGAGGTGGACGACGCCCCGACCGTGGTCCGCTACTCCAAGGGCACCGTCGGCCCGGCCGTCCCGGCGGTCGGCACCGTCGGCGGGATGGACCTGCTGCGCCGCGACGAGGACGCCGAGGTGCTGATCGTCTCGGTCGGCGCGATGGCCACCACCTGCCTGGCCGCCGCCGAGCTGCTCGCCGAGCAGGGCATCGCCACCACCGTGGTCGACCCGCGCTGGGTCAAGCCGGTCGACCCGGCGCTGCCCGGCCTGGCCGCCGAGCACCGTCTGGTGATCACGGTCGAGGACAACGGCCGGGCCGGCGGCGTCGGCTCGATGATCGCCCAGGCCCTCCGGGACGCCGACGTGGACGTCCCGCTGCGCGACTTCGGCATCCCGCAGGAGTTCCTGGACCACGCGTCCCGTGACCAGATCCTCGCCGAGATCGGCCTCACCGCCCCGGCGATCGCCACCAAGGCCGCCGAGACCCTGGCCCGCACCACCGCCACGGTCTGAGCCACCGCCCCGGGGCGCGGCGCCCGGAAGGGCCGGCGCCCGGGGCGCAGGGCTCTGCTGATGTGCGGCTCCGCCGCGTGTGCGCGAGTCGGAAGGCGGCTCACCTGCGACCGACCCACCGTCGGCCGGTCGCAGGTGCCGCCGCCCCGCCCCGCGCCGTTCCTCGCGCCCCTGCGCGGAGCTCCGGCCCGGTGGCCGCCCGCGTTTCCGCTGCGTGTGCGTACCGTCCGCGCCGTGGCCGGAAATAATCCGTCGCCGCCGCGAGGCGTCACGCGACACACTTCTGTCAGATCGTCACATCGAATGGCCGGACCGGCGCCGCCCCCGGCAGAGCCGCCCGGTAGGTTGTCCCTCGTGTCCGATGCCCTGGCCCGACATTTCGCCGCCCTGACCGCGCGGCTGCCCGAGCGCGTCCGCACGGGCTACTGGACCAGACTGGTGCCGGTGCTCGCCGTCCTGGCGACCGTCACCCACATCCCGTCCTTCCTCCGCCCCGTGTGGAGCCCGGACGAGGGCTACCTCGCCACCCAGGCCAGGATGCTGGCGGACGGCGGCGTGCTCTACGACACCGTGGTGGACCGCAAGCCGCCGCTGCTGCCCTGGCTGTACGAGGCCTGCTTCGCCCTCTTCGGCTCGGCCTCGCTCTGGCCGCTCCGCACCCTGGCGATCGTCGCCCACCTGGTCACCGCGATCCTGCTGGCCTCGATCGCCCGGGGCCGCTGGGGCAACCGGGCCGGCGGCGCGGCCGGCGCGCTCTACCTGCTGGTCTCGATCGGCCTCTCGCCGGAGGACACCCAGGCGGCCACCTTCGAGGTCTTCATGCTGCCCGCGATGGTGGCCGCGTTCCGGTACGCCGAGCGCCGCCGCTGGCTGGCGGCCGGGATCGCGGTGGCGCTCTGCTCGCTGACCAAGCAGACCGGCGGGGCGGTGATGCTCCCGGTGCTCTGGATGCTGCTCCAGGACGCCCGGCTGCGCGGGGTGCGCTGGCAGCCCGCGCTGTTCAAGATCTGTTTCGGCTTCGCCCTGCCGATAAGCCTGGTCGCGGTGATCCTCACCAACCCCAAGGGCTTCCTGTTCTGGGTGGTCACCGGCAGCGGTGACTACGCGTCACTCGGCGGCGCCTGGCTCCAGATGACCGGCCGGGCGCTGGGCAACTCGGCCATCCTGCTGGCGGCCGGCCTCGGCTTCCTGGCCCCCGTCGGCCACCGGCTCTGGCTGAGGCTCCGCCACCGGGCGCTGCCCTCGCCCCGGGGCGAGGAGTACGGCTCGACCTCGGACCTCTGGGTCTGGCTGCTCTCCTCGGTGGTCGCGGTCTCCACCGGCTTCCACTTCTTCGGCCACTACTACCTCCAGCTGATGCCGCCGCTGGTGCTGCTCGGCACCGGAGCGGTGGCCACCTCGAAGCTCCGCTGGAAGCCCGTGCTGCTCTACAGCGCGGTCGCCTCCTTCGCGTTCTGCGCCCTCGCGGTCTTCTGGCCCGGCCAGCGGATGAACCACACCTCGCAGGTCGCCAGCACCATCGCCGAGCAGACCACCGCCAAGGACACCGTGCTGGTCTGGGGCATGCACCCCGAGCTCTACTGGCTGGCCGACCGACGCCCCGTCACCCGCTACCTGACGGCCGGCTTCCTGACCAACTTCAGCGGCGGCAAGGACGGCAAGGACGTCGGCGAGCAGTACAGCATGGCCGACGCCTGGCAGACCTTCGACGAGGAACTGGCCAAGGGCCTCCCCGAGATCGTGGTCGACGACTCCGGCCGCTCCCCGTACCAGCCGGTGCACATCCCCAGGATCGAGAACCTGCTCGACACCCGCTACGAGGTGGTCGGCGTCAACGCCGACACCGTCATCTACCGCCTCAAGCGCTAGCGGGCCCGGGCGCGGTGAGCTCGGCGGCCACCGTGAGCAGCACGGCGGCGATCTCCAGTGCGCTCTCCCGGCGTTCGTCCGGAGCCTGCCCGGAGCGGGCGGAGCACTCGGCGAGGTGCAGCCGGGCGGCGGTGGCGAGGTCGCGCTCGACGGCGGCGACGGTGCGCCAGCGGTCGAGGAAGTCGTGCACCGGCACCAGGCTGTCGGTGCCGAGCGCCCGGGTGAAGGCCCGGTCGCGGTCGCGCTCCAGCTCCAGCAGGCGGTAGGGGGCGACGGAGGTGATGACGGCCCGGATGGCGGCGAAGGAGGCGTCGTCCAGCGGGACGGGTCCGGCGGGGGCGGTGACGGTGCTCATCGTGGCGGTCCTTGCGTCGGCGTGGTGGTCCCGGCCGGTCTGGTGATCGCTCCGGCCAGGGCCGTCCACAGGGGGTTGGCCGGCGGGTACGGCAGCATGTCCTCGGCGTAGTACCACCAGAAGTGGCCGCCCAGGTAGCGCGGTGCGGTGACCGGCAGGGTGTAGTAGTGGGTGAGCTGCTCGGCCTTGGCGGCGGTCGGCGCGCTCCGGTCGGAGAGCCCGGTCTCGCCGAAGCCCACCCGGGCGTGCGGGAAGAGGCCGGCCAGTTCGGTGAAGAGCGCGTCCCACTCGGCGAGCGGGGGGCGGTAGCCGTGGCAGTCGTCCTCGTAGTAGGAGACCAGCAGCACGTCCAGGCCGTCCCGGAGCTCGGGCGGCAGCTCGGCCCGGGCCCAGGGGAGCATCTCGTGCCCGGGGTCCTCGGCGCAGCCGGGGTTGTAGTACAGCGTGAGCGCGGTCCGCCCGCCCGCCGCGACCACCTGCCGGTAGGCGTCGGTCACCTTGGCGGCGACCTGACCGGCCGGGCCGAGCCATCCGCCGTTGACCTCGTTGCCGACCTCCCAGAGGTCGACCTGCCCGCCGAAGGCGGCCAGCAGGGCGGCGGTGCGGTCGTGATGCTCCGTCAGGGAGGTGGCGGCCATCGCGGAGGAGTCCACCGGCAGGCCCATCAGGTGGGCGACGGGGTGCAGGGCGGCCACCGCCTCGGCGTAGTCGGCCGGGCCGGTGCCCGGGTCGAAGACGATCCGGGCGGTCGGACGCTGCGGCAGGTCCCGGAGCGAGGCGGTCAGTTGGGACAGCCGGGACACGTCGTCCAGGGTGACGCCGTAGAGGGTGTCCGGCAGCGCCCGGCCCGGGGGAGTGGCGGGCGGCGACCCCGGGGCGGAGGTGCAGGAGAGCAGCAGGCCGAGGCAGGCCACCGCGAGGGCGAGGCGGGGACGTCCGCTGCGCATCGGAGCTGCTCCCTACTCGACCGTGACGGACTTGGCGAGGTTGCGGGGTTGGTCGACCTCGTGGCCCTTGGCGGTGGCCAGCTCGCAGGCGAAGACCTGGAGCGGGACGGTGGCCACCAGCGG
>NZ_JBIWFX010000024.1:0-96303 GCF_044763225.1 Kitasatospora sp. NPDC096147 | reverse complement strand
GACCTGGGGCGGACGGCGAAGACGGGGGCGGAGGAGTTCAAGGAGGCGGTCAAGAACTCGGGGCAGACGTTCACGGAGTCGTTGCGGGACGGTCTAGGGTCGAAGGCGGGTTCGCACGCGCGGGGTGGGTTGGACCATGCGGCGGGGCGTGGTGGCGACTCGGGTGGTGGTGGTGAGGGTGGTGGCGATCGGGGAGGGGACTCGGGTTCGACGTCCTCGCCGTCCAACTCCGGTCCTTCGCAGACCGGTTCGCCGAGCCCGTCCGCCTCCTCGTCGTCGAGCCCCGGTCCTTCGCAGACCGGCTCGCCGTCGTCCTCGAACCCGTCGAGCAGTGCTCCGGGGGACAGCGGTACGTCGAGCCGTCCGACCAGTACCGCTCCGGACGGTGCCCCGACGGGTGATGCCCCGTCGTCGAGCCGTCCGCAGCCGACGGCTGCGTCGTCGCAGCCCGACGGGTCGCGGTCGGCGGCGTTGGACCCGTTCGGTACGCGGGTGGGCCCGGAGGCGGCGTCGGACGGCCCGTCGCGGACGCCGGTGACGCCGGAGAACAGCAGTACGCCGCCCGCGCGCAACGACGACGGCGGCACTGGCGGGCGGACCAACGCCCCTGCCCCGGACAGCCGTTCGGCTCCAGACAACACCGGCACCCCGCGCACGCCCGACCAGGACCCGGGCTCGACGCGGCCGACGGCGAGTGAAGGTCCGTCCCGGTCGCCGGATGGTGACACCGGCAGCACGCGGCCGGCCGCCGACGACGGCCCGTCGCGCACGCCCGACCAGGACCCGGGCTCGACGCGGCCGACGGCGAGCGAGGGTCCGTCCCGGTCGCCGGATGGTGACACCGGCAGCACGCGACCGGCCGCCGACGACGGCCCGTCGCGTACCCCTGAGCCCGAGTCAGCGGCGCCACGGCCCGCGCAGGAGAGTGCCACGCCGACCTACGGGCCGGTGCGTCCCTCGGAGCAGGGGCCCGCACCACAGCCTGCGCCCGCGCCGGAGGCCGGTCGCCCGGCGGACATTCCGGCGCCGCGTCACGAGCCCACTCCGGAGCCGGTGTCCACCCGGCCCGACTCGACCGCACCATCCCCGCAGCACCCGTCGCCCGAGCCCGCCCCCACTCGGCCGGACCCGACCACGCCCTCGCCCCAACAGCCGTCGCCGGAGCCGGTGTCCGCGCGGCCCGACTCCACCACACCCTCCCCGCAGCAGGCGTCGCAGCCGGAGCGCTCGGCGCCGGCCGAGCCGGCGGGTGCCGCCACGACGGACCCGCGCACTTCCCCCTCCGCCCCGGCGCCCGCGCACACGCCCTCTCCTGACAGTGCGTCGCCCGCACCGACCCGGGTGGACCCGAGGACCGCGTTCGCCAACGATCCGACCCCCGGCAACCCCACCTCCCCCTCGGACCCGTCCCACACGACCCCGGCGGGCACCCCGCGCCTCAACACCGCCGGCCTGGGCGCCACCGCCACGGCCCCGGCGCCGGAGCACCGGCCCACCCTCGGCCCGATATCCACCCCCGACCCCACGCCCGGCACGCCCGGCGGTGTCCCGTACGCGGGGGCGCCCTCGGCCGCGAACCCGACGAGCACGCCGCCGGGCAGCCGCCCGCAGGCTCCGTCCGCACCACACGCGCCGACCGGCCCGGTGCCCTCGCAGCGCCGCCCCGCCGCCGACGGACCCACCTTCGGGCCGCGTCCGGCCGCCGACCGGGGCCCAGTGCCCAACCGGCCCGACCCCCGCACTGCCTTCGCCAACCCCCGTCCGGACATCGGTAACCGCCTCAACCCGGACGGCCAGAACGTCACGCCCCCGAAGCCGGACGCCACCCCGCGCCCTGACCTCGGCAACCGCCTGGACCCCAACGACCAGCACACCGCCCCGAAACCGGACGTGACCCCGCGTCCGGACCTGGGCCGCCGCCTCGACCCCAACGGTCAGAACGTCACGCCCAAGCCGGACAGCACTCCTCGTCCGGACCTGGGCCACCGCCTGGACCCCAACGGTCAGAACGCCACCCCGAAGCCGGACAGCACTCCGCGTCCGGACATCGGGAACCGCCTGGACCCCAATGGCGACAACTCGCGCCCGGACAGTGCCCGTTCACACGAAGGCGACAATCCGCGCCCGGACATCGGCCACCGCCTGGACCCCGATGGCCAGACCCCGAAGGAGCCCTACCGTCCCGCGACCGCGGACCGCCCCCAGGGCAGCCCCGGTGGACTCGACGACCCCTCGGACGCCGACCACCGTCACCTCCAGGACGAGATCCCGCGCCACCCCGACGGCACCCCCGTCCGGCACCCCGACCCCGAGGACGGCGACTGGCCGGCCGCCGTGAACGGCGCCGACCCCAACGCCCCGGGGCGCAACAACAACTGCGTCGACGTCGCCCTCGCCATGGTCGACACCTACTCCGGCCACCCCACCCCGGCGGCCTCCCGCACCCCGGACCTCGACGCCGACGGCCACCCCTCCGACCGGGGCGAGCGCAACGGCCGCGACCGCATCGAGAACGCCCTCGGCACCCGCTTCAACGACATGGGCAACGGCCCCGACGCCTACCGCCGCCTGGAGAACACCCTCCGCAACAGCGGCCACGGCTCCCAGGCCGTCATCATCACCACCGACAAGGACGGCCGCTCCCACGCCTGGAACGCCGTCAACCACAACGGCAAGATCACTTACATCGACGGCCAGACCGGCCAACGCAGCAACCGCCCCCTCCACAACGGCGACAACGGCGTCTTCGCCATCCCCCTCGACCCCGACCGCGCCCCCACCACCCCCCACCGTGACGACACCACCGACCCGCACGACACCGACCGCCGCGCCCCGGAGGAGGCGGCAGGTACGAGCCCGGACACGGATGCCGTCGAAGCCCGCAAACGGGTCGTGGAGGAGCAGGCCCGGAAGGCCAACGACCCCAACAGGGACTGGTTCAACCGCCACTACCGCCCGGGCGACGGTCACCGCTGGGATGCCAAGGGCGTGGATGACGAGACCGGCGAGCCGTTGGCGATCATGCGGGACGACCCGGACAACCCGGGCACGTGGACGGCGAACGAGTCGACACCGCTTCCGTCCATGACCACCGACCGCAAGGACGGCAAGGCCGACACGTTGCCGAAGGAGCTGGAGAAGGTCTTCGACGACTCGGTCCAGAAGCGTCGCAACGCGATCACGGCGGACCAGGCGAACAGGGCAGTGCTCGATGCGGCGAAGGCGGCGGACGACGCCAACTCCACCCCCGCGACGAAGCAGGCGCTGGCCGACGCGCAGGAGGACTACGCGGCCTCGCACACCGAGGTGCGCGACGCGAGCGAGAAGCTCGGTGAGCAGGCCGCCCAACTCCACGCGGTCCAGGACCACTTCCCCGGCGCCAAACGCCGGGACAACGAGGAGACCGGGAACAACCGCTTCGATCAGATCTACGACCTGCCGGACGGACGGATGCTGGTGGTGGAGGCCAAGGCACCGTCGGCCGACCTCGGCAGCCGGAAGGACCTGGCCGGGCGCCAGGTCGAGCAGGGGCACCCGGCCTATTTCGACGCGATCGTCTCGCAGATGATCAAGCGGGGAACCGCGGCTGAGGACGATGGCGCGGAGCTGGACCTCGCCATGGAGCTGGCGGTTGCCAAGGCCGATCAGAAGGTCGTCTATGTCGTGGTCAAGGCGAAGGTGAACCGCATTCCGGAGTCGAGTACCGGCGGGTCCGCGGAAGTTGACGGCCAGGGCTCCGGAGGAGCCAAGCTCAGGGACGAGTACGCGGGCTATAGCATGGAGCAATTCAATCTGTACAACCTTGACGCCAAGGGAAATCCGATCTAGAGGGGCTGGGTCAGTTGACTGTGGTCGTTGCACGGCATGAGATCACCGGCAGGAACACCGAGTCCGTTCTCCAGAAGATGGACAAGTACCTTGCCACCTGGCTCACGACCTTGGGCACGCGGCCGCTGAGTGCGTACCAGGTCATGGATACGGCGGTGACCATCGCGGAGATGCGAACGTCCAGCGACCCGAAGGCGGCGAGCCTTGAGACATGGGACGCGTTCCTGACGGCCATGCAGGCGTCGGTGGCGGTGTTCGCGTCGGCCGGGATCTCCGAGGGACAGGTGGAATGCCGGATCGCCGGCCGGGTGCGAACGATTCCGGCCGGCGATTCTCTCCGGGAAGCGCATGCTGGGAACTGGTTGACGGCGTTCTGGCTGTGCGTCGTCTGCCGCGAGACCGAACGGCTGGATGCGTTGGCAGCATTGCCGGTTGAGGTGCTCCGTGAATCCGGCGCGGTGTACGACGAGTACGTCTACGCGTGGGTGGAGGCGTTGCAGGCGTACTGGAAGCGGGAGCCGCTGCAGGCGGAGAAGTTGGCGGCTGCCATTGAGGGTTCTGATCCGGAGGTGGCGCGGATCGCGTCGAAGGACTACCTGTTGCGGGTGGTGTATCCGCCGATGGAGATGTTCTACCAGTTCCTGAAGGGGGATCAGGCAGCGTTCAACTCCTCGCTCGTCCAGGCGCTGGAGTTGCACAAGGAGTACTGGACCTCGGACAGGGAGCGGTCGATCACCTCGACGGGATTCTTCGCGTTGGCACCCTTGGCGGTGGCCTGTATGGCGTTCGACAGCGGGATGCGGATCGAGGTGGAGTCGGACTACCTGCCGGAGAACCTGCTGGACCGTAGTTGGATCGGCGAGTACGAGACGACCTGAACCGGCTTCGCCGCCACGCTCGTGGATGCCGAGTGCGAAGCAGGGTCACCCTGCGTATTTCGAGACGATCCTCAAGCACATGGAAGGTCGTGGTGAACCCGAGAGCGGTCTTGCCAAGAAGCTGAGGGCAGGCATGGATTCTCGGTGAGTGGACTACGTCCTGGTGCGTCCCAGGGGCACCGGGAAGGGTGGCAGTGAGAAGCTCGACGGTCATGAGATGCATTACTTCGATTCCCAACTGACAGAGGGGAAGCGGGCAGTGGTTCAGAAGGCGGTCCGTCATGAGGTTGCGGAGACGGACGTGCCGGCTCGGGTGGAGGCGTGGGAGAGCCACATCCCGGAGCTGCTCGCGTACGTGGAGGCGAAACCCAAGGCCCTGAGTCTGCTCATCGATCCGGTCATGTCGGCGGCGTGCACTCGTTCTCTCATCGACCCGTCTGCTGCTCGGTTGGAGAGCTGGGAAGCGTGGGTCGTCGCCATGCAGGTCAGCTCTGCGGTGTTCGCGTCGGCGACTGCGGAGCCCGGGGGAACGGCGCAGTGCAGGATCGCGGATCGGGAGTGGTCGATCCCGGCGATCGGTCCGCAGTACTACACGAACGCGGGTCGGTGGCTCTCGGCGTTCTGGCTGTGCGTGGTCTGCCGGGAGGCCGAGCGGCTGTCGATGCTGAGCAGCGTGTCGGTTGAACTGCTGCGGCAGTCGGGCGCGGAATTCGACGAGTACGTCTATCCCTGGGTGCAGGCGCTGCAGGCGTTCTGGAACGGCGATGCTGAGCTGACAGATCGACTGGCCGAGGCTGTGCAGGGTTCTGACCCAGCGAACGCCCCGGTAGCCGGCGAGGAGTTGATGCTCCGAGTGCTCTATCCACCTCTGCAGGCGTTCTCCTACGTCTTGCAGCGTGATCAGGAGAAGTTCGACGAGGCGCTGTTGCAGGGACTGGTCCTGTATCGGCAGTACTGGTCGGCGGATGAGGAGCGACTCGAGGACTCGGACGGGCTGGTGGCTCTGGCACTGCTCGGGGTGGCCTGCCTCGCCAAGGACGTGGGAATGTCGGTCGGGGTCGAGTCGGACTACCTGCCCAAGCACTTGCTGGAGCGGTCTTGGATCGGGGAGTTCCCGACCTGATCGTGCAGGGCTGGTCGGGCGGAGGGGTTCGCTCCGTTGGGAAGTCGATGGGTTCGGCGTCGAGGACGACAGCCGATCTGAGGGGTGAGTGGATAGTGGTTGTGGCACGTCATGAGATTCCGACCGAGCACGCTCCGAACGCCCTTGAGGGGCTGGGCGAGGATCTGGTCGCGGATCTCGAGGACTTCGGGAGCCGGCGGCTTGGCCTGATCGAGTTGATGGATACGGCAGTGACCATCACCGAGGGGCGTTTGCTGCTGGACCCGAAGGCGGGGCGTATCGAGTCGTGGGAGGCGGTCCTGACGGCGATGCAGGCGTCTTCCGCGTTGTTCGTGGCGGCGGGCATGGCCGAAGGGGAGGCGGAGTGTCGGATTGCCGGTGAGGTGCGGCGGGTTCCGGCGGGTAACTCGAAGCGGGAAGCGCATGCCGGGAACTGGCTGACGGCGTTCTGGCTGTGCGTCGTCTGCCGCGAGACCGAACGGCTGGATGCGTTGGCAGCATTGCCGGTTGAGGTGCTCCGTGAATCCGGCGCGGTGTACGACGAGTACGTCTACGCGTGGGTGGAGGCGCTGCAGGCGTACTGGAAGCGGGAGCCGTTGCAGGCGGAGAAGTTGGCGGCTGCCATCGAGGGTTCTGATCCGGAGGTGGCGCGGATCGCGTCGAAGGACTACCTGTTGCGGGTGGTGTATCCGCCGATGGAGATGTTCTACCAGTTCCTGAAGGGTGATCAGGCAGCGTTCAACTCCTCGCTCGTCCAGGCGCTGGAGTTGCACAAGGAGTACTGGACCTCGGACAGGGAGCGGTCGATCACCTCGACGGGATTCTTCGCGTTGGCACCCTTGGCGGTGGCGTGCATGGCTTTCGACAGCGGCATGCAGGTCGAGGTGGAGTCGGACTACCTGCCGGAGAACCTGCTGGACCATAGTTGGATCGGCGAGTACGAGACGACCTGAACCGGCTTCGCCGCCACGCTCGTGGATGCCGATGACGTGGTGATGGCGATGGGGAGAGCGGGAGGGTGGGCGGCGCGGGGTACGGGACGAGCAGTCTCGCCGCCGCCCTGGTGCAGGCGAGGAGTTGGCGGGATCACGTTGGTTGAAGGGAACGGCTACCGGGGCGCGGATCTGCGTGGGGCGGACTTCTACCGGGCGTATCTGGAGGGGGAGGACTTCTCCGGGGCCGATCTGACGGGGGCCTGCCTGGTGAAGGCCGAGTTGGACGAGGCGGTGCTGCGCGGGGCGCGGCTGGACGGGGCGGAGTTGACGGCGGCTTCGCTGTACGCGGTGGACGCGTCGGGGGCGAGCTTCCGAGGGGCGCTGATCCTGGGGGCGGGGCTGCTGGAGACGGACCTGCGGGGTGCGGACCTCTCGGGGGCGGTGCTCCACGAGAACTCGTTCAAGGTGCTGGTGGACGGGGCGACCGTGCTCGACGGGCTCACGGGGACGGTCTTCGGGCCGGTGACCCTGGTGCGGGAGGACGGCCAAGTGGAGCTGGGCGGTGCGGAGTTGGAGCGGTGGATCGCGGCACGCGGCGGGCGGGTGCAGGTGATCCCGCCGAAGCGGCCGATGGCGGGCCGGCCGGCCTCGGTGGCGGCTGCGGCGATGGCGGCGCGGCTGCGGGCGGTGGACTGGCGGGACCAGCGGCGGGCGGTGGCCGAGGCGGAGACCCGCGCGGTGCTGGTGAAGGAGTACCTGCGGCGGGCGGCGCTCTGGGTGGAGTGGTCCGGGGTGGCGGTGGGGGACTGGCCGTTCCTGGACCTGGTGGAGTTGGTCGATCCGACGGTGGAGGTCCCGGAGGAGGTGCGGGTGCCGTTCGAGGAGTACCTGTCCGACACCGTGGGGTTGCCGAGTGCGTGCGCGGTGAGCCGGGCCGCCGTCCGGTGGGCCGCGATGACGGAGCTGTCGGCCGTGCCGAGGCCGCCGTTGGAGGATCCGTACGAGCCGCTGGTCCGCTGCTTCGAGCTGGGTGGCGGGCTCGCCACCGAAGGCCACTGGATCGACCTGTGGACGGTGATGATCCCCCGGCGTAGACCGGCGGACTGGGCGGCGCCCGATCCGGTGACCAGGCTGCTGGACCGACTGGCGGCGGTCCGGTGGCACGACGAGGACCTGCGGGTGCGGCACGAGGGTTCGAGGGCCGGACTTTTCGCCGAGTACCTGCGGCGGATGGGGAGTTGGGCGGTCGCCAACGGGGTCGGGAGGCCGTGGCCGGCGGTCGACCCGGTGCAGCACCTGGACCCGGCGGTACGGTTGGACGCGGCGCACGAGGCCCGGCTGGCGGAGCTGACGGAGGACCGTGCGCTCGGCCCGCTGGTCGCCCGGCTGTGCCGGAACGCCGCCCGCTGGGCGGAGTTGGGCCGGTGGCGGGCGGTCGGCGTGGCCGAGGACCCGTTCGAGCCGCTGCTGCTGTTCTTCGAGCGGGGCGGGCAGTTCTTCCGGGAGGGCGGGATCGCGCTGATCGGGAACGGCGGCGTACCGATCCGGACGGCGGCGGAGTGGGCGGGGCAACCGCCGATCGGCTCATTGGCGAGCGCCGACCTGGATGCGATGGACCGGTGCTGACGCGGGCGGGGGACGGCGGACACTCCGTCAGGTCCGGCCTGCCGGGCCGGTAGGGTCAGGCGGATGGCCTCCCCGCTGCTCTCGCGTGCCCTGACCGCTTCCGGTGAACCGCCGCTGCGCCCGCTGCCCGCTGAGGTGGCCGCGCTGCTGCTGGAGCTGGACGCCCCGCCCCGGCTGGCCGCGCACCTGCGGGCGGTGCACGACGTGGCCCACCGGTTGGTGGAGTGGCTGGAGCGGTGGCACCCGGGGCTGGCCGTCGACCGGGAGGCCGTGCTGTTCGGGGCCGCCACCCACGACATCGGGAAGATCCGGCACCCGGCCGAGCTCTCCGGGCCGGGCTCGCTGCACGAGGAGGCCGGGCGGGAGCTGCTGCTGGCACACGGCACGGCCCCGGACCTGGCCCGGTTCGCGGCCACCCACGCGAGTTGGACGCTGCCCGGGACCTCGCTGGAGGAGCTGCTGGTGAGCACGGCCGACAAGGTGTGGAAGAACAAGCGGCTGCCGGAGCTCGAAGACCTGCTGCTGGAGCGGCTGGTGGTGGCGAGCGGCCGGGAGCGGTGGGAGGAGTACCTGGCCCTGGACGAGCTGCTCACAGCGCTCGGGGACGGGGCGGAGGAGCGGCTCGCGTTCCAGGGGGCGTTCCCGGCCTGACCGGTCGTCAGGGGGTGGGTTGCCGGACGGCCGCTGGTCGTGCCCCGGTCCCGGCGGGTGTCAGTGCGGGATGGCGGCGATCAGGTCGGAGGCGCCCTGCCGCTTGAGGGCCAGGGCGGTGGCGGTGCCGAGGTCCTCCGGGGTGAGGGAGCCGGCCCACTCGTGGGCGTCCAGGATCTGCTTGCCGTCGGGGGAGAACACCCGGCCGCGCAGCGAGAGGCGGCCGTCCGGCTCGGCCTTGGCGTAGCCGGCGATGGGCGAGTTGCAGTGGCCCTGGAGGACGTGCAGGAACATCCGCTCGGCGGTGGCCTCCCGCCAGGTGGCGTGGTCGGCGAGGCCGGCCACGGTCTCGATGGTCCGGTGGTCGTCCTCGCGGCACTGGAGGGCCAGCACCCCGGCCCCGATCGGCGGACACATCGCCTCGACCGTCAGCACCTCGGTGATCCGGCCGGTCTCGCCGATCCGCTCCAGGCCGGAGACGGCGAGCAGCAGGGCGTCGTACTCGCCGGCCTCCAGCTTGGCGAGCCGGCTGTTGGCGTTGCCGCGGATCGGCAGGCACTCCAGGTGCGGGTGGGTGGCGGCGAGCTGGGCCACCCGGCGGACGGAGGAGGTGCCGATCCGGGCGCCGGGCGGGAGCTGGTCCAGCGTCAGGCCGGCCGGCTGGACCACCGCGTCGCGGATGTCGTCGCGGCGCAGGTAGGCCGCGAAGACCGTCCCGGCCGGGAGCGGGCGGTCGGCCGGGACGTCCTTCAGGCAGTGCACGGCGAGGTCGGCCTCGCCGGCCAGCAGTGCGGCGTCGACCTCCTTGGTGAAGGCGCCCTTGCCGCCGAGCTTGGCGAGGTCACCCATCCAGCGGTCGCCCGAGGTGGTGACGGGCACCACCTCGGTGCGCAGGCCGGGGTGCAGGGTGGCCAGTTCGGCCCGGACCCGTTCGACCTGGGCGAGTGCCATCGGGGAGGAGCGGGACACGATGCGGATCAACTCGGCAGCAGGCATGGAGGGATGATAGTTCGTTAGCAGCAAGATCCCGGACGCCGCGCGACGGGCGGCCGGGTGTCCGTCAGGTGTGCCGGAGGAGCCGGCCGGCCCCTCCGGCCGGGCTGCCGGTCAGACCGGGACCGAGCCCG
The DNA here is from genome assembly GCF_044763225.1 of Kitasatospora sp. NPDC096147. NCBI lineage: Bacteria > Bacillati > Actinomycetota > Actinomycetes > Kitasatosporales > Streptomycetaceae > Kitasatospora > Kitasatospora sp. NPDC096147. Next base: position 86,135 of record NZ_JBIWFX010000024.1, on the reverse strand, counting down.
ACGGCCAGGCCCGGGCGGCCCTCCGGACGGCCCGACGGCCAGGCCTAGGCGGCCCGTCGGTCGGACCCGGACACCCCTCGGTCGGACCCGGACGGCCGGGTTGTCAGACCCGGACGGCCTGCCGGGCGGCGGTGCCCGGGGCCTGCCGGATGAGGTCGAAGAAGGCTGCGACGGCGGGCGACAGCCCGGTGCCGTCGGCCCACAGTGCCTGCGCGTAGGTCTCGGCCCGGGGCAGCCAGGGCAGCACCGAGAGGCCCTCATCGGCCAGGCCGCCTCCGCTGACGGCGCTCTCGGGGACCATCGCGACGCCGAGTCCGGCCTGCGCCATGCTCAGCGAGCCCCGGGTGGAGCCGGTCTCCAGGACGGCCGGGTCGAGGCCGTGCTCCCGGCGCAGGCGGTGCAGCAGCCCCTCCTGGGAGGCGCATTCCGGGTCCACCACCAGGACGCGCTCGACCGAGTCGGCCGCCGTCCCGCCGGTGCCGATCGGCAGCGGCTCGCCGACCGGCACCAGCGGGACGCGGAACCGGGAGCACCCGGAGGGGCGGTTGGTCAGTCGGTGCTGCTCACAGCCGGGGAGAACCCGGGTGCGCGGCGCGTAACCCGTCGGCGACGACCCCCGTGATCTGCCCGCAACAGGGCCTGCCTACGGTGATCGGTCAGGAGCCGTCGGAGGAAGGGTCGCAGCGTGAACCAGGTACGGACCGCCTGCTCGTACTGCGGCGTCGGCTGCGGCATCGTGCTCGACCTGACCACCGGCCCGGACGGGCGGACCACCGCCGCCAAGGCCACCGGGGACAAGGAGCACCCGGCCAACGCCGGACGGCTCTGCACCAAGGGCGCCACCCACGCCGAACTGTTCGCCGCCCCGGGGCGGCTGGGCACCGCGCTGGCCCGGGCCGAGCGCGGCGCGCCGCCCGCCGAGCTGGCGGTGGACGCCGCGATCGCCGAGGCGGCGCGGCGGCTGCGGGCGGTGCTGGACGAGCACGGGCCGGACGCGCTCTCGCTCTACGTCTCCGGCCAGATGTCGATCGAGGCCCAGTACCTGGCCAACAAGCTGGCCAAGGGCTACTGGCGGACCAACAACATCGAGTCCAACTCCCGGCTCTGCATGGCCAGTGCCGGCAGCGGCTACAAGCTCTCGCTGGGAGCCGACGGCCCACCCGGCTCGTACGAGGACCTGGACCGGGCCGACCTGTTCCTGGTGATCGGGTCCAACATGGCGGACTGTCACCCGATCCTGTTCCTGCGGATGATGGAGCGGGTCAAGGCCGGGGCGAAGCTGATCGTGGTGGACCCGCGTCGCACCCCGACCGCCGAGAAGGCCGGCCTCTTCCTCCAGGTCCGCCCCGGCACCGACCTGGCCCTGCTGAACGGGCTGCTCCACCTGCTGGTCGAGAACGGCGCCACCGACCCCGCCTTCATCGCCGAGCACACCGAGGGCTGGGAGGCACTGCCGGAGTTCCTGGCCGACTACACCCCGGCCGCCGTCTCCGCGCTCACCGGGATACCGGAGGTCGAGCTGCGCACCGCCGCCGAGTGGATCGGCGCGGCGGCCGACTGGACCAGCTGCTGGACCATGGGCCTCAACCAGTCCACCCACGGCACCTGGAACACCAACGCCCTGGTCAACCTGCACCTGGCCACCGGCGCGATCTGCCGTCCGGGCAGCGGCCCGTTCTCGCTCACCGGGCAGCCGAACGCGATGGGCGGCCGGGAGATGGGCTACATGGGGCCCGGCCTGCCCGGCCAGCGCTCCGTGCTGGTCCCCGAGGAGCGCGCGTTCACCGAGCGGGTCTGGGGGATCCCCGAGGGCAGCCTGCGCACCGAGGTCGGCAAGGGCACGGTGGAGCTGTTCGAACGGATGGCGGACGGCGCCGTCAAGGCGTGCTGGATCATCTGCACCAACCCGGTCGCCTCGGTGGCGAACCGGGCCACCGTGATCCGGGGCCTGGAGGCGGCCGACCTGGTGATCACCCAGGACGTGTTCGCCGAGACCGAGACCAACGCGTACGCCGACCTCACCCTGCCCGCCACCCTGTGGGCCGAGTCGGACGGCGTGCAGGTGAACTCCGAGCGCTGCCTGACCCTGGTGCCCGGTGTGCTGGACGCGCCCGGGGAGGCACTCCCCGACTGGCAGTTGATCGCCCGGGTGGCCTGCGCCATGGGCTACGCCGAGGGCTTCACGTACGCGAGCGCGGCCGAGGTCTTCGAGGAGCTCACCCGCTTCTGGAACCCGGCCACCGGCTGGGACCTGCGCGGGGTGGACCACGCGCGGCTGCGCGGCGGCCCGGTGCAGTGGCCGGCCGCGCCCGGCGGGCCGGACCGCAACCCGATCCGCTACCGCAACGACGGCGTCAGCCAGGCCCTGCTGGAGCACCCGGACGGCAGCCGCCCCGCACTGGCCTTCCCGACCCCCACCGGTCGGGCCCGGTTCTTCGCCCGGCCGCACCTGCCGCCCGCGGAACTCCCGGACGCCGAGCACCCGTTCACCCTCACCACCGGCCGGGTGCAGCACCAGTGGCACACCCTCACCAAGACCGGCAAGGTGGCCAAGCTCAACCGGCTGGACCCGGGCCCGTTCGCCGAGCTGCACCCCGAGGACGCGGCGGAGCTGGGGATCGCGGAGGGCGATCAGGTGGAGATCGCCTCCCGGCGGGGCCGGGCAGTACTGCCCGCCCGGGTCACCGACCGCGTGCTGCCCGGGAGTTGCTTCGCCCCGTTCCACTGGAACGATCTGTACGGCGAGTACCTGAGCGTCAACGCCGTGACCAACGACGCCGTCGACCCGGTCTCCTTCCAGCCCGAGTTCAAGGCCTGCGCGGTCCGGCTGACCAGGGTCGCGGCGGCCGTCAGCCCGGCCCCGGCTGCCGCTCCCGGCCCGACGGCCCTCGCCGCCGTCGAGCTTCCCGCCGAACTTCCGCTCACCGTACCGCTGTTGGCCACTGCCCTCGGCCTGGGAGAGCTGGCCCCGCCGGCCCTGACCGAGGAGGAGCGCAGCTACCTGTCCGGCTACTTGGCCGGGATCACCGCCGCCCCGCCCGGCCACGGCGTGCCGGTGCTGCCCGCGCAGGCGCCGCTGGCCGCCGCCACCGCCCGCTGGGTGGACGGGCTGCTGGCCGGGATGTACTCCCGGACCGTCCCCGCAGCGGGCGAGGGCGGGCAGGTGCTGGTGCTCTGGGCCTCCCAGACCGGGACGGCCGAGGAGGCCGCCGCCGCTCTCGGGGCCCGGCTCGCCGCCGCCGGGCGGTCCGCCCGGGTGCTCGCCATGGCCGACTGCACGCCCGCCGAACTCGCTGGAGGCGCCGACCTGTTGGTGGTCAGCAGCACCTTCGGCGACGGGGACGCGCCGGACAACGGAGCGGCCTTCTGGCAGTGGCTCAGCGCCGAGGACGCGCCCCGGCTGGCCGGCACCCGGTACGCCGTGCTGGCCTTCGGCGACTCCAGCTACGCCGACTTCTGCGCCCACGGCCGCCGGCTGGACGAGCGGCTGGCCGAGCTGGGCGCCGAGCGGCTGCTGCCCCGCACCGACTGCGAGCCCGGCCAGGAGCAGCGGGCCACCGACTGGTCGGCCCGCGCGGTGGAGGCGCTGGGCAGCGCCAAGGCCGCCGCGCCGAGCACCGCCAAGCGCCGCGAGCACCCGGCCCGGCTGGTCGGCAACCGGCTGCTCAGCCTGCCCGGCGCCGCCAAGGAGGTGCGCCGCTTCACCTTCGACCTCGGCGAGGACGGCCCCGCCTACGAGGCCGGCGACGCACTCGGTGTCCGCCCGGTCAACTGCCCGTCCCTGGTGGAGGAGTGGCTCACCCTCACCGGCCACCACCCCGAGGCCGCCGTCACCCTGGACGGCCTCGGCGAGCTCGGCTTCGCCGAGGCGCTGAGCCGTCACCTGGACATCACCCGACTGACCCCCGACCTGCTCCGGCTGGCCGCCGAGCGGACCAGGGACCGGGAGCTGCGCGCGCTGCTCCGCCCCGACAACAAGGACGGTCTGGCGCGCTGGAGTTGGGGACGCCAGGCGGCCGACCTGCTGGCCGAGCACCCGCTCAAGCTGACCGCCCAGGAGTGGACCGACACCCTCCGCCGCCTCCAGCCCCGGCTCTACTCCATCTCGTCCAGCCCGCTCACCGACCCGCAGCTGGTCAGCGTCACCGTCTCGGTGCTCCGCTACGAGGGCCCGACCGGCCGCCCCCGCAAGGGGGTGGCCTCCACCTTCCTGGCCGACGCCGACCCGGCGGCCGGTGCCGGTGCGGGCCTGTCCGTGCCGGTCTTCGTCCAGCGCGCCCCGCACTTCCGCCCGCCCACCGAGTCCGCCACCCACACCGTGATGATCGGCCCCGGCACCGGCATCGCCCCCTTCCTCGGCTTCCTGGAGCAGCGCCGCGCCCTCGGGCACCTGGGCCGCAACTGGCTGTTCTTCGGCGAGCAGCGCCGGGACACCGACTTCTACTACCGCGACGAGCTCGACGACCTCTACCGCTCCGGCACCCTCTCCCGCCTCGACCTGGCCTTCTCCCGCGACCAGCGCGCCAAGGTCTACGTGCAGGACCGGATGCGCGAGCACGGCGCCCAGCTCTGGCGCTGGCTCCAGGACGGCGCCCACCTCTACGTCTGCGGTGACGCCACCCGGATGGCCAAGGACGTCGACCGCACCCTCCAGGAGATCGCCGTCACCCACGGCGGCCTCACCGGGGCGGAGGCCGAACGCCACCTCAAGCAGCTGGCCGCCGACGGCCGCTACTCCCGGGACGTCTACTGACCGGCCGGGGGCGGCACCGAGGGGACGGCCCCTGACGCTCCATCCCCTAACGCTCCGTCCGGCGCCGCCGGACCACCACCGCCAGGTCGACGGCGGCCAGCAGGGTGAGCACCCCGCAGACCACGGCGAAGGTGCGCAGGCTCGCCGGGCTCGGGACGTCGCCGGGGCCGTTGGCCGCCGACCAGAGGGCGAAACCGGCCGTCATCAGGGCGAACAGCGGAGTGAAGAGGACGGAGAGCAGGAGGCGCAGCCTGAGATCGCTGCGGGCGGTCAGCGGCTCGCTGCCGCTGCGCCACTCGTGCGGAGTGCTGGTCCGACGCATCGCTCCACCGCCTCTCCCGCCCCTACCATCGGCATGTACCCGCGAGGGGAGAGGGATAACGGGATGGACGAGGACGCGTACACCGGGCTGACCCGGGAGGCGGCCGAGCGGCTGGCCGCCGAGCAGGGGTGGCGGACGGTGCGGGTGCTGGCGCCGGGGGCGTTGATCACCCTGGAGTACCGGGAGGACCGGCTCAACCTTCAGGTGCGGGACGGTCTGGTGGAGCGCTGCTGGCAGGGCTGACCGGGGCCGGACCGGCCGCGGGGCGGGCCGGGGCGGCGCGCCAGAGGTCGGTGATCCTGCGGTCCACCGCGGTGACCAGCGGTTCGAGGGCCGGGAGGGCGAGCAGGACCAGCGCCCCGGCGGCCCAGCCGGCCAGTACGTCGGAGAGCCAGTGGGTGCCCAGGTAGACGGTGGTCAGGCCGACCGAGGCGGCGACCACCGCGGCCAGCACCACGCCGGTCCGTTGCCATCGCACCGCGAGGTAGGCCAGCACGCCCCAGGTCACCACCGAGTTGGCGGTGTGCCCGGAGGGGAAGATGGTGCCGCCGAGGAAGAGCTCGGGGCTGTCCAGGTAGTGCGCGTAGTGCGGGCCGAGCCGACCGGTGAGGATCTTCACGCTGCCCACCGTGATGTTGAGCAGCAGCAGCGCCCCCGCCATCACCAGCAGCGGTCGGACCGTGCGCCGTCTGACGCACCGCCAGCCCAGCCAGGCGCAGGCCGCCACGGCGGAGGGGCCGCGCTGGCCGGCCACCACCCACAGGTCCAGGAAGTCCAGCACGCCGGGCCACCGCTTGTACGGGCGCAGCTGTTTGAGCCACCAGTCCAGCCGCACCAGCGAGGTGTCGAACACCACCGCCAGCACCACCAGCAGGTAGAGCAGGGCGACCAGCACGGTCAGTGCGAGGTGGCCCCGGCTCATCAGGGGCGGCGGGCTGACGGTGGGTCGGTCGGAGGCGGGCACGGCCCGACAGTACCGGGACGGAACCGGACAATCCGGCATCCGTGCGGAACGGCCGCTTCCGCAGGGTGGGGGTCCTGCGGAAACGGCCGCCGTACCGGGCCCGAACCAGGGTCGGCCGACCGGTGTCAACCGAGTTGTTCGGACATCGGTTGCAGAGGAACTTAGCAGCCCCCCGCTCGTCGCAGTCACCCCATTTCCGCTGGGAGCGCTCCCCGTGCGGGACCCGGGAAGCCGTCAGGCCCCGCAGGGTGTGCGGGGCCTGACGGGAGGTGCGGTGCCGCTCCTCGCGGGGTGCGGCGGGGACTGCTGTATGTAAGGAGTGGTCAGGGGGTGAGCCGCTCTACGGCGGCGGCCCCCTCCAGCTCCAGCTGGCGCCGGGCCCGCTCGATCAGGGCGGGGGTGGGGGTCCGGCCGGAGGCCATCACCAGGTCCTCGGGGTCGACCGGGTGCTCGGCGCCGGTGTGCAGCAGCCGGTCGGGCGTGGGCATGGAGTCGGCGTCGCCTGCGGGGTTCGTCATCGTGCTGCCTCCAGGGTCCTCGGACCGGGGTCCGGAAGGGGGTGCGCACCGGCACCCGTGCCCCGAGTCTGCCCCCGCCGCCGGGCCGGCGCGAACGGACGGCCCGGCGCCCGCCGGCCGGTCAGTCCAGCGGGCCGCCCGCGACGTAGATGACCTGGCCGGAGACGAAGCCGGCCGCCTCGGCGGCGAGGAAGGAGATGGTGTTGGCGACGTCCTCCGGCAGTCCCACCCGGGCGACCGGGATCTGGGTCGCGGCGGCGGCCTTGAAGGCCTCGAACTCCATGCCGACCCGGGCCGCCGTGGCGGCGGTCATCTCGGTGGCGATGAAGCCGGGGGCGACCGCGTTGGCGGTGATGCCGAACTTGCCGAGCTCGATCGCCAGGGTCTTGGTGAAGCCCTGCATCCCGGCCTTGGCGGCGGAGTAGTTGGCCTGCCCCCGGTTGCCCTGGGCCGAGGAGGAGGAGAGGTTGACGATCCGTCCGAAGCCGGCGTCCACCATGTGCTTCTGGCAGGCCCGGGACATCAGGAAGGCGCCCTTGAGGTGGACGTCCATGACGGTGTCCCAGTCGGATTCGGACATCTTGAACAGCAGGTTGTCGCGCAGCACGCCGGCGTTGTTGACCAGCACCACGGGGGCGCCGAGCTCGGTGGCGATCCGCTCCACGGCCGCCGCCACCTGGGCCGCGTCCGAGACGTCCGCGCCGACCGCGAGGGCCCGGCCGCCGGCCGCGGTGATCCGCCCGGCGGTCTCCTTCCCGGCCTCCTCGGTCAGGTCGACCACCGCGACCGCGTAGCCGTCGGCGGCGAGCCGCTCGGCGGTGGCCGCGCCGATCCCGCGCGCGGCTCCGGTGACCACCGCGACGCGGGGGGTGCTCTGCTCGGTCATGTTCGTACTCGTCTCTCTCTCGGGGGTGACGGGAGAACGCCATCGACGCCGCCGAACGTTCGGACGGGCGTTGTGGGCGCAAGATTACCGACCGGTAGGAATGCTGACCAGAGGGCAGAGCCGCAGGTGACGCAGGGTGAGGATGGCTCATGTTCGGAGCCGTGGAGGCCCGTTCGGCGTGTGCGCGACACCTGGCGGAAATATGCCAACTCTGCCGAACAAACATCTACTCCTGGCCCCAGCCTGCCAGTTCTGGCCGACCGTTTGTATAGTGTGCGCCAGCAGCCACCGGCTGCACGGCTGGCGCGCTCACCCTCACAGCGGGTCGCTCACTCGCCGTTACTGCCCACCCGGGTGTCCCACACACACCGGGTGTGACATCGGGACGGATTTCATGGTGCTGGGGGAGATCCCGACAACCCGCGTGCCCGGCCGACTGCAGCAGTCGCCCGGACACCTCATTCGCGTGGCCCAGCAGGTGCACACCCGCCTCTGGTCCGAGCATGTCGGCAACGAGTTGACGGCGCCTCAGTTCGCCGTGCTGCTCGTGCTGGCGCTCGAACCGGGAGCGGACCAGCGCACCGTCGGCGAGCGTGCCTCGCTCGACAAGGCCACGATGGCCGAGATGGTCGCCCGGCTGGTCCGGCGCGGTCTGGTCCTGCGCCGCCGCGATCCCGCGGACGGCCGCCGCAAGCTGCTGGCGCTCTCGCAGAACGGCGCCCAGGTGGTCCGCGAGGCCACCGGCGGCGTGGTCCGCGTGCAGCGGACGCTCTTCGAGCCGCTGACGCCCGACGAGCAGCTGGAACTGGTCCGGGTGATGGCCCGCATCGCCCGACTGGAGCCCGCTGCGGTGGCGGCGATGACCGACGCCAGGCCCCTGCTGGACGCGCAGCGCGCCGTCGGCTACCTGATCAGGGTGGCGCAGCAGGTGCACACCAAGCTCTGGTCCGACCAGGTCGGCTCCGACCTGACGGCGCCGCAGTACGCGGTGCTGGACGCGCTGGAGACCGAGCCGGGCGCCGACCAGCGCACCGTCGGCGAGCTGGCGTCGTTGGACAAGGCGACCATGGCCGAGATGGTCAGCCGGCTGGTCCGGCGCGGTCTGGTGCTCCGCCGCCGGGACCCGCTGGACGGGCGGCGCAACCTGCTCTCGCTCTCCCCGGCCGGCCAGGAGCTGCTCCACCGCTCCTCGGCGGGGGTCCGCGCGGTGCAGGAGCTGCTGCTCGCCCCGCTGGAGCAGCACGAGCACGCGCCCGCCATGGCGCTGCTCGCCAAGGCGGCCCGGCTGTAACGATTCATCAGTCGCCGAGGACCTGGCAGGAACGATTTTGCCGGGAGCACCGAGGCGCAGGAATTCTCTGCCAAGGCTTCTCCGGAGGGGTTTCCGGGACGCCTGCCCGATCGGCCACCGCCCTATCCGCAGAGGGCGGTGGCCGATCGGCTCTCAGTGCCGGGCCGGCGTCAGTTCCAGTCGAACTGCTGCGGGTCCGGGCCGAGGCGCTCGCCGGTCTCGACCGAGGCGATCGCGGCCAGGTCCTCGGCGTCCAGCTCGAAGCCGGCCACGTCGAGGTTCTCCCGGATCCGGGACGGGGTGACCGACTTCGGGATCGCGATGATCCCGCTCTGCAGGTGCCAGCGGAGCACCACCTGGGCGACGGTGCGGCCGTGCTTCTCGGCCACCTTCGCCAGGGCCGGCTCGGCGAGCAGGGCCTTGCCCTGGCCGAGCGGGCTCCAGGCCTCCGTGGCGATGCCGTGCTCGGCGTGGTAGGCGCGCAACTCGTGCTGCGGGAAGTGCGGGTGCAGCTCCACCTGGTTCAGCACCGGCACCAGCGCGCTGCGCTCGCGCAGCTTGTCCAGCTGCTCCGGGCCGAAGTTGGAGACGCCGACCGAGCGGGCCCGGCCGTCGGCGGCCAGCTTCTCGAAGACCGTCCAGATGTTCAGGAAGCTGTCGCCGTGCATCGGGCGCGGCCAGTGGATCAGGTAGAGGTCCACGTGGTCCAGGCCGAGCTTGGTGAGCGACTCCTCGAAGGCCCGCTCCACCCGCTCGCGGCCCTGCTCGCCGGACCAGTCGACGGTGCCCGAGTTCCACAGCTTGGTGGTGACGTACAGGTCCTCGCGGGCGACGTCGGAGGCCGCGATCGCCTTGCCGGTGCCGGCCTCGTTCTCGTAGATCGCGGCGGTGTCGATCGAGCGGTAGCCGGCCTCGATCGCGGTGGCCACGGCGGCGGTGGCCTGGTCGTCCTCGACCTGCCAGACGCCGAAGCCGAGCTGGGGGATCGAGCGGCCGTTGTTGAGGGTGATGCTCGGGATGGTGCTCACGGGAAGGGGTGCCCTCCAGGTCGTACGGACGTGCGTTGCCGACAAGGTGCCAACTGGTGGTCCACGCCACTTGTTCCCGACCTGGGCGAATTCGTCCGAACTTCCTGCGCACCCGCCCCGGCCGTCCCTCCGGCCCCGGGCCGGCCCCGGCCCGCACCCGTCCGCCCCGGCGTCCGCCCCGGTCGGACGGGCGGCGCGACCGGAAAAACGGTTGCGGCCCGCGCACGGACCCCGGCACGCTCGATGGCCGTGACCTCGTGACGGATGTCCAGCCCCGCCCGCCGCCCCCGGACCGTCCGGGCCCGGCGCGCCCCCCACCTCCCCCGCCCGCACCACCGCAGGAGCGTCATGCCGCTCACCACCCTCCCGCTGGCCGATCCCGGCCGTCCGGACCTGCACTCCCCGCTGGCCTTCCTGCGCTGGCTGCAACGCAGCCAGCGGCGGGGCAGCTGGCTCGCCACCCTCTGGGGCACCGTGGAGATGGGCGCGATGGCCGCCCTCCCGGTCGCGCTCGGCCTCGGCATCCAGGCCGTGGTCGACGGCGACACCGGCGCACTCTGGTGGGCGGGGGCGCTCGCCGTCCTCCTCACCACCCTGCAGGCGGCCGGCAGCGTGCTGCTGCACCGTCAGGCGGTGTGGAACTGGATCACCGCCGCCGCCCAGACCCGCCAACTGGTGGCCCGTCAGGCCAGCGCGCTGGGCGCCGGCCTGTCCCGCCGGATCGCCACCGGCGAGATCGTCGCGGTCAGCAGCGGCGACGTGGAGAAGATCGGCTGGTACGTCGAGCTGGTCGCCCGGGTCCGCTCCGCCGTGCTGGTCTGGCTGACCGTCAGCCTGGTGGTGCTGGTGCGCCAGCCGCTGCTGGGCGCCGCCGTGCTGCTCGGCGTCCCGGTGCTGGCGCTCTCGGTGCTGCCGCTGCTCGGCCCGTTCGAGCGGCGCTACGACGAGCAGCGCAGGCTCGGCGGCAAGGCCACCGAGTTGGCCGCCGACACCGTCGCCGGCCTGCGGGTGCTGCGCGGCATCGGCGGCGAGGAGCTCTTCCTGGCCCGCTACCGCGAGGCCTCCCAGCAGGTGCGCGGCGCCGCCGTGCGGGCCGCCCGGGTCTGGTCGCTGATGCAGGCCCAGCAGGTGCTGCTGCCCGGCCTGTTCGTGGTCGGGGTCACCTGGTACGGGGTCGAGCTGGCCGCCGAGGGCCGGATCACCGTCGGCGAGCTGGTCGCGGTCTACGGCGCCACCGCCTTCCTGGGCGCCCCGCTGCGCATCCTCGGCGAGGCCGCGCACGCCTGGAGCGTGGCCCGGGTCTCGGCCGGCCGGGCCACCCGGGTGCTGGCGCTGCGCCGCACCTCCGCCGAGGCGGTGCTCACCGCCGAGCTGCCCGCCGCTCCCGAGCGGGCCGACCTGCACGACCCGGTCACCGGCCTGACCGCCCGGGCCGGGCGGCTGACCGCCGTGGTCTGCGGCGACCCGGAGACGGCCGGCTCGCTGGCCGCCCGGCTCGGCGGCCACGTGCCGCTGGCCGAGGACGAGAGCCCGCCGCCCTCGGTGCGGCTCGGCGGCGTCGAGCTGGACGCCGTCCCGCTGGCCGGGGCCCGGGCCGCCGTGCTGGTCCACGACAAGGAGCCGGTGCTGCTCTCCGGCACGCTGGCCGAGCTGCTCGCGGTGCCCGCCTCCGGTCGGGTCGGTGCCGAGGAGGCGGTCCGCGCCGCCCAGGCCGAGGACGTGCTGGACGCCCTGGTGGACGGCTCGCCCGAGGCGGGCGGCGATCCGATGCGGGCCGGCATCACCGAGCGCGGCCGGTCGCTCTCCGGCGGCCAGCGCCAACGGTTGGCGCTGGCCCGGGCCCTGGTGGTCGATCCGCCGGTGCTGGTGCTGGACGAGCCGACCAGCGCGGTGGACGCGCACACCGAGTCCCGGATCGCGGGCGGCCTGCGGGCCGTCCGGGAGGGCCGCACCACGGTGGTGCTGGCCACCAGTCCGCTGCTGCTGGACCAGGCCGACACCGTGGTGCTGGTCGAGGACGGCCGGGTGACCGCCACCGGCCGCCACCGCGAACTGCTGCGCACCGCCCCGGCCTACCGTGCCGTGGTGACCCGAGAGGACGACGAGGCCGCCGTGCGCCTCGTCGCCGCCGACGCCGTCGAGGAGACCGTGTGAAGCCGCCCCTGATCCAGGAGCAGGGCCCGGCGACGGTCCTGCCGGTCGCCACCCCCGCCACCGTCCGGGCCTACGTCCGCCATCTGGCGCGCCGTCACCGGGGCGGCTTCGGCGCGGTGGTGGGCCTGCACACGGTCGCCACGCTGGCCGGACTGGTCGGGCCCTGGGTGCTCGGCTCGCTGGTCGAGGACCTCAGCGCGGGCACCACCGAGGGCCGGGTGCTGTCCGCCGTCGGCTGGTACCTGGCCGCGCTGGTGCTGCAGTCCGCCTTCATCGGCTGGTCCCGGCTGCGCGGCGGGATGCTGGGGGAGGAGGTGCTGGCCGACCTGCGGGAGGACTTCCTGGTGCGTTCGGTGGCCCTGCCGCCGGGCGTGCTGGAGCGGGCCGGGACGGGCGACCTGGTCTCGCGCGGCACCACCGACGTGGACCGGCTCTCCAAGTCGGTCCGCGAGGCGGTGCCCGAGCTGGCGGTGGCGGTGGTCTCGGTGGTGCTGGTGCTCGGCGCCCTGGTGCTCACCTCCCCGCTGCTGGCCGTCTCGGTGGCCGTCGCGCTGCCGCTGCTGCTGTCCACCTCGCGCTGGTACTTCCGCCGCGCCCCGCAGTCCTACCGCGCCGAGTCGGCCGGCTACGCGGCGGTCAACACGGTGCTCGCCGAGACGGTGGACGCCGGCCGCACCGTCGAGTCGCTGCGGCTCGGCACCCGCCGGGTCGAGCTGGCGGACCGCAAGATCCACGAGTGGCAGGCCTGGGAGCGGTACACCCTGTGGCTGCGCTCGGTCTGGTTCCCGACCGTCTCGGCCTCCTACGCGATCGTCATCATCGGGACGCTCGCGCTGGGCGGCTGGTTCGTGCTGCGCGGCTGGCTGACGGTCGGTCAGCTGACCACCGGCGTGCTCTACGCCCAGGCCCTGACCACCCCGGTCGACCTGATCCTGCGCTGGTACGACGAGCTCCAGGTCGGCCAGGCCTCGCTGGCCCGGCTGGTCGGCGTCCGCGAGGTGGCCGACCCGGACACCGACGCCGCGATCCGCCCGGCGGGCCGTCAGGTGGCCGCCACCGAGGTCCGGTTCGGCTACCGCGAGGGCTCCGACGTGCTGCACGGCATCAGCCTGGACGTCGCCCCCGGCAGCCGGGTCGCCCTGGTCGGCCCGTCCGGGGCCGGCAAGTCCACCCTGGGCCGGCTGCTGGCCGGGATCTACGCCCCCGGGCGCGGCAGCGTCACCCTGGGCGGGGCCGCGCTGGCCCGGATGCCCGCCGAGCGGGTCCGGGCCGAGGTCGCCCTGGTCAACCAGGAGCACCACGTCTTCGTCGGCACCCTCCGGGACAACCTCCGGCTGGCCCGCGCCGAGGCGGACGACACCGAGCTGCGGGCCGCGCTGGCCGCCGTCGACGCCGACGAGTGGGCCGAGGCGCTCCCCGAAGGACTGGACACCGAGGTCGGCTCGGGCGGCCTGGCCCTCACGCCGCCACAGGCCCAGCAGCTCGCCCTGGCCCGCCTGGTGCTGGCCGACCCGCACACCCTGGTCCTGGACGAGGCCACCTCCCTGCTCGACCCGCGCGCCGCCCGCCACCTGGAGCGCTCGCTCTCCCGGGTGCTGGCCGGCCGCACCGTGATCGCCATCGCCCACCGGCTGCACACCGCGCACGACGCCGACGTGATCGCCGTGGTGGAGCGCGGCCGGATCAGCGAGTACGGCCCGCACGACGCCCTGGTCTCGGCCGGCGGCCCGTACGCGGCGCTCTGGCGGTCCTGGCGCGACGAGGGCTGACGCCCGGTCAGCGGCTCGTCAGCGGCCCCGCCCGGCGCCCTCGCCGAGCGGGGCCGTCGGGTTCCGGCGCAGCTTCCGCACCAGGTCCTCGGCGGCCTTCCGGCGCCGCTCCTCCGCGTCGGCGCGACGCCGCGCCCTGGTCAACTCCTCCCTGGTCCTGGCCAGTTCATGACGGAGCAGGGCCACTCCGTTCGGCTGGTCGGCCTCGCCGGGCGCGGTCGGGACGGCTCGGGAGTCCGGGCCTCCACCGGGCGGCCTCCGGCGGTTGATGGCCTGGTGCACGGACTTCAGAGCGCTCGGCTCGCTCCGGTCGATGGCCGCCAGCAGCGCTTCGGCCGGTCCGTCCCAGCCCCGTCGGCGCAGGGCGTCCAGGAGTTCCGCGACCGACTGCCGTGGCCGGAGTGCGGCGGACGCGGTCAGCTCCGGGGCGCCGTCGGGGTCGTCCACGGACCGGATCAGCAGGGCGAGGGCGTCGTCGGTGCTGCGGTTCCCGGCGGCCCAGGCGAGCAGCGCGGTGCCCGACTCCGGCAGTCCGACCTCCGCCAGCCGGTCGGCCACCTCGACCAGGTCGGTCAGTGGCCGGCCGGCGGTGGCCAGCGAGAGCAGCTGGACCAGCCGGCCGCTGCGGGTGCCGCGCAGCTCGGCGGCGAACTCCCGGACGTCCTCGGCGGACCGGTGCCAGAGGAAGGCGCCGGCCAGTTCGGCGGCCTGCCCCGAGAGGTTGAGGGAGTGGAGCAGTTCGGCGATCGCGGCGGCCTCGGCGGGCGGGTGCGAGGCCGCGCAGCGCTGCCGGAGCAGCCGCAGCCGGTGGTCGCGGGTGCCGTGCGGCATGGCGGCCAGGGCCCGGACCACGTGGCTCGCCACCTCGGACCTGATCAGCCGGTCGACGGCCCGGCCGGCCAGCGGATCGAGCCCGCGCCGGGACAGCTCGTCCAGGACGTTCGCCGCGTGCAGCGGGGACCGGTGCTGGATGACGCCGGTGACGAGCCGTTCGGCCAGTGGGGCGGAGCCGCTCCGGTTCAGGAGCACCGTCACCTCCACCTGCTCGTGGACCCAGCGGGTGCGCGCGGCGTGGTCGACGCACCGCTCGGCCGCGCCGGGGAGCCGGTCGTCGCCGGCGAGTGCGGCCAGCAGGGCCGCGAGTTCGGGCACCCGCAGGCGGGTCGCGGCCTCGGTGACCAGGGCGGGGCCGAGCCGGGAGCTTCGGGCCCCGGAGTCCAGCCGTGCCACGACCTGGTGGACGAAGGCACCGGGACGGGTCAGTGCGACGGTGTCCAGGGCCACCGCGACGCAGCCGTCCAGCCGGTGCCGGTGGAGCCTCGTCAGCAGTTCGACCACCTCGGGCAGTTCACGGTCCCGCAGGGCGTCCGGGACGGCCGCCTCGGCCTTCTGCGGAGTGCCCGCCTCGTCGAGGGCGGCGAAGAGCGCCACGGTGTCCGCCACCGTCCTGGTGCGGCTGGCGGCCCGGATCAGCTCGGTGGCCAGCGTTTCGTGCCGCCGCTGGGTCCGGGCGACCAGGCCCGCCAGCTCGCCGACCGGGACGTGGTCCATGTCGTTCAGCAGGCTGGCCAGGTCCCCGCTGCGCCGGGCCGGGCCGGAGGCGAACCGCAACCGCCAGACCAGGTGCCGGCACTGCTCCTCCGTCCGCAGTGCCCAGGCCCGCTCGCGCAGCAGCTCCTCCCGCAGCTGGTCGACCTGCCGGCGGAGCGCGTCGCGCTCCCGCTCGACCCGCAGGTAGTCCTCGTCCCGGGTCCGGGCCCGGTCCGAGCGGATCGTCCGGTAGCGCTCCTCCAGGGACCGCAGGACGGACTCCTGGCACGCGAGCTCCCGGACCAGGGCGTCCTGGTCCTGGAGGCAGTCGGACAACTCCTTCCGGCACTCCGCCAGTTGGGACTCCAGCTGCTGGACCGCACTGCCGGTGCGCAGGAGCCGGTCGCGCAGCCCGAGCAGCCTGTCCCGGTCGGCCGGGCTGACCGGGCGGCCGTCCGCCGCCAGGTCCTCGAACAGACCGGTGAGGAACTCGACCGGCGGCACCCGGTCGCCGTTGAGGTACCGGCACAGCGCGGAGGAGGTGAGGTGACGCCGCTTCCCGTAGGCGCGGTAGGACTGGTTGAGCGAGGCGAACAGCGGCCGGAGCTGCGTCGCGAGGGCCTGCCGTGCTCCGAAGGACGCGTCGGTCCGCAGGGCGGGTGGGTTCCCCACCGGTTCTTCGATCGCCACCGTGCTGTCCTTGCCGCCTCGTTGACCGTCCGTCAGGGCCCGGTGCCGGCCGTTCCCCGCCATGATTGTCCAGCCGGGCGCAGCCCGCCGGAGCTGTTCCCGGCGCATTGTCAACAGTGCTCCGGCACCGGGGACGCGTCTCCGCTCCCGCAACACCCGGGCGGTGCGGGAGGGTCGGAGCACTGTCCGCCGACCCTCGGGAGCCCCGGTGCCGCGTACCGCCCTCGTCCTGCTCGCCACCGCCGTGGTGCTGCTGTTCGCCCTGCTGGTGGCGGCGGGCGCGGCCAAGCTGGCCCGGCTGGAGGGGGCGGGGCGGGCGGCGGCGGTGCGGGCCGGAGCGGTGGCGTTCGCCGGGACCGTCACGCTCGTGCTGGCGGGGGTGTCCGTGCTGGCCGAGGTGCTCGGCTGACTGGGCCGTACGGATGGTGTCGGTGCGATCGTCGGAGTGGTGCGGCGGGGCTCCGCCGGGGCGGGCGCATGCTCGACCGGTGACCAAGACAACGGGTGATGGGTCGGGCAAGCGCGGCGAGATCGCGGGGATCCCCACGCGGGCGATCGCGATCGGGGCGATCGTGGTGCTGGCGGTGTGGTTCCTGCTGGCGAACCTGGACAAGGTGAAGATCCAGTTCTGGGTGTTCACGGTGACCGCGCCGCTGTGGATCGCGCTGCTGGCGACGCTGATCGCGGGCGGGGCGCTGGGCTGGCTGCTCAAGGGGCGGCGCTCGAAGTGAGCGGGACGGCCGCGTTCACCCCGCTGATCGAACTGCGCGGGGTCAACAAGCACTTCGGCGCCCTGCACGTGCTCCAGGAGATCGACCTCACGGTCGGCCGGGGCGAGGTGGTGGTGGTGATCGGGCCGTCCGGGTCGGGCAAGTCGACGCTCTGCCGCGCGGTCAACCGGCTGGAGCAGATCGAGTCCGGCACGATCACCATCGACGGGGTGCCGCTGCCCGAGGAGGGCAAGGGACTGGCGAAGCTGCGGGCCGAGGTCGGCATGGTGTTCCAGTCCTTCAACCTCTTCGCGCACAAGACGGTGCTGCAGAACGTGGTGCTGGCCCAGGTGAAGGTCAGGAAGCGCGCCAAGGCGGAGGCCGAGGCCAAGGCCCGGGCCCTGCTGGACCGGGTCGGGCTGGCCGCGCAGGCGGACAAGTACCCGGCCCAGCTCTCCGGCGGGCAGCAGCAACGCGTCGCCATCGCAAGGGCGTTGGCGATGGACCCGAAGGCGCTGCTGTTCGACGAGCCGACCTCCGCCCTCGACCCGGAGATGATCAACGAGGTGCTGGACGTGATGAAGGGCCTCGCCGACGAGGGCATGACGATGGTGGTGGTGACCCACGAGATGGGCTTCGCCCGCAGCGCGGCCCACCGGGTGGTCTTCATGGCGGACGGGCAGATCCTGGAGGACCGCGCGCCGGAGGACTTCTTCGCCGCCCCGGAGACGGACCGGGCGAAGGACTTCCTCTCCAAGATCCTCAAGCACTGAGGGGCGGTCAGCGATGAGACGGCTCACGGTCGTTGCGGTGCTGCTGCTCACGGCCGCCGCCTGCGGCAAGCCCGGCACCCCGCCCCCCAAGGGCCCGCAGCCGAGCGCGCTGCCCAGCTACCAGGTGGGCAGCGCCGACGCGGTGCAGGGCTCGCCGACCCTGGACGCGGCCCGCAGCCGGGGCCGGCTGGTGGTCGGGGCCAAGGAGGACCAGCCGTACCTGGGGCAGAAGAACCCGGCCACCGGCGAGTACTCGGGCTTCGACATCGAGATCGCCAAGATGGTGGCGGCCGACCTCGGCTTCGCCCCCGGGCAGATCCAGTTCCGCACCATCGCCTCGGCCAACCGCGAGACGGCGCTGCAGAACGGCCAGGTGGACTACTACGTCGGCACCTACACCATCAACGACAACCGCAAGAAGCTGGTCGGCTTCGCGGGCCCGTACTACATCGCGGGCCAGGGCCTGCTGGTCCGTCAGCAGGAGAAGGACATCACCGGGCCGCAGAGCCTGGCCGGCAAGAAGGTCTGCTCAGCGGCCGGCTCCACCCCGTACCAGCGGATCCAGAAGGACTACCCGCAGGCCACCCTGGTCGGCTACGACACCTACTCGGCCTGCGTGGACAACCTGATCACCGCTCAGGTGGACGCGGTGACCACCGACGACACCATCCTGATGGGCTACGCGGCCAAGGTGCCGGACGAGCTGAAGCTGGTCGGGCAGCCGTTCTCCAAGGAGCCGTACGGCATCGGCACGCCGAGGAACGACACCGTGCTGCGGGCCGCGATCAACGACGCGCTCCGGCACCACGAGGAGAACGGCGACTGGAAGAAGGCGTACGACGCCACCCTCGGACTGTCCGGGGTACCGGCGCCGACGCCGCCGCCCATCGACCGGTACTGACGGAGGAGGCCGCGGGTGAAGGTCCTGACGGACAACTGGTCCACGTACTGGGAGGGCTTCCTCGGCACGGTGGAGCTGACGGCGGTCAGCGCCGCGCTGGCGCTGCTGCTCGGCGTGCTGATGGCGGCCTGCCGGGTCTCGCCGGTGAAGCCGCTGCGCACGCTCGGCACGGCCTGGGTGACGGTGCTCCGCAACACCCCGCTCACCCTGCTGTTCTTCGCGGTGCTGCTGGGGCTGCCGCGCTTCGGCGTCTCGCTGCCGTTCTTCACCTTCGCGGTGCTCGCGCTCGGCTGCTACACCTCGGCCTTCGTCTGCGAGGCGCTCCGCTCGGGGATCAACACGGTGCCGACCGGGCAGGGCGAGGCGGCCCGCAGCCTGGGCATGACCTTCGGTCAGACCCTGGGCCTGGTGGTGCTGCCGCAGGCGTTCCGCTCGGTGGTGGCACCGGTCGGCAGCGTGATGATCGCGCTGGCCAAGAACACCGCGATCGCCGGCTCGTTCTCGGTGGTGGAGCTGCTCGGCACCTACCGGACCATCAACGAGCTGGGCTACAGCATCATCTGGACCTTCGTCTGGATCGCCGCCGGGTACCTGGTGATCACCCTGGCGATCAGCGCGGTCTTCAACCTGATGGAACGGAAGCTGGCGGTGTCCCGGTGAGTGCGACGGCTTCGGCCCTCTACGACGTCCCCGGCCCGAAGGCTGCCGCCCGGCACCGGCTCTACGGGGTGCTGACCACGGTGCTGCTGGCGGCGGCGGTCGGCTGGGTGGTGTGGAAGCTCTTCGACACCGACCAGTTCACCTCCGAGAAGTGGTCGCCGTTCGAGTACAAGGGCGTCCAGGAGCTGCTGCTGCGCGGGCTGGGCAACACGCTCAAGGCCTTCGCGTTGACCGCGGTGCTCTCGCTCCCGTTCGGCGCGCTGTTCGCCGCCGGGCGGCTCTCCGACCACCGGCCGGTGCGCTGGGTCTGCACGGTGGTGGTGGAGTTCTTCCGGGCCATGCCGCTGCTGGTGATGATCTTCTTCATCTTCGTCGCCATGCAGGTGCAGCCGCTCTGGGCCCTGGTGGCCGGGCTCACCCTCTACAACGGCTCGGTGCTGGCCGAGGTCTTCCGGGCCGGCGTGCTGGCGGTGCCGAAGGGGCAGCGCGAGGCCGCCTTCGCGCTCGGCATGCGCAAGACCCAGGTGATGGCGTACGTGCTGGTGCCGCAGGCGAACCGGGCGATGCTGCCGAGCATCATCAGCCAGCTGGTGGTGGCGCTCAAGGACACCTCGCTGGGCTTCCTGATCACCTACGAGGAGTTCCTGCACGCGGGCAAGCTGATCGCCACCAACCTGGACTACGACCTGCCGTTCATCCCGGTGGTGATGGTGATCGCTCCGGTCTACATCGGCATGTGCCTGCTGCTCTCCTGGCTGGCCCGCTGGGTCGAGCAGCGGGGCCGGCGCAGCCCCCGGATCAAGGGCGGGGCACCGATGGCCAAGGCGGGGGTGGCGATGGGCCTGCCTCCTGAGGCACGGTGAGACCGGTGGGACCCAGAAGGAGCTGACGAGGCATCACGGGGCCGTCCCAAAATCTGCTTATGATTCCGGGATGTTCGACACCCGGCACCTGCGCACCTTCCACGAGGTGGTCGCCACCGGCTCCTACTCGGCGGCGGCCCGCGCGCTGGGCTACACCCAGCCCGCGATCACCCAGCAGATGAAGGCGCTGGAGCGCAGCGTCGGGGTCCCGCTGTTCACCCGGGCCGGGCGCGGCCTGCGGCTGACCGAGGCCGGCGAGACGCTGGCCCGGCACGCCGGGACCATCCTGGACGGCATGCACACCGCCCAGCAGCAGTTGGGCGCGCTGGCCCGGCTGCGGGCCGGCCGGGTCCGGGTCTGCGCCTTCCCCAGCGCCAACGCCACCCTGATCCCGGCCGCGATGGCCCGGCTCCAGGCCGAGCATCCCGGCATCCGGGTCGAGCTGCTGGAGGCCGAACCGCCCGAGTCGGTCCAGCGGCTGGTGCGCGGCGAGTGCGACATCGCGCTGGCCTTCGGCTACCCGGGTGCTGACCCCGAGGTGCCGCCCGAGGTGCAGGTGACCCCGCTGATGGAGGACCAGCTCACCGTACTGCTCCCGCTCGGCCACCCGCTGGCACGCCGTCAGGCGGTGCGGATCGCCGACCTCGCCGAGGAGCGCTGGATCGCCGGCTGCCCGCGCTGCCGGGCCAATCTGCTCCAGGTCTGCGCCGACCAGGGCTTCGCCCCCGACGTGGTCTTCACCACCGACGACAACCTCGCCGTGCAGAGCCTGGTGGCCGCCGGGGTCGGCATCGCGCTGATGCCGGCCCTGGTGCTCTCCTTCATGTGCCACGCCAAGGTCACCGGCCGGCTCGCCGAGCCGCACGTGCGCCGCCGGGTGAGCGCCTACGTGCTCCGCGACCACCTCCGGGTGCCCGCCACCGGACTGGTGCTGGACGAGCTGACCCGAGCCGCCGCCGCCCGGGTCGGCTGCTGACCGGCCCCGGACCACCGTCCCGCCCACCGCCCCGAGGGTCACCCCGTCGACCGGGCCCCGCGTGCCCTCCGGGACGACCATCCGGCCGGCCGCCCCCCGCCTCCCGCCGACCCGGACGGCCGACCGCCGAAAGGGCGACGGACGTACCCGAACGCCCCGTCATCCATAAGCGCGAGCAGCCACGATGCCAACGGATCCTCGTTGGACGCCCTCGCGCGTGCGCCGCACGCTCGGTGGCATGACAACCACCACCGCGCCCCTGGACGCCTGTACCGAGCGGATGCACGGCCTGGTCGACGAGCTGCGCCGCGTGGTCGGCCGGGCCCTGCCGCCGGAGCTGACGGTCCGGCTGGTCGCCGCCGCGCTCGCCCCGCACCTCGGCAGCCCGGACCTGCTCACCCCCGCCCAGCAGGAGGGCGACCCGGACCGCTACCGTCAGCACCTGCTGCACGCCGAGCCGGACGGCAGCCTCTCGGTGGCCGCCCTGGTCTGGCTGCCCGGCCAGCACACCGCGATCCACGACCACGTCTCCTGGTGCGCCACCGGCGTGCACCGGGGCGAGGAGAGCGAGCGCCGCTACCTGCTGGTCCCGGACGGCCCCACCGGCCGGCTGGTCGCGACCGAGGACGTGACCAACTGTCAGGGCGAGGTCTGCGGCTTCACCCCGCCCGGTGACATCCACCGGGTGGCGAACACCGGCACCGGCACCGCGATCTCGCTGCACGTCTACGGCGCCGACCTGGCCCGGCTCGGCAGCAGCATCCGCCGGGTCTACCGGCAGCCGGCCGAGGGCTGAACCACCATGGCCCTCACGCTGCGCGCCGTCGCCCACCCCACCCTGCCCGGTCCGGTCCGCCGGCACGGCCCCGGTCTCGCCCTGGCCGCCGCCGGGGTGGCGCTGGCCTGGGCCGTGCACCGGGCCGTCCCGGCGGTGCCGATGCTCACCGCCGCCGTGGTGCTCGGGGTGACGGCGGGTCAGCTGCCCGCGCTGCGCCCGCTGGTCGGCGGCGCGGCCAAGGCCGGGCTCGGGCTCGCGTCCAAGCGGCTGATGCGGGCCGGGATCGTGCTGCTCGGCCTCAAGCTCGGACTGCGGGACGTGCTCGGCCTCGGCTGGGCGAGCGTGCTGATGGTGCTCACTGTGGTGGCCGCCACCTTCGCCGGCACCGTCTGGCTGGGCCGCCGGCTCGGCCTGCCCGGCGACCAGCCGCTGCTGATCGCCACCGGCTACTCGATCTGCGGGGCCTCGGCGATCGGCGCGGTCGGCCAGGCGGCCGGCAGCGAGGAGGAGGACATGGCCACCTCGGCCGCCCTGGTCACCCTCTGCGGCACGCTGGCCATCGCCGTGCTGCCGCTGCTGCGCACCCCGCTCGGGCTGGACGCCGGGGAGTTCGGCCGCTGGGTCGGCGCCGGGGTGCACGACGTCGGCCAGGTGGTGGCCACCGCGCAGGGCGCCGGGGCGGAGGCGCTGCGCGAGGCGGTGCTGGTGAAGCTGATGCGGGTGGCGATGCTGGCCCCGCTGGTGGCCGGGGTCGGCATCGTGCTGGCCCGTCGCCGTCCGCGCGGTGCGGCGGCCGGGGCCAGGCCGCCGGTGCTGCCGCTGTTCGTGCTCGGCTTCCTGGCCATGGTGGCGGTGAACAGCACCGGGCTGGTCCCGGCGGTCGCGCTCTCGCTGGCCGCGCACGCCCAGGAACTCCTGCTCGCCACCGCCCTGTTCGCCCTCGGCAGCGCCGTCCGGCTGTCCTCGCTGACCCGGACCGGCGCCCGGGTGGCGCTGCTCGGCCTGGCCTCCTGGGTGCTGATCGCCGGGGTCGCCTACGGCGGCGTGCTGCTCACGTCCTGAGTCGGTCACGGATCGCCGCCCGGGGTCGACGCACCCTCTCCGGGCGGGGCATCCTCGCCGCAGGGGGTGAGGGCGATGGAGTTCGAACGGGCCGGGCGGTTGCGCCGCCGGGGCGGGCGGGTGCTGGCCTTCGCGGTGGCGGTGCTGCTGGCGGACGGGGCCTGGGTGGTGCAGGCCGGCCCGGGGGACGCCGGGCAGTACGCGCTGCTGGGGGTGGGGCTGCTCGCGGCGGTCTTCGCGGTCTCGCAACTCCGGGAGGCGGCACGGCCATTCAGGCTGCGGGTGGACGAGCACGGGATCGCGCTGCACGACCGCGAGCTGAGCTGGGCCGAGATCACCGCCGTCGCCCTGGAGTACCCCGAAGCGGTCGAGGACTACGAGGGCACCGGCCGGGCCTACCCCGATCCGCTGCTGGTGCTCTGGCCGGTGCCCGGCGTGGCGCTGGACGCCGAACCGGCCGGGGCCCGCGGCGGCCACCCGGGGTACGCGGTCACCCGCTGCACCGATCTGACGCCCGGGGTGGCCGAGTTGAGCGCCGCACTGGCCCGCTGAGGCGGGCCGCGGTTCGTCACCGCCCCGGCCGGGATCGGTGCCGAGCCGCCGGGCGGGCTGCCGGCCGGCTACCACGGCCCCGAGGAGTGGCAGGAGTACCTCGTCACCGACGGCTCGCACCGCCGCGCGGCGCTGGCCCGCGCGGTCTGGGTGCTCGGGCTGCTGTACGGCACGGCGGTCGGGCTCGGACTGGCCGGGGTGGCGTCCTTCGCCGCCTTCACCCGGGCCCCGCTGTTCCCGTTCGGCCTGCTGGCGCCCTACCTGGTGGTGGCCGGCCTGTCCCGGGCCCGCCGCTACCGCCGCCGGGCCCGGCACCCGAGGCGGCTGCGGATCGGCAGCCGGGGCATCGGGATGCGCGAGCGCGGCGGCACCGAACTGCTGCTGGACTGGGCCGAGCTGACGGCGGTGCGGATCGCCCCCCGGCCGGACCGGACCGACGGCGTGGCCTGGCTCACGGTCTGGGCGGTGCCGGGCACCCGGTACGGCGGCTCCGGCGATTTCCGGCAGGACGGGCTGTGGGCCCGCGCCCTGGTGCCGGTGCGCGAGCTGCCGGCCGGCCGGGTCACCGTCGGCGAGGCGCTGCGCCGGTACGGCGGCGGACGGTTCCGGGAGAGCGGCTAGAGTCGGGGGCGGACAGCCGCGGACGAACGACCGAAGGACCCAGCGAGATGACCGTGCCCCCGATGACCGATCTGCCGGACCGGGACGGCTTCGAGGCCCCCGTCACGATCGACCGCCGGGAGGGCCCGTACGGCGAGGTGGCGCTGCGGCGGCGCGGCGCGCACTACGAGGTGATCGCCAACGGCTGCTTCCTGATGGACACCGCCGACGGCCGCTCCGAGCGGCTGCTGGTCCAGGCCGCCCTGGACCAGCTGGCCGGTGTCGAGCGGCCGAGCGTGCTGATCGGCGGCCTGGGCGTCGGCTTCTCGCTGGCGTACGCGGCGGCCGAGCCGCGCTGGGGCCGGATCGCGGTGGCCGAGCGGGAGGACGCCATCATCGACTGGCACCGCACCGGCCCGCTGGCCGCCTTCTCCGAGCACGCGCTGGACGACCCCCGGGTCGCCGTGCTGCACGGTGACCTGGTCGGCTACCTGGCGGGTGAGGGCGAGCGCTTCGACGCGCTCTGCCTCGACATCGACAACGGCCCGGACTGGACCGTCACCGAGGAGAACTCCGGCCTCTACGGCCCGGCCGGGCTGGCCGCCGCGCAGCGGCGGCTCAACCCCGGCGGCGTGCTGGCGGTGTGGAGCGCCCAGCCGTCCGCCGCCTTCGAGGAGGCGCTGCGGACGGCCGGCTTCGCGGACGTGCGCACCGAGGAGATCCCGGTGCTGCGCGGCGTGCCCGATGTGGTCCACCTGGCACGCCGCGCGGGCTGAGCCCGACGGTCGAGGCCCCGTCAGGCCACTGCTCCGGGGCGCTACTTCAGACCGCTGTCCACGGCGGTCATCAGCTCGCCGTTCGGGGTGTCCCCGTCGAACGACCAGATCATCGCGCCCGCCAGGCCCTGGGACTTGATCCAGGCGGTCTTGCGGGCGATCTCGGTCGGGTCGTCGTAGGTGTAGAAGACCGAGCCGTTGTAGATGTAGGAGTGGCCGGCCACCGGGTCCCGGTAGATGGTGTAACCACCGCTGGTGGCCATGGTCTTGAGCTTCTTGTAGTCCTCGAAGCCGGCCTCGTACGAGCCCGGCGCGGGCCCGGTCGCGGTCTGGAACAGGCCGTTGGTGGTGCCGCGCGGCACGCCCGTCCAGCCCCGGCCGTAGAACGGGATGCCCAGCGTCAGCTTGGACTTGGGGGCGCCCCGGGTCAGGTAGGCGTTGATGGCGATCTCGGAGCTGAACTGCCGGGCCACCGGGTTCGGGTCGCCGGCCGCGAGCTTGATGCCGGACTGCTGGTTGGTCTGCAGCTCCCAGCCGCCGTGGTAGTCGTAACCCTGGATGGTGGCGAAGTCGAAGGCGCCGAACAGGCCGGGCACGTCGATGCCGAGGTCCACCTTGGCCGGGTCGGCCGGCAGGAAGGCGGAGAGGGTGTACTTCTTGCCGGTGGTGGCGGTCAGCGCGTCCAGCTGGCGGCGGAACTCCTGGGCCAGCAGGGTGTAGTTGGCCTTGTCGGCCGGGCGGATGACGTTCCCGAGGTGGCCCTCGGAGTTCGGCCACTCCCAGTCCAGGTCGATGCCGTCGAAGATCCCGGCGGCCGAGCCCGCGCCGCCCCGGCCGTCGATGGTCGGCAGGTTCCCCTTGATGTACATGTCGATGCAGGAGCTGACCAGCGCCTTGCGGGAGGCGTCGGTGAGCGAGGCGTCGGAGAACCACTTGCTGTAGGACCAACCGCCCAGCGAGATCTGCATCTTGAGGTTGGGGTACTTGGCCTTGAGTTGCTTCAGCTGGTTGAAGTTGCCGGCCAGCTTCTGGTCCCAGGTGTCGGTGGTGCCGGCCACCGAGCTGCCCGCGTCCCAGCCCCGGCCGAAGTCGGCCCAGGCGTCGCCGGCGCCGTCACCGGCGTTCGGGTCGGAGTCGTTGCCCGCCGCCTTGTTGGTGATGAAGCACTGCTTGGTGGACGGGTGGATGTTGGCGAAGGCGTAGTTGAGGTGGGTCAGCTTGGCCGCCGTGCCGGAGGTGTCCAGCTGCTTGACGCTGTAGCCCCGGGCGTAGACCGACCACTGGGTGAAGTAGCCGATCTTCAGCGCGTTCGGGTTGACCACCTCCTTGGTGGTCCGGGTGGCCACTGGGTCGGAGAGCACCGAGACGTTCCCCGCCGCGTCGCGGGCCTTCACGGTGAAGGTGTAGTCGGTCTCCGGGGTGAGGCCGGAGACCACGGCGTTGGCGGCCGGGACGGTGGTGGCCAGCGCGGCACCGTTGTAGACCTCGTAGGCGGTGACCCCGATGTTGTCCGTGCTGGCGGCCCAACTCAGCGCCACCGAGCGGGAGTCGGGGACGGCGGTGGGGGTGCCGGGCCTGCTCGGCGGGTCGGTGTCCGGCTGCGGCGGCGGGATCACCACGGTGATCGGGCCGCCGGGTGCGGAGCGGTTCCCGGCCGCGTCGAAGGCGACCACGGTGATGCTGTGACTGCCGGTGGCCAGGCCGCCGAGGCTGAGCCCGGTGCCCACCGAGGTGGCGATCTTGACGGAGCCGTCGAAGACGTCGTAGCCGGTGACCCCGACGTTGTCGGCGCTCGCGGTCCAGGAGAGCGCGACCGTGCCGTTGCCGCCCAGGCTCGCCTGGAGGTTGCCCGGAGCGGTCGGCGGGACGGTGTCGGAGCCGCTGCCGTCGCACGGCTTGCCGTTCAACTTGCAGTTGAGCAGCGGCTTGTAGGTGCCGGAGTAGGCGATGTTGAAGCCCAGGCCGTACGAGGCGCCGGGGGCGATCGAGGTCTGCCAGCCCGGCGGTTTGACGGTGACGTGCGAGGCGGCGGCGGTGTAGCTCGCGTTCCAGAGCGCGGCGACGGTGTTCCCGGCCGGCAGGTCGAACTCGAGCACCCAGTTGTTCAGCGCGGTGGTCTCGTTGTTCTTGACGGTGAAGCTGCCCTCGTAGCCGGAGCCCCAGTCGCTGCCCTTGGCGAAGGTGGCGGTGGGGGCGGCGGCCTGGGCGGTGCCGGGCAGGGCCACCGCCAGCAGCGGGGCGATCAACGCCCCCGCCGCGAGCAGGGGCAGGCCGAACCGACGTCTGCGCATGGCTGAACTCCTGTCCAGGGAGCCGCCGCCCGGGGCCCGGACGGTCCGCTCCCTACCTGTGGGGAGGTGACGGTGCCAGGTGCGAATGGTGCTGGGCCGCCGGGCCGTCGGGGTGCCACGGAGATCCTGTGTCCTGCGAGAGTAGGGACGGACCACGGGGCTGGCAATGGGTCTGGACCAGTGTCGTGACCGGGGCGGCCGGAGGGCGCGCGGGCCGCCGGGGAACGGCGACGGCCGCCGGTCGCGAGGCGGGTGCCTCGGGACCGACGGCCGTCGGACGGAGCGTGGACCGACCGTCCGTCAGCCGAACGGGTTGTTCGCGGGCGGTGCGGGCGGGGCCGGGGCGGCGGCAGCGGGGGCCGAGCCGGCCGGCCGGGCGCCGAAGGGGTTGAAGTCCGGCGGCGGGACGTGGACGAAGCGGCCCTTGGGTGCCTCGTCCTCCTCCTGCTCGGCGGCGGCCGGGGCGGCGGCGCGCTTCGGCGGGGCGAAGGGGTTGAAGTCCGCCGGGGGCACGTGGACGAACCGGCCCCTCGGCTTGCCGTCCTCGTCGAGCAGCGGCCCGGGAGCGGCCACCCGCGGCGGGGTGGTCGGGCGCGGCGGAGCCACCGGGGCGGCCGGGGCAGCCGGCTGAGCGGTCGTCACCGTGCCGAACGGGTCGGCCGGCTGGTTGGTGGTCACCGTGCCGAACGGGTCGGCGGCGGCCGGAGCCGCAGCCGGGACGGCCGCCGCCGGGGCGGGGGCCGACGCCTTGGGCGGCGGGGCGCCGAAGGGGTTGAAGTCCGGCGGCGGCACGTGCACGAAGCGGCCCTTGAGCTCCTCCTCGTCCCCGGCCGGCGCGGCGGCGGCCGGGGCGGCAGCGGCGGCGGGCTTCGGCGGGGCGAAGGGGTTGAAGTCCGGCGGGGGCACGTGGACGAACCGGCCCTTGGGCTCCTCCGGCTCGACCGAGGCCAGCCCGGTCGCGGCCGGCTGCTGCTGCGCCGGTGCGGGTGCTGCGGGCGCGGGTGCGGCCACAGGTGCGGGCGGGGGAACGGGCGGGGCGACCGGCGGCGGGGCCACCGGCTGCGGCGGGACGACCGCCTGGACCTCGGGCTGGTACGCCGGCGGCTGGTAGGCGGGCTGCTCCGGCTGGTACGCGGCGGCGGCCTGCGGCTGCTCCTGGGCGGGAGCCTGCGGCGGCAGGGCGGCACGGGTGCCGTCCCAGCCGAGCTGGACGGAGGCCAGGACCTCGGCGAAGGCGGTGGTGTACAGCCCGAAGTCCTCCGGGTGGGCGGTGCCGAGCTGCAGCGTCAGCACCGAGACGCCGTCCGGCAGCGGGAGGAACGCCTCGACCACCGAACTCACCGTGTTGTCCGGTGCGTCCGGCTCGTCGGCGGCCTGGCCGACCGGCAGCAGCAGCTGCGGCACGGTGGCGATCCGGGTCTCCACCAGCACGGCGGCCGGACCGGCCGGCAGCAGCACCGTCCACACCTCGGCCTGCTGCCGGGAGTCGGCCAACTCGGCCGACAGCTCGGTGATCTGACGGCCGGAGCGGCCCAGCGAGACCACCAGCGAGGCCCGGCTCGGACGGCCGTCCACCTCCAGCGCGGCCAGCCCGGCGAAGACCACCCCGGCCGCGGCGGCGGGCTGGGTCAGCAGACCGGTCAGCACCGACCACTCCAGGCGCTCCTGCGCGCCGCCGCCCGCGTACAACTCCTCGGCGACCTCGGCCAGATGACCGGCCCGGTCGGCCCGGCTGCCGCGCGCCACCAGCGGGTGGAAGACCGGCGACACCACGAAGCGGACCTCGACGCCCGCCCCGGTGGCCAGCTCCTCCGGCTCCGCCACCGGCCGGTCCGAGGCGAACCACGCCACGGCGGGCGGGAACTCCGGCCGCAGGAACGCGCCGGCCGCCTCCGACACCACCGGCAGCCCGACCTGAGCGGCCGTCACCGCCTCGGCGGGCAGCCCGCGCAACTCCTTGGCCCCGTACCGGCCGAACAGCTCGGCGGTCGGGGCGTCGGCCTCGGCGAAGGCGGTCACGGTGGACGCCTCCACCACGCTGCCCAGCCCACGGACCGTCAGCCGGCCCGGGCCGGTGCGGGAGAGCCGCAGGCCGAACAGCGCCTCCGCCGCCGGGTGCGTCGACGGCCCGCTGCTCAGCGAGCCCGCCGGGTAGTGCGTGGCCACCCGGCTCAACAGGCTGTCGGCCAGTACGTCGATCGTGGCGCCGATCCGCTCCGCGCCCGCGAAGCCGTCCAGAGTCATGGCGGTGGGCCCCCTCGCTCCCCGGTGGAAATTCCGTTCACTTTCTATCAGAACCCCCGGACGCAGCGGTGCCCGACCTCGGGGCGGGACGGCCGTCCGGCGGCCCGGCGCCGGGGGTGTGCGGCCGGGTGGCACACCGACGGGCCCGGGGGAGCCCGGACCCGGGCGGCGCGGTGGCCACCGCGCCCGGGAGTGCGGCTGTCGGCGCGTGGAAGGCGCCGGGGAGCGGGAGCCGGTGGCGGAGCGCCCGTACGGCGGCCCGCACCGTCGACACCCGGCCCGGCGCCGGGGCCTGACGCGGCGTCGGCTACTCGGGAGCCGCCAGCTCGCCGAGGGCCTCGGGGAGGCCCGGGACGGTGAGCAGCGCGGCGAGCTGGCGGACCAGCTGCGCGGTGGGGCCGTCGTGCGACTCGGTGGCCAGGAAGGCGGCCAGGTCGAGGGCGAGGGCCGGCTCACGGGCGGCGCAGACCACCAGGGCGGCGGTGAACTCCTGGACCAGCTGGAGCTGGAGCACCTCCGGGGGCGTCGAGCCGTCGGCCAGCCAGTCGAGGGAGGTGATCTCGACGTTGGCGATCCAGGCCCGCACGGTGCGCCGGAGGTTGGGACCGGGGTCGCCGACCGAGAGGTGGGAGAGGATCTGCTCGGCCGCCGCCCGGCGGACCTGGTCGATGACGGCCGTGCCGGCCGGGCTGGCGGCCACCGAGCCGCCGCGCAGCAGGGCGGTGAAGCCGGGCCCGTGGCTCTGCACGAAGTCGAGGTAACGGCCCATCACCCGGTGCAGCCGCTCGGAGAGCGGACCCTCCCGGGGCTCCTCGAAGCGGCCGGCCAGCTCCTGGCCGGCCCGCCGGAGGGACTCCTCGTAGAGCGCCTGCTTGCCGGGGAAGTAGTGGTAGACCAGCGGCCGGGAGGCCCCGGCGGCGGCTGCGATGTCGTCGATCGACACGTCTTCGGGGGCGTACCGGCTGAACAGGTCGAGCGCCACCGCGATCAGCTGCTCCCGGCGCTCGTCCACGCTCAGCCGTCGGCGGGGTGCCCGCCCGTCCCGATCCGCCACCGGCGGCGTCCGCGAAACCATGGCGTCACCCTACTGCCCCGGCGTGTCGCTCCGGTGGGAGAGGTAACGCCGGTACGCCTCCAGGCCGTCGGGCACGAACTCCCACTCCGTCAGCCGCTCGGCCAGCTCCGCGTCGGTGAGCCAGCCGTGCCAGTCGATCTCCTCGGCCTGCGGCTGCACCGGGCCGTCCCAACGGGCCTCCCAGACGTCGCAGAACCAGGAGAAGCCGGACTCGGAGAACAGGAAGTTGAACAGCCGACGCGGCACCACCCCGGAGACGCCGAGCTCCTCCTCGGCCTCCCGGACGGCGGCCTCGGCGTAGCTCTCGCCGGTGCCGACCACGCCGCCGACGAAGGCGTCGTACGCGCCCGGACCGTAGCCCTTGGTGGCGGCCCGGCGGTGCACGAAGACCCGGTCCTGCGGATCGCGGACCAGGACGAAGGTGCAGCGGTGGGTCAGACCCCGCCGGTAGACCTCGGCCCGCGAGGCGGTGCCGATCACCGCGTCGTGCTCGTCCACCACGTCCAGGATCTCGTCCTCGTACTTCTGCATGGGGGCACGCTACCGAACCCACCTGACGGGGTGTCGGGGGAGAGGCGACGAGCGGAGGGCGGTCCTCGGCGCCGTACCGGTGATCCGACTATCGTTCAGATGCGGACCGTGCGGCACGACGACCGGACGGCGGGACGGCGGTACGGCGGAGCGAAGGCGGCACGTGGTGGTGGAGATCTGGGGCGAGGTGGCCGAGGGCTTCGAGCCGGTACGGGAGGCGTTCGAACGGAACTTCCGCGACCACGGCGAGCTCGGCGCGGCCTTCGCGCTCTACCACGACGGCCGGAAGGTGGCCGACCTCTGGGGCGGCGACGCCCGGGCCGAGGTCGGCGGCCGACCGGCCCCGGCGGTGGCCTGGACGGCCGACACCGCGCAGGTGCTGCGCTCGGTCACCAAGGGGCTGACGGCCGCCGCCGCGCTCCACCTGGTGGGGCAGGGCCGGCTCGACCTGGACGCGCCGGTCGCCTCGTACTGGCCGGAGTTCAAGGCCGGGGGCAAGGAGCGGGTGCCGGTCCGCTGGCTGTTCTCGCACCAGACCGGCATCCCCGCGCTGGACGTGCCGCTGCGGGTCGAGGACGTGATCGCCTGGGAGCCGGCCGTCGCGGCGGTGGCCGCCCAGGCGCCGTTCTGGGAGCCCGGCACGGCCCACGGCTACCACCCCTACACCTTCGGCTGGCTGGTCGGCGAGGTGATCCGGCGGGCCGACGGGCGCAGCGTCGGCCGCTACTTCGCCGAGGAGATCGCCCGCCCGCTCGGCCTCGACCTGTGGATCGGCCTGCCCGCCGGCGCCGGCCCCCGGGTCGGCCGGCTGGTCGACCTGCCCGCCCCGGCCGCCGCCACCCAGAGCGCACCCGGCGGCCTGCGGCTGCGCCCCAAGGCCTCGGTGACGGCCGCCTACCAGGACCGGACGTCGCTGACGGCCCGTTCGTTCGCCTCGGTCCGCTCGGCGGTGGACCTGAACGACCCGGCGATCCAGGCCGCCGAGATCCCCGGCGCGGGCGCGATCGGCACGGCCCGGTCGGTGGCCCGGCTGTTCGCGGCGCTGATCGGCGCGGCGGACCGGCACGGCGGCCCGGCGGGCGAACGGCTACCGGCGCTGCTCGGGCCGGAGCTGCTGGCCGAGGCGATGGGCCCCGAGGTGAGCGGCCCCGACAAGGTCCTGATCGTCAACACCACCTTCGGCCTCGGCTTCTTCCGCCACGGCCCGAGCTCCCCGATGGCCTCCCCGGCCTCCTTCGGCCACCCGGGCCGGGGCGGCTCGCTGGGCTTCGCCGACCCGGAGCTGGGCATCGGCTTCGGCTACGTCACCAACGGCATGATGCCGGGGGTGACGGGCGACATCCGCTCCCGCACTTTGATCGCCGCAGTCCGCAGCTGCCTGGCGGACCGTCAGGGCGGCTGAGCACGGTGCCGGTGGTCCGGCACCGCCAGTGCCTCTGCTGTCTCATCAGGGCATGACGCCGGGGGTGACGGGCGACATCCGCTCCCGCACCTGGGGTGCCGCCCTCCGCGGCTGCCTGGCGGATCGTCAGGGCGGCTGAGCGCTACCCGGCGGTCCGCCGCCGCTGCCGTCGGCTGCCTGGTCGATCGCATGGTGCCGGGGGTGACGGGCAGCATCCGCTCCTGCCCTCCGATCGTCGTCGTCCGCACCCGCCCGGCGGACCGCCGGGACGGCGCTCGGCCCGTCGGTGAGCCACCACCCGGACGG
Source organism: Kitasatospora sp. NPDC096147 (assembly GCF_044763225.1). Taxonomy (NCBI): domain Bacteria; kingdom Bacillati; phylum Actinomycetota; class Actinomycetes; order Kitasatosporales; family Streptomycetaceae; genus Kitasatospora; species Kitasatospora sp. NPDC096147. The sequence goes on along the minus strand of NZ_JBIWFX010000024.1, from coordinate 53,730 downwards.
ACCCACCCACGGCGCACACCGTTGCGGTCCACCCCCTACCGGGACACCGCTGCCCGCCTCGGCTGCTCGGTCTCCCGCTCCTGTCCGCCCCGTCCCCGGTCCCTCTACCGCTGGGCCGTCCGGCCCGGCCCGGTGACGGGGCGTCAGCGCCTTCCGGGGCGGAGGAGGTCGGCGAGGGCGATCACCAGGGCGAGGCCGACGATCGCCGCGGAGGTGAGGATGCCCGCCTCGAAGGCCGCGTCCCAGCCGTCGCCGATCCGGGCGAAGAAGACCGAGCTGACGATCGCGATGCCCGCCGCCGAACTGACCCGCTGGCCGGTCTGCAGCATGCCGCTGGCGGTCCCAGCCTGGGCGACCGGCACGTCCTGGAGGGTGAGGGTGGAGTTGGGGCTGATCACGGCGCCGGAGCCGAGCCCGGCCACCAGCAGGGGCAGCGCGGTGGCCCAGCCCGCCGAGGGGCCGGAGGCCAGGCTGACGGCCAGCCAGGTGCCGGTGAGGCCGAGCACGACCAGCACCAGGCCGATGGTGATCATGCGCCGCCCGAAGCGGTGGACGTTCCGCCCGGCGAGCACCGAGCTGGCGGCGGTGCCGATCGCGAACGGCGTGATGGCGAGCCCGGCGGCCAGTGCCGAGTACCCGAGCCCGTTCTGCAGGTAGAGCGTGAAGATGAAGAAGATGCTGGTGAACCCGGCGAAGTAGACCGCCCCGAGCAGCGCGCCCAGCGAGTACGAGCCGAAGCGGAACACCCCGAGGTCGACCAGCGGCGCCCGCCCGGTCCGCCGGTAGCGGTGCTCCCACCCGAGGAAGCCGGCCAGCAGCACCGCGCCCACCCCGAGCAGCAGCCACTTCGCCGCGCCCTGCCAGCTCTGCTGCTCGATCAGCGGCAGCAGCAGGGCGAGGACCGCCCCGCCGAGCAGCAGCACCCCGACCGGGTCGAGCCCGGTCCGGGCCCGCCGCTCGCCGGCCGGCAGCAGCCGCCGGGCCAGCGGGTAGGCGAGCAGACCGATCGGCAGGTTGACGAAGAACACCCAGCGCCAGCCGTGCTCGGTGCCGAGGGCCTCGATCAGCAGGCCGCCGAGCACCGGGCCGACGGCGGTGGCGATCCCGATGGTGGAGCCGAGCAGGCCGAACGCCTTGCCGCGCTCCGCGCCCCGGAACAGCTGCTGGATCAGCCCGGAGATCTGCGGGGTGAGCAGCCCGGCGGCGACGCCCTGGCCGAGCCGGGCGGCGATCAGCCAGCCCTCGCTGCCGGCCAGGCCGCAGAGCACCGAGGCGGCGGTGAACAGGGCGAGCCCGGCCAGGAAGAAGGTGCGCCGCCCGTAGGTGTCACCGAGGCGGCCGGCCGGGACGAGGGTCAGGCCGAAGGCGAGCACGTAGCCGGAGAGCACCCAGGAGAGCCCGGCCTCCGAGGTGTGCAGACCGGTCTGGATGGAGGGGAGGGCGACGTTGACGATCGAGACGTCCAGGAAGGACATGAAGCCGACCAGCAGGCAGACCCAGAGCGCCTTCCACCGCTTCGGGTCGAGGCCGTCGAGGTCGTCGGCCCTGCCCGGAGCGGGCCCGGTCCGGGCGACGGGGGTGCTGGTGGCGGCCTTGCTGGTCAACGCTGCGTCATCCTTCGGGTGGTGCTGGGCGGCGCCGGTCAGTGCGGTGTGGCGCTGGGCAGTGCCGTGCGGTGCCGGGCGGGGCGAGTTGGTTCGGTAGGGCAAGTAATAGTTTACGCCCGAACTCTTCGGCCCCGCCCGTCCGCGGCTGCCGCGCCCGTCAGGCCTGGCCGGTCTCGAAGCGGCTGACCTTCCCGCCGGTGACCGTGAAGCGCCAGGCGGTCCGCATCCCGCCCCAGGTGTCGTTGCGGTAGTCCGCGACCAGGGCGCGACCGCCGTCCGCCTCGCTCTCGACGTCGATGTGGCCGTTGGACGAGAACACCTCCCGCTCCGTCCAGTCGTCGAGGTCGCGCTCGGTGCCGTCGTCGGACATGGTGGCGTCCGGCGTCAGGGCGGCCCGGAAGGCCGCCCGGTCGTTGGCGTTGAGCGCGGTGAGCAGCGCGCGCACGGCGGGGTCGGTGAGCTGGGCGATCGGGACGGACATCGGGCCTCCTCGGACCGGGGGACGGTGGTCGTCCCCAGCGAACACGCCGCCGGCCCGGGGCCGGGTGACCTTGGGCCGTCCGTGGCGTGCCGCCCGGCCCGGTGCCGTGACGGGGCGTCGGCGAAAAGGAGTGAGTGGTGGCGGGCGGGCCGGTTAGCCTGCGCCGCATGAGTTGGCTTCCCGAGGACTTCGTCCACCCCCTGCACGAGCCCCTGGTCGAGGGCTTCCACCTGCGTCCGATCCGGGCCGAGGACACCGAGATCGACTACCCCGCCGTGATGGGCTCCCGCGAGCGGCTGTTCGAGATCTTCGGCCCGGCCTGGGGCTGGCCCGCCGCCACCATGACGATCGAGGCGGACCGGGCCGACCTGGCCCGCCACGAGCGCGAGGCCGAGGCTCACCAGTCGTTCAACTACGCCCTGTTGGACAGCGCCGAGACCGCGCTGTTCGGCTGCGTCTACATCGACCCGCCGGAGCGGGCCGGTGCGGACGCGGAGGTCTCCTGGTGGGTGGTGAACGAGCGGGTGGGCACCGGCCTGGAGGCCGCCCTGGACGCCTTCGTGCCGCGCTGGATCGCCGAGCGCTGGCCGTTCGGCCGCCCGCGCCTGATCGGACGGGACCTCAGTTGGGCGGAGTGGATCGCGCTGCCCGCCCCCGAGCAGCCGCCCGCCCCCGAATAGTCGGCCGCCCGCGAGTGGCCGGCGGGGCCCGGGGGCGTCCCTCCCGCCGGAGGGACGCCCCCGGGTGGTCAGCCGGCCTGCGGCGGCAGGGCCGCCACCGCCGGGTGGTCCTTCGGGATCAGGCCGAGGCGGGCACTGCCGCCCGGGCTGCCGATCCCGTCGAAGAACTCGGTGTTGATCTCGTGGAAGTGCTGCCACTCCTCCGGGGTGTCGTCCTCGAAGTAGATCGCCTCGACCGGGCAGGCCGGCTCGCAGGCCCCGCAGTCGATGCACTCCTCGGTCTGGATGTAGAGCATCCGCTCGCCCTCGTAGATGCAGTCGATCGGGCACTCGTCGATGCACGCCTTGTCCTTGACGTCCACGCAGGGCAAAGCGATCACAAAGGTCATCGGGCTGCCGTCCTCACGGTTCGTTGCTGCTGGCTGATCTGACGCGCTGTCCGGACGGAGCCGACCGTAGGACCTCAAGTAAACTTGAGCACAAGTGGAGGAGGCCCGGATGACCCGCAGCGACATGACGGACCGTCGGCCCGACGGGCCCCGGCCCACTCCGGACGACTGGCTGGCGATCGGTGAGGTGAGCGCCCGGACCGGCGCCGCCGTCTCGGCGCTGCGGTTCTACGAGGAGCTCGGCCTGATCGCCTCCGAGCGGGACGGGCGCGGCCGGCGGCACTACCCGCGCCACATGCTCCGCCGGATCGCCCTGATCTCGGTCGCCAAGCGGATCGGCATCCCGCTCCAGGACCTCAAGGAGGCGTTCGCCGACGTGCCGCTGGACCGGCCGCCGAGTCATCAGGAGTGGCAGCGGGCCTCGCGCGGCTGGAAGCTCCGGTTGGAGGAGCGCCGGCAGACCATCGAGCGGCTGGAGGCCGAGCTGACCGGGTGCATCGGCTGCGGCTGCCTGTCGATGAAGGCGTGCGCGCTGCTGAACCCCGGCGACGAGCTGGCCGAGGAGGGCGTCGGCGCCCGGCGGCTCTGACCCACCGTCAACGCCGCGCGCCGTCCGGCCGGTGCCCCGCTCGCCGACACCCCGGCCACCTGCCCGCCGTCACTCCTGCGGCCCTCCCGTGTCGACCGGCCGCAGGGACCGGGGTGTGCTTGGATCCGTTGGGTGGGGGAGCGTCCGGGGGGTCCGCGCACCGAAGGGAGCCCTGGATGGGGCCGGCCGAACTGCTCGTCCTGACCTTCCCGCAGGAGGACATCACCGTCGAGGCGGTGAAGGCCCTCGGTCACCTCCGGGCCGCCGGGGAGGTCCGGGTGATCGACACCCTGGTGGTCACCCGGCCGGCCGACGGCGAGGCGACGTACGGGGAGCTGGAGGACTTCGAACACCTGCGGGCGGTGGTCGATCCGGACCGTGAGGAGCTCCAGCTGATCGGGCCGGAGGACGCCCAGGAGGCCGCCGAGCTCCTGGAGCCCGGCACGGTCGCCCTGCTGGTGCTGGTCGAGCACGTCTGGGCGGCGGCTGCCGCCGAGGCGCTGCGGGCGATCGGCGGCCGGATCGCGACCGGCGTCCGGATCCCGCCCGAGAACATCGAACAGGCCGTCCGGGCCGCCGAGGCGCGTCGCGTCGCGGCCGGACAGTGAGAGGAGGACCCGTGTTCCGACCCATGCGTCCGATCCGCCCGGTCCGTGTCGTCCGCCCCGTCGGGGCCCCGCTGGTGCGCGGGCTGGTGGTCGGCGGCGCCGCCTACGCCGCCGGCCGCAGTGCGGCCCGCTCGGCCCGGGACGAGCAGGACCAGAACGCCGCCATCGCCGATCTCCAGGCCCAGCAGGCCGCCGCCGCACCGTCGTCGTACCAGGCACCTGCTCCCGCTCCCGCTCCTGCTCAGGCTCCGGCGGACGTCGCGGGCAAGCTGGCCTCGCTGGCGGAGCTGGTGCAGCAGGGGCTGCTCACCCCGGAGGAGTTCGCCGCCGCCAAGGCCAAGGTGCTCGCGGGCTGAACCGGGCGCCGGGGGTACGCTCCCGGCACCCCGGGGAGAACGCGGCCCGGGAAAACGAGGTGCTGGTCGCCGCGGCCGCGCTGCGCGCCTCCGACCGCCCGCCCGTGCGCTGAGGGCCCGTCAGGGTCGGGGTCGCGGTACGACCATCATCAGCTTCTGCGGTTCCCGGACCGGCTCGAAGCCGGCCCGGGCGTACACCTGGTGGGCGTCCTTGGTGGAGAGCAGCAGCCGGCTGAGCCCGTACGGCGCGAGCAGGTCCACCGCCGACTCGGCGATCCAGGTGCCGATGCCGCGCCCCCGGGCCGGCCGGTCCACGTACACGTCGCAGAGCCAGCCGAAGGTGGCCCGGTCCGTCACCACCCGGGCGAAGGCCAGCTGTTCGGCGTGGCCGGCCGAGTAGACGCCGATCACCAGCGAGTTCGCCACCGCCCGTGCGGTGGTCTCCCGCTCCCGGCCGAGCGCCCAGAAGGCGTCGGTGGAGAGCCAGTGGTGCACCAGGTCGAGGTCGATCCGGGCCGGGTCGGTGTCCAGCAGCAGACCGTCCGCACGGGTCAGCCGCACCGGCCGGTCCCCTCCCCGGCGCTCAACCGGCCAGCCCCGGTACCACCTCGGCCTGCGGCAGCCGGGCCACCGCCTCGCCGGGGAGGATCAGCTTGCCGCGCCGGCGCCCGCTGCCGATCAGCACGTACGGCAGTGCCACCACCGCCTCGTCCAGCAGCAGCGGCCACTCCTTCGGCAGCCCGACCACCGTGATCCCGCCGTACTCCATGCCCGTCCCGTCGACGGCCTCCGCCATCGGCGCGAAGGACGCCTTCCGGGCCCCGAGGTGCTTGCGCACCACGGTGTTGACGTCCACCCGCCGGTCCGCCCGCACCAGGCAGGCCGCGTGGCTCACCTCGCCGCCGCGCTTGGCGGCCACCACCACGCAGTTCGCGGACAGCTCCGGGGCCACCGCGTACGTTTCGCAGAAGACGGCGGTGTCCGCCTTCTCCGGATCGGTGTCCACGTACAGCACCGTCCCGGCCGCGTCCCACTCCGCCAATGCCGCCGCCACCGGCGGCGCCAGCTCCCCGAGGACCTCCAAGGCCGGCCGGACGGACCCGAAATCCCCGAACGGGGCGCGCAGTTCGCTCACCCTCCGGACTGTAGCGCAGGGCGCGGGTGCCAGACTGACGTGGTGCTGCTGACCTGGATCGCCGAACTGGCCGACGAACCCCTCGCCCTGGAGCCGGCCGACCGGCCGGTCGAGTGGGAGACCAACACCTGGCACCTGAACGCCGAGGTCGAGGACCGCCGCTCGCTCTCCGTCACGGATCTGGCGGCCGCCTTCGACCGGACGGCGGTGGCACTCCGCGCCCGGGTCCGTGCCGCCGGGTACACCGGTCCGGCGACCTTCTACGTCTGGCACGACGACCGGGCGGGCCAACTCCGCTGCTCCACCGGAACGGTGCCCGCCACCGACCTCCCGTTCGGCGGCGCCTACCGCCCCACCACCGACCTGGCCGAGGTGGTCGCCGACTTCCTGGCGGACGACGACCCCGGGGTGATCCCGTTCACGGAGCCGGAGGAGTGGGACGGGACGGAGCCCGAGGAGGAGCCGGCCCCCTTCCCGGTCTGGGTCAGCGCGGTCGGCACGGCCTGAGGCCGTCAGGCCCGGGTGGTCGGAGTGACCCGGGCCTGACGGGGTCTCAGGGGTGGTGCGCCCGGGGCTAGAAGAAGCCGAGGGCGTCGGGGGAGTAGGAGACCAGGAGGTTCTTGGTCTGCTGGTAGTGCTCCAGGAGCATCTTGTGGGTCTCGCGGCCGAAGCCGGAGTTCTTGTAGCCGCCGAAGGCCGCGTGGGCGGGGTAGGCGTGGTAGCAGTTGGTCCAGACCCGCCCGGCCTGGATGGCGCGGCCGGCCCGGTAGGCGGTGGCGCCGTCGCGGGACCAGACGCCGGCGCCGAGGCCGTAGGAGGTGTCGTTGGCGAGGGCGACGCCGTCCTCGAAGTCCTCGAAGCGGGTGACCGCGACCACCGGGCCGAAGATCTCCTCCTGGAAGATCCGCATCGAGTTGTCGCCCTCGAAGACGGTCGGGGTGACGTAGTAGCCGCCCGCCAACTCGCCTCCCAGGTCGGCTCGTTCGCCGCCGGTCAGCAGCTTGGCGCCCTCCGCCTGGCCGATCTCCAGGTAGGCGAGGATCTTGGCCAGCTGCTCGGCGCTGGCCTGGGCGCCGATCTGGGTCTCGGTGTCGAGCGGATCGCCCTGGCGCATCGTCCGCACCCGCTGGAGGCCGTCGCCGAGGAAGCGGTCGTAGATCGAGGCTTGGACCAGGGCCCGGCTGGGGCAGGTGCAGACCTCGCCCTGGTTGAGGGCGAAGAGCGCGAAGCCCTCCAACGCCTTGTCGTAGAAGGAGTCCTGGGCGGCGGCCACGTCGGCGAAGAACAGGTTCGGGCTCTTGCCGCCGAGCTCCAGCGAGACCGGGATCAGGTTGGGGCCGGCGTAGGAGCTGATCAGCCGGCCGGTGGAGGTCTCGCCGGTGAAGGAGATCTTCCGGATGCGGGGGGACGAGGCGAGCGGCTTGCCGGCCTCCTCGCCGTAGCCGGTGACCACGTTGACCACGCCGGGCGGCAGCAGGTCGGCGATCAGCTCCATCAGCAGCAGGACGGAGGCCGGGGTCTGCTCGGCGGGCTTGAGCACCACCGCGTTGCCGGCCGCCAGGGCCGGTGCGAGCTTCCAGACCGCCATCAGGATCGGGAAGTTCCACGGGATGATCTGGCCGACCACGCCCAGCGGCTCGTGGAAGTGGTAGGCGACGGTGTCCTCGTCCAGCTGGGAGAGGCCGCCCTCCTGGGCGCGCAGCGCGCCGGCGAAGTAGCGCAGGTGGTCGACGGCGAGCGGGAGGTCGGCGGCCAGCGTCTCGCGGACCGGCTTGCCGTTCTCCCAGCTCTCGGCGACCGCGAGGCGTTCGAGGTTGGCCTCGATCCGGTCGGAGATCCGGTGCAGGACCTGCGCCCGGTCGGCGGGCGAGGTGCGGCCCCAGGCGGGGGCCGCGGCGTGGGCGGCGTCCAGGGCCGCCTCGATGTCCTCGGCGGTGCCCCGGGCCACCTCGCAGAAGGGCCGGCCGGTGACGGGGGTGGGGTTCTCGAAGTAGCCGCCGCGCACCGGGGGCGTGAAGGTGCCGTTGATCCAGTGCTCGTAGCGGGGGCGGAACTCGACGATGCTGCCGGGTCGACCGGGGGGCTGGTAGACCGTCATGGGCGGTACCTCTCCTCGCTGCTGAGGGTGGAGCTGCGGGAACGACCACGTGGGCAGGGCGAGCCGTACCGGTGGGCAGGCCGGCTCCGGGGTCACCGTCCGGACACGCAGGGTAGTGACCCCGGGGCGAGACCCTAGCCGTGAAGCAGCCGGGCCGCCACGGTGCCTCCGGGACGCCGGTGTGCCGTCGAGGAGACACCGGGGAGCCGTCGGGGAGGCACCGTGGAGAGGCCGGGGGAGAGGTCGGGGGAGGGATTCGGACAGCGGTTGGCAGGATTGTGGGTGCGTGGGAACGGCGATGCCGGGGAAAGATGTTGACGAATTATCAGCCCGCCACGTACCGTCCGGTCCTGAGCTCCCACCGGAGGTACCCGGCCGTCCATGCAGCCAGCCCGTCGGCGTACCGGTGGGCAGCGTGGCGGTCGGCCACAGTCAGGCGCAACAGGCGGTAGACTTCCGGCAGTTCGGTCATCAGCTCACCGACCCTGTCGGCCATGCCCTGGGCCTCCGCCAACACCACGGACGCGGCCTCATCGGTGGAGCAGCCGCGCTCCCGTTGCACGATCATCACCAGGTTGGCCACGTCGCCCCGGGCCAACTCCTGGGCGTAGGAGCGGACGTCGTTGGTGAGGGAGGGGATGTCGGCGGCCAACTGCCGGAGTTGACGGAGCACCGGGTGGTGCAGCACGGCCTGCGGCACTTCGAAGCGGCCGAGCCGCTCGATCATGTCGAAGATGGTCTCCATGGCCGCGGTGCCCCGACGGAGCGTCAGGTAGCCCTCCCGGTCGGGAGGACGGCTGGCTATTCGGCCGGCCGCCTCGGCGGGGTGGGAGCCGAAGTACAGCTCCCAGTTGTACGCGGCCCTGGCCCGCCAGCGGGGGGACATGCCCTCGGTGCTGCGGCGCCAGAGGTCGGCGAAGGCCCGTTCGGTCGGCGTGCTGCCGACCGGTCTGGGGCTGTACACCAGGGCGGCCAGCCGCTCGCAGATCTCGGCCACGTCCTCCGGCCGGCGTCCCAGCCCGTCGTCGAACTGGTCGTCGAAGAGGAAGTAGAAGCCCATCAGGTCGGCGGCCAGCCCCAGGTCCTCGGCTGAGCACTCCGGGTAGGTCAGCGCCGCCAGCTCCGGCACGTCCCACCCCTGGTAGCCCACCTCCCCGGTGGGGGAGGCGAGTTCGCGGTGGCGGTGCAGCCACTCGGCGTGCAGCCGGGCGGCTTCCGTCTGGTGCGGATTGCGTCGATGCGGGAAGGGAAGCTCAATTGAACTGTCGTCGGACATAGGACTCCAGGCGCTCGGGCTGTGCGTAGTTCTGGCGCTCTCCACGGCTCTGTGTCGGGCCTCTTGCGCCGTGTACGTCTGACTGATCAACGGCGCCCGTAACGGGCGAAGATTATCCGATCTGATCATCAGACGGCAGGGGTACCAAGGCATTTGCCCCCGGGGAGGGGCCTGAATCCTGAAGGTGCACTCCGGCCTGCGTGAACGCGCGCCACGGGGGCGGCCACGGTACTACGCTCACCACCAGGACCTGAGGGACGGGTGCGAAGCGGAGGCGGGACGTGGTCGAACAGCAGGGCGGGCCGAGGGACGGTCACGGGCACGGTGGCCACGGAGGCCACGCCCGGCTGCACGAGCGCGAGGAGGAACTGCACACCGCCGAACAGGCGTTGGACCGGCTCTGCGAGGACTTCGAGGCCGGTGGCACCGAGATCGGCGAGCTGCTGGTCTACGCGTCCCCGGCCGGCGTCGGCAAGACCGCCGTGATGGACCAGATCCGTCGGCTGGCCAAGCTGCGGAAGTCCTGCACCGTGCTCTCCGGCCGGGGTGGCGAACGGCAGACCAAGGAGCCGTTCCACGTCCTCAAGCAGCTGCTGCTCCCGGTGCTGGGCGGACTCTCCGAGGCCGAGCGGGCCGAGGTGTTCGGCGGCTGGTACTCCATCGTCGGCCCGGCCATCGGCCTGCTGCCGCCCTCCGGCGAGGTCGAGCAGATGGACCCGCAGGGCGTCCGGGACGGCCTCGACTACGTCCTCACCCAGCTCGCGCCCCGGCGTGCCCCGCTGGTGATGATGGTGGACGACCTGCACTGGGCCGACCAGGAGTCGCTCACCTGGCTGGCCTCGTTCGCCGCCCGGGCCCGGCTGCTCCCGGTGCTGCTGGTCTTCGCCTACCGCAACGAGTTCGAGGAGAGCCGCGAGCTCCAGCAGCAGATCGAGAGCCAGGCCACCCGGCGGCACGCGCTGCGCCCGCTCAATCCGAACTCGGTCGGCCAGCTGGTCCGGGCCGAGCTCGGCCCGGAGACCGAGGACCTGTTCTGCCACGAGGTCTGGGCCGTCACCAAGGGGAACCCGTACGACGTCGCGGTGCTGCTGCGCGAGGTCCGCGACCAGCAGCTCGACCCGTTCGAGGAGAACGTCAAGCAGCTGCGCGACCTGGCCGCCGCCGCCAAGGGCATGACGCTCCAGTACTGGCTGGACAAGCTCGGCAGCAACGTCCTGCGGTTCGCCTGGGCCTGCGCCCTGCTCGGCACCGACATCAAGCAGGACCTGGCCGCCACCATCTGCGCGCAGAGCCCGGCCGAGGCCGAGGAGTCCGTCCGCCAGCTGCGCCGTCAGCACGTGCTGACCACCGGCCCCACCGGGCGGCTGGACTTCGTCCACCCGGTGATCGGCACCTCGATCTACCAGACCATGCCGCCCAGCACCCGGACCGGCATGCACGGCATGGCCGCCACCGCGATCGAGCACTCCGGCGGCTCGCTGCTGGACGCCTCCCGGCACCTGCTGGAGACCCACCCCGAGGGTGACGACGCCATGGTGACCAAGCTCCGCCAGGCCGCCACCGAGCACCTGGCGATCGGTGCGCCCGAGGCCGCGCTGCGCTGTCTCCAGCGCGCGCTGTACGAGCCGCCGGAGGAGGCGATCCGCGCCGAGGTGCTCTACGAGACCGGCTGCGCCGCCCTGCTGACGGATCCTCTGACCACCGTCCACCAGCTCCGCCAGGCCCTGGCGCTGGAGCCCGGCCTGTCCGCCGCCCTGCGGGTGGACGCCACCTTCCGGCTCTCCGAGGTGCTGGCGCACGCCGGTCAGCTGGTCGAGGCCGCCGAGGTCTGCCGGGCCGAGGCCGAGCGCACCGCGCCCGGCCCCGGCCGGATGCGGCTGGAGGCGCTGCACTTCATGTGGATCGCCTGGCAGCGCGACGAGGAGGACGGCCGGGCCCGATCCCGCCGGCTGGCCGAGCTGGGCAGTACGGTCGTCAGCGGCCGGGGCAGCTCGGAGCGCGCCGTGCAGACCATGCGGGCCTGGGACCTCGCCCTCCGGGGCGAGCCCGCCGGTCGGGCCCTCGGCCTGATCGGCCAGGTGATGGACGGTCAGCGGCTGCCCGAGGGCCTCGGCTGGCGGAACAACACCTGGGGCTTCGAGCTCCCCGCGATCGTCGGCCTGACCTACACGTACACCGACCAGCTGGCGACCGCCGAGCGGCTGTTCGCCGACGCCATCACCGAGTACGAGGTGGCCGGTTGGAGCGGCGGCCACCGGGGCTTCTCCTACTTCCTGATGGGCCTGGTGCGGTTCCGCCGGGGTCTGCTGGCCGAGGCCGAGGACTTCCTCCGGCGCGGCCTGCGGCTGTCCGAGCGGATCGCCCCGGACATCCCGCTGCAGTGGGACACCGTCGGCGTGCTGGCCGACACCCTGCTCGCCCGGGGCCGGGTCGCCGAGGCGTGGGAGCTGGCCCGCAAGTACCGCTTCGAACCGCCCTACCACCCGACCGCCATGGTGCTGCCGGACGCGCCCACCCTCTACGGCAAGCTGCTGCTGGCCCGGGGTGACCGGCACGGCGCGGCCCAGGTCTTCCGCGCCGTCGGCGAGCAGCTGGACCGGCGCGGCTGGCACAACACGGTCTGGGCCCCGTGGGCCGGCCACCTGGCGCGGGCGATCGCGCCCGAACGGCCGGAGGAGGCGCGCGAGCTGGCCGCCGAGGCGGTCGCCCGGGCGGAGAAGTTCGGCACCGCCTCGGCACGCGGCGCGGCCCTGCGGCTGCAGGCCTCGGTCTGGGACGGGCAGTACGCGGTCGACCGGCTGGAGGAGTCCGTCAACCTCCTCACCCAGTCCCCGGTCAGCTACGAGCTCGCCTGCTCGCTGGTCGAGCTGGGCGGCGCCCTGATCCGCACCGGCCGGCTGCACGACGCCGCCGAGTACTGCTACCAGGGCATCGAACTGGCCCAGAACTGCGGTGCGGACGGGCTGGTCGCCCAGGCCCGCCGCGAGCTGGCCAGGGCGGGCCTGCGCCCCAACCGGCTGCGGACCCTCAGCAAGGATTCGCTCAGCGAGAACGAGCGGAGCGTGGCCGAGCTGGCCGCCAAAGGCGTACCCCCGCAGCGGATCGCCGAGCAGCTGAACGTCGCGATCAGCCTGGTGCACCGCCGGCTGGCGGCCGTCCACCGCAAGATCGGTACCGGCCCGGAGGGTCTGGCGGAGGCGCTCGGCCTGGAGCGTCCCGACGACCACTGACGGGGACTCACCGCGGACCGGGCGCGGCGCGGGCCGTCGCGTCGCCGGGGCGGCCGTCCAGTAAACTCCGACAAACTCGCACATGTTCGAACAGGCGAAGGGGTCCGTCCACATGCCGCAGACCGAGGTGCGCCGCGCGCCGTTCGACCGCACCGGCGCCGGAGCCGCTATCGAGCGCTGGACCCTGAGCAGTGGTCAGGTCGAGGCGACGGTGCTCTCGCTCGGCGCGACCCTGCACGGGCTGACCGCCCCGGACCGGGACGGCCGCCCGGGCCAGGTGCTGCTCGGCTCCGAGGAACTGGCCGCGGTGCTGGGCCCGGCCCGGCACTACGGGGCGACGGTCGGCCGGTACGCCAACCGGATCGCCGACAGCCGGATCACCATCGACGGCGAGGAGCACCGGCTGGCCCCGACCGGCAACGGGGTGACCCTGCACGGCGGCCCCGACGGCTTCGCCAACCGGCTCTGGCAGGCCACCGAACTGCCGGGCGCCGGCGTCCGCCTGACGCTGCACAGCCGGGACGGCGACCAGGGCTTCCCCGGTGCGCTGGACGTCACGGTGGACTACGTGCTGGCCGGATCGGACCTCACCGTCACCTACCACGCCGTCACCACCCGCCCCACCGTGGTCAACCTGACCAACCACGCCTACTTCAACCTCGCGGGGGAGGGCTCCGGCGACGTCCTCGGCCACCTGCTCACCCTGGCGGCCGACCACTACACCCCGGTGGACGAGCGGCAGATCCCGCTCGGCCCGTACGAGCCGGTGAAGGGCACGCCGTTCGACTTCACCGCGCCGCGCGCGGTCGGCGAGGCGATCGAGGAGGCCGGCGGCTACGACCACAACTGGGTGCTCCGGCAGTACGGCAACGCGGCCGGCGTGGAGCCCACCCCGGCCGCGTACCTGGAGGACCCGGGCAGCGGTCGCACCCTGGAGGTGCTCACCACCGAGCCGGGCATCCAGGTCTACACGGCGAACGGCTTCGACGGCGCGGTGACCGGCCCGCGCGGGGTGCCGTACGGCCGGTACTCCGGGATCGCCCTGGAGACCCAGCACCACCCGGACTCCCCGCACCGGCCGGAGTACCCGAGCACGGTGCTGCGTCCGGGCGAGGAGTTCCGCTCCGTCACGGTCTTCCGCCTCGGCACCTCCTGACGACCGGTACCTCCTGACGGCCGGCGCCTCCTGACGACCCGACAGCCGCCGCCGGGCGTCCGGTGCCCGGCGTCCCGGCCGGGGCCGGTGCCGTCCTGCTGCAAGCCCTTGCGGCCGGTCGCCCCGGCCGGGGCCCGTGAGCTACTGCGCGGCCAGCCAGAGGTCCGGGCCGAAGACCTCGTAGTGCACCGCCTCGGCCGGGACGCCGCGCTCCAGCAGCTGCCCTCGCACGGCCCGCATGAACGGGAGCGGGCCGCAGAGGTAGGCCTGGACGCCGGGCGGGAGCGGGACGGCCGAGAGGTCGACCAGACCGTCGGTCTCCTCGTACCAGCGGTGCAGCTCGGCGTCGGGGAGGGCGTCGGTCAGCGCCGCGAGCTCGGCGGCGTGGGCGTGCGTCCCGGGGGAGCGGTCGCCGTGCACGGCCACCACCGGCCGCTTCGATCCGGTGCGCACCAGGTGGTCGAGCATGCCGGTCATCGGGGTGCAGCCGATCCCGGCGGAGGCCAGCAGCAGCGGGGCGTCCCCGTCGTGCAGCACCAGGTCGCCGAACGGGTGGGTGACGGCGAGCTCGTCGCCGACGGCCAGGTGCTCGTGCAGCCAGGTGGAGACCTCGCCGTCACGCTTCACGGTGATCCGCCACTCCGGCCGCCCGGGTGCGGCCGAGAGGCTGTACTGCCGGATCTGCCGCGCGCCGTCGGCCAGCCGCACGCCGACGCTGACGTACTGGCCGGGCCGGAAGGCGCCGACCGGGGCGCCGTCGGTGCGGCGCAGGGTGAAGGAGACCGCGTCGGCGGTCTCGGCCTGCCGGCCGGTGACGGTGAGGGACTGCCAGACGTCGCCCGGCTCCAGCCCGGCCTCCTGGTACAACTTGGCTTCCAGGGCGACGAGTTCACCGGCCATCAGCCAGTAGACCTCGCTCCAGGCGGCGGCCACCTCGGGGGTGACGGCCTCGCCGAGCACCTCCGCGATGGCGGCGAACAGGTGGGTGTGCACCACCTGGTACTGGGCCTCGGTGACGCCGAGCGAGGCGTGCTTGTGGGCGATCCGGGCCAGCATCGCGCCGGGCCGCACCTCGGGGTGCTCGACCAGCAGGGTGGCGTAGGCGGCGATCGAGCCGGCCAGGGCCTGCTGCTGCTCGCCGCTGGCCTGGTTGCCCCGGTTGAAGAGGTCGCGGAGCAGCTCGGGGTGGGCGGCGAAGAGCTTCGCGTAGAACAACGGGGTGATCTCCCCGATGGCGCCGCCGACGGCGGGCAGAGTGGCGCGGACGGTCTCGGTCGACTGCGGGGAGAGCACGGGTCCTCCTGGGTCAGGTGGCGACTGCGTGCTCAACCTAAATGGTGATCACCAGGTGAAACCTGGGCCGAAGGTCCCCATCGTGCCGAGCCTCGGTGCGGCACCGTCCGGCAACGCGCAGGACACGCGGACGTAACGATCCCCGGTTCTTGCAGAAACTTGCTGCAAGACCTTTCGAGGTCGCTCGCGCCGCTGTTACGTTCCTTCCCGAGCCCGACGGCCACGAGCAACGGCGCAGTCGGCAACGGGACGGCCATTATGCGCGGTCCCCTCCACTTCGGGCACCCCCACCTTTCCCCAAGGAGTTCTCATGCGGCGTGGCATCGCGGCCTCTGCCCTCGTTGCGGCCCTCGCGGTCACCATGGCGGCCTGTGGCAGCAGCGGCTCCGGATCCGATGACAAGGCCGCCGGCGGCCCGGTCACCATCACCTACTGGGACACCTCCAACGCCACCAACGAGGCGCCGAACTACGAGGCCCTGGTCAAGAAGTTCGAGGCCGCCAACCCGAACATCAAGGTCAAGTTCGAGAACGTCCCGTTCGACCAGGCGCAGAACAAGCTGCAGACCGCGATGGGCGCCACCGGTGCCCCGGACGCCTTCCGCGCCGAGGTCGGCTGGACCTCCGCCTTCGCCAAGGCCGGCTACCTGGAGCCGCTGGACGGCACCCCGGCGCTGACCGACAAGGCCGCCTTCCAGCCCAGCCTGATCCAGCAGGCCACCTTCGAGGGCAAGGTCTACGGCGCCCCGCTGGTCACCGACACCCTGGGCCTGCTCTACAACAAGGAGCTGTTCGCCAAGGCCGGCATCACCAAGGCGCCCGCCACCTGGGACGAGCTGAAGACCGCCGCGGCCCAGGTCAAGGAGAAGACCGGCGCCGACGGCTTCTTCCAGCGCGCCGGTGACGGCTACTACGCGATGCCCTACCTCTACGGCGAGGGCACCGACACGGTGGACGCCAAGGGCAAGAAGATCACCGTGAACTCGGCCGAGGCGGTCAAGGGTATCGAGACCTACAAGTCGATGTTCACCGCGCCGGGCACCGTCAAGGCCGACGTCACCACCGACTCCTACGCGCACATGATGGACGCCTTCACCAGCGGCAAGGTCGCGGCGATCATCCAGGGCCCGTGGGAGGTCACCAACATCTACAAGGGCTCCGCCTTCGCCGACAAGAAGAACCTCGGCATCGCGGCCGTCCCGGCCGGCTCGGCCGGCAAGGCCGGTGCCCCGACGGGTGGTCACAACGTCTCGGTCTACGCCGGTGCCGACAAGGCCCACAAGGACGCCGCCGCCAAGCTGGCCGGCTTCCTGACCTCGGCCGAGAGCCAGGCCTTCCTGGCCCAGAAGAACTCCACCCTGCCGACCCGCAGCGACGCCTTCACCCCCGAGGTCAAGGCCGACCCGGGCATCGCCGGCTTCCAGGCGATCCTGACCGCCGCCCAGCCGCGCCCCGAACTGCCGGAGTACTCCTCGCTGTTCGCCTCGCTCGGCACCAACCTGGGCAAGGTCGTCCAGGGCCAGAGCGAGACCAAGGCCGGCCTGGACGCCACCGTCACGGACTACGCCAAGCTGCTCCCCGGCTTCGCCAAGTAGGGCGGACCGCACCAGCCCGCCGCCCGGGCCGCCCACCTGACGGAGGTGGCCCGGGCGGTCGTACCCCCTCGGCTCCGGCCCCCGGCTCCGGCCCGCGCGGCCCCGGCCTCCCTCACCCCCAGCTCTTCCGAGAAGGTGTCAACTCATGGCAAGCGCCGTGCAGGACGCGCCCACCGAGGACGGACGGCGCCCCCGTCCCGGCCTGGTGGCCCGCGTCAAGCTCTCGTACAGCAAGTACTGGTACGCGTACGCGATGGTCGCCCCGGTCGTCATCGTGCTCGGGGTGTTGGTCGGCTACCCGCTGGTCCAGGGCCTCTACCTGACCCTGACCGACGCCAACAGCCTCAACTCGGCCCGCACCATCGGCGTCAAGCACATCCCGGCCACCCACGAGTTCATCGGCCTGCACAACTACGCCGACATCCTCTGGGGGCCCGGCTCGTACGACCGGTTCTGGTCGCACTTCGTCTGGACCATCGCCTGGACGGTCATCTGCGTCACCGTCACCTACGCGACCGGTCTGGCGTTGGCCATGCTGATGAACCAGCACCTGCGCGGTCGCAGCCTCTACCGGCTGATGCTGATCCTGCCGTGGGCGGTGCCGACCTTCGTGACGGTCTTCTCCTGGCGGCTGATGCTGGCCGACGGGGGAGTGATCAACGGACTGCTGGGCAGCGTCGGACTGCCCGAACCCTCGTGGCTCTCCGACCCGTTGGCCCAGAAGACGGCCGCCATCGTGGTGAACACCTGGGTCGGCGTGCCGTTCATGATGGTCTCGCTGCTCGGCGGTCTGCAGTCGATCCCCGGCGAGCTCTACGAGGCCGCCGAGATGGACGGCGCCTCGCCCTGGCAGCGCTTCCGCCACATCACCCTGCCGGGCCTGCGCACCGTCTCCTCCACCGTGGTGCTGCTCGGCGTGATCTGGACCTTCAACCAGTTCACCGTCATCTTCCTGCTGTTCGGCAACGGAGCACCGGACGCGCAGATCCTGGTCACCTGGGCCTACCGGCTCGGCTTCGGCCAACAGCCGCGCGACTACGCCCAGTCGGCCACCTACGGCGTGCTGCTGCTCTCCATCCTGATCGTCTTCACCAGCTTCTACCGCCGCTGGCTGGCCCGGAACGAGGAGGCGTCCCGATGACCACCACCATCGAAGACACCGTGAACACCCCGGCCGCGCAGGCGACTTCGCCCGCCCGTCCGAAGAAGGTCCGCCGCCGGGGCGAGAGCTCCCCGCTGGTGAAGGCGCTCTCGCACGCCGCCCTGGTGCTGGCCAGCCTGATCGCGCTGTTCCCGGTGCTCTACATCGCCTTCATCTCGCTCGGCCCGGACAAGATGGACTACCTGCACCCCGGGCGGATCCTCGACAAGATCACCTTCTCGAACTACACCACGGTGCTGTTCGACACCGACTTCGGCACCTGGTTCCTCAACTCGGTGATCGTGGCGGGCGGTACCACCGTCTTCGGCGTGCTGGTCGCCGCCACCACCGGCTACGCGGTCTCCCGGATGCGCTTCGCCGGCCACCGGCAGCTGATGTGGACCCTGCTGGTGACCCAGATGTTCCCGATCGCGGTCCTCATTGTGCCGATGTACACCATCCTCTCCGAGTTGAAGCTGCTGGACGGCTACCTTGGCCTGATCATGGTCTACTCCGCCACCACCGTCCCCTACTGCGCCTGGCTGCTGAAGGGTTACTTCGACACCATCCCGGTCGAGATCGACGAGGCCGGGCGGGTGGACGGGCTGAGCCCGTTCGGCACCTTCTGGCGCCTGGTCATCCCGCTGGCCCGGCCGGGCCTGGCGGTCGCCGCCTTCTACTCCTTCCTGACCGCCTGGGCCGAGGTGGCCTTCGCCTCGACCTTCATGCTCAGCTCCGGCAAGTACACGCTGGCCGTGGGTCTGCAGACCTTCATCAGCCAGTACGAGAGCCAGTGGAACCTGATGGCCGCCACCTCGGTGCTGATCGCGCTCCCCGCAGCTCTGGTCTTCTACCTGGTACAGCGTCACCTCGTGACCGGTCTGACCGCCGGCGCCGCCAAGTCCTGACGGCTCCCGTACCGTCAACACCGCCCCCGCACCTGCCTGTTGCCGCGAGCCGGCCGCCCCGACCGGGCGGCCGGACCGCCACCGAGTCCCCAAGGGATGACTGTCCATGACCCAGAACCTGGCCGACACCTCCCGGCCCGCCGCCACCCCTTCCGCCGAGACCTCGACCGAGTCCTCCGCTGCGAACGGTGCGGCCGGCAGAGGCTGGTGGCGGGACGCGGTCATCTACCAGGTCTACCCCCGCAGCTTCGCCGACTCCAACGGCGACGGCATGGGTGACCTGCCCGGCGTGCGCAGCCGGCTCCCGTACCTGCGCGACCTCGGGGTGGACGCGGTCTGGCTCTCCCCGTTCTACGCCTCCCCGCAGGCCGACGCCGGCTACGACGTGGCCGACTACCGCGCGGTGGACCCGATGTTCGGCACCCTGCTGGACGCCGACGGCCTGATCCGGGACGCCCACGAGCTGGGCCTGCGGATCATCGTCGACCTGGTGCCCAACCACTCCTCGGACCAGCACGAGTGGTTCCAGCGCGCCCTGCGCGAGGGCCCCGGCTCCCCGCTGCGCGAGCGCTACCACTTCCGGCCCGGCAAGGGTGAGGACGGCGAACTCCCGCCCAACGACTGGGAGTCCATCTTCGGCGGCCCGGCCTGGACCCGCACCGAGGACCCGGACGGCACCCCCGGCGACTGGTACCTGCACCTGTTCGCCCCCGAGCAGCCGGACTTCAACTGGGAGAACCCGGCGGTCGCCGACGAGTTCCGCTCGATCCTGCGGTTCTGGCTGGACATGGGCGTGGACGGCTTCCGGATCGACGTCGCGCACGGCATGGTGAAGGCCCCCGGCCTGCCCGACATCGGCGGCCACGACCAGCTCAAGCTGCTCGGCAACGACGTGATGCCGTTCTTCGACCAGGACGGCGTGCACGCCATCTACCGCGCCTGGCGGGAGATCCTGGACGAGTACCCGGGCCAGCGGATCGGCGTCGCCGAGGCGTGGACCCCGACCGTCCAGCGCACCGCCAACTACGTCCGCCCGGACGAGCTGCACCAGGCCTTCAACTTCCAGTACCTGGGCACCTCCTGGGACGCCGCCGAGCTGCGCGAGGTGATCGACCTCTCGCTGGACTCGATGCGCCCGGTGGACGCCCCGACCACCTGGGTGCTCTCCAACCACGACGTCACCCGGCACGCCACCCGGTTCGCCAACGAGCCCGGCCTGGGCACCCAGATCCGCACCCCGGGCGACCGCGAGCTCGGCCTGCGCCGGGCCCGGGCCGCCACCCTGCTGATGCTGGCGCTGCCCGGCTCCGCCTACGTCTACCAGGGCGAGGAGCTCGGCCTCCCCGACGTCACCGACCTGCCCGACGAGGTCCGCCAGGACCCGTCCTTCTTCCGGGCCGAGGGCCAGGACGGCTTCCGGGACGGCTGCCGGGTGCCGATCCCGTGGTCCGGCACCGAGGCCCCCTACGGCTTCGGCCCGACCGCCGGCGGCCCCAGCTGGCTGCCGCAGCCCGCCGAGTGGGCGGAGCTCAGCGTCGAGGTGCAGACCGGTGACCCGACCTCCACCCTGGAGCTCTACCGCTCCGCCCTGACGATCCGTCGGGAGCAGGCCGACCTCGGCGCGGGCGGGTCGGTGGAGTGGCTGGAGACCGGCGAGCACCTGCTCTCCTTCCGCCGGGGCTCGTTCGTCTGCACCGTCAACACCGGCGCCGAGCCGGTCCGGATCGCCGCCCCGGGCCGGATCCTGCTCTCCTCCGCCGAGGCCGTCGCGGTGGACGGCGAGACGGTCCTCCCGGCGGACAGCACCATCTGGTGGGCGGTCTGACGTGGTTGCAATAGGCTCTGGGATCGTGACTACGGCGCGACTCTCGGACATCGCGGCGCAGGCGGGGGTCAGCGAGGCCACCGTCAGCCGCGTCCTCAACGGAAAGGCGGGCGTCTCCGCGACGACCCGTCAGACGGTGCTGGCCGCCCTCGACGTGCTCGGCTACGAGCGCCCGACCCGGCTGCGCCAGCGCAGCGCCGGTCTGATCGGCCTGATCACCCCGGAGCTGAGCAACCCGATCTTCCCGGCGCTGGCCCAGGTGATCGAGCAGGTGCTCAGCCGGCACGGCTTCACGCCGGTGCTCTGCACCCAGACGCCGGGCGGCTCCACCGAGGACGAACTGGTGGAGATGCTGGTCGACCGGGGCGTGGCGGGCATCGTCTTCGTCTCCGGCCTGCACGCCGACTCCACCGCCGACCACGACCGGTACGCCAAGCTGACCGGCCGTCAGGTCCCGTTCGTGCTGATCAACGGGTACAGCGAGAAGATCGCCGCCCCGTTCATCTCGCCGGACGACCGGGCCGCGATGTGGATGGCCGTCCAGCACCTGGTCGGACTCGGCCACCGGAAGGTCGGCCTGGCGGTCGGCCAGCGCCGGTACGTGCCGGTGCTGCGCAAGATCGAGGGCTTCACCGCCGCGCTCGGCGAGTACCTCGGGTACACCCCGGAGCAGGCCGCCGAGTACGTGCACCACACGCTGTTCAGCGTGGAGGGCGGGCACGCGGCGGCCAACGCCCTGCTGGACAAGGGCTGCACGGCGATCGTCTGCGGCAGCGACCTGATGGCGCTCGGCGCGATTCGGGCGGTCCGCCAGCGCGGCATGGCGGTGCCCCGGGACGTCTCGGTGGTCGGCTTCGACGACTCGCCGCTGATCGCCTTCACCGAGCCGCCGCTGACCACCATCCGCCAGCCGGTCGAGGCGATGGCCACCGCCGCCGTCGACGCCCTGCTGGAGGAGGTCAACGGCAGCGGCTCGCAGCGGGACGAGTTCATGTTCCAGACCGAGCTGGTGATGCGCGGCTCCACCGGCCCGCGCCGGTCGGAGCAGTAGGACCGGAGGGGACGGAAGGGCCCGGGACCACGCGGTCCCGGGCCCTTCCGCACGCCTGCCGCCCCGTCGCGGGGCACGGCGAGGGGCACGGGGCCGGGTGCACGTTGTGCGGGCAGGAGGCCGACGGTGGGCCCGGGAGCCGACGGTCCGTCAGCCGACCGCCCCGTCGCGGGGCACGGCGAGGGAGCCGGGGCCGGGTGTACGTCGTGCGGGCAGGAGGCCGACGCTGGGCGCGGGAGCGGACGGCCCGTCAGCCGACCGCCGCGTCGCGGGGGCAAGGCCCTGGAGTGCTGCGGCTGCCGGACGGACCGGCGTCGCCCCGAACGGTGGCTCGGACGTACCGGCCCCGTGGTCGCCGTGCCGCTCGGCTGCGACGGCCCGAACCGGCACACCGGTGCCGCCGGCCCGGAGCCGCGCTCCTCGTCCACGCCGCCTGGGCACCCGCTACCGCCTCCGGCGTTGTCGGTCCCGCGCGCGGCGACGCCACCGACCGGCGGCTCCACCCGCCCGATGCCCGTGGCCGGGTCGACAGCCACCGGGCTGAGGCGCCGACCCGTGCCGCCCGGCCCCGCCGAGCGGGCGCCGCCGGAGCACGCGCCCTCCTTGCCCGGCATCGGGCAGGGGGCCTTCGCCGGCTTCTCGTCGGTCGCCGATGTTCGCATGGACTCTCCCCCAGCCTCCGGCCGGGGGTGGCCCCTGCCCTGCCTTCGGCATCCCAGCCTCCGGCCGGGGGTGGCCCCCGCCCCGCCTTCGGCATCCCAGCCTCCGGCCGGGAGGTGCCCCGGCGCCGCCGAGCCACGCGCGCTCCTTGCCCGCCAACGGGTAGGTAGGGACCCTTCAACGACGCCCGCCCAAGCGGCCGGCGGAGCCGCACGGTGTCACAGCCGCCCCCATCAAGGAGACAGCCCCTAGCCCTCCTGGACGGCGGTGTCCGGCTTCACCAGCCGACTCTCGTCGGCGGCATCGCCGGTCCGTGCCTCGGTGCGGCGGCTGCGCGCGAGGTAGTCACGGAGGATCAGTTCGACGGCGTCCTGCGGGTTCCGGGTGCCGGCGAGGAGCATCAGCTCGATCGCGAAGTCGGCTTCCAGGGAGACGGTGACCTTGGCCATGGCGGCAGGATACGGCGCTGCCCCCGGAGCCGACCAGAGCTCCGGGGGCAGCGCTTCACACCGTCGTCAGACGCGGCCCGCGAAGTCGGGGGCCCAGTTGGCGATGGTCTCGGTCTTCACGCCGGCGCGGGGGTTGGCCGCCTCGACGTACTTGCCGCCGCCCAGGTAGATGGCGACGTGGTAGACGCCGGAGTTCGCGCCGTTGTTGGACCAGAACAGCAGGTCGCCCGCCTGGAGGTTGTCCAGCGAAACCCGGGTGGCCGCGTCCGCCTGGTCGTTGGCGACCCGCGGCAGCGAGACGCCGGCCTGGCGGAAGGCGGCCTGGGTCAGGCCGGAGCAGTCCCAGCCGCCGTTGCTGCTGCCGCCGTAGACGTACGCCTGGCCGACCTTGGAGAGCGCGAAGTTGATCGCGGCGGCCTTGGAACCGGTGGCCACGGTGGTGGTCTCGGTGGCGGCCTTCTTCGCCTTGGTGGTGGCGGAGGTGCCCGTGGCGGCGCCGTTCCCGGTGCTCTTCGAGGACGAACCCGACTGCGGCGCGGCCGGCTTGGGGGCCGGGGCGGCCACCGCGACCGTGCCCAGGGTGAGCTGCTGGCCCGGGTAGATCACGTGCGGGCCCTCGGGGAGCTGGGCCTTGTTGAGCTCGTAGAGCTTCTCCCAGCCGCCCTCGACGTTCTGGTCGCGGGCGATGGTGGAGAGCCAGTCGCCGGCCACCACGGTGTAGCTCTTGGCAGCGGCGGTCTGCGCGGTCTGCGCGGTCTGCTCGGCGGCCTTGGGGGCGGCGGCCTGCGGGGCCGCCTTCGGGGTCTCGGCCTTGGCGGCGGAGGTGTCGACCTGGGCGGGGGCGCCGCCCTTGGTCAGGCCCGCCTGGACCGAGCAGACCGGCCAGGCACCGGGGCCCTGGACCGCGAGCACCTTCTCGGCGATCGCGATCTGCTGGGCCTTGGTGGCCTGGTTCGCCTGCGGCGCGTACTGCTTGCCGCCGAACTCGGCCCAGGTGCTGGAGGTGAACTGCAGGCCGCCGTAGAAGCCGTTGCCGGTGTTGATCGACCAGTCGTTGGTCGACTCGCAGGCGGCGACCTTGTCCCAGGTGGAGACGGAGGCGGCCGAGGCGGTGCCGGCGGTGAGGGTCGGGATGGTGAGGCCGATGCCCACGACGCCGGTGGCGGCGATGAGTCGGCGGGCACGCTTGGAAGTGGTGCTGGACAGCACGAAGACGCGTTCCTCTCCCACGCCTGCGAGGTGAGCTGTCGGATTCGGGCTGGAGTTGCCCGGCCGTGCCTGAGCACGGCTTCACCCCAAGCCTGAGAACGGTCATGTGTGACCGGTACCAGGCGACTTACCTGTGGTTCCCCCGCCCCTGCCGCGGTGCTGATGAGCTGCCGACCCGTCCGGCGGCAGGATTCGGCGTTCCGGAGGGGCTGGGTCCGTGTGGTCACGAACAGGGCGTCACGTTAGGCAGAGTTAAGTTGAAACCGCAAACCCCTGTGACGCTGATCATGGTTTCTTTACCGACTCTTCATGAATCGGAAGCTGTCGATCCGGATGTCGATTCCGATCGATTCTGTTCAAATTCCTTGCGGCTCAAGGGATTTGCCTATGCTTCGGGTCATGCGGCACGCGAGAGGGCCCCAGCCGGGCCCGTCGGACAACGGATCGGCAAGGGTCAGTCGCCGGAAGCTCCTCATCGGCCTGGCGATCGGCACCGCCCTCGCGGCGGTCGGCGTGGAGGAGGTGATCCGGCGCAGCGGCAGTGGTCCTGACGTCCTCTCGGGAGCCCAGCCTCCGCCGCCGCCCGATCATTCGCATGCGCACGGTGGTTCTCCCAGTGCCTCTGACAGTCCGTCCGCCGAGTCCTCCGTCTCCCCGTCGGCCTCCCCGTCGACCGCCGCCACCTCCGGCGAGCCGGTGCCCGGGGTCGCCCCCTCGACCGCCGCGCCGGTGCGCCCGCGCGCCTGGTCCGACCAGGCGGGCTGGAGCGGCGGGGCCGCGCCCGGCCCGGGTGCGGCGGTGCGGATCACCGACCACGTGCTGCTGGACCGGGACGTGACGGTGGGTTCGCTGCTGGTCGAAGCGTCAGGTTCGCTCACCTTTGCCCCGGATCGTCCCGTTTCGCTCACCGCCAACGGCAACGTCGAGGTCCGGGGCGCGCTCACCCTCGCCCCGCAGGGGGCCGCCACCGTCCACGCGGTGCGCTTCCCGAGCGTCAACGAGGGCCGCTTCCAGGGCGGCGGGATGGGTCTGGTGGAGAGCGACACCGGCCTCTGGGTCACTGGCTCCGGCCGGCTCAAGCTGGCCGGCTCGGGCCGGACGGCCTGGGTCCGCGCGGCCGGCGCGCTGAAGGCCGGCGACACCAGCATCAAGCTGGCCGCAGCCCCGGCCGGCTGGCAGGTCGGCGACGAGCTCGCCGTCACCCCGACCGGCGCCCCCGACGCCGACGGCTTCTCCGAGCACTACGACTACCGCACCGTCACCGCCGTCAGCGGAGCCACCGTCAGCCTGGACGGCCCGCTGAAGTACGCCCACCCCAAGGTCACCGCGGGCGGCGGGGTCAGCGTCGGCGCCGAGGTGCTCAACCTGACCCGCAACGTCCGGATCGAGGGCACCGAGAAGGGCCGGGCCCACGTCCACATCACCAGCAACCAGCGCGCCGAGGTCCGGTACGCCGCGCTGCGCTGGCTCGGCCCGCGCAGCGCCGGCAAGGAGAAGTGGGCCGGCAAGCCCGTCACCGAGCCGGTGCTCGGCCGGTACGGGCTGCACTTCCACATGCTCGGCGACACCACCCGGGGCACCGTGGTGGAGGGCGTGGTGGTCCGGGACACCGGCAGCCACGCCTTCGTGCCGCACAACTGCCACGGCATCACCTTCCGCTCCTGCATCGCCCACCAGACCCTGGAGGACGCCTACTGGTGGGACGGCCCGCTGGACACCCGCACCCCGCAGGGCCCCTCGCACGACATCACCTACGACAGCTGCGTGGCCTCCCGCACCCAGTTCGACCCCAACCCGCGCGGTTACCGGCTGACCGGTTTCAGCCTCGGCGCGGGCAAGGGCGGGATCGCCCGGGACTGCGTCGCGGTCGGCGTCCAAGGGGCCAACGGGGCGTCGGGCTACGAGTGGCCGGAGACCAGCGAGGGGGTGTGGACCTTCGAGCGCTGCCTGGCCCACAACAACCTGGAGAACGGCATCTTCGTCTGGCTGAACGCCGAATTCCACCACACCGTCGGCCAGTTCGTCGCCTACCACAACGGCGGATGGGGCATCGAGCACGGCGCCTACCTGAACGACTTCGAGTACAACTCCACTGTGCTGTACGGCAACGCGGCCGGGGGAGTGGCCATCCATGCGCTCGGCCGGGACAAGGGCACCGTCTTCGACGGCCTGCTGATCGACGCCGCCGGGCAGTCCGACTACGCGGTCTCCACCGCCCTGCACCAACTCCCGGGCGAGACGGTGCAGGTGACGCGGAGCAAGCTGACGGGCTATCGGAAGGCCGGGGTCGCGCTGCGCGCGGTGGACGGCGGGGCGCCGGAGGACATCGCCGTCCTGGACTGCGAGTTCAGCGGCGAGGCGCTCTGGCTGGACCCGAAGCTGCCCACCCCGAAGCGCGTGGTGCTGCGCAGGGCGGGCGGCGAGGCGCAGGAGATCCACCTGTCGGGCGCGTCCACCCCGGCCCCCGGGCTCGCCGCGCCGCGCGCGGTGGTCACGCCCCGGATCGGCCTGCGGGACGTGGCACCGGTCAGCTGAGTCCTCGTCCGGTTCCGTTCGTTCACGGAGACGGAGACGCGCCAGGGCCCCGTACGGTTGCACACCGTACGGGGCCCTGGCGCGTCGTCAGGTGGTGGTGGGGCCGTCAGACCCCGGCCTCCTCCTCGGCCACCGGGGCGGCCTCCGGGAGCGCCGCCAGGTAGGCGGAGGCGATCAGCTGGCCGAGGGCCGGGTAGGCGCCGAGCGGGGCGGCACTCGGGCAGCCCGCCTCCTCGGCGGCGGTGGCCAGCAGCTCCGGGTCGGCCTCCGGGCCGACCACCAGCGGGGCCAGGGCCGGACGCTGCGACCCGGTGGCCCGCAGGTGGTTGACGGCGGCCAGCACCGAGCCGGGCACGTCCAGGGCGGCGCCGACCACCGGGACGGCGAGCCGGGCGGCCAGCAGCACGCCGGTGATCTCGGCGGCCTGGGCCGCCTCCTCGCCGCCGGCGGTGGTGAGCACGATGCCGTCGGCGGCGGTCGCGATGGCGAACAGCCGGGCCCGGTCGGCGCGGGCCAGCCCGGCCTCGGAGAGCCGGACGTGGACGGCCTCGGCCAGCAGCGGGTGCGGGCCCAGCACGTCGGTGACGGTGGCACCGGCCTCGTCGGCCAGCTGGTGAAGCTCGGTCAGGAAGCCGTGCGGGCCCGGCAGGAGGGGCACCAGCACCGGAGCCGGCAGCCCGGCCTCGGCGGCCCGGGCCAGCAGGCCGGCGACGGTGGGGGAGTCGTCCTGGGCGCCGCCCAGGTAGGCGGCGGTGGCCTCGATGCCCGGCTGCTCGCCGCGCACGATCGAGAGCAACTCCTCGACCACGGGGCGGGCCTCCGGCCCGGCGGTGGCCGGGACGGCCAGCACCAGCGTCGGCGAACCCACCGGGATCTCCGGCCGCTCGGGACGGCGGTGGCGCCCCCGCGCACGGGAGCCTGGAGTGCGGACGGGCAGTGGCGGGCCCGGGATGGCTGCTGTGCTCATGGCGGAGATCGTAGGACATCTCCCCCCACCGGCCACAGCCGGGCCGCAGTCCGGACAGTGATCGGCATCACAATCCGACAGAGGTGACGGACCGTGAGTCATGTCCGAACACCTCCGAAGATCGACAACCAGCAGGAGTTCGAGTACGCGCAGTCATCGGTATGTCCACGATTGGCCCGCGTTTGTCCTGATACGGGGCGTCAACTGACCTGACGTGTGCGGTTGCTGGGGGAGTTATGCCCGTCCGGTGCACGCGCAAACACCCGTGCTGATGCACGTGCACTGGAGCTATCATCACGTCAAGTGAGGCGAACGCCTGGCACGTCGGGGAGATCACCATGCAGAACACCACGTACAACGGCATGCCGGCCGCGGACCTCGAAGGCGTGGTCTGGCAGAAGAGCCGGCACAGCAACTCCCAGGGGAACTGCGTGGAGTTCGCGGCCCTGCCCGGCGGTGACGTCGCGATGCGCAACTCCCGTTTCCCGGACGGGCCGGCCCTGGTCTACACCCGCGCGGAGATCACGGCGCTGCTGCTCGGCGCCAAGGACGGGGAGTTCGACCACCTGGCGGGCTGACCGTCCGTCGGAGGGGGACCGCACCGGCCGTCGCGAGGGGATCGCGGCGGCCTTCGTCGTGTCCGGGGCGGCGCCGGCCCGGGGGGTGACGGTCCGGGGCGTGGTCGCCTGCGGCGCGGCCGGCCGGGGCGTGGTCACCGGAACCGGCCCTGCCCCGTCGGCGGGCGGCCCGTGGAGGGCCGGGCCCGGACGGGGCGTCGGGTGCGGACGGGGCGTCAGGCGGAGCGCCGGTGACGGCCGTTGGCGGCGGCGGGCTGGGCGGCGGTCTCGGACTCGAACACGGCCCACACCACCTTCCCGGCTCCGGCCAGCGGGTGCCAGCCCCAGGAGCGGCTGAAGGAGTCGACCAGGTGCAGGCCCCGGCCGGACTCGGCGACGAAGTCGGGCTCCCGGGCGATCGGCCCCTGGCTGCTCGGGTCGCTCACCGCGCAGACCACCTGCGGCGAGCGGTGCACCAGGCTTATTCGGATCGGCAGCAGCCGGGCCTCCGGGGTCCGCGACTCGACCAGCCGGTCCGGGCCGGCCTGCACCGGCAGGCGGAGCCCCTCCGGGTGGCGGCGCACCTCGGCCGACCCGGCGTCGGGCCGGTGCAGCAGGGCGTGCCGGAGCGCGTTGGTGACCAACTCCGAGGCGACCAGGGCGATGTCGTCGAAGAGTGGGGACAGCCCCCAGCCGTGCAGCGTCTCCCGGGCGAACTCCCGGGCCGTGCGTACGGCTTCGAAGCGGGGAGCGAGGGTGCAGCTGACCACGTGCGGGTCGGCCGCGATGGCCGTACCGGTGCTCATGAAGAGCTCCTCCCATAAGGGGGCGGACACGGCGGGACCCACCGGGGTCATGCCGGTCACCTCCGACTCGCTCGGCCGCGCGGACACCGGGCCGACGAGCCACGTCCGCACACGTCGATCCGGCCACGCGGGGGCGCGGCCGGAGGCGTGTGCGGAATCGCGCGTGGGGACGTCGACACGGTGCCCGCAGGGGTGCCAGGGGTGTGCAGGTGCACGTGCACCATGGTCCCGTGCGCACACTGCGGATGCAAGAGTCGATTCACGTGCAGTCGCACCTTTGGCATATGCAAGCGCCGGATGCACGTGCATTCTGGGACGGCCGGGGCAGAACTGGCAGATTGATCAGTCAGTACCGGCACCCAGAGCGCTCACTTGATGGCAGACTGTGCGCTGTTTGCTCACGGCGGAGGTTTTGACGGCAATGACCACAGTCCAGCCCGGTGGCGGTTCGATGGTGCGCCGGATCCTGCTCGGCTCGCAGCTCCGCCGACTCCGGGAGTCCCGGGGCATCACGCGCGAGGACGCCGGCTACCAGATCCGTGCCTCCGAGTCGAAGATCAGTCGGATGGAGCTCGGCCGGGTCTCGTTCAAGGAGCGCGACGTGGCCGACCTGCTCAGTCTCTACGGGGTGGACGACGGCGCCGAGCGCGAGGCCCTGCTCGGCCTGGTCCGGGAGGCGAACAAGTCCGGCTGGTGGCACAGCTTCAACGACGTGCTGCCCGGCTGGTTCCAGACCTACGTCGGCCTGGAGGAGGCGGCGGCCCAGATCCGCACCTACGAGGTGCAGTTCATCCCCGGCCTGCTGCAGTCCGAGGAGTACGCCCGCGCGGTCTTCTCGCAGACCCGTCCGGTGATCACCGAGGAGGAGCTGGAGCGCCGGCTCAGCCTCCGGATGCGCCGTCAGAAGCTGCTCAGCGACGGGCCGGGGCCGCGCCTGTGGGCGGTGATCGACGAGGCCGCGCTGCGCCGCCCGGTCGGCGGCCCGAAGGTGATGCGGGCTCAGGTCCAGTACCTGCTGGACGTCTCGGAGCAGGCCAACGTGGTGATCCAGGTGATGCCGTTCCGCTTCGGCGCGCACGCCGGCGAGAGCGGCGCCTTCTCCATCCTGCGCTTCCCCGAGCAGGACCTGGCCGACGTGGTCTACCTGGAGCAGCTCACCAGCGCGCTCTACCTCGACAAGCGCGACGACGTGGACGCCTACGTCCAGGTGATGGAGCGCCTGTGCGTGGACAGCCTGACGCCGGACCAGACCAAGGACCTGCTGACCCGGATACTCTCCGGCAACTGACGCCCGCCGTCGGTCCGTTCCGTGGCACCCCCATGTCCGTTGGCCTGACGCATTCCTGACAGACCGTCAGCTTCCCGGTGGCTCAGACCCGGGTCGGCGGCTGGGAGCGCGGCGGCGCCTCGGGCTGCGGCGGCACGCCCGAGTCCCAGGCCAGGCCGTAGCGGTAGAACAGGTCCGCGCGGATCGGCGGCAGCGAGACCGCCGCGCCGGGCAGCAGCAGGCCGATCACCCCGCCCATCAACGCGCTGCGCAGCACCGCGTGTTCGGCCACCGGATCGGCCGCGCCCCAGTCGCCCAGCAGCCCTTGGAGGATGCCGCCCAGGGTGCGCTGCTCGGGGTCCTTCACGAACGCGCCGGTGTCCGGGTCCAGGATCAGCGCCAGGTGCGAGCGCATCACCTTGGGGTGGTCCAGCGCCAGCCCGAGCACCGCGTCGATCGCCCGGGCCAGCCGGGCCTCCGGGCCGGCGTCCGCGGGCAGGCCGGCCAGTGCGGCCGAGACCGTCCGGTGCATCATCCGGTGGGTGGCCGCCTGCATCAGCAGCCGCTTGCTGTCGAAGTAGTACGTGAGCAGCCCCCGGGCCAGCCCCGCCCGTTCGGCGATGTCGCCCAGGGTGGTCCCGGCGTACCCGTGCAGGTCCACCAGCTCGACGGTCGCCTGCATGATGCGGAGCCGGGAACGGTGGCGCATTTCCTCGTTGACCGATTCCCCGCGAGGTGCCATCGTGTCTGCTCCGTACGTTGATTGGCTCCCAGCCAATATACTGTGCGGGAGCCGCTCGCCGGGCCCCTTCGGGCTCCGCGTACGGCGACGGGGCCGGGTCCACCAACACGGGGGTTTGGTGGACCCGGCCTCCGTCACGAGTGCCGGTGGTTCGTCGGCCCGGCCGCTGCCGAGTCCCTGCTCAGCCCTTGGTCAGGGCCTCCGCCGGGGCCTCGGTGGCGGGGGCGGCGGTCGGGGCCGACCGGCGGTAGTCGTAGTCCGGCACGGCGGCCGGGGACTTCCGCCGCTCCAGTGCCACGCCGGTGGCCGCCACCACGAAGCCGACCAGGGCGATCCCGGTGACCAGCAGCAGGGCCGGGCGGTAGCCGTCCAGCTGGGCGGCCGGGCTCTCCGCCCCGCCGCTGCCCGCGGTGATCACGGCGGTGACGGCGGCCAGCACCAGGGCGCTGCCGACCTGGAAGGCGGTGTTCACCAGGCCCGAGGCCAGGCCCTGCTCCTCGTCGTCCACGCCGTTGGTGGCGGCGATGTTGACGGACGGGAAGCCGAGCGCGAAGCCGATGCCGAGCAGCACCATGCTGGGCAGCACCAGGCCGGTGAAGCTGCTGTGCTCGTCGAGGCGGAGGAAGAGCGCGTAGCCGAGGGTCAGCGAGAGCACCCCGAGCAGCATCAGGCGGCCGGTGCCGAAGCGGTCGACGATCGCGCCCATCTTGGTGGCCGAGAGGGCGACCAGTGCGCCGGCCGGCAGGAAGGCCAGCGCCATCTCCAGGGCAGACCAGCCGAGCAGCCGCTGCAGGTAGAGGGTGGCGATGAACTGGAAGCCCGCGTAGGAGCCGAAGAGCGCCAGTGCGGTCAGATTCGCCCGGGCCACCCCGCCGTTGCGGAAGATGCCGAGGCGGACCAGCGGGTGCGCGGTGCGCTGCTCGACGGCCAGGAAGGCCGCCGCCAGGGCCACCACCACGGCCAGCGAGCCGATGGTGCGCAGGCTGGCCCAGCCGGCGCTCTGAGCCTCCGTCACGGTGAAGACCAGCAGCAGCAGCGAGCCGGTGCCGGTGATCGCCCCGGCGATGTCGTAGCCGCCCGAGCCGCGCGGCGGCCGGGGCTGACGGGGCAGCAGCTTGACGGCGAAGGCCAGCGCGATCAGGGCGACGGGCACCGGGCTGAGGAAGGTCCAGCGCCAGCCGGCCGAGGTGAGCAGCCCGCTGAGCACCAGGCCGAGCGAGAAGCCGCTGGCGCCGGTCACGGTGTAGATGCTGAGCGCGCGGTTGCGGGCCGGGCCCTCGGCGAAGGTGGTGGTGATGATCGACAGGCCGGCCGGGGCGGTGAAGGCCGCCGCCACGCCCTTGATGAAGCGGGCCGCGATCAGCAGGCCGCCGTCGTCCACGACGCCGCCGAGCAGGGAGGCGGCGGCGAAGACGGCGAGCGCGACCAGGAAGACCTGACGGCGCCCCAGCAGGTCGGCCGCCCGGCCGCCGAGCAGCAGCAGGCCGCCGTAGCCGAGCACGTAGCCGCTGACCACCCACTGGAGGGTGGAGGTGGAGAGCTGGAGGTCGGAGCCGATCGAGGGCAGCGCGACGCCGACCATCGAGACGTCGAGGGCGTCGAGGAAGAGGGCGGCGCAGAGCACGATCAGGGTGCCCCAGAGGCGGGGGCTCCAGGCTTCGTCGCCGTGGACGGACGGGGCATCAGAGGTGGTGGCGGGAGCGGCGGTTGCCGATGGCTCTCGTGCGGTGGTCATGGCGAGGAGACTTCCATGCACGTGCATTCAATGCAAGTCGATTTAATGTGTACGCAATAAGTTCATGCGCATGTGGTACGGTGGCCGCGTGTCCGAACCCGAGGTCCCGGTCGACGGGACGAACCTGGTCTCCGACTGGCGCGATCTGCTGGCCCGCCAGGCGGCCACCGCCTGTGCGCTCGACCGTGAGCTGGGGGAGCGGCACGGGCTGGGCATGAGCGAGTTCGAGGTGCTGGAGCGCCTCTACGAGGACGCCCGGCGGCCCGAGCACGAGAAGCGGCTCCGGGTCCAGGACCTGTCCGCCCAGGTGCACCTGAGCCAGAGCGCGCTGTCCCGGCTGATCGGCCGGCTGGAGAAGGCCGGGCTGGTCGAGCGGGCGATGTGCTCCTCCGACCGGCGCGGCATCTACGTCACCCTCACCGAGGACGGCCACGAGCGCTACGAGCAGGCCCGGCCGGTCCACCGGGAGGTCCTGGCGCGCACCCTGGGCGGCGGCGCGGCGCAGGAGGGCTGACGGTCCGTCGGGTCCCGGTGGTACTCCGTCAGGCTGCCGTGCCCAGCCGGATCAGCGCCTTGAACCAGCCCGGCCGTCCCCCCGGGGAGGGCGGTCGAGCCGTTCGCCGGCAGGATGCCGGCCAGGCCGGCGGCCGGTGCGACCAGCAGGGCGGAGCGGAAGCCCGGCACCGAGCCCGTGTGCCCCGCGTAGTCCGGTGCGGCGGCCTCCGGCCTCGGCTCCGGCTCCGGCTCTGGCCTCGGCCACCGGGCCGCCCGCAGGCATGCTCGCCGGGCCGCCGGGCCAGAGCTCCAGGCCCAGGCCGTAGCAGCCGTCCGGCACGGCCGGAAGGCGCATCTCGGCCAGGGTCGCCGCGCTCAGCACGCCGTCCTGACCTCCGGTCAGGAATGCCGCCCAGCGCACCAGGTCGTCGAGCGTGGACCAGTGCTGCCCGGACGGTGACATCACGCCGAAGTCGTAGGGCGGGACGGCCGGTGATCGTTCGTCCGGTACGGTTCGAGGCCGGAGGAACCCGGGGCGGTACGGTCCCCGGATGAGCGCACCGGGGGATCGCATGTCGGAGACCGCACGTGTCTGGGCCGCAGGGTGGGCAGTGTCGCGACGGGTGCCCGCGCCGGTGGAGGTCGGCTGGGGACTGCGGATCGCGGTCGGCCGGCCGCACGAGACGGTCCGTCACCTGCTGATCGACGCCCCGGCCGAGGCGGCCCGCGCCCTGGTCGCCTCGATCGACGAGCCCGCCGTCTGCGTCAAGGGATTCCTCCCGGTCGAGGAGATGGAGCCGTGGTTCCCGGCCGCCGCCTGGCGGCCCTTGGAGCCCTGCTTCCTGATGGCCGTCGATCTGCGTCCCTCGGCGGCCCGGACGCCGGAGGGCTACACCGTCACCACCTCGACCACCGACGGGGTCGTCACCGTCCGGGTCCTCGGCCCGGACGGCTCACCGGCTGCCGCCGGTCAGGCCGGACTGACCGCGACGGTCTGCGTCCCCGACCAGATCTCCACCGAACCCGCCCACCAGCGGCGGGGGTTGGGCACGGTGGTGATGGCCGCCCTCACCGATGCCGCGCTCGCGGCGGGGGTCGGCCTCGGCGCGCTGGGTGCCACCGTCCAGGGCCGGGCGCTCTACGAGACCCTCGGCTGGAAGGTGCTCGCCCCGTTGAACGGTTACGTCTCGGGGCCCCGCTGAGGAACGGCCGACCCCGGCAGAGCGGCCAGCGTGGCCGACACCTTCGTGCCCGGGCTCGGCGTGCCCGCCGCCGGGGGAGTGGAGGTCGGAGGTTCGGGTGGCACCCGGCCGTGACCCGCGCTCCGGGTCGGTCGCCATTGAGGGCCGGTCGGCTCCGCACTGCGTCTCGACTGGCCCTCGGCACACCGAGTGCCCCGGCTGCGGCCAAGGTGTGCCGTGCGTGGCGGCCGGTCGGGAGCGTCGGGGTCGGCCGCGCTCCGGATGCCTGCTCAGACCAGGCTGGCCGGGCCCGGGGCGGTGGCTGGCAGGACGGTGGCGGCCGGTGTGGCCAGCGCGGCCGACACCTTCGCGCCCGGGCTCGGCGTGCCCGCCGCCGGGGGAGTGGAGGTCGGACGTTCGGGTGGCCCCCGGCCGTGACCTGCGCTCCGGGTCGGCGGGGACCAGCGGAGGTCGGCCGCGCTCCGGATGCCTGCTCAGACCAGGCTGGCCGGGCCCGGGGCGGTGGCCGGCAGGACGGCGGCGGCCGGTGCGGCCGACACCTTCGTGCCCGGGCTCGGCGTGCCCGCCGCCGGGGGAGTGGAGGTCGGACGTTCGGGTGGCCCCCGGCCGTGACCTGCGCTCCGGGTCGGTCGCCATCGAGGACCGGTCGGCTCCGCGCCGCGTCACGGCCGGCCCTTGGCACGGCGGGTACCCCGGTTGCGATCAGGTGCGCCGTGCGTGGCGGCCGGTCGGGAGCGTCGGGTCGGCCGCGCTCCGGGCTTCTGACGCCCGCTCAGACCAGGCTGGCCAGGCCCGGGGCGGCGGCCAGCAGGACGGCGGCGGCCGGTGCGGCCAGCGCGGCCACCGTCAGGCGCAGGCGGTGGTGGACCGGGAGGCGGGGCTCGCCGGTCAGCAGGCGGTCCACCCGCTGCGGGGTCTCGGCCAGGTGCTGCGGGGCGCAGGCGCCGCCGAAGACGCCCCGGCCGGAGTTGATCTCGACCAGGGCGAGTGCGGTGGTGATCCGGCCGTGGCGGCGCGCCGCCCGGTCGTCGGCGGCGAGCTCCACCAGGGCGCCGACCTGGTCCCGGAAGGCGGAGAACACCCCGACCCCGGGGAAGCCGCTGGCCAGTGCCTGGGCGGACTGCGCCAGCCAGTGGTGCCGGGCCCGGACGTGCCCGCGCTCGTGGCTGAGCACCGCTGCCAGCTCACGGGCCGTCAGTTGTTGGAGTGCTCCGGTGGTGACCACCAGCCGGGAGGACGGGCCCGGCAGTGACCAGGCCTCCGGGCGGACGTTCTCCAGCACCACCAGCCGCTCCCGGCCGGCCGCCTTCCCGGTGGTCAGGCCAGCGGGCAACTCCGGTGCGCGGTGGGCCAGTTCGGCCGAGCGGCGGTCGCGCAGCGCGCGGGCGGCCCGGACCTCCCGGGAGAGCGAGTAGGCGGTCCAGAGACCGCCGGCCGCGAGCAGCGCGGCGGTCAGCCGGCCCCACCCCTCGGCGTCGGCCAGGCCGTAGGCGGCTTCCACGCCGTGCGGTGCGTCGGTGAAGACGAAGTCCCGGACCGGGGGCAGGGCGGCGGAGGTGGCCAGCACCAGCGCCAGCGCGCAGCACAGCAGCACCGCGACGACCAGGCACTGCCACGCCAACAGGGCCAACACCGGCTCCCGGGCCGCCCACCGCACCCGCGCCAACATCCGTGGCGCGACGGTGGCCAGCAGCCCCCCGAGCACCAGCAGGCCGAACAGAGCCGTCATGACAGCAACCTACGCGCTCCACCGCCCCGGGAGAACCCGCTTCGGCCCAACATGACACACGGCACACCCCGCCCCGCCCGGCCATCGGCGACCGGGACCCGGGGTTGGTGGTCCGGCCGCGCAAGCCTCTGGCCCCGGCGGCGGCTCACCGGGCCCCCGTTCGTGCGGCGGTGATGCCGTAGGGGCCGCTGCCGGGCGTCGGCCGGGCGTCCGGCCGGGCGCGGTGTCGTACGGTCCGGTGCCCCGGTCCGTGACCGGGATCCCGCTGATGCCGACGGCGTCGGAGCGGTGCGCGGCATTTCCCCACGGGGACCGGAAGCCGGGGCCGGGCGGCCTGCGGATGGCCGCTCCTGCGTCACATGGTCAGCAGCATCGCGAACATGCCGACGCCCATCGCCGCCCGGCAGGCGCCCGGGAGGTGGGTGGTGGCGGTGAGGACGGGGCCGGCCGGGGTGGCGAGCAGGCGGGTGCCGGTCCAGACGGTGTAGCCGCCGTAGTAGAGCAGGAGCAGCCCGGTGAGTGCGGGGAGGCCGGCCGTGCCGTGGTGGCCGCCCGGGGCGAGCGCCAGGTAGGCCATCGCGGCCGAGCCGAGGGCGTGGTGGAGGCGGTGGCCGTGATGCCGGCGGTGGAGCGCGGTGGCGGCCAGCAGGGCGAGGGCGAGGGCGGCGAACAGCCAGCCCCAGAGCGGGGCCGGCCACAGGGCCATGCCGGCCATCCCGAGGCCCATCGCGGCCTCGGCGGCGTCGGCCTCCCGCCACCCGCCGCGTCGCAGGCGGTGCAGGCAGTACCCGGCCGTGCCGCCCGTGACGGCGGCCAGCAGCGCGCTCACCAGTACCGGTCCGTGCACCGAAGCGCCCCCCTCCGCCGCCGCTCACGCTCCGTCCGGTCCACGATCACCGATCGGGCGAGGGCGGAGCAGGGCGCGAAAGGGGGCGCACTGAGGTGTGACCGGTGGTCAACTCCCGGGCGCGAGCCGTCCGGAGGCGATGATCCGCCGGAGGAACTGCCGGGTCCGCTCCTGCTGCGGGTCGCCGAGGACCTGCTCGGGCGGGCCCTGTTCGAGCACCACGCCGGAGTCCAGGAAGCAGACCTGGTCGGCCACCTCGCGGGCGAAGCCCATCTCGTGGGTGGAGAGCACCATGGTCATCCCCTGCTCCTTCAAGTCCCGTACCACGCCCAGGACTTCGCCGACCAGCTCGGGGTCGAGCGCGGCGGTCACCTCGTCCAGCAGGAGCAGCCGGGGCCCGGTGGCCAGTGCCCGGACGATCGCCACCCGCTGCTGCTGGCCGCCGGAGAGCCGGTCCGGGTACGCGCGGGCCTTGTCGGCCAGGCCGAGCCGGCCGAGCAGGTCCAGTGCCTGCGCCTCGGCCTCGGCGCGTTCGCGCCGGTGCACCCGGCGCGGGGCGAGCGTGACGTTCTGCAGCACCGTCAGGTGCGGGAAGAGGTTGTAGGACTGGAAGACCACGCCGATCCGCCGGCGGACGGCGTCCTGGTCCACCGCCGGGTCGGTGATCTCCTCACCGTCCAGGAAGACCGCGCCGTCGTCCACCTCCTCCAGCAGGTTGGCGCACCGCAGCAGGGTGGACTTGCCGGAGCCGGAGGCCCCGATCAGTGCCGTGACGGAGTGCGCGGGGACGTCCAGGGAGACGTCCCGCAGCACCGGTTGGCCCGCGTAGGACTTGCGGACGGACTCGAAGCGGAGCACCGGCTGCCCGGTCACACCGCACCCCCTTGCAGCTGACGGCCGTTCATCCGCTGGGTGATCCAGTCGGTGAACCGGGTCATCGGGATGGTGAGCAGGATGAAGACCAGCGCCGAGACCAGGTACGGCGTGTAGTTGAAGGTCCGGGAGGTGATGATCTTCGCGGCGAAGACCGCGTCGATCACGCCGCCGATCGAGACCAGGCCGGTGTCCTTCTGGAGCGAGACCAGGTTGTTCAGCAGCGGCGGCACCACCCGCCGCACCGCCTGCGGCAGGATGACGAACCGCATCGCCTGGGCGTTGGTCAGCCCCAGTGAGCGGGCCGCCGCGCGCTGGCTGGGGTGCACCGACTGGATGCCGGCCCGGAACACCTCGGAGACGTACGCCGAGTAGGTCAGCACCAGCGCCGCACCGCCGAGCACCAGCGGATCGGTGGTCACGCCGGTGAGCCGGAGCGCGGGCACACCGGTGATCATGATGAGCAGGCAGATGATCATCGGCAGGCCGAGGAAGAAGTCCACGTAGGCGGTGGCCAGCAGCCGCACCGGCAGGAAGACCGGACCGCGGAGCGTCCGCAGCACCGCCAGCAGCAGGCCGAACACCAGGATCAGCGCACCGCAGACCAGCATCAGGACGAGGTTCACCTTGAGGCCGCCGAGCACCTCGGGCAGCGCCTGCCGGGCGTAGTGCGCGTTGAAGAAGGTCTGCCGGGTCCGGTCCCAGCCGGGGGAGTTGACCACCACCAGGGCCAGCACCAGCGCGGTGAGCGCGGTGCTGGCGGTGGCGATCAGCGCCGAGCGGCGGGCCCGGCGGCGCCTGTGCGCCTCCCGGGCCAGCCGCCGTTCGGACGGGCGGTAGTCGTCCCCGGTCTTGGTCAGGTCAGCGGTGGTGGTCACTTGAGCACCGGTGCCGAGACCGCGTCGGAGAGCCACTGCTTCTCCAGCTTCGCCAGCGTGCCGTCGGCCCGCAGGGCGTCCACGGCCTGGCTGACGCAGCCGGTCAGCGCGCTGCCCTTGTCCAGCACCAGGCCGAACTGCTCGCCGTCCGCGCCGCCGGTCCCCTCCAGCTGGCCGATCACCTTGGCCTCGGTCACCTCGGCGCCGGTGATGTAGAAGGCGGTCGGCAGGTCCACCACCAGGGCGTCGATCTGACCGTTCTTCAGGGCGGTCTTCGCCAGGTCGTTGTCGTCGAAGACGGCGGGCTGGGCGGCCGGCTTGATCTGCCCGGTGATCGCGGACAGGCTGGTGGTGCCGACCTGGGCGCCCAGCTTGGCGCCCTTGAGGTCGGCCAGCGAGGCCGCGTTCGCCGCCTTCGAGCCCTTGAGCGCGATCACCGCCTGCCGGACGTCGTAGTAGCCGGGGGAGAAGTCCACCGACTGCTTGCGCTCGGCGTTCACCGAGACCTGGTTGATGTCGAAGTCGAAGTCCTTGGCGCCGGGGGCGAAGGCCTTGTTGAACGGGCTGACCACCCAGCTGACCTTGTCCTTCGGGTAGCCGAGCTTCTCCGCCACCGCGTGGGCCACCGCCGACTCGAAGCCCTTGCCGTTCGACGGGTCGTCCTCGGAGAACCACGGGTCGTACGCGGGCTTGTCGGTGCCCACCGTCAGGATGCCGGACTTCTTGGTGGCCAGCTTGCCGGCCTCGCAAGTCCCGGAGGCGGTGGGCGACTTGGCCTCCTCCTGGGGGGCGCAGGCGGTGAGCAGCAGACCGGCCGCGAGCAGGGCGGCCGGCAGGACGAGGCGGGCGGGGCGGACGGCCGGGGTCATGGCGGGCTCCAGGGGGCAGGGGGTGAGGACGTGCCAGGAAGAGGACTGCCCGTCGGGCGGGCGCGGCCAACCGGATCAGCAGCGGTGGCGGGGCGCGGGGGCGGCGGGCATGGTCGGCGTACGGCACGGCCGCCGCGGTGCCTCCCGACGGGGTGTCAGCGGCGGGAGGTCAGCAGGCGCCGCGACAACAGGAAGGCACCCGGGTCAGGTCGGGGTGGCAACGGGCCACGTGGATCACCGCCGGGAGCATGGCGGGAGGTTCGCACCCCATCGGCCCCACTGTCCACCACGTCCATCCGACTGTCCGCATGGTGGACGCGACCCTGGCAGCGCACCGGCCCCGGCAGTGTCGGTGGAGCCCCCCTTGAACAGGAGAACCTTTCGAATCTATGGTGTCCCTGTCGAAATAACTCCTGTCTAAGTGGGTCTCTGATGCAGAATCTTTCGCCCAAGCTTGTCGAGGCGGCCGAACTCTCCGGAGTAACCCCGGCCGGCCACGCGACGCACCCCGCCTGGCTCCGGCTGAAGGAGGCCGTCGAGGCCCTGCGCCCGCTGCAGGCCAAGGACGGCTCCATCGACCTGTCGGCCGTCCAGCGCTCCACCGTCGACCCGCTGGTCGAGACGGTGCTCGGCGCGGTCGAGGAGCTCGCCCCGCTCTTCCCGCACGACGCCGACTACCTGACCGCCGTCCTGGCCGACCTGCGCAAGTGGGCCGACACCGGCTACCGCGAGCCCGACTTCCTGGACTCGCTGCTGGCCTTCCAGCCCGCCGAGCAGCGCACCGACGGCCTGGAGCACCTGGTGGTGTTCCCGATGTACACCCAGAACGGCAACCCGAACCGCAACCTCGAGGCCGTGCTGCTCACCGTGGTCTGGCCCGAGTGGCTGGCCGAGCTGGAGCGCGAGCGCTTCGACAACCCGATGTTCGTGCCGATCACCTTCACCGACTTCACGGCCGGCTACGACACCAACTCCGCGGTGCTCTTCCCGGAGACCGTGGCGGTCCGTCAGGCCCCCGAGCGCTTCACCTGGGGCGGCATCTTCTGCGACCGCGAGGCGGCCCGCTTCCGCGCCGTCTCCACCAGCGCGGTGCGCCAGCTCGGTCTGGAGATCCCCGAGGACGCCGTCGGCCTGCTCGCCGACCAGCAGCGCGCCCAGCAGACCTTCGTGCTCTGGGACCTGGTGCACGACCGCACCCACAGCCACGGCGACCTGCCGTTCGACCCCTTCATGATCAAGCAGCGCTCGCCGTTCTGGATGTACGGCCTGGAGGAGCTGCGCTGCGACCTGACCGCCTTCAAGGAGGCCGTCCGGCTGGAGGCCGAGGGCTACCCGCAGGGCCGCGACGTCCAGTACGCGATCCTGTTCGACCGGATGTTCCGCTTCACCGTCTCCGGCGACCGGGTGCGCAACTACGACGGCATGGGCGGCCAGCTGCTCTTCGCCTACCTGCACAAGCACGACGCGCTGCGCTGGCGCGACAACCGGCTCTCGATCGACTGGAGCCGGGTCGCCGAGGTCACCAACGGGCTCTGCGCCGAGATCGAGACCCTCTACCGGGACGGCATCGACCGCCCGAAGACCGCGCACTGGATCGCCGCCTACGAGCTGGTCTCCCGCTACCTCACCCCGCACCCGGCCTCCACCTGGGCCAAGGGCCCGGAGGCGCTGCCGCTCGGCATCACCGAGGACAAGGCGCTGCGCAAGGCGCTCTGCGACGCGGTGCTGCCCGACGAGTTCCCGCTCTCGATGTTCTTCGAGGCGCTGTCCAAGAAGCTCGGCGGCGTGATCGCCGCCACCACCGGCATCACCGGCGCCTCGGCCGGCCGTCAGGAGATCGCAGCATGAGCGAGCGTCAGGTCGATGACCGTCACCTCGACGGCAAGGTCGTCGCGGTGGCCGGCGCCACCGGCCCGGCCGGCCGTGCCACCCTGCGCCGCCTGACCACGGCCGGGGCCACCGTGATCGCCGCCGACATTGACGGCCGGGCGCTGGACAACGCGCTGGAAGCGATCCGGCTGACCGTCCCCGAGGCGAAGATCTCCAGCCAGGTGATCGACCTGCTGGACCCGCAGGAGGTGCACGACTGGGCCGACCACCTGGAGGGCGAGCACGGCCACGTGGACGGCCTGTTCCACCTGGTCGGCGGCTGGCGCGGCAGCAAGACCTTCTTCGACAGCCGGATCGACGACTGGGACTTCCTGCACGACCGGGTGGTCCGTACCCTCCAGCACACCTCGCTGGCCTTCCAGCCCGCGCTGGTCCGCAGCGAGGCCGGCCGGTACGCGATGATCTCCGCCGCCGCCGCCCACAAGCCGACCGCGGGCGGAGCCGCGTACGCCGCCGCCAAGGCGGCCACCGAGGCGTGGACGCTGGCCATGGCCGACTCCTTCGTCAAGGAGACCACCGCCCCGGACGGCGTCCCGACGGCGGCGGCTGCCATCCTGGTGATCAAGGCCCTGGTCACCCCGGAGATGCGCGCGGAGAAGCCGGACGCGAAGTTCGCCGGCTTCACCGACACCGCCGACCTGGCCGACGCCCTGGCGGCCCTCTGGGACCGCCCCGCAGCCGAACTGAACGGACAGCACCTGTGGCTGACAGCCCGATGAACGAGCACGTGACGGACGCCGTCCGCCGCCACGACCCGGCCGTGCGCGGCTTCGCCAGCGACAACTACGCGGGCGTGCACCCGGAGATCCTGGCCGCCATCGCACTGGCCAACGACGGCCACCAGGTCGCGTACGGCGAGGACCAGTACACCGAGCACCTCCAGGACGTGTTCCGCAAGCACTTCGGCCCGTCCGCCGAGGCGTACCCGGTCTTCAACGGCACCGGTGCCAACGTGGTCTCGCTCCAGGCCCTGCTGCCGCGCTGGGGGGCGGTGATCGCCGCCGAGTCCGCCCACATCAACGTGGACGAGTG
Organism: Kitasatospora sp. NPDC096147; assembly: GCF_044763225.1. Classification (NCBI taxonomy): domain Bacteria; kingdom Bacillati; phylum Actinomycetota; class Actinomycetes; order Kitasatosporales; family Streptomycetaceae; genus Kitasatospora; species Kitasatospora sp. NPDC096147. Next base: position 11,571 of record NZ_JBIWFX010000024.1, on the reverse strand, counting down.
CGGCGCCCCCGAGAAGATCGCGGGCATCAAGCTGCTCACCGTCCCCACCCCCGACGGCAAGCTCACCCCCGAGCTGATCGACCGTCAGGCCTGGGGCTGGGGCGACGAGCACCGCGCGCAGCCGCTCGCGGTCTCGATTACCCAGAGCACCGAACTCGGCACCCTGTACACCGCCGAGGAGATCAGGGCGATCTGCGACCACGCCCACCAGCACGGCATGCTGGTGCACCTGGACGGCTCCCGGATCGCCAACGCCGCCGCCGCGCTCGGCCTGCCGCTGCGGGCCTTCACGACGGACGCCGGCGTCGACGTGCTCTCCTTCGGCGGCACCAAGAACGGCCTGCTGCTCGGCGAGGCCGTGGTGGTGCTCAACCCGGAGCGGGTGCAGAACCTCAAGTACCTGCGCAAGATGTCGATGCAGCTCGCCTCGAAGATGCGCTTCGTCTCGGTGCAGTTCGAGGCCCTGCTGAGCGGTGACCTCTGGCTGCGCAACGCCTCGCACGCCAACGCCATGGCCAAGCGCCTGGAGGCGGCGGTGGCCGGCATCGACGGCGTCACCCTGGTCCGCCCGGTCCAGGCCAACGCGGTCTTCGCCATCCTCCCGCGCGAGGTCAGCGAGCGCCTGCAGAAGCGCTACCGCTTCTACTTCTGGGACGAGCACACCGGCGAGGTCCGCTGGATGGCCGCCTTCGACACCACCGAGGCCGACATCGACGCCTTCGCCGCCGCCATCGCCGAGGAGATGGCCCGCGCCTGACGCGCCCTCACCCCGCCGCCGAACGCCCCCGCCGTGCCGTCCTGGCACCGGGGGCGTTCGCCGTCAGTCCCCGGTGACGGCGAGGACCAGGGCGAGCACCTCGGCGGGGCTCAGCTCGGTCCCGTCGGGGGCGCGGCCGAGCCCGGCCGCCAGCACGACCGCGAGGTCGGCCTCGGGAACGGCGGTGCGGAGCCCGGCGAGCAGGGCGGGGAACCCGGCGTCGTCGATCCACCCCCCGTAGTGCTCCTGTTGGAGCCGGTGCACGGTGGCGACCAGCTCGGGCCGCAGCCGCATCCAGGCCCGGATCTCCCGGATCGCCTCGTCCACCCGGTCCACGTACCACCGCACGACGTCGTACGGCACCACCGTGTGCGGACCGGGCGATGCGTAGTGCAGCGTGGGCTCTTCCGACGGGTCCTCGTCGGGGATCAGTGCCACCATGAGCAACTGGTTCTGCGGGCCCCGGAGTTCGAGCTGCCAGGCGTCTTCCGAGGGGGAGTAGACCTCGGCGACCTTGTAGAAGGGGTCCGGCGACGGGACGGTCATGCTCGGCTCTCCTGCGGATCGGTCCTGCGACGCATACGGCCGGCGGCCATCATCGTGCCCGTCCCGGTACCGGACACGAACGGCGGGCGAACTCCCGACGCCGGTCCGCTCCCGGGACAGCGTGAGGGGCGCTCGGAGAGGCCGCCGGAGGTGCCGTCGTCGCCCCGCGACGGAGTGGGAGGCCGCGCCCGGGGTCCGGGGCGCCGCTCCGGACTTCCTGGTCGAAGTCCTCGGCTGAGCCGCCGTCAGCCGACCGCCGCTGCTGCGCTCCCAGGGCGTGGGCCCCGCCCCCGGCCCGGCCTCAGTGCTCGGTGCGGGCCAGGGCCGCCGCGCCGATCAGGCCCGCGTCGGTGCCGAGCTCGGCGGGGAGCAGCACCGTGCGGGCCGCGAAGGGGAGGGCGGCGTAGGCGGCGAAGTGCCGGCGGAGCGGGGTGAAGAGCAGCTCGCCCGCCTGGGCGACCCCGCCGCCGATGACGGCGGCGTCCAGGTCGACCAGGGTGGCGGTGGCGGCGATGCCGGCGGCCAGGGCGCGGGCGGCGGAGTCGAAGGCGGCCAGGGCGAACGGGTCGCCGGCCCGGGCGGCGGTGGCGACGGCGGTGGCGGAGGTGTCGCCGGTGGGCGGGCGCCAGCCGGCCTCGGTGGCGGTGCGGGCGATCGCGGTACCGCTGGCCAGGCCCTCCAGGCAGCCCCGGGAGCCGCAGGGGCAGGGGCGGCCGTCGACGTCGACGGTGATGTGACCGAGGTGGCCCGCGTTGCCGGTCCGCCCGGTGTGCAGCCGGCCGCCGATCACCAGCCCGGCCCCGACCCCGGTGGACACCACCAGGCAGAGCACGTCCCGGTACGGGCGGGCCGCGCCGCGCCAGTGCTCGGCGGCGGTCATCGCCACCGCGTCGCCGCCGAGCACCACCGGCAGTCCGGCCACCGCCGGGTGGGCGGCGACCTCGGCGCGCAGCGGGAAGGCGCGCCAGCAGGGGATGTTGACGGGGCTGACGGTGCCCGCCTCGATGTCGACCGGGCCCGCGCTGCCGATCCCGACCGCCCGCACCGCGCTCCAGCGGGGGTCGGCGGCCAGCAGGTCGAGGACTGCGCCGACGGCGCCGGCCATCTCGGCGGCGGTGCCGGTGGCCGGGGTCGGCAGCTGCACCCGGTGGAGCAGCGTGCCGGTGGAGTCCACCAGCCCGCCGGCGATCTTCGTGCCGCCGAGGTCGATGGCGCCGAGCAGCGAGCCGGAGGGACGGTGGTTCATGGCGGGGGCGCTCCAGCGTGACGGGTCGGCGGGCGGGGTCCCGTGATTCTCGCCCCGCTCTGACAACGTTGTCCAGATCCGGCCCCGTCCCTGCCGCCGCCCGCTCGTCCGGGCCGGCCCCGTCGCTGCCGCCCGGTCTCCTAGGCTGGCCCCGTCCGACCGACCGTCAGGAGGGCCCGCCCGCATGCCGATCGACCTGCCACCACACCCGACCGTGCTCTTCCAGGGCGACAGCATCACCCGGGCCGGCCGCCACCTCGCCGCCCCCTCCGACCTCGGCCACGGCTACCCCGCGCTGGCCGCCCCGGCGCTGCGCGCGGCCCACCCCGGCGCCACCGTGCTCAACCGGGGCGTATCCGGCGACGGCGTCGCCGACCTCCGCGCGCGCTGGGCGGACGACGCCCTGGCCCACCGCCCCGACCTGCTCTCCCTGCTGATCGGGGTGAATGACACCTGGCGGTGGCAGGAGGGCGGCATCGAGTCCCCGATCGACCCCTGGGAGGGCCATTACCGCGCCCTGCTGGACGGACTGCTGGACCGTCACCCCGCCGCCCGCCTGGTGCTGGTGGAGCCCTTCCTGCTCCCGGTCGCCCCCGCCCAGTGGGAGTGGCGCCCGGACCTGGACGCCAGGATCCAGGTGGTCCGCCGCCTCGCCGAGGAGTACGGCGCCCTGCTGCTGGCCGCCGACGGGCTGCTCAACCAGGCCGCCCGCACGGCCGGCGACCCCGGCGCGATCGCGGCCGACGGCATCCACCCCACGCCGCTCGGGCACCGCCTGCTGGCCGACGCCTGGACCGCTCTGGTGCTCGGTTGAGCCTGCGTCCGGAGCCGTACGCTCCCGCGCCGACTGCCCCGGGGCGGTCCGACGCGGGGTCGTATGCTCCCCGGTATGACCAGCCGCCCCGTCACCGCCCGGCCCACCATGAAGGACGTGGCCGCCGCCGCCGGGGTCGGGCTGAAGACCGTCTCACGGGTCGTCAATGGTGAGGGCGGCGTGACCGAGCAGACCGCCGCCCGGGTGCGGGAGGCGATCGCCGCGCTCGGCTTCCGCCGCAACGACAGCGCCCGCCTGCTGCGCACCGGCCGGACGGCCTCCGTCGCCCTGCTGCTGGAGGACATCAAGGACCCGTTCTCCTCGGCCCTGACCCGGGCCGTCGAGGAGGTGGTCTGGGCGGAGGGCTGCCTGCTGTTCACCGGCTCCAGCGGCGAGGACCCGGCCCGGGAGCGGGAGTTGGCGCTGGCCTTCTGCGCCCGCCGGGTGGACGGCCTGATCGTGGTCCCGGCCGGGGACGACCACCGGTACCTGCTGCCCGAGACCGAATCCGGCACCCCGGTGGTCTTCCTGGACCGTCCCGCCGCCGGGATCGACGCGGACGCCGTGCTCAGCGACAACGCGGGCGGCGCCCGGGACGGTGTGGCGCACCTGATCCGGCACGGGCACCGGCGGATCGGCTTCGTCGGCGACCAGCCCCACCTGCACACCGCCGCCGAACGGCTGCGCGGCTACCGGGAGGCGATGGCCGCCGCCGGACTGACGGTCGATCAGCGCTGGATCGACAGCGGCCCGAGCGACCCGGCCCGGGTGGCCGCCGCCGTCACCCGGCTCACCACCGGGCCGGAGCCGGTCACCGCGCTGTTCACCGCCAACAACCGGATCACCCTGGCCGCCCTGCACCACCTTCCGGCCGCCCCGTCCGAGGCCCCGGCCCTGCTCGGCTTCGACGATCTGGAGCTGGCCGCCCTGCTCACCCCGGGCCTCTCGGTGGTGGCCCAGGACCCGGCCGCCCTCGGCACCGCCGCCGCCCGCACCCTCTTCGCCCGCCTGGCCGGGGACACCACCCCGCCCGGCCGCATCGTGGTCCCCACCCGGCTGATCGCGCGCGGCTCGGCGGAGCGGCCGTCCGGGCGGGGCTGACGGGCCGTCACCGTCCCGACGGCGGGTGCTCGCCACGCCGACGGCCACGCTGTCGGTGGCCGGGGCTGGGGTCTGTCGCCCGGGGCCGGACGGAGATCGCAGGCGACTCGCGGCCACGGGGGTGGGTGGGAAGGTCCCCGGCAGCCGGCTCGGGACCGGATGCGGAATCCGTGACCCCACCCCCCGTTCCGGCCCCGCTCCCGCCCCTGTCCCGTCCCCACGGCGGCCACGATCCGAGGGACGCCGCCCGGGTCGGCCGCGCGGGCCGCCCGGTCAGGACGCGGCGGCCTCGTGCAGCGCCCCGTAGGCGCCGCCGCCCGCGATCAGCTCGGCGTGGCTGCCGAGCTCCACCAGCCGGCCGTGCTCCAGCACCGCTATCCGGTCGGCCGCCCGGATGGTGGAGAGCCGGTGGGCCACCACGAAGACCGTGCGGCCCTTCACCAGCTCGGCCATCGCCTGCTGCACCAGCGCCTCCGAGCGCGGATCCAGCGCCGAGGTCGCCTCGTCCAGGATCAGCACCCGGGGGTCGCGGACCAGCGCCCGGGCGATCGCGAGGCGCTGCTTCTGCCCGCCGGAGAGCCGGATGCCGCGCTCGCCGAGCAGGGTGTCCTTGCCGTGCGCCAGCCGGTCGACGAACTCCTGCGCGTTGGCGTCCCGCAGCGCCGCGTCGAGCACCGCCTCGGGCACGTCCCGCAGGCCGTAGGCGACGTTCTCCCGGATGGTGCCGTCGAACAGCACCGGCTCCTGCGGCACCACCGAGAGGAAGCGGCGGTAGCTGCGCAGGTCCAGGCCCTCCATGTCGGTGCCGTCCAGCAGGATCCGGCCCTCGGTCGGCCGGAGGAAGCCGATCACCAGGTTGAGGACGGTGGACTTGCCCGCGCCGGAGCCGCCGACCAGGGCGATGGTCTCGCCGGCCCGTACGGTCAGGTCCAGGCCCTCCACCGCCGGCCGGTCCGCGCCCGGGTGACGCAGCGTCACGCCCTGGAAGTCGATCCGGCCCCGGACGGCCGTCACCTCGGCCTTGCCCGCGTTCTCCTCCAGGTCGGGAGCCTGCAGCAGCTCACCGACCGAGCGGACCGAGGCGAAGCCCTTGCCGAGCTGCGGAGCCAGCGCCAGCAGGCTGGTGACCGAGCCGGTGAGGGAGGAGAAGTAGGCGCTGAGCATCACCACGGCGCCGGGCGTGACGCCCCACCAGCCCTGGTACGCGGCCACTGCCGCACCGGCCAGGCAGCCGACGCCGATCGCGTTCAGCAGGATCCAGGAGAGCGCGCCGAAGCGGCCGTTCAGCAGGTCCAGGCGCAGGCCCGCGTGCAGCACCCGGTCCAGCGTGCGGTCCATCCGGCGCAGCGCGGTGCGCTCCAGCCCGTGTGCCCGGGTGACCGGGATCAGGGTGGTCATCTCGCCGACCCGGCCCGCGAGTTGCTCGACCTCGCGGCGGAAGGACTCGTTCTGGTCGTGCAGCCGGGTGCGCAGCCGGGTCACCAGGTAGGCGGCGGCGGGCACCAGCACCAGGAAGACCGGCAGGAAGGCCGGTGCCTTCCAGCCGATCACCGCGAGCGCGCCGACCAGGGTGGCGAAGGCGGCCAGCCCGTTGTCGGCGGTCTGCTGGGCGGCGTTCTCGATGTTCTCCACGTCCCGGATCACCTTGGACTGGAGGGCCCCGGCGGTGACCCGGGCGTGGAAGCCGATCGACAGCTGCTGCATCCGGTGGCAGAGCGCGCTGCGCAGCCGGGTGCCCATCCGCCGGATGGTGCCGTGCATCCAGTGCACGTAGAGCAGGTGGAGGGGGAGGTTGAGTGCCAGGATCACCAGCAACAGGCCGGTGTTCCACCAGAGTTCGGACAGCGGGCGGTGGTCCACCACCACGTCCAGGACGTTCGCGGTGACCAGCGGCAGCAGCCAGATCGGCGAGTGCTTGGCGAGGAAGACCAGCACGGCCAGGGCGGCCCGGGCGCGGTCGGGGTGGATCAGGAAGAGCAGGGTCCGGAGGGGGTGCTCACCCTGGTAGCGGTGGCCTAGTGCGCCCTGGGGCAGTGCCATGGAGGCTCCAGCGAGGGGGTGGTGTGGGGGTCGCTGAGCAGTGTGCCAAGTGCGGCCCGATCGGTCAGCCGCATTCCACTCCGTGGGCAGCCCCGGGTGGCCCCGCCCGGCACTGAACTCGCTGAACTCCGCCTGCCACAGGTGTCGTTCGGTGCGCCGGAGAGTTCCGCCCCCGACGGCTGCCCGCAGCGGGGCCGGGGACCGTACCGTGGTGGCGGGGCCCGAACCGGTCGGGCCCCGCCAGTTGTGTACGGGGGTGCACGGTGAGGCGACTTCTCCACGCGGCGGCCGGCGGTGTCCGACGGCTCGTCACGGGCCGTCGGCGGGACCGTCAGTACGACTACCCGGAGGCGCACCGCCAGGAGCCGGACCGGTACCAGCGGATCGCCCACCTGGACCGGCCGCCGGCCGGTGGGGTCGGTGGCACCGTCGGCCAGGTGACTGCCTTCCTGGGCTGACGGCTCGTCGGCCCGTGCCCCCGGCCGGCCCGCGTACCGGGGGTCGCCGCGTACTGACAGCCGCTGCGTACTGACAGCCGCCGCGCACCGACGGCAGCCGCGCACCGACGGTCGGCCAGGGCCCGTGACCCCGGCCGGCCGTCGGCGGCGTCCCGCCCTCGCCGTCAGCTGGTGAGCACCGGCACCTCCGGGAAGCGGGCCTGCGCGGCGTCCCGGGCGGCGGGGGTGATCATCCGGCGGATGCCGGGGTCACCGGCCAGCCGGATCGCCTCCTCCTCGGTCATCGGCAGCACGCCCTGCTTGTTGCCGGTGCCGTCCCAGGCCAGGCAGTCGGCCAGGTTGATGTTGACGCTGGTGCCGTCGGGCCGGACCACGAAGATCGCGGACGCCTGGATGCAGTTGTCCGCGGGGTGCCGCACCGAGATCTTGTTGCCCCGCTCGTCGACCCGGCAGGCGGTCTGCTCGTTGCAGACCTTGTCCGGGCTGGCCGAGCCGATGAAGACCCGGAACATCCCGGTGCCCTTCGGCGTGGTCACGTAGACCTGGGCGACGGTCTCCGTGACCCCCGGGTCGACGTTCGCCGTCTGGGCCGCGTAGCCGCTGGTGCGGGTCCCGGGCGGCAGCGCGTCCAGCAGCTGGCCGAGCAGCGCCCGGCCGGTCACCTTCACCGGACCGGCGTCGGGATCGGTGCTCGGGCTCGGGCTGGGCTTGGGTGCGGCGGCCGGGGCGAGCTGCGCCGGTTCGGCCGCGGCAGTCGTGGCCTCGGCCGGCTGGAGCCGGCCGCCGAGCAGCGCCGCGAGGGCGGCCACCGCGAGTGTGCCGGACACCACGCCGCCGACCAGTGCGGCCCGGCGGGAGCGGCCCGTCGGGCCGGCACCGGTGACGGGCGGGGTGAGGTCGAGCATCGGCAGTTCGGTACGGGCCTTGTCGGACGGGAGGTCGTTCATCTCCGTCGGTCCTTCCGTGGTCATCGTCGTCGCATGCCGGCCATGCAGACCGCCGGGTGGCGGTGTTGCCCATCTCGACGTGGCGCGGAGGACGCAGGTAACGGAAGGAATCGGCCGACCGGCCGTGGGGGGGGGGGGGGGGGGCCCCCCCCCCCCCCCCCCCGCGCGCGCCGGGCGGCCCGCCCCCCCCCCCCCGCCCGCCGGCGGGGGGGGGGGGGGGGTGCCCCCGCGCGGCGGGGGGGGGCCCCCGCGGTACCGGTCTGCCGCGGCCCCCCCGGGGGGGGGGCCCCCCGGGGCCCCCCACGGCCGGACCGGACGGTCAGGCCGGGGGCGCCGACTCGCCCACCAGATCGGCGAGTTCGGTGAGTGCGGGGCCCAGCGGGAGCCCGATCCTGGCGGCGGCCAGCTCGTCCCCCCGGGTGGGCCCCTGATTGACGATCACCACGGGGGTGCCGTCCTTGGCCGCCCGGCGGACGAACCGCAGCCCGGACATGACGGTCAGGGAGGAACCGAGGACCAGCAGCAGCTGTCCGGCCGCCACCAGGTCGAAGCAGCGCTCGACCCGGGGCATCGGCACGCTCTCGCCGAAGAACACCACGTCCGGCTTGAGCACCCCGCCGCACTCCAGGCAGGGCGCGACCCGGAAGCCCGCCACCGCCTCGTCGGGGAGCACGGCGTCGCCGTCGGCCTGGCTGTCCGCACCCGGGGCGGCGGATGCCCCGTTCAGCTCGGTCAGCCGCCGGTCCAGCTCGGCCCGGGAGCTCAGGTGACGGCAGGTCAGGCAGATCACCCGGTCCAGCCCGCCGTGCAGCTCGACCGCGTCCCGGGTGCCGGCCGCCCGGTGCAGGCCGTCCACGTTCTGGGTGATGACGGCGGAGACGTGGCCGGAGCGACGCAGCCGCTCCACCGCGCGGTGCCCGGCGTTCGGCTCGGCCCGGGCGATGGTCCGCCAACCGGCGTGGCTGCGCGCCCAGTAGCGGCGGCGGGCCGCCTCGCTGCCGGTGAACTCCTGGTAGGTCATCGGCGCACCGCGCCGCCGGCTGCCGGTCTCGCCCCGGTAGTCCGGGATGCCGGACTCGGTCGACAGCCCCGCTCCGCTCAGCACCACCACGCCCCGCCCGGCCACCAGCCGGGCCAGGGGCCGGAGGTCGGCGGAGGGGGGAGCCGAGGTCACGGGATCAGCCATGCCGCCCAGGGTAGACCGGCCTGTCGGGGCGGGGCCGGGTGTAGTAGATTCCGGCTGGGCACACAGTAAGTATCGAAAAGGAACTCACTATGACTCAGTCCTGGCAGCAGACGGCTCAGCAGACCTGGACCGCCGTCGACGACTACTTCGACGGCCTCCTGGTGGAGGAGGACGAGGCCCTGCGCGCCGCCGTCGCCGCCACCGAGGCAGCCGACCTGCCCGCCCACCAGGTCGCCCCCAACCAGGGCAAGCTCCTCCACCTGCTGGCCACCATCAGCGGGGCTCGGCGCATCCTGGAGATCGGCACCCTCGGTGGCTACAGCACCATCTGGCTGGCCCGGGCCCTCCCCGCCGACGGCCGCCTGGTCACCCTGGAAGCCGACCCCCGCTGCGCCGAGGTCGCCACCGCCAACCTCACCCGGGCCGGCATCGCCGACCGGGTCGACCTGCGCGAGGGCCCCGCCCTCGACACCCTCCCGACGCTCGCCGCCGACGGCCACGGCCCCTTCGACCTGGTCTTCATCGACGCCGACAAGCCCGCCAACCCGGCGTACCTGGAGTGGGCGCTGCGCCTCACCCGCCCCGGCAGTCTGATCATCGGCGACAACGTGGTCCGCGACGGCGCCGTCACCGACGCCGCCTCCGACGACCCCCGGGTCCAGGGCGTCCGCACCTTCACCGAACTGATCGCCGCCCACCCCCGGCTGACCGCCACCGCACTCCAGACCGTCGGCAGCAAGGGCTACGACGGCTTCGTCCTGGCCCTGGTCACCGCCTGACGGCCGGTCAGCCCGCCGGAACGGCTCGCGGCGCGAGGCCGGTGCCCACCTGTGCGGCCCGGATCAGCGGCACCGTCACCGCTACCTGCGGCAGCAGCTCCACCGGCGAGATCGACGCTCTCGCGGCGGAGGCCGGCGCGACGGTCGGGGTCGGCCCGGCCGTTTCCATGACCGCCTTGTTGGGCAGCTCCACCACCGCCACCGCCGCCCCCGGGCAGACCGCGCATGCCACCGACGGCGTCCGGCGCCATCGGACCCAGGGCACCCACCCAGCACAGGGACGGATCACAGTTGACCATCAAGCCAGTCCGACCGCGCCATGCACTTTCGGCACTGGCGGCTCTCAGCGTCCTCGCCGGCGGGTGCACGTCCACCAGCGGCTCCGCCGCACCTCCTGCCATGAGCCCGCCGGCGACCTCCCAGACCGCCGATTCGGTCCCCTCGTCGCCGCCGTCGCCGTCGGCCAGTGTCTCCATCCCCGCCCTGCCGCCGGCCGAGCCGGGGGCCACCACACTCACGTCGGTACCGCTCCGCTCCGGTGGCACCAGCGTGGCGTCGTTCTCCGCGCGGCCAGGCGACCTGTTCGTCACGATCCTGTGCACCGGCGGGACGCTGATCCTTCGGATGGACCCCGTCTCCACCACGACCATCGTCTGTGCCGCAGACGCCGTCACACCCACCACGAACAACTTTCGCCTCAGCTCGCCCAAGGACATCAACGTCAGCGTCGAGGCGCCCGAGGCCGTGCTCTGGAACATGCGAATCGAGCAGTGATCGTGCTGGGGCGGCGCCTGCGGCGCGGCCCCAGCCGGTCTGCGGTCACCTGGCGTGCCTGCGCCGCAGATCCCGGTCGGGGCACTCGACCCGGAGCAGGCCCAGCAGGAGCGGGCACATACGCGCCCCTGCTGACCGTCCGTCACGCCCCGAGGTGCGCCAGCAGCTCGGGGTGCGACGGATACGGCCGCTCCCGGGGCAGCAACTCGGCCGCGGCCTCCAGCTCCCCGGCGCGGACCAGCGCGTGCACCTGGTGCGCGAGCGGTGTCACATCCGAGATCGACACCGTCCACTCGTCGGCGAACCGCTGAGCCGCCTCCCCGGCCAGGCCGAGCTGGAGGGAGCGGTACGGCAGCGGTCGGAGGTGCAGGTCCCGCTCCGGGTCCCACTGCACCCGGGCCGGGGCCCGCTTGAGCTCCCGCTGCCAGGAGGCGCGGTCGGAGTGGAGGCCGCGTTCGTAGTGGGAGAGGTAGGCGTGCCGCAACGCCCACTCGAAGCCGTCCCGGGAGATCTCGACGGCGAGCACCGTCTCCTGTCCCTCCTTCCGCCCCCAGCCGCAGCGGTACATCATCCAGAGGAAGGACGGCTTGATCCAGGTCATCCGGGTACGGCTCCAGGCCGCGGGGAAGCGGCCGTCCCGGGCAGCCGGCAGCCCGATCTCCGGGCGGTAGGCCTGGTAGACGGTGACGGTCTCCTCGGTGTGCAGGGCGCGGATGCGGTGCTTCGGCTCGTCCATGGCGAGCAGGATGCGACCGGTGGGGCCGAACGAGCGAACGGTTTTCCCGGAGCGGGCCCCGGCGTTTGCCTTATGCCCGGGACGGGCGTAGTGTTCTCTAGTCGCTCGGCAGGGAGCACCGGACACGCGTTCTGTGTGGACGGTCCCGGGGCGGCCAATCCTTGGAACACCTCTTCTGATTCAGTGC
>NZ_JBIWFX010000023.1:0-103202 GCF_044763225.1 Kitasatospora sp. NPDC096147 | reverse complement strand
CGACGACGATCTTCGCGGAGGTGGTGGCGCGGCTGGGGGCGGCCGCGTTAGAGCTTGCGAAGTCCACTGAGGACCCTTTCGAGCAGCGTGACGTCCGGCGTTCCGCCCGACTCTCCGGCGGCGGCGGGCTGGTGGATGGCGACGAGACCGGCCTCGGCCAGGTCGGCGACCAGGATGCGGGCGACCCCGAGCGGCACTCCGGCCAGCGCCGAGATCTCGGCCACCGACTTGACCTCACGGCAGAGGCCGACGATCCGGGCGTGCTCCGGCAGCAGCCCGCCGGTCCGCTCGGCGGCCGTGGTGGTCGAGATCAGGGCCTCGATCGCCAGCTGGTACCGGGGCCGGGTGCGGCCACCGGTCATCGCGTACGGGCGGACCAGCGGCTGCTGCTCGTACCCGTCGGACTGGTCACCGTAGCCGTTGCCGTACCCGTTGCTTCCGTACGGGCCGCCGGGTGTCGGGGGCGGGGTCATGAGGGTCCTCCTGGATGCTCTGGTCAGTGGCTGCGCTTCGGGATGACGGTCCGTCAGTGCAGCAGGCTGCCCTGGAGTTCCGCGCGCAGGGCCGGCGTCAGCACGGCTCCGGCGCGGTCCACCAGGAGGGCCATCTCGTAGCCCACGAGACCGATGTCGGAATCGGGGGCCGCGAGCACGGCGAGGGAAGATCCGTCGCTGATGGCCATCAGGAAGAGGAAGCCGCGCTCCATCTCCACGACGGTCTGGTTGACCTCGCCGCCCTCGAAGATCCGGCTGGCGCCGGAGGTGAGGGAGGTGAGGCCGGAGGCGACGGCGGCGAGCTGGTCGGCGCGGTCGCGGGGGAAGCCCTCGGACATGGCGAGCAGGAGCCCGTCGGCGGAGACCACCACGGTGTGGGACACCCCGGGGGTGCTGTCCACGAAGCTGGTGATCAGCCAGTTCAGGTTCTGTGCTGCCTGGCTCATCTGGGTCAACTCAACGCTCCTGCTGGTTCGAGCCGTAACCGGGGTTGTCCTGGGCGCCGCCGCCCTGCGGGCCGAAGCCGTCGAAGCGCGGCGGACGGGTCGGCATGCCGCCGCCCTGCGAGGCGGCCTCGGCACCGGCCTGGCGGCCCTGCTGGATGCCGCGGCGCAGGTTGGTCAAGCGGCCGCGCACCTCCTCGGGGCTGCGGGAGACCTGCGGACCGGTCAGCGGCGATGCCTCGGCGGTGCCCGAGACCAGGTTGGCCTGCGGGGTCCGGCGGGGCAGACCCGACAGGGTCAGCCCGTCCGACGAGGGCTCGCGGACCTGCTCGGCCCGGCGCCAGCGCTCGTCGTTGGCGGACGGGCGCCACGGCGCGTCACCGGGACCGGGGCCGTCCTGGCCCGGCTGCGGCCGGCCGTCCGACTGCGGCTGCGGCGGCTGCTGCGCCGGGGCCTGCGGCCGGGTGGGGGCCTGCTGAGCCTGCTGGGCCTGCGGCTGCGCGGCCGGAGCCTGCATTCGCTGGGCCGGCCGGGGCTGCTCGCCGAGGCCCGGCGCGGAGGTGCCGGGACGCTGCGGCTGGTACGACGGACGGGGGCGGGCCTGCGGGTCGCCGGTCGCCTCGGGCAGACCGCGAGCCGGCAACTCCGCACCGGGGGCGGGCTGCTGACGCGGCGTCCGCTGCGGAGCCGGGGCGCCGAAGCCGTCCTGGGGGCGCTGCCACTGCACGGTGTCGTCGAGACCCGGGCCGGTCGGCAGGGCCATCGGCTGACCCTGCTGCGGGGCCTGCTGCTGCGGCTGCTGCTGGAAGGGCTGCTGGAACGACTGCTGCTGGGGCACCGGGTTGGGCACCGACGGCAGCACCGGCTCGACCAGGCCGAGGCCCAGCGGGTCACGCGGGTCGATCTCGCTGGCCTCGAACCGCGGCCGGCTGAACTGCGCGGTGGACTCGGCCGCCGCCTCCAGCGGGGCCGGGGCCTGCTGCTGGAACTGCGGCTGGGCGGGGGCCTGCTGCGGCGCGGGCGCCTGCGGGCGGCCCTGCGGCTGCGGACGGCGACCGGCCTCGGGCTGGCCGGCCCGGCCGTGCTGCGGCTGCTCGCCCCAGCCCTCGGCACCCTGGGAGGCCGGCTCGGGGCGCTGGCGCTCCTGGCCGAAGCCCGGCTGCGGCCGGCCCGGCTGCTGGCCCTGCGGCTGCCCCGGACCCTGGCCCGGGCCGCGGCGCGGCAGCCCGGCACCCGGAGCACCGAGACCCGGAGCACCCTGCCCCGGAGCACCGGCACCCGGAGCACCGGAGGCACCCGGGGTGCGACGCGGCATCAGACCCTCGGCGGGGTTCTCCCGGCCGGGCTGGCCGCCGTCACGCAGCGACTGGCCCGCGTCCCGGGTGGGCAGGCCGCCCGCCGGAGCACCGGCGGCGGGGCCGCCGAACAGGTTGGGGGAGCCACCGGGCGCACCGGCCGGAGCACCCGGACGGCCACCGCCCTGCGGGCCCTGACCCAGCTGCGGCCGGCTGCCCGGAGCGCCGCCGGGGCGACCCTGCGGAGCCTGCGGGCCCTGGCCGAGCGCGGCGGCGCCACGGCCGGCCAGCGCCTCGGCGGTGCTGCCGCGGCCCTGCTGACGCGGCGTCGGACCGACCCCGCGCTGCGGGGTCTTGCCCGGGCCGCCGGGACGGCCGGCAGCCCGGCGGTCGGCGGAGGTGGTGACGTCGAGCGGGAGCATGACCAGCGCGGTGGTGCCGCCGGAGTCGCTCGGGCGGAGCTGGATCCGGATGCCGTGTCGCAGGGACAGGCGGCCGACCACGAAGAGGCCCATCCGGCGGGAGACCGAGACGTCCACCACCGGCGGGTTGGCCAGGCGCTCGTTGATGTCCGCCAGGTCGTCGGGGGAGAGGCCGATGCCGGTGTCGTGGATCTCGATCAGCACCCGGCCGTCCGGCAGCGCGTGGCCGGTCACCCGAACGCGGGTCTGCGGGCTGGAGAACGAGGTGGCGTTCTCCAGCAGCTCGGCGAGCAGGTGGACGAGGTCGTTGACGACCCGGCCGGCCACCTCGGCCGACGGCACCGAGGCCAGCTCGATGCGCTCGTACTGCTCCACCTCGGAGGCGGCGGCGCGGAGCACGTCGACCAGCGGGACGGGGCGGGTCCAGCGGCGGCCCGGGTCCTCGCCCGCGAGGACGAGGAGGTTCTCGCCGTTGCGGCGCATGCGGGTCGCGAGGTGGTCGAGCTTGAACAGCGAGGCCAGCTGGTCCGGGTCCGCCTCGCGGCTCTCCAGCTCGGAGATGAGCGACAGCTGACGCTGGATCAGGCCCTGGCTGCGGCGCGAGAGGTTGGTGAACATCGCGTTGATGTTGCCTCGGAGCAGCGCCTGCTCGGCGGCCAGTCGGACGGCCTCGCGGTGCACCATGTCGAAGGCGTGCGCCACGTGGCCGATCTCGTCGGCCGAGTCGACGCCGACCGGCTCGACGGTGACGTCGACGTCGTGCGGGTCGCTCTCGGAGAGGGTCTTGACCAGCTCGGGCAGCCGCCGCTCGGCGACGTCCTCGGCGGCGACCTGGAGACGGGTCAGCGAGCGCACCATCGAGCGGGCCACCAGGGCGGCGCCGGCGATGGCGACGATCAGCACCAGGGCGATCAGACCACCGTTGACCAAGGCCTGGGTGTCGGCCTCGTCCTGCAGGGCGCCGGCCCGGCCGTCGAGGTCCTCGAGCAGCTTCTTCTCGATCTTCTGCTCGTTGGTGATCTTCACCGTGGCGCTGTCGTACCAGTCCTTGTAGGTACGGGCCTCGGTCTGCTTGATGCCGTTCGGGTTGAGGACGGCCTTGCTGTACCGGTCGGCGTTGGCGATCTCCTGGTCCCGGGTCAGGCCCCGGCGCAGGGCCTGGGCCTCGGTGTCGCCGTAGATCGCGTTGAAGTTGGTGAGGGCGTTGTCCTCGGAGGTCTTCAGGCGGATGCCGAAGGTCTCGTCGGAGGAGGACAGGTCCGGGCCACCGGGGTTGGCGAGCGCGGCGCTGATCAGCGCGCGCTGCATCGAGGTGTTCTCCTTGGCCAGCGAGAACTGGTAGAGGCCACGGGTGATCTTGACCAGCTCGGTCGAGTTGGACGCGATCGCGATGTCCTGCGTGATGGAGAGCAGGTTCTTGATGATCACGTCGTAGTTGGTGATCGTGGCCTGGATGTTCTTGTGGTCGACGTAGGCGTTGCTGCGGGCCTCGGAGAGCTGGTTGAGGTCACGGCGGACCTGGAGCAGCAGGGCCTTGCCACCGGCGAGGTCGAGGTCGTCGAAGTTGTCCGCGCTGGCCGCGAAGGCCTTGCTCAACTGGTCCGAGACCTTGCGGGCGTTGGCGACGTCGTCGTCCTTCGCGCGCTCCGGGCCGCCGGTGGTCAGCGGGCCGGCGCTGAGGTCGCGCTCGCTCTGCAGGGCGTTCGCCAGGTCGGTGGCGGTGCGGGCCAGGTCGGCGAGGTTGGCCATCTGGGAGAGCTGGCGGGAGTTCTCCATCGAGGACTGCACGCGCAGGCCGCCGAGCGCCAGGGCGACCACCACGGGGAGGAGCAGCAGCGCGATCAGGCGGGTGCGGATCTTCCAGTTGCGCATGGCGAACCGGCTCAGACCGGTGGCCCGGCGGCGGGTCAGCGAGGTGCGCAGCCGTGAGCGTCCGCTCGGCTTCTCGTTCTGATCGGTGCCGTCGGCACCGTCCTGCGGCTCGGGCTCGCCGCCGCCTGCTATCTGCTCACCGGGTCCCGTGAGCGGCGCCGCCTGATGGGGGCCTGCCACGGGCTCACGCGACTCCGGGTCTCCCGCGGCGCCGCTGCCCCTCTTGAAACGTCCCTGCACTGGCGTCGCAACCTCTGGACCGGGCGCCCCTCCCCGCTGGCACGGTTCGGGACGGTGTCGAGTTTTTCCGTCGCATTCCAGCACAGCGTGGGAACTCCAACAAGGGGCGTTACCTGTCAGTGTCCTAGACCACCCAGCGCGCGCACCGTCTCACGGACTGTGCGGTAACAGGCCGGGAATACGGCGCTTTTCGGACACTCGACCGATACATGCCAAGCTGACCTCGGAGTGCCCGATCCGGTAGAGGTCCCGGAATGTCCGAGATATCGGATTTGAGGCGATGTCCCCGCCGTCGGTAAATGTCCGCGATGTGGCATTTCCCCGGCATTTTGTGAGCAAAGTCACAGCGGAATGTATAGCTAAGATCACGGCGACTGTGGAAGAAGATCAGCCTCCCGCGGCGGCCGACCGTCTACCCTTGTGCGCTGTGCCAGGCGTGAGCCTGCCCGGAATCACCCCGGCCGATTCCTCGAATCGGCCCCGAACCCAAGGTGTGACGCAATGTCCCAGCTCTCGAACGGCTCGACCGCCAACCCGCGCCGCACCACGCTGGCCTCGGTCGCGGACTTCGGCCAGCTGCTCGGCTCCCCGGCGGACCGCGCGGTCGAGTACGCCACCGAGCTGCCCACCGCGACCGCCAACCCGCGCCGCACCGTGCTGATGACCGCGCCGGCCCCGCGCCTGCCGCAGGACTGACGCGCACTCACGTCCCGAGGGGCGTCGGCCCGCCGTCGAGCGGTCCGGCGCCCCTCGCGTCATATCCTGGGTCCGTTCCAGTACAGGGCCCGGTCAGGCCGGTGCCCGACCGACCGAGAGGCTCCCCACCGTGCGCATCGCCAGGTTCTCCGTCCGGGAAGGAAGCCCTGCCGCCGGCAGCGTCTCCTTCGGAGTGGTCGAGGGCGACCCCGCCCAGCCCGACACGGTGGTGGTGCACGGCCTGGCCGGCCACCCGATCGTCTCGCTCCAACTGAGCGGCGAGAGCTACCGCCTGCAGGACATCCGGCTGCTCTCCCCGATCCTCCCCAACAAGGTGGTCGCGGTCGGCCGCAACTACGCCGAGCACGCCGCCGAGCTGGGCCACCAGGTCCCCGAGGTCCCGCTCACCTTCTTCAAGCCCTCCACCTCGGTGATCGGTCCGACCGAGGCGATCGCCTACCCGCCGTTCTCCTCCGACGTCCAGCACGAGGCCGAACTGGCCGTGGTGATCGGCCGGATGGGCCGCGAGGTGCCGGTGGCCCGGGCGTCCGAGGTGATCTTCGGCTACACCTGCGCCAACGACGTGACCGCCCGCGACGTCCAGCAGCGCGAGGGCCAGTGGGCCCGCGCCAAGGGCTTCGACACCGCCTGCCCGCTCGGCCCGTGGATCGAGACCGAGCTGGACCCGAGCGACCTGGCGATCACCTGCACCGTCAACGGCGAGCTCCGCCAGGCCGGCCGGACCTCCCAGATGGTCCGCTCGATCGCCGAGCTGATCGCCCACATCTCCGAGGCGATGACCCTCCTCCCCGGTGACGTCATCCTCACCGGCACCCCGGCCGGGGTCGGCCCGGTCCAGGTCGGCGACGAGGTCGCCGTCTCCGTCGAGGGCATCGGCACCCTCTCCAACAAGGTGGTCAAGCGTGGCTGACAACACCCCGGACCCGACCGTCCGGGTCCGCTTCTGCCCCTCCCCGACCGGGAACCCGCACGTCGGCCTGGTCCGCACCGCCCTCTTCAACTGGGCCTTCGCCCGCCACCACGGCGGCACCCTGGTCTTCCGGATCGAGGACACCGACGCGGCCCGGGACTCCGAGGAGTCGTACGGGCAGCTGCTGGACGCCATGCGCTGGCTCGGCTTCGACTGGGACGAGGGCCCCGAGGTCGGCGGCCCGCACGCCCCCTACCGGCAGTCCCAGCGGATGGACATCTACGCCGAGGTGGCGGAGAAGCTGCTGGCCGGCGGCCACGCCTACCGCTGCTACTGCTCCACCGAGGAGCTGGACGCCCGCCGCGAGGCTGCCCGCGCGGCCGGCCGGGCCTCCGGCTACGACGGCCACTGCCGCGAGCTGACGGAGCAGCAGACCGCCGCGTACGTCGCCGAGGGCCGCGCGCCGATCGTCCGGTTCCGGATGCCCGACCGCACCATCGCCTTCGACGACCTGGTCCGCGGCACCCTGAGCTTCGAGCCGGAGAACGTCACCGACTACGGCATCGTCCGGGCCAACGGCGCCCCGCTCTACACCCTGGTCAACCCGGTGGACGACGCCCTGATGGGCATCACCCACGTGCTGCGCGGCGAGGACCTGCTCTCCTCGACGCCCCGTCAGATCGCCCTCTACGCCGCCCTGGCCGAGATCGGCGTCGGCAACGGCACCACCCCGCGCTTCGGCCACCTGCCCTACGTGATGGGGGAGGGCAACAAGAAGCTCTCCAAGCGCGACCCGCAGGCCAGCCTCAACCTCTACCGGGAGCGCGGCTTCCTGCCCGAGGGCCTGCTCAACTACCTGGCCCTGCTGGGCTGGTCGCTGGCCGAGGACCGGGACCTGTTCTCGATGGACGAGCTGGTCGCCCACTTCGACATCGCCAAGGTCAACTCCAACCCGGCCCGCTTCGACCTGAAGAAGTGCGAGGCGATCAACGCGCACCACCTGCGCGAGCTGGCCCCGGAGGACTTCGTCCGCCGCCTGGTGCCCTACCTCCAGGCCCCCGGCCTGCTGCCGGCCGAGCCCACCGCCGCCCAGCTCGACCTGCTGGCGAAGGTGGCCCCGCTCACCCAGGAGCGGATGGTGGTGCTCTCCGAGATCGTCACCATGGCCGGCTTCCTGTTCGTCGACCCGGCCGCGTTCGCCCTCGACCCGGAGGACGCGGCCAAGGTGCTGAACGCCGACGCCCGCCCGGTGCTGGAGGCCAGCGTCACGGCCCTGACCGAGCTGGCCGACTTCACCCCCGAGCCGATCCAGGCCGCCCTGCGCGCCGCCCTGGTGGACGGCCTGGGCATCAAGCCCAAGTTCGCCTTCACCCCGCTGCGGGTCGCGGTCACCGGCCGCCGGGTCTCCCCGCCGCTCTTCGAGTCGATGGAGCTGCTCGGCCGCGAGGAGACGCTGCGCCGCCTGACGGCCGCCCTGGACGCCGTCCCGAAGGGCTGAGCCGCCGGCCGGCGGGGGGCTGCGTGACCAGCCGCGCAGCCCCCCGCCACCCGGCCTGCGGTTATGGATTTTGGAGCAGGGCCGGGAGTCGGGTAATGTTCTTTCTGCGCCGCCCGGGAGGGACAGGGCGAGGGACCAGAAGCCTCGTCAGGAAGCAACCAAGCGGTCGCAACGCCGAGTGAAACCCCGTCAGGGGCCGCGCTCTGGTGGGGTATGGTGTAATTGGCAGCACGAGTGATTCTGGTTCATTTAGTCTAGGTTCGAGTCCTGGTACCCCAGCGCAGTACGAGCAAGACCCAGCAGTACAAGCCCCCGTTGTGTAGCGGCCTAGCACGCTGCCCTCTCACGGCAGTAGCGCCGGTTCGAATCCGGTCGGGGGTACGCACCACAAAAGAACAAGCCCCCGTTGTGTAGCGGCCTAGCACGCTGCCCTCTCACGGCAGTAGCGCCGGTTCGAATCCGGTCGGGGGTACCAGATCCTCTCCACTGTCCCCGTCGGACGAGTTCGCAACCCCGGCACGGACGAAGCACAGGATCGCCAGCTTGCCCCCGTTGTGTAGCGGCCTAGCACGCTGCCCTCTCACGGCAGTAGCGCCGGTTCGAATCCGGTCGGGGGTACCAGAGCGAAAGGCCGGTGGGCTTCACAGCCCACTGGCCCGATGCTTTGTTGGGGTATGGTGTAATTGGCAGCACGAGTGATTCTGGTTCATTTAGTCTAGGTTCGAGTCCTGGTACCCCAGCCAGTAGGAAGCCCCGGAATTCCGGGGCTTTTTTGCATTTCCCGCACGGAAAAGGAGAACGGCCCCCGGAGGGGCCGTTCGGACGGACTCGATTCGGCGGTCAGCCGCGGCGGAGGGCCTCGGTGAGGCGGTTGGCGGCCTCGATGATGGCCTGGGCGTGCAGCCGGCCGGGGTGGCGGGTCAGGCGCTCGATCGGGCCGGAGACCGAGACGGCGGCCACCACGCGGTTGGACGGGCCGCGCACGGGGGCGGAGACCGAGGCCACGCCGGGCTCCCGCTCGCCGATGGACTGGGCCCAGCCGCGCCGCCGGACGCCGCTGAGCGCCGTCGCGGTGAAGCGGGCGCCCTGGAGGCCGCGGTGCAGGCGCTCGGGCTCCTCCCAGGCCAGCAGGACCTGGGCGGCGGAGCCGGCCTTCATCGGCAGGGTGGAGCCGACCGGGACGGTGTCCCGCAGGCCGGACAGCCGCTCGGCGGCGGCCACGCAGATCCGCATCTCGCCCTGCCGGCGGTAGAGCTGGGCGCTCTCGCCGGTGACGTCGCGCAGGTGCGTGAGCACCGGCCCGGCGGTGGCCAGCAGGCGGTCCTCGCCCGCAGCGGCGGAGAGTTCGGCGAGCCGGGGGCCGAGGATGAAGCGGCCCTGCATGTCCCTGGTGACCAGGCGGTGGTGTTCGAGTGCGACGGCGAGACGGTGGGCCGTGGGGCGCGCCAGACCGGTGGCGGCGACCAGCCCCGCCAACGTGGCGGGGCCCGACTCCAGTGCGCTGAGCACCAGAGCGGCCTTGTCGAGAACGCCGACGCCGCTAGTGTTGTCCATGCCCTAAGACTGCAGTCTCAGTCCGCGAGACGCAAGTTCAATTTCCTGAGAAACCCGCCACTCTTGGTGGAGCAGCCCGGCAGACACCCAGGATCGAGCCTCACCAGGCTGTCCACATCCTGGACAACAGAGACGAGCGGCCGGCAGTGCGGCCGGCTGGAGGGATTCCGATGGGACGGACACTTGCGGAGAAGGTCTGGGACGACCACGTCGTCCGGCGCGCGGAGGGCGAGCCCGACCTGCTCTACATCGACCTGCACCTGCTCCACGAGGTGACCAGCCCGCAGGCGTTCGACGGCCTCCGGCTGGCCGGCCGCACCGTCCGCCGGACCGATCTCACGATCGCGACCGAGGACCACAACACCCCCACCCTGGACATCGACAAGCCGATCGCCGACCCGGTCTCCCGGGTGCAGCTGGAGACGCTGCGCAAGAACGCGGCCGAGTTCGGCGTCCGGATCCACTCGCTCGGCGACGTCGAGCAGGGCGTGGTGCACGTGGTCGGCCCGCAGCTGGGCCTGACCCAGCCGGGCACCACGGTGGTCTGCGGCGACTCGCACACCTCCACCCACGGCGCCTTCGGCGCACTGGCGTTCGGCATCGGCACCAGCCAGGTCGAGCACGTGCTGGCCACCCAGACGCTGCCGCTGGCCCCGTTCAAGACCATGGCGATCACGGTCGAGGGCGAGCTGCCCGAGGGCGTCACCGCCAAGGACCTGATCCTGGCCATCATCACCAAGATCGGCACCGGCGGCGGCCAGGGCTACGTCCTGGAGTACCGCGGCTCGGCGATCCGCAGCCTCTCCATGGAGGCCCGGATGACGATCTGCAACATGTCGATCGAGGCGGGTGCCCGGGCCGGCATGATCGCCCCGGACCGGACCACCTTCGACTACCTGGAGGGCCGCCCGCACGCGCCGAAGGGCGCCGACTGGGACGCGGCCGTGGAGTACTGGTCCACGCTGACCACCGACGAGGACGCGGTCTTCGACGCCGAGGTGTTCATCGACGCGGCCGAGCTGACCCCGTTCGTCACCTGGGGCACCAACCCCGGCCAGGGCGCCCCGCTGGGCGCCAACGTGCCGCACCCGGAGGACTTCGAGGACCCGCAGGAGCGGACCGCCGCCGAGAACGCCCTGAAGTACATGGGCCTGGAGGCCGGCACCCCGCTGCGCGAGGTCGCGGTGGACGCCGTCTTCGTCGGCTCCTGCACCAACGGCCGGATCGAGGACCTGCGGGCCGCCGCGGGAATCCTGGAGGGCCGTCAGATCGCCGACGGGGTAAGGATGCTGGTGGTCCCCGGCTCCGTCCGGGTCGCCCTGCAGGCGGTCGAGGAGGGCCTGGACAAGGTCTTCACCGCGGCCGGCGCCGAGTGGCGGCACGCCGGGTGCTCGATGTGCCTGGGCATGAACCCCGACCAGCTGGCTCCGGGCGAGCGCTGCGCCTCCACCTCGAACCGCAACTTCGAGGGCCGGCAGGGCAAGGGCGGCCGTACCCACCTGGTCTCCCCGCAGGTCGCCGCGGCGACCGCCCTGCTGGGCCGCCTGGCCGCCCCGTCCGACCTGTCCGACCGCGCTTCTGTGGAGGTCTGAGCGCCATGGAGAAGTTCACCACGCACACCGGCCGGGCCGTCCCGCTGCGCCGCAGCAACGTCGACACCGACCAGATCATCCCGGCGCACTGGCTGAAGAAGGTCACCCGTTCCGGTTTCGAGGACGGCCTGTTCGAGGCCTGGCGCAAGGACGATTCCTTCGTGCTCAACCTGCCGGAGCGTCAGGGCGCCTCGGTGCTGGTGGCCGGCCCGGAATTCGGCACCGGATCTTCCCGCGAGCACGCGGTCTGGGCGCTGCAGAACTACGGTTTCCAGGCCGTCATCTCCTCGCGCTTCGCCGACATCTTCCGGGGGAACTCGCTGAAGAACGGCCTGCTCACCGTGGTCCTCCCGCAGGAGACGGTGGAGCGGCTGTGGGCGCTGACCGAGGCCGACCCGACCGCCGAGATCACCGTCGACCTGGAGGCCCGCGAGGTCCGGGCCGAGGGCGTCACCGCCTCCTTCGAGTTGGACGACAACGTCCGCTGGCGGCTGCTCAACGGTCTGGACGACATCAGCATCACGCTCCGGAACGAGGGTGACATCGCCGAGTTCGAGGCGACCCGACCCTCCTTCAAGCCGCGTACCCTGCCGGTCGCCTGAGGCTCCGAATCCTGACGCTCCACCGGATGGCCCACCCCCTCAGGGGGGTGGGCCATCCGTCTGTTCCGGGCCCGAGTTGAGCTCCGGATAAACCCCCGCGCAGCGCAACTCCGTACAGATGGCACAATCGTTGCATGCACCGGCACCATGAACCTCCGTACGGGGATGGCGAACCCGCCTCCTCGGAGGGGATGGACACCCCGGAAGTCACGGCGCTCTACGCGCTGGTGGCCGAGCGGTTGAAGCTGGCACACGACCGCGTTCATGCGCTGAACGTGTCAACCGAGGCAAAGACCGCTCTCACTCGTCAGCTCCTGATCGTCACCGAGACCGCCAAGCGCGATCTCCCGGGGGCGGCAAGGAGGTTGACGCGCTTTGTCCAGGACCTCGACGAGGGGCGCCAGCCGCTCGGATGAGGCGCCGAACGCGCAAATCCATTGCGACACTAGGGTGATTCGCGCGTTCAGTAATTGAAAGTCCGCAGATACATACCTAACGTGCGAAAAGAACGGATGGAATCATCCGGCGCTCGTTTCCGAAGGGGAAGACGTGAACAAGGCTCAGCTTGTCGAAGCGGTGGCCGAGCAGCTGGGCGGTCGCAAGGCTGCCGCAGAGGCCGTCGACGCAGTGCTCGACACCATGGTGCGTGCCGTCGTGGCGGGTGACCGCGTGTCGGTCACCGGCTTCGGCACCTTCGAGAAGGTCGACCGCTCCGCGCGGTTCGCCCGCAACCCGCAGACCGGCGAGCGGGTCAAGGTCAAGAAGACCGCCGTCCCGCGCTTCCGCCCGGGCCAGGGCTTCAAGGACCTCGTGGCCGGCAGCAAGAAGCTGCCGAAGGACGGTCCGTCGGTGAAGAAGGCCCCCAAGGGCTCGCTCACCCCGGGCAAGACCGGCACCACCGCCGCGGTCAAGCGTGCTGCCACCAAGCGCGCCACCACCGCTGCCGCCGCCGCTCCGGCCAAGCGCACCGCCGCGAAGAAGACCACGGCCGCCGCTGCCGCTCCGGCCAAGAAGACCGTGGCGAAGAAGACCACCGCCACGGCCACCAAGAAGGCCACCGCCGTCAAGAAGGCGACCGCCACCAAGGCTGCGGCCACCAAGGCGACCGCCACCAAGACGGCCGCCGCCAAGAAGGCCGCCCCGGTCAAGAAGACCACCACGGCCAAGGCCACCCCGGCGAAGAAGACCACCGCCGCGGCCAAGAAGACCACCGCGACCGCGAAGAAGACCGCGCCGGCGAAGAAGACCGCCGCCCGCAAGACCACCTCGCGCCGCTCCACCGCCAAGTAGTTCCTGGCGGAAGGTCAGCCGACGGCGGGTCAACTGCCGTGAGCCGTGGCGGCTCGCATCCGGGGACTCCCCGGAAGCGGGCCGCCACGGCTCTTTCGCGTGCCCGTCACGGGGTGGCGGACCGGGCCGGTCCGGCGGGCTGCTGACGGACGATCGGGAGCTCGTAGACGATCTCCCAGCGGGAGTCCGGGATCACCAGGTCCGCCGTCTCCACCGCCCGGCCGTCGGCGTCGTAGTACGTCCGCTCGATCACCGTCAGCAGGTCGTGCACCGGGATGTTGAGCAGGTGCGCCTGCTCCGCGGTGGCACGGCCGGGGCGCGGCTGCTCGACCACCCGGGTCACCGTGATGCCGATCGCGGCCATCCTGGTCACCACGTTCCGTCCCCGGTACGGCCCGAGTTCGGGGAAGAGCACCTTGGAGCTGCCGGTGACGGCCATCGGCTCCCAGCTGTCGGCCAACTGGGTCGGCCGGCCGTCGATCAGGAACTCGTAGGTGGTGTGCACGGTCTCGGCACCCGGCTCGATCCCGAGCCTGGCGGCGAGCTGCTCGTCGGCCCGGACCTGACTGTGCGTCTGGGACTCCTAGCCGCACCCCTCGCCGACGTCGCCGATGTCGAGCCGGAACGGCGCCGGACCGTCCAGGTCCGGGTGGAGCGAGCGGTACATCCGGTGCCGGGCCGGCGGCTGGCGCAGGAAGGTGCCCGAGCCCGCGTAGCTCTCCAGCAGGCCTTCGGTGATGAGCAGCTCCTGCGCCTTCTGGAGCTTGGTCGCCTTCACGTTGTACTCGACCGCGAGCTTGGCCCGGGACGGCAGGCGCTCGCCGGGCTGCCACTCACCGCGCAGGATGCGCTGCCGGAGCAGGTCAGCGATGCGGAGGTAGTCGCGCTCGGCATTCGGCATCTGACGCTCCTCACGGAGGCGGCCCCCGACGAGTGGGCAGGACGGGCGAACCGGGGCCAACCAGGGTTGACAATCTAATGCATCAGATGGAATCTAATTGCTTAGATTTACTGTCTGTGACCGTACGCTCGCGGGGAGAGTTGTTGCGTGCGAACCACCAGGGTGTTTGACGTGGCCAACCGGCTGGCCAGGGCGGCCGGCGCACGGGCGCGGGTCAGCCTCCGCGACGAGGGCGGCTACCGCGTCTACGTGATCCTGCCACGCGACATCGGCGCCGAGGCCCAACTCGCCGTCCTGGACGTGCTGGTCACCGCCGACCGGTTCGGGCACGACAAGGCCGAGACGGTCGAGGGCGTCTGGGCCGAGATCGACCCGGAGCCGGAGGAGCGGGCGTGAACGGGGAAGCACCGTCGTACGCGGTCGAGATCGAGGACGTCACCGCGCGGGCCGTCTTCGCCCGCCTGCCGGACGCCCTCGCGGCGCTCTGGGAGTCGCTCCGGGCGCTCCCGCTGGGGTGGACCCAGTACGAGGCGTACCGCTACTTCCTCGGCCCGGGGGCGGTCGAGCGGGTCACCGAAACGCTGGACCGGGAGGGTGAGTTGACGCTCTGCTTCGCGATGGCCGGGCGCTCGCACCTGGTGACCGTCGCGCTGTCAGGCCCCGGCGTCCCCGGCCGGGTCCGGGAAGGTCTGCAGGGTGAGGAAGACCACCCGGCGGGCCTCCCCGGCGCCCTCGGTCCGGATCCGCAGGCGCTGACCGGGACGCAGTAGCCGCAGGCCGCCGGCGTCGAAGGCGGCGGCGTCGAAGGGGACCGGGGTGCCGTCGTCCAGGAGGACGGAGCCACTGCGGGTCGCCGGGTCGAAGGTGTAGGAGGTGGCCTGCATGGGGGCAGCATAGCGAGCGCCGCCGCCACGGCCCCGCCGGTGACCGGCGCCGGGGAAAAGGGTCCCTTCGCGGCCTTCTTGTCGGTCGCCGATGCTGCGCGTGACTTCCCTGCGGCCTTGGGCCGGAGTGCGTGCGCTGCCCTCCGCATCCCGGGTCCCGGCCGGGAGGTGACCCCGTCTCGACGGCCCGCCCGCCCGCGCAGCGGAGCCGCACATTGCCGGCCCGGGCCGGTGTGGGTGCTCCGTCCTCCGCATCCCGGGTCCCGGCCGGGAGGTGACCCGTTCTCGACGGCTCGCCCGCCCGCGCAGCGGAGCCGCACATTGCCGGCCCGGGCCAGGAGGCGGTCGCCCTACCGGCAGCCGGCCTCGGCGGTGCGTCCGCGCGGCGCGGGTGCGGGGTCGGCCGGGGTCGGCCGGCCGTCGGCGGGAGGCCCACCGTACGTCCGTGCGTCAAGGACGGGGAGCAGGGCCGCCGTGTGCGGGCCGAGGCCCAGGGCGCGGGCCTCGTGGAGGTCCTCGCCGGTGTCGACGTCGCGGCGGACCGACGGCACGTGCGGGAGGTCGAGTTCGGCCGCGCCGGCGGCGGCGTGGCGGGCCCGGGAGCCGTCGCCGAAGCGCGGGTCCAGCGGGAGCCCGGGCGGGACGGCCAGGAAGGTGGTGCCGAGGCCGGGGGAGTCGGCGAGGAAGGAGCGGCCGGGGCGGGCGGCGGCCGAGGCCAGCACCAGGGCGAGCTCGGCGGGGCGCAGCGCGGGCAGGTCGGCGGAGAGGGCCGCCACGGGGGCGTGCGGGGCCAGCCCGTGGGCGCGCGAAGCGCCGTGCGCCAGGGCCGGGTTGAGCCCGCCGCCGGGTTCGTCGGCGACCAGCAGGGCACCGAGCCGGGCGAGTTCGGCCCCGGCCGCCGGGTCGTCGGTGACCACCAGCACCCGGGCGACCGCCGGGCAGGCCAGCGCGGCACGCACCGTGTCCAGGGCGAAGGCCAGCGCGAGTGCCGCCCGGCGGTCCCCGGCGAACGGGGCGAGCCGGCTCTTGGCCAGGGTGAGCCGTTTCACGGGCAACACCAGCGACCACTCGGGGTGGGGCGCGGGCGCGACGGCTGGTGCGGGGCGTACCGTGTCCTGGGTCATCGGCGCCATTCTGACGCCGGTGCGGGAATCCCGGCCAGGCGGCCCGCCCGTGACCGGCCGGGAACGCGCTCGACAGCGGTCGGGCCAGTGGCGAAACTGGTCCGCCGAGGACGTAACCCGTGGCACCCGGAGTGCCCCGGACGAGGAAAGAGGAGCAGGGGTGGCCCGCTCGAACGCCCGGTTCGGCAACGCCGACTACGGGATCTGGTACCGCTTCGCGGCCGTACTCGTGAAGCCGGTCACCACGGCCCTGGTGAAGCCGGACTGGCGCGGCTGGGAGCACCTGCCCGAGCGCGGCGGCTTCCTAGCCGTGGTGAACCACAACTCGGTGATCGACCCGGTGGTCTACGCGCACTGGCAGTACAACAGCGGCCGGCCGCCCCGGATACTGGGCAAGTCCCAGCTGTTCTCGGTCCCGTTCATCGGCTTCATGCTGCGCAAGACCGGCCAGATCCCGGTGTTCCGGGAGTCCACCGACGCGGCCGAGGCGTTCCGCGCGGCGATCGACGCGATCGACCGGGGCCAGTGCGTGCAGTTCTACCCCGAGGGCACCCTCACCCGGGACCCGGAGCTCTGGCCGATGACCGGCAAGAGCGGCGCGGCCCGGGTGGCGCTGATGACCGGGGCGCCGGTCATCCCGGTCGCGCACTGGGGCGCGCACGAGATCATCCCGCCCTACGGCCGGGGCGGGAAGAGCAAGTTCAACCTCTTCCCCCGGCACCGGGTGACGGTGGCGGCCGGCCCGCCGGTGGACCTGAGCAAGTACCAGGGCCAGGAGCTGACCGCCCAGGTGCTGCGGGACGCCACCGAGGACATCATGGCGGCGATCACCGAGGTGCTGGCCGGCATCCGGCACGAGGAGCCGCCGGCCGAGCGCTACGACATGCGCAGGGCGGCCCGCGAGCGGGCCGACCAGGCCGCCGCGAAGAAGCACCGGGCGGCCGGCACCGGCACCGAGGGGGCGGCCGAATGACCCGCTGCGCCGTCTTCGGCACCGGCTCCTGGGGCACCGCGTTCGCGCTGGTGATGGCGGACGCCGGCTGCGAGGTGGTCCTCTGGGGCCGCCGCAAGGAGTTGGTGGACGCCATCAACACCACCCACGCCAACCCGGACTACCTGCCCGGCACCCCGCTGCCGGCCAACGTCCGGGCCACCACCGATCCGGCCGAGGCACTGGCCGGGGCGGACTTCGCGGTGCTCGCGGTGCCGTCCCAGACGCTCCGTCAGAACCTCGCGGCCTGGGCCCCGCTGCTCGACGAGCGGACCGTGCTGGTCTCGCTGATGAAGGGCATCGAACTCGGCACCGCCAAGCGGATGTCCGAGGTGATCCAGGAGGTCGCCGGGGTCGGCTCGGCCCGGGTCGCGGTGGTCAGCGGGCCCAACCTGGCCCGCGAGATCGCCGACAAGCAGCCCGCCGCCTCGGTGGTGGCCTGCACCGACGAGCAGGTGGCCAAGCGGCTCCAGACGGCCTGTCACACGCCCTACTTCCGCCCGTACACCTCCACCGACGTGGTCGGCTGCGAGCTCGGCGGCGCGGTGAAGAACGTGATCGGCCTGGCGGTCGGGATGGCCGACGGCATGGGCCTGGGCGACAACACCAAGGCCACCCTGATGACCCGGGGCCTGGCCGAGACCACCCGGCTCGGCCTCACCCTGGGCGCCGACCCGTACACCTTCGCCGGCCTGGCCGGGATGGGCGACCTGGTGGCCACCTGCTCCTCGCCGCTGTCCCGCAACCACACCTTCGGCACCAACCTGGGCCGGGGCATGACGGTGGAGCAGACCATCG
Source organism: Kitasatospora sp. NPDC096147 (assembly GCF_044763225.1). NCBI lineage: Bacteria > Bacillati > Actinomycetota > Actinomycetes > Kitasatosporales > Streptomycetaceae > Kitasatospora > Kitasatospora sp. NPDC096147. Next base: position 85,575 of record NZ_JBIWFX010000023.1, on the reverse strand, counting down.
CCGCCACCCGGCAGACCGCCGAGGGCGTCAAGTCCTGCGAGTCGGTGCTCGACCTGGCCCGGCGGCACGGCGTCGACATGCCGATCGTGGCGGCCGTGGTCGACGTGGTGCACCACGGGCGGCCGACCCAGGAGGTGCTGGCCGGGCTGATGGCCCGTTCGGCGAAGCCCGAGCGGCGCTGAGGACTGACGGTCCGACACCGTGCGGGTGTCCTGCGCCGAGCTCGTGTCCTTCTTGAAACCGGCCGCACGGTAGTCTCAAATGCGATATGAGCATCGAACAGACCTCCCAGAACGCGGCCAAGCCGCGCGTTGCGATCGTCTTCGGCGGGCGCAGCTCCGAGCACGGCGTCTCGGTCGTCACGGCCGCCAGCGTGCTCCGGGCCATCGACCGGAGCAAGTACGAGGTGCTGCCCATCGGCATCACCCATGAGGGCCGCTGGGCCCTGGTCGGCGACGAGCCGGCCCGGATGGCCATCACCGACGGGAAGCTCCCCGACGTGGACGGCATCGCCGAGTCGGCCGAGGGCCAGGTCGCGCTGCCCGGCAGCCCGGCCAGCCGCGAGGTGGTCTGGAGCGAGCCCGGTGCCGCGCCCAAGGTGCTCGGCGAGGTCGACGTGGTGCTGCCGCTGCTGCACGGCCCGTGGGGCGAGGACGGCACCATCCAGGGCCTGTTGGAGCTCTCCGGGGTGCCGTACGTCGGCTCCGGCGTGCTGGCCAGCGCGGCCGGCATGGACAAGGAGTTCACCAAGCGGATCCTGGCCTCGCACGGCATCGGGGTCGGCAGCTACACCGTGGTCCGCCCGCGCGAGTGGGAGAGCGAGCAGGGCCGGGCCGCCGCCCGCGAGCGGATCGCCGCGCTCGGCCTGCCGGTCTTCGTGAAGCCCTGCCGGGCCGGCTCCAGCATGGGCATCACCAAGGTCAAGGACCTGGCCGGGCTGGACGCCGCGATCGACGAGGCACGCCGCCACGACCCCAAGGTGATCGTGGAGCTCGGGGTGACGGGCCGTGAGATCGAGTGCGCGGTGCTGGAGTTCGAGGACGGCCCGCGGGCCAGCGTGGCGGCCGAGGTGAAGGTCGGCGGCGACTTCGAGTTCTACGACTTCGAGGCCAAGTACATCGACTCCTCCGAGGTCGAGATCCCGGCGCGGCTGACCGCGCCGGAGCTGGCCGAGATCCAGCGGCAGGCGGTGGCGGCCTTCGAGGCGCTCGGCTGCGAGGGCCTGGCCCGGGTCGACTTCTTCCTGCTGGAGGACGGCAGCTGGATGGTGAACGAGATCAACACCATGCCCGGCTTCACCCCCATCTCGGCCTACCCGAAGATGTGGGAGGCCAGCGGCCTGCCCTACCCGGAGCTGATCGACCGGCTGCTGACCGCCGCGCTCAGCCGCTCCACCGGCCTGCGCTGACCACGGGTCAGCCGTTCGCCGTCCCCGGCTGCTGCGCCAGCCAGCCGGGGACGGCGGCCTTGATGGCGTCGGTGAAGGAGCTCAGCGGGTCGGCGTAGTTGGGGTAGGCGCCCTCGGGCACCCGGATCTCCACGTAGGCGTCCCGCAGCGTGGTGACGAAGTGGTAGCCGCCGCCCGGGCGCGCGCTCATGCCGAACTGGACGTCGTTCACCTCCGGCGCGGAGGCCAGCGGGTCGTCGTTGAGGTAGTCCGGCCGCTCGCTGCCGCAGACCAGCACGGTGCGCGGCGAGCTGCTCCAGGCGGCCGTGTAGGGCGAGGCGGGTGACGGGTCGTCACGCCGGTGGCCCAGCACAGTCTCCGGCAGCGCCCGGTCCAGCGCCTCGCAGGCGGCCACCGCCTTGCCGGTGGGCCTCGGCGGCTCGACGTCCTCCGGCAGGCTCCAGCTCCAGCCGAGCAGTCCGACGCAGGTCAGCAGGGCGGCCGGAGGAACGCCCCAGCGGACGGCGGCGGGCAGGCTGCTGAATCGGCTCACCCGGTGATGGTAGCCAGCCCTACAGGTTGACCACCGGGCAGGTGAGGGTGCGGGTGATCCCCTCGACCTGCTGCACCTGGGCGACCACCAGGCGGCCGAGCTCGTCGATGGTGGTGGCCTCGGCCCGGACGATCACGTCGTAGGGGCCGGTGACGTCCTCGGCCGAGATCACGCCCTCCACCTTGCCGATCTGCCGGGCCACGGCGGTCGCCTTGCCGACCTCGGTCTGGATCAGGATGTATGCCTGTACCACGGGGGACCTCCAGAGCGGGGCGGACGGACCGGGCGGTCTGATCACCACGCTACCGCTGACCCCCGCCGCTGGGGAGACCCCGGAGGGCGTACGCTGCGCCCAGACGGGGCGACAGGGCAAGTGGAGAGAGGGCGGCAGATGCAGGGGACCGTGGGCGAGCTCGGCGAGTTCGGACTCATCAGGGAGCTCACCGCCCGGCTGCCGACCACCCCGGCCGTGGAGCTCGGGCCGGGCGACGACGCCGCCGTGGTGAAGGCGCCGGACGGCCGGGTGGTGGCCACCACCGACGTGCTGATCGAGGGCCGGCACTTCCGCCGGGACTGGTCCACCGCCTACGACGTGGGCCGCAAGTGCGCCGCCCAGAACCTCGCCGACATCGCCGCGATGGGCGCGGTGCCGACCGCGATACTGCTCGGGCTGGTCGCCCCCGCCGACCTGCCGACCACCTGGGCCACCGAGCTGATGGACGGGCTGCGGGACGAGTGCCAGGTGGCCGGCGCCACCGTGGTCGGCGGCGACGTGGTGCGCGGCGACACCATCACGCTGGCCATCACCGCGCTCGGCGACCTCCAGGGCCGGGCCCCGGTGACCCGCTCCGGTGCCCGCACGGGCGACGTGGTCGCGGTCACCGGCTGGCTGGGCTGGTCCGCCGCCGGGCTCTCGGTGCTGGCCCGGGGCTTCCGCTCGCCGCGCGCCTTCGTGGAGGCGCACCGCCGCCCGGAGCCGCCGTACCACGCCGGCCCGGCCGGGGCCGACCTCGGCGCCACCGCGATGATCGACGTCAGCGACGGCCTGGTGGCCGACCTCGGCCACGTGGCCCGGGCCAGCGGGGTGGACATCGACCTGCGGGCCGCCGAGTTCGACGTGCCCGCGCAGATGGCCGACATCGGCCAGGCGGTCGGCATCGACCCGCTGGTCTGGGTGCTCTCCGGCGGCGAGGACCACGCGATCGTGGCCACCTTCCCGCCCTCGGTCCAACTGCCCGCCCGCTGGCGGGTGGTGGGCGAGGTGACCCGCCCGGCCAGCCCCGGCCGGGGCGGCACCGTGACGGTGGACGGCGCGCCCTGGGACCGGGCGGGCGGCTGGGACCACTTCGCCGCCGAGGAGGACTGAGGCGCGGGGATTCCGGTCGGCGTGCTCCGGGCGGATAGTGTGGGCCCGTCGGCAATGTCCGTTTCGACGGCTGTTGTCCGGCTCGTACGAGAATCCGACCAATCGAGCGGGAGAGCACGCCCCCATGCGCATCGGTGTCCTGACCAGCGGCGGAGACTGCCCCGGCCTCAACGCGGTGATCCGCTCGGTGGTGCACCGGGGCACCGACGTGCACGGCGACGAGATCATCGGCATCGAGGACGGCTTCCTCGGGCTGATCGAGGGCCGGTCCCGGCCGATCTCGCACGACGACGTGACCGGCCTGCTCACCCTCGGCGGCACCATCCTGGGCTCGGCCCGGGTGCAGCGCGAGCGCATCCAGTGGGGCGTGGAACACGCCCAGGAGCTGGCGGCGAAGCTCGGCATCGACGCGCTGATCGCGATCGGCGGCGAGGGCACGCTGACCGCCGCCCGGATGTTCAGCGACGCCGGGCTGCCGGTGGTCGGGGTGCCGAAGACCATCGACAACGACATCGACGCCACCGACGTGACCTTCGGCTTCGACACCGCCGTGCACGTGGCCACCGAGGCGATCGACCGGCTGAAGACCACCGCCGAGTCCCACCAGCGGGTGATGGTGGTCGAGCTGATGGGCCGTCACACCGGCTGGATCACCCTGACCGCCGGGATGGCCGCCGGGGCGCACGGCATCCTGATCCCGGAGAAGCCCTTCGACCTCGAAGCCGTCTCCCGGATGATCGAGGAGCGCTTCCGCCGGGGCAAGAAGTTCGCCATCATCGCCGTCGCCGAGGGCGCGCAGCCGGTGCCCGGCACGCTCCGCTTCGACCACGGCGCGGTGGACCAGTACGGCCACCAGACCTTCGGCGGGATCGGCAACCGGCTGGCCATCGAGCTGGAGAACCTGCTCGGCAAGGAGGCCCGCCCGGTGATCCTGGGCCACACCCAGCGCGGCGGCACCCCCACCGCCCGGGACCGGGTGCTGGCCACCCGCTTCGGCTGGCACGCGGTGGAGGCCGTCCACAAGGGCGCCTTCGGGCACTTCACCGCGCTGCGCGGCACCGACATCCAGCTGATCCCGGTGGCCGACGCCGTCCAGCAGCTGAAGACCGTCCCCGAGGACCGCTGGGCGGAGTCCGAAGCGGTGCTCTGAGCCGGGTTCGGTAGGTTGGCGCCCATGGTTGCTCCTCCTCGCGTACTCACCATCGCCGGATCCGACAGCGGCGGCGGCGCCGGCATCCAGGCCGACCTCAAGGCGATGCTCGCGCTCGGCGTGCACGGCATGAGCGTGATCACCGCCGTCACCGCGCAGAACTCGGTCGGCGTCCAGGGCTACTGGGAGCTCCCGGCCGAGGCGGTCCGGGCGCAGTTCCGCAGTGTGGTGGACGACATCGGCGTGCAGGCGGTGAAGACCGGCATGCTGGCCTCGGTGGAGCTGGTGGAGACCGTCGCCGAGCTGCTCGCCGGGGTCGGTGCCCCGGTGGTGGTGGACCCGGTCGGGGTCTCCAAGCACGGCGACGCGCTGCTCGCCGCCGAGGCGGTGGCCACCGTCCGGGAGAAGCTGCTGCCGGTCGCCACCCTCGCCACACCCAACCTGCACGAGGTGACCCAGCTCACCGGCATCGAGGTGGACGGCGAGGCCGGGATGGCCGCCGCCGCCGAGGCGCTGCTCGGGCACGGCCCGCAGTGGGTGCTGGTCAAGGGTGGCCACCTGGACGGCGAGGCGGCCGACCTGCTGGCCGGGGCCGACGGCTCGCGGCACTGGTACCGGGCGCCCCGGCTGGACAACCGGCACACCCACGGCACCGGCTGCACGCTGGCCAGCGCGATCGCGAGCGAGCTGGCCAAGGGCGCGGAGATGCCGGCCGCAGTGGCCGCGGCCAAGGACTACATCACCGGCGCGATCCGGGGCGGCTTCGCGCTCGGCGCCGGCATCGGCCCGGTGGACCACGCCTGGCGGTGGCGGTCCTGAGACGCACGGAAGGGCGGGCCCGAGGGCCCGCCCTTCCGGTCCGTCCGCTGCGATGCGTCCGTCGTGGTGAGCCCGTCGTGGTGCGCTCAGCGAGGGGGAAAGACAGAAAGCCGACCCGCCCTAGGGCGAATCGGCGATCTGGAGGACCGGCTAACCGGTCTGCGCGTCAGCGCGAGACCTTACCGGCCTTGATGCACGAGGTGCAGACGTTGAGCCGCTTCGGCGTCCGACCGACCGTCGCACGAACCGTCTGGATGTTGGGGTTCCAACGACGGGGGGTACGGCGGTGCGAGTGGGAGATGCTGTTGCCGAAGCCCGGCCCCTTGCCGCAGACGTCGCAGTTGGCAGCCACAGGAGTCACTCCAAGACTTCAGATCATTTACGTTCGAAAACCCCGGCTGAGCGACCGGACCACTAGCGTGGACCGGACCGGTTCAAGGGGTGCGCCCAGGTTGTTCCAGGCAACCGGGAGAGCATACAACGACCACTCCCGCTCAACGAAACTACCACGGTCCGGCCCATGATCGTCCCGGCGGTCACCCGCACCCACCACCGGCACCGACCGGCCCGTTCGCCGGATAACCTGCCAGCATCGCCCCATTCTTTCCGTCGCGTTCATCCGGAGGAGCCAGGTGCCGGCCACGCTAGACGCCACCACCGTCCGCACCTGGAGCCGCCTCGCGCTGACCGCCCTCGGTCAGGCCCGCGAGGAGATCGACGCCCTCAACGTGTACCCCGTACCGGACGGCGACACCGGCACCAACCTCTACCTGACGGTGGAGTCCGCCGCCGAGGCACTCGAACACGGCCCCGCCGACGGCGGGCTGGCCGAGGCCACCGCGCTGCTCGCCCGGGGCGCGCTGATCGGCGCCCAGGGCAACTCCGGGGTGATCCTCGCCCAGTGGCTGCGCGGCCTCGCCGAGGTGCTCGCCCACGGCGGCGAGCCCGCCGACCTGGGCCGGGCGCTGCGCCGGGCCGCCGACTCCGCCTACCAGGCGGTCGCCGAGCCGGTCGAGGGCACCCTGCTCACCGTCGCCGCCGCCGCCGCCGAGGCCGCCCAGGGCCAGGACGGCCGGGACGGGCTGACCGGCACCGCCGCCACCGCCTACCGGGCCGCCCGGGAGGCGCTGCTCCGCACCCCCGGCCAGCTGGCCGTGCTCGCCGAGGCCGGGGTGGTGGACGCCGGCGGCCGGGGCCTGGTCGCGGTGCTCGGCGCCCTCGCCGACGCGGTGGCCGGCAAGACCCCGATGGGCCCGGTGGCCCTGCGCCGGGACCACGGCCCGCGCCCGGCCGCCGGCTGCGAGGGCCACCAGCGCCCGCCCGGTCCTGGCCACCCCGCCTTCGAGGTGATCTACCTGCTGGACGCCCCCGACGAGGTGCTGCCCGGCCTGCGCCGCGAACTCGGCGCGCTGGGCGACTCCCTGGTGGTCGGCGGCGGCGACGGCCTGTGGAACGTGCACGTCCACGTGGACGACGCCGGGGCCGCCGTCGAGGCCGGCGTCCGGGCCGGCCGGCCGTACCAGATCCGGATCACCCACTTCGCCGAGGCCGCCGCCCGGGCGGGCACGGACCGCTCCGACCGCTCCGCGCCGGTGGCCGCCCGGGCCGTGCTCAGCGTGGTCACCGGCCCCGGGCTGGCCGAGCTCTGCGAGGAGGCCGGGGCGCACGTCCTGCTCGCCGACCCCGACCGGCCGCCGGCCAGCGCCGAACTGGCCGCCGCCGCCCGGCGGTGCGGCGCCCGGGAGGTGGTGCTGCTGCTGAACGACCCCGAGCTGCGGGCCGCCGCCGGTGCCGCCGCCGACCAGCTCCGGGAGGAGGGCGTGCGGATCGCGGTGCTGCCGACCCGGTCGCCGGTGCAGGGGCTGGCGGCGCTGGCCGTGCACGAGCCCGGACGTCGCTTCGACGAGGACGTGGTCGCGATGACCTCGGCGGCCGGGGCCACCCGGTACGCCGAACTCGTCGTCGCGGAGGGGGAGTCCTGGACGATGGCCGGGGTCTGCCAGGCCGGGGACGTGCTCGGCCTGATCGACGGCGACGTGGTCGCGATCGGGGCGGACCTGGCGGAGGTCGGCGAGGAGGTGCTCGGGCGGATGCTCGCGGCCGGCGGCGAGCTGGTCACCCTGGTCCTCGGCGAGGGCGCCCCGCCGTGGCTGGCCGAACGCCTGGACGCCCATGCCCGGCGCCAGCGCCCGGAGGTGGACACCGTCCGCTACGACGGGGGGCAGCAGGCGGTGCCGCTGCTCATCGGGGTGGAGTGACGGACGCTCCGCCCTGACGGCACGGCAGGACAGGCGCCCCACCCGACCCGCTGTCAGTCAGTTGCAGCGCCGAGTGGCGTGAGGCTCTGCTGATGTGCGGCTCCGCCGCGTGGGCACGAGCCGGAAGGCGCCCCACCGGCCACTGACCCGCTGTCAGTCAGTTGCAGTGCCCAGGGGCGCGAGGCTCTGCTGATGTGCGGCTCCGCCGCGTGGGCACGAGCCGGAAGGCGCCCCACCGGCCACTGACCCGCTGTCAGTCAGTTGCACCTGCTGCCTTCCCACCCCGCGCCCACGCGGCGGAGCCGCACATCAGCAGAGCCCCGCGCCCCTGGGCGCTGCAACCGGACGTCCCGCCTCGGGGTCACCCGGGCCGGACCTCGCCGTTCGCGGCGGACGGTGCGCGCCCGGTGTCGCTCCGGTGGTGTCCAATAGGGACAGTGGGCGCACTCGACGAATCCCTGACCAAGCTGGTCGGCGACCGCACCGCCAAGGTGCTGGCCGACAGCCTCAAGCTGCGCACGGTCGGCGACCTGCTGCACCACTTCCCGCGCAGGTACGTCGAACGGGGCCAGCTCACCAGCCTCGACGACCTGGAGGTCGACGAGCACGTCACCGTGCTGGCGCGGATCGAGAAGGTCACCCTGATCCCGTTCAAGGCCCGCAAGGGCGACCGCCTCGAAGTGGTGGTCACCGACGGCCGGGGCCGGCTCAGCCTGGTGTTCTTCAACCAGGGCTGGCGGCAGAAGGACCTGCGCCCCGGCAGCCAGGGGCTGTTCGCCGGGAAGGTCGGGGCCTTCAACGGCAAGCGCCAACTCGCCTCGCCGGACTACCAGCTGATCGACGGTGAGGAGGGTGGCGAGGCGGCCGGCCAGTTCGCCGGGCGGCTGATCCCGGTCTACCCGGCCAGCGCCCAGCTGCCCAGCTGGAAGCTCCAGCTCTGCGTCGAGCTGGCGCTCGACAAGCACCTGGCCGACGTCGGCGAGCCGCTCCCCGCCGAGCTGCGGGCCAAGCACGGCCTGATCCCGCTGCCCGAGGCGCTGGAGCTGATCCACCGCCCGCGCAACCAGGCCGAGAAGGAGCGGGCCCAGGAGCGGCTGCGCTGGGACGAGGCGTTCGTCCTCCAGGTCGCGCTGGCACAGCGCCGGGCGGCCGACTCCGCGCTGCCCGCGGTGGCCCGCCGCCCGTCCGCCGACGGGGTGCTGACGGCCTTCGACGCCCGGCTGCCGTTCACCCTGACGGAGGGTCAGCAGAAGGTGTCGGCGGAGATCTTCGCCGACCTGGCCACCGAGCACCCGATGCACCGGCTGCTCCAGGGCGAGGTCGGCTCCGGCAAGACCCTGGTCGCGCTGCGCGCCATGCTCGCGGTGGTGGACGCGGGCGGCCAGGCGGTGCTGCTGGCGCCGACCGAGGTGCTGGCCCAGCAGCACCACCGCTCGATCGTGGAGATGATGGGCGACCTGGCCGAGGGCGGCATGCTCGGCGGTTCGGACCTGGGCACCAAGGTGGTGCTGCTGACCGGCTCGATGGGCACCGCCGCGCGCCGCCAGGCGCTGCTGGACATGGTCAGCGGGGACGCCGGGATCGCCATCGGCACCCATGCGCTGATCGAGGACAAGGTGACCTTCCTGGACCTCGGCCTGGTGGTGGTGGACGAGCAGCACCGCTTCGGCGTCGAGCAGCGGGACGCGCTGCGGGCCAAGGGCAGCCGGCCGCCGCACCTGCTGGTGATGACGGCCACCCCGATCCCGCGCACGGTGGCGATGACGGTCTTCGGCGATCTGGAGACCTCGGTGCTGGACCAGCTGCCGGCCGGCCGCTCGCCGATCTCCACCCACGTGGTGCCCGCGCTGGAGAAGCCCAACTTCCTGGCCCGGGCCTGGGAGCGGGTCCGCGAGGAGGTCGGCAAGGGCCACCAGGCGTACGTGGTCTGCCCCCGGATCGGCGACGAGCCCGAGGACTCCCCGGCGAAGAAGAAGCGCAAGGCGGCCTCCGACGACCCGGAGGACCTCGGCGCCGCCAGTGACGAACGGCGGCCCCCGCTGGCCGTGGTGGAGACGGCGCAGATGCTGCTCAAGGGCCCGCTGGCCGGGCTGCGGGTGGAGATCCTGCACGGGCGGCTGGCGCCGGAGGCCAAGGACGACGTGATGCGGCGGTTCGCGGCGGGGGAGGTGGACGTGCTGGTCGCCACCACGGTGATCGAGGTGGGCGTCAACGTACCGAACTCCACCGTCATGGTGATCATGGACGCCGACCGGTTCGGCGTCTCCCAGCTGCACCAGCTGCGCGGCCGGGTCGGCCGGGGCTCGGCCGCCGGGCTCTGCCTGCTGGTCAGCGAGATGCCGGCCGGCTCCTCGGCCCGGGCCCGCCTCGACGCGGTGGCCGGCACCCTGGACGGCTTCGAGCTGTCCCGGATCGACCTGGAGCAGCGCCGCGAGGGCGACGTGCTCGGCCAGGCCCAGTCCGGGGTGAAGTCCTCGCTCAAGGTGCTCTCCGTGCTGGAGGACGAGGAGGTCATCGCCACCGCCCGCGAGGAGGCCACCCGGCTGGTCGCCGAGGACCCGGAGCTGACGGCCCATCCGGACCTGCGCACGGCACTGGAGAGCCTGCTCGACGAGGACCGCGCGGAGTACCTGGAGAAGGGCTGAAAGCGGAGCCCGATCGGCCGCAACTTCCCAGCTGGGAGCGGCTTTTGGGTCCCCGGAATTGTCAGTGGTGCACGGCAGAATGGGAGTTGTTCAGGGCGCACCCCCAAGGTGCGTACCTGGCACGACTCCTGGGGGTTCTGCCTTGGCATTCCGTCATCTGAACGAGCTTCCGCTGGGCGACAAGGTCTTCCGCATCGAGCTGGCGAGCGAGGACGACCGCGAAGTCACCCTGACCCTGACCGGCTGGCGTGAGGGGGCGGCGGCCAGCCCGCTCGCCTCGGGCAAGCTGCGCCTGCCGGTGGAGGAGGTGGCCAACCTGCGGATCGCGCTCAACCGGGCGCTCCGCGCGCTGGCCATCGTCGCCGACGTCTCCGAGCCCATCCCCGACCGCGACGTGCTGCGCGAGCTCTACCCCGGCCACGGCGCCCCCTGGGTGCCGCAGCACGAGGAGGAGCTGACCCGCCGGTTCCACGAGGGCGAGACGATCGCCCGGATCGCCGCCCGGTTCGGCCGTACGCCCGACTCCGTCCGCACCAAGCTCCGCGAGCTGGGCCACGACCCGCGCAAGCCCGAGTACTGCCCGCCGGACGGCTGCCTGTCCTGGTCCCGCTACGCCTCCCCGGCGATCGTGGGCGGCGAGGGCTCGTAATCCCCCGGGGTGCGGGGAGCCCGCCCGGTCGTCCGCCCACGGCGGCGGGCGGACGGCCGGGCGGCCCCCCGTGCCCCACTCGTGGTTAGGTGTGGGTGAGCCCGTACGAAAGGACCGCCGCACCCCATGACCCGCGTGATCGCCGGCACCGCCGGAGGCCGCCGCCTCGCCGTCCCGCCCGGCCGGACCACCCGGCCGACCTCGGACAAGGCCCGCGAGGCGATGTTCTCCACCCTCCAGGCCCTGCGCGGCACCCTGCACGGGGCCCGGATGCTCGACCTGTTCGGCGGATCGGGCGCGGTCGGCCTGGAGGCGCTGAGCCGGGGCGCCGCGCACGTGCTGCTGGTGGAGGCGGACGCCTCCGCCGCCCGGGTGATCCGGGAGAACGTGAGGACCATCGCGCTGCCGGGCGCCGAGGTCCGCGCGGACAAGGCCGAACGGGTGATCGCCGGTCAGGCCCCGCAGGTGCCGTACGACTTGGTCTTCCTGGACCCGCCGTACTCGGTCACGGATGACGAGGTCCGGGAGATGCTGATCACACTCCTGGCCGGGGGCTGGCTCGACGAGGAGGTACTCGTCACCGTGGAACGCAGCACCAGGGGCGGTGAGTTCGGCTGGCCCGAGGGGTTCGAGCCGGTCCGTTCGCGACGCTACGGCGAGGGCACCCTCTGGTACGGTCGCGCCGCCTCGGACTCCGGCGACGACGCCGACGGCGGAGCCCCGTAACCCCACCCACCCTGTCCCTCAAGGGAGTCCACGCCATGCGCCGAGCGGTCTGCCCGGGTTCGTTCGACCCGATCACCAACGGCCACCTCGACATCATCGAGCGGGCCTCCAAGCTCTACGACGTGGTGCACGTCGCGGTGCTGATCAACAAGAACAAGCAGGGCATGTTCACCGTGGAGGAGCGGATCGAGCTGATCCGGGAGACCACCGCGCACCTGGGCAACATCGAGATCGAGACCCACCTCGGCCTGCTGGTGGACTTCTGCCGGGAGCGCGGCATCCCGGCGATCATCAAGGGCCTGCGGGCGGTCAGCGACTTCGACTACGAGCTCCAGATGGCCCAGATGAACCACGGCCTGACCGGTGTCGAGACGCTCTTCGTGCCCACCTCGCCGACCTACAGCTTCCTCTCCTCCAGCCTGGTCAAGGAGGTCGCCTCGTACGGCGGCGACGTCTCCCACCTGCTGCCCGAGGGCGTCAACCGCCGGCTGGTCGCACGCATCGCCGAGCGGAACGCCTGAATCCGGACAGAGCTGGCGAACCGTCACATTCCCCTGGCGGATGCGCCGGCGGCGTTGTGAGCTGCGCCCGCTCTGGCCGTACAGTCTGTACTCCTGCCCGATGGCGATGCCGTGCCGTGGGGCGCTGCCTCCGCCGCAGTCCGGCGGCACACGGAAAGACGAAGCCCCGTGGACGTGCAGAACAGACTCGACGCGATCGTCTCGGCGGTGGAGAACGCCCGCTCGATGCCCATGTCGGCCTCCTGCGTGGTGAACCGGGCCGAGCTGGTCGGCCTGCTCCAGCAGCTCCGTGAGGCGCTGCCCGCCGAACTCGCCCAGGCCCAGTCGGTGATGGCCGACCACGAGCAGGTGGTGGCGGACGCCCAGGCGCAGGCCGACCAGATCATCCGTGGTGCCCACGACGAGCGCGGTTCGATCGTCTCCGACACCGAGGTGGTGATGCGGGCCCAGGCCGAGGCCGACCGCATCCTCGCCGAAGCCCGGACCGAGGTCGAGACCAAGCGCGCCGAGGCGGACGACTACGTCGACTCCAAGCTGGCCAACTTCGAGGTCGTGCTGACCAAGACCCTCGGCGCGGTCGGCCGCGGCCGGCAGAAGCTGCGCGGCGACGCCAGCGTCTTCGAGCAGCCCTTCGACGAGGAGGCCCAGGACGGCGAGGAGTTCCGCTCCCGGGTCAGCCCGAGCCCCGAGGTCGACGAGTACGTCGACGTGAAGCTCGCCACCCTGGAGACGGTGCTCAGCAAGACCCTGGAGGCCGTCGGCAAGGGCCGCGACAAGCTGCTCGGCAAGGCCCCGATCGACGAGCTGGGCGCCTACCTGGCCGCCGCCGACCAGGCCCAGCAGGCCAAGGACCGGGCCGAGGCGGTCGCGGCCGGCTTCGCCGAGGACGACGAGCAGCCCTGGTACAAGGCCGACGTCCCGCAGCAGCAGAGCTGGCCCGAGCCCACCCCGGCGGCGGCCGGCTGGCAGGCGCCGGAGGAGGCCCAGTACGGCAGCGGCCAGTACGCCGAGGTCTACGGTGGCGGGTACGACCCGGCCGGGCAGCAGCCCCAGCCGGACCCGTACGGCTACCCGCAGCAGCCGCAGCCCGGCTACCAGACCCAGGGCTTCGACCCCGCCTACGGCTACCAGCAGCCCGCCGCCTACCAGGAGCAGCAGCCGCAGCAGTACGACGCCTACGGCTACCCGCAGCAGCAGGTCCCGCAGCAGGTGTCGCAGCAGCAGGCGCTGGACGAGACCAGCTTCTTCGACACCAGCATGATCGACATGACCAGGCTGCGGGAGCTCGGCGGCCGGTGACACCGGGCGAAGTTGGGCCAGGCCGGAGTGTCCGGTAGTCTGACCACTCCGGCCCCTCCAGAGCTGGGCCCGTTCGGCTGCCTGGACGCCGCCGACCACGAACCGATTCATCCGCGCCGCGCAGGGATGCGTGCCGCCAGCAGGAAGTCAGGACACCTTGAACCGCCTCGACCACCGCGACCCGCTCGTGTTCGACACGCATGAGCTCGGCCGTCGCGCGGGCTCGCTGCGCAAGGTGTCCCGCACCCTGCCGGCGCCCGCCGACCTCGGCATCGAGGACGTCATCGGCGTCCCGGCCGGCAGCGACATCGAGCTGGACCTCCGGCTGGAGTCGGTGGTCGAGGGCGTGCTGGTGACCGGCACCGCCTCGGCCCACGTCGAGGGCGAGTGCGTGCGCTGCCTGGAGCCGGTGGAGGACGACCTGGAGGTCGACTTCCAGGAGCTGTACTACTACCCGGAGTCCGACGAGCGTCACCGCGCCCGGACCGCCGGGACGGACGACCTCGACGAGGAGTCCGAGGACGAGACTTACCGCCTGGAGGGCGACTTCTTCGACCTCCAGCCGGTGCTGCGTGACGCGGTGGTGCTCGCACTGCCGCTGCAGCCGGTGTGCCAGGAAGACTGCCTGGGCCTGTGCTCCGAATGCGGAGCGCGCCTGAGCGACGACCCGGCCCACCACCACGATGCCGCCGACCCCCGGTGGGCGGCTCTGCAGGGACTCTCCGCCGCCCCCGGCGACGAGGGTGACGGGATCAAGACCAGCGGTACCCGTGAGGGTCTCGCCGAGAACCAGGAGAAGTAGCCGTGGCTGTTCCGAAGCGGAAGATGTCGCGCAGCAACACGCGCCACCGTCGGTCCAACTGGAAGGCCGTCGTTCCGGCCCTCGTGGCGTGCGACCGCTGCCACGAGCCGAAGCTGGGCCACATCGCGTGCCCGAGCTGCGGCACGTACAACCGTCGCCAGGTCCTCTCGGTCTGATCGGCGGGGTGTACGGATCGATGTCGGAGAGCATTTCCCCCCGCAAGTCGGCTCCTGCCAACGGGAGCAAGGCCGGCGGTCCGGCTTCGACCGAATACGACGTCCTGGAAGGGCGCCTCGGGTACACGCTCGAGCGCGCCCTTCTGGTGCGTGCCCTCACGCACCGCAGCTTCGCCTACGAGAACGGCGGGCTGCCGACCAACGAGCGCCTCGAGTTCCTCGGTGACTCGGTGCTCGGGCTGGTCGTCACGGACACCCTCTACCGCCTCCACCCGGAGGTCGCCGAGGGCACCCTGGCCAAGCTGCGCGCCGCGGTGGTCAACTCCCGCGCGCTGGCCGAGGTCGGCCGGGGTCTGGAGCTCGGCACCTTCATCCGCCTGGGCAAGGGCGAGGAGGGCACCGGGGGCCGCGACAAGTCCTCGATCCTCGCGGACACCGTCGAGGCCGTGATCGGCGCCATCTACCTGGACCAGGGCCTGGACGCCGCCACCGACTTCGTCCACCGCCTGTTCGACCCGCTGATCGAGGAGTCCTCTCAGCTGGGCGCGGGCCTGGACTGGAAGACCAGCCTCCAGGAGCTCACCGCCACGGTGGGCATCGGAGTGCCGGAGTACGTGGTCGCCGAATCCGGCCCGGACCACGAGAAGACCTTCAGCGCGACCGCCCGGGTGGCCGGCGAGGACTTCGGGCAGGGCGTCGGCCGCTCGAAGAAGGAAGCCGAGCAGAAGGCCGCCGAGAGCGCGTGGCGGGCCATCAGGGCCAAGTACGCCGACCAGCTCAACCCCACCAGCAGCTGACCGTTCGTCACGTGTGAGGCGGCCCCCGTGCCCGAGCTCCCCGAAGTAGAGGTGGTCCGGCGCGGTCTGGCCCGCTGGGCCGCCGGCCGCACCGTGGCCGAGGCCGAGGTGCTGCACCCGCGCGCGGTCCGCCGCCAGCCCGGCGGGGCGGACGAGTTCGCCGCCCGGCTGACCGGCGCCACCCTGGGCGCGCCGCAGCGCCGGGGCAAGTACCTCTGGGTGCCGCTCGGCGGGGACCAGGCGCTGATCGGGCACCTCGGGATGAGCGGCCAACTCCTCGTCCAGGACCCGGTGGTGCCGGATGAGACGCACCTGCGGGTGCGGCTGCGGTTCACCGACGGCGGGCGCGAGCTGCGCTTCGTCGACCAGCGCACCTTCGGCGGCCTGGCGGTCGAGGAGGCCGAGCCGGGGGACCCGGAGTCCACCCCGCTCTCCATCGCGCACATCGCCCGGGACCCGCTGGACGAGCGCTTCGACGACGAGGCGTTCGTGACCTCGCTGCGGCTGAAGCGGACCACGGTGAAGCGGGCGCTGCTCGACCAGACGCTGATCAGCGGGGTCGGCAACATCTACGCCGACGAGTCGCTCTGGCGCTCCAAGCTGCACTACGAGCGGCCCACCGCCACCCTGACGCGCCCTCAGGTGCGGACCCTGCTCGGGCACGCCCGGGACGTGATGGGTGCGGCGCTGGCGGTCGGCGGCACCACCTTCGACAGCCTGTACGTGAACGTGAACGGCGAGAGCGGGTACTTCTCCCGGGAGCTGGACGCGTACGGCCGGGAGGGCGAGCCGTGCCGGCGGTGCGGGACGGCGATGCGGCGGGAGCCGTGGATGAACCGCTCCAGCTACTTCTGCCCGAAGTGCCAGCGCGCCCCGCGCTGAGGGCACGGGGCGCGGCGGCCGGTCAGGACCGCTGGGTGAGTTCGGGCTCGGCGGGCTGATCCTCGGTCAGGTCCTGCTCCCCCTGGCCGTAGTGGGCCACCCCGACGGCGCTGACCACGGCGAGGACGAAGCCGAAGGCGGCCAGCCAGCCGAGACCGGCCCGGGCCGAGTCACCGAGCCAGAGCACGCCGACCGCGCCGGGGATCACCGTCTCGCCGACCACCAGGGCGGCGGTGGCGCCGTTCACCGAGCCGATCTGCAGGGCCACGGTGTGCAGGTACATCCCGCCGATGCCGCCGACCAGGATCGCGTAGAGCGCCGGATCGGTGAGCAGCTTGACCAGGTCGAAGGGCTCGACCCCGTTCAGGATCCGGACGCCGACGCCGAGCGCGCCGAAGCCCAGGCCGGAGAGCAGGCCGGCCACGATCGCGCCACCGGCCCCCATCAGCCGGACCACCAGCGCGCCGATCACGATCACCGCGACGGTGACGCCCAGCAGCCACCAGTGGACGGCCATCTCGGCGTGGTGGCCGCCCTCCGGGCCGGCCGCCACCGCGAGCAGGATCAGCGCGGCGCAGAGCACGGCGATCGAGGCCCACTCGGGGCGCTTGAGCCGGATGCCGAGCAGCTTGATGGAGAGCACGGCGGTGATCACCAGGTTGGCGCTGATGACGGTCTGGGAGAGGAACAGCGGCAGCATCCGGGCGGCCAGTGCGCCGAGCCCGAAGCCGATCAGGTCGAGCACCGTGCCGAGGATGAACTCCCAGGTGACGGCGGCCTTGGCGGTGGAGGAGAGGTTCGGGCCGCCGTGCTCGGTGACACCTGCGGAGCGGCCCTTGGCGGCGGCCTCCTCGCGGGCGGAGCGGCGCGAGCCGACCGCCTGGAGTACCGAGCCGGTGCCGTAGCAGGCGGATGCCGCGACGGCGGTGACGAGGCCCAGGATCACCGGGTGCTCCGATCGTGGATGGTGCGGACGTACATGATCGGTGCTAACTATGCCGCGCCTGCCGGGCACCGGGGTCCACCGGCAGGAGGAGGGCGGGCCGGCCCGACCGGCGGGGGAGGGGGAGTGCCCCGGAGTAGGAGGTATGTCCGGTTGGTGGGGGTAGGTTCGGAGCATGAGGACCTTCGCGCTCCACCGACCGGGCCGCTCCCCGGCCGCCGCCGTGCTGGCCGGGCTGCTGGCCGCGTTCCTGCTGCTGACGGCCGGGCCCGCGGTGGCGGCCGGCGGGATCGAGGAGGCGGGCAAGGCGCTGAGACAGGGTCAGGTGTACGTCGATCCGGCGATGGCCGGGCGGTACCCGGAGGCCCGGGCGGCTGCGCTGGCCGAGCGGATCAGGGAGGCCGACAAGCCGGTCTTCGTCGCGGTGGTCCCGGCGAGCGACCAGTACCCGGCGCTGACCACGGCCAAGGACCTGCGGACCAGGGTCGGGATCACCGGCGTCTACGCGATCTGGCGGGGCGAGGAGTTCAAGGCCTTCTCGGACGGGGCGGCGCTGCCCGGCACGGCGGCGGCCTCGATGTCCGGGGCGGCCTTCCGGGCCCACCCCGGCGACGTGGCCGGCACCCTGGACGACTTCGTCGGGCAGGCGCTCGGCCAGGTGAAGGGCAAGGGCGTGGCCTCGTCCTCCTCCTCGGGCGGGGTCTCGGCGGCGGCGATCGTGGTCCCGGTGGCGCTGCTGGCGCTGGGCGGCGGCGGGGTCCTCCTGCTGCTGCGGCGCTCGAAGCGGCGGAAGGCGGAGCGGGCCCGGGCCGAGCTGGAGCAGCTGCGGGTGGTGGTGGACGAGGACATCACCGCCTTCGGCGAGGAGCTGGACCGGCTGGACTTCGTCCCCGGCGCCCCCGGTGCGGACGACGCCCAGCGGGCGGACTACGCGCACGCGCTGGACTGCTACGACCGGGCCAAGCAGCAGATGTCCGCGGCCGGCCACCCGGAGCAGGTCCGCCCGGTGACCGAGTCGCTGGCCGAGGGCCGGTTCGCGCTGGCCACCCTGACGGCCCGTCGGAAGGAGCTGCCGCTGCCGGACCGCCGGCCGCCGTGCTTCTTCGACCCCCGGCACGGCCCCTCGGTGAAGGACGCGGACTGGGCCCCGGCCGGGGCCGCCCGCCGCACCGTGCCGGTCTGCGCGGCCGACGCGGCCCGGCTGACGGCCGGTCAGGAACCGGAGATCCGGACGGTGGAGACGCCGCACGGCCGGGAGCCGTACTGGAACGCCGGCCCGGCCTACAGCCCGTGGGCCGGCGGGTACTTCGGCGGCGGGATGCTGCCAGCCCTGCTGGTGGGCACCATGCTCGGCTCGATGGTGGCCGCCCCGTCCACCGCCTGGGCGGACACCGGGGCGGCCGGCTCCGGCTGGGAGGGCGGCGACTCCTCCGGGGCCGACTTCAACCCCTCGGACTTCGGCGGGTTCGACGGCGGCGGCGGGGACTTCGGTGGTGGAGGGGACTTCGGGGGCTTCTGAGACGGGTGGTGCGAAGCCCCCTGCCCCGGGGCCAGCGGCTGGCCATCAGTACGATGATCAGCCAGAGCGGGGACAAGGGGCACCGCACCACGGGGGTGCCGGACACCCGGGTCGAGGAGGCCTTCGGATGAGCCGGTACACCGAGCCCCGCCCGCTGGGCGGCGACTCCTACCGCCCGCTGTTCGCCCCGCACCTGCAGCCGGGCGAGCGGATCCACGCGGTGGCCGAGGTCCGGCTGAGCGACCTGATCCGCCGGGTCCCGCGCAAGTACCGCCCCGGGGACGCGACCACGGGAGCGATGGCCGCCGTCGCGGCGCTGTCCGAGCTGGTGGCCGCCGTCGCGGAGCTGCTGATCGAGGCGGTCTTCGGCCTCGTCCGGGTGATCCGCCGGATCGCCCGGGGCCGCGGTCTGCAGGGCGGTTGGGAGAGTCAGGCCGGGCGGTTCGTGGTGATGGTGCGGCACGGCTACCGGGGAGCCCGGCCGATGGACAACGACCGGGTGTTCGCGGCCTTCACCGACCGCCGCATCCTGCTGGCCGACCACCTGGTCGGCGCGGGCCTGCGTCCGCTGGGCGACCTGCCGTACGGCCGGATCCGCCGGGTCGAGGACCGCACGGGCGGCATCTCCGACCGGGTGGACCTGCACTTCGCGGACGGCTCGCTGGCCGCGCTCTCGCAGACCCCGGACGAGGCCCGCGCCCTGGTGGCCCTGATCCGCTGACCGGTGGCGGGCCCGTCGCCGGGCATGGCCTAGGGTCGTGGCCATGCACAGCGACGAGCCCGTCCGCTGCACCGCCTGGGTGCGCGGCAAGGTCCAGGAGGTCGGCTTCCGCTGGTGGACCAGGGCTCGGGCGCTGGAGATCGGCGGCCTCACCGGCTACACCAGCAACCTCGGCGACGGCCGGGTCCAGGTGGTCGCCCAGGGCGCGCGGCCGGACTGCGAGCGCCTGCTGGAACTCCTGCGCGGTCCGGGCACGCCGGGGCGGGTCAGCGGCGTCACCGAGATATGGGGCGGCGCCCCCGGCCGCTACCAGGGCTTCGAACTGCGCTGAGCGCTGCCGGGCGCCGGGGAGCACGGGGAGCGCCGGCCGGCACCCGGGGGGTGCACGGAGGAGACCGGTGTGACAACGAGGTGACACCGTGTCGCGACTGCCGGTGTCAGGCGGTTGCCTTCTGGGCAGACTCGTGGTTGACTCCGCAGCGAGCAGTGATCCATATCGCCACGATGGGTCGCCCGCCCGACCGCACGGCGTGTCCACCTCCGCCGCGCAGGTGACAGGGCCGCGGTAGCGTGCGGTGATCGTGTTGACCCGTACCGTCTTTGGTGAGACGCTGAAAGCCCGCGCACCAATATGCGTTCTCCCGGCAGGGTCATGCCGTCGTGAGCCCAGCTCACACGGCTCTCCCGTAGTGCCCAGCCAGCACTGCCGGGCCGCGGACGGGTGCGTGACACCCCTTCCCCCAAGACCTGTACCGAAACGGTTCGGTCACTCAGCGTGGAGGACCACTCATCATGGCAAAGGCGCTTCTCGGGTACGTCGGCGGCCCCGACCCGCGAATGCTCACCGAGGTGCGACGGCTTCAGCAGCGCGTCCAGGACCTGCAGTCCGAGCTCATCCGGATGCAGGCCGAGAACGACGCACTCACCGCCGTCGTGGACGAGCACTCGCTGCTCAGCAGCATCGAGCTGGACCAGCGGGAGCCCGTGCTCACCTGATCCTGACCCGATCGCCAGAGTTCGACGCTGCTGCGCACGAGATCCCCGACGGGGTCGCAGCTACAAGAGGGACGCCGAGACGGCGTCCCTTCGTCGTTCCCGAAACCTTTTGCCGAGGAGATTGCCCGGCTCCGGCGTGGTCAAACCACCGCCTGGCCGTCCCCCGACAGGACGGCCGGATACAGTCGGCATCCGGGAGGTGAACCCCGGACGGCGGCCGAGGTGGAGGAGAGCGGGCACGTGCACCTGAAGAGTCTGACGCTGCGCGGGTTCAAGTCCTTCGCCTCCGCCACCACGCTGCGCTTCGAGCCCGGGATCACCTGCGTGGTCGGGCCGAACGGCTCCGGCAAGTCGAACGTGGTGGACGCGCTCAGCTGGGTGATGGGCGAGCAGGGCGCCAAGTCGCTGCGCGGCGGCAAGATGGAGGACGTCATCTTCGCCGGCACCAGCGGCCGGCAGCCGCTCGGCCGGGCCGAGGTCAGCCTCACCATCGACAACACCGACGGCGCGCTGCCCATCGACTACGCCGAAGTCACCATCACCCGCACGATGTTCCGCAACGGCGGCAGCGAGTACGCCCTCAACGGCGAGACCTGCCGGCTGCTCGACATCCAGGAGCTGCTCTCCGACTCCGGCATCGGCCGGGAGATGCACGTCATCGTGGGGCAGGGCCGGCTGGACTCGGTGCTGCACGCCGACCCGATGGGGCGGCGGGCCTTCATCGAGGAGGCGGCCGGGGTGCTCAAGCACCGCAAGCGCAAGGAGAAGGCGCTGCGGAAGCTGGACTCGATGGTCGCCAACCTCAACCGGGTGCAGGACCTGGTCGCCGAACTGCGGCGGCAGCTGGGGCCGTTGGGGCGGCAGGCGAAGATCGCCCGGCGGGCCGCCGGCATCCAGGCCGAGCTGCGGGACACCCGGCTGCGGCTGCTCGCCGACGACCTGCTGACGCTCCGTCGGGCGGTCGAGGCGGAGATCGCCGACGAGCTGGCGCTGCGGCTGCGCCGCTCCACCGTGGAGCAGGAGCTCGACCGGGCCCAGCAGCGGGAGGCGGTGCTGGAGGCCCAGGTGCAGCAGCTCGGGCCCCGGCTGGAGGAGGCCCGGCAGACCTGGTACCGGCTCTCCGCGCTCGGCGAGCGGACCCGGGGCACCGTCGGCCTGGCCGAGGCCCGGGTGCGGCACGCGCTCACCGCCGGAGCGGGCGAGGAGCGGCGCGGCCGTGATCCGGAGGAGCTGGAGCGGGAAGCCGCCCGGGTCCGGGAGGAGGAGGCGGCGCTCGCCGAGGCGCTGGAGCAGGCCCGGGAGGCGCTGGACGAGGCGGTCGATCGGCGGGCCGAGCTGGAGCGTGAACTCGCCCTGGAGGAAGGGCGGTTGAAGGCCGCCGCGCGGGCCATCGCGGACCGCCGGGAAGGGCTGGCCCGGCTGCACGGGCAGGCCGCCGCCGCCCGCTCGAAGGCGGCCGGGGCGGAGGCCGAGCTGACCCGGCTGGCCGAGGCCCGGGACGCGGCCGTGGAGCGGGCCGGGGCCGCGCAGCAGGAGTACGCCGCCCTGGAGGCCGAGGTCGGCGGCGGGGCCGACGGGGACGAGCGGGCCGAGGCCGGGCTCCGGGAGGCGAAGGAGCGGGCGGACGGGGCCGGGGCGGCCGTCCGCGCGGCCCGGGAGGCGCTGGCGGCGGCCGAGAAGGAGCGGGCCGGGCTGACGGCGCGTCACGAGGCGCTCTCGCTGGGGCTGCGGCGCAAGGACGGCAGCGGGGCACTGCTGGACGGGGCGCTGGCCGGGGTGCTCGGTCCGGCAGCCGCACTGCTCACCGTCGAGCCCGGGTGCGAGACGGCCGTCGCGGCCGCGCTCGGGGCGGCGGCCGAGGCGGTCGCGGTGGACGGGGTGGAGACGGCGGCGGCTGCGCTGCGGCTGCTGCGGACGGAGGACGCCGGGCGGGCGGCGCTGCTGCTGGCCGGTGCCGGGCCGGTGCCCGCGCCGGTGGACGGCGACGGGCCGTGCCGGGTGGCCTCGAAGGTCACCGCGCCCGAGGGGCTGCGCCCGGCGGTGGAGGCGCTGCTGGCCCGGACGGCGGTGGTGGACGGCCTGGACGAGGCCGTCCGCCTGGTGCGGGAGCGGCCCGGGTGGACCGCCGTGACCCGGGACGGCGACCTGCTCGGTGCGGGCTTCGCCCAGGGTGGCGCGGCCGGCGCGCCGAGCCTGCTGGAGACCCGGGCGGCGGTGGCCGAGGCGGCCGAGCGGATCGCCGAACTCGACGTCCGCTGTGCGGAGTCGGCCGAGGCGCTGGCTGCCGCGACCGCGCTGCGTGGTGAACTCCAGGCCGCGGTCGAGGAGTTGACGCTCGCGGCGCGGGCGGCCGAGAAGGAGCGGGCCGCCACCGCCGGGGCGCTGGGGCGGCTCGGCGGGCAGGCCAGGGCGGCGGCGGGCGAGGCCGAGCGGCTGGCAGCCTCCGTCACCCGGGGCGAGGAGGGCCTGGCGCAGGCCCTGGAGGCCGCCGAGGAGCTGGCCGAACGGCTCGCGGTGGCCGAGGAGTTGGCGGAAGCGGGGGAGGACGAGCCGGACCAGGACCGCCGGGACGAGCTGGCGGCGGATGCCGCCGAGGCCCGGCAGGGCGAGCTGGAGGCCCGGCTCGCGGTGCGCACCCACGAGGAGCGGGTGCGCGGCCTGAGCGGCCGGGCCGACCAGCTGGCCCGGGCCGCCGCCGCCGAGCGGGAGGCCCGGGAGCGGGCCGCCGAGCGGCGCGAGCGGGCCCGGCACGAGGCCGGGGTGGCCGGAGCGGTGGCGGCCGGGGCCCGGCAGCTGCTGGCCCGGCTGGAGGTCTCGCTGGGCCGGGCCGAGGCGGAGCGGGCCGCCGTGGAGCAGGACCGTGCCGCCCGGGAGGCCGAGCTGCGGGCCGGGCGCGAGCTGGGGCGCGAACTCAAGGGCGAGCTGGACAAGTTGGTGGACGCCGGGCACCGGGACGAGGTGCTGCGGGCCGAGAAGCGGCTGCGGATCGAGCAGTTGGAGGCCAAGGCGCTGGAGGAGTTCGGCATCGAGGGCGGCGAGCTGCTGGCCTCGTACGGACCGGAGCAGCTCGTCCCGCCGTCGCTGCCGGAGGAGGGGGAGCAGCCGGGCGAGCCGCGCCCGTACGTCCGGGCCGAGCAGGAGAAGCGGCTGCGGGCGGCCGAGCGGGCGTACCAGCAGCTGGGGAAGGTGAACCCGCTGGCGCTGGAGGAGTTCGCCGCGCTGGAGGAGCGGCACCGGTTCCTCGGTGAGCAGTTGGACGACCTCAAGCGCAGCCGCCGGGACCTGATGGACATCGTCCGGGACGTGGACCAGCGGGTGGAGCAGCTCTTCACGGCGGCCTACCACGACACGGCGGCGCAGTTCGAGGGCGTGTTCTCCCGGCTCTTCCCGGGCGGGGAGGGGCGGTTGGTGCTGACCGACCCGGACTCCATGCTGACCACCGGCGTCGAGGTGGAGGCCCGGCCGCCGGGCAAGAAGGTGAAGCGGCTCTCGCTGCTCTCCGGCGGCGAGCGCTCGCTGACGGCGGTGGCGCTGCTGGTCGCCATCTTCAAGGCCCGGCCCAGCCCGTTCTACGTGATGGACGAGGTGGAGGCGGCGCTGGACGAGACCAACCTGCGCCGGCTGATCGCCATCATGGAGGAGCTGCGGGACAGCTCCCAGCTGATCGTGATCACCCATCAGAAGCTGACCATGGAGGCGGCCGACGCGCTCTACGGCGTCACCATGAAGGGCGACGGCATCTCCCAGGTGATCAGCCAGCGGCTGCGCGAGGAGCACCGCGAGCGGAGGCCGCGCGCGGTGCCCCGGCAGGACGCGGCGGTCAGTCCCTGAGCAGCTCGTCCCCGAGCGGGGCGAGTGTCTCCTCGTCCTCGGGAGCGGTCTCCACGGCGGCGGTGCGGGCCTGCGGCAGCAGGGCGTAGGCCAGTGCGCCGACCACGATGGTGACCACCCAGGCCAGCCCGTTGCTGCCGATCCAGCTGCTCGACCAGGGGCCGGCGAACCAGACGTCCTCGGGGCTGAGCGCGGCCCGGGTGAACATCAGGCCGGTGCCGATCGCCAGCAGCCAGGCGGTGAGCGCCTGCCAGCAGAAGCCGCCCCGGAACCAGTAGGCGGAGCTCGGGGTGGTGTCCAGCAGGGCGGCGCCGTCGTAGCGGGTCCGGCCCTGGCGGTGACGGCGCAGCATGTCGACGCCGTAGACGCCGATCCAGGCCGAGAAGGAGACGGCCAGGATGGTCAGGAAGGTGATGAAGGAGCCGTAGAAGCTCTTCGCCACCAGCATCAGCAGCAGGCCGCCGACCAGGCTGATGACCGCGTTGATGGAGACCGCCCAGGCGCGCGGCAGCTTCACGCCCATGGTCTGCGCGGTGAAGCCGGCCGAGTACATCGAGAGGCTGTTGATCAGCACCATGCCGATCAGCGCGATCAGCAGGTAGGGGACGGCGAGCCAGATCGGCAGCAGCTCGCCGATGAAGGCCACCGGGTCGGAGGCGGAGGCCAGGTCCGGGGTGCCGACCGCCATCACCGCGCCCATCAGCACCATCGGGACCACCACGATCCCGGCGCCGCCGATCGCGGTGCCGACGATGCCCCGCCCGCTCGCCCCGCGCGGCAGGTAGCGGGCGAAGTCGGCCCCGGACGGGGCCCAGCTGAGGCCGCCGGCCGCGATGGTGCCGATGCCCGCGACCACCAGCGCGGTGGAGCCGGCCGGCCGGGCGAAGACCTCGGACCAGGTGACGGTGGCGACCAGGTAGCCGAGCACCAGCACGGAGAAGATCCCGAACAGGTAGGCGGACCAGCGGTTGCACCAGAGCAGCGCGTTCCGGCCGAGGCCGGAGACCAGGAAGGTGGTGCCGACGAAGAGCAGCAGGGTGAGGACGATCAGGGGCGTGTTGCTGCGGATGCCGAAGAGCAGGTCGAGGACGGAGAGCAGGGCGTAGGCGCCGGTGACGGCGTTCACCGTCTCCCAGCCGAACCGGGCCACCCAGGTCACCGCGCCCGGCACCAGGTTGCCCCGGACGCCGAAGACCGCCCGGGAGAGCGTCATGGCGGGGGAGCCGCCCCACTTCCCGGAGATGGTCAGCAGCCCGACGATCCCGTAGGCGAGGACGGCGGCGGTCGCGGCGACCAGCAGCACCTGCCAGAGGTTCAGGCCGTTGAAGACGATCAGGCCGGCGCCCATGGTGAGCAGCAGCACGCTGATGTTGGCGGCGAACCAGGTGTGGAACAGCTCGCGGACGCGGCCCTGGCGCTCGTGCTCGGGCACCGGTTCGATGCCGCGGGTCTCCACGGCCTGGTGGTTCTCGGTCATGGGACACAAAGGTATGGTCTGTCCGGCTCATGGCATAAGAGGCGTATGTCCTCGTTCACTGTGGTGGGGGTGTCGCGGATACTGGGTCCGTTATGGAATACGTGATCCTTGCCGTAGTCATCGCGGTCGTCGCCATCGGCGCCGTCGCGGGCCTCGTCGTCAGCGGCAGACGACGTAAGCAGCTGCCTCCCAAGGCCGAGGCACCCGTCATCACGCCCCCGCGCGAGCCGCAGGTCGGCGAGGAGTCCGCAGCGTCGGCCCCGGAGCCGGTCCGCACGGTCGAGGAGGTGACGCTCCCCGAGGAGATCGAGGCCCCCGACGAGGCCCTGACCGCTCCCGAGCTGGACGTCCCCGAACCGACCGCCGGCCGCCTGGTCCGGCTGCGCGGGCGGCTCTCCCGCTCGCAGAACTCGCTCGGCAAGGGCCTGCTCACCCTGCTCTCCCGGGACCGCCTCGACGAGGACACCTGGGAGGAGATCGAGGAGACCCTGCTCACCGCCGACGTCGGCGTGAAGCCCACCCAGGAACTGGTCGACAACCTCCGCACCCGGGTCAAGGTGCTCGGCACCCGCAGCCCCGAGCAGCTGCGCGCCCTGCTCCGCGAGGAGCTGGTCGCCCTGATCGGCGCCGACACCGACCGGGCGCTGAGGACCGCCAGGCACGAGGACGGCCGCCCGGCCGTCGTGCTGGTGGTCGGCGTCAACGGCGTCGGCAAGACCACCACCTCCGGCAAGCTCGGCCGGGTGCTGGTCGCGGACGGACGCAAGGTGGTGCTCGGCGCGGCCGACACCTTCCGCGCGGCTGCCGCCGACCAGCTGCAGACCTGGGGCGAGCGGGTCGGCGCCGCGACCGTCCGGGGCCCCGAGGGCGGGGACCCGGCCTCGGTCGCCTTCGACGCGGTCAAGGAGGGCATCGCGGAGGGCGCGGACACCGTGCTCATCGACACCGCCGGCCGGCTGCACACCAAGACCGGGCTGATGGACGAGCTCGGCAAGGTCAAGCGGGTGGTGGAGAAGCACGGGCCGGTGGACGAGGTGCTGCTGGTGCTGGACGCCACCACCGGGCAGAACGGGCTGGTGCAGGCGCGGGTGTTCGCCGAGGTGGTGGACATCACGGGCATCGTGCTCACCAAGCTGGACGGGACCGCGAAGGGCGGGATCGTCATCTCGGTGCAGCGGGAACTGGGCGTGCCGGTCAAGCTGATCGGGCTGGGTGAGGGCGCGGACGACCTGGCGCCGTTCGAGCCGGGCGCCTTCGTGGACGCACTGATCGGGGACTGACGGCGGCTGCCGCGGGCAGGACGTCCGGTGGCAGCGCCCAGGGGCGCGAGGAACCGCGCGCAGGGGAACGGCAGCACGTGCGGACCGGCTGATGGCCGGTCAGGTGCACGGGGAGCGCCTTCCGCCGCGCGTCGTTCCTCGCGCCCTTTGGCGTGTGGGGCGGTTCGCGTGGTGGGTGGGTGCGGCTTGGGGCGGCACGTGCAGCTGGCTGACGGGGGTCAGGTGCGGGGGTGGGGGCTTCCGACTCGCGCAGTTCCTCGCGCCCCCGGTGGCCGGCGGTCTGCCTCGCTGCGTGCCGGAGCTTCGCGCTCTGGTGGTCGGCGGTCTGACCCGCCGTGTGCCGGAGTCTCGCGACCTGGCGGGGTGTCAGGCGGTGACCGGGGTGCGTTCGCGGGTGCGGTGGCAGGCGTAGGCGATGGTGCCGAGGAGGAGGCGGGCCTCGGGGGGGCAGGCGGCGGTGTCGCGGGAGGGGTGGCGGAGCCAGCGGGCCGGGCCGTGGGGGCCGAGGGTGGTGGGCGGGGCGGCGACGTAGGAGCCCTCGCCGTGGCAGGTCAGGTCGAGGGTGGTGTCGTCCCAGCCCATCCGGTAGAGCAGGTCGGGGAGGCGGCGGGCGGCGCCGGGGGCGACGAAGAACAGCAGCCGGCCGGTGGGGAGGCCGAGCACGGGGCCGACCTGGGTGCCCATCCGCTCCAGCCGGACCAGCGCCTGGAGGCCGGGCTGGGCCGGGACGTCGAGGACGTCGAAGGAGCGGCCGGCGGGCAGCAGCAGGGCGGTGGTGCCATCCCGGAGGGCGTCCAGGCCGGCCGTGCCGGTGCCCGAGGCCGGGTCGACCAGGGCGGTGGTGCCGAGCCCGAGGTGCAGGCCGGGTGCGGCGCAGTGGGCGGCGCCGCAGTCGCAGCGGCCGTCGGCGGGGGTGGCGGAGCCGGTGCCGACCGCCACCGCCCAGCCCCAGCGCCCGGTGTACTCCGCGGCGGCCTCGTACGCGGTGCCACGGGCCCGGCGGCGGGTGCCGAAGCGGAGTTCGCCGAAGAGGGTTTCCATGCCTCCCCCAACAGGTTGGGAATGCCGGTGGTTACGGGGCGCGTCGCCAGTCGCGTCCTGGGCCGGCGCACCGGCCGGTGACGGTCCGTCGATTGTGCGACGTGAAGCGGGACGCGCGTCGGCGGCGCGCAGCAGGCGGAGTGCTCCGATTCGCGGGCGCCGGTCGGGCAGGCTGCTTGCGCCCCCGCTGCGGATGCCGGATCGTCGGAGCTGCACGGGACTCCCCTTCCTGGCGCGGCGGACTGCCCAGCCGTCAAGATCCCTGGCGGCGCGGCGAGTTGGGCGGCTGTGGTGCCGACTTCCAGTGAAGCGCGCCGGACCGCCGCGTAGTTCACTCGCAGGGGTGGCGAAAGGTGGCGATTATCCGGGCGCGCTCCCCGTGGCGGCACTTGTCGCGTTACGTTCAGCACACGGAACGCAGCGGGCCGCTCACTCAGGGCGGGGAGTGCGAAGACGATCGGGGGCCCCACGGGGCCGGGCGGGATGGGGCGCTTACCCATGGCAGAGAAGCAACCGAACGAGAAGCTGACCTCCTGGTTCGGCCGGAGTGGCTGGTCCAAGGGGGAGTTGGCGCGGCAGGTGAACCGCCGGGCCCGGCAGATCGGCGCCCACCACGTCTCCACCGACACCTCCCGGGTCCGCCGCTGGCTGGACGGCGAGCAGCCCCGCGAGCCGATCCCGAAGATCATGTCGCAGCTGTTCTCGGAGCGCTTCGGCTCGGTGGTCTCGATCGAGGACCTCGGCCTGCGCACCGCCGTGCCGGTCTCCACCGTGGAGAGCGGGGTGGACCTGCCGTGGAGCGCGCCGCAGACGGTGCAGCTGATCAGCGAGTACTCCCGCAGCGACCTGATGCTGAACCGCCGTGGCTTCCTGGGCACTTCGCTGGCCCTGACGGCCGGCACCGCGCTGATCGAGCCGATGCAGCGCTGGCTCACCCCCAATCCGGCCGGTGCCCCGACCCCGATCCTGGCCGCCGCCAACGGCGGTGAGCAGTTCACCGGACGGCTCTCCGAGCCGGAGCTCCAGCTGCTGGAGCAGACCACGGTGATGTTCCGTCAGTGGGACGCGCAGAACGGCGGCGGGCTGCGCCGCAAGGCGGTCGTCGGCCAACTCCACGAGGTCACCGACCTGTTGCAGGAGAGCTACCCCGAGCAGACCACCAAGCGGCTGTTCCGGCTGACCTCCGAACTCGCCCACCTGGCGGGCTGGATGTCCTACGACGTGGGCATGCACCCGAGCGCGCAGAAGTACTACGTGCTGGCGCTGCACGCGGCCAAGGAGGCCGGTGACCGGCCGTTCGGCGCGCAGATCCTCACCGACATGAGCCGGCAGATGATCCACCTCAACCGGGGTGAGGACGCGCTGGAGCTGATCCACCTGGCCCAGTACGGCAGCCGGGACACCGCCAGCCCGCGCCAGCAGTCGCTGCTGTTCGCCATGGAGGCCCGCGCCTACGCCACCATCGGCGAGGTGAACCGCTGCGCCCGCGCGGTCCGGATGGCCGAGGACACCTTCAGCGACACCCGGCCGGACGACAACTCGCCCGGCTGGTTGAAGTTCTTCACCGAGGCCGAGCTGAACGGCGAGAACTCGCACTCCTACCGTGACCTGGCCTACCACGCCAACCGCAGCCCGCTCTACGCCTCGATGGCCGAGCCGGTGATGCAGCGCGCGGTCGACCTGTTCCGGCAGGACAAGGAGCACGTGCGCAGCTACGCCTTCAACCTGATCGGCATGGCCAGCGTGCACCTGCTCCAGAACGAGCCGAGGCAGGCCGTCGCGGTGGCCGAGGAGGCGGTGGCGATCGCCACCAAGGTGCGCTCCGAGCGGCTCAACACCCGGATCCGCAAGACCACCGCCAACGCGCTGCAGAACTACGCCGACCTGGACTCCGTCACCCAGCTCTCCGACCGGGTGGTGGAGAACATCCCGGAGTTCGTCCAGAGCGGCTGAGAGCTGCGCCCCTCACGGTCGGCCTTCCCCCGTCCGCAGCAGTAGTTCACCTCCTCGTAACGCCGCCGTGGCGCTCGTCACGGCGGCGAAACACCGAGCCGCACTGGCCGAAATCCGCCTTCGGCACTCTCCTCCTCAACGCCGACACCCCGGGTGGCACGGGACAGGGATCCCGGGTGTGGAGCGGCTCTTGCACTCACGAGGAGACGCCGATGCCGGACGGCTTCAGCGCTGGCGACACCGCCTTCGTATTCATCTGTGCGGCCCTGGTCATGATCATGACCCCGGGCCTGGCCTTCTTCTACGGAGGCATGGTCCGGGTCAAGAGCACCCTCAACATGCTGGTCATGAGCTTCGTCTCGCTCGCGATCGTCAGCGTGCTCTGGGTGCTCTACGGCTACTCGCTGGCCTTCGGCCCCGACGCGGGCGCCGGTCTGATCGGCAACCTCGACTACCTGGGCATGCGCGGCATCGGTCTGAACGACCTCACCGGCACCATCCCGGTCACCGCCTTCTCCGCCTTCCAGCTGATGTTTGCGATCATCACCCCCGCGCTGATCAGCGGCGCCATCGCGGACCGGGCCAAGTTCGCCGCCTGGGGCCTGTTCGTGGCGCTCTGGGTGACGATCGTCTACTTCCCGGTCGCCCACTGGGTGTTCTTCTTCGACGGTGGTGACGGCGGCTGGCTGGGCGACCGCAACGGCGTGATCGACTTCGCCGGCGGTACCGCCGTGCACATCAACGCGGGTGCGGCCGGCCTGGCGCTCTGCCTGGTGCTCGGCAAGCGGATCGGCTTCAAGAAGGACCCGATGCGCCCGCACAGCCTGCCGCTGGTGATGCTCGGCTCCGGGCTGCTCTGGTTCGGCTGGTTCGGCTTCAACGCCGGCTCGGCGCTGGCCGCCAACGGCGTGGCCGGGATGGCCTTCCTCAACACCCAGGTGGCCACCGCCGCCGCCGTGATCGGCTGGCTGGCCTACGAGAAGATCCGGCACGGCGCCTTCACCACCCTCGGTGCCGCCTCCGGCGCGGTGGCCGGTCTGGTCGCCATCACCCCCGCCTGCGGGTCCGTCAGCCCGCTCGGCGCGGTGGCCATCGGCGTCATCGCCGGTGCGGCCTGCGCCGCCGCGATCAGCCTCAAGTACCGCTGGGGCTTCGACGACTCGCTCGACGTGGTCGGCGTCCACCTGGTCGGCGGTGTGATCGGCTCGCTGCTGATCGGCCTGTTCGCCACCGGCCACGTCGGCCAGACCGCGCAGGGCCTGTTCTACGGCGGCGGCCTCGGCCAGCTCGGCAAGCAGGCGATGGGCGTGGTCGTGGTCGGCCTCTACTCCTTCGTGCTCTCCTGGCTGCTCGGCAAGGCGATCGACCGGACCATCGGCTTCCGGGTCTCCGAGGAGGTCGAGGTGGCCGGCATCGACCAGGCCGAACACGCCGAGTCCGCCTACGACTTCAGCGCCGTCGGGGCCAGCCTGGGCCGTACCCCCTCCGCTGCCTCCGCCACCACCACCGCTCCGCAGAAGGCCGAGGTCGACGCCTGATGAAGCTCATCACCGCAGTCATCAAGCCGCACCGTCTGGACGAGGTCAAGAACGCCCTGCAGGCCTTCGGGGTACACGGACTGACCGTCACCGAGGCCAGTGGCTACGGCCGCCAGCGCGGCCACACCGAGGTCTACCGGGGCGCCGAGTACACCGTCGACCTGGTGCCCAAGGTCCGGATCGAGGTGCTGGTCGAGGACGACATGGCCGACGACGTGGTCGAGGTCGTGGTGAAGGCGGCCCGCACCGGCAAGATCGGTGACGGCAAGGTCTGGAGCGTCCCGGTCGACACCGCCGTCCGGGTGCGGACCGGCGAGCGCGGCCCGGACGCGATCTAGCGGGACCGGGAGACCGGCATCATCAGCAGGAACGGACGGTCCCAGGCGGGCCGGTGACCCTCGTGGTCGCCGGTCCGCCGGACGCGTGTCCGGGCCCGGTGGTCCGGCCGGGGCCGGCCGCAGGGCAGTCGTGGAACAGCCACGGGGCACCTGCCAGGACAACCGCAGGACAGCCAAGCAGGACAGTCGAGCAGGACAACCGCAGGACAGTCGCGGGCCAGCCGCGGGACAGACGGACGGGGAACCGACGTGACCACCACCGACCAGCCCTCCGACCACGCGGGCGCCCGCGCCCGGCTGCTCGACCAGCCCGGCCTGACCGGAGCCGTCCGCCGCCGGGCCCTGTCCAGGCTCGCCGACGACTGGCTGGCCGGTCTGTACGCGGCGGCCGGCGCCCCGTCGGGCACCGCCCTGGTGGCGGTCGGCGGCTACGGCCGGGGCGAGCTCTCCCCGCGCAGCGACCTCGACGTGGTGCTGCTGCACCGCGGCCGGCTCGACCCGGCCCTGCCCGAGCGGATCTGGTACCCCGTCTGGGACGGTGGCACCGCGCTCGACCACGCCGTCCGCACGCCCGCCGAGGCCCGGGCGGTGGCCGCCGAGGACCTCAAGGCCCAGCTCGGCCTGCTGGACGCCCGGCACCTGGCCGGCGACCCGGAGCTGACCGCCGAGTTGCGCTCCGAGGTGCTCTCCGACTGGCGGGCCGGCGCCGCCGGCCGGCTGCCCGAGCTGCGCGCCTCCTGCCTCGAACGGGCCGAGCGGCACGGCGAGTTGGCCTTCCTGCTGGAGCCCGACCTGAAGGAGGCCCGGGGCGGGCTGCGGGACGTGGTGGCGCTCAACGCGATCGCCGCCAGCTGGCTGGCCGACGCCCCCCGGGACGGTCTGGACGCGGCGGCCGAGCGGCTCGCCGACGTCCGGGACGCGCTCCACCTGACCACCGGCCGGGCCACCGAGCGCCTCGCCCTCCAGGAGCAGGACCAGGTGGCCGCCCGGCTCGGCGTGCTGGACGCCGACACCCTGCTGCGCCAGGTCTACGAGGCGGCCCGGACCGTCTCCTACGCGGCCGACGTCACCTGGCGGTCCGTCGAACGGGTGCTGGCCGCCCGCAGTGGCGGCGGGCGGGTGCGCCGGAGCCGGCTGTTCACCTTCGGCGGGGCCGGGCGGAGCAACGGCGCGGTGGGCCGGGGCGGGGTGGAGCGCACCCCGCTGGCCGAGGGCGTGGTCGAGCAGGACGGCGAGGCGGTGCTCGCGCAGTCCGCCCGGCCGGCCCAGGACCCGGTGCTGCCGCTGCGCGCGGCGGCCGCCGCCGCCCAGGCCGGGCTGACCGTCTCCTACGCCACCGTGCGGCGCCTGGCCGCCGAGGCCGCCCCGCTGCCGGTGCCCTGGCCGGACGAGGCCCGGGCCCAGCTGGTGACCCTGCTGGGTGCGGGCGAGGCGGCCGTACCGGTCTGGGAGGCGTACGAGGCCGAGGGGCTGATCACCCGTCTGCTGCCGGACTGGGAGCGGGTGCGCTGCCGCCCGCAGCGCAACGCGGTGCACGTCTGGACGGTGGACCGGCACCTGATCGAGACCGCGGTGCGGGCCGCCGCGATGACCCGCCGGGTGGCCCGGCCCGACCTGCTGCTGGTGGCCGCGCTGCTGCACGACATCGGCAAGGGCTGGCCGGGCGACCACTCCGAGGCCGGCGAGGTGATCGTCCGGGACGTGGCCGCCCGGATGGGCTTCGACAAGGCCGACGTGGAGACCCTGGCGCTGCTGGTGCGCCACCACCTGACCCTGGTGGACACCGCGACCCGGCGGGACCCGGACGACCCGGCCACCGTCGAGCTGATCACCGGGGTGACCGGCACCCTCTCGCACCTGGAGCTGCTGCACGCGCTGACCGAGGCGGACGCCACCGCCACCGGCCCGGCCGCCTGGAGCAGTTGGCGGGCCTCGCTGGTCTCGGGCCTGGCCGGCCGGGCCGCCGCCCGGCTGACGGGTGCTCAGCAGCCGCCGGCCGAGCCCGGCTGGGGCACCGAGCCGACCGTCGAGCAGGAGCGGCTGGCGATCGAGGCGGCCCGCACCGGCGAGCCCGCGCTCACCCTGCTGGCCCAGGCCGGCCCGGAGGCCGGCGGCACCGAGCCGATGGGCGTCCGGCTCACCCTGGCGCTGCCGGACCGGCCCGGCCTGCTCGGCACGGTGGCCGGGGTGCTGGCGCTGCACCGGCTGACGGTCCGTTCGGCCGGGCTGCGCGAGCTGGACCCGGCCGGGGCCGGGCCGGTGCTGCTGCTGCGCTGGACGGTGGCGGCCGAGTACGGCGAACTCCCCGAGGCGGCCCGGCTGCGGGCCGATCTGCGGCGGGCGCTGGACGGCTCGCTGGACGTGACCAGGAAGCTGGCCGGGCGGGACGCCGCCGCCCCGCGGCGCCGGGGGATCACCACCCCGCCGCCGGTGGTCACCGTGCTGCCGGGCGGGGCGTCCAGCACCGCGACGGTGCTGGAGGTGCGCGCGCACGACGCCCCCGGGCTGCTGCACCGGATCGGCCGGGCGCTGGACGGGGCCGGTGCCAGGGTCCGGACCGCGCACGTCTCCACGCTGGGCGCGGAGGCGGTGGACGCGTTCTACCTGACCGACCCGGCGGGCGGTCCGCTGGACGACGGCCGGGCCCGGGAGGTGGCGGCGGCGGTGCGGGAGGCGCTGGCCTGACGCGTGGCCGGAGACCGCCGGCGAGGGGTGTCCGGAGACCGCTTCCGACCGGGTGGGGACCGTTGGAGTGGTGGCCGGATACCCTGGGGGCGACGACAGTACCCGTACCGATGCCGCAAGGGACCCGCGACCGACGTGTTCGACACTCTCTCCGACCGCCTCGCAGCGACGTTCAAGAACCTCCGGGGCAAGGGCCGCCTCAGTGAGGCGGACATCGACGCCACCGCCCGCGAGATCCGGATCGCCCTGCTCGAGGCCGACGTCGCGCTGCCCGTGGTCCGCGCCTTCATCGCGCGGATCAAGGAGCGCGCGACCGGCGCGGAGGTCTCCGGCGCGCTGAACCCGGCGCAGCAGGTCATCAAGATCGTCAACGAGGAGCTCATCGCCATCCTCGGTGGCGAGACCCGCCGCCTGAAGTACGCCAAGTCCGGCCCGACCGTGATCATGCTGGCCGGTCTCCAGGGTGCCGGTAAGACCACCCTGGCCGGCAAGCTCGGTCACTGGCTCAAGGCGCAGAAGCACACCCCGCTGCTGGTGGCCTGCGACCTCCAGCGCCCGAACGCCGTCACGCAGTTGGAGGTGATGGCCGGCCGGGCCGGAGTCGCCTTCTACGGCCCGCAGCCGGGCAACGGCGTCGGCGACCCGGTGCAGGTGGCCCGCGACTCGATCGAGTACGCGAAGCAGAAGCAGTTCGACGTGGTCATCGTCGACACCGCCGGCCGCCTCGGCATCGACGCCGAGCTGATGCAGCAGGCCGCCGACATCCGGGCCGCGATCGACCCGGACGAGGTCCTGTTCGTGGTCGACGCCATGGTCGGCCAGGACGCGGTCACCACCGCCCAGGCCTTCCTCGACGGCGTCGACTTCACCGGTGTGGTGCTGTCCAAGCTGGACGGCGACGCGCGCGGTGGTGCGGCGCTCTCGGTCGCGCACGTGACCGGCCGTCAGATCATGTTCGCCTCCAACGGCGAGAAGGTCGACGAGTTCGACGCCTTCCACCCGGACCGGATGGCCTCGCGCATCCTCGGCATGGGCGACATGCTCTCGCTGATCGAGAAGGCCGAGCAGACCTTCTCGCAGGCCGAGGCCGAGAAGATCGCCGCCAAGCTGAAGTCCGGGCCGAAGGCCTTCACGCTGGACGACTTCCTGTCCCAGCTGGAGCAGGTCCAGAAGATGGGCTCGATCTCCAAGCTGCTCGGCATGCTGCCGGGCATGGGCCAGATCCGGGACCAGATCAACAACATCGACGACAAGGACGTCAACCGGGTCGGCGCGATCATCAAGTCGATGACCCCGGTCGAGCGGGCCGAGCCGGAGCTGATCAACGGCTCCCGCCGGGCCCGGATCGCCAAGGGCTCCGGCGTCCAGGTCGGCGAGGTGAAGAACCTGGTCGAGCGGTTCTTCGAGGCCCGCAAGATGATGTCCGCGATGGCCTCCGGCAAGGGCATGCCCGGCATGCCGGGGATCCCCGGCATGGGCGGCGGCGGCAAGAAGTCCGCCAAGAAGGCCCAGCCCGCGAAGGGCAAGCGCAAGAGCGGCAACCCGCTCAAGCGGGCCCAGGAGGAGGCGGCCGCGGCGGAGCGCAAGGCGCTCGGCCCGGGCGCGGGCGACGCCGCCCAGGCGCCGGGCGGTGCCTTCGGGCTCGGCGCGGGCAAGGGCCCGGCCGACTTCGAGCTGCCCAAGGAGTTCAAGGACCTGCTCTGAGCGGCTCCGGCCCCCGAAGCCGCAGGCGAGTTTGCGACGGCCCGTCACCCCTTCCGGTGGCGGGCCGCCGCCATGCCCGATGATGGTCCGGTGAGAGTGGAGATCCGGGCCCCCAGGGCGGCAGACGCAGGACCGTACGCGGCGGCGGTGCGCCGCTCCGCCGAGCACGTGGGGCGGTGGAACCCGGTCGAGCCGGACGGCCTGCCCGAACTGCTGGACCGTCAGGGCCCCGGCCTGCGCACCTTCCTGATCCTCGACCGGGAGAGCGGCGGCCTGGTGGGCAAGTGCAACGTGGCCAACATCGTGATGGGCCGCTTCTGCAACGCCGCGCTCGGCTACGACTCCTACCTGCCGTTCGCGGGCACCGGGATGATGAGCGAGGGCATGCGGCTGGTGGTGGACCGCTGCTTCGCCGGGCAGGCGGACGGTGGCCTGGCGCTGCACCGGCTGGAGATCAACGTCCAGCCGGAGAACGAGCGCTCGATCGCGCTGGCCCGCCGATTGGGCTTCCGGCACGAGGGGTTCACCCCCCGGATGCTCTTCCTGGACGGGGCCTGGCGGGACCACGAGCGGTTCGCCCTGACGGTGGAGGAGTGGCGCGGGGTCTGACGGGCGCCCCGATCGGTGGCCGGGCCGGGCCGGGCCGACGCCCGTGCCCGGGGTGGTCTCCGGGGCGCCCTTCGGACGGTGAGGGAGGTCCCGGGCGCGGCGTTGCGCCTTGGTCGGCCCGTACCTATGTCCGTATTGTCCGATGGGTGAGCAATCCCGTACCGCCCCGTCAGACCCCCGACCAGCCCTGGCGGTCCGAGGGTGCCCCGCCTCCGCCGACGCCGAAGAAGAAGATGCCCGGCGGCTGGGCCGGCATGCTCCTCACCGCGCTGGCCGTCTTCCTGATCGCCGAGCTGCTGCTGAACACCTTCGGCGGCTCCGGCGGCACCACCATCTCCTACACCGAGTTCCGCGACCAGCTCGGCAAGGGCAACATCACCCAGATCTACTCCAAGGGCGACGCCATCGAGGGCACCCTCAAGGCCGCCGCCCCCAAGCCGGACGGCGCCAAGGGCACCTACACCGACTTCACCACCCAGCGCCCGGCCTTCGCCGACGACGGGCTGTGGAACACCCTCCAGCAGCAGGGCGTCACCGTCACCGCCGAACCGGTGGTGCAGCAGCGCAGCTTCCTGGCCAACCTGCTGATCTCGCTCGCCCCGATGCTGCTGCTGGTGGTGATCTGGGTGCTGCTGGCCCGCCGGATGGCGGGCGGGATGGGCGGGCCCGGCGGCTTCGGCAGGAAGGCCCCGCCGAAGCCGGTCAACCCGGAGGAGGGCAAGCGCACCACCTTCGCCGACGTGGCCGGCATCGACGAGGTCGAGGCCGAACTCAGCGAGGTGGTCGACTTCCTGAAGAACCCCCAGGAGTACCGCAAGCTCGGCGCCAAGATGCCGCGCGGCGTCCTGCTCACCGGCCCGCCCGGCACCGGCAAGACCCTGCTGGCCCGAGCGGTGGCGGGCGAGGCGGACGTGCCGTTCTTCTCCGCCTCGGCCTCCGAGTTCATCGAGATGATCGTCGGCGTCGGTGCCTCCCGGGTGCGCGAGCTGTTCGCCGAGGCGCGGAAGGTGGCACCCGCGATCATCTTCATCGACGAGATCGACACCATCGGCCGCCAGCGCGGTGGCGGTGGCGGCATGGGCGGCCACGACGAGCGCGAGCAGACGCTCAATCAGATCCTCACCGAGATGGACGGCTTCTCCGGCTCCGAGGGCGTCATCGTGATCGCGGCCACCAACCGGGCCGAGGTCCTCGACCCGGCGCTGCTGCGCCCCGGCCGCTTCGACCGCCGGATCACCGTCAGCCCGCCGGACCGGGACGGCCGGCTGCAGATCCTCAGGATCCACACCCGTACGGTGCCGCTGGCGCCCGACGCCGACCTGGTCCAGCTGGCCAAGGTCACCCCCGGCATGACCGGGGCCGAGCTGGCCAACCTGGTGAACGAGGCCGCCCTGCTCGCGGTCAAGCGCAAGCAGGACCGGGTCCGGGCCGAGGACCTCTCGGACGCGCTGGAGAAGGTGCAGCTTGGCGCCGTCCGCCCGCTGGTGATGCCGCAGGGCGAGCGCGAGCGCACCGCGTACCACGAGGGCGGCCACGCCCTGCTGGGGATGCTCCAGCCGGGCGCCGACCCGGTCCGCAAGATCACCATCGTGCCGCGCGGCCGGGCGCTGGGCGTCACGCTCTCCACCCCCGACACCGACCGCTACTCGTACACCGAGCCGTACCTGCGCGGCCGGATCATCGGCGCGCTCGGCGGGATGGCGGCCGAGCAGGTGGTTTACGGCGTCATCACCACCGGCGCGGAGAGCGACCTGGAGCAGGTCACCAACATCGCCCGGGGGATGGCCGGCCGCTGGGGCATGAGCGAGCGGGTCGGCCGGCTCACCGCCGTCCCGAGCGACACCCAGGGCGCGTACGGGCTCTCCGCCGCGCCCACCACCCTGGACGCGGTGGACGAGGAGGCCCGCCGGATCGTCGCCGAGTGCTACGAGGAGGCGGTCCGGCTGCTCACCGCGCACCGGGGCCAGCTGGACGCCCTGGCGGCGGCGCTGCTGGCGGCCGAGACGCTCGACGAGGAGGCCGCGTACCGGGCGGCGGGGG
Source organism: Kitasatospora sp. NPDC096147 (assembly GCF_044763225.1). Lineage (NCBI taxonomy): Bacteria > Bacillati > Actinomycetota > Actinomycetes > Kitasatosporales > Streptomycetaceae > Kitasatospora > Kitasatospora sp. NPDC096147. Next base: position 46,870 of record NZ_JBIWFX010000023.1, on the reverse strand, counting down.
TGCCGAGGAACGCCAAGGAGCTGGACCGCAGCTGACGGTCCGTCGTGCCGGGTGCCCCGGTCCGGGAAGGGACCGGGGCACCCGTCGCGTTCCCGGCCACCGGTCGGGGGCCGCCGGTCCGGGGCCGCCGTTTCCGGCTTGGCGTTCGGGGCCGGGGTCGGGGCTGGGGCCGGGGCCTCAGGCCCGGAGGCCGACCACGTAGCGGAACTGGTTGGTCATCCGGACCGAGGCGTCCGCACGGACGAACGGGTGCAGTGCCTCCTCCAGTTCCTTCGCCACCAGGGTCTGCCCCGACTCCGCCACGGCGGCGTCGAACAGCCCGGTGGAGAGCATCCCGCGCACCGCGCTCTCCAGGTCCGGGTAGGCGAACGGGCAGGACACCCGGCCCCCGCCGGCCGGGCGCAGACCGGCGCGGAACAGCAGCGACTCCAGCCCGCCCGGCGCACTCAGCGCGAACGGCCCCGGCCGGACGTCCGGCCCCCGGAGTGCCGAGCCGTGCCGGCCGTGGTGACCGCGCCGCTCCTGATGCCCCTGCCGCTCCTGATGCCCCTGCCGGTCCTGGTGGCCGCGCTGCCCGACCGCCAGGACCGACGCGCTCTCGCACCGTTCGGCCGGCCCCCAGGCGGCCAGGACCAGCTGACCGCCGGTCAGTACCCGCTCCGCCGCGGCCTCCACCAGCGGGCCGGGGGCGCGCGTGGTCCACAACTGCTCGAAGACCGTCACCAGGGAGTACGCCGAGCGGGCGACGGGCGCCGCCGTCCGGGTGTCGGCCGCCGTCGCCGGTCCGTGGTCCGGACGGACCGTCAGACCGCGCTCCCCGGCCAGCTCGCGCAGCTCGGGATCGGCCTCGGTGCCGGCCACCTGCGCGCCGCGCTCGGCAGCCAGCAGCAGAGCCAGTCCGGACCGGCAGCCCAGCCCGAGCAGGCTGGTCGCCGGGCCGACCTCCAGCCGCTCGTGGACGGCCCGGTAGAGCGGGACCAGCATCCGTTCCTGGATCTCCGCCCAGTCCCGGGCCCTGCTGGCCCGCCCCGGGCCGTAGCCGTAGCCGGAGCCACGGCCGGAGCCGTGCCCGTGCCCCGAGCCGCGGCCGTGGCTCGCGCCGGGCGTGCTCAGCCAGTCCGGAGTCGCCTCCGAGGTCGTGCCGGTCAACTGCGCCGAAGCCATCTCGGCCTCCATCCGGTCCTTGGGTCACCACAGGGTCGTCGCATCCAAAACCAACCCCCCAAAGTCCCGCCCCGACACCAGCGAACAGCCGACGGGCCCCGGCGTCCAGAGGGGTGCAGGGTGGTGTCCCGCCACTCGGGTGATGCGCCCCCGGTGCGCCCTCCGGCAGGACCGGAAGCGGTCCGGACGTTTCGCCGCTGGTGGAGGAGGTCCCTCCGGCCGGCGAAACGGATTCACGGTCAGGGGCCCGCGCCCCGTACGATCTGCCCATGGCTAAGGCACCCGTGCTCACTCCCCAGGCGGACGACTTCCCGCGTTGGTACCAGGACCTCATCAACAAGGCCGAGCTGGCCGACAACGGCCCGGTCCGCGGCACCATGGTCATCCGACCGTACGGCTACGGCCTGTGGGAGCGGATGCAGCAGGAGATGGACGCCCGGATCAAGAAGGCGGGCGCGCAGAACGCCTACTTCCCGATGTTCATCCCGCAGTCCTACCTGACCAAGGAGGCCGAGCACGTCGAGGGCTTCGCCCCCGAGCTCGCGGTGGTCACCCACGGCGGCGGCAAGGAGCTCGACGAGCCGGTCGTCGTCCGGCCGACCTCCGAGACCATCATCAACGAGTACTTCTCCAAGTGGGTGCAGAGCCACCGCGACCTGCCCCTGCTGATCAACCAGTGGGCCAACGTGGTCCGTTGGGAGCTGCGCCCGCGGGTCTTCCTGCGCACCACCGAGTTCCTCTGGCAGGAGGGCCACACCGCCCACGCCACCTACGAGGACGCCCGGCAGTACGCCTCGATGATCCACACCCAGGTCTACGGCGACTTCATGACCAACGTGCTCGGCATCGACGTGGTGCTCGGCCGCAAGACCGCCAAGGAGCGCTTCGCCGGCGCCATCAACACCCTCACGCTCGAAGGCATGATGGGCGACGGCAAGGCGCTGCAGATGGGCACCAGCCACGAGCTGGGCCAGAACTTCGCCAAGGCGTTCAACACCACCTACCAGCTGCAGGGTGCCGAGCGCGAGCACGTCTGGCAGACCTCGTGGGGCGTCTCGACCCGCATGGTCGGCGGCCTGATCATGTCGCACGGCGACGACAACGGCCTGCGCGTCCCGCCGCGACTGGCCGCCGTCCAGGCCGTCGTCCTCGCCATCAAGGGCGATGACGCGGTGCTGGCCAAGGTCCGCGAGATCGGTGCCGCGCTGGAGGCGGCGGGCGTGCGGGTGGTCGTGGACGACCGCACCGACACCCCGTTCGGCCGCCGGGCCGTGGACTGGGAGCTCAAGGGCGTCCCGCTGCGCATCGAGGTCGGTCCGCGCGACCTGGAGAACGGCACCGCGATGCTGGCCCGCCGGATCCCCGGCGGCAAGGAGTCGGTCTCGATCGACGGCCTGGCCGCGCTGCTGCCCGGCATCCTGGAGGAGGACCAGCAGCTGCTGCTCCGCCAGTCCCGCGAGCGCCGGCTGGCCCGCACCGTCGAGGTCACCAACCTCGACGAGGCGGTCGAGGCCGCGGCCACCGGTTGGGGCCGGATCTCCTGGGCCGAGCTCGGCCCGGAGGGCGAGGCCAAGCTGGCCGAGCAGGGCGTCTCGGTCCGCTGCATCGTCGCCGCCGACGGTTCGGTGCCGCTGACGGACGATCAGGACGGCAACGTCGCGATCGTCGCCCGGGCGTACTGAGCCCAGGCGGGCGGCCGGGCGGACGACCCCGGTCCTGCACGCGGTCCTTCGGAACTCTCCGCATGTGCACTTATGCAGGACGAATGTTCCACCACAGTCTGACTGTCTGGTGAGACTACTGACCGGTCAACTCCCGGTCGTGGTGAACTAGCGGTACGGTATACGGCCCGTGGCCCTGTCAATTCTCGACAGCGCCACGGGCCGTTCGCCGCAAGGGGAGCAACCGCTCCCGGGCGATAGCCGAGAGCCTGGCGAGGTTCGCCGGGCCCAAAGTTGCAGGGGGTTGGTCTTGCGTCAGATACAGGCAGCACAATTCGCGCACGGCAGTGCATTCCTGGGAGTTCGCTGGGAATTCCCGGTGAACGGGAACGCGCGGAACATCGGCTCTCACTGCATCGTTGGTCTAGCGTGAGCACGACACAGCCTCTCGTCCTGGCGGCCGAACTGGCCGCCGCCTGGAGCGACATCCAGGCCCACCACCAGGATCTCCCCGACCTCGCCTCGCCCGAGGCGCTGATCGGCGAGTCCTCCTCGGCCTGCGGCACCCAGCTCGGCTTCGAGCGACTGCTGCACGAAGCCGCCCACGGCCTCGCCGCCGCCCGGGACATCCGGGACACCTCGCGAGCCGGCCGCTACCACAACCGCCGCTTCCTGATGCTCGCCTCCGAGCTCGGCCTGGCCCACCCGATCGAGCCGCACGCCAGTAGCGGCTTCTCCCAGGTGACCATGCTGACGGAGACGCAGGAGCGCTACACCGAGACGATCGAGCGACTGGACCGCGCCCTCGGCGCCCACCAGCTCGCCGTCAACGGTGAGGGTGGACACCGCGCCTTCCGCGGCCCGGCCGCCCGGCACGGTTCCTCCGGCGGTGGCGTCCGCGTCAAGGCGATCTGCGGCTGTGGCCGCAACGTCCGGGTGGTGCCCTCGGTGCTCGCCCAGGCGTCGATCGTCTGCGGCGCCTGCCAGCAGCCGTTCCGGATCGCCTGACCTGGTGGCCGGTGCAGCCGGTCGGGGGGTGGCCGTCCGTTGCCAGGCGGATGTGCCGTACGTACCGCGCTGCTCGAACGTGGTCCCCGTGGGTGCGTGATGTGCCCGGAGGGGCCGGTGTACCTGCACCTGACCGGTGCATCTGAACAGGGCATCTGACCGGTGCATCTGACCGGTGCACCTGAAATGCCCGAAGTGCGTGAGGTGCCGGGGTGGTGATGTGCCCGGGTGCCTGAAGCGCGTGAGGTACCCGTAGTGCCCATGGCGCCCGTGATGCCGTGGTCCTCCGGGGCAGTGGTTCCGCAGTACTCGTAGTGCCGTACAACCTGCACTGCTCGTGGTGTGCAGTGCCTGTCGTGCCGAGAATCGGCTCAACCGGGGGCGGGGGCCCTCGGTCGGGCCGACCGGCGCGGGCCCTCGGTCGGGCCGACCCTCGGCGTGTGGCAGAATGGACAGCTGAGTACTCGGCAGCCGAGCAGGACCCCTCTCTCCTACGGCTGGCGTGTCCCTTGAACGGCCCACCTCGCAACCCCACGCGACGGCAGTGGCCGCTCACCCACGTCAACACCAGGAGAATCCACTCCCGTGGCAGTCAAGATCAAGCTCAAGCGTCTCGGCAAGATTCGCTCCCCGCACTACCGCATCGTCGTCGCCGACTCGCGCACCAAGCGTGACGGCCGCGCGATCGAGGAGATCGGCGTCTACCAGCCGACCTACAACCCCTCGAAGATCGAGGTCGACACCGACCGCGCCCAGTACTGGCTGTCCGTCGGCGCCCAGCCGACCGAGCCGGTCCTCGCCATCCTGAAGCTCACCGGCGACTGGCAGAAGTTCAAGGGCCTGCCGGCTCCGGCTCCGCTGCTGGTGGCCGAGCCCAAGGTCGAGGACTTCTCGCACCTCTTCGCGAAGGCCGTCGCCGGCTTCGAGGACAGCACCACCGGTGTTGCCATCACCCCGAAGGCCAAGAAGGCTGACAAGGCCGAGGCTGAGGCCGACGCCGCGTCCACCGAGGCCTGATCGTGATCGAGGACGCCCTGGACCACTTGGTGAAGGGCATCGTCGAGCACCCCGACGAGGTGCAGGTGCGCTCGCGCAACCTGCGTCGGGGCAACACCATCGAGGTGCGCGTGCACCCCGATGACCTCGGCAAGGTGATCGGCCGGGGTGGCCGTACGGCTCGCGCTCTGCGCACCGTGGTCGGCGCCCTCGGCGGTCGCAACGTCCGGGTCGACCTGGTCGACGTGGACAGCATTCGCTGACGTTCGATCGTCAGGATTCAGGGACCGGCCGGGACGCATGTCGTCCCGGCCGGTCCTTCTGCGTACCGGGGGTGCCCGTTCGGGTGCCGCTCGGGTGTTCATCGCATCAAGGACCGAAGGATCAGGAGAACGACCGTGCAGCTCGTCGTCGGCAAGATCGGCCGCGCCCACGGCATCAGGGGAGACGTCAGCGTCGAGGTCCGGACCGACGAGCCGGAGCTGCGGCTCGGGCCCGGTGCGGTGCTGATGACCGACCCGGCGTCGGTCGGCCCGCTGACCGTCGAGTCGGGCAAGGTGCACAGCGGTCGGCTGCTGCTCCGCTTCGCGGGGGTGAAGGACCGTACTGCGGCCGAGGCCCTGCGCGGCACGATGCTGATCGCGGAGGTCGACCCGGAGGAGCGTCCGGACGACCCCGAGGAGTACTACGACCACCAGCTGATCGGGCTCGACGTGGTGCTGTTGGACGGGACCTTGGTGGGTGAGCTCACCGAGGTGGTCCACCTGCCCTACCAGGACCTGCTGACCGTCACCAGGCCGGACGGGACGGAGGCGCTGGTGCCGTTCGTCTCGCGCATCGTGCCGACCATCGATCTGGAGAGCCAGCGCGCGGTCATCGATCCGCCGCCCGGGCTGATCGACCCGGCGGACGCCGAGGTGGTCCGGCCGGACGCGGCCGACGCTGACGACGACGAGGGTGACGAGGGCGACGGTGCGTCGGACAGTGGGGCCGAGGCGTCTGACGAGGCCTCTGACGGAGTGTCTGGGGAGACGTCTGGCGGGGCGTCTGACGAGGTGACGGGTGAAGCCCGCGCATGAGTGAGATGCGAATCGACGTCGTCACCATCTTCCCGGAGTACCTGGAGCCGTTGAACGTCTCCCTGGTGGGCAAGGCCCGGGCCCGGGGGCAGCTCGACGTGCACCTGCACGACCTGCGGTCCTGGACCACGGACGTGCACCGGACGGTGGACGACACTCCCTACGGTGGCGGCCCCGGGATGGTGATGAAGCCCGAGCCGTGGGGGGCCGCCCTCGACGCGGTGCTAGCCCAGGGGCCTGAGGGAGAGGTGCCGACGCTGGTCGTGCCGACCCCGAGCGGGCGGCCGTTCACCCAGGAGCTGGCCCAGGAGCTGGCCGGCCGTCAGTGGTTGGCCTTCGCGCCCGCGCGCTACGAGGGCATCGACCGCCGGGTGATCGAGGAGGCAGCCACGCGGATGCCGGTGGTCGAGGCGTCGATCGGCGACTACGTGCTGGCCGGCGGTGAGGTCGCGGTGCTGGTGATGGTCGAGGCGATCGCCCGGCTGCTGCCGGGAGTGCTGGGCAACGCGGAGTCCCACCGGGACGACTCCTTCGCGCCGGGTGCCATGGCCGACCTGCTGGAGGGGCCGGTCTACACCAAGCCCGCCGAGTGGCGTGGTCGGGAGGTGCCGGAGGTGCTGCTCAGCGGCCACCACGGCAAGATCGCCCGCTGGCGTCGGGAACAGGCCTTCACCCGCACCCTGGCCAACCGGCCCGACCTGGTGGAGCGCTGGCAGTACGGCGACTTCGACAAGAAGGAGCGCGAGGCGCTCAGCATCCTGGGGCTGTCCTGGGACGCGGAGCTCGGCCGATTTCGGTCCGCACCGGAGGCTGTGGAACAATAGGCGACTGTTGTCTGCCGTTGGGCTGCCTCCGTGGCAGCCAGTGGAGCGGTGCCCCCGCCACGGGGGGATCACCGAGGACCCGTACGGCCCGCAGCACACCCCATAGTGACGAACTTCCGTGGGCGGCCCGTGGCGCCTGCGATGGAGAACAAGATGAGCAACAAGCTCGCTGGTGTCGACGCGGCCTCGCTGCGCACCGACGTTCCGGCCTTCCGCGCCGGTGACACCCTGAAGGTCCACGTCCGGGTCATCGAGGGCAACCGCTCCCGTGTCCAGGTCTTCCAGGGCGTCGTCATCCGCCGTCACGGCGCGGGCGTCGGTGAGACCTTCACCGTCCGCAAGGTCTCCTTCAACGTCGGTGTGGAGCGTACCTTCCCGGTGCACACCCCGGTCGTCGAGAAGATCGAGGTCGTGACCCGTGGTGCGGTCCGCCGCGCCAAGCTGTACTACCTGCGTGACCTCCGCGGCAAGGCCGCGAAGATCAAGGAGAAGCGCGACCGCTGATCCTCCGGCCACCGGCTCGTCCGGAGGCCTGGGACGCTCGGTAGGGGTGGAGTCCCTTAGGGATAGGCTCTGCCCCGATGAGCACGCAAGAACCTGTCGCGGACCGCGACGGCCCGACCGTACCCCAGGGTGCGGACGCGCCGTCGCGGTCCGCGTCTGTTTCGGCCCCGGCCACCACCACGCCGGAGTCCGAGGACCGGCCTCCGGCCCCGGTCGCATCCCCGGCCGCGCCCTCGGCGGCGGCAGCAGCTCGGCCGGGCGGAGCGCCCGAAGTCCCGGGGGACACTGCCGGGCCCGACGCCGAGGAAGCCGGAGGAGCCGCAGCGGTGGCTGGCGGGGCAGACCGCTCCGAAGGGGCTGACGACTCGTCATCCGGATGGTCGACACGGGACCTCCTGCGGATCGGCGCGGTGTGCCTGCTGGTCCTGCTGATGGTGAACGCCTTCGTGGCCCGTCCGTTCGCCGTTCCCTCCCGCTCGATGGAGGGCGCACTGCAACCCGGTGACCGCTTGGTGGTGAACCAGCTCGCCTACTCCTTCGGCGGGTCGGTCGAGCGCGGCGACGTGGTGGTCTTCGACGGGAAGGGCTCGTTCCTGCCTTACGCCGCCGAGACACCGGCTGTGCGACGCTTCCTGTCGGCTGCGGGGCTGAACCCGGGCGACGGTTCTGTGTACGTGAAGCGTGTGATCGGCGTCGGGGGTGACCGGGTGACGTGCTGTGGGGTGGATGGGCGGCTCACGGTCAACGGCGTGCCGTTGGACGAGTCGGCTTACCTGTACGCGGGTGACGTGCCGTCAGCGGTGCCGTTCGACGTGGTGGTGCCGGCCGGGAAGCTCTGGCTGATGGGGGACCACCGGAGTGCCTCCCGTGACTCCCGGGACCACCTCGGCGAGCCGGGCGGTGGATTCGTGCCCGAGTCGAAGGTGATCGGCCGGGCGGACTGGATCGTCTTCCCGGTCGGCCGCTGGTCCTCGCTCGACCGCCCCGCGAGCTTCGCTCCGCTGGAGGGGACTGGTGGCCATGGGGGGCAGAGGTAGGGGCAGGGGGCCCGTCACTTCGTCTCCCGCCGACATACCGAGTGGCGCCGGCGGACCGGGGGGCAACCGCATCCCGGGTGGTGCCGGCCATGCCTTCGCACACGGCCCGGACCCGATGGCCCCCGGTGCCCCGGGGGGTGGGGGCTGGACCGGAGCCACCGACGGAGCGGGTGTTGCGGGAGGTGATCCGCTGACCGCGCCTGCCGCAGGCTCGGCATCGGATACCCCGGTCCCGGCGTCGGCGCCGCGCGGTCGGGCGGAGCGACGCCGGAGTGCGCGCCGGGCTGCCCGGCGGCGCAGGCGCTCGCTGCTGCGAGAACTGCCGCTGATCGCGCTGGTGGCGGTGCTCATCGCCCTGGGGCTCAAGACCTTCGCCGTCCAGGTCTTCGTGATCCCCTCCGGCTCGATGGAGCAGACCATTCAGATCGGTGACCGGGTGCTGGTCGACAAGTTCACCCCTTGGTTCGGCAACGAGCCGGCCCGGGGAGAAGTGGTCGTCTTCAAGGACCCGGGGGGCTGGTTGGAACCCCAGCACCAGGCGGAGGACGAGGCTGCCGTGGTGCGGACCACCAAGCGGCTGCTCTCGCACGTCGGTCTGCTGCCCTCCGACGACGAGCAGGACCTCATCAAGCGGGTGATCGGGGTCCCGGGGGACACCGTCGAGTGCTGCGAGGCGGGCGGCCGACTGACCGTCAACGGTGTTCCGCTGGACGAGCCTTACCTCGCACCGGGCAACGCCCCGTCCAAGCAGCCCTTCAAGGTCACCGTCCCGGCGGGGCGGTTGTGGGTGATGGGGGATCACCGTGACCTGTCCGCCGACTCGCGCTACCACCTCGGTGAGGCCGGCCAGGGCACGATCCCCCTGGACAACGTGCTCGGGCGGGCGTTCGTGATCGCGTGGCCGCTTCAGCGGATGAGTGGACTCGACGTTCCGGAGACTCTGTCGGCGCTTCCCGTGCATGCCGGAGCGGGGGAGCGTAGCGTTCCGGGGGCGGGCGGAGACACGAGCGCACCTGACCGGGCGAATCTCCCGGGTGCTCAACCGGATCTTGCGAAACCTCCGCTCGTTATGGGTGTGTTGGGCTTCCTCCCGGCCCTCGTGCGGCCAAGACGCACGAGGGGCCGGGACGGGCCGCCCGTCCGCTGATTCGACCGTGCTGCCGTGTGGGAGCCCGGGCGTCCCGGTCGGGAGTGGTAGAGAAGTGCTGGAGTGCTCGGAGCACGGTCCGATCGCCTCCGGAGGCCGGGTAGGTGAGCCGGTGTCAGACCCCGCTTCGGCGGGCAGGGCTGATGCGGGCTGACGGCCAGTCACAGAACGTGGTGCCCGCTGTGCGGCACTGTGAGCGCGGGCGCACGGGCGTCCGCACAGCAGGGAGGAGATGTTGTGGGGGATCTGGTGATCGGTGCCCGCTCTGGGGGCCCTGAGCCCGAGGGCGAGGGCCCCGAGTTGGACGGCTCCGATCGATCCGCGCAGGCCGCATCGGCGGCCTCGGACTCGGCCGAGGAGACGCCGGAAGGCGGCAAGAAGAAGCAGTCCAAGCAGCGCTCGTTCTGGAAGGAACTGCCGATCCTGGTCGGCATCGCGCTGATTCTGGCGCTGGTGATCAAGACCTTCTTCGTGCAGGCGTTCTCGATCCCCTCGGGCTCGATGCAGAACACCCTGCAGATCGGCGACCGGGTGCTGGTCGACAAGCTGACGCCGTGGTTCGGTGCCGAGCCGGAGCGCGGAGAGGTCGTGGTCTTCCACGATCCGGGCGGCTGGCTGAGCGACGAGCCGACCCAGCAGAGCAACAACGCCGTCGTCCGGGGCATCCAGAACGGACTCAGCTTCATCGGTCTGATGCCGTCGGCCAACGAGAAGGACCTCATCAAGCGGGTCATCGCGGTCGGCGGCGACACCGTCGAGTGCCAGGGCAGCGGCCCGGTGAAGGTGAACGGGATCGCACTCGACGAGCCCTACATCTTCGCGGGCAACACGCCGTGCGGCGACAAGCCGTTCGAACCGGTCACCGTCCCGCAGGGCCGGATCTGGGTGATGGGCGACCACCGGGCGGACTCGCTCGACTCGCGCTTCCACCAGGACCAGCCCGGTGGCGGCACCGTCCCCGTGGACAACGTGGTCGGGCGTGCCTTCGTGGTCGCGTGGCCCATCGGCAACTGGGCCACGCTGCCCGTCCCGGACACCTTCGACCAGAAGGGCCTTGCTGCTGCCGCACTGCCCTACGCGCCTCCGGCGGCGGGTGCGGCGATCGCACTGCCGGCAGTCTGGCTGCTGCGCCGTAAGCGCAGCTGACGGCCGATCCGGCTGCTGCGGTGCGGCACTCGGCTCTTGCGCGGGCCGTGGTACCGGCGAGTAATCTGCTCGCACGTGCCACGGCCCGTCGGCTTTCCCGGCCCCGCCGCGGCCTGCCCGCACGGTGTGCGGGCCGACCAGGAGGTGGCGAGGGTGAGCGACGTGACGAGTCCGGCGGCTACGGCCCCGGCCCCGGCGGGAAGGAAGCCCGGACGAGGTCCGGCGGCGATCCTCCAGGGGGTGGCGATCGGCCTCGGCTTCGTGCTGATGGTCGGCTGCTTCGCGGTGATCGCGGTGCAGTACCGGCCGTACAGGATCCCGACGCAGTCGATGGAGCCCTTGCTGAAGGCGGGGGACACCGTGGTGGCCAGGCCCGTCCCGGCCGACGGCCCCGGCCGGGGCGACGTGGTGGTCTTCCGTGATCCGCTGTGGGGCAACAGCACGCTGGTCAAGCGGGTGGTCGGGATCGGAGGGGACACCGTGGTCTGCTGCGACGCCCAGCACCGGTTGGTGGTGAACGACCACCCGGTCGATGAGACCTACCGGGCTGAAACGCACCTCGACGACCAGCGCTTCAGCACGACGGTCCCCGACGGGCGGCTGTTCCTGTTGGGGGACAACCGGCCGCTGTCGCTGGACTCGCGGAGCCACCTCGACCTCGCGGGCGGTACGGTCGCGGTGTCCGAGGTGCTGGGACGGGTGGACGCGACGGTCTGGCCGGCTGGCCGGGCCGGAGTGAGCGGCCGTACGGCCGTCTTCGACGGAGTGCCTGGCAGGGCGGCGGCCGGGCCCGGGCCGATCGGCCCGCTCGCGCTCGGGACGGTGACCGGCGCGGGGTTGGTCCTGCTGGCCTCGCTGGCTGGTGGGGTGGTGTCGTTGGCAGGGCAGCGGAAGAGGCGGACAGGGCGGAGTTGAGCGACCGGGCCGAGCCCGGTCGGTGGCGGAGGAGTCGACGATGGCGGTCGAGCGGCGTCGTGCGGCGCGGGTGCTACTGCTGGACGGCGAGGACCGGCTACTGCTGTTCCGGGGCCGGGACCCCGCCGTGCCCGGGGTGTGCTGGTGGTTCACCCCGGGCGGAGGCATCGAGCCCGGCGAGGAACCGCGCGACGCGGCGGTGCGCGAACTGGCCGAGGAGACCGGGCTGACGGGGGTGGAGCTCGGACCTGTGGTGGCGTTCGACACGGTGACCTTCTCCTATCAGGGCAGTGAGTACGAGCAGGACCAGTGGTTCCACCTGGCGCGGACCGCGGACACCGAGCTGCGGGTGCCCGATGCCGACCCGGACGAGCACGCTCAGCTGCTGACGGCCCGTTGGTGGACGTCGGCCGAACTTCGGGAGACCGAGGAGACGGTCTACCCGGTGGAACTGGCCGGCTTGCTCGAGCGGTTGTTGGCCGATGGTCCGCCAGTCCGGCCGGTAAGGCTCTACGGACGAGCGGGGTGGTCCACAATGGGGTGGACGTATCGAGCTGAGGGGACGCCTGGATGAGTGCCGAAGACCTCGAGAAGTACGAGACCGAGATGGAGCTCAAGCTCTACCGGGAGTACCGGGATGTCGTCGGCCTGTTCAAATACGTGATCGAGACCGAGCGGCGTTTCTACCTGACGAACGACTACGAGCTTCAGGTCCACTCGGTGCAGGGAGAGGTCTTCTTCGAGGTCTCGATGGCGGATGCGTGGGTCTGGGACATGTACCGGCCTGCCCGGTTCGTCCGCAAGGTGAGGGTGCTGACCTTCAAGGACGTCAATATCGAGGAACTCGCGAAGAGCGATCTCGAGCTCCCCTCCGACGACGCGTCGTTCGGGAACTGATCTGCGCTCCGGCGATCGAACTGCTGCCCGGTACGAGACATTGGACCGTGGATCGACGGTATGTCCAGGGTGAATTCCCGTCACCACCCTTCCGGGTGACCTCGGTTGTCCACAGCCCCGGGTTATCCACAGGCTGAGGGCAGTTCCTGCCCGTCGTCGCTCGGTCGCGGCAACCTCCGGCATGGAGGTGATTGCCGTGCAGAGTTCCAACACCGGCCTCGGCCGGTACGGCGAGGAAGTCGCTGCCCGCTGGCTCGCCCAGGGCGGCCTGCAGATCCTCGAACGCAACTGGCGTTGCGCGGACGGTGAGCTGGACATCGTCGCGCTGGACGGGGACACCCTCGCGGTCTGCGAGGTCAAGACGCGCTCCGAGCGCGGGTTCCAGCAGCCCCAGGAGGGCATCGACCGGACCAAGGCGGATCGCCTGCGCCGCCTCGCCGAGCGGTGGCTCGGCGAGCGCTGGCCCGAGCACTTCGCCCGGCTGGCGAGCGCCGTGGAGGCGAACGCCGCGGTGCCTGACCGTCCGGCCACCGGAGCGCCGGGCGCCGGCCCCGGGGCCGCAGGAGGGCGCGCCGATCCCGGCGGTGACACCGGTGGTACGGCGGTGTCACCGGGGACGGTGGCGGACTCCGGTCGCGCCGGCGGGGGTGAGCCGGCCACCGGCAAGGGCGGTCGGGGGAAGGGGGCGAAGGCGAGCAGAGCGGCCGTGCCTTCGCAGTTGCCGCTCCGGTCCGTCCCGCTGCCGCCCGGTGGAGTCCGCATCGACCTGGTCGCGGTCGTCAACCGCCTCAAGGGTGCGGCCTTGGTGGAGCACCTCCGAGGGGCGGTCTGATGGCCTTCGCCCGCACCTGCTCGGTGGCCCTGATCGGAGTGGACGGCGTGGTGGTGGAGGTCCAGGCCGATCTGGAGCCCGGCCTCGCGGCCTTCGCCCTGGTCGGCCTGCCGGACAAGGCGCTGTCCGAGGCGAGGGACAGGGTCCGGGCAGCAGTGGTGAACAGCGGGGAGACCTGGCCCCAGCGGAAACTGACGGTGGGTCTGAGCCCGGCCTCGGTGCCCAAGGGGGGCAGCGGCTTCGACCTCGCCGTGGCCTGTGCGGTGCTGGCCGCGGCCGAGCGCCTGGAGCCGGCTGCCATCGCGGACCTGCTGATCATCGGTGAACTCGGCCTGGACGGCAGGGTGCGGCCGGTCCGGGGCGTGCTGCCCTCGGTCCTGGCCGCAGCCGAGGCGGGCTATCACCAGGTCATCGTCGCCGAGCAGACTGCCGCCGAGGCCGCACTCGTTCCCGACGTGTCCGTCCGGGGAGTCCGCAGTCTTCGGCAGCTCATCGCCATGCTGACGGGGGCTCCGGCGCCTGACGAACCCTCACACATGCACGAGGGGCGCCGCGATCCGGCAGTCGCCGGATTGCTCCTCCCGGGAGCCGGGATCCGGGGTCTCTCGGCGGAGAAGGCGGCCACCCTCGACCTCGCGGAGGTGTCCGGCCAGCAGGAGGCCCGCCAAGCCCTGGAGATCGCTGCTGCCGGTGGTCACCACCTGTTCCTGAAGGGCCCGCCCGGAGCCGGAAAGACCATGCTCGCCGAGCGGCTCCCGGCCCTCCTGCCGCCGTTGACCCAGGCCGAGGCGCTGGAGGTGACGGCAGTGCACTCGGTCGCAGGGCTGCTGCCCGTGGACCGGCCGCTGATCGACAGCCCGCCCTACTACGCGCCGCACCACTCCACCACGATGCCCGCGATCGTCGGCGGCGGCAGCGGGTTCCCCCGGCCGGGGGCGGTCTCACTGGCCCACCGGGGGATCCTCTTCCTGGACGAGGCGCCCGAGTTCCCGGTCCGGGTGCTGGACGCGCTCCGCCAGCCGCTGGAGTCCGGTGAGGTCACCATTGCCCGGTCAGCCGGCTCCGTCCGACTGCCCGCCCGCTTCCAGCTCTGTCTGGCGGCCAACCCCTGCCCGTGCGGCAGGCACTCGCGCCGGGGCGAAGGTTGTGAGTGCACCCCCACCATGGTGAGCCGCTATCAGGGGAGGCTCTCCGGGCCGCTGTTGGACCGGATCGATCTCCAGGTGCAGGTGGCCCCGGTGACGAAGGCCGAGCTGATGGGGCGTGAAGGGCCGTCCGAGAGCACCAGGGAAGTAGCCGCTCGGGTGTTGGCCGCCCGGGAGCGAGCCGCCGTCCGCCTGGTCGAGACGCCCTGGCGGACCAACGCGGAGGTGCCCGGCCACACGCTTCGCACCCGCTGGCAGTTGGCGTCCGGTGCTCTGATCGATGCCGAGCGGGAGTTGGAACGGGGCCTGCTCACCGCGCGAGGGCTCGACCGGGTGCTCAGGGTGGCCTGGACGGTCGCCGACCTCGCGGGGCGGTCCAATCCGACCAGGACCGACGTGCGGGCCGCGCTGCAGCTGCGGACGGGGGTGCAGCGGGGCGTCACCGCCGCCGACCGGCATGCCGGCTTCGAGGACGCACCGGACAGCGACCTCGGGGTCGAGCCCTGACCTCCAGCCCCTGGCCTGGCAGCCGTGGCTCCGCACCGCCCCACCCGGCCGAGCCGGCCCCGATCCCGCCGACACCCGAGGAGGTGCAGGTGAACCGCGTCCGACCCACCCTCACCCAGCCCGAGACGCAGCCCGATCTCGACCCCGCAGCCGGTCGCGAGCCCCTCGGCGCCGACCCCGCCGCCTCCAGGAAGGAGGCCGGTGCTGGGGCGGAGCGGGGCGTCGAGAGCGGCACCGTCGGTGGCACCCACCCGCTCGACTGGCAGGGGAACCCCGATCGGCGCGCCCGAGCCGCGCTCTCCCGCCTCATCGAGCCGGGCGACGCCGTGATCGGTCGCTGGCTCGCACAGGTGGGCGCCGTCAGGTTGATCGAGGCCATCCACCACAGGGCGGATCCCGGCTGTCCGGACCTGGACACTGACCGCCTCGCCGCCTACCGGGCCCGGCTGCCGCTGATCGACATCGACGGTGACCTGGAGCGCGTCCGATCCCTCGACGGGCGGTTCATCATTCCGGGCGACACCGAATGGCCCTCCCAACTCGACGACCTGGGGGACGGACGCCCGATCGGCCTCTGGATCCGGGGCTCCGGCTCCCTGCGGATGCTGGCGCTGCGATCGGTCTCGATGGTCGGAGCCCGCGCCTGCACGTCCTACGGAGCCCACGTGGCCGGTGAGCTGGCGGCTCAACTCGCCGAGCGCGGCTGGGTGGTGGTCTCGGGTGCGGCGTACGGGATCGACGCGGCAGCGCACCGGGGCACTCTCGCGGTGGGCGGCGTTACCATCGCGGTGCTGGCCAGCGGTGTGGACGTGGCCTATCCGGCTGGCAACGCCGAGTTGATCGCCCGGATCGCGGCGCAAGGTCTGCTGCTCAGCGAGCTACCGCCCGGTGAGCACCCCAATCGGTTCCGGTTCGTGCTGCGGAACCGCGTGATCGCTGCCCTCACCAGGGGCACCGTCGTGGTGGAGGCGGCCGTGCGCAGCGGTGCACTGAGCACGGCGCGCCGGGCCCGTGACCTCAATCGGCACACCATGGGAGTGGCCGGCCCGGTCACCTCCGAACTCTCGGCCGGTGTGCATGCCCTGATCCGTAGCGGAGGTGCCACCCTGGTCACCGACGCGGCAGAGGTCAGCGAGTTGATCGGGGCGATCGGTGACGACCTCGCGCCACGCCGGGTCGGGCCGGTCCTTCCGCGCGACCTGCTGACACCGAACGTGGCCAAGGTGCTGGAGGCGGTACCGGCCACTGCCGAGGGCGCGCCACTCGAACGGCTGGCACAGCAGGCGGGGCTGGCGCCGGACGAAGTCCAGCAGCTGCTGTACGAGTTGGGCTCCCTGGGCTTCGTCGAGCGATGCGGTGCGCACTGGCGGTTGGCACGCGGTGCGAGGTCCCGCCGGGGGTGACGACATGCCGGTCCGGTGGAGCACGCCGCGCCGAGCACACCACCGGATCGGGGGACGACCGAGTGGCGGTAGCACTGTGCAGCGACTCGATCACGCTACGCTCCCAGTGGCTTCCCTATCAGCACATGACTCGGCAGAACGGCGCAGACCAACGTATGCCCACACACATTCCCGGACACAGGGTGACCGGTGGCGGTGGCCTCCGGTCCTCGGGAGGGCCAGGGCCGGGGGCCGAGGTACGCCCGGCCGCCGAGGGACCGGCCAAGGCAGCAGGAGTGATGGGGGTGACCCGGCAGGCGGGCCGGGTGCACACCAGGGGGAACGCGGAGGAGCCGGTGTCTCCGGCCGGCGTCCGCACACCGGCTGCCCGACGCGAGCCGTCCCCCGTACAACCTCCGGCCCCGGCCTCGGGGCCGGGTGCACCCGCTCAGGTGGCGGCAGCTGACGAGCGGTCAGCCCTGGAACGACTCTGGCGCTCGTACAAGGAGTCCGGGGATGCCAGGTTGCGGGAGCAACTGATCCTGCACTACTCCCCGTTGGTCAAGTACGTGGCCGGTCGGGTCGGTGTCGGACTGCCGGCCAACGTCGAGCAGGCCGACTTCGTGTCCTCCGGAGTCTTCGGCCTGATCGACGCGATCGAGAAGTTCGACATCGATCGCGCCATCAAGTTCGAGACCTACGCCATCAGCCGCATCCGTGGCGCGATCATCGACGAGCTCCGAGCCCTGGACTGGATCCCACGGTCCGTCAGGCAGAAGGCGAAGGCGGTCGAACGGACCTACGCCACGCTGGAGGCGCGACTGCGCCGCACTCCGCACGAGCCGGAGGTCGCGGCCGAGA
This sequence comes from Kitasatospora sp. NPDC096147, assembly GCF_044763225.1. Classification (NCBI taxonomy): domain Bacteria; kingdom Bacillati; phylum Actinomycetota; class Actinomycetes; order Kitasatosporales; family Streptomycetaceae; genus Kitasatospora; species Kitasatospora sp. NPDC096147. The sequence goes on along the minus strand of NZ_JBIWFX010000023.1, from coordinate 29,765 downwards.
TGGGGATCGCAATCGAGGAGCTGCACGCGATCTTCAGTCAGCTCTCGCTCGCCAACGTGGTGGCGCTGGACGAACTGCTGCACCCCGCCGGGGACGGAGGTGACCGGCTCAGCCTGATGGACACCCTGGAGGACACCGGCGCCGACAACCCCGTCGAGGTGGCGGAGGACCGCGAGCTGCGCCGGCTGCTGGCAACTGCCGTGAACACCCTCCCCGAGCGGGAGAAGACGGTGGTCACCCTCTACTACTACGAGGGGCTCACGCTCGCCGAGATCGGCCAGGTGCTCGGCGTCACCGAGAGCCGGGTCAGCCAGATCCACACCAAATCGGTGATCCAGCTCAGGGCGAAGCTCTCCGAGGTCTGTTGACCGGATCTGTCGGCCACCCCAGGAGGTTCCGCCGGGCCACTGTCCGCCCTGCCGGTGCCGCCCGTCGGCAGGGCGCGTACCCGTCGGCGCGCGCCGGGATCGGTGGAGCGCGCTCTGACAGAATCCCGAGCCCCTGTCACCGGAGTGCGCTCGGCTCCGTACAGTAGGAGAGTGCCTAAGATCCGGGCGGCCACCGTGGCCGAGCACCGTCAGCTGCAACGCGCGGCATTGCTCGATGCTGCTCGCACGCTGCTGACCGAGGGCGGTACCGAGGCACTGACCTTCCCTGCGCTCGCGGCCCGGGCCGGGCTCGCCCGCTCCTCGGTGTACGAGTACTTCCGTTCGCGGGCGGCCGTGGTCGAGGAGCTCTGCGCCGTCGACTTCCCGCTCTGGGCCGCCGAGATCGAGGCCGGGATGGCGGCCTCGGACTCCCCTCACGAGAAGGTCGAGGCGTACGTCCGGGGACAGCTGGCGCTCGCCGCCGATCCCCGGCACAGCGCGGTGGTGGCCATCTCCGCGCTGGAGTTGAGCGATGAGGCGCGCGAGCGGATCCGGGCGGCCCACCGCACCCTGATCGACCTCGTGGTGCGGGCCTTGGACGACCTCGGCCACGAGCAGCCCAGGGTGGCCGCAGCACTGCTCCAGGGGGTCGTCGAGGCAGCCGTCCGCCAGGCCGAGCGGCCAGGTGGCCCGGGCCCGGGGTCGGTCTCCGACTCTGCGGTGTCGATGGTCCTGCACGGAGTCTGTCCGGCGCATCGGGCCGTAGCCGCCGGCACTGCCACCACCATCGCCACGCCCGAGTTGACCACCGCCCCCGAGGGGCCCGCCGTCGAGCCGGCAGCGGAGTGACAGCGGCGGAGTGATGGTGGGCCGCCCCGACGAGGCGGCCCACACCTTCGCAGTGGGAGGCCTCCGGCGCCCGCTCGGCCCGCCCCGCCTCATGCGGGCCGGGCCCTGAGCGGGTCACTTCACGTCGAGCGGCAGCAGTCTGGCCCGGCCGGTACCGAGCAGGGCCAGCGGATCGAGGTAGCGCTTCCCGCGCAGCAGCCCCCAGTGCAGGCAGCCCTCGGCGCAGTGGCCGACCCCGGTGGTGAGGACACCGATCGACTGTCCGGCCGCCACCTCGGTACCGACCGGCACGCCGATGACGGGAAGGTAGGTGCTGCGCAACGGCGGGTTCCCCGAGCCGGGGTGAGTCACCGTCACCACGGCCCGCCCGCCCACGGAGCCCGAGAAGGACACCACCCCGGGCGCAGCCGACCGCACGGTGTCGCCGACCGAGGCGGCCAGGTCCACACCCCGGTGGCCGGCCGCCCACCGCACCGGCGGCGGGTCGAACCGCTGGAGCAGTCCGCCCCGCCCGCCGACCGGCCAGGCCCGCCCCGGCCCCGGGCCGATCGCGGGAGCGCCCGACCGGGCACGCGCACCGGCCGCTGCCGGGACCCTCCCCGCGACCGCATCGCGGTCCACCACCCCAGCGACTGCGGCGATCCCGGCGACTGCCATCACCTCACCCGCGACCGCCTCGGTCGCCACCTTCTCGCGGGGTACACCCCGGGCGGACGGTGACTCCACGCCGACCAGCAGGACGGCGATCAGCAAGGCGGCCAAGAGCAGAACCAACCGTCGGTCAGGGCGGTCCGGCGGCCCCGAGCCGGGATCGCCGGACACCAGGACGAGCGCGCCCGGGCGGCCCTGGAGGTGGGACGAGGGGAGCGGAATCACACGGCGGAGAAGAGGATCGGTCATGCCGTGCAGGCTCCCGAGTGCCCCGGCCCAGGGCCAGCGCCCCACCTTCCCCTGTGGACAGAGTGCCCCTGTGGACAGGCACCGTCCCCCACAAGGGTGAACCCGGAACGGTCTGCCAGCCCCCGCCCCCGCCCCGCCCCCACTCCCGGTTCCGACTTCCGGCCCGGTCCTGCCGACACCCGCCCGGCGACCGGTCGGGTCCGGTCACCGCTGGAGTCGCCCCTTGCGCGGGGCTTCCCGTACACTTCACACGCGACCCGGTCTCCCGGGTCGACTTCGCACGCCCCGCCACCGGCGGCCAGGCCACCCGCGAGGAGGCCGCCAGCCCGGTGCGAGTGCCGCTCGGTCCGCCGAGCCCGGTGCGGTCAGGACTCCGGTCCCGACCGACGCCAGGCCGAGCGGCTCGGCACGTCCGGGGCGTCAGGCGTGACGGTCGCCCGACCGGCACGGAACAACCGAGAACCCCTGGCACCCCGCGGTCCGCACGGACCCGGCGCGCCGGGCAGAGCACAAGGAGCACGGCCATGGCCGTCGTCACGATGCGGGAGCTGCTGGAGAGCGGCGTCCACTTCGGTCACCAGACCCGTCGTTGGAACCCGAAGATGAAGCGCTTCATCTTCACGGAGCGCAACGGCATCTACATCATCGACCTCCTGCAGTCGCTGAACTACATCGACCGCGCCTTCGAGTTCGTCAAGGAGACCGTTGCCCACGGCGGCAGCGTCCTCTTCGTCGGCACCAAGAAGCAGGCCCAGGAGGCCATCGCCGAGCAGGCCACCCGCGTGGGCATGCCCTACGTGAACCAGCGCTGGCTCGGCGGCATGCTGACCAACTTCTCGACCGTCTACAAGCGCCTGCAGCGCCTGAAGGAGCTCGGTGAGATCGACTTCACGGACGTGGCCGGTTCCGGCCTCACCAAGAAGGAGCTCCTGGTCCTCCAGCGCGAGCACGACAAGCTGGAGAAGACCCTCGGCGGTATCCGCGACATGCAGCGCGTGCCCAGCGCCGTCTGGATCGTGGACACCAAGAAGGAGCACATCGCGGTCGGCGAGGCCCGGAAGCTCAACATCCCGGTCGTCGCCATCCTGGACACCAACTGTGACCCGGACGAGGTCGACTACAAGATCCCCGGCAACGACGACGCGATCCGCTCCGTCACCCTGCTGACCCGCGTCATCGCCGACGCCGTCGCCGAGGGCCTGAAGTCCCGCGCCGGTGTCGCCAAGGGCGATGTCAAGGCCGAGCCGGGCGCCGACCAGCCGCTCGCCGACTGGGAGAAGGACCTCCTCGAGGGCGAGAAGAAGGCCGAGGAGGCCCCGGCCGCTGCCGAGGCTCCCGCCGCCGAGGCCCCCGCTGCCGAGGCCACCGAGGCTCCGGCCGTCGAGGCCGAGCAGGCCTGACGTACCAAGGGTGAGGGGCACCCGCCGGTACGACACCGGTAGGTGCCCCTCTCTCCCGTGCCGGGGCCAGGCCATCGCCGCCCCGGCACCACTCCCCGCAGACACGCGAGACGCGAGAAGAGATTCACACCATGGCGAACATCTCCGCCGCGGACGTCAAGAAGCTCCGTGAGCTCACCGGCGCCGGCATGATGGACTGCAAGAAGGCTCTGGACGAGGCCGAGGGCAACGTCGAGAAGGCCGTCGAGCTGCTCCGCATCAAGGGTCAGAAGGGCGTTGCCAAGCGCGAGGGCCGTGACGCCTCCAACGGCGCCGTGGCCTCCCTGATCGCCGAGGACGGCAAGTCCGGCGTTCTGGTCGAGCTGAACTGCGAGACCGACTTCGTCGCCAAGGGCGGCAAGTTCGTCGAGGTCGCCAACGCGATCGCCGCCCACATCGCCGCCACCTCCCCGGCCGACCTGGACGCCGCCCTGGCCTCCGAGATCAACGCCGGCCAGACCGTCCAGCAGTACGTGGACGAGGCCAACGCGACCCTGGGCGAGAAGATCGTCTTCCGTCGCTTCGCCCAGTTCGACGGTGACGGCTTCGTCGCGGTCTACCAGCACAAGTCCGACCCGGACCTGCCGCCCACCATCGGCGTCCTGGTCGAGCTGGACAAGCCGAACGCCGAGGTCGCCAAGGACGTCGCGCAGCACATCGCCGCCTTCGCGCCGAAGTACCTCTCCCGCGAGGAGATCCCGGCCGAGGACATCGAGAACGAGCGCCGCGTCGCCGAGGCCACCGCTCGCGAGGAGGGCAAGCCCGAGGCTGCCCTGCCGAAGATCGTCGAGGGTCGCGTCACCGGCTTCGTCAAGGAGAACTCCGTCCTGGAGCAGGCCTTCGCGAAGGACAACAAGAAGTCCGTCGCCAAGGTCCTCGAGGAGAACGGCGTCACCCTCAAGCGCTTCGCCCGCTTCCGCGTCGGCGCCTGAGACCCGTTCCGAGCGCTTCCCGCCTAAGGTAGGAACCGCCCGGCCGCCCACCACAGGTGCGGCCAGGAACGCGCCGATCCGGCTCGACCAGCGCCACGAAGTCAACGGGCGGGCCACGTCGGCACCATGAACGACGAGGAGGCCATTGCCGTGCAGGAGACCGTACCGGTTCCCGCGGCAGTGGCCTCCTCGCGTGTACGCGCAGGACGAGGGGCCCGGCAGCGCCCGCCGGTGGCCCCGCCTGCGGACCAGTAGGTGGAGAAGGAGAAGTCGATGACGGAGACGCAGGAGACCGGGCAGGACGGCGGCCGGCGCCGGGTGCTGCTGAAGCTGTCCGGTGAGGCTTTCGCCGGCGGCGGGGGCCTCGGCGTCGATCCGGACGTCGTGCACAAGATCGCCCGGGAGATCGCCACGGTGGTCCGGGGCGGCACCGAGGTCGCGGTCGTGATCGGCGGCGGCAACTTCTTCCGGGGCGCCGAGCTCCAGGTCCGCGGCATGGACCGGGCCCGCTCCGACTACATGGGCATGCTCGGCACGGTGATGAACTGCCTGGCGCTCCAGGACTTCCTGATCAAGGAAGGCATCGAGACCCGCGTCCAGACCGCCATCACCATGGGCCAGGTCGCCGAGCCGTACCTGCCGCTGCGGGCCGTCCGGCACCTGGAGAAGGGCCGCGTGGTCATCTTCGGCGCCGGCATGGGGATGCCGTACTTCTCCACCGACACCACCGCCGTGCAGCGCGCCCTGGAGATCCACGCCGAGGTGCTGCTGATGGGGAAGAACGGCGTCGACGGCGTGTACGACGCCGACCCGCGCACCAACCCCGAGGCGGTCAAGTTCGACTCGCTCGACTACTCCGAGGTCATCACGCGCGACCTCAAGGTGGCCGACCTGACCGCGATCACGCTGTGCAAGGACAACGACCTGCCGATCCTGGTCTTCGAGCTGCTGGCGGAGGGCAATATCGCCCGCGCGGTGAAGAGTGAGAAGATCGGCACGCTCATCAGCCAGGATTCCGCCCGGGCCTGAGTGGCCGGCAGCCGACGAACCGTCAGCCGATGAACGGTCAGCCGACGGGCCGTCACCTGAGCAGCAACCAGCCGTCCGGGGCACCAACCGGTACGGGACGACAGCAGATGAACCGGACAGGGAGCAGACAGTGACCGACGAGATCCTCTTCGAGGCCGAGGAGAAGATGGAGAAGGCCGTCCAGGTCGCCAAGGACGACTTCGCGGCGATCCGTACCGGCCGGGCGCACCCGGCGATGTTCGCCAAGATCGTCGCCGACTACTACGGCGCGCTGACCCCGATCAACCAGCTCGCCTCGTTCTCGGTGCCGGAGCCCCGGATGGCGGTCGTCACGCCGTTCGACAAGACCGCGCTGAAGAACATCGAGACCGCGATCCGCGACTCCGACCTGGGCGTCAACCCGTCCAACGACGGCTCGATCATCCGCGTGGTGCTGCCGGTCCTCACCGAGGAGCGCCGCCGCGAGTACATCAAGCAGGCCCGTGGCAAGGGCGAGGACGCCAAGGTCTCGATCCGCTCCATCCGCCGCAAGGCCAAGGACGGCATCGACAAGCTGGTGAAGGACGGCGAGATCGGCGAGGATGACGGCCGCCGCGCCGAGAAGGAGCTCGACGACGCGACCGCCCGCCACGTGGCGCAGATCGACGAGCTGCTGAAGCACAAGGAAGCCGAGCTGCTCGAGGTCTGATGCACGACGCTCCCGGGCGCCCGGCCTCGGCGCCCGACCGTTCTGCTGCGACCGCCCCCGGCCCGGGATCCTCCGGTCCGGGGGTCGGTGCACCCCAAACGGGTCACGCGCGGCAGCGCCCGGTGTACCGACCGGGCACCCCGGCACAGACTCCTGTCATGCCGCACCAACCCACCCCGACGTCCGCCCCAGGGCAGGAGACAGCCGTGGCCCAGCCCGACCAGCAGCCCCGCAAGCAGCGGGGAGGCCGCAACCTCCAGGCTGCGATAGGAGTCGGGGTCGGACTCGGTGCGGTGATCGTCGCCTCGCTGTTCTTCGTGAAGGTGCTCTTCCTCTTCGTGGTGATGGCTGCGGTCGGGGTCGGCATCTGGGAGCTGACCAGTCGGCTGGCCGAGCGCAAGCAGGTCAGCGTCCCGCTGGTCCCGCTGGTGGCGGGCGGCATCGCGATGCTGGCGGCCGGCTACTGGGCCGGTCCGGAGTGGGCCGCCGCCGCGCTGGCGCTGACCGGGCTCGCGGTGATGGTCTGGCGGATGTCGCAGCCGCCGGAGAACTACCTGCGCGACATAACGGCCGGCATCTTCACGGCCTTCTACGTGCCCTTCCTCGCCACCTTCGTGGTGATGATGCTGGCGGCCGACGACGGCCCGTGGCGGATCCTGCTCTTCCTGGTCGTCACCATCTGCAGCGACACCGGCGCCTACGCGGTCGGCTACAAGTTCGGGAAGAACAAGCTGGCCCCCACCATCAGCCCGGGCAAGACCCGGGAGGGCCTGGCCGGCGGCATCGGGCTGTCGATGATCGCGGGCGCGCTGCTGATGCAGTACGTGATCGACGACGGCGTCTGGTGGCAGGGCCTGATCCTCGGCGCCTGCGCGGCCGTCACCGCCACCCTGGGCGACCTGGCCGAGTCGATGATCAAGCGCGACCTCGGCATCAAGGACATGGGCACCCTGCTCCCCGGCCACGGCGGCATCATGGACCGCTTGGACTCGCTGCTCCCGACCGCCCCGGTGGTCTGGCTGCTGCTCGCCGCCTTCGTCGGCAGCTGACCGGTCGCCGCTGACACACCCTCAGAGGGGCCCCGGACGCCGTAGCGTCCGGGGCCTTTTCGATCTGAGACACTGGATGAATCATGCCTAAGCCCGGAGAACTCACCTTCGCTGCGCCGCGCGGCGCCAAGCCCCCGCGACACCTCGCCGACCTGTCCGCCGACGAGCGGAAGGCGGCCGTCGCCGAGCTGGGCGAGCAGCCGTTCCGCGCCAAGCAGCTGTCGAACCACTACTTCGGCCGCCTCTCGAACGACCCCTCGCAGTGGACGGACATGCCGGCCGCCAGCCGGGAGAAGCTGACCGAGGCGCTGCTGCCGGACCTGATGTCGGTGGTCCGGCACGTGTCCTGCGACGACGACGAGACCCGCAAGACGCTGTGGAAGCTGTTCGACGGCGTGCTGGTCGAGTCGGTGCTGATGCGCTACCCGGACCGGGTGACGATGTGCATCAGTTCGCAGGCCGGCTGCGGGATGAACTGCCCGTTCTGCGCCACCGGCCAGGCGGGCCTGACCAGGAACCTCTCCACCGCCGAGATCGTCGAGCAGATCGCCGCCGGGATGCGCTCGCTGCGCTCCGGCGAGATGCCGGGCGGCGAGGCGCGGCTGTCGAACGTGGTCTTCATGGGCATGGGCGAGCCGCTGGCCAACTACAACCGGGTGCTGGCCTCGATCCGCCGGCTGACCGACCCGGCGCCGGACGGCTTCGGCCTCTCCCAGCGCGGGATCACCGTCTCCACCGTCGGTCTGGTGCCGGCCATGTACCGGTTCGCCGACGAAGGGCTGTCCTGCCGGCTGGCGCTCTCGCTGCACGCGCCGGACGACGAGCTCCGCGACGAGCTGGTGCCGGTGAACACCCGGTGGAAGGTCGAGGAGGTGCTGGACGCCGCGTGGAACTACGCGGAGAAGTCCGGCCGTCGGATCTCCATCGAGTACGCGCTGATCAAGGACATCAACGACCAGGCGTGGCGGGCCGACCTGCTCGGCCGCCTGATCAAGAACCACCGGGTGCACGTCAACCTGATCCCGCTGAACCCGACCCCGGGCTCCAAGTGGACCGCCTCGCGGCCGGAGGACGAGCGGGAGTTCGTCCGCCGCCTGCAGTCGCACGGCGTGCCGACCACGGTCCGGGACACCCGGGGCCAGGAGATCGACGGCGCCTGCGGACAGCTGGCGGCGGCCGGCTGACGGTAGGTCAGGACACGGCAGAGGGGCCCGGCGGAGCATCCGCCGGGCCCCTCTCGTGCGTCCGGGGTCAGGACAGCGCGCCGGCCGCCAGGGCGGCGGTCAGCCCGCCGGTCAGCAGCAGGACCGTCCCGATGGTGAGCACCCGCAGCACGGCGGCGCCGAGCAGCAGACCGGGTGCGGCGCCGAGGCGGAGCAGGGCGGACCTGACGGGGCGTCGGGAGTGCCGGACCTCGCCCGTCCGGGCCAGTACGGCCGCGGCGGCGCAGCCGATCACCAGCAGGGCGGCCAGGGCGTTCAGGGTCTCGCCGGTGCCGGGGCGGTCGTTCCAGTGCCGGAAGGCGGTCAGCACGGCGGCCGAGGTGAGGGCGAGCACCGCGAGCGGGGCGCCGAGCCGGCGGGCCTCGGCGGTCAGGCTCCGGCCGGCCAGCAGCCGGATCGGGGCCGGCCGGCCGAGCGCCAGCACCCGGCCGGCCAGGGCGAGCAGCGGGCCGGTGAGCAGGGCCAGGCCGAGGGCGGCCAGTGCCCAGCCGGCCAGCGCGGCGTGGCTGGTGTCGCCGAGGCCGCCGGGCAGGTCCACCGGGCGGCCGTCGGCGGCGGCGCCGGGCCGCAGGCCGTACAGCTCCAGGGCGACGCCGGCCGACAGCAGGCCGGTGCCGGTGGCGATCAGGGCGGCCGGGAAGCCGGTGCGGGCGGTGGTCTCGGCGCCGGTGGGCAGCGGGTCGGCGGCCGGGACGGCGAGCGCGGCGCAGAGGCCGGCGGCCAGCGGGACGAGGGCCAGCAGGGTGACCGGGGCGGCGGCCGGCAGCGGGGTGCCCATGCCCAGGTCGGCGGCGAGCGAGGGGCCGGCGATGTCGTTGCGCAGCACCAGGAAGGCGAGCAGGGCGACCAGGCTGCCCAGGACGGAGGCCAGCGCGATCTCGCCGGCGATCAGCAGCCGGATCCGGACCGGGCCGGCCCCGGCGGCGGTGAGGCCGTTGATCCGCTCGGGCCGGGCGGCGGGCACCGCGCGGGCGGCCGCGGCGGCGAACCAGCCGACGGCGGCCAGCGGCGGCAGGCACCAGAGCAGCCGGGGGAGCGCGTCGGTGCCGGGCGTGCCGAGGGCGCGGCCGAGGGCGCGCAGCAGCAGGGCGGCGACCACGGCGGCGGCGGTCGCGGTGAGCAGCCAGCGGAGCAGGTCGGCGGGGCGGTAGCCACGGGCCAGGCGGAGGTAGAGCATGCTCAGCGCCCCGCCGGCACGGCGGCCGGGCCGTGGCCGTTCAGGCCGCCCTGGCCGGTTGCGCCGCTGCGGCCGACCGGGGTGGCGGGGCCGGTGAGCCGCCCGTCGACGAGGGCGACGGTGCGGTCGGCGTAGCGGGCCAGCTCCGGGTCGTGGGTGGCGAGCACCAGGGTGAGCTGGTGCGAGCGGGCGGCGGTGGCCAGTATCCGCAGTACCTGGTCCTTGGCCTCGCGGTGCAGCGGCGCGGTCGGGTCGTCGGCGAAGACCACCGGGGGGAGCGGAGCCAGCGCGCGGGCCACCGCGATCCGCTGGCGCTGGCTCTGCACCAGCTCGGCCGGGCGCCGCTTGGCGTGCTCGCCCACGTCGAGCCGCTCCAGCCACTCGGCGGCGGCGGTGTACGCGGCCTTGTGGCCGGCGCCGGAGAGCAGCAGGGGCAGGGCGACGTTCTCCCGGGCGGTGAGCTCCGGCACCAGGTGCGGTTCGGAGCCGACGAAGCCGAAGCGTTCGCGGCGCAGCCGCTCCCGTCCGGCCCGGCCGAGGGTGTGCACGGGGGAGCTGTTGAACCAGACCTCGCCCTCGTCCACCGGGAGCAGGCCGGAGAGGCAGCCGAGCAGGGTGCTCTTGCCGGAGCCCCGGGGGCCGGTGACGGCGAGGACCTCGCCCTCCCGGACGCCGATCGAGACGCCACGGAGGGCGGGGGTGCCGTGGTGGGACTTGACGATCTCCCGGGCCCAGAGCACGTCGTTGTCGGGCGGGGCCGCTGACATGAGGTCCATCCTGTGCCGAACGCGGATATGACAGTCGTCAGATTAGAACGACCGGGGCGGGTCGGGGTTGCGGCACACTGAGCCGATCAGGGGGCATTCCGGTCTGAAGAGTGACGAATCCGGCGCGTGCTCCGCGGAAAACGCCGGAGGCGGCCTCCCGGAAGGAGGCCGCCTCGGCGGAGGGTGGGACGGAAAGCCGGTCCGATCGTCAGATCTTCGCCCAAGCGTCGGTCAGCGTCTGCCGCAGGATCTGCTCGATCTCGTCGAAGGTCGACTGGTCGGAGATCAGCGGCGGCGCCAGCTGGATGACCGGGTCGCCACGGTCGTCGGCGCGGCAGTAGAGGCCGTTGTTGTAGAGCTCCTTGGAGAGGAAGCCGTACAGCACGCGCTCGATCTCGTCGTCGTTGAACGACTCCTTGGTGACCTTGTCCTTCACCAGCTCGATGCCGTAGAAGTACCCGTTGCCGCGGACGTCGCCGACGATCGGCAGGTCCCGGAGCTTGTCCAGGGTGCCGAGGAACTTCGCCTCGTTGTCGAGCACGTGCTGGTTCAGGCCCTCGCGCTCGAAGATGTCGAGGTTGGCCAGCGCCACCGCGGAGGAGACCGGGTGGCCACCGAAGGTGTAGCCGTGCAGGAAGGTGTTGTCGCCCTTGTAGAACGGCTCGGCCAGGCGGTCCGAGATGATCGTGGCGCCGATCGGGCTGTAGCCCGAGGTCATGCCCTTGGCGCAGGTGATCATGTCGGGCTGGTAGCCGAACTTGTCGGCGCCGAACATGGTGCCCAGGCGGCCGAAGGCGCAGATGACCTCGTCCGAGACCAGCAGCACGTCGTGGCGGTCGCAGATCTCGCGCAGGCGCTGGAAGTAGCCGGGCGGCGGCGGGAAGCAGCCACCGGCGTTCTGCACCGGCTCGACGAAGACGGCGGCGACGGTGTCGGCGCCCTCGAACAGGATGGCCTGCTCGACCTCGTCGGCGGCCCAGCGGCCGTAGGCCTCGGGGTCGACGGTGCCGTCGGGGCCGGCGAGGAAGGCCGGGGCACGGTAGATGTTGGTGTTCGGCGCCTTGTGGGTGCCCGGCACCAGCGGCTCGAACGGGGCCTTCAGGCCCGGCAGGCCGGTGATGGAGAGGGCGCCCTGCGGGGTGCCGTGGTACGCGACGGCGCGCGAGATGACCTTGTACTTGGTCGGCTTGCCGGTCAGCTTGAAGTACTGCTTGGCGAGCTTCCAGGCGGTCTCGACGGCCTCGCCGCCACCGGTGGAGAAGAAGACCTTGTTCAGGTCGCCCGGGGCGTAGTTGGCCAGGCGCTCGGCCAGCTCGACGGCCTTCGGGTGGGCGTAGCTCCACACCGGGAAGAAGGCGAGCTCCTTGGCCTGCTTGGCGGCGGCCTCGGCCAGCTCCTCGCGGCCGTGACCGGCCTGGACCACGAACAGGCCGGCGAGGCCGTCGAGGTACTTCTTGCCCTTGTCGTCCCAGACGTAGACGCCCTCACCACGCACGATGGTGGGGACGGGGTTCTTCTCGTACGACGACATGCGGGTGAAGTGCATCCACAGGTGGTCGTAGGCGGTCTTGGAAAGGTCCGTCATCTGGTGCCCCAGGTGTAGGTCTGTTTCCGGAGCTTCAGGTAAACGAAGCTCTCGGTGCTCCGCACGCCGGGAAGGGCGCGGATGCGCTTGTTGATCAGTTCGAGCAGGTGCTCGTCGTCCTCGCAGACCAGCTCGGCCAGCAGGTCGAACGAGCCTGCGGTGCAGACCACGTAGTCGACCTCGTCGAGGGCGGCCAACGCGTCGGCGACGGGCTCGATGTCACCTTCGACGTTGATTCCGACCATCGCCTGCCGGGTGAAGCCGACGGTGAGGGGATCGGTCACGGCGACGATCTGCATCACGCCCTGGTCGAGCAGCTTCTGGACCCGCTGGCGCACGGCCGCCTCGGACAGGCCGACGGCCTTGCCGATGGCGGCGTACGGGCGGCGCCCGTCCTCCTGGAGCTGCTCGATGATCGCCTTGGAGGCGGCGTCGAGGGGAACGCTGGCGTTCCGGTCGCGGTTGGCCACGTCGCCACTCTGCCTGATCGTTTCATCAGGCGCAACTGATCGTGCTGCTGATTTCGTCGTGCTTTCCGGTTTGTGCTTCGGATTGCGTGGTACCCGCTGCGGAGGGCTGTCGATTACGGAAGTCGACCGGCTACTCTGGTCAGGTACACGCGCAGGCGGGTACGCACCCAACCGTGAACCGGCGCTTCCCAGCCGGCCGCCCGGCGCCCGGAGGTACCCTGGCGCCGGTGTCCCCTGCAACGTGGCAGGCCCCGACCGAGGAGAGACTTCCGTGAGCGAGCTTCAGGCGCTGCGCAACTACGTCAACGGTGAGTTCGTCGATGCGGCCGACGGCCGCACCCTCGACGTCATCGACCCCACCACCGGCGAGGTGTACGCGACCTCCCCGCTGTCGGGCGCGGCGGACGTGGACGCGGCGATGGCCTCCGCCGCCGCGGCCTTCCCGATCTGGCGCGACTCCACCCCCTCCACCCGGCAGAAGCTGCTGCTGAAGATCGCCGACGCGGTCGAGACCCGGGCCGACGAGATCGTCGACGCCGAGGTGCGCAACACCGGCAAGCCGCGCGCGCTGACCCTCTCCGAGGAGATCGGCCCGATGGTCGACCAGCTGCGCTTCTTCGCCGGCGCCGCCCGCCTGCTGGAGGGCAAGGCCGCCGGTGAGTACATGGACGGCCTGACCTCGATCGTCCGCCGCGAGCCGGTCGGCGTCTGCGCGCAGGTCGCCCCGTGGAACTACCCGATGATGATGGCGGTGTGGAAGTTCGCCCCGGCCATCGCGGCGGGCAACACCGTGGTCCTCAAGCCCTCCGACACCACCCCGGCCTCCACCGTGCTGCTGGCCGAGATCATCGGCGGCGTGCTCAAGGACCTGGAGTTGCCGGCCGGCGTCTTCAACGTGATCTGCGGCGACCGCGAGTCCGGCCGCCTGATGGTCGAGCACGCCACCCCGGCGATGGCCTCCATCACCGGCTCGGTCCGCGCGGGCATCCAGGTCGCCGAGTCGGCCGCCAAGGACGTCAAGCGGGTCCACCTGGAGCTGGGCGGCAAGGCCCCGGTCGTGGTCTTCGAGGACGCCGACATCGCCGAGGCCGTCGAGGGCATCTCGATGGCGGGCTACTTCAACGCCGGCCAGGACTGCACGGCCGCCACCCGGGTGCTGGTGCACGAGTCGATCCACGACGAGTTCGTCGCCGCGCTGGCCAAGGCCGCCTCGGAGACCAAGACCGGCGGCGTGGACGACGAGGACGTCCTCTACGGTCCGCTGAACAACGCCAACCAGCTCAAGCAGGTGGCCGGCTTCATCGAGCGCCTCCCCGCCCACGCCAAGGTCGAGGCCGGTGGCCACCGGGTCGGCGAGGTCGGCTACTTCTACGCCCCGACCGTGGTCTCCGGCCTGAACCAGGACGACGAGATCATCCAGAACGAGGTCTTCGGCCCGGTCATCACCGTGCAGAAGTTCTCCGACGAGGACCAGGCCGTCGGCTACGCCAACGGCGTCGAGTACGCGCTGGCCTCCTCGGTCTGGACCAAGGACCACGCCCGCGCCATGCGGATGTCCCGTCGCCTGGACTTCGGCTGCGTCTGGATCAACACCCACATCCCGCTGGTCGCGGAGATGCCGCACGGTGGCTTCAAGAAGTCCGGCTACGGCAAGGACCTCTCCTCGTACGGCTTCGAGGACTACACCCGGATCAAGCACGTGATGACCGCGATCTAGCGGGTCGTCACCGTCGGGCGCGGCATGACCGCGATCCGACGGCAGTGAGCAGCCGAGGGGCGTGGGGCCGGTGGCCCCGCGCCCCTCGTGTTTGTCAGGGTGTCGGGCGGCACAGGGTCCGCCTGACAGGATGCAACTGCACGTCAGGCCCGGGTTTCCCTACGCTTACCCGCATGAGCATCCCCACTGCTGATCCGGCCGCCGGTCAGGCCGTCAAGGCCGCCGACCGCGCGCACGTCTTCCACTCGTGGTCCGCCCAGGCGCTGATCGACCCCCTCGCGGTGGCCGGCGCCGAGGGCTCGTACTTCTGGGACTACGAGGGCAACCGCTACCTCGACTTCTCCTCGCAGCTGGTGAACACCAACATCGGTCACCAGCACCCGAAGGTGGTCGCCGCGATCCAGCAGAAGGCGGCTCAGCTCTGCACCATCGCCCCCGGCTTCGCCGAGGAGTCCCGTTCCGAGGCGGCCCGGCTGATCGCCGAGCGCACCCCGGGCGACCTGGACAAGATCTTCTTCACCAACGGCGGCGCCGAGGCGAACGAGAACGCCATCCGGATGGCCCGGCTGCACACCGGCCGGCACAAGGTGCTCGCCACCTACCGCTCGTACCACGGCGCCACCGCCAACGCGATCACGCTGACCGGCGACCCCCGCCGCTGGGCCAACGAGACCGGCGTCTCCGGCATCGTGCACTTCTGGGGCCCGTACGCCTACCGCTCCAACTTCCACGCCGAGAACGAGGCCCAGGAGTGCGAGCGTGCGCTCGCCCACCTGGAGCAGACCATCGCCTTCGAGGGTCCGGGCACCGTCGCCGCGATCATCCTGGAGACCGTGGTCGGCACCGCCGGCATCCTGATCCCGCCGGCCGGCTACCTGGCGGGCGTGCGGGAGATCTGCGACCGGTACGGCATCGTCTTCATCCTGGACGAGGTGATGGCCGGCTTCGGTCGCACCGGCGAGTGGTTCGCCGCCGACCATTGGGACATCACCCCGGACCTGCTGACCTTCGCCAAGGGCGTCAACTCCGGCTACCTGCCGCTCGGTGGCGTGGCCATCTCGGCCGAGATCGCGGCCACCTTCGCCGAGCGGGTGTTCCCCGGCGGCCTCACCTACTCCGGCCACCCGCTGGCCTGCGCCTCCGCCGTGGCGACCATCACCACGATGGCCGAGGAGGGCATCGTCGAGCACGCCAAGCACATCGGCGAGACGGTGATCGGCCCTGGCCTGCGCGAGCTGGCGGAGCGTCACCCCTCGATCGGTGAGGTGCGCGGCCTCGGCGTGTTCTGGGCGCTCGACCTGGTCAAGGACCGCGAGACCCGCGAGCCGCTGGTGCCGTACAACGCGGCCGGCCCCGCCAACGCGCCGATGGCCGAGCTGGCCGCCGCCTGCAAGAAGCGCGGCCTGTGGCCGTTCGTGAACATGAACCGCTTCCACGTGGTGCCGCCGTGCAACGTCAGCGAGGAGGAGGCCAAGACCGGCCTCGCCATCCTGGACGAGGTGCTCAACCTCACCGACGCGCACACCGTCTGACGTACCGTTCGGCACGGCCCCGGGCTACCGGCCCGGGGCCGTCCTCTTGCTCGGAGACCCGCTGATGACCTTCACTCGCCGCGCCCTGCTGGGCACCGCCGGCCTGCTGAGCCTCTCCGCCTGCGGCATCCCCGCCGCCTACGTGCCGGAGGAGCGCCGGGCGGGCCCGGACAAGTCGGAGCAGGACAAGTCGCTCCAGTTCTCCAACTGGACGCAGTACATCGACACCGACGACAAGGGCGGGCGCCCCACCTTGGACGCCTTCGCCGAGGACGCCGGGATCGAGGTGAGCTACACCGAGGACATCAACGACAACGACGAGTTCTTCGGCAAGATCAGCCCGGTGCTGGCCCAGGGCGGCGACCCGGGCCGGGACCTGATGGTGGTCAGCGACTGGATGGCCGGCCGGTACGTCTCGCTCGGCTGGGTCCAGCAGTACGAGGCCGCCAACCTGCCGAACGTCGCCAAGTACCTGGACCCGCAGCTGGCCTCGCCGGCCTGGGACCCCGGGCGCCGGCACAGCGTGCCGTGGCAGTCCGGCATCACCGGGATCGCCTACAACCGCAAGGCGCTCGGGCGCGAGCTGAAGTCGACCGCCGACCTGTGGGCCCCCGACCTCAAGGGCCGGGTCACGCTGTTCGCCGGGATGGACGAGGCGATCGGCATGCTGATGCTGGCCCAGGGCGCGGACATCGCGACGTTCACCGCGGACGACGCGCACAAGGCGATGGCGCTGGTCCAGAAGATGGTGGACACCAAGCACGTCCGGCGGTTCACCGGCAACGACTACACCAGCGACCTGGCGTCCGGCGCGGCGATCGCCTGCCAGGCGTACTCGGGCGACGCGATCCAGCTCAAGGCGGAGAACCCGGACATCGAGTTCGTGGTGCCGGAGGAGGGAGGCGAGCTGTGGGCCGAGAGCCTGCTGGTGCCGAACCGGGCCGCCCACAAGACCAACGCCGAGCTGCTGATCGACTACTACTACCGGCCCGAGGTGGCGGCCGAGCTGGCGGCGGCCGTGCAGTACATCTGCCCGGTGCCGGCCGCGCGGGAGGTACTGGCGAAGAGCGAGGACCCGGAGACGGCGGCGCTGGCCGAGGAGCCGCTGATGTTCCCGACCGACGAGATGCGGGCGCGGCTGCGCACGATGCGGGACGTCACCGCCGAGGAGCGGCCCGACTTCCACAAGGTCTGGGGCAACGTCGCGGGGGTCTAGGCAGAGGGCGCGCGGCCCGGGGCCGAAGGCCCCAGGGGCGCGGGGAACTGCGCGCAGGGGAACGGCAACACGTGCAACTGGCTGACGTGCCCCGATCCCACGCTGGTCCGCCTTCCGGGCTCGCGCAGTTCCTCGCGCTCCTGAGGTCGCTGCCCTACCGGGCGGTGCGCCGTTACCTTCGGACGGCGTCCAGCGCGAGCAGGGCGACGTGCAGCGAAAGGCAGGACTCCACCTGGTCGAGGTCGACGGCGAGGATGCGCTCGACCTTGTGGAGGCGGTCGTAGAACGACGGCCGGGAGAGGTGGGCGGCGTCGGCGGCGGCGGACTTGTTGCGGCCCTGCTCCAGGTAGATCCGGAGGAGTTGCACCAGCTGGCTGCCGTGCTCGGCGTCGTACGCCAGCAGCGGGCCGAGCTCGCGCTCGACGTAGGTCTGCAGGCGGGCGTCGTCGCGGAGCAGGTGGAGCAGGCCGCGCAGCCGCACGTCCGGCAGCCGGTAGTAGGAGGCCCCCCGACCGCCGGGGGCGTCGTGCAGGGCGGCGTCGGCGACCTGGGTGGCCTCCAGCAGGGTGCGCCGGGCGTCCCGCACCGAGCCGACGGAGGAGCCGACCGCGATCACCGGTTCGGGGGCGGGTGACGCGGTGTCCCGGGCGCCCTCGGCGACCAGCTTGCGCAGCGCCGCCGCGAAGGACTCCAGGGCGGTGTGCTCGTCCTGCCCGGCGCCGAGCGCGATCAGCAGGCCGACGCCCTCGTCGTCGAGCGCGCCGACCAGGGCCGAGAGCCGGCCGGTGCGGACGGCGGTGGCGGCCAGTTCGGTGAAGTCCCGCAGCCGGGCCTGGGCCTCCAGGGCCGCCGGGATCGGGCCGCGCCGCTGCCGCAGCACCACACCGACCAGCCGCCGGCCGTCCAGCGGGACGCCCAACGCCGCCGCCCGCAGGGCGACCTCACTGACTGTCAGGGCGTGGGTGAGGATGCCGGAGAGCAGGGTGCGGTGGGTCTGCCGCTCCAGCGACTCGCGGTCGCGGACCACCAGGCGGTTCAGCGCCAGCGTCGCGGCGCCGCGCTCCAGCAGCATGGCGTGCGGGTGGGCGGTGTCGGCGGGCAGCGGGCCCGGGTCGGCGACCAGCACCAGGCGGCCCCAGTCCTGGCCGCGAGCGCCGACGGTGGTGACCAGCCAGCCGCTGCGCGGGTCGTGGCCGGTGCGGCCGGCCGGGTGGACGCCCCGGGAGCGGCGCTCCCAGCCCTCCAGCAGTTCGCTCTCCGGGCGGCCGGCCGTGTCGTGGGCCAGCACCTGGTGGGCGAGGTTCTCCAGCACCACCGGGGAGCCGGCCATCCGGGCCACCTGGCGGACCACCTCGGCGGGCTCGGCCCCCTCGGTGGCCAGCTCGTTGAAGACCTGGTGGACCGCCTCGGAGGTGCGCAGCTGCTCCAGCTGGGCGTTGACCACCAGGGCGTGCACGGCCTCGGTGACGGCGACGAAGCGCAGCTCGCGGCGGAGCGCGATCAGCGGCAGGCCGCGCTGTTCGGCGGCGTGCACCAGGGCCCGGGGGAGGGTGTCGAAGTACCGGCGGCCGAACTCGACGACCAGGCCGGCCGCGCCGATCTCGGTGAGCTCGCGGACGTAGCGGGCCAGGCCGTCGCGGTCCTCGGGCAGCGCGATGCCGGTGGTGAGGACGAGCTCGCCGCCCTGGAGCATGCCGGCCACGTCGGGGAGTTCGCTGACGTGCACCCAGCGGACCGGGCGTTCCAGGTGTTCGGCTCCGGCCACGACCTGCGGCAGGCCGCGCCGCATCACGTCGAGGTCGAGCACGCGGGCGACGGTGGGGAGCACGGCGGCACCTTCCGGTGGGGGCGTCAGGGTGTCAGGTGAATCATGCATCGGGGAGACGACCTGTCGCCTTTCCACCTTGTAAGGGCTCCGTGCCGGAGGCTGTCGGAGTGGGCCTTGTCACCCTTCCGGGTGAGCAGGCAAGGTCAGCGGGTCGGTAGCCGCGACCCACCACCCGGGTCGTGGCATGAATGCGGTGTTGCCCCCGGATTCCATCGTGTAACCAGAAAGCAACGGCGGATTCCCTTGTAGGGGCAACGGGCGGGTGTCAGGATCACCGGACCCCGCTGATCCCTGGCCGACTCACCGGGTACCTGGAGGACTTCAGATGGATCTCACCGACTTCGGCGCGGGCGCGCAGTACATCGCCGGCCGGCTCACCGGGGGCACCGGCACCGAGCCCTTCCAGGTCGTCAACCCGGCCACCGGCAAGACCGTCCAGGCCGTCACCCTGGCCTCGACCGAGGACGTGGACACCGCCGTCGCCGCCGCGAAGGCCGCGCTGCCCGAGTGGTCGGCCGCCACCCCCGGCGCCCGCTCGGAGGCCCTGCTGAAGCTGGCCGCGGTGCTCGCGGAGCACGCGGACGACTTCGCCCGGGTGGAGACCGCGCAGACCGGTAAGCCGATCAAGCTCTCCACCGAGTTCGACGTGCCCGGCACCGTCGACAACACCTCCTTCTTCGCCGGTGCGGCCCGCAACCTGGAGGGCAAGGCGGCCGGCGAGTACTCCGGCGACCACACCTCCTACGTGCGGCGCGAGGCGATCGGCGTGGTCGGCTCGATCTCGCCGTGGAACTACCCGCTGCAGATGGCCGCCTGGAAGGTCCTGCCGGCCATCGCGGCGGGCAACACCATCGTGCTCAAGCCGGCCGAGCTGACCCCGCTGACCTCGCTGATGTTCGCCCGGGCCTGCACCGAGGCGGGCATCCCGGACGGCGTGGTGAACGTGGTGACCGGCGCCGGCCGGGGAGCCGGCGAGCACCTGGTCTCGCACCCGGACGTCGCGATGGTCTCCTTCACCGGCTCCACCCCGGTCGGCAAGCGGGTGGCCGAGCTGGCCGTGGCGGGCGTCAAGCGCACCCACCTGGAGCTCGGCGGCAAGGCCCCGTTCGTGGTCTTCGACGACGCCGACCTGGACGCCGCCGTGCACGGCGCGGTGGCCGCCTCGCTGATCAACTCCGGCCAGGACTGCACCGCCGCCACCCGCGCGTACGTGCAGCGCCCGCTCTACGACGCCTTCGTCGCCGGGGTGGCCGAGCTGTACGGGCAGGTCCGGATCGGCGACCCGCTGAACCCGGCCACCGACCTCGGCCCGCTGGTCTCCTACGCCCACCGGGACCGGGTGGCCGGCTTCGTCGAGCGGGCCCGCTCGTACGCCACCGTGGTGACCGGCGGCCCGGCCCGGGTGCTCGGCCACGACGGCACCGACCTGAGCGTCGGCGCCTACTACCTGCCGACCCTGATCACCGGCGCCGCGCAGAGCAGCGAGGTGGTGCAGGGCGAGATCTTCGGCCCGGTGCTGGTGGTGCTCCCGTTCGACTCGGACGAGGAGGGTCTGCGGCTGGCCAACGACACCCCGTACGGCCTGGCCGCCTCCGCCTGGACCACGAACGTGCACCGCTCGCTGCGCGCCACCCGGGAGATCAAGGCCGGCTGCGTCTGGGTCAACGACCACATCCCGATCATCAGCGAGATGCCGCACGGCGGCTACAAGTCCTCCGGCTACGGCAAGGACATGTCCCAGTACTCGCTGGACGAGTACACCCAGGTCAAGCACGTCATGTTCGACACCACTGCGGTCGCCCGCAAGGACTGGCACCGCACGGTCTTCGGAGACAGATAACCCCGTCTGCTCCGCCGCCTCTTCCCCCGGAGGGTGTCCCCAGCATGGAGTTCAACGAGATCGCCGACGGCCTGTCGGATCCGGTGCGCCGGGCCTGGGAACGCAGCCTCCGGGGCGGCCGGGCGGCGCTGAGCCGCCGTCAGCTGCTGCGCGCCTCGGCCCTGGTGGCCGGGGCGGGCACGCTGGCGGCCTGCGGGATCCCGCCGGCGAGGACCACGGGCACCGGGGCGGCGGAGTCGGCCGGGCCGGACGCCTCCGACACCGACAAGGTGCTGAACTTCTCCAACTGGCCGCTCTACATCGACGTCGACCCGAACGACGAGGCGAAGCGGCCGACCCTGGACGCCTTCACCGCCGCCACCGGCGTCAAGGTGAAGTACAGCGAGGACATCAACGACAACGTCGAGTTCTTCGGCAAGGTCAAGCCGCAGCTGGCGGCCGGTCAGGACACCGGCCGGGACCTGGTGGTGCTGACCGACTGGATGGCCGCCCGGCTGATCCGGCTCGGCTGGGCGCAGCGGCTCGACCCGGTCAACCTGCCCACCGCGCTGACCAATCTGGAGTCCCGCTTCCGCACCACGGACTGGGACCCGGGCCGTCGGTACAGCTACCCCTGGACCGGCATCCAGACGGTGATCGCCTACAACCGGAAGGCCACCAAGGGGAAGGAGGTCAGCAGCGTCGCCCAGCTGCTGGACGACCCGGAGCTCAAGGGCCGGGTGACCTTCCTCTCCGAGATGCGGGACACCGTCGGGATGGTGCTGCTGTCGATGGGCAAGCGCCCGGAGAAGTTCACCGCCGACGACTTCGACGCCGCGGTCGCCCGGGTGCAGAAGGCGGTGGACGCCAAGCAGATCCGCAAGTTCACCGGCAACGACTACGGCCAGGAGCTGTCCTCCGGGGACATCGCGGCCTGCATCGCCTGGGGCGGCGACCTGATCCAGCTGAAGGCCGACAACCCGGACATCGAGTTCGTCATCCCGGCCGACGGCTACCTCGCCTCCACCGACAACCTGCTGGTCCCGGCCCGGGCCCAGCACAAGAAGAACGCCGAACTGCTGATCGACTTCTACTATCAGCAGACCGTCGCGGCCCAGCTCACGGCGGGCATCGGCTACGTCTCCCCGGTCGCCGGGGTGCAGGCCGAGCTCGCCAAGATCGCGCCCGAGGCGGCCGAGAACCCGCTGGTGATCCCGACCCCCGAGATGGCCGCGAAGGTGCACACCTTCCGCAGCCTGACCGAGGCCGAGGAGACCGACTTCGAGGAGAAGTTCTCGAAGCTGATCGGCGCCTGACCGACCGGCGCCCGGCCCACCCCCACTCGGCTTCCGAACCCCCGACAGAGAGACCTCCATGACTGAGCAGCTGCGCGAGGCGGCGACGGCCGGCGGCGACGTACGCCTGACCGGCATCGGCAAGACCTACGGCGCCTTCACCGCCGTCCATCCGCTGGACCTGACCGTCCCGCAGGGCTCCTTCTTCGCCCTGCTCGGCGCCTCCGGCTGCGGCAAGACCACCACCCTGCGGATGATCGCCGGGCTGGAGGAGCCGACCAGCGGTACCGTGCTGATCGGGGGTCAGGACGTCACCGCGCTGCCCCCGTACAAGCGGCCGGTGAACACGGTCTTCCAGAGCTACGCGCTCTTCCCGCACCTGGACATCTTCGAGAACGTCGCCTTCGGCCTGCGCCGACGTGGCAGGAAGGACGTCAAGAAGCAGGTCGAGGAGATGCTGGAGCTGGTCGAGCTCGGCCCGATGGCCCGGCGCAAGCCGCACCAGCTCTCCGGCGGCCAGCAGCAGCGCGTCGCGGTCGCCCGCGCGCTGATCAACCACCCGCAGGTGCTGCTGCTCGACGAGCCGCTCGGCGCCCTCGACCTCAAGCTGCGCCGGCAGATGCAGCTGGAGCTCAAGCGGATCCAGACCGAGGTCGGCATCACCTTCGTGCACGTCACCCACGACCAGGAGGAGGCCATGACCATGGCCGACACCATCGCGGTGATGAACGGCGGCCGGGTCGAGCAACTCGGTGCCCCCGCCGACCTGTACGAGAACCCCGCCACCACCTTCGTGGCGAACTTCCTCGGCCAGTCCAACCTGATCCCCGCCCAGGTCACCGGCCGCTCCGGCGGATCGGTGCTGCTGGAGGCCGAGGGTGTCCGGCTCGCCCTGCCCGAGGCCCGCTGCGCCACCACGGCGGCCCGGATCCACCTGGGCGTGCGCCCCGAGAAGATCACCATCGAGACGGCCGGCACCGAGGTCGCCGAGGGGCGCAACCGGCTCACCGGCACCGTGCTGGACTCCGCCTTCATCGGCGTCTCCACCCAGTACGTGGTGCGCACCGCCGGCGGCCAGGAGATCGCCGTCTTCGAGCAGAACATGGACCGCGACACCCGGATCACCCCCGGCGCCGAGGTCGTCCTGCACTGGAACCCGGCGCACTCCTTCGGCCTCGACGCCGAGCAGGCGATCGACGCGGGCACCGGGGAGGCGGCGGCGTGACGAGCACGACCGAGGCGGCCCCGCCGCAGGTGATCCCCCTTCAGGAGCGCCCCGCCAAGCGGAAGCTGACGGCCTACTGGCTGCTGCTGCCCGGTGTGCTGTGGCTGGTGGTCTTCTTCGTGGTGCCGATGGTCTACCAGGCCTCCACCTCGCTGCAGACCGGCTCGCTGGAGCAGGGCTTCCGGCTGACCTGGCACGTCTCCACCTACTGGGACGCGCTGAGCGAGTACAAGTGGCACTACCTGCGCTCCTTCGGGTACGCCGGGACGGCCACCCTGCTCTGCCTGGCGATCGGCTACCCGCTGGCGTACACCATCGCCTTCAAGGCCTCCAAGCGCTGGCGCAACGTCATCCTGATCCTGGTGATCGCGCCGTTCTTCACCAGCTTCCTGATCCGCACCCTGGCCTGGAAGACCATCCTCTCGGACGGCGGCCCGGTGGTGGAGGCGCTCAACGCCCTGCACCTGCTGAACGTCACCGACGCGCTCGGCCTGACCACCGGTCAGCGCCTGCTGGCCACCCCGCTCGCGGTGATCTGCGGCCTGACGTACAACTTCCTGCCGTTCATGATCCTGCCGCTCTACACCTCGCTGGAGCGGATCGACCCGAGGCTGCACGAGGCGGCCGGCGACCTGTACGCGAAGCCGTTCACCACCTTCCGCAAGGTCACCTTCCCGATCTCGCTGCCCGGCGTGGTGGCGGGCACCATGCTCACCTTCATCCCCGCCTC
The DNA here is from genome assembly GCF_044763225.1 of Kitasatospora sp. NPDC096147. Taxonomy (NCBI): domain Bacteria; kingdom Bacillati; phylum Actinomycetota; class Actinomycetes; order Kitasatosporales; family Streptomycetaceae; genus Kitasatospora; species Kitasatospora sp. NPDC096147. The sequence continues at coordinate 5,927 of NZ_JBIWFX010000023.1, read as the reverse complement.
CGGTGACTACATCAACGCCCAGCTGCTCGGCTCGCCGAGCGAGCAGATGATCGGCAACGCGATCCAGAAGCAGTTCCTGAACGTGCTGGACTACCCCACGGCCGCCGCGCTGAGCTTCATCCTGATGGCCCTGATCCTGGGCCTGGTGACGGTCTACATGCGCAAGGCCGGGACGGAGGAGCTGGTCTGATGAACCGTCCCGTGAAGTGGCTGCGCCGCAACCTGGTCACGCTGGCCGGGCTCGCCGCCCTCGCCTACCTGATCCTGCCCAACCTGGTCGTGCTGGCCTTCTCGTTCAACAAGCCGGTGGGCAAGTTCAACTACGAGTGGAACGAGTTCTCCAGCGACGCCTGGACCGACCCGTGCGGCGTCGCCGACATGTGCGGCTCGCTCTCGCTCTCGCTGCAGATCGCGGTGCTGGCCACCGTCGGCGCCACCGTGCTCGGCACCATGGTCGCCTTCGCGCTGGCCCGCTACCGCTTCCGCGGCAAGGGCACCGCGACCGGCCTGATCTTCCTGCCGATGGCGATGCCCGAGGTGGTGATGGCGGCCTCGCTCGGCACGCTGTTCCTCAACATGCGGATCCCGTTCGGCTTCACCACCATCCTGATCGCGCACATCATGTTCTGCCTCAGCTTCGTGGTGACGGCGGTCAAGGCCCGGGTGATGAGCATGGACCCGCGCCTGGAGCAGGCCGCCCAGGACCTCTACGCCACCCCGTTCCAGACCTTCGTCAAGGTGACCCTGCCGCTCGCCGCCCCCGGCATCGCGGCCGGCGCGCTGCTCAGCTTCGCGCTCTCCTTCGACGACTTCATCATCACCCAGTTCAACTCGGGACCGACCACGGTCACCTTCCCGATGTTCGTCTGGGGCGCCTCGCAGCGCGGCATCCCGGTGCAGGTCAACGTGATCGGCACCGCGATGTTCATCGCCGCCGTGGTCCTGACGGTGGCCGGCCAGTGGGTCGGCAACCGCCGGAAGGCCCGCGCCTGACAATCTGTACGAACCACCTGAGATACCGTCAATTCGCAGAAAGTAGCTGATAGGCATGGACTCCGCCCGTGCGCTCAGTGATGCCCGTCCCACCCCCTTCTGGCTCGAGGACCCGGGACGGCCGGAGGCGCTGGCGGCCCTGGTCGGCGACACCCGGTGCGACCTGCTGGTGGTGGGCGGCGGCTACTCCGGTCTCTGGACCGCGCTGATCGCCAAGGAACGGGACCCGTCCCTGGACGTGGTGCTGATCGAGGGTCACGAGATCGGCTGGGCGGCGTCCGGGCGCAACGGCGGGTTCTGCGCCGCCAGCCTCACCCACGGCTTCGGCAACGGCCTCCAGCGCTGGCCCGGCGAACTGGCCGAGCTGGAGCGCCAGGGCATGGCCAACCTCCAGGCCATCGAGGACACCCTCAAGCGCTACGCCATCGACTGCGAGTGGGAGCGGACCGGCGAGATCGACATCGCCACCCAGCCGCACCAGCTCGCCGAGCTGCGCGAGGTGGCCGAGGCGGTCGCCGAGTACGGCACCGACCTCACCTTCCTGGACGCCGACCAGCTCCGCGAGCAGGTCGACTCGCCCACCTTCCTGGGCGGCGTCTGGGACAAGGACGGGGTGGCCATGCTCCACCCGGCCAAGCTGGCCTGGGGCCTGCGGGACGCCTGCCTCTCCCAGGGCGTCCGGATCTTCGAGCGCACCAAGGGCCTCTCGCTGGCCGAGCACGGCAGCGGCATGGCCGTCCGCACCCCGTACGGCCGGGTCTTCGCCCGCAAGGTCGCGCTGGGCACCAACGTGTTCCCGTCGCTGGTCAAGCGGGTCCGCCCGTACATCGTCCCGGTGTACGACTACGCGCTGATGACCGAGCCGCTCACCGACGAGCAGCTCGCCTCGATCGGCTGGACCGGCCGGCAGGGGCTCAGCGACAGCGCCAACAAGTTCCACTACTTCCGGCTCTCCGCGGACAACCGGATCCTGTGGGGCGGCTACGACACCATCTACCACTTCGGCAGCAAGGTGCAGTCCGAGCACGACCAGCGCCCGGAGACCTTCCAGACCCTGTCGCGGCAGTTCTTCCAGACCTTCCCGCAGCTGGACGGCATCCGCTTCACCAACGCCTGGGGCGGGGCGATCGACACCTGCACCCGCTTCTCGGCCTTCTTCGACACCGCCTACAAGGGCCGGGTCGCCTACGCGGCCGGCTTCACCGGCCTCGGCGTCGGCGCCACCCGCTACGGCGCCGAGGTGATGCTCGACCTGCTGGCCGGCCGGACCACCGAGCGGACCGCGCTGGAGATGGTGCGCAGCAAGCCGCTGCCGTTCCCGCCCGAGCCGGTGCGCTGGGCCGGGATCGAGATCACCAAGTGGTCGCTGGACCGCTCCGACCGGCAGGGCGGGCACCGCAACCTCTGGCTGCGCACGCTCGACAGGCTGGGCCTGGGCTTCGACAGCTGACCAGCTGACCGCCGGTCGTCCCGGCAGCTGACGGTCCGTCCGCACCCGTGCGGCGAGGGGCACTCCGCTTCGGCGGGGTGCCCCTCCGGCGCGTTCCGGGCCTGCTCTAGCCTGGCGCCGTCCCCGGCGGCACGGTTCGCCGGGGCGACCCCGCCCCTGGACGCTGCGTCCGTTCCGAAGGAGCCACCATGGCCCCCGCCCCCGCCCTGGCCGACCTGCGCGAGGTCTGCCAGCCCGCCGCCAAACTCGCCCTGCGCAACGGCGAGCACTGGGCCGGCCGCCTCTACATGCGCGGCATCTCGCTGCGCGTCACCCGGCAGCTGGTCCGCACCCGGGTCAGCCCGAACACCCTGACCTGGCTGATGGTGGTCTGCGGCGTCGGCGCCGGGGCCGCCCTGCTGATCCCCGGCCTGGCGGGCGCGGTGCTGGCCGCCGTGCTCTTCCAGGGCTTCCTGCTGTTCGACTGCGTGGACGGCGAGGTGGCCCGCTGGAAGCGGCAGTTCTCCACCGCCGGGGTCTACGTCGACCGGCTCGGCGCCTACCTGGCCGACGCCGCACTGCTCGCCGGGGCCGGCTTCCGGGCCGGTGAGAACGGCTTCGGGGTCTGGTCCACCGTCGGCTTCGCCACCGCGCTGGGCGTGGTGCTGCTCAAGGCCTCCACCGACCTGGTGGACGTGGCCCGGGCCCGCAGCGGCCTGGCCGTCGCCGAGGACGCCGCCGCCCAGCCGCGCTCCCAGGGCGTCGCCACCCTGCGGCGGCTCGCCTCCGCCTTCAAGCTGCACCGGCTGACCAACGGCATCGAGGCGTCGCTGCTGCTGCTCGTGGTCGCGGTGGCCGACACGGTGACCGGCGACCTGGGCCCGACCCGGGTGGCGGTCGCCCTGCTCGCCGCCGTGACCTGGGTGATGGTGCCGGCCCACCTGGCCTCGATCCTGGCCTCCTCCCGGCTGCGCTGACGGTCCGTCGGCTCCGTCCGACTCCCTGTGGCTCCGTGTGGCTCCCTCCGAGCCTCCTGCCGGTCCACCGGGTGGCGCGTTTCCCACGGAGAGGCGTGTAAGACCTGGCGCCCGCCCCCCTCTCCCACTCCGGACGGATGTCGGAGCCCGGAGGAGCACGCGATGGAGACCACCACCCCGCTGGACTGGCTGGTGTCGGCCGCCGACGACCCGGTGGCCTGCCGGGCCGAGTGGGAGGCCGGCGGACGCGGCGTCATGCTGCTTCCCGCCGGCCGGCGCTGGGACGTCCTGCTGGTACCCGGTCCGCTCGGCCGGGCCGGGTACCGGGTGCTCTCCGAGGCGTCCGCGCACGGTCCGGTGTTCGCCGACTTCGGCGATGCCCGGGTCGGCTTCCTGGTGCCGGTCGGCACCGCCGCCCGGTGGATCGCCACCGGCGTGCGCGGTGCCGGGCACGGCACCCGGGTCGCCCTGCCGCACCCGGCCGGTGGCGGACGCGGGCTGCGCTGGCTGACCCCGCCGGACGGCTCCGGGCGGCTCACCGACCCGGTGCTGCTGGAGCTGGCCCTGCACGAGGCCGCCGCGCTGGTGCGTCAGCCACCGGGTGCATGACGACCTGTAAGGCTGAATCTCCATTGCCCGTCAGCCTGTTCGTTGAGCCCGGCGCCGCTGGTCAGCAGACTGGAGGACGAGCGCGGTAGGCCCGTGATCGGACTTCGGAGGCAGGACCTTGAGCAAGCACATCATTCACTGGATCGACGGCGCTCCCGTCGCCACCGCCGGCTCCGCCCCGCGGCGCGGCGACATCTTCGACCCGGCCACCGGCCAGGTCTCCGGCCAGGTCGACTTCGCCGGCATCGAGGAGGTGGACCAGGCCGTCGCCTCGGCCGTCGCCGCCTTCGGCGAGTGGCGCCACGCCTCGATCGCCAAGCGCACCCAGGTGCTGTTCGCGTTCCGCGAGCTGTTCAACGCCCGCAAGGACGAGCTCGCCTCGATCATCGTCGCCGAGCACGGCAAGGTGCACTCGGACGCGCTCGGCGAGCTGGCCCGCGGCCAGGAGGTCGTGGAGTACGCCTGCGGCATCCCGCAGCTGGTCAAGGGCGGCTTCAGCGAGCAGGCGTCCACCGGCATCGACGTCTACTCGATCCGCCAGGCGCTCGGCCCGGTCGCCATCATCTCGCCGTTCAACTTCCCGGCCATGGTCCCGATGTGGTTCTTCCCCATCGCCATCGCGGCCGGCAACACGGTCATCCTCAAGCCCTCCGAGAAGGACCCGTCGGCGGCTAACTTCATCGCGCAGATGTGGAAGGAGGCCGGTCTCCCGGACGGCGTCTTCAACGTCGTGCACGGTGACAAGGTGGCCGTCGACCGCCTGCTGGAGCACCCCGACGTCAAGGCCGTCAGCTTCGTCGGCTCCACCCCGATCGCCCGCTACGTCTACGAGACCGGCACCCGCTACGGCAAGCGCGTGCAGGCCCTGGGTGGCGCCAAGAACCACATGCTGGTCCTCCCCGACGCCGACCTCGACCTGAGCGCCGACGCCGCCATCAACGCCGGCTTCGGCGCGGCCGGCGAGCGCTGCATGGCCATCTCGGTCCTGGTCGCGGTCGACCCGATCGGCGACGAGCTGGTCGAGAAGATCAAGCAGCGGATGGCCACCCTCAAGGTCGGCCCCGGCTGCAACGGCGACAGCGAGATGGGCCCGCTGGTCACCGGCCAGCACCGCGACAAGGTCACCTCCTACGTCGAGTCCGGCCTCGCCGACGGCGCCGAGCTCGCCGTCGACGGCCGGAAGCACCCGATCTCCGAGACGGACACCGCCGGTACCCCCACGGCCGACGGCTTCTGGCTCGGGCCCACGTTGTTCGACCACGTGAAGCCCGGCATGTCCGTCTACAACGACGAGATCTTCGGGCCGGTCCTGTCGGTGGTCCGGGTCTCCTCCTACGAGGAGGGCCTGGCGCTCATCAACGGCAACCCGTACGGCAACGGCACCGCCATCTTCACCAACGACGGTGGCGCCGCCCGCCGCTTCCAGCACGAGGTCGAGGTCGGCATGGTCGGCATCAACGTGCCGATCCCGGTCCCGGTCGCCTACTACTCCTTCGGCGGCTGGAAGGCGTCCCTCTTCGGTGACGCCCACGCCTACGGCCCCGACGGCGTCCAGTTCTTCACCCGCGGCAAGGCCGTCACCTCGCGCTGGCTGGACCCGTCGCACGGCGGCATCAACCTGGGCTTCCCCACCAACTCCTGACCGGAGCTCGGTGACCGGAGCGCGCTGACCGCGCGACCCGGTGACGGGCCGGCGGCGCACCCGTGGAGGGGTGCGCCGCCGGCCCGTCGTGTTGTTTGCCTTTGGCCGGTGGCGGGGGTAGTGTTCCCTAGTCGCTCGGCAGGGAGCACCGGACACGCGTTCTGTGTGGACGGTCCCGGAGTGGCCAATCCTTGGAACACCTCTTCTGATTCAGTGCTGCCTCGTGCTCTTTTGCGGGGTGGGTCTATTCGGCGTGGGCGTTTATATGGATTGCGGC
>NZ_JBIWFX010000022.1:17312-107555 GCF_044763225.1 Kitasatospora sp. NPDC096147 | reverse complement strand
CACGGGCCGGTGTCCACCACGATGTAGGAGGAGTCGACGTCCTCGGTGTGCTTGTCGATCTTGCCGATGTGACCGTCCGTGGCCTCGACCCGGTAGCCGGACAGGTCGGTACCCGCCACGTAGCCGCCGGCCCCCTCGTAGCCCCACAGTCCGCTGGTCATCACTGCCTCCTCGGTGGTTCGTCGGTGCTCTGACGCCGAGTCGGCTACCCCGATGTCCGGAATGCACGCCTCCGTATCGGGGGTCCGTCGCCGGCGGGGGATCACCGTCCGGCACGCCGGCCCCGGGGCGGGCGCGGATCAGCGGTCGGCGCTGCGCAGCGTCTCCTTGACCTTGGCGATGGCGAAGCCCCAGCCCTGCTCGACGGTCGGCTTCGCCGGGACGGCGAGCTCCTGAGGGTTCGTCAGGACGTCGAGCAGGACCGGCCCCGGGGTCTCGAAGGCCCGCCGGACGCCCTCCTCCAGCCCCCCGGGGCCGGTGACCCGGATGCCGGTCAGCCCGAGTGCGGTGGCGACCGCCGCGAAGTCCGGGTTGTCCAGCTCGGTGCCGAACTCCGGGAGCCCGGCCTGCTCCTGCTCCAGCTTCACCATGCCGAGCCGGCGGTTGTCGAAGACGACCAGCTTGACCGGCAGCCCGTAGGTCTTGATCGTCATCAGGTCGCCCAGCAGCATGCTCAGGCCGCCGTCCCCGCAGAACGCGACCACCTGCCGTTCCGGATCGAGGAGTTGGGCGCCGAGGGCCTGCGGCATGGCGTTCGCCATCGAGCCGAGGTTGAACGAGCCCAGCAGCGAGCGCCCGCCCCGCATCTCGACGAAGCGCGACAGCCAGACCGTCGCCATCCCGGTGTCGGCGGTGAAGACCGCGTCCTCGCTCGCGCAGGCGTCGACGGCGGCGGCCAGCGCCTCCGGGCGGACGTCGCCGCCCCGGTTGTCGAAGGCGCTGCGCAGCCTGCCGAGCAGGCGGTGGTCGTGCTGGGGGTCGGCCAGCCGCCGCTGCTCGGCCCGCCAGTCCTCGTGGCGCTTGCGGGCGTCGTCCAGGTGCGCGCGGTCGGCCACCGGGGTCAGGTGCGGCAGCAGGGCTCGCAGGGTGGCGCCGACGTCCCCGACCAGACCGAGGTCGAGCGGGGTGCGGCGGCCGAGGTGACGCTCCCTCAGGTCGAGCTGGACGACCTTGCAGTCGGTCGGGTACCAGTCCCGGTAGGGGAAGTCGGTGCCGAGCATCAGCAGGGTGTCGCAGGAGTCCAGCGCGTGGGCGGCCGCCGCGTTGCCGATCAGCCCGGTCTGGCCGACCTGGTACGGGTTGTCGCCCTCGAAGCCCTCCTTGGCCTTCAGGGTGAGCACCATCGGCGCCGAGAGCCGCTCCGCGAGTTCCAGCACCTCGGCGCGCGCGCCGCGGGCGCCCCGTCCGACCAGCAGGGTCACCCGTTCACCCGCGTTCACCAGCTCCGCCGCCGCGCGCAGGTCCTCGTCGGCCGGCCGGGTCACCGCACGGGCGGCCGGGATGCGGACCGGCCGGTCGTCCGGGACCTCCTGGTCGCCGAGGTCGCCCGGGACGGTGAGCACCGCGACGCCGCCCTCGCCGACGGCCGCCCGGACGACGGTCTCCAGCAGGCGGGGCAGCTGCGCGGGGGAGGTGACGGTGGCCCGGAAGAGCGCGACGTCCCGGAACAGCAGGTCGTTGTCGACCTCCTGGAAGTAGTCGCTGCCCAGCTCCGCGAGCGGCACCTGACCGGTGATGGCGAGCAGCGGGGTGCCGCTCTTGGCCGCGTCGTACAGGCCGTTCAGCAGGTGGACGGAGCCGGGGCCGACGGTGCCCGCGCAGACGCCGAGGGTGCCGGAGAGCTGGGACTGCGCACCGGCCGCGAAGGCCGCCGCCTCCTCGTGGCGGCAGCCGACCCAGTCGATGCCCTCGGTGGTGCGGATGGCGTCGGTCAGCGGGTTGAGGGCGTCGCCGACCACCCCGAAGACGTGGCGCACCTCCAACTCGGCGAGGGTGTCGACGATCAGCTGGGCGACGGTGCGGGCCACGGGGGTGCCTCCTGGAGGTCGGGGGATCGGACGGCGAAGCTGTCGGGGTCGGCGGCGTGCCAGTCGGCCGCCCACTCCTCGGGCGGGTCGGTGGTGAGCACGCCGGGGGCGAGCGGGGGATGGAGCTCGGCGTAGGAGCGGATGTCCTGGCCGTCCACCCGGCGGTGGAGCAGGTGCGGCCCGAGCCGTGACGGGTCGTCGACGCCCATCGCCGCCATGATCTGCAGCGCGCTCTTCACCGTCGCCTCCTGGTAGCGGCGGACCCGCTCGGCCTTGTCGGGGACGTGCAGCGCGCGGGCCCGGCGCGGGTCCTGGGTGGCGACGCCGACCGGGCAGGTGTTGGTGTGGCAGCGCTGGGCCTGGATGCAGCCGAGGGCGAACATCATGGCCCGGGCCGCGTTGGTGAAGTCGGCGCCCTGCACCAGCCGCTTCACCAGGTCGCTGCCGGTGGCCACCTTGCCGCTGGCGCCGATCCGGAGCCGGTCCCGCAGGCCGGCGCCGATCAGGGCGTGGTGGACCGTCAGGAGGCCCTCGGTGAGCGGCAGTCCGACGTGGTCGGCGAACTCCAGCGGTGCCGCTCCGGTGCCGCCCTCGGCGCCGTCCACCACGATGAAGTCGGGAGTCACGCCCTCCTCCAGCATCGCCTTGCAGACGGCGAGGAACTCGCGGCGGGAGCCGACGCAGAGCTTGAACCCGACCGGCTTGCCGCCGGCCAGCTCCCGCATCCGGGCCAGGAAGCGGACCAGCTCCCGGGGCGTGGCGAAGACCCGGTGGTAGGGCGGCGAGATCACCGTCTCGCCCTGCGGGACGCCGCGCACCTCGGCGATCTCGGCGTTGACCTTGGCGCCCGGCAGTACCCCGCCGATCCCGGGCTTGGCTCCCTGACTGAGCTTCAGCGAGACGCACTTCACCTGTGGGTGCGCCGCCTTCTCGGCGAACTGCTCCGGGTCGAAGCCGCCGTCCGGCGTCCGGCAGCCGAAGTAGCCGGTGCCGATCTCCCAGACCAGGTCGCCGCCGGGGCGCAGGTGGTACGCGGAGAGCCCGCCCTCGCCGGTGTCGTGGGCGAAGCCGCCGTGGGCGGCGCCGGTGTTCAGGGCGAGGATCGCGTGGGCGGAGAGCGAGCCGAAGCTCATCGCGGAGACGTTCAGCAGCGCCATGTCGTAGGGCTGCGTGCAGTCCGGGCCGCCGATCCGGACCCGGGGCGCCTCGGTGGGGACGGGCACGGGAGCCATCGAGGGGATGAGGAACTCGCGACCGGGCTCGTACACGTCGAGCTCGGTGCCGAACGGCTCCTCGGCGTCGGTGCCCTTGGCCCGCTGGTAGACGATGCTGCGGACGTCCCGGTCGAACGGCCGGCCTTCGAGGTTGCGCTCGACGAAGTACTGCTGCACCTCGGGCCGGATGGCCTCGAAGGCGAACCGCAGGTGGCCGAGCACGGGGTAGTTCCGGAGCACGGAGTGTTGCCGTTGCAGCACGTCCCGCACCGCCAGCACGGCCAGCGCGAGCAGCGGACCGGCCGCCACCCACCACCACGGCGACCGGGCCAAGGCCAGTACCGCGGCTGCCGCCGCCATGATCACGGACAGACCGACCCAGAGGAATCTCAGCACGGTAGGGCGTCTAACCCGGCCGGCCCGGCCCAACCCCCGCCGCCGCCGCCGGAGGTGCTGGAGCAGCAGATCAGGGGCCCAGGTGCAGGCATGGGGAGACGGCGGACGGGCCGAGGCCGTGCTCGCTGCGGACGGGCACCGCTCAGCCCGGGCCGGTCGGGCCCGTCGGCTGCCACTCGATCATCATGATCGTGGCGTCGTCGGTGAGCTTGGCGTCCTGCTGCTCCAGCAGGGCGTGGATCAGCCGCCGCAGCGCCTCGGGGGCGGGCTCCCCGGCGGCGGTCGCGCGGATGATGAACTGGGTGAACCGCTCCAGCCCGAAGAGCTCCCGGTCGGTGCCCTTGGCCTCGACGATGCCGTCGGTGTAGATCAGCAGCCGGTCCCCGGGTTCGAGCGAGGTGGTGTGCACCGTGCGGGGCGCGCCGAGCTCCACGGCGAGCCCGAGCGGTACCTCGGGCGTCGTCACCAGGGCGTCGGGCACCACCTCCTCGTCGCGGATCAGCAGCGGGGCGGGGTGTCCGCAGTTGGCCCAGTGCACCGTGCCCGTCGAGAGGTTGAGGCGGAGGAACACGCCGGTGGCGAACCGGTCGGGCAGCCACCCGGCGAGGGCCTCGTCGATGGTGCGCACCAGGTCGGGGAGGTCCGCGCCGTTGCGCCGCGCGTTGCGGCAGGCCGCCAGGGCGACGGCCGCCGTCAGTCCGGAGGCGAGGTCGTGGCCCATCGCGTCCAGCACCGCCGCGTGCAGCACGCCCGCCGACAGCGAGTGGTCGAAGGCGTCCCCGCCGAGGTCGTACGCGGGCTCCAGCACGGCGGTGGAGACCGCCTGCCCGGTGGCCACGGTGCGCACCGGCAGGAAGGCCCGGAGCATCTCGGCCGGCAGGCTCATGGTGTCGGCCCGGGTGCCCCGGGCGTAGCTGTCGCTGCTGTCCCGCTTCGAGGTGATCACCATGGCGACCACCGCCGCGATCAGCCGGCAGCGGCGCAGCGCCTCGCGGTCCAGCGCCTGCGCGTGCACGCCCAGCACGCCGAGCCGCTCCGCGCCGTCGACCAGCGGGAACCAGCTGCGCAGTCCGGTGTCGCTGTCCTCGCCGACCCGCAGCGTCCCGGTCCGGAAGGCCCAGCCGGCCATCGTGCCCTCGATCGGCAGGGCGGTGCCGCCGCCCACGGGGAGCAGCAGGTGCTGCTGGATGTCGGCCAGGTAGACCGTGCTGGCGCCGATGCCGGTGCTCTGGGTGTACCGCTGGGCGATCGCCGCCACGTCGAGCGGATCCGTGGTGCGGCCGGTGGTGAGGAACTCCTCCAGGAGCTGCTCGCCGAGGTTGAGGGGTGGGGTCCGCTGCTCTGCCATGCCCCCACTCGAACCCACGGCGCCGCAGCACGACGCCCGGCGTGGCCGGGCCCGTCCCGGGTTCACCCGTCCGGGGGCCGGGGTCGGGGCGCTCGTAGCCTGGACGCGACCGCGCGTGCCGGCGTCCGGAGGCGGTCGCGGATCCGGTCGGAGTGCTGGGTGGGGACGGACGTGCCGAGGGGGTCGAAGTCGTAGCCGACCGAGCCTTTGCGCACGTGCAGGTGGCCGCCGATCGAGGCCTGGTCGTACAGGGCGACGGCGCCCACCGCTGCCACCGGTGTGCCGGGCTCGGTGGGCCGGCTGACCTCGTCGGGCAGCAGCACGATGAAGACGCTGCGGTCCTCGGCGGCGCTCGTGCAGCTGTACTGCGTGAGACCGGGCCGACCCTCGGGAACGCGTCGTCTCCGGGCCACCCTCATCGATTCGGGCACCGAGGCGTCGACCTCCCGACCCGTCGCGGGGCGAACAAGGCTACCGGGGAAGCAGGGTGACGGGGCGTCAGACGCCTGCGGCTGGCGGTCGGTCCAGTGCGCGACGCCGGAGGACTCCACGGGTACGGGCGCGAACGTCGTCAACGGCAGCCGAGGGCTGCGGCGGGGGCGCCGTAGGGGGTGTCCTTCCGGGCGGTCAGGTGCGCGTGCCCGGGCGATCGTCTCCGCCGAGGGCGGGGCGGCCGTCCGAACAGGTGAATCCGCCGGGGGAGGGCAGTCCGCCGTCCCGGGGGCGGCGAAGTCGGGGTGTGCGCGGCTTCGGCGTGAGGGCGCGCACGGGGCGGGGCTCCGGGTCGTCGGGATCGGGGAGCCCCGCCGTTCACGGCTCGAGCCGTGTCAGGCGGTGGTCAGAGGCCGAGGATGCCCAGGCCCAGCAGACCGTAGCGGCCGTGCCCCCACTGGTGGTGGTCGTGGCCCCACTGGCCCTGCCCGTCGTGCCCGTTCCAGTCGTTGGCGGCGTAGTAGGTGGTGCTCTCGCTGTAGCTCACGTGGCTGGTGGAGGCCTGGACCTCGTGGTTGTAGAACTGCTCGGAGCCCCGGGTGTCGGCGAAGGCCGAACCGGCGGCCGGCACGGCGAGGACACCGGCGGCGAGCGCGGTGGTGGCGACGACACGGGCGATGCGCTTGTTCATGTCGAGTCACTTTCGTTGTGGGGGCGGTCAGTTCCGCCCTCGCCGCCGACGCTAGGCCTGCCGTCCGTGCCCCGCCCGGTCACTGCGCCACCTGGCCGCACGGCGGGCGACGGCCAAGGCGGAGGTCACTTCGCCGCTGTTCGGCCGCCGGTGGAGTGGCGGGCCCGGGCCGCCACCCACGGGATGCTCCGCCCCGTACGGGCAGCCAGTTCGGCGAGCGTGACACCCTCCGCGCGGCGCACCTTGAGCCACGCCCCGATGTCGTCCGTGCCGACCCGACGTGCCGCCGCCAGGTCGTTGAGTGCGACCCGGGCGCGGCGGCCGGCCGACGAGTTCGCACCGACCGGCCGAACCGGCACCGCCCAGTCGACGAGCAGCCGCCGCATCTGCTCGTGCCCCACCCCGAGGGTCCGGGCGGTCGCCTCCAGACTGAGACCCGCGCCGGCGTACAGCGCCCACACCGCCGCCCCGACGTGTGCGTAGCCCAATGCGCAGACCCGCGCCTCCAGCCGCAGCGCCGCCCTGGCGGCCTGGGTCCGGCGGCCGTCGGCGAGCCGCTCGGCCTGCTCCCGGACCAGCTCGGCGCAGTCACCGCGCTCGGCCGCCGCCCTGCGTGCCTGCCGGGTCAACTCCCCGTCGCGCGCCATCGCCTGACCCACCATCAGCCCCTCGCGCACCCGGGGCGTGGACTCGAAGGCGGCCCGCTGCGCCGTCGAGCGGCTCCGGCTGGTGTCCCTGGAGCTCAGCGCCCGGGTGCGCAGCAGGCCGAACTCGTCGCGGTACTCGGCGGCCGTCATGCCGTGTGCCCTCACGTGGGACCCCAGCGCACGGAACCCGCGTCCGCAGACGTGACAGATCACCAGATCGGCGCCCTCGTCCCGCTCCAGCCGTCCGAACCGGGCGGCGGCGGCCGAGGGCTCGCGGGGCACGGCGTTCACGACCGATCCTTCCGGCCGGCACCCGGCGATGCACGGCGTCTGCGACGGCTTGTTTCCGGCGCGGCGTGGTCGTGCCCGGACCGATCCCGAAGACGCACACCTCGTTCTTATTGCACACTATGTGCAACTGCCTTATATGAGCAGAAAGGCGCGGCCGTGCCGGATTCACCCGCTGTGCCGGGCATCGAGTCGTCCTGCCACGAGACCGGCGCCGGACTCGACCTGGACGGGGCCCCCGCGCCGAAATCCCCGACCGCATCCAAGCCCTGACACAGCGTCTGAAGGCAGCCGACCAGGAGGCCGAGCGGCTGCGCCGCCAGGCCGTGACGCAGCGCGCCGCCCAGGCCGCGCCCGCCGCCGAGGACATCGGCGGCGTTCTTTTGGCCCGGCTCGGTGATGGCGGGGAGCCGGGCGAGGCACGGCAACTGGCCCAGGCGGTGCGCGAGCGGCTCCCCGCGGGACGGCCGGGAGTGGTGGCGGTCACCGGCACCGGTGCCAAGGGTGGCCAGTTGGTCGTCACCGTCAACGACGCGGCCCGCCGGGTGGGTCTGTCGGCCGCCGACCTGGTCCGCGAGCTGCCCGGAGGCCGGGGCGGCGGTACCGCCGACACCGCCCAAGGCGGCGGTCTCGACCCCGCCCGGCTCACCCAGGCCCTCGACCGCCTCCCGGCCCACCTCGCCGACCGCCCCTGAGTCTCAACTCCTCTGACCTGCAACCGGGGTGGTGCGGCGGCCCCGAACCCACCCGCACCACCCCGGCCCGTCTGCCGAGGCCGGCCGGAACGCCACCTCACTCCGCCCGTTCGCGGCCGGTCGGACGTGGCGGTCACGCGTCGAGGACGCCGACGGCGTGGGCGATGACGAGCAGGGTGGTGATGAGGGCGGAGACGCTCTCGACGCTCATCAGCGCCTTCGCCCTGGTGGAGAGGGGCATGGTGTCGGTGGGGCTGAAGGCGGTGGAGTTGGTGACCGACACGTAGAGGTAGTCCATCAGGGTGGGCACCCAGTCGCTCCTGCGCGCGGAGCCGTCGGCGACCTCCTCGACGGCGTCGTCGTTCTCGTCCTGGGAGAACCGGAAGTCGGCCAGCGGCAGGTCGCAGCGGTCAGCCTGGGTCCGGACGACCGGGCCGCCGCGGTCCAGCTCCCAGAACGCCAGGCCGAAGATGATGATGTTGGTGGCCCAGACCTGGAGCGCGGCGAGCAGCAGCGGGCCGCCGTTGGTGGCCTGCCGGGTGACCATGGCGTGCACGAGCAGCCCGAGCGAGGCCAGGTTGCTGAGGCCGATCACGGCGACCAGGAGCAGCGACAGCGTGCGGGAGAGCCGGTTCTGACGGGTCATGCGGCGCGGGTTCACCGCGATCAGCGGGATCAGCAGCACGAGTTCCAGGGCGGGGAGCACGAACCGGGGCCCCAGCAGCAGTCGCTCCGGCAGGGCCACGTAGAGCAGGATCGCCACCAGCGTCGCCAGCACGGCCGGCAGCCGGGCCTCGCCCCGGCGCTCGTGCCGGGGGAAGCGTTCGCTGGCCTTCACCCGGTGTTCCGGCGTGGTCCGGTCCGACTCCATCAGGGTGCCTCCCTCCTCTTCTGCACGGCTGCCCCGGCGGCTGCCCGGCCTGGGGCGTTCCACTCCTGCCGGTCGACCGGTCAGCAGCCGGGGGAGCGGCGAGTCCGTTCAGGGGCGAGGGGACCTGCCGGGAACGCGTACTCCGGACTCGCGGTCGGCCGGGGCGGTGGTCACTCGATGCGGCGGCGCTCCTCGTCGCTCCACGCGCGGGTGTCGCGCGGGGCGACGTAGGGCTCCTCGTCCGCCGGATGCCCCCCGGCGACCGCGCGCTGGCGGGACATCTCGGCGTCGAACTCCAGCCCGAGCAGGGCCGCGATGTTGGTGATCCACAACCACACCAGGAAGGCGATCACTCCGGCCAGCGTGCCGTAGGTCTTGCTGTAGGAGGCGAAGTTGGCGACGTAGACCGCGAAGCCGGCCGAGGCGGCCAGCCAGATCAGCAGGGCGAGGACGCTGCCCGGCGTCACCCACCGGAAGCCGCGCCCGGTGGCGTTGGGCGCCCCCCAGTAGAGCAGGGCGATCATCGCCGTCACCAGGACGGCCAGCACCGGCCACTTGGCGATCGACCACACCGTCAGCGCGGTGTCACCGATGCCCAGGGCCGTGCCCAGTTGGCGGGCCACCCCGCCGGTGAGGACCACGATCAGCGCGCTCGCGCAGGCCAGCAGCATCAGCGCGACGGTCAGGCCCAGCCGCAGCGGCAGCACCTTCCACACCGGCCGGCCCTCCGGGATGTCGTAGACGGCGTTGGCGGCCCGGATGAACGCGGCGACGTAGCCCGAGGCCGACCACACCGCGACCACCAGACCGACCACCGCGAGCAGCGATCCGATGCCGGCCCGGCCCTGCAACTGCTCCACCGCGTCGGTGATCACGTCACGGGCCGATCCCGGCGCGAGCTTCTGCAGGTTGTCCAGCACCCGCCGGGTCGTGGACTCCCCGGCGATCCCCAGCAGGGACACCAGCACCAGCAGCGCGGGGAACAGCGCGAGCACCCCGTAGTACGTCAATGCGGCGGCCCGGTCGGCCAGTTCGTCGTCCTTGAACTCGCGGACCGTGCCGCGGAGCACCTGCCGCCAGGCCCGGCCCGGCAGCTCGGTGGGCTTGTCCGGGGCCCCCGCCTCGGAGGGCGGCCCCTCGTTCCGCCCCAGGTCAACGGGGTCACGCTCGTCCGCACGGTCAGGTCCAGGTGTCGCCATGCACCACGGCTTTCCCGCCCGGCCCGGTCCATGCACGGCGGGGGCCTCCCACTCGGGCAGGGCGGGAATTCGGGGCCACGCCACCTGACGGCCTATTATCGCTTCCTGGGCCTTCGGACTTGATCCTGGCTCCCCAGGTACGGAGAGGCGTCACCGGCCTGCTGCCGAGACGTCCCCGAGGAATCACGTGAGCACCGTACAGTCCACCCCCGTCGTGCAGGTCCTTCGCGAGGCCGGCCGCCGGCGGACCTTCGCCGTCATCAGCCACCCGGACGCGGGCAAGTCCACGCTCACCGAGGCGCTGGCGCTGCACGCGCGGGCGATCACCTCGGCCGGTGCGGTGCACGCCAAGGGCGACCGACGGGGCGTCACCAGCGACTGGATGGAGCTGGAGCGCGAGCGCGGCATCTCGGTGACCTCGGCCGCCCTGCAGTTCGGCTACCGCGACCACGTGATGAACCTGGTCGACACCCCCGGCCACGCCGACTTCTCCGAGGACACCTACCGGGTGCTGGCCGCCGTCGACTGCGCGATCATGCTGGTCGACGCGGCCAAGGGCCTGGAGGAGCAGACCCGCAAGCTCTTCGCGGTCTGCCGCCACCGCGGCGTCCCCGTGATCACCTTCATCAACAAGTGGGACCGGCGCGGCCAGGACGCGCTCACCCTGCTCGAGGACATCGAGACCCACCTCGGGATCACCCCCGTCCCGGTGGTCTGGCCGGTGGGCGGCGCGGGCAACCTGCGCGGCCTGGTCGAGGCGGAGAACACCGAGGAGATGCTGCGCTACACCAAGGTGCCGGCCGGTACGCACGCCGCCCTCGAGGAGCGGCTCACCTCCGAGAGCGCGGCCGAGCAGGAGGGCGAGGCCTGGACGAACGCGCTGGAGGAGCTGGAGCTGGTGCTCTCGTCCGGCCCCGGCTACGACCAGGAGGCCTTCGAGACCGGCAAGATCAGCCCGGTCTTCTTCGGCGCCGCGCTGACCAACATCGGCGTGAAGCTCCTGCTGGACGCCGTGGTCGACCTCGCTCCGGCTCCCGCCCCCCGGCCGCTGGCCAAGGGCGGCAGCCGCGAGGTCAGTGAGGAGTTCTCCGGCCTGGTGTTCAAGATCCAGGCGAACATGGACCCGGCCCACCGCGACCGGATCGCCTTCGTCCGCGTCTGCTCCGGCGTCTTCGAGCGCGGCATGCACGTCACCCGGGCGGCCAGCGGCCGTTCGTTCGCCACCAAGTACGCGCACACCGTCTTCGGCGCCGAGCGCACCGTGGTCGACACCGCGTACCCCGGCGATGTGGTCGGCCTGATCAACGCGAGCGCGCTGCGGGTCGGCGACACCCTCTACACCGGCAAGAAGGCCGAGTTCCCCGCCCTGCCCGCGTTCGCCCCCGAGTACTTCGCGGTGGCCCGGCCCAAGGACATCAGCCGGTCCAAGCAGTTCCGCAAGGGCATCTCGCAGCTCGACGAGGAAGGCGTGATCCAGGTCCTGGTCTCCGACCGGCGCGGCGACCAGGCGCCGGTCATGGCGGCGGTCGGTCCGATGCAGTTCGACGTGATCCTGCACCGGATGGAGCACGAGTTCTCGTCCCCCATCTCCCTCGACCACCTCTCCTACCGGGTGGCCCGGATCACCGACGCCGACGGCGCCGCGGCCCTGGGCAAGTCCCGCCTGATCAACGGCGAGGTGCTCACCCGCCGCTCCGATGACGTGCTGCTGGCGCTGTTCTCCGACAAGTGGCAGCTGAACGCCTTCCAGCGCGCCCAGCCCGACGTCCTGCTGGAGCCGCTGATCGCCACGGCGGACTGATCCGCCGGCGCGTTCGACGGCACGCCCGGCGAGAGGCACGGCCCCGCCCCGGTGCAGCCGGTCCGAGGGGCCGGGGGTCGGGCTGCCGCCGAGCCTGGGGCCGGGCAGCCGCCGAGGGCCACTGGGACGGTGTGAGCAGCGCGGTCCTCGGCCGCGAGGACCGGTCCCGCCTCCGGGAGTCGATCCGGCCGAGCAGGTCACCCCGGGCGGGCCGGGCCCTGCTCAGTAGGGCAGCGGCCGGCCCTTGGGCGTCCGCAGGTCCAGCGGGGGCAGGGGCCGGCTAGGGCCCGGGCGGCGGACGATTCGAACTCTGATCATGACCGGCACCTCCTGACGGAATGTCTGCCCAGTGCGCCGCGCGGACATGCCGAAGCTCCACGGTTCGGTCTGCGAAGCCGGGCCGGCCGGGACGATGCGCCCGGCGAGCAGGGATGGATGGCGGACCTCCCGGCGTCGTCCCCACCGGTGCCACCAGGGCGGGGGACGGCGCGCGGTCCTGCCGGTCGGTCGGAGGGGCGTCCCCGAGGAACGCGTCCGCCCCGCTCCCTCACCCGCACGCCGTCGCCCGGTCGGAGGGGTGCCATCACCCGGAAGGGCTGTCGATCCGTCAGGAGCCGCCGGACGTCGCGGTGGTGCGTGATCGCGGTGGCGATGCACCGGGCAGCCCGACCGCACCCCGGGTACGGCTCCGCCGGACACCTGCGGGACAGCGGTGCTGACGGGGTGGCAGGCACTGTCGTACGCGGACTTCCGTGAGCGGTTCGGCAGCTCCTCCACGGCCGCCCGAACCCGGACCGCTTCCACGTGCGCGGCTACGTCGAGGAGGGCACCACCACGACGCCCTACGACCTGCTGGCCCTGGATGGCGTCACCCGCCACGACCTCGCCCTCACCCACCTGCGCCACCGCGCCGCCACCACCGGCGACCTGGCCGCTGCCTACGCCGGCCACCGCGACCGCCTGCGCGCGGAGATCCGCCGTACCGGCACCGACCCCGCCGAGATCACCGACTGGACGTGGCGCCCCTGAACGGCCGGAGACGGCGAAGGGCTCGGACCCGTGACGATCGGGTGCCCGTCCACCGCGTACTCCGTCGCCCCGGGCGTGATCCGCTCGTCCTCGACGAGGCGGAACGCGAGGTGGGGACCGGCGGTCGCGATCGGATCGCGCACACCGGGTAGGCGCCTCGGCGGCCCCGCGATCCGGACGGTACGAGTCCGGCTCCGAGCGGGGAGAAGGCTGTGCGAAGGAGGCCGCGATGTCCCAGCACGACGACCCGACCGGGCCCCGGGAAGCCGGACCGGCGGACGACGACCCGGTGCGGCCGGTCCACTGGAGCGCCGAGCAGATCCTGATCGGCGGGCGGGGTGCCGCCGCAGGCTGGCGGGTGGACTGGCAGGCCGAATCCGCTGGCGACGGCGGGGCCGGAGTCATGTGGCTCTCCCGGGCGGGCCGTAGGGTGTCGGTGCTCTTCTCCCATGACGGGGCGTTCCGCTACGCCCGCGAGGGCGCGGCCGGCACCGACGAGGTGGAGCTGGACCGCGAGGAGCTGCTACGGGTGATCAACGAACCCGGCCGCACCGGGGTCCTGCCGGAGGAGACCCCGGCCGGCGAGAGCAGCACGACCGCCGGGATCTCCGTCCCCGAGCCGCCGGAGGTCCGCACCGCGTGGGGAGCGTGGCCACTGGTACTGGTGGGCGTGATGGTGCTCTGCGTGCTCGGATTCCTGATCGGGCGGATCTTCAGTTGGTAGCTCGGCGCGAGTGCGTGAGGGACTGCATCCCACGGCTGTTGACGGACTTTCAGGACCTGCTGTCCGCCGACGAGGCCGAAGTGCTGGGAGGGTCCGCGAGTTCCTGCGGCGCGAGGTCGCGCCGCATGCCGGCGCGTGGCGGGTCCGGGCCGAGTTCCCGCGCCGGCTGATTCCCCGGTAGGCCGAGTCGGACATCTGCGGCCTCGCCCACCGGGAGCAGCCGGGTCGGCAGCCTGCCGACCGGGTCCATCGCGCTGGAGACGTCCGGACGTTTCGTCGCCGACCTTCGGTGCCGGCTGCGGGCCACCGGGGGAGCGAGCCGCCCGGCTCGGTTCGCCCGCCCGGTCGACGGCGGGCCGCCGAGGCCGGACGGGGGCGGGAGCCGTGCACCTGGGATCAGCCCGTGCGCCAGCGGCTCAGCATGCGGGTGGTCCGGTCGACCGCCGGGTTGTCGACCCCGAGGACGGCGATCTGGTCGGGCACCAGGGCCTCCAGGTCACGCACGGCCCCCGCGTGGTCCCCGGACTCGGCCCGCCAGAGCGCCAGCGCCTCGCGGCTGTGGAGCGTGTGTGCCTCGGCCGGACCGAGCAGCCGCAGGCGGTCCGCCAGGACGCCCTCCAGCAGGCGGACGGCCTCGGCCGGGTCGCCCGCGCGGCCCGTCCACTCGGCGTGCTGGGCGCGGGCCGCCAGTGCGTCGGCGTGGTCGGGTGCCTGGGCCTGCCGCACGGCGGCGAGCTCGGCGCAGGCGTCCCGGGCGACGGCCGGTTCGCCCAGCTCGCCGCGGACCAGCATCGCCGCCGCCCGGGCCTCCACCGTGCGCGGGTCGTCCCGGCCGTGCAGGGCCTCGGCCTTCCGCAGGTCCTCCAGGCGGGTGTCCAGCGCACGGGCGTGGTCGCCGACGAAGGTCCGGAGGGTGGCCAGGTGGTTGCGGGTGCTCACGGCTCCCGGCGCGTCGGCGCCGGCGATCCGGGTCCAGTCCTCGTAGAGCCGTTCCAGCGCGGCGACGGCGCCGGGTGCGTCGCCCGCGTGGCCGCGCCAGACCGCAGCGCTGCGACGGGTCTGCAGCAGGGCGTCCGACTCCGGGGGGAGCAGCCGCTCCTGATCGGCCAACAGGGCCTCGAACGCCTCGGCGGCCCCCCGGTGGTCGCCGGACTTCGCCGTCCACCAGGCCAGGTACCCCCGGGTCTTGAAGCGTAGTTCGTCGTCGTCCGGGAACCGCGAGCGCACCTCCCGCCACAGCTCGGCGAAGTGCCGGACGGCGACTCCGGTGCGGCCGGCCTCCCCGAGGCTGCGCCCCCAGCGGTACAGCAGCTCGTGCGGGCCGGGGAGGAGCAGCTGCTCGTACGCCTCGGCGGCCAGCGCGGCGGCGTTCGACCGCAGGGCGGCGTCCGTCACCGGGTCGGTCCGGTCGGCCCAGGGGGCGAGCAGCGCGTCGGCCGCGGCGGTGGCGGTCCGGGCGGCCGCGGCCGGGCTCATCGCCTCGCGGACGGAGCGCTGCACCAACTGGTGGACCCGGACGGCCGCCGCCGCCCGGTGCGGGTCGAGCTCGGCGAGGCTCAGCCGCCGCAGGTTGGCGAGGGCCTGACGGACCGTCCGGGCGCCGGTCGCCGGGTCTCCGGCCGGATCGGCGCCGGGCAGCAGCCGGAGCACGCTCGGTGCGGTCAGGACCCCGGCGGGGATGCCGTTGGGGTCGAGGAAGGACGCGACCTCCAGGACGGGGCCGGCCGCTCCGGACGGCCTCAGGTCGTCGGCCCGGCGGACGGAGAGGGCCCAGGTGAGCGCCACCGGCTCCGGGCCGCCGGGGACGGCCGAGCCCTCGGGGAAGACGTCGGACAGGGTCAGTCGGCGGTCCGCCAGCTCGGTGCGGTACTCGGCGCAGCTCAGTGCCGGGTCGTCCGCCAGGTAGGCGCCGGCCTGGGCCAGGGCCAGCGGCAGGTGCCCCAGATCGGCTGCCAGGGCGGCGAGTTCGGCCTCCGGGTCCTCGCGTCCGGCCCGTTCCGTGGACTCCCGGAGGTAGTCGGCCGCCTCCTGCGGGGTGAACACCCCGACGGTCACCAGGCGGCGGCGGTCTCCGCCGAGGGCCGCCTCCTGACGCCGGGTGGTGGCCAGGGTCCGGCCGTACGGCGACGGTGGCGGCCACAGCCCGCGGAGGTGGTCCGGGTCCGCGACGTCGTCGAGGACCACCAGCCAGCGGCGCGGGTGCGCCCCGGGCGCGGCGGGCCGTGGGAGCAGCCAGGTCAGGAACTCGGCGGCGGCCCGGTCGGGGGTGGCGGTGCTCGCGCCGAAGAGTGCGTGGGCGGCGTCGGCGTAGGCGGCCACGACCGCGTCCCGGGAGGTGGCCGTGACCCACAGGAGGAGGTCCAGGCGGCCGTCGCGGAGCTCGCGGTCGGCGAGGTCCGCGACGATCTGGGTCTTGCCGGACCCGCCGAGGCCGGTCAGCACCCAGGACAGCGGGTCGCCGCCGTCCGGGGCGGGCCCCACCAGGTCGAACGGCAGCGCGCGCGGGCGGAACCCGTCGGCGCGGTGCGGCGGGAGCCCGCGCACGCAGGGCCACTCCACCGGCGTCGGCGGTGGGGGGAAGTACACGTTCATGGTGTTGTCGCTGCCCACCATCAGGGCCGTGAGCCCGTTGAACGTGCTGTCGCGCACGGTGGCGACGTTCTTCACGACGACGCCCTCCACGACGGCGTCCTCCTCGACGGCGCGCTCCACGACTGTGTGCTCCCCAGCGACGTCCTCGGCGAGCGGTCGTGCGGCATCGGCCGGATCGGCGGAGACGGCGTCCGGCTGCGAGGGCCGGACGCCGTCCTGAGGGTCCGTCACGTCCCGCTCGTGCCGAACGTGATGTGCTGGGTGTTGTGGTTGCCCGCGATCAGGGCGGTGGGCCCGCGGAAGTCGTTGTTCTGCAGGATGACGGTGGCTTCCTCCCGGGCGGCCGGTGTGCCGTGATTCTCGATCAAGGCCAGCAGGTCCTTCGCGAGCTGGTCCCGCTCCTCCTCGGAGGCGGCCTGGAGCAGGGTGACCAGCCGGGTGCGCCAGGCGGTCAGCTGCTCCGCCCGGACCGCCACCACCGCCTCCGGTCCGGCTGCCTCCAGGGCAGCCGCCGTCCGGTCGAGCTCCACCAGTTCGAGGCGCTCGCGGTCCGCGTCGCCCCGCCCGAACAGCCTGGCGGTTCCGGAGCGGATGCCCTCCCAGAGCGAGGTGCCGGCCGCCCCCACCACCGCAGTGCCGCCCGCTGCGGCCAAGGCCGTCAAGGTCTCCGTCAGCATGGTGCCCCCCTTGCCGAATCGATGTCTGATCGCTGTCCTACCCGATCGGCAACTGTCCACCCCTAGAGAGAAACTGACGCTCCGTCCGTTCGCCCCGGTGGCCGTCCGGGAACGCTGGCCGGGACGGGGGCGGCGCTCAGGGAGGGGAACGGAATGACGGATCTGTGGCCTGGTGAGGAACTGCTCGGTCAGTGGATCGCGGCGACGGCGATCGGCTCGCTCACCGCAGCGCGTGTGGGGGGACGCCTGGTGCTCACCGACCGGCGGCTGGTGTTCAAGCCGATGACCGTCGAGGGCGGGACACTGGCCAAGTCGATCTTCGGGCTGGGCAACGCCCTCGCCAGACTGGACGACCACTACCTCCCGTTGCTGGACATCACCGCGGTCGAGGCGGGGGAGGGGCCGTCCAGGATGGTCGTCCGTCTGCAGACGGGCGCCGACCGGACCTACCTGGTGGCGCACCGGCGGATGACCACCGTCTTCAGCGCCAAGAACGCTCCCGCCCGTGACAACGCGGTGAAGCGCATCTGGGCGGCGGTGCAGGCGGTCGGCCGGTAGCCGGGCGACCAGCCGGTCCCGCGCCGCTCCACGGAACGGCGCGGGACCGCGTCCTCGGTGCTTCTGGGCAGTGCGTGGAGACGTGGACGTTGGGCGGCGGCTAACGGCGCATCAGCTTGCTGATGGCGGACGGGCCGGTGAACTCGCGGGCGAGTGCGTCCATGACGAGTTCGTCGCAGACCTGGCCGAGCCAGTACCCGGCCTCGCGCAGAGTCCCGGCGGCCTTGAACCCGGCCTTCTCGTAGGCGCGGACGCCTGCCTCGTTGGGGGTGAGGACCTTGAGCCAGACCATCCGCAGGTTGGTGATGTGGAAGGCGTAGTCGAGGGTGAGGCGGGTGGCGGCGGTGCCCAGGCCCTTTCCCCGGGCTTCGGGGGCGAGCATGACGACGTACTCGGCGGTGCGGACGGCCGAGTCGGGCAGCAAGGTGGTGACCCCGGCCGGGATTGGCGCCTCGCCGGTGAGGTCGTAGACGGTGAAGCGGATGTTGTCGCCGCGGAGCTGCTGGGCGATGCCCTCGGTTCGAGCTTCCAGGGACTCGGGCTGCTGGCGGCCGTAGCCGACGAGCAGGGTGGGGTCCTGCTCCCATCGCCAGTAGGTCTCCACGAGGTCGGCGCGGTAGGGGCCGAGGCCGCAGGTGTCGTCGTGGACCCAGATGATCGGCTCAGGACTGGCGGTGATGGCGGGCTCCGAGGGTGAGGACGGGTGCGTAGGCGAGCGTGGAGGGCGGTTCGCCCACGGGGACGCCGTCCTCAGTCTGCACCCAGGCGTGCAGCCGTACCGGATCAGCGGCGATCCCGTGGCACCAGGTGACCGAGCGGCGGCGGGCGGCGAGCAGCAGCACGGCAGCGGTGGATTCCTCCAGGCAGGCGGTGCGGGCCGGGGAGTACCAGCCGGCGGCCCGGACGGCGAGCACGGCCGCCTTCGCCTGATCAGGGGAGGCCGGGCGGCGGCAGGTTGACGCGGTCCGCTCGATGGCGCGCACGAGGCGGAGCATCGCGGTGCGGCGCTCGCCTGCCGCCTTGACGGCGGCGACCGCCGCCAAGGCACCTGCGGCGGCGAGCAGGTTGCCGGTGGGTACGGGGGTGGGCCGGACGGCTCCGGCGGGGTGCTCGGTGCTGCCCCAGCTCGCTGCCCGGGTGGTGGTGGTGATGACCGGCCAGGGAGCGGCGGCCGGGCCGGGAGCGAGGAGTTCGGCGGCCAGCAGTTGGTGGGCGAGGGAACCGGAGAGGGGTTGGGCGGTACCGGTACGGGCTGCGTCGCGGAAGCGGGCGGCGGCATCGGGCAGCAGGCCTTGGACGTGGCCGGTGCGGTAGTTGATGAGGACCAGGACGTGCCCGAAGTCGGCGGCGCGGACATGGGCGGGCAGCACGAGGAGGTCGAGGTCAGGCATGAGGCTCGCTCCATGTGGGGGCCGTGGTCCAGGCGGGCGCGGGGTGGCGGTGGTGGGCGGTGAGCCAGGCTTCCGCGGTCAAAGCCTGTTCGAGGGTGGCGAGCGGCATCGGCAGGCCTGCGGCGGCGCGGGCCAGGTGTTGGCGGAACCGTGCGGGGTGCAGGAGGCCGAAGGCGGAGAGGTGGCCGTCGGCAAGGGTGGCCAGTTCGCGGTGGTTGGTCCGCAGGCCGGTGTAGTGGTCGGCGTCGAAGCTGCCCTTGGTGGTGCGGGCTGCGGTCTCGGGGGGCAGCAGGCCGGACATCGCGCGGGCCAGGTGCGGTTTGTAGGCGTGCAGGGGCGGGCGCAGCTCCAACGGTGTGGTCAGTACCGCGTCCACCACCACCGAGTCGAGGAACGGGTTGTGCAGGTTGACGCCGCACGAGGTGGCGAGCTGAGCATCGGCCGCGGCGGTGCGGGCCACTTCGCGGATCTCGTCCACTCCTGCTCGTACCGCAGAGTCCAGGCCGGGCAGTGGATCGGCAGCGGCGGCGGCCTGCTCGGCGGCTTCGAGGAGCAGGAGCCGTGCGTCCGGCGCGGCCCAGACGGGGAAGGGCGGTAGTGGGAACCAGGACACCTTGCCGTGGTCGTCGCGCTCGGTCGCTCCGACCACCCGAGCCAGGTCCGCGAGGGCCTGAGTGCGGGTGGTGCGGCTGGCTCGGGCGGCGTCTCGCAGCAGCGGGCCGACCGAGGTGTGCCGCAGGCGGGCCCAACCGAATGCCTCGGCTGCCGCTCGTCGGAGGTGGCGGTGGTGGATGAGGTCGGCGAGGTGGATCGGGGGCTGGAACAGGACACTGTCGCCACCGTCGCCGGTCAGGTGGGTCTGGGTGCCCAGTTCGTCGCGCATCCACTGCAACTGGGTGGTGAGGCGGGCATGGGTGAGGGTCGACGGCGCTGGTTCGTCGGTGGCCGGAACCTCGGTGATTCGGCTGTAGGGAAGGTGACGGTCGGTCAGTGGCAGTAGGTGGTGAGCGATTCGGTGTGGGTGCCGGGCGGCGGCAAGTCGGGCGTGATGTAGGTCGGCTCCACCGGGGTCGCCTGCCGGGTGGACGGTGACCGCGTTGAGCTGTTGGCCGGCGGGCATGGTGATGGTGGCGAGTACGGTGACGCTGGTGGAGTCCAGGCCGCCGGACAGGTCCGCCGACAGGCCGGGGGTCTTGGCCCGCAGGATGACCGAGGCAGCGAGCGCATCGTGGAGCTGAATGTACGGCAGCCGACCGGGCACCGGGTCCGGCCGCCACGTGGTGGTGATCCGCAAGTCGCTGCCGTCGGCAGGAAGTTCCACCCGGGCTCCTGGCTGCAGCTGGTGCACCCCGGTGAAGAAGGTTCGGCCCGTGGTGAGGGCGGGCACCGACGGTGTGAACACCGCGCAGGCCAGCCGCTGGGTGTCGATGTCCGCCCCGGTGAGGGAGGCCAGTAGCCGGGCGGAGGTGGACCAAGCCCAGCCACCGCCCCACGCGGTGGCGTAGACGGGCCGGGCGGCGGCCGGGTCGGTGTGAACCACCACCGTGGTCGCGGTCTCCTCGATCACGGTGTAGGCGCCGGGCCAGCGCCAGGTGACATCGGCCGGCGGCGCGGTGCTGGCGAGCAGGGACAGCTCGAACTCGCTCGCCCCGCACGGACCGAGCACCAAGACGCGCCGGTTGCAGCCTGCCGTTGCCCGCACGGCGCTGGGGCCGTCACCGAGCCGCCAGGCGGTCGAACCGGCCACGAGCGGGGTCGCATTGACGGGCAGCGGGTGCGTGGTGAAGGTGGTGCTGAACCCTCCGAAGATCACGGATTCCTCCCAGGGGCGATGGCGAACGAAGGGTGCGGCCCGGCCAGAGGCCGGGCCGCACCCCCGTAGGGTCAGCTGTTGTAGGCGCGGCGCTTGTCCTCGCTGCTGCCCTGGCCCTGGCCCTCGGTCAGGGCTGCCAGGTCGCCGATCTCGATCAGCGCGGCGTCGTCCTCGTCACCGGTGGTCACGGTGTTGGTCAGGTCGCTCATGAGTTCGTCCTCTCTACGGAACAGGGTTGTGCTGCCTAGCGCCTCGGGTGAGGTGCTGGTCGCCCGCCCTGGGGTGCCCCGGGGCGGGAAGTCTGGGGTGGGTCAGCTCGCTGGGGCGAGCACGGCGCGGTGTATCAGCGGGCGACGCCGGCCACCGAGGCGGTGGACCACTGCGCGGAGCGCTCGGCTCGGGTGGGCCAGTAGCTGACGGCGCGTCAACGGCTGCTCGGGCAACTGCAGCTCGGCCCACACTTTCTTGCCTCGCTCGGTCAGCTCGGCACCGTGGCCGGTGGCCAGGTGCTTGACCAGGAACAGGCCGCGGCCGTTCCCGTCGTCGGGGCCGACCACACGGGGTCGGGGGAGGGCGGCGGAGCCGTCGTGGACCTCCACCAGCAGCCGCCGCCGGTCCGGGTGGGCGTGCACGCCAAGGATGATCATCGCTCCGGCGGTGTGCCGGACCGCGTTGGTGGCCAGTTCGGAGGTGACCACCTCGATGGCATCAAGGGTGGCGTCATCCAGCTGGACGCCCCAGCCGGCGACCTGGGACCGGACCCAGCGCCGGGCCTTCGGCACGGAGGCGGGGTCGCGGATCAGCATGGTTGAGGCGGTGTGCACGGGCATGGTGAGGAATCCTTCGGCGCTGGACGGAAGGTCAGCGGGCCGCACGCCGAGCGGTTGGCGGCCGGGGACCGGCCCACCGAGGAGGACCGGGCTGACCTGACTATGAGTCAACAGGTGTGCGCCGGGCGTGAATACGGTAGGAACGTGCCGAGCGTCTGAAACCCTTGAAACCTGCGGCCGGGGGCACTGGTGGCACGCGTACGGACACCCAACGGCAAGCTGGCGGCGCTGGTCGCCGAGTGCCGGTGGTCGAGCAACGGCGAGTTCGCCCGCGCGGTCAACCGCTCCGGCACCGAGGCCGGGTTCAAGTTGAAGTACGACGAGTCCGCAGTCTCGCACTGGCTCGCCGGCACACGACCTATGACGAAGTATCAGAACGTGGTGCTGGAGGTATTGACCCGGCGCTTGGGCCGGGCGGTGACCGCGTTCGAGGCCGGGTTCGCCGATCATCCCCACATGCAACCCGCGTCCACGGATACGGTGACGGGACTGATCGATCTGGGGAGCATGGATATGGACCCATCACGTAGGGGTGTGCTCGGGGCGGGCTTGTACTCGGTCGCTCTCACCGTTCCCGGCTGGCCGGACCACATGGGGCGGTTCGAGAAACTGAAGGCCGACCCGCACGCCCGCGTCGGCATGGCCGAGGTGGAGTCCGTCATCGCCATGACGGAGAAGATCAGCGAGCTCGACGACCAGTTCGGAGGCCGGGCCGCGCGCCCGATGGCGGCGGCGTTCATGGTCAACAACATCGCCCCCTACCTCAGGGCCACTGCCACGGAAGCTGTCCGTAAGGCGATGCTCTCGGCCGCAGCCGACCACCTCTACCTGACCGGCTACATGGCCGTGGACGAGCGTCTGGACCTCCTTGGCCAGAGTTACTACACCAAGGCCCTCGAGTTGGCGCTGGCCGCAGGCGACCACCTCACCTACTGCACCACCCTGCGGGGCATGAGTGTCCAGGCCGTCGAACTCGGCCATGGCCAGGCCGCGTTGCGATACGCCGATGCTGCGTCAGCTGCCTCGCCCGAGGCCGGGCCTCGCATGCGGGCCTTCCTCGCCGGTCAGCAGGCGCACGCCCTCGCCCAGACCGGCGACCGCTCAGGTGCGCTCGCCAAGCTCCATTCCGCTGAGATCGCCATGGAGCAGGCCGAGTCCAAGGCCAAGGCCCACGGCTCCTACGACCCCTCCTCGCTCGCGTACCACGTCGCTCAGGTCAGCTATGAGCTCGGCGACCGCGACGGCGCGATCCGCGCACTGCAGCACTCCGAGAAGATCCGGCCTGCGGTCTACCGCCGGGCCCGGGTCCGCCACCGAGGGATGGCTGCCGAGTGGCTGCTGGAAGCCGGACGACTGGAGGAAGCCGTAGGGAGCTGGCATCTGGCGCTGAATGACTTCCCGCATGTGCAATCCGGTCGTGCCGACGATCGATTTCGCACCATGATCTCCGCGATACTTCCGCACCGCCACAACTCCCGTGCTCGCGAACTCCTCGACCGAGCGAGGCTGATGGCGCCCCGCCGAGCATGAGCGACCATGAAGACTGGATTCCGCTCCCCGATGCCGAAACGGTGGGCTACACAGTGCTGCTGCGATGCGCCCAGGGAAACCGGGGGCATGACAGAGTCGACCAGGGGTCGAGGCACGCATCCTGGTAGTTCGCCTGCACTGGAGGAACGCCGGGTCGTCGGAGCCCTGCGGGAGGCCACGGAGCAGGGCGAGACGGCTTTGCCCGTGGGCAACGTCGATGACCATCCGTGTCCACCATGACGCCGCAGGGTTGCACTTGGCCTCCGGTACGGTCGCCGATCCGCTGAAGGCCACCGAAGATCCGGGTGGAGCGTGGATGTCGATGCGTGCCCATTGGTGGCCGAGCCCGCTCTCGGCGCGCCGTGTCGTCAGTAGAGGTTCGATCAACTCCCAGTGGGCGGCGGACAGATCACTGGGTGGCCACGCTCGTGGGCAATGGTGTTCTGCGGCCCGCTCGACTGTAGGTCAACCGGGTCTCGTACACCGGATTCCTGCTGGTCCCGCAGTTGGAACTTTTGGATGGGTGACGTCGTTCGCGGCGCCGTTCGGGCCGGATGGGCAAGGCGGCAGCCGCGACCGGCACGGTCCGTGGGCGTGCCGGTCCCGCAGGGCCGTCCTGGTCAGAACTGGACGAGCCTCACCTGCGGGGTGCCGAGCGCGAGGGTCCAGCCGATCCAGTCCACGTAGGGGATCAGCTGGACCCGCGCGAAACTCATACGAGCAGATCTACGATCCGGCATGCTTGGATGATTCCGCAGGCCTGTGCGAGTTTCGAGCATGTCTGTGTCAATCAAGGGCGAGGAGCGCCTGCTTGCTTACCGGTATCTCTATTCGCAACTTCCGGACGTTTCGCAACTTCGAGCTCGAGTTCGATCCCACGATGAACATCCTCGTGGGTGACAACGACGCCGGTAAGTCGACGATCCTGGAGGCCATCGGGCTTGCTCTGACCAATCGACTCCGAGGCAGACCCTTCTCCCAGGAGCTGTCCCCCTTCCTGTTCCACCAAGGGGTGGTGAAGGACTACCTCCACATGCTCCGGAGCGGCACCGTCGACGCCCGGCCGCCGGAGATCATCATCGACCTCTTCCTTGCGGACACAACCGAGTCCGCGGTGCTCCGAGGCGCGAACAACCTGCGCAGGGCCGACCGGTGCGGGGTCCGTATCCGGGCATACCTGAATCCCGATTTCGCGCCGGAGTACGAGGAGTTCATCAAGGACCCCAGTCAGGTGCAGCTGATTCCCACCGAGTACTACCGGGTGGACTGGATGGGGTTCTCCGGGAACCCCATCACCTTCCGCAGCGTGCCGGCCACTGCCTCCTTGATCGACGCGTCGAACATCCAGCTCCAGAGCGGCGTCGATTACTATCTCAACCGCATCATCAGCCAGAACCTGGAAGCCGGCCAGCGGGTCGGGCTCACCCGGGCGTACCGCAACCTTCAGCAGGGGTTCGCCGACGACGATGCGATCCGCAAGATCAACGAGGAACTGCGGGGCGCTCCGAGGGAGGTCAGCGATCGGGAGTTGACTCTCGGCATCGACCTTTCACACAGGGCCAGTTGGGAGAACAGCCTGGTCCCTCACCTGGACGAATTGCCGTTTCAGTACGTGGGTAAGGGCGAGCAGAGCACATTGAAGATCCTGCTCGCGCTCAACAAGCAGGTCGCCGATTCCCACATCCTGCTCGTAGAGGAGCCGGAGAACCACCTGTCCTTTCCGAACCTCGGCAGGCTGGTGAAGAAGATCGGCGACAAGTGCGCCGGCAAGCAGCTCTTCATCACGACCCACAGCTCGTTCGTCCTGAACAAGCTCGGCCTGGACAACCTGGTCCTGTTGACGGCCGACGGCGGGTTCCGGCTCGACCAGCTGTCCTCCGAGACCCGGGACTACTTCAGGAAGCTCTCCGGCTACGACACCCTGCGCGTGGTCCTCGCCCGCCGGTCGATCCTGGTAGAGGGCCCCTCCGACGAACTGGTGGTGCAGCGCGCCTACCTGGACAGGCACGGCTGTCTGCCGAGCGAGGACGGCGTCGACGTCATCAACATCCGCGGCCTGTCGTTCAAGCGGTTCCTCGACATCGCCGCCCTCCTGCCCCGGAACCAGGTGGCTGTGGTGACCGACAACGACGGCAAGGACGCAGTCGTCGTGCGGGCAAAGTACGCCGCCTACACGAGCAAACCGAACATCAAGGTCTGTGTCGGCGAGGGCGAGGCTTTCGAGACGCTGGAGCCGCAGCTCCTCAAGGCCAACAACCTCGCCGTGTTGAACCGGGTGCTCGGAACGACCTTCAGTAGCTCGCAGAACCTGCTGGACTACATGAAGAACAACAAGACGACGGTGGCCCTGGCCGTCTTCGACGGCGAAACCATCACCATGCCGGAGTACATCCGTGACGCCGTCGCCTGACAACCTCGCGGTGATCGCGGCCGCCGGTTCGCGCAAGACCCAGCAGATCGTGGACAGCGTCCTGGCGGACCGGACGAAACGCGTCCTGGTGACCACGTACACCACCGAGAACCTGAGCCAGATCACCGACCGGCTTAGCACCGCGGCCGGCACTCTGCCCGCCCACGTCACCACAATGGGCTGGTTCACATTCCTGCTCAACGAGTGCGCCCGGCCCTACCAGGTAGCCGTCCTCGACGAAGTGGGACTGATCCGCGGCCTGGACTTCGTGGCGGCCCGCCCCCGGTACGTACCGCGGACCAAACCGCGGCAGTTCTACATGGACCGTCGCCACGACATGTTCCGTGACAGCCTCTCGGACTTCGCCATCCGAGCGAACACCGCCACCGGCGGCAAGGTCATCGCACGCCTCGCAGCCATGTTCGACCACATCTACATTGACGAGGTCCAAGACCTTGTCGGCCACGACCTCGAACTGCTGGACCTGCTGTTCCGGTCGCCGATCGGCGTCACCTTGGTCGGCGACCCTCGGCAGTTCACCTACGCGACCAACAACTCGACCAAGAACAAGGCGTACAAGGGCGGCGGCATCGTCGACTGGCTGAAGAGACGAACCGACTACTGTGCCTTGGAAACACGCTCCGAGAGCTACCGCTGCAACCAGCAGATCTGCGACTTCGCCGACGGCCTGTTCCCGGAACTCGAGCCGACGGTCTCGAAGAACACCGAGATCACCAACCACGACGGGATCTTCGAGATCAGGCCCCACGAGGTACACGAGTACGTCAGCCGGTACTCGCCGACGGTACTGCGCTACGACAAGCGCGCCGACACACTTGGGCTGGCCGCGATGAACATCGGGCTGTCGAAGGGCAGCACCTTCGAACGCATCCTGCTCTTCCCCACCAAGCCCATGATCAAATACTTGCGGACCCGCAACCCCGCCGAAGCCGGCAGCCGCGAGAAGCTGTACGTCGCGGTCACTCGGGCCAAGCACAGCGTCGCCTTCGTGGTGCCCTGAACTGCGCGGCCGGGCAGCTGGCGCTGCGGCGGCCCCAGAGGGCGAACCGCCAGCGCCGCAGCCGCATAAGAGGCCGGCCACCCGCCTTCGACGCGGACACCTGCCGGCGCCGCAACGAAGTCGAGTACACCAACGACCGGCTAAAGACCTTCCGCGTGGTCGCTACCCGCTACCACAACGGGCCTACGTCTTCCGCGGGACGTCACCCGTTGCCTCGCTCCGCCTATGGATCAGAGCCGATCCGCCGGACAGTGCCTAGACGAGCAGATCCGAGGTTCTGGCCCGCCAGAGGTTCGTACGTTCCTACGCTGGTGCCCACGTTCACTCGCTGGGGGACTCGGTTGCCAGCGGGACACCGCACCGCCAGCAGTCGTTCACGTGGTCGTCCCGGCAGACGTAGCCGATGGAACCGTCCACGCACCATTCGGCGGCCTCCTCGGACAGCAGGTCGGGCCCGGTGAGGAGCAGCCGACGAAATTCCGTGGTGTCCGCAATGTCGGCCGGGCGGTTGGTGAACCACTCATCGAACCAAGGCTCGTCCCGGTGCAGGCGCCAGTGCGCATTCTCCCGGTCGTCGACAGCCTTAAGAAAACGATCGACGATGCGCCCCCAACTGGGAGCTCCGAACCAGCCGTTGTCGGACGCGCAGAAGAATTCGATCAGGGTTCGCAGGCCGAACTCCTTCTCATGAAGGCGGTACCTTCGCCCCCATGAGATCGCAGCCTGTGTCATCTCCGCGAGTTCTTCTCGCGGATCAACCTCGTGTGCCGGGTCGTCAGTGTTGTGGCAGGCCAGCCCGAGCTCGAGCACGGACTGCCCGGTCGGTAGAACCCGAGACGGGTTGACGATCGCGAGACCCACGGCGATCCAGTCGACATGGTCGAAGGACAGCATCGAGCGCACGAGTCGGGTGGTTGCCACGTTGATCCGCATCATCGTGCCGTCGTGGAGCGGACTAGTACCGGCATGCCAGTTCTCGACGGGTGTGTTGCGCCATACGGCGAGCGTGATGCGTGTGGCAGCCAGCCACAGCAGGGCGTCATCGTCAAGGTGCCCGAACTGCTTGGCACACTGCTGGGCCCCGTAGGGGATCAACTCTCTTAGCTTCGGCCAGCTATGGCTGTCAGGTTCTTCAGGCGCGTGCTCGTAGTCGCCGGCGTACTCGTCAAGGATCTCGCTCAACTCGGCTGCGCTGTATGCCTCACTGGACTCGGCGGCATCCGGAGCCTCAACCGTGTACATGTCGTGCTCCCATGACACATACACATCGTCCCAGAGCACGACGTCATCGCACTCGATGGCGCTAGCCGTCACAACCGGCCTGATGGTGATCGGCGCAGTACGCCCATCGGTTCGCTCGCCGTCCTTCTTGGCGGCCCATGCGGTGATGACCCCGAGCGGCTTCGGAAGGAGAGGGCCGACCTCGGTGATGCTGAACGGCTCCTCGTCGTCATCGGTGTCGAACCGGCTGTTGACGAACGCGACCGCCTCGGAGGGTGTGCTGACGATGGACTGGGCACCACTCTCGTTGTCGACCACTCGCCACAACGCGCTGTTCTTCACGATGATCTCCGATCGCGGTGAGTGTACCCGGGGCGGGTACGATGCGCCGGGTCGCTCGGCACTGACTCCAATTATGAGCTGAGCAACCCATTCGTAGTCCCGCAGGTGCTTGGCAGCGACGATGCTTGGGACGTTCGTTTACAACCTGCCCTTCGCGGCTGTGACCTTCGCCTCGTAGCGTAGAGGCCGTGAATGAATGTGAAGTTCGGAGTCGTGGCGGAGAAGGTCGCGAGGGAGCTGGGGGTCAACGAGACCACGCTCTCGACGTGGGTGTGGCTGGCCCGGCATACCGGTGGCACCGGGACCGGGAGAGCGACGAGCTGGCGTGACTGCGCCGGGGAAACGCCCAACTCAATTGAGAAAACGAGGAGTTGGCGATGGGGCGTGATGTCCTCAAACGCTACATGGTCCTGTGGGTGAAGTAGGTACCTCGTCAAGCTGCAGGGCGGGGGAGGGTCAGGGCTGGTCCGGTCGGGCGGACCTGGCTCGGAGCAGCAGCTCGCGGACGACTTGGCGCCACCGGCTGGAGTCCTCGCTGAAGGTGCGGTCGTCGGCGTCGGGGTCCCACTTCTCGAGCTCCACGAGTTGCTCCACCAACTCGCCGAGACGGTTGGGGTCGTACCCACCCCGGCCGGGATCCAGTTGCCGCGCGATGTCGTGGAGCCGGTGGGCGGCACGGTAGTGGGCGAGTTGGGTGTCCGTGAGGCGGCGGACCGTGTAGCCCCAGCACTTGCTGCACCAGTCGAACTTCGTGTCACCGAGCAGGTCGGCGATGGTGAGCAGGTCGTCGTTCGCGACGACGCCGCGCTCGCGGACATGGGAGCAGAACGGCGAGTGCCCCTTGCCCCGGTAGCGGGGGTCGGCGTTGACCGTGTAGATCTGGACCTGCGCGAGGACACCCAGCGGGATGCCGCTCCCGCTGCGCTTCCAAGTGCTGTCGTTGGGTGCTTCGAAGGGCTCGAGGTCCAAGTCCTGGCCGTGGGCGAGGAGTCCGTGCCACACCGGGCTGGGCAGGCTCTGCGAGCGTCCGGCACGGTCGTACCCGGGGTCCAGACTTCGCAGGTCCGGGACCCCGCGGGCCACCGCGAGCAGCCGCAGGTTGAACTCGCGCGCCCAAGGGCGGTCGCTGAAGACCAGCCAGGCGGCGCGCTCTGCGCCGGCGGCCAGGCCGAGCCGCTCGCCGAACAACGGGTCGTCGGCTTCACGCATCCGATCCCGCCACCTGGTCGAGAGGTCTTCGGGGCGCTCGCCGATCTCCTTCGACCATGGGTCGATCAGGGAAGCGGGCAGGTCGGCGGAGCTGGCGACGAGGACGCCTCGCCAGCCACGGGCCGCACGCCTCTCCAACTCCTTGAAGGGCAGGACCTCGGTCCCGGTGTCGGTGGAGAACACCGTGTACAGCTGGTCCTCGGAGCCGGGCGCGGTACGCAGTAGCCGCAGGTGCTCTGCGGTGAGGGGGAGGCGCTGGTGCACGGCCGTGTCGTCGAAGACACCCGGGGTCAGGAGACTCGCCTCGCCGGTGGCCGCTGTGGCGTCGGGGACGGCAGGCTCTGGCTCGCAGCACACGAGCGCTGTACGGGCGAGGAGCTGGTCGGCGATCAGCTGTGGAGCACGGAAGGTGAGCTGGCGCCGACCCCAGTCGGCACCGGTGAGGTGGGTGAGCAGGACACCGACCGTCCACCTGTCGAGGCCGCCCAGCAGGCCCCGCTCATGCCGGCGCTGCGCGTAGGTGTCCTCCTCCTCGGGTTCCTGGAGTTGTGCGGTCAGCGTCACCATCGCCGTCGTGTCCGCCGTGCGCGCGGCCTGGCGTGCCGACTCCTCCCAGGAGGCGAGGAGCCGGTCTGCCGCACGGCGGGCCTCGTCGTACCCCTTGCGCCGTGAATTGATCCCCCCGACGGCGTGATAGGTGACCAGATGGTCGCCTGGCAGTCCCCACGCGTTCGCCGCCGCGCTCTGCCACTGGGACCACATCGACCGCAGCCGCCAGGCAATCTCCCTGTTGTCACCGATGGCACGGAACGCCTCGTCGCCCGTTGGGAGTTCGGGCATTTCCAGGCTCGTGGCCGCCGCTGCTTCCACCAGTCCGGCCGCGTCGATGAACAGCCCCGCTCGTTCGCGCAGCGTCTGGAGGTAGTCCTTCTTCCATGCCACCTTCGGCCGCGCCCAGTCGGTCAGCCAGGGGAACGCCGCGACGACGGACTCGGCGAGATGAAGGCTGTTCGCCGCGTCACGCCAGTGGGTCAGGAGCAGGTCCCGCAGGCGTTCCGCACTATCGCGGGCCTCTCGGTCCTGGTCGTACGTCTCGTCGTCCTCGGGGACCGGCTCGGTGCGCAGCACCTTCGCCGCGCCTTCGGCGTCCTCCTGTGTCACCTCGTCGTCCGGATTCGCCTCCGTGTACTCCTGCAGTTTGGAGAGCAGCCCGAAATA
The DNA here is from genome assembly GCF_044763225.1 of Kitasatospora sp. NPDC096147. Taxonomy (NCBI): domain Bacteria; kingdom Bacillati; phylum Actinomycetota; class Actinomycetes; order Kitasatosporales; family Streptomycetaceae; genus Kitasatospora; species Kitasatospora sp. NPDC096147. The sequence goes on along the minus strand of NZ_JBIWFX010000022.1, from coordinate 77,381 downwards.
GCCGCCGAGCGCACGCAGGAAAACGCCGACACCACTGTCCGGCCGGTCCCAGTCCCCGCGGTGCGCGCAGACCGAGCACATCCGGGTGATCGTCGCGGCGTTCAGCGGCGCCTCGGACGCCACCGCTCCGTCGGCGCGCAAACGGGGGCAGCGCAGGTGAGCGTGCAGCTTGGAGGATTTGCCCTTAGCCGAGAAGACGGGGACGAGGTGGCCCTCGAACGGGCCGAGCGGGACATCAGCTGTCAGCACAGAGTCGAGCACGTAACTCCCCTGTCAGTCTCGGCATGTGAGCCTATCCGGCGGCAACGACATCAGGCCCGATGCTCGCTGTTCTCGGAGAACTGCACGACCGCGAGAGCACGTCCGTGGTACCCAGCCCGTCCAACCAGGGGCGCCTCGCAGAACCAGGGACCCGCGCTGGCTCCGCTGACTCGGTGCTGGCGGAGCCGCACGGATGAAGGTTGCCATCTACAGATGATCACCAGCCGAGAGTGAGCGCCATAGGCGGCTGCTGGTGGCGGGGGAGCGGCGGTCGTTGAGCGCGGCTGTTCGCTTTGCGGGCTTGATCGGAGGGATGCTGGAGGTAGTCGTTCCAGTTGTTTCTGAAGGTGATCGTCAGGCGTGCCCACTGGAGTGTGGGACGTGTCTTCCGTCGCTGTGGCTGTCGCGACGAACAGCCCCACCAGCTCGGCTCTCACTGCCCCCGCCTTACCGCCGAACGCGACCACGGGAGTTGGGCGTTCGCCGTCGAGCTCCTCGCGCTCGCACCGGGCGGGCACAACCGCACAATGCGCGGCGGCGGCTTCGCCACCGAGGACTTGGCCCGCACCGCGTTGAGCCGTTTACTGGCCGGCCTGCGGATCGGGGTGAACGCGGACCCGAACCAGACGGTGGCCGAGTACCTCACTGACTGGTTGGCGGCGAAGAAGCTGCGGCAGAAGCCCACCACCTGGGTGCGCTACCGCGACTATGTCATCAAGGACCTCATCCCCGCGCTCGGCGCGGCGCGCCTGGACGACCTCGCCTATGAGCACCTCCCCGCCTACGCCCGTGGCCAACTCGCCTCCGGCCGTGGCCGGTCCACCCTCTGGCGCATCCTCGCCACCCTCTCCTCCGCTCTGGGGGAGGCCAAGCGCACCCACCGCCTGCCGGCCAACGTCGCGAGGCCGACGGTCATCCCCAGGCCCCACTCGGAGGAGCGCGTCATCCGGACCGTCGCCTAGGCGGTCACCTTCCTGCAGTACTGCCGCAGGGTGAACCCGAAGTTCGCGGACCTGATCGAGCTGATCGTCTGCAGCGGCCTGCGCAAGGGCGAAGCCCTTGACCTGCCTTGGCACGACGTCCTGCTCCACCCCGCCCTCATCCACGTCCGCTGGACCCTGTCCGCGATCGACAACAACCAGCTCTGCATGACCACCCCCAATACCCAGGCCAGCCGCCAGTGGGTCGCCCTGTCACCCCGGGCCCGGCAACTCCAGCCCCGGCTCCGAAAGGAAGCCGTCGGCGTCACTTGCGACGGCTGCTCCCTCTGCACATTCCGGGTCTCCGGCTGACCGTGGTGGTGCGGGCGGCGGCGCCACTGGCCCGCCCCGGCCTTCCCCCCGACCGGCGCCTCGGCCGCCGAGTGCGGAAGCGTCGGCCCGCTGGGTGGTGTCACCGCCCGACCGCCGGCAGGTGTGATGACCCGTCAACCGGCTCACGCAGCAGTGCGGATGGCTGGACCGACCCTGCGCCGATCCATAGGGAGACCGGATGTGCCACCGCCCGGCTCCGATGCAGGCGGTCGACGCCCAGGCAAGTTCCTCGCGGGCAGCATCGACTCCCACACCGGACCGGACGGTACCGTGCTGCCGCCGACGGCTCGCCCGCTGGGGGGTGAGCCGCCACCGGAGTCGCCAACTCGGCTGCGGCTCCTACGGGATGTTCCACCGAAGGTCGTGGCGGCTCTGGCGGAGGCCGTCGACGTGTCGGGTGATCTCGGCGCGGAGGAGAAGAGCGCCGACCACGTCCCGGACGGGCGGTGCGAGCCGGTGTGTGAAGGTTCGGATGGAGCTCTGCGTCAGCCGATCAGGTGACCGGGCGGGCGATCCGGCCTTGCGGTCGACGAGCCGACCGACGGGCCGGTGCCCACCCGGGTGTCGCCCGGGTGGGTGATGGCCGGTCAAGTCGTTGTTCAGCGCCCGAGGTTGAACGTGAGGGCGGGGCTGGCGTTCCGGGCCAGGGTGTGGGCGAAGGCCGGCCACCAGGCGCCGGCAGCCGGGTCCTCGGCGCCGTACTCGGGATCGGCGGGACCCGCCGTGCCCCGGTGGCAGGTGCCGTCGGACTCGCCGATGGTCTTGACGTAGAGGTAGGCGTCGGCGAGGGGCTGGCCGGTGTCGGCGGTGGGCCGGACGCCGATGCCGCGGCCGGGGGCGTTGCACCAGGGCTCGGCGTCGGTGTACTTGCCGGCGGGCGGGATCCAGGCGCCCTTCCCGTTGCGGCTGTTGTCCAGGACGTAGTGGGTGAGGTCCTCGACCGGGGGAGTGCCCACGGTGCTGTCGAACCAGGCGTCCACCCACCTCCAGGTGGAGGTGTCGAAGAAGTCGACCGCGTTGCCGGGCCGGCCGTCGTTGGGGGCGGCCGGTGAGTAGTACTGGCTGGCGCAGGCGTCGGTGCGGCCACGGGCCTCGGCCGGGCCCTCGGTGGCGTACCAGACGCACTTGGAGACCCAGGTGGCGTACCGGTTGAGCTGGTCGGTGGGTTGGTAGTTGGAGACGTTCAGGGCGAAGCCCTGGGTCTTGGCCAGGTCGGCCTTGAGGAGGCGCCCGGCCAGTTCGCCGACCGGCTGCCAGTTGCTGCTGCCGCCGTCGAGGTAGACGGACGTCCGGGGCTTGGCCTCGATCAGGTCGACGGCGGTACGGATGTTGGCGTAGCGCTGTTCGGTGCGGGTGCCGTCCGGGTCGCCTTCGGGGCAGTCCTTCGGGAGCAGGGCCAGGCCGTCGGGTTCGACGATGACGGCGGCACGGCTGTCGGCGATGCCGTCGGCCACCCCCTGGACCCAGGCGCGGTACTCCTCCGGGCTGTCGGCGCCGCCGGCGGAGTAGAAGCTGCAGTCCCGGCCGGTCACGTTGTAGAGCACGAAGACCGGGACGGTCCCGAGGGCCTTGGCGGCCAGCATGGTCGTCCGGACGACCTTCCGGATCTCGGCGGGGGTGCCGTAGTCGAGCCAGATCGCCTGCGGCCAGCTCGCCAACTGGGCCATCCGCAGGGCGTCCTGGACCTTCCCGGCCCGGAGGTCGGCGGCCGCCTGCCGGGCGGCGCCCGCTTCGGGGTCGACGTGGAACCGGGTGTTCCTGGGGAGGGTGTGGTCGGCCGGGGGAGTGCCCTGGCCGGCGGCAGCCGCGCCGCCGCCGAGGGCGCCCGAGGCGAGCACCGCGCAGGCCAGCGGGGTGAGCAGTCGTCGTGCTCGGCGCATGGGGGAGGTCTCCTTCGTGCGGGGTGGCGGGTGGGGCCGGTCGCCGTGCCCGGGAGCGCGCGGCGAGGCAGGGGCGGATCGGTGGACGGGCGCGCCGCAGAGCGGTCGCCGGGCCCGGGCCCGGGCCCGGACAGGCGTGCGGAAGCCGAGCGAGAGGGAGACTGGGCATGGAAGCGCTTCCAGTTCTGTGCCGCACAGGCTGCCGTGGGCCCTCATGGTGGTGGGCGCGCTCCGGAGGTGTCAAGGGTTCTCCGGGATGCCGACCGTGGGTCCCGAGATCGCGGTGGAACGCCTCGGACCGTGTCGGACACCGGACGAGACGGACGTCGTCGGCCACCGAGGTCCGGTCGCCGGACGGTGCGGGTCAGGGGGGAGCACCTACGGACCGATCGACCGGAAGCGCTCCCGGAAACCCCCGGCGATCTGCCGGGTCGGTCACCGGGGGCGCGCGACACCCGAGGCGGCGGACGTGGGATCATTCGCGGTGTTCGCAGCCCCGCGCAGCCGAGGAGCAGGTGTTTCGATGGAGCCGTCGCCCAGGCGCATGCCGACCCTCGACGAAGTGGCGGAGCGTGCGGGCGTGTCGCGTACCGCGGCGTCGCGGGTGATCAACAACGTCCCGCACGTCAGCCGGGCCAAGCGGGAGGCGGTGGAGCGGGCCGTCAGGGAGCTCGGCTACGTGCCGAACCCGACGGCCCGGGCGCTGGCCACCCGGAAGGTCGGGGCGGTGGTGCTGGCCGCATCCACGGACGAGCCCGGACTGTTCGCCGATCCCTTCTTCGCGGAGGTGGTGGTGGGGGTCAGCACCGCACTGGAGGAGTCCGACCTGGAGCTGATCCTGCTGCTGGCCAACACCCCGCGGGGCCGCGAGCGGCTGCGGCAGATGGTCCGCTCCCGCCGGGCGGACGGGGTCATCCTGATGCCCCTGGACGGCCGGGACCCGCTGGCGGCGCTCGGGACGGACCCGGGCGTGCCGGTGGTCTTCGGCGGTCTGCCGCTGCATGGCGAACCGCGCTGGTACGTGGACGCCGACAACCGGGGCGGGGCCAGGCTGGCGGCCGAGCACTTCGTCGACAGTGGCCGCCGGCACCCGGTGATGATCACCGGGCAGGCCGATCAGCGGGTGTCGGCGATCCGGGAGCGGGGCTTCGCCGAGGGCCTGCTGCTGGCCGGGGTCCCGCTGCTGGACGTGGCCTGCGGCGACTTCCAGATCGAGGGCGGTGAGGCCGCGATGGACGAGCTGCTCGATGCGCATCCGCAGCTGGACGCGGTCTTCGCGGCCTCCGACAACATGGCGGTCGGTGCGCTGCGGGCGCTGCGCCGCAGGGGGCGGCGGGTGCCGGAGGACGTGGCGGTGATCGGGTTCGACGACCTGGCCAGCGCCCGGTTGACCAGCCCGCCGCTGACCACGGTGCACCAGCCGGTGCGGGCGCTGGGGCACGAGATGGCCCGGATGCTGGTCGGGGTGCTCGACGGCAGGGACCCGAGCCCGCTGGTGCTGCCGACCCGGTTGACCGTCCGGGAGTCGGCCCCCGTCGTCGGGCCGGGGCCCACCGAGGCGACGCAGGCCCACTGAGGCGGGGGCGGGCAGTCCACGAAGCACCGGGCGGGCACGGCGCCCCGCGTCCGGCGTGGTGCGTCCGCTGCTGGAAGCGCTTCCAGTTTGCTGCGGGATTTGCTCGGTTGATGCCCTTGACACCCCTGGCTTACGCGCCTGAAACTTCCGGCACGGCACTGGAAGCGCTTCCAGAACTGCGCAGCGATGTGCCGATCACCCCACCCCCTCCGTGCCGGCAGCCGCCGGCTCCGCCCGGCGTCGTGGCGCGGCCCCGTGCCGTGCCCAGAATGGGAGCGCTCCCAAGATGACCTTCGTCCAGGCCCCACCGGCCGCCTCCGGCACCACCACCGCCCCGCCCGAGGAGCTCCGCCGTTTCCCCGCCGGCTTCCTGTGGGGGAGCGCCACCTCCGCCTACCAGATCGAGGGTGCGGCGCGGCAGGACGGGCGCGGGGCGTCCATCTGGGACACCTTCTGCCGCACGCCCGGCCGGGTGCACCGGGGCGACACCGGCGACGTGGCCGCCGACCACTACCACCGCTGGCGCGAGGACGTCGCGCTGATGAAGGAGCTGGGGCTGAACGCCTACCGGTTCTCGGTGTCCTGGCCCCGGGTGCAGCCCACCGGGCGCGGCCCGGCGGTGGAGATGGGCCTGGACTTCTACCGGCGTCTGGTGGACGGACTGCTGGAGGCCGGGATCACCCCGCTGGCCACGCTCTACCACTGGGACCTGCCCCAGGAGTTGGAGGACGCCGGCGGCTGGCCGCAGCGCGCCACCGCCGAGCGCTTCGCGGACTACGCACTCCTGGTGGGCGAGGCGCTCGGCGACCGGGTGCGGCACTGGACCACCCTGAACGAGCCGTGGTGCTCGGCGTTCCTGGGCTACGGGTCCGGCGTGCACGCCCCGGGCCGCACCGACGCCGGCGACGCCCTGCGCGCGGCCCACCACCTCAACCTGGCGCACGGCCTCGGGGCGGGCGCCCTGCGCGCCGTCCTGCCGCCCGGCGCCGAGCTCTCGGTCTCGCTCAACCTGCACCAGGTCCGCCCGCTCACCCCGGGCCCGGCGGACCTCGACGCCGCCCGGCGGATCGACGCGGTGGGCAACCGGATCTTCCTCGGCCCGATGCTGCGCGGCGCGTACGACGACGACCTGCTCGCGGACACCGGCCACCTGGTGGACTGGGACGCCCTGGTGCACCCCGGCGACCTGGCGGCCGCCGCCGCCCCGATCGACCAGCTCGGCCTGAACTACTACACCCCGGCCGTGGTCTCGGCCGGCGGAGGCGTCCGCAGCGACGCGCACGGCCGCAGTGAGCACAGCCCCTGGTCCGGCGCCGAGGCGGTGGCCTTCCACCAGCCGCCCGGCGAGGTCAGCGCGATGAACTGGAGCATCGACGCCTCCGGCCTGCGCGACCTGCTGGACCGGATCCACACCGAGCGCCCGGGCCTGCCGATCGTCATCACCGAGAACGGGATGGCCTGCGAGGACTACGTCTCGCCCGACGGCACGGTCAACGACACCGACCGCATCGCCTACCTGCACCAGCACCTCGGCGCGGTGCACGACGCGATCGAGGCGGGGATCCCGGTGGCCGGGTACTTCGCCTGGTCCCTGATGGACAACTTCGAGTGGGCCTACGGCTACGCCAAGCGCTTCGGCCTGGTCTACGTCGACTTCGCCTCGCAGCGGCGCACCCCCAAGAACAGCGCCCACTGGTACGGCGCGACCAGCCGCCGCGGCGGACTGACCCGGCTGCCCTGACCCCGCCACCCCGACCCGCCGTCAGGCGGCGCGCGCCGCCTGACCACGCGCCGGCCGCCGGACGGCGACACCGGACGCCGCTCCGCCCGTCCGACACCCATCCGTCCGACAGCCGCCCGTCCGACACCCCATCCGTCCGACGGCTGCCCGTCCGCGCCGCCCGTCCGACCACACGCCACCCGACCGACCCCCAGCCCCGCAGGCACCCGTGCCCGCCCGGCCGCCCGAGCTCCGAGGCCCCGCCCGTGACCGCCACACCCGATGCCCTCCCGCCCCACCCGACCCCCCGCCAGCGGCGGGGCCGGCCCGCACCGGCCCGCCGGACGGCCTGAAGGAGATCCCGCAGATGCGAACGATCGTGCGCCGTCTCGGCTTCTACCTGCTGGCCGGCTTCGCGGCGGTGACCGCCAACTTCTTCCTCGCCCGGCTCCTGCCCGGCAGCGCGCTGCAGAACGTGCTGTCCAAGCTGCGCTCCGCCAACCTCGACCAGGACGCCATCAGGGCCCTGGAGGCCCAGTACGGCGCGGGCACCGAGAGCCTGCCCGCGCAGTACCTGACCTACCTGGGCCACCTGCTCCGGGGCGACCTCGGCGTCTCCACCTCGCAGTCCGCGCCGGTCGCCACCATCCTGGGCGACAGCCTGCCCTGGACGCTGGGGCTGGTGGGCACCGCGACCGTGCTGGCCTTCCTGGTCGGCACGGTGGGCGGCATCGTCATCGGGTGGAAGCGCAGCGGCGTGCTCGACGCCCTGCTGCCGGCCACCACGTTCTTCCAGGCGGTGCCGTACTTCATCCTGGCGTTCCTGGTGATGATGACGCTGGGCTTCTTCGGCGGCCTCCTCCCTTACCAGAACGGGTACGACATCGGCCGGGACGCCGACCTGACGCCGGGGTGGAACGGCCCGTTCGTCCTCAGCGTGGCCGGGCACGCCGTCCTGCCGGTGCTGACCGTCGTGCTCGCCTCGCTGGCCGGCTGGGTGGTCGGCATGCGCAACCTGATGATCACCACGATGGACCAGGACTACGTCCTGGTCGCGGCCGCCAAGGGCCTGCCGCCGTGGAAGGTGGCGGCGGTGGCCGCGCGCAACGCGATCCTGCCGACCATCGCCAACTTCGCCCTGTCGATCAGCCTGGTGGTCACCGGCTCCCTGGTCACCGAGATCGTCTTCACCTACCCCGGCGTCGGCTGGCAGATCTACCAGGCGATCCTCACCGGCGACTTCCCCCTGCTCCAGGGCGTCCTGCTGGTCGTCGTGTTCACCGTGCTGGCCGTGAACCTGATCGCGGACCTCGCCTACGTCGCCCTGGACCCCCGCGCCCGCAAGGAGGCATGAGCGATGCCCCGGATGCTCCGCTCCCGCAAGGTGGCCGCCGGCCTGGTGCTGCTGCTGGTCCTGCTCGGACTGGCCCTGCTGGGGCCGCTGCTCGCCCCGTACGCCCCGGACTTCCAGGCCAACCGCACCAGCGGCCTGCCCTCGGCCCCGTCCGCCGCGCACTGGCTGGGCACCGACCAGCAGCAGCACGACCTGTTCTCCCGGCTGCTGGCCGGCGGCCGGGACACCCTGCTGATCTCCTTCCTGGCCGGTGCGCTCGCCAACACGCTCTCGGTCCTGGTCGGCGTCACGGCCGGCTACCTGGGCGGCCTGGCGGACGAGGTGCTGTCCGCCCTGACCAACATCTTCCTGGCGCTGCCCGGCCTGCTGATCCTGATGGTGATCATGAAGCCGCTGCCGCCCTCCGAGACGTCGGACCCGCTGCTGATCGGCTCGGTCATCGCGGTCACCGCCTGGGCCTGGGGTGCGCGGGTGCTGCGGGCCCAGACGATGGCGCTGCGCGGGCAGGACTACGTCGAAGCTTCCAAGATCATCGGCGAGCGCACCTGGCGGATCATCGCCTTCGAGGTGGTCCCCAACCTGCTGCCGATCCTGGCCTCGGCGTTCATCTTCACGGTGATCTACGGCATCGGCACCTACACCGCGCTGGCCTGGCTCGGCGTGATCAGCCCGGCCTCGGTGACCTGGGGCACCGTGCTCAACGAGGCCCAGGCGTCCGGGGCCGCGATCAACGGCTACTGGTGGTGGTACCTGCCGCCGGCGCTGGCGGTGGCCCTGGTCGGCATCGCCCTCGCCCTGATCAACTTCGGCATCGACGAGATCACCAACCCGCGTCTCTCCTCGGCCCGCGCGGGCCGGGCCGCCGGAGTCCGCTTCCGGCTCGGCCTGACCCCGGTGCTCCGCAGCCCGGAGCCCCCGGACCCCCTCCCGGTCGGCCCGCCCTCCCCGCCCCGGCGGCCCACGGCCGTGCACCCGGCCGGGCGCACCACGAACCCCACGACCGCGGAGGTCCAGCCGTGACCGGAGAACCCATCCTCGAGGTGCGCGGACTGTGCGTCGACTACGGCCTGGGCGAGCAGGCGGTGCGCGCCGTCACCGACGCCACCCTCACCCTGCACCGCGGCGAGGTGCTCGGGCTGGCCGGTGAGTCCGGCTCCGGCAAGTCCACCCTGGCCTACGCGCTCACCCGGCTGCTGCGCGCACCCGGCGTGATCACCGGCGGCGAGGTCCGCTTCCACGGCCGGGACGGCTCGCTGGACCTGCTGGACGCCGACGCCGCCGCCCTGCGCCGGGTGCGCTGGAGCCGGATCTCGGTCGTCTTCCAGAGCGCGATGCACGCCCTGAACCCCGTCGCCCGGATCGACGCCCAGCTGACCGACGCACTGCGGGCGCACCGCCCCGAGCTGAGCGCTGCTCAGCGCACCGAGCGGGCGGCCGAGTTGCTGCGGATGGTGGGCATCAGCGCGGACCGGCTGCGCAGCCACCCGCACGAGCTGTCGGGCGGCATGCGGCAGCGGGTGATGATCGCCATGGCACTGGCGCTGGACCCGGAGATCGTCATCATGGACGAGCCGACCACCGCGCTGGACGTCGTCACCCAGCGCGAGATCCTCACCGAACTGATGCGCCTGAAGGACGAGTTGGGCTTCGCGGTGGTCTTCATCACCCACGACCTGTCGCTGCTGGTCGAACTCGCCGACACCATCGCGATCATGTACGCGGGACGCCTGGTCGAGCGCGGCCCGGCCCGGGCACTGTTCGAGCGCCCCCTCCACCCCTACACGGCCGGGCTGCTGGACTCCTTCCCCCCGCTGCACGGCGCGCGGGTGCGGATGGAGGGCATCCCCGGCTCGCCACCGGCCCTGACCGCACTCCCGCCCGGCTGCGCCTTCCACCCGCGCTGCCCGTCCGCACGGGAACGCTGCCGGGTCGACCAGCCGCCCACCGCCGCGCCCGCGCCCGCGCCCGCAGCCGCCACCGCCGCGCCCGCAGCCGCCGACGGCGAGCGGACGGCCGCCTGCTGGCTGATCGACGCTGACCGCGAAACCCCGGCCCGACCGGCCCGAACCCCCGGGAGCACCCCGTGACCAGCACCGTCGAGGAGGCCGCACCCCGCGTGGTGCACGGCCCGAAGAGGCCGGGCACACCCGCGCTGGAGGCGCGCGGCCTGACCAAGCACTTCCCGGTGCACCGGGGTCTGCGCGGACGCGCGGTGGTGCACGCCGCCGAGGACGTCTCGCTGGCGCTGCCCGAGGCGACCGTGACGGCGGTGGTGGGCGAGTCCGGCTCCGGCAAGTCCACGCTGTCCCGGCTGCTGACCGGGCTGATCACCCCGACCTCCGGTGAACTGCTGCTGGACGGACGGCCGGTGGGCACCACCGCCAAGGAGCGCCGGGCGTACACCAGCCAGGTGCACTTGGTCCTCCAGGACCCGTTCTCCTCCCTGAACGGGGTGCACAGCGTGCGCCACCACCTGGCCCGCCCGCTGAAGCTGCACCGCCAGGCAAGCGGTCGTCAACTCGACCTGTTGGCAGCGGAGTTGCTGGAGCGGGTCAGTCTCACACCCGCCGACCGCTACCTCGACGCCTTCCCGCACGAACTGTCCGGCGGGCAGCGCCAGCGGGTCGCCATCGCCCGGGGCCTCGCGGTGCGGCCCCGGGTGCTGCTCGCGGACGAGCCGGTCTCGATGCTGGACGTCTCGATCCGGCTGGGCGTGCTCAACCTCCTGGACGAGCTCCGCGAGCGCGAGCGGATGGCGATCCTGTACGTCACCCACGACATCGCCTCGGCCCGCTACCTGGCCGACACCGTGGTGGTGATGTACGCGGGGCAGGTGGTGGAGTCCGGGCCGGCCCGGCAGATCACCGACCTCCCCAGCCACCCGTACACCCGGCTGCTGCTGAGCGCCGCGCCGGACCCGCACCGCAGCGGGCCCGTGGTGCTGCGGGGTAGCGGGGCACCGCCCAGCCTGATCGACCCGCCGGCCGGCTGCCGCTTCCACCCGCGCTGCCCGCTCGCGATGCCGGTCTGCTCCCGGGAGGCGCCGCCGACCCTGCCGGCCGGCCCCGACCAGGTCGCGGCCTGCTGGCTGCTGAGCCCGGACCACCCGGCCGCCGCGCCGCGCCCCGGCGCGTAGCGGCCCGCGCCCCACCCCGTCCGTCCCGCACACCCCACTCGAACCCCCGCCCGGCGCGGCACGCGCCCGCCGGGCCTCCGCGCCGGCACCGACGCCGGCGTCGACCCACAGGTCGACCCACAGAAGGAGCACGTCACCATGAGCCGTCCCACCGCCTGGAGAACCGCCGCGCTGGTCGCGGCGATCGGCCTCGGCATCACCTCCTGCACCGGCTCCGGGGCGGGGCCGGCCACGAGCGCCAAGGTCCGCACCCTGGTCGTGGAGTCCAACCCGGTGCCGTCCTTCACCGAGAACTACAACCCCTTCGACGGCAACTCCTTCGTGACGGTGGCCAACGCCCGCTCGCTGGTGTGGGAGCCGCTGTTCCAGTTCAACACCCTGACCGAGCAGGACCCGATCCCGTGGCTGGCCCAGAGCCACGCGTGGTCGAACGGGAACCGGACGCTGACGCTGGCCCTGACACCCGGCGTCAAGTGGAGCGACGGTCAGGCGTTCTCCTCGGCGGACGTCAAGTTCACCTTCGAGATGCTGAAGGCGAACCCGGCCGCCAACGGCGGCGGCGCTCCGCTCCCCAGCGCCATCGAGACGCCCGACGCCGACACCGTGGTCATGACCTTCGACGGCCCGCAGAAGGCCAACTTCGTCGGCATCGCCAACCAGCTGATCGTGCCCCGGCACGTCTGGTCGACCGTCAAGGACCCGGCCACCGCCGTCATCACGGCCGACCAGCTGATCGGCACCGGCCCCTACCTGCTGGAGAAGTTCACCGGCCAGAACGTCACCTTCAAGGTCAACCCGCAGTTCCGCGAGACCCCGACGGTCAAGCGGATCTCCTTCCCCGCCTACGCCACCAACGACGCGGCCACCCTGGCACTCAGCTCCGGCGAGATCGACCTCGCCGGCAACAACGTCACCAACGTGCTGAACTCCTTCGTCGCCAAGAACCCGCAGCACCACCACCTCTTCCAGAAGGACGCGCCGTACTTCCCGGCCTCCAACACCGTCTCCCTCTTCCTCAACACCCGGAGCGCCAACGCCCCCGCACTGGCCGACCCGGCGGTACGGCGGGCGATCAGCGCGGGCATGAACCGCAAGGCGTACGCCAGCCAGTGCGAGACCGACTACGCGCTCCCCGCCACCTCCTCCAGCGGCCTGCTGCTGCCCAACGACGCCAAGGCACTGGACCCCTCGCTCAAGGACGACCTCAAGCCCGAGGCCGACCCGGCCGCGGTCGACTCGCTGCTCACCGCGGCCGGCTGGAGCCGGACCGGCGGGAAGTGGACCAAGGACGGGAAGACGATCAAGTTCACGATCATCGACCCGAACTCCTTCACCGACTACTGGTGCGCGGCCCAGGCGATGGCCAAGGACCTGAACGCCCTGGGCTTCGACGTCGACGCCGACGGCGCGTTCGACTTCAACAGCTGGAACACCGCCATCACCACCGGCAAGTACGACGCGGCCATCCACTGGGGCCAGGGCGGCACCGCCTACCAGCGCCTCCAGTACGTGCTGGACCCGAGGATGGGCGCGGAGACCGGCAAGGTCGCGGCGGGCAACTTCAGCAAGTACGGCCCCGACAAGTCGCTCGACGCGGTCCGGTCCTTCGAGTCCGCCGCCGACCCGGCGGCCGAGCAGGCCGCGCTGCGCACCCTGCAGCAGATCATGGCGCAGGACGTGCCCGCGGTCCCGGTCTTCTACGGCCCGGCCTGGTACGAGTACAACGACACCCGGTTCACCGGCTGGCCCAGCGAGAGCGACCCGTACATGAACCCGTCGCCCAACAGCCAGGCGTACGAGTACATCATCCTCCGGCTGACGCCGCGCGACTGACGCACCGTCGGGCGGCGGAGCAGCACGCCCCGGTCCGGTGGGGAGCACCCCCCGCCCGGCCGGGCCGGGGCGTCCTCCCGGCCCACCCCAGAGTTCCGCGGACGCGGCGGCGGCCCCCACCGCCGCCCGTGCGCGGCGCACCACAGGCACCACCGGCACCACCCCCACCCACCCGTGCCCCAGGAGGCCGAGCATGCGAAGCCCTGCACACCCCCGCCGGACCAGCCCGACCCGAACCTCCCGCAGCCGCCGCTGGCTGCTCGCCCCGCTCGCCGCGCTCGCACTGACCGTCAGCCCGGTGGTCAGCCCCGCCGCCAACGCCGCCATCGGCGGCAGCTTCACCGACAACCTCGACTCCTTCGACACCGGCCGCTGGCACAAGGCCGACGGCTGGACCAACGGCGGGATGTTCAACGCCGGCTGGCGCGCCGACCACGTCTGGTTCAACGGCGGCGTGATGGGTGAGAACCTCGACACAGCCGGCTGCCCGGGCGGCTGCTCGGGCCGGCCCTACGCCTCCGGGGAGTTCCGCTCCAACGACCTGTTCTCCTACGGCCGCTTCGAGGCCCGGCTCCAGGCGGTGAAGAACCCCGGCACCGTCACCGGGTTCTTCACCTACACCGGGCCGAGCGACAACCAGGCGTGGGACGAGATCGACGTCGAGATCCTCGGCAAGAACCCCACCCAGATGCAGACCAACTACTTCACCAACGGTGTCGGCGGCCACGAGAGCGTCATCAACCTCGGCTTCGACGCCTCGGCCGGCTACCACGACTACGCGATCGAGTGGTGGAACCAGGGCACCGTCAACTGGTTCGTCGACGGCAGGCTCGTCCACCAGGAGAACGGCTCGCGCGGCGCCCTGCCCACCCGGCCGATGCGCATCATGGCCAACCTGTGGCCCGGCACCGGGGTCGACAGCTGGCTCAACCCCTTCACCTACCCGGGCACCCCGCTGACGGCCCGCTACGACCGGATCAAGTACACCAAGTACTGATCCCCCGACCGGGGCGCCGGGCCGGCCCGTGGCCGGGGTCGGCCCGGCGCCCCGGGGCGTGCTGTGCCCACCGCCCGCCGCTCGCGGTGGGCACGTCCGAACCACGATGCCCCCGACCGCCGTGCGGTGGAGATCCCGGAACGGGGGAAGAGCGACATCGGAAGGACGTTTCCCGTCCGAACGGCGGGGCGGACCGTGCCGCCGGTGTGGACCCTGGGGAACGCGCGCCGAGGGGCTGCGGGTCCCCGGTGCCTGGGCCGACGCCCCCGGAAGCGGGCAGCGACCGCACCGACCACTACCGGTCCCGTCAAAGAACCGCACCCCACCGCTGCTGACGGGCCGTCAGGCTCCGGCCCTGACGGAGCACCGGGTGCGCGTACTGCCCCCCCGGCGGCCGGGCACCCGGGCACCGGCGGGACGGATGATCGGGACGAGCGCGTCGGATGATCGGCAGCGGGTAGGCGAGGCACGAGGGCGGCACCGCCCGTCCGCCGCCCGTTCCGTCGAGCCGAGGAGCACGCCGATGACCGACGCCGTCCTGGTGGAGGACCTGTACCGTTTCGAGGACCTGCTGTCCGCCGACGAGGCCGAAGTGCTGGGACGGGTCCGCGAGTTCCTGCGGAGCGAGGTCGCGCCGCACGCCAACGCGTGGTGGGGCCGGGCCGAGTTTCCGCACCATCTGATCCCCCGGTACGCCGAGCTGGACATCTGCGGCCTCGCCTACCGGGAGCAGCCGGCCAGCAGCCTGCTGACCGGGTTCATCGCGCTGGAGATGGCCAGGGTGGACGCCTCGCTGGCGACCTTCTACGGGGTGCACGCCGGTCTGGCCATGGGCAGCATCGCCCGCTGCGGCTCCCCGGAGCAGCGCGAGCGCTGGCTCCCGGCGATGACCCGGATGGAGCGGATCGGCGCCTTCGCGCTGACCGAACCGCAGGGCGGGTCCGACGTCGCGGCCGGGCTGCGCACCACCGCCCGGCGGGACGGCGACAGTTGGGTGCTCAACGGCACCAAGCGCTGGATCGGCAACGCCACCTTCGCCGACCTGGTGGTGGTCTGGGCAAAGGACGAGGAGAGCGGCCACGTCCTGGGCTTCGTCGTGCACGGCGACAACCCGGGCTTCAGCGCCACCCGGATCGAGAACAAGATGGCGCTGCGCACCGTGGAGAACGCCGACGTGGTGCTCACCGACTGCCGGGTGCCGGAGGCCGACCGCCTGCAACGGGCGGAGGGCTTCCGCGACACCGCCGACGTGCTGCGGCACACCCGCAGCGGGGTGGCCTGGGAGGCGGTCGGCGTGATGCTCGGCGCCTACCGGATCGCGCTGGACTACACCCGCGAGCGCGAGCAGTTCGGCGGCCCGATCGCCCGCTTCCAGCTGGTCCAGGACCTGCTGGTGCGGATGCTCGGCAACGCCACCTCCTGCCTGGGCATGGTGGTGCGGCTGGCGCAGCTGGAGGACGCCGGCACCTTCCGGGACGAGCACTCCGCACTGGCCAAGGCGTACTGCACCAGCCGGATGCGGGAGGCGGTCGGCTGGGGCCGTGAACTGCTGGCGGGCAACGGCATCGTGCTGGACTACGGCATCGCCCGCTTCGTCGCCGACGCCGAGGCGCTCTACTCCTACGAAGGCACCCGGGAGATCAACACCCTCATCGTCGGCCGGGCCGCCACCGGCATCGGCGCCTTCGTCTGACGCCCGCTCAGGAGACCCCGGGGAGGACCGGCGCGAGCAGGGCCACCGGCCGCCGGTCCTCCTCGGTGCGTCTCCGTCAGGCCGGAGCCCTTACGGAGAAGAGGAGTTCGCTTCTGGGTCAGCCGATGGTCCGGCGTCGGCGGCGGACCGCGAAGGCGCCGCCCGCGAGGGCCAGAGCCGTCCCCGAGCCGCCCATGACCAGGGTGGTGGACGAGGGTGCGGAGCTCTCCCGCGCGGCGGGGCCGTAGCCGCTGGACATGCCCGTGGTGTCGTACTCCGAGCCGGGCCGCTTGTCGGCGTAGCGGGCCTTGACCAGCTTCTGGTAGTCGCTCAGCGAGGCGGACGGGCGCCCGTTGAGGCCCTCCCGGGCCGCGTCGTTGAGCGGTTCGACGGTGGTGAGCTTCAGCCGGTACCAGCCACGGATCTGCGGCTCGGTGAAGACCAGGCTGCCCACTCCGGCCCTGCCCGCGTACCCGGCGTCGGCGTCACCGTCGCGGACGGCCGCCAGGTGCCAGCCGCCGCCCCGGGTGGGGGCGAGCAGGACGGTGGCGGTGCGCCCGTTGACCGGGGCGTTCAGTGCGGAGACCAGACTGCTCAGCCGGACGGCCTCGGTGGCGACGGGCAGGGCGGTGCCCGCGACGAAGCCGGGCGTCACCTCGTTCAGGGCCAGCGGGTCCTGGAGGGTGAACGCCGGGATGCCCGCGCACGGTTCGGCCGGTTCGGGAAGCGGCTGCACGGCCCCGGTCCCGCCCCCTTCGCCCTGCGGCAGGGGCGTGCTGAGGAAGCGGCAGACGGTGTCGCGGACGTCCGCCGACTTCACCAGGTCGAGGGCGGCCCGGTAGTCCGGGATGTCGGCCGGGAGCGGGTCCGCCGGAGCGAGCGCGAGGGCCGTGCCCGGGAGCAGGACGGACGCGCCCAGGGCCACCACGGCGCTCAGGCGGGAGAGCCGGAGTACCGTGCGGCGCCGGGAGGTTGGTGCGTGGTGCATGTGCCTGCCTTACCGGGAGATGCCGATGCGGGAGTGGGTCCACTTGAACGAGCTGTTGCTGACGTAGTCGTCGTAGTTCCACCACGTGTAGGTGGCGGTGTCCGGCCACGGGTCCGCGACGGCGATGGTGTTGTTCGAGGTGTCGAAGCCGTAGACGACGTTCATGTGGCCACCGCCCGAGGTCCACCCGATGCGGGCGCCGACCGGTCGGGCCGCCTTCACGTCGGTGTAGACCTCGTTGAACGTGGCCGCCCGGCTGAGTCCAGAACCGGTGCGGCTCATGCCGAGGCTGTTCCAGCCGCGGGCCATGTCCTCGAGGGTGGCGGGCTGGTTGTTGCAGCCGTAGTACGGATTGGCCCGGTTGCAGAAGTCCGCCTGGGTGCTGCCGAGACCGTGGAACTTGGCGATCGTGAGTCCGGAGGCGTCCCAACACCACTGGGTCTTCTCCTGTTTGAGCATGGTGATGGTGTCCTGCCCCGCCTCGGCGTGAGCGGGGCTGACGCCGGCCGCGAGCAGCGCCGAGACGGCCAGGGCGGTGGCGGTCGCCCTGGCGGCGAGGGTGGATGTGGCCATGCTGCTGCCTGCTCTCGTCGTGGGGTGGGTTTCCGGAATGCCGGCACCGACATGTCAGCACGGACGAGAGCCGAAGGGAACGGTCAGTGCAAGAACTGAATTCCTGCGAGTGAATTGTCATACGGGGAAAGGCTGCTGAGTGCCGTACTCCTCAATGCGCGCGGGCGGAGTACGGGGTACGGGGTGCGGGGTGCGGATCAGTCGCGGCGGGCGGCGACCAGATCGGACCGGGACCACCGGATCGGCCGCAGCCCGGCCAGGGCGAGTTCCTCGGCGATCAGCGCGGGGGCGGCCGGCCAGAGCTCGAAGGTCTCGTGCTCGCGGCGCAGCACGCGGCCCTCGCGTTCGACGCGGTAGGCGAACTCGGTGCGGACGGTGCCGTCACCGGGGCCTTGGTGGAGCTCGGCGTAGTAGTGGTCCGGGCCGACCCGGACCGGGCCGAGGGTGCCCACGTGCTCGCGGGCGGCGGGGGGTGCAGCCGGAGGGGGGTCGAACAGCAGGAGACCACCGGGGGTGAGGGCGGTGCCGACGTGCTTCCAGAACTCGCGCCGGGTGGTTGGGTCCAGGCAGGCGACGACGTTCGAGGCGACGGCGAGGTCGGCGACCTGTTCCAGCCCCGCTTCCTGGAGCGGGTGGGGGTGGACGGTGACCCGGGCGCGTCGGTCCGCGCGCGTGGCGGCCAGCCGGCTCAGCAGCAGGGAGCGCATCGCGGGGGAGGGCTCGACCGCGTGCACGGGGACGGCGGAGGCGGCCAGCAGTACTTGGGTCACGATGCCGCTGCCCGCGCCCACGTCCAGGACGCCCCGGGTGGCGCGGCGGGCGGCATGGCCGAAGCGGCGCTCGGCCCGGCGCCTGTCGTCCTCGGCCTGGAGCAGGTCGTAGAACTCGGCGGACACCTCGTACGACCCCGGTTCCCGGCCCACGGCTTCCTCTCCTTCGGCCGGACCCGCTCGTCCGGTCGTGGACCGCGTCTTCCCGTCCTCGGCCGCACCACACCCGCCGCACCTGTCGCATCTGCCACTCGCGTTGCGTGGGTGGAGGTGGGGCGGGATGACCGTCCGGGAGCCCGGCCGGGCAGGAGTCAGCCTCGTTGACCGGAGGCCCGGAGGTCGGTCTCGGCCGGCGCGAGCCGACGGGCGCCACGGTGGCGCCCGTACGGGCTGACGGCCGCCTCGACCGCCGCGAGGGCGATGAACGCCAGCAGTGCGAGCAGCAGCAGGGTCATCGTCATCGGAACCTCCACCTCGACGGGCCGTTCGGTGCCGCTCCGCCTGCCCCGGATCCCGGCGCCGACACCCCGTGAGGCCTGCCGTCGACGGGCGGGGCAGCCGACGGACCGTCAGGACGGCACCGTGGCACCGAGCGTAGGAGTGGTCCGCATCCGGCCGCCGGTCGGCTCCTGTGGACGGAACGCCCTCCCCGAGGCCGCTGACGCCCGTGGTCAGGGCCGCCGGGGCGGGCCGTCGTCCGGCAGCACGACCCCGAAGGTGCGCTCCAGCCCGAGGGCGCCCGCGTCGGTGAGGTGGACGACCCGGGGGCCGGTGCCCCAGCGGACCCAGTCCAGGGCGAACAGGTGGGTGGCGAGGGCGGCGCCGAGGCCGCCGGCGAGGTGGTGCCGGTGCTCGCTCCAGTCCACGCAGTAGCGGACCGCCGGGCGGCGGGGCGCCAGCCGGTCGGTGTCGAGGCCGAAGGCGGCGAGGGTGGCCCGGCCGCCCGGGGTGAGGGCGTAGCGGAGGTCGCGGCCGACCGCCGACGGCCGGTCGTGCGCGGCCTCGTTCGGGCGGTGCACGCCGTCGTGGCCCGTCAGCACCCCGCGCTCCAGCAGGCCGTGCAGCAGGGCGACGCCGAGCCGGCCGGCCAGGTGGTCGTAGCAGGAGCGGGCCCGGTGGAGGGCGTTGGCGCGGCTGCTCTGCCGGAGCGAGGTGATCGGCAGCGGCGGGGCGATCACGGCGAGGGCCTCCAGGGCGGCGCTCACGTCCGGGCCGGCCAGCCGGAAGAGGCGGTTCCGTCCGCGCCGTTCGACGGTGATGAGCCCGCCCTCGACGAGCCTGGCCAGGTGCGCGCTGGCCGTCGCCGCACCGATCCCGGCCTCCTCGGCCAGCGCACCGGCGCTCAGCGGGCGGCCGTCGGCCAGGCACTTGAGGACGACGGCGCGCGACGGATCGGCGATCAGGGCGGCGGCCCGGGCGATGTCGGTCTGCTGCTTCAGCGGCGCTCCCCGGTCGGCCGGGCGGGCCGGGGAGGCGGACTGGTCACGGCTGGAGTCGGGCACGGCCCCACCCTACGACGCCGACACTTCGCCGACCGACGAAGCATCGGGGGCCGAAGCTCGTCCCATGACCACCGCAGCGACTCCCCGCGCCGCCCGGCACCTGACCGCCAGGCACCTGACCGCCCGACACCGCACGGCCCGGCATTGGATCGGCGTCGCGGCCCCGGAGGTCGTCCCGTCAGGGCGAGCGCCCGCCGGGCCCGACCGGCTCGCCCTGGCACCGCTGATCGCCCTCAGCCTCGGCTACTTCCTGGTGATGCTGGACGTCACGGCCGTGAACGTCGCGCTCCCCGCCCTCCGCTCCTCGCTCGGCGCCGGCCCGGCCGCGCTCCAGTGGATCGTCGACGGCTACAGCACCGTCTTCGCCGCACTGCTACTGCTCGGTGGCGGTCTCGCCGACCGGTTCGGGCCGCGCCGGGTGTACCTCGCCGGGCTGGTGCTGTTCACCGCCGCCTCCGCCGCGTGCGGCCTGGCGGGGAGTTCGGCGGCGCTGATCGCCGGACGGTTCGGCCAGGGCGCCGGGGCGGCGCTGCTGGTGCCCGCCTCGCTGGTGCTGCTCCGGTCCGCCTTCCCCGGACGGGTGCTGCGGGCCCGGGCCGTCGCCGTCTGGGGCGCGGTCGCGGCCGTCGCCTTCGGCGCCGGGCCGGCGGTCGGCGGCCTGCTCGTCGCGGGGGCGGGCTGGCGCGCGGTCTTCTGGCTGAACCTGCCGGTCGGGACGCTCGCCGTCCTGCTGACCCTGCGTCACGTCCGGTCCACCGCAGCCCGGCCGGGGCGCCGGACGGCGGACCCGGTCGGCCAGGTGCTCGCCGTCCTCGGCCTGGCCGGGGTGGCGGGCGGCCTCAACGAGGCGGGCGCGCGCGGCTGGACGTCCCCCGTCACGCTGTCGGCCCTCGGCGGCGGAGCCGCCGCCCTGCTGGCGTTCGTCCTGGTCGAACGTGCCCTGGAGGCCCGCGCGGCGGACGGCCGGGGCGGGCGGGTGCCCCTGCTGCGCCCTTCGCTGTTCCGGGCCCGGGCGTTCACCTCCGTCACCCTGATCGGTCTGCTGATCAGCTTCGGCTACTACGGGATGCTCTTCCTGGCCACCCTGTGGTTCCAACAGGAGCGCCACCTCGGCGCGTTGGAGACCGGCCTGGCCCTGCTGCCCTCGGCCGGGACGGGCCTACTGGCGGCCCCGCTGTTCGGCCGCGTCGCGGCGCGCACCGGTCCGCACGTCCCGATGGCGGGCGGTCTGCTGCTGGGCGCGGTCGGCTTCCTGGGATGGCTGCTCGCCGGGCCCGGCACCCCCTACCCCGCGCTGCTCTTCGCCCTGGCCGCCACCGGGCTCGGGCAGACCACCACGGCGCTGGCCGCCGTCGCCGCCGTGGTCGAGGCGGCCCCGCCCGCCGGTGCGGGCGTCGCCACCGCCCTGTTCAACGTCTCCCGGCAGATCGGCAGCACGGTCGGCGTGGCCCTGTTCGGCACCCTCGCTGCCACCGCGGCGGACTTCACGACCGGCCTGCGCTTGTCGGCGGCCATCGCTGCGGCGGCCTTCGCCGTCGGCGCCGTGCTCGCCCTGACGGCCCGGCGCGGCACCGGCAGAGGCGTCAACTGACCGTCCTGGAAAAGTCGTTCGCGGCTGTGCGGGCCGGCGGGGCGGACGGAAGGGCCGACGGCGACCCCATGTCCCACGGCACGACAGGGGCGCCAAGGTCGCCCCCGGTCCGCGCGTACGCGGCAGCCGACGACCCCTCCCTCACGCGGGACGGCGGGGAAGGGGTCGTCGGCGGGTCCGTCAGGCGGGGGTCAGCACTCCCCGCGCCACACCACGCCGGTGATGATCACGCCGGCGGCGACGGTGCCCTTGTAGTTGCCCGGGCCCGGGTTGTAGTGGACGCAGAAACTGTCCTGCAGCCCCTGCCAGTTGTAGTGCAGGTCGACGTGGTCGGCGCCGGGGTAGACGTAGCCGTTGTTGAAGTAGGACTGGTACCAGGCCGAGCCGCTCCAGTTGCCCGCCGTGCGGACCACCTGACGGCCCGTCTGGTTCGGGCCCTCCCAGGCGCAGAAGTACCCCTTCGGGCAGTCGGCCGGGCTGGGTTCGGCGGAGGCGGTGGGTGCGGCGACCAGGACGGTGGCGAGGGCGGCGGAGGAGGCGAGGGCGGCAACGGCGCGTCGGAGCATGGCAGTTCCTTCCGGAAGCGTGGTGCTGCTGGTGCTATTGATGCTGACATGTCATCAACTTCCGGTGCAACACGAGCAGGTGGCGGGCCCCGTCGGGCCCGGCCGTGGTGGGGACGGCCGGGCCCCGGGCGTGGCTCAGTCCACGGTCAGCACGATCTTGCCGGTGGTGCGGTCGGTCTCGCCCAGGGCGTGCGCCTTCGCCGCGTCGGCGAGCGGGAAGACCGCCTCGACGTGGGCGCGGAGCGCGCCGGAGGCCGCCAGGTCGGCGATGGCGTTCATGCCCGCGTGGTCGGCCTCGACCAGCAGGGTCTCCACCCGGATCCGCCGCTCGGCGGCCGTGGCCGCCTCCTCGGGCGAGCCGCCGCCCGGCAGGATGGAGACCAGCACGCCGCCCGGCCGCAGGACGTCGAGGGACCGGGTCCGGGTGTCGCCGGAGATGGTGTCGAGCACCACGTCCACGTCCCGCACGGCCTCGCGGAAGTCGGTGGTGCGGTAGTCGACCACCTCGTCCGCGCCCAGCCCGCGCACGAAGTCGTGCTTGGGGGCGCTGGCGGTGCCGATCACGTACGCGCCCAGGGACTTGGCGATCTGGACGGCGAGGTGGCCGACCCCGCCCGCCGCCGCGTGCACCAGCACGCGCTGGCCGGGGCGCACCCCGGCGGTGTCGACCAGGGCCTGACGGGCCGTCAGCGCGGCGAGCGGCAGCGCGCCGGCCTGGACGTGGTCGAGGGCGGCGGGCTTGTGCGCGAAGGCCCGAGCGGGCCCGGTCACGTACTCGGCGTGCGCGCCGACCCCGTACGGGTAGGGCAGCATCCCGAAGACCTCGTCGCCGGGCTTGAACAGCGTCACGCCGAAGCCGACCGCCTCGACCACGCCGGAGACGTCCCAGCCGAGGACCAGCGGCAGCCGGTCGAGGAACAGGCCGCCGGCCCGGTGCTTCCAGTCGGTCGGGTTCACCCCGGCGGCGCGGACGGCGATCAGCAGCTGGCTCGGGCCGGGCACCGGCCGGGGCAGCTCGACCTCCCGCAGGACCTCGGGGCCGCCGTGGGTGTCCTGGGCGACGGCGCGCATGGTGGGGGGCTTCGGTGCGGTGGTGTTCGTCATGGCTCCAGCCTCGCCGCCGGGGCTCGCCCGTACCATGGCATGAATGACAACTTCCGACGGGATCGTGCCATGGCCGCTGCTCACCGCGTCGTCGTCCTCGCCCTGGACGGCGTCTACCCCTTCGAACTCGGCATCCCCGGCCGGATCTTCGGCGCCCTCCAGGACCGGTACGAGGTCCTGACCTGCTCCGTCGACGGCGGCCCCGTCGCCACCAACGCCGACTTCTCGGTGACGGTGCCGCACGGCCCGGAGGTGATCGCCACGGCGGACACCCTGCTGCTGCCGCCCTTCGACAGCTCCCGCCTCTCCCGCGAGCTGCCACCGGGCGTGGCGGAAGCCCTCGCACTGGTCCGGCCCGGCACCCGGATCGTCTCCATCTGCACCGCCGCCTTCGTACTGGCCGCCGCCGGCCTCCTGGACGGCCGCCCCGCCACCACCCACTGGGCCGTCGCCGACCGGCTGCGCGACTGGCACCCGGCGGTCGCGCTCGACCCCAACGTGCTCTTCGTGGACGACGGCGATGTGCTCACCTCGGCCGGAGCCGCCTCCGGCGTCGACGTCTGCCTGCACCTCGTCCGCCGCGACCACGGCAGTGCCGTCGCCAACCAGGTGGCCCGGGCCTGCGTGGTGCCGCCCTGGCGGGACGGCGGGCAGGCGCAGTACATCGAGCAGCCGGTGCCGCCGCCCTCGGCGCACGGCACCTCGGCGACCCGGCAGTGGGCACTGGAGAACCTGCACGAGCCGCTGACGCTGCGTCAACTCGCCGGGCACGCCCGGATGAGCCTGCGCACCTTCGTCCGCCGCTTCACCGAGGAGGTCGGCACCAGCCCCGGCCGCTGGGTCATCCAGCAGCGCGTCCACCGGGCCCAGCACCTGCTGGAGACCACCGACCTGCCCGTCGACGACATCGCCGGCCGGGTCGGCTTCGCCTCCGGCACCTCGCTGCGCGAGCACCTGCACGCCGCCATCGGCGTCTCCCCGGTGGCCTACCGCCGCACCTTCCGGGGAGCCGCCGCAGCGGTCTCGGCGTAGACACCGCCCCGGGCCGGGAAGCCCGTGGCCCAGGGCGGCCGACGGAGCGTCAGGCCTTGCCGAAGGCCGTGACGAGGGCGTCGCCGAAGGCCGGCAGGTCATCCGGCTTCCGGCTGGTGACCAGGGTGTTCGGGCCGTCGGTGCACACCCGTACCGGCTCGTCCACCCAGGTGGCTCCGGCGTTGGCCAGATCGGTGCGCAGGCTCGGCCAGGAGGTGAGCGTGCGTCCGCGCACCACGTCGGCCTCGATCAGGGTCCACGGAGCGTGGCAGATGGCGGCGACGGGCTTCCCCGCCCGGAAGAAGGCCCGGGTGAAGTCCACCGCCGCACGGTCCAGCCGCAGCGCGTCGGGGTTGGCCACGCCGCCCGGCAGGACCAGGGCGTCGTAGTCGTCGGCCGTGACCGAGCCGAGCACGTCGTCGACGTCGAAGGCGTCGCCCCGGTCGAGGTGGTGGAACGCCTGGACCTTGCCGCTCTCCAGCGAGACCAGGCGCGGTGTCCCGCCGGCCTCGGTGACGGCCTTCCAGGGCTCCGTCAGTTCTGCCTCCTCGACGCCCTCGGGGGCGACCAGGAAGGCGACGGTCTTTCCTTGCAGGGTGAACATGGGACGACCTCTCGGTGGGGACGGGTCGGACCTGGTCGGTCACCTGATCGCCTGGCCGCTGAGCCCGGATTCAAACCCGTCCGGGGCTCCCGGGAGCAGGAGCGGCCGGTACGCCTCCGGCCATGGTGCGGGCCGCCCCTCCGGTCGAACAGCCAGGCGCCTGACGCGCCGAGAGGCCGCCGGGATCAGTCGGACGCAGCCGGTCCCGGTCCCGGGGCTACGGTGCCGGGCGGCGGCGGGGCCATCGCCCAGCGGATCAGGCCGGTGACGGCCCGGCCGGCGGGTCGTACGAGGGCGGCCTCGACGACCGGCACGACCGGCAGGCGCAGTTCCACGCGGGCCCAGTCGGGCAGCAGGGAGACCGCAGCGGCCGCGAGCAGTCCGTAGCCGGGACGGGCCGGCAGGGGCACCGGCGGGTGGAGGAGCAGGAACCGGGCCGCCGCGAGCGCGTCCGCCCCGGCCCCGAGCTCCGGCCGGTAGGCGGCCAGGCAGGCGGCCAACTCCCGCTGGTTCATGGGGGGTTGGGTGACTCCTAGGGCGCGGGCGGTCCTGGCCGTGCTCGCGACGTACGCGTCGTACTCGGCGGGCGCCAACTCCGTTGCCCCGTACAGCCGGTGGGCCCGCAGGAAGCTGTCGACCTCGGCGGCGTGGACCCAGCCCAGCAGGTGCGGGTCGGCCGCCCGGTAGGGCCGGCCGGAGGCGGTGGTGCCCCGGATGCGCTCGTGCACGGCGCGGACCCGGTCGACCGCGCGCTGGGCGTCGTCGGCGGTGCCGAAGGTGGTGACCGCCAGGAAGGTGCTGGTGCGCTGCAACCGTCCCCACGGGTCGCTGCGGTAGCCGGAGTGGCCGGCCACGGCCGCCATCGCCGACGGGTGGAGGGACTGGAGCAGCAGCGCGCGCAGGCCGCCGACGAACATCGAGGCGTCGGCGTGCACGGTGCGGATCGGGTCGTCGGGCCCGAACCACCGTGGCCCGGGCCGCTGGTGGATGCGGGCGCGGGTGGCCGGCCCGTCGGGGCCGGCCACCCGCGCGAAGAGCTCGGCCCCGAGCCGCTCGCGCAGCCCCGGCGGTCGCCTGGTCCTCCCGCGTTCGGACTCCATGCCCTCACCGTACGTCGGCCACGACGGACACCGGGCCGATCCGGCGGGCAGGGTGTTACTCCGGGTACCCGGCCCGGTCCGGACGGCGGAGCAGGACCTGCGGCAGCACCAGCCAGGTCGTCGCGAAGTACGCCAGGGCGAGGCCGGCGAGGATCCAGGAGAGCGCCGGGTTGTCGGTGGCGGAGCGCAGCAGCAGGAGCAGCGAGCTCCCGATGGTGAGGGCGAGCAGGGTCAGGCCGAGGCTGAGCATCCGGGACGCTATCCGGATCAGCGAGGGCTTGAGGTTGTGGCCGGTGGTGATCCGGTGGATGGAGACCGGGGCGATCAGGGTGCCGGTGGCGAGCGCGCCCAGCAGCACGGTGACGACGTAGAGGGTCCGGTCGAAGTGCGGCAGGTCCTCGAAGTGCGGGGTGAAGGCGACGCTGACCAGGAAGCCGAACAGCACCTGGGCGCCGGTCTGGGCGACCCGCACCTCCTGGAGCATCTCCGTCCAGCGCCGGTCCGCCTGCTCCTGCGGCGACTCGTCGCGGCCGGGGCCGCCGGAGCCGCCGGAGGTGCCGTGGGCGGGCTGGTCACGGGTCGGTACGTCTCTCAAGGGTTCTCCTCCGGAGCCGGTCTCGCAGGGACGGGGATGCGGGCGGGCGCTCCGCCGGTCGGCGGAGCGCCCGGGGCTGAGCGTGTTCAGCGCTTCTTCCGGCCCCTGCCGACGGCCAGCAGGAGCACCACGACGGCGGCTGCCCCGGCCAGCAGCGGCACGCGCCGCGCCCGGGCCGGGTCCGCCGTCGGGAGCGCCCCCTCCCGGGCGAGGCCGGCGGCGCGGTCCGTCCCGTGCCGGGCGGTCCGGGCCGCCTTCTCGCCCAGTCGGAGCGCGGCGCGGGCGGTCCGTTCGAGCACCGGGTCGGGGACCCGGTCCTTCAGCAGCTGGACACCAGACCGGGTCTGGGTGTGCGGTCGCTGGATGCGCATGGGTGTGGGTGCTCCTCGGTCCCGGCCGGGTCGGCCGTGGCGTCGTTGATGGTCCGTCAAGGGCGGGCGCGTGCCCGGCGCGGGGACGGTCAGCGGTGGTCGCGGCCGGCACCGCCGCTGCCGTCGTCGGCGGGCGGCTCGCCCTCGCGCGGGGTGCGGTAGGGGCTACTGGGGCCCTCGGCCGCAGCGCTCTCGGCGGTCGCGTCGTAGTCCTGCCGCACCGGGCGCTGCCCGTTGTCCCCGGCGGCTGCCGGCTCGGCATGGTCGGAGGCGGTGTCACCGTACGAGCGGTCGGCGGGCACGCCGCCGTCCGGGCGCCGATCCGTGCGAGGTTCCTTCTCCTGCTTCGGCATCGGTGACTCCTCGTCAGTTGGGCGTCAGCGGCGGCCGGTCGTCCGTGGAGAGGCGACGGGCGCCCCGACGGTGGCCGTGGCGGGGCCCGTGCCCGGGCGACGTACGGCCCGGGGCGCTGATCGTGGCCGGAAGCTCCTGCCGCCCTCGCGTCTGCCCACTCCGGCCCACTGCACGCCTGTCGCCAGGGCGAACATTCCTACGAATAGTCCGCCTGCGGCGGGGCAGCCGGTCTGTCGACACAGACTTCGGAGGTCATCATGGTTCCGCTTCTTCTCGTCCTGCTGCTCGCCCTTCTGCTGTTCGGCCTCGGTTTCGCGGTGAAGATCCTCTGGTGGGTCGCGATCATCGTCCTGGTGGTCTGGCTGGTGGGCTTCGTGGCCCGTGGCACGGGCGCCTCGGGCAGCCGTGGCCGCTGGTACCGCTGGTAACGGAGACCTGCCGCGCGATCGGATCGAGCGGGGTGCACGCCACGGCGCGCACCCCGCTCCGGCGTGTCCGGACCGAAGCTCGACCACCACCGCCGCCGCCCGGGCGGTGTCCCTGGTCAGCCGATGACGGCGACGGGGGCGTCCCAGGCGTTGCGGTCGACGGTGACGGTGGCGCCGCCGTGCGTCTCCTTCTGGTTGATCAGGTACTGGTGCCCGCGTCGGTGTCCGCTCCACTGGCCGCCGAACGGGAAGCTCGCGGTGGTGTCGGCCTGGCCGTCGTACTGCGCGTACCAGAGCGCGGCCGGTCGGTGCCGCCCGCCCGGCGGGTGCCGTCAGCGGTGCGCGGGCCCGGTCGCCAGGAGGTGGTAGGCGTCGGCGAGCCGGGCCGCCATGGCGGCGGCCGAGAACCGGCCGGCCACCGTCCGCTGCCCGGCTGAGGCGACCCGGGCCAGGTCCTGCGGGGGCAGCGCGGCGAGCTCCGTGAGGCGGGCCGCGAGCGCGGGGGTGGAGTGGGTCGGCAGCAGGAACCCGTTGACGCCGTCGTCGATGTAGTGCCCCACACCACCGCGCTGCGGGCCGGCGGCCGTCAGGCCCGCCTCCATGGCCTCCAGGACGGCCAGGCCGAACTCCTCCTTGCCGCTCGGACAGACGTAGACGGTGCGGTGCGCCGGTGCCCCCTGGGCCAACGCCCGCTCCAGCAGCCGGACATGACGGTTCGGCAGGGCCGGCCAGCAGGCGAGGTTGCGCCGGGCGGCGGGCTCACCCGCGACGAGCTTGGCGATGCGCTCGCGCATCTCCGCCTCGGTGGCCGTCGCGGCCGAGGCCGATCCGCCCACCAGGAGCATCGTGGTCCGGTGGTGGAGGCCCGCCTCGATCCACGCCTCGACCAACCGGTCCTGCTGCTTCACCGGGTGCAGCCGCCCGACAGACAGGAACATCCGCAGTCCGAGGGTTCCGGGGTCGAGGCCGTCCCCGCTGTCCCCGCCGCCGAAGAGCCTGCGCAGGAGCACCGCCGCCAGGTCCCCGTCCCCGTCGGCGGTGACGAACGGAGGGATGCCCTCGGGCGGAGCGACCACCGGCCGGGCCGTCCCGGAGCGGGCGAGCTGCGGGAAGTGGGTCGCGAGCTCCCGGGTCCCGGTCCGGCCCGGGATGGTCACCAGCAGCTCGCACCGGTCGGTGAGCAGGTCGGCGGCGAAGACCCGGTGCAGGTCCTCCCGCAGGGCCGCCGCAGGCTCGGAGTACAGGGCCCGCACACCGGTGTGACGCTCCGTCATCATCCGGTGCGGGTCGGGGGTGGCGGTGAACGCCAGACGTGCCCGGCGGCGCCGGGCCGCGGACGCCACGGCGAGCGAGCCGTCGTCCGCGAACCGGGCGTGCACCACCGCGGGGCGTGCTCCCGGAAGGCCCAGCAGGCGGGTCATCCACCAGGCGAGCGCGGCCCGCCGGTCAGGACCGGTCACGGACCCGCCGGCCGCCGCCGCGCACTGCGGGACCCGCAGGAGCCAGTGCTGCGGACCCAGCCGGCCCACCAGGCCCTGCGCCAGGTCCCGGCCGCTCGCGGGAGCGAGGGTCAGGACCCGGGACACGGGGACGGTCGCGGTAAGCGCGTCACCGAGCGCGGCCACTAGGACGCTCATCCCGCCGCTGGTGCCGGCCCCCGGTTCCTCCAGCCTGCCGAGCAGCATGGTCTGGGCCACCACCACCCCGGCGGGGTGCGCGGCGGGCAGGCCCGCGACGGCGTGCCGGAAGCCCGCGCCTCTGGGGTGTCCGGGCTCGGCCCGCTCCCAAGCGGCGGCGAGCAGCAGCGCCTCGGCGGGGTCGCAGGGGGCCGAGCGCGCCCGCGGAAGGGCATCCGCACCGTCCGGCACCCCCGACAGGTAGCGCCACGCGGCCTGCCGGACCCGCACGTCCTCGCCGTGCGCGTGAGCCGCGCACTCCGTCGCGGTCAGCGGTGTGAGCGCCTGCTCCTCGGCCAGGTCCAGCAGCAGGGCCCGTTCCACCGGCGGGAGCCGCAGCAGCAGGCGGCTGCGCAGCGCCGAGGTCGCCTCGCTCCGCGCGCCCGAGCGCACCGCCACGGCCCAGGCCTCCGTCAGGGCGCCGCGCTGGAGCGGCCCACCGCGCGCGGCCCGCACCAGCCACCACGGATCGGCCGGTATCCCGCTCCGGGCACTGCGCCGCAACCGTGCGGTGAGCAGGTCCTCCGCCGGCAGACCGTCCTCCCCACCGTCGCGGGGACCGCCACCGTGCCCGTACTCCGCGCGCGCCAGCAGCGCCATCAGGTCGTCGCCGACGGGCGCGGGCACGGTGGGGTCCACGTGGTGCAGCCGCCACCGGGCCAGCACGTCCGGTGCTGCCCGTCCGTCCGTGCGGGAGGGCGCGGAGCGCGGGGCCATGGGGGTCCTTCCGTCGACGGATGTCCCCCTCCGTTCGGCGCCGGCCGCCCGGAAGGATGGGTGACCACGCCGATCCGGGCCCGGCGTCTGCGGGGCACGATCCGGGGAATCGGTACTGTGGCGATGTCCCGCCGACGCAGCCGACCACGGAGAGTCGCGTGCCCAGAGTCGTGGTGATCAGCCCGCCGTTCCACTCCCACGCCGCCCCGTTGAGCGCCCTCGGCGCCGCGCTGCGCGAGGAGGGCGCCGAGGTGACCCTCGCGTGCGCGTCGGCCTTCGCGGACCTCGCCGAAGGGCACGGGCTGGGCTTCACCGAGCTCACGGTCACCCGCAACGCGAACACCGGCGTCGCCGAACGGACCGTCCAGGCCGCCGAGGAGGCCGCACGGCTGCGCGAGTTCGTCGACGCGACCGGCCGGGGCGCGATCGCCGCGCTGCTCACGCAGGCACGCCACCGCGCGGCCGACATGCTGGCCGACCCCGACCTCGTGCTGGAGTCCGTCCGCGACCTCGACGCCCGGCTCCGGCCCGACTGGTACCTGGTCGACCAGCTCAGCTACCCCGTCACCCTCGCGATGCACTGCCTGGAGCTGCCGTACGCGACGTTCTGCCCCGGGCACCCCGGCTGCATCCCCACCCGGCCCGACGCCTACTTCGGCCTGCCCACCGCGTGGCCACAGGCCCTGCGTCCGGCGCCCGGTGCCCTGGCCGGGCTGCGCACCGCCGTGGCGGAGAACGACCGGGCGTTCACCGCCGCCTTCCGCGAGGTGGCCCGCACGCACGCACCCCACCTGCCCGTGATCGACCGGGCCTTCGCGCTCTGCTCCTCCCGCGCGGTGGTCTTCAACTACCCACGGCTGCCCCAGCTGCCGCCGGCACCGAGCGGGCCCACCGCGATCCACGCCGGCCACTGCACGCCCGCGCGCCGCGCTACGGGCCCGGACGGGACCTGGCAGGCCGTGGTCGACCGGCTGACCTCGGGCGGGCGCCCGCTGGTGCTGGTCGCCTTCGGGACCTTCCTCTCCGCCCGCCACGACGTCCTGCGCACCGTCACGGAAGCCGTCCTGTCCCGGACCGACGCCTCCGTGATCGTCGCCGCCGGCACCAGGACCGCCGAACTGTCACGGAGCCCGGTGTTGGAGGCCGCCGGTGGCCGGCGGGTGCACATCGCCGACGCCGTACCCCAACAGGAGCTGCTCGCCCACTGCGCCGTCATGGTCCACCACGGCGGGAACAACTCCTTCACCGAGTGCCTGGCAGTCGGCGTCCCGGCCCTCGTCCTGCCGTTCTCCAGCGACCAGTTCGCGATCGCCCACGACCTCGAACGCGCAGGGCTGGGGGCCGTTCTCGACCCCAACACCGCGAGCGGGGCCGCGATCGGCCTGGCAGTGCGGGGACTGCTGTCCGCCGGAGGCGGGACGAACCGGTCCATGGCCGCCGAGGTCCGAGCCGCCGGCCCGCGCCACGCCGCCCGGCGGCTCCTCGCGGCGATGCCCGCGTCGCGGGACACGGCGGCGGCCCGCTGACGGCGCGGGCCACCGGACCGCGCGGCTCCGTCGGTGCCTCAGCGCAGGTGCCGCCGGTCGCGGGCGGCCGGAGCCAGCCGGAGCCGCAGGCGCAGCGGCACGCCGCTGCTCCGCCGGGCCTCGGTGAGCACCGCGATGAGCGGGTCGACGGTGGACACCGGGGCGGTGCGCCCGGTCAGACGGGCCGTCAGGTCCAGGCGTGGGCGGCGTCCCCGACCCACCCGGGCGGTGGCGTCCGCGACTCCGGGGACCAGCAGGGCGCGGGCACGGACGGCCTCCGCCAGCGCGGCGGTGCGCAGGCCGAGGGGGCGCGGGTCCGACGGGTGTTGCGGGTCGGGGGAGTGCAGGCGCAGCTTCGAGGGGCTGCGGGAGGCGAGCTGGGCGAGGAGCAGGATCAGGCACAGCAGCCCGGCGGCGGCGACCGCGAGGGCCAGCGGCTGGTTCCAGTCGCGGTCCTGCGAGAGGCCCCGGACGAGCTGGCCGGGCAGGGCGGGGGAGTCGGGTGTGCGGGGCAGCCAGGCCGGTCCGCGTCCGCCGGGGAGCAGGCCTGCGCCGGCGAGCAGGACCGAGGCGGACAGGGCCAGCAGGGCCAGTCCGGTCAGCGCCAGTGCGGTGCGGTTGAGGGTGCCTCTCATCGTTCCTCCGGGTTCTGGGACGCGCTCGGGACGGGCTCTGGATCGGTGGTGCGGCGCACTCGGACGACGGTGCGGGGTGCGCCGTCGAAGCCCAGGCGGGTGTAGGCGTCCCGGGTGGCCTGCCGCACCGCGTCGGGAGGCAGCGCGGACCGGACGGTGATCCGGACGGATCCGCGTCGGTGCACCCGGACGCGGGCCGGAAGGTCCAGCGCCCGGTGGATCTCTCGCTGCACCAGCCTGCGATCGACCTCGACCGGCGGTGCACCGGCCGGGGGTGAGATCCGCCAGCCGGCGGGCCTGCCGGCCGTGACGGCCAGGGCGACCAGCCAGAGGCCGAGGAGCCCGCCCACCGCAGCGGCGGCCAGCACGGGCAGGTCGCCCGCGCGCGCCGTCGCGAGCGCGTCGAAGGCCCGATCGAGGCCGTGCGGATGGGCGACGCCCCGTACCCGGGCGAGCCACCAGAGGACCGCAGCGGCGAGGCCGACGGCCGAGAGCAGCGCTGCCGGGACGCGCCGGGCGGTCCAGCGGCGCGCGGCACGCGCGGCCTTGGCCGGCGCCGGTGGTCGGCCGGCCTGCGCGGGCGCCGGCGCGTCCGTCACGTCCAGGGCGGCGACCAGGACCCGGGTGCGGCGGAGCCGGAGGCCGGCCTGCGCGCGCGACTGCCGCTCGGCCGACTCGGCCGCCGCAGCGGCGCCTTCGGCGAGCGGGCCGGGATAGCGCAGGACGAGCCGGACGTCCGCCTCGGCCTCGGCGCCGCGACGTCGTACCCGGGCCCGGGGAGTGCCGGTGGCCGGGAGCGTGCCGTCCTTGGCCGCCTGGGCGACGACCCGGGACAGTGCGCGGTCGCTGATCCGGAGCCCGCCGCGCACGCGGGGTGCCGGGAGGGCGGGACGGCCGGTCATCGCCGGCCCGTCCGGTGCCAGAGCTCGGCGGGCCCCGGTCCGCCGTCTGCCCACCTGCCCAGCAGGTAGCCGAGGGCGCCGAGGACGGCGACCAGGAGGAAGGCGGCGAATCCGCCGAACGCGGCGGCGAAGCCGAGGGCCAGGCCGGCCAGCAGGCCGGTGAGGGTGTGCGACACGGGAGCTCCTCCGATGATGGTCCGTCAGGCGGTGGCCGGCAGCGGTGGGTTGTGGCCCAGCAGGTTCAGCAGCAGGCGGTGCTGGGGGCGCAGGCCGGAGACCTCCAGCCGGGCGCCCGCACGGGCGCACCGCCGGTGCGCGCGGATGAGCAGGCTCACGCCGCTGGAGTCCATGAAGCCGACCCCGGCCAGGTCCAGGCGCACCAGGCCGGTGCCCGGGCCGATCAGCTCCAGGGGTGCGGTGAGGAGAGGGAGAACGGTCGCGTCGAGATCGCCGCAAGGGGCCAGCAGCAGGGCGGAGCCGGTCCGCTCGACGCGGCAGTGGAACTGCTCGTGGGGAGCGGCTGCGCCGTGGTCGGCATGGTCGGCCCGGTCTGCGGGCTGGGCGGTGGTCATGGCGGAGCTCTTCTCTCGTCCGGACGGGAGCGGGGTGCGCGTCCTTCCCTTCTTCGACACCGGCGGACGCGGATTCCTCACGCGCCGGTCTGCACCCGCACGGGTGAAGCCGGCCCCGGGCAGCCCGGTTGACGGCCCCGGGACTTTTTCCGCCGACCGCGCGTGAGGATCCCGGGGCCTCCGGTGTCCAAGAGCACGAGACGCCACGACGACCTCTGGAGGCACCCGTGCCCACGACCGCGACCACCCCCCGTACCACCGCTCCCGCCGACCCCGCCGTCTCACGCACGGACCTCGCCTCCCCGGAGTCCGGTGCCGCCCGCTCGGGGGAGCGGGGCCGCACCGCGATCGCCGACCAGGTGGTCGGCAAGATCGCCGGGATGGCCGCGCGGGAGGTCGACGGCGTCCACTCCTTCGGCGCCGGCCTCACCCGCGCGCTCGGTGCGGTGCGCGACCGCGTCCCGGGCGGGCGCTCGTCCTCCAGCGTGACCCGGGGCGTCAAGGTGGAGGTCGGCGAGAAGCAGGCCGCCATCGACCTCGACCTGGTGGTGGAGTACGGGGTGTCGATCGCCGACGTCGCGGCCGAGGTCCGGGAGGAGGTCGTCGGTGCGGTGGAGCGCATGACGGGCCTTCAGGTGGTGGAGGTGAACATCAACGTCGTGGACGTCCACCTCCCCGACGAGGACGACGAGCCGGACGACGAGGCGCCGACCGCCCGTGTCCGCTAGCCGCGCGGGGCGTTTGCCCGGGTGGGGCGACCGTCGCCCCGCCCGCCCGCCACGGCGACCACCTCCCGGAGCGACGGATCCCCATGCCCGAGTGCCCACCCCTGCCACCGGCCACGCCGGGGCCCGCCCTCGCCGCCCTGCCGGACCAGATCCTGACCGCCCGTGCGGGGGACGGCGACCAGGAGTCCTTCGCCGAGCTGATGCGCCGTCACACCCCGAGGATGCTCGCCCTGGCCACCCGCATGCTGGACGACCGCCAGGCCGCCGAGGACGAGGTGCAGGAAGCCTGCCTGGCCGCATGGCGTGCCCTGCCCGCCTTCCGCGCCGACGCGGCCTTCGGCACCTGGCTCTACCGCATCGTCACCAACCGCTGCCTGAACGCCCTCCGGGCCCGCCGGACGGAGGTCCCCCTGCACTCCGCCCGGGAGCCGGCCGGGACCAATCCGGCCGAGCTGCCCGAACGGGCCGCCGAAGCCCACGCCTCCGTCCGCGACCTGCAACGGGCCCTGGCCTCCCTCACCCCCGAGCAGCGGGCATGCTGGGTGCTCCGGGAGCTGCACGGCCTCAGCTACGACGAGATCGCCGAGGTGACCGGCACCGGCGAGACGGCAGTACGCGGGCGGATCTTCCGTGCCCGCCGACAGTTGACGGAGGCGATGGCCCCATGGCGCTAGACGACCCCGGCCCCGACACGGCCGACGCCGAGACCCTGCCCTGCGGCGCCGACCTCGCCACCGTCTGGGAGGAGGACCGCGCCGCCCCCGGGCACGGCGACTGCCCCGACTGCGCCGGAGCGCTCGACGCCCGGCGATCCCTGGAGGCGACCGTCCGGGCCGCCCTCGACGAGGACCGCCGCCCCGGGAACGAACCCGCCTTCCTGGAGCGGCTGATGGCCGCCGTCCAGACCGAGCTGCGCCCCGGCCCGCTCGTCCCGCTGGACCCGGTCGGCGACGACTGGGTCACCGGCTCGGCCGCGGCGGCCGTGCTGCGCGGCGCCGTCGACGCGCTGCCCGGAGTCTGTGCCGGCAGCTGCCGGATCGTGCCGCTCGCCGAACCGCAGCCGCGCGGCACGGCCGCCTTCGCCCGCCGCCTCCCGCTCGGCCCGCTGCTGGCCGTGGTGGAGGTCTTCGCCGACCTCAGCCGCCCGCTGCCCGACACCGCCGACCTGGTCCGCTCCGCCGTGACGGACGCGGCGACGGAACGGCTCGGCCTGACCCTGAGCCGGATCGACGTGACCGTCCGGGACCTCCTCGCCGAGCCGGAGGAGCTGTGATGACCACCGACGAACGCCGCCGCCTCGAAGCCGCCATCGCCGGATGGGTCACGGAGGTCCCCGGCGTCGCCTACCTCAGCCCCCGCCTGACCCGACGCCTCACCTCCCGGCCCGGCGCCGCCGACGGCGTACGGCTTCGCCACACCGAACCGGTGACCGTGGAGGTGAGGGTCGCGGTCCGGCCCGGCCACCAGGCCGCCGCCACGGCGCGCGCCGTCCGCGACCGGATCTCCGGCGAACGCGGTGCCCAGCCGGCGCTGGCCGGCAGCCGGATCGAGGTGATCGTCACCGCCTGCCTCGATCCGGCGGGCCGGGCCGACGCCTGACGGGTGCAGCCGGGCGCCCGGACAGCGCCGACGGGTGGGACGTCGCCGGTGGCCATGCCCCACCCCGGTCTGCCTGCGCACCGGCACGGGCACCTGCCGTCCGCGGGCCCTGCGCCTCCGGCCCGGTCAGAAGGATGCGTGCCGGCACTCCTGACGGGGCGTCACCCGGCGTCGATGCCGGTGACCACCGGAGTGCCGATGGCGATCGTCCCCGCCGGGTACCCGGCGGCCTCGAAGGCCCGCGCCGCCAGGTCCGAGGCTGCCGACCCCGCGTCGGTGCGGTCGCGGGCCTCGACCTCCAGCCGCAGCACGAACGTCCCCTCCGGCTCGTCCAATGTCAGCACGTCGAGGTCGGGGACCTGCTCGCCGACCCGGTTCGGGTCGGCGCCGCGCACGACGGCCAGCAGCCTGTCCCGCGCGGCGCGGTCCATCGGCTGGGGCACGGTTCCGGGGACGGTGATCACATAGCTACCCATGACCTGCGTGTGACCGGCTAGTGCCCCCGTGAAACCCGGCTGTCGCCGGATCACCCCGGGTGGGTGATCGGGTCGGCGTGCCGCATCCCCCACGGGATGCCCGACCGGGGGCCGGTGGCGCGCACGGACAGTCCGGTCCTCCTCGCCCGTCCGGGCACGACGGACGCCGCCGTCCCCGCACTGCGGGGACGGCGGCGCCGGTGGTCATCCGCCGGTCCGGGACCCACCCCGGGCCGGCCCGGGGGCGGCTACTGGCCGGTGCCGGTGTAGGCGCCGCGGTTGGGGGTGGCGGTGACGGGGGCCGAGTTGCCCCAGAGGTCCCTGCCGAACTGGCCGGTCACGGGGGTGCCGCTGCCGAGGGCGGGAGAGCCGGCCTGGAGGCGGTAGCCGCCGAGGTTGGCGATGCCGACGGGGGCGGTGACACCGGAGGAGGTGGCGGCGGGCAGGGCGACGAAGTTCGGGCTGGTGGTGGACGCCTGCGGGTCGGAGGCGGGCGGGGTGAAGCCGAGATAGGTGTTGTTGCGGTAGAGGAAGCTCGGGTTGAGGGTGGCCCCGGCCTTGCCGAGGAAGACGTTGTTGGTCATCTGGACGTTCTTCAGGGTGGGCTCGAAGGTGAAGTCCCGGCCCCGGCAGTCGATCACGTTGTTGTAGAACTGGAAGGCGGCCAGGTAGCCGGAGCTCTTCACCTGGTGGATCCGGCAGTCGTTCACCGCGATGTTGTAGCGGAAGACGATCCGGGTGGCCTGGTTGCCGCCGCAGCCGGTGCACTGGGTGATGATGCCGCCGTTGTTGTCGCGGCTGTAGTTGTACTGGTAGGTGCAGGTGCCGGTGATCTCGCCGTCGCAGTCCCAGGCGGTGCTGTCGTCGGAGACCCGGACGATGTTGGACACCTCGTTGTACTGGAAGGTGGGGTTGGTGTCGCCCCAGCCCCAGATGCCCGCGATCACGCCGTAGCCGACGGCGCCGAGCCGGTCGGCGGTGTTGTACTCGACCAGCGGGGAGTCCGAGACGCTGACCACGACGGCGTCGTTGGAGACGTCGCGCACCGTGTTCCGCAGGACGTGGGTGTACTGGTGGCGGACCGCGTTGGCGTTGCCGTGGGCCTGGTCGCCGTAGATGCCGATGCCGACGCCGCTCATGTCGCGGACGGTGTTGTCGACGATGGTCAGGCCGGTGAGGTAGCCACCGTTGACCGGGCTGTCGACCCCGATGCCGTGGGAGAGGTAGAAGTTGTTCAGGAGCCGGCTGTTGGTGTCGTCCCGCTCCTTCTTCTGAGCCGCCGTCAGAGCGTTGTACTCGTCCTCGGAGATCTCGGGCAGGTTGCGCGTGGTCCAGCCCTTGACGTGGTGGACCGTGTTGTTGCGGATGGTGATGCCGGCGTGCGGCTGGCCGTCGGTGATGTACACGTTGATGCCCGAGCGGCGCGCCTCCTCGGTGGCGTCGTTGGTGACCTCCAGGTTCTCGATGATCCAGTGGCTCTGGTTGGTGAGCCGCACGGTCGAGTCGCTGATGGTGGGGTTCGAGCCGCCGTCCGAGATGCCGTTGCCGTTGACCACGGGCTTGGCGGTGCCGGTACCGTACGAGCCGAGGGTGATCGGAGCGGTGGCGCTGCCGTTGCCCTTCGGGGCGAGCTGGCCGTTGCAGGTGCTGCCCTTCTTGAGCAGCAGGCTCTCACCGGGCTGGAAGACCCGGGAGTTGGCGCTGGCGAGCGAGTTCCACGGGGTGTCGGTGCCGTTGCCGTTGGTGGCCGCGTTGCAGTCCAGGTAGTACTTGGCTGCGGTGGTGGCCGCCGCGACGTTCCAGGTGAAGTTCCTGGTCGCGGTCGCTCCGGTGGCGTCGGTGACCGTGACGGTCACGGTGGAGGAGCCGGTGGCGGTCGGTGCGCCCTGGATCGTGCCGTTGATGTAGTTCATCGACATCCCGGCGGGCAGGCCGCTGGCGGTCCACTGGTGCTGTCCGGTGCCGCCGGTGGCGGTCGGCCGGAAGCCGGTGGCCACGCCCTGGGTGGCGCTCTGGGCGCCGATGGCGTTGACGGCGAGCGGGGTGGTCACGGTGGAGGAGCCGGGCAGGGTCCAGGTCTGCGAGCCGGTGCCGTTGCAGTGCCACAGCACGATGGGGTTGCCGTCCTGGACGACGCCGTTGGCGTTGTCCAGGCAGAGTGTGGAGC
Organism: Kitasatospora sp. NPDC096147; assembly: GCF_044763225.1. Taxonomy (NCBI): domain Bacteria; kingdom Bacillati; phylum Actinomycetota; class Actinomycetes; order Kitasatosporales; family Streptomycetaceae; genus Kitasatospora; species Kitasatospora sp. NPDC096147. The sequence goes on along the minus strand of NZ_JBIWFX010000022.1, from coordinate 39,042 downwards.
CGAGGGCGACCAGGGAGCCGTTCGGTCCGGTCGTCCACTCCTGGCTGCGGGTGCCGTTGCAGTCCCAGATGATCGCGGGGGTGCCGGGGTTGAGGGAGGTCTGCGAGTCGAGGCACTTGGTGCCGAACACCCGGACGGTGCGGTCGCTGCCCACGGTCCACTTCTGGGCGTCCGTGCCGTTGCAGGCCCAGAGCTTCATCGCGGTGCCGTTGGTGATGACGGCGCCGGGGTCGTCCAGGCACTTGCCGCCGGGCCCGACGATCGGTCCGGTCGAGCCGGCGGCCTGCGCGGGCTGGACGGCCGGGACCACCAGGCCCAGGGCCGTCAGCGCGGTGGTGGTGAGCGCCACGATCAGTGGTCTGCGGCTGGTGGTTCGGGTTCCTTGCACGGGGTCACTTCCTTGCTGGCGAAGGACTTCTCCGACCGGCCCCGGGGGGAGGGCCGGTGGTGGTGCCATGGAGGGGACCGCCGGTCGCGGGGTGCGGACCGGCCAAGGGGAGCCATGGCGGTGGATCCTCTGCTCCTGGTGCGGAGCCGGCGGGGCGGCGGGGCGGCGACCGGGTCGCCTGGCCCGGCGGACCTGACCGGTGGGGATGTTTCGGGAGCGTAGCCCTGCCGTTTCCCGGAAGTCAACCGGTTGACCTACTGATTTCTGATACTCGGGACTTGGGTCACTGGTAGCTGTTCATGGGGCGCGAGCCAGTAGGTCAACCGATTGACCTACTGGCCAATGCCGACCCCTCCATCCTCGCGCGGCCGCCGAGCCACGGGGAGGGGGAACCTACGGATCGGACCACGGAGACGGCGGCGTGCGGTGCCGCCCCCGTCCGGGCGTTCGCGGCGGGGCGGGCTCAGCCGTCGAGGGGCAGGTCGAGGAGCGCGTTCTCGATGACCTCGGGCAGGGCGGGGTGGATCCAGTACTGGCCGTGGGCCAGGGTGGTCACGTCGGTGCCCAACGACACGGCCTGGACCAGGGGTTGGACGAGGACGGGGGCGTCCGGGCCGAGGATGTGGGCGCCGAGGAGCCGGCCGGTGGCCGGGTCGGCGAGGAGTTTGACGAAGCCGGTGGTGTCCTCCAGGGCCCAGCCGTAGGCGGTGGAGGAGTAGGGGCGGGTGGCGGTGACGTAGCGCTGCCCGGTCGCCTCCGCCTGCTGCTCGGTGAGGCCGACGGCTGCGACGGCCGGGTGGCTGAAGACGGCGTGCGGGACGTGGCGGTGGTCAGTGCGGCGGGGCGCGTCCGGGTGGAGGAGGTTGTGCCGGACGGTGCGGGCCTCGTGGTTCGCGACGTGCTTGAGCTGGAAGGGGGACGAGACGTCCCCGAGCGCCCACACCCCGGGCACGGAGGTGGCCTGCCGGGCGTCCACCGCGATCCGGCCGTCGGGGTGGAGGGCGAGGCCGCCCGCCCGGGCGTCGACCAGGTCGGAGTTGGGGCGCCGCCCGGTGGCGACCAGCAGCTCGTCGGTGACGACGGTCGAGCGCCCCTCGGGCCCGTCGACGTCCAGCCGGAGACGGCCCCGGTCACGGCGGGCGCCGACCAGCGTGTGCCGCAGACGCACGTCCCACCGGGTGAGTGCCAGGTCGGTGAACCGGCGGGCGATGTCGGCGTCCTCGGCGCCGAGCAGCGCCTCGCCCCTGGCCAGCACCGTGACCTCCACCCCCAGCGCGGCGAAGACGTGGGCCAGCTCGGCGGCGACCACCCCGCCGCCGAGGACGGTCAGGTGCCCGGGCAGGCTCTCCATCCGCATCACGTCGTCGCTGGTGCGGAAGCCCAGCCCGGCGTCCAGCCCCGGGATGTCGGGGACGATCGGGCGGCTGCCGGTCGCGACCACCACCTGGTCGGCCGTCAGGTCCAGCCGGCCGTCGGCGGTCTCCACGCTCAGGCGGCGCTCGCCGGTGAAGCGGGCGGTGCCCCGGATCAGGGTGACGTTCGGTGTCCCGTCGGCCCGGTGGCGCTCGCCGGCCGCCGCGATCGGGTCGATCCGTCCGAAGACCCGCTCGCGCACCGCCTTCCAGTCCACCGGACCCAGCGTCAGATCGAGGCCCAGGGCCGCACCGTGCTCCGGCGCGAGGGCGGTGTCGGCGGTGTGGACGAACATCTTGGTCGGGATGCACCCCGCGTTCAGGCAGGTGCCGCCGAAGGCGCCGAGCGGGCCGAGGCCGCGTTCGACGACGGCTGCCTTCAGGTCGGCGAAGCGCTCGTCGAGGATCGAGTTCCCCGAGCCGGAGCCGATCACGACGAGGTCGAAGTGCTGGTCCACGCGGGGGACTCCCTCGGCAGGTGCTGGACGGATGGCGACGCGCGGGCGCCGGGCGGACGGGCCGGTGCGGCCGGGTCAGCGGGAGTGGTCGTCCTCGTCGAGGTCGAGGGGGACGACCCGGGCCTGCTCGGCGAGGTCGCCTTCGGCCGCTTCGGTGAGGGCGGGGTCGGCGAGGGACTCGTCCTCGTGGGGCAGCAGGTCGGTGTGCTGTTCGGCGGTGTCGGCCTCGGGCGCCTCGGGGCCGGGTGCCTGCTGGGCGTCGGTGGAGTAGGTGTCGGGCTCGGTGGGGTCCACGGTCATGGCCTGCTCCTCGGTCGGTCGGTCGGCTGGTCGGTCGGTTGGTCGGGTTCTGGATGCGCCTGCCCCCGGGCGGACCGTTCAGACGGGCGGGAACCGAACGGCCGGGTCCCCGCCGGCGCGGGCCCGCACTCCATGGTGACCCGTTCCCGTCCTCCCCGGCACCGCGACCGGCCCGGTGGTGTCACCGGGCCGGCCGCAGTCCTCAGACCACCGCGCCGCTGCGGTCGCGCGCATCCGACGCCGCGCCCGTCCGCCCGGACGGTGCCTTCCCCGTCGGCCGCCCGGCCGGCGGCTGCTTCGGGTACCGCTCCTGGAGCAGGACCGTCACCGGCATCGCGGTGAACACGGTGGAGGCCGTGCCCACCAGCACGCCCGCGAGCAGGGCGACGGAGAAGTCGGTGAGCGAGTCCCCGCCGAGGAAGGCCAGGGCGATCAGGACGAACAGCGCGCCCATGCCGGTGTTCACCGTCCGGGGCAGGGTCTGGGCCACCGCGCGGTCGGCGAGCTCGGCCCAGCTCGGCACGGTGCTGGTGCGCCGCAGTTCGCGCAGCCGGTCCAGCACCACCACGGTGTCGTTGACGGAGTATCCGACCACGGTGAGCAGCGCGGCGAGGAAGACGCTGTCCACCGGGCGGCCCAGCCAGGCGAACAGGCCGAGGACGATCAGCACGTCCTGCACCATCGCGATGACGGCCGCCGCCGCGTACGTCCAGCGGAACCTGACGGTGAGGTAGAGGAGCTGCGCCGCCACGGCCAGCCCGAACGCGATCAGGGCGTACCGCCGCAGCTCGCTGCCCAGGCTCGGGCCGATCAACTCGTCCCGCTCCACCGACAGTTCACCGGTGACCTCGGTGAGCGCCGCCCGGATGCGCTGCTGCTCCCCGTCGCCGGTCTCCTTGATCCGGACGGACACGCCGGTGTCGCCGGTGCTCTGCACCACCGCCTGCGGGAAGCCGGCCTCCACCACGGCCGCGCGGGCGGCGTCCGCGTCCACCCGCTGGGCGGTGCCGTACTGGGCCACCCGTCCGCCGGTGAACTCGACGCCGAAGTCCAGCCCGCGCAGGCCGATCCCGGCCAGCGCGAGGAGCACCAGCCCGGCGCACAGGGCGGGCCAGCGCCGCAGGTGACGGCGCATCAGCCGGGGCGGGCGCCGGGCCAGCCGGGTGCGCAGGCGGCCGGTGGTCGCCATGCCGGTCACGGCGGGGCGCCGGGCCACGGCCGGGCGGCGGACCGCCCACTCGGCGAGCAGCCGGGTGATCACCATGGCCGACACCATCGAGGCCAGCACGCCGATCGAGAGCGTCACCCCGAAGCCCTTGACCGGCCCGGTGGCGAACGCGAAGAGCAGCCCGGCGGCCAGCAGCGTGGTGACGTTCGAGTCCGCCACCGCGCTCCAGGCCTTGGCGAAGCCGGTGGCCAGCGGGCGCCGCAGGTCGCGCTGCCCGCCCCGGAGCACCGCGCCGGGTTTGGTGTACTCCTCCCGGGCCCGTTCGAAGACCAGCACGTTGGCGTCGACCGCGATGCCGATGGCGAGCACGAACCCGGCCAGTCCGGGAAGCGTGAGGGTCGCCCCGAGGGAGACCACGGCCGCGTACGAGATCAGCCCGTAGAGCACCAGCGCGACGGTGGCCAGCAGGCCGAGCAGCCGGTAGACCGCGATCACGAAGGCCGCCGTGCAGGCCAGGCCGATCACGGCGGCCCAGGCGCTGGCCCGGATCGCCTCCGCCCCGAGAGTGGGGCCGACGGTGCTCTGCTCGATCACCGTCACCGGCACGGGCAGGGCGCCGCCCTGCACCAGGGCGGCGAGGTCGCGGGCCTCACCGGCCGAGAAGCCGCCGGTGATCTGGGTGGTGCCGCCGGTGATGCCCTGGCCGCAGGGCACGCCGCTCTGCATCCCGGGGGCGGAGACGATCCGGTCGTCCAGCACGATGGCCACCCGGCGGGCCGGGTCGGCCGGGGCGGCGCACGCCGCCGCTCCGGTGAGCCCCGCCCAGGCGTCGCCGGCCGCGCTCCGGAAGGAGAGGTCGACGCTCCAGCCCCGGCCGGACTGGGTGTCCAGCGAGGCCCGGGCGTCCTTGACGCCCTCGCCGGTCAGGGCCGGCGGGCCCAGCCGCAGGTACCGGCCGGGCGCGTCGGGGTCGGGCAGTTCGCGCGAGCCGTCCGAGGGGGCGGCCGCGAGGCCCTGGGCCGGTGCGGGCCCGTCGGTGGTCCCGGTGACGGGGTGGAAGGCGAGCTGGGCGGTGCGGCCGATGACCTCGGCGGCCTGCCGCGGGTCCTGGAGGCCGGGCAGCTCGACCACGATGCGGCGTTCGCCGGAGCGGGCCAGCGAGGGCTCGGCCACGCCGAGGCCGTCGACCCGGCGGCGGAGCACCTCCAGCGTGCGGTCGGTGGCCTCGGCGTCGGCACCGGCCAGCGGCGAGTCCCGGGTCTCCAGGACGATCCGGGTCCCGCCGCGCAGGTCGAGTCCGAGGCGGGCGGGCGTGGTCAGCGCGGCGTAGAGGGAGAGGGCGACGACGGCGAGGGCGAGCAGGGCGCGCCAGCGGGTGGCGCGGCGGGAACGGCGAGAGGACACGGGTACTCCACGGGTGGCCCGCAGGCCGGGCACGTCCGCAGGCGGACGCGCCGGACCCGGGGGCGGGCGGACGCAAGGGGACGGCGCGCCGCCGGAGGAGTCCGCCACCGGGTGGCGGGCCCTCACGGGCCGGCTGCGGGCAGGCCGCAGCTCCCGGACGGCGGGCGCGTGGGACGTCAGTTGCTCCGGTCGGAGGGAGGACCCCGGGTCTCTCGCGGGTGGTGGGCGTCGCGCGGGGGCGCCCGCTCCCGGACGGCGCCGGGCACGAACGTCGCCGACCCGACGGACGGGGCGGCGGCCGGGACGGGCGGGAGCACGGCGACGGGCAGGAACGGCGGGCGGGTGGCCGGCTCGGTCGCGGCGGCCCGCCGCAGCGTGCTGTCGGGGGCGGTGCGGTCCGTGCCCCGCCGCACCTCGGCCCGGGCGGGGCCGGTGCGGAGCGGGACGGCCGCGGGTGAGGCGGACGGCGCCGCGGCCGGGCCGGCGGCCACCGCGGCCTGCGCGGCAGGGGCCGCACCGAGCAGCACCAGGAGCAGCGCCCAGAGGGCGAGCAGTGCGGTCGGAAGCCCGGACGGAAGCCCGGACGGAAGCCCGGACGACGCGCGCGGACGGGCACGTCGGCCCGTCGCGTCCCCCGCCACCCGTGTGCTCACCGAGACCTCCCCTTCCCGGCTCACTGTAGGCGACCGGACGGGAGGTGCCCAGCGCCCCTCCACCGGCCGGTCGTCCGGGCGGGCCTGACGGTTCGTCGGCCGGCGGTGCAGGGACGGGAGCCGGGGCGGTACGCGGCCGGTGTCCACCCGAACGGACCGCAGCGCCCCGCGCCTGCGATCATGAAGCGCACTGACGGGCCGTCAACGCGGCGGCGGGGACGCCCCGCCCCGGCCTCCCGATCCCTCCCGCCTGGAGCTCCGATGTCCGAAACCCCCGCGATCACCGTCCGGGACCTCTCCGCGAACGACGAGGCGGCCTGGCGCCGGCTCTGGGACGGCTACCTCGCCTTCTACGAGTCCACCGTGCCGGCCGGGGTCGCCGACACCACCTGGCGACGGCTGCTCGACCCGGCCGAGCCGCTGCTCGGCCGGGTGGCGGAGCAGGACGGGACGGTGATCGGCATCACCAACAGCGTGCTCCACCACAGCACCTGGCTCGCCGGCCGGGTCTGCTACCTGGAGGACCTCTTCGTCGACCCCGCCCACCGGGGAGCGGGGGCGGGGCGCCTGCTCCTCCAGGACCTCTTCGACCTCGCCGCCGAGCGCGGCTGGGCGCGCGTCCACTGGCTCACCGCCCACGACAACCCGGCCCGCCGCCTCTACGACACCTTCGTCCCGGCGGATCACTTCGTCCACTACGAGCGGGACCTGCCCGCCCCCGCCTGAACCGACCCGTGCTGACCCCCGGTCAGCTCCCCGGCCCCTTCCGGCCCGCCGCCGCCCGCCGTGGTGGCGGGTGGCGCGCGGGCCCGGTGGCGGTCAGTCGGTGGCGGAGCGCGCCTCGACCGCGTCGAGCAGCAGCCCCATCACGAACTCGAACTGATCGTCCTCGTCCGCCTGGGCCAAGTGCGGTGCCACCAAGGCGAGTCGCGGGTACTTCCGGGGGGAGGCGGCCAGGTACTCCCGGCCCCACGCGCTCCGGTCGCCCTCCCGGTCGGCGCTGTCCAGGACGGCCGAGGCCGCCTCGAAGGAGCTCATCGCCAGCGTGACGTCGACCAGCGCCCGGTAGTAGCGCGCGGACTCCCGGGGGCCGAAGCCGGCCTCCAGCAGGGCCCCGATCACCAGATCCGCCCCGCGGAACTCGGCGTCCCGCCGGGAGACCCGGGAGGCGACCAGGACGGCCAGCGCCGGGTGCGCCAGACAGGCCCGGCGTACCCGGCGGGCCAGGGTGGTCAGCGTCTCCCGCCAGGTGGGGCCGGGCTCGAAGCCGTCGACCGCCTCGGCGATCAGCCGCTCGGCGAGGCCGAGCAGGATCTCGTCCTTGCCGGAGAAGTAGCGCAGCACCGCCGTGTGGTTGGACCCCAGGTCGGCGCCGAGCCGACGCAGCGTCAGGGCCTCGGGGCCCTCCGACTCCAGGACGGTCATCGCCGCGTCCAGGATCCGCTCCCGGCTGAGGGTGCTGAGCGGCGGGCGCCCCCGCCTGGCTCCGACGGTGCGGGGGGCCGGGGTGCTGGGATCCGTCATGCCCACATCCTAGGGGCGGGCTCGGGTGCGACCGGGCCCGTCCGGACCCGCCCCGGGCGCCGGCTACCCGTCCGCCGCCAGCCGTTCGACCAGCGCGGTGAGCGCCGTCGCGGTCTCGCCGTCCAGCTCGGGGTCGTCGGCGACCGGCCAGGCGCTGGTCTTCACCACCACCACGTCCGCCACCGGGTCGATCCAGAGGTACTGGCCGTGGATGCCGAGCCCGGTGAACGCGCGGTTCGGCCCGCCGAGCGTCCACCACTGGTTGGCGTACCCGTAGCCCCCGGGCCAGCCCTCGCCCAGCGCGCCGACCTCCAGGTGCGGCAGCCCGGTGCCCCGGCTGCGCTCCACCCACGGCTCGGGGACCACCTGCCGCCCGCCGGCCCGGCCGCCCCGGGCCATCAGCAGGCCGAACCGGGCCAGGTCGCGGACCGTGGCGTTGAACGAGCCGCCGCCGACGGCGGTGCGCGGGGCGCTGCGGGAGAGCGCGTAGTACGCGTCGAACTCGGCGCCGATCGGCTGCCAGAGCCGTTCGGCGGCGTAGCGCGCCAGGCTCCGGCCGGTGGCGGCCTCCAGGACCCAGCCCAGCACCTGACTGTCGATGGTGGAGTAGTTGAACCGGGTGCCGGGCCGGGTCTCCGGCCGCACCGACCGCACCGCGTCCAGCACCGTGCCCCGACCGGTGACCGCCCGCATCAGCCGGTTGACCGGGGCGTCCGGGTCCTCGTAGTCCTCCTCGCCGCCCGCGCCGCTGGTCATCTGCAGCAGGTCCTCGACGGTGGGGCCGTCGAAGGCCGAACCGGCCAGGTACGGGCAGTACGTGACGACCTTGTCGTCCGTCGAGCCGATCGCCCCCTCCGCCAGCGCGATCCCCAGCAGCGCCGAGGTCACCGACTTGGTGAGCGAGAACAGCTGGAAGCGCCGGTCCGGTGCGGCGAACCGTCCCGGGTACGCCTCGTGCACCAGCCGGCCCCGGTGCACCACGGCGAACCCGGTGGTCCGGGTCCTGGCGTGCAGCTCGGCGGGGGTGCGGGTGGCGCCGTCCCACTCGTAGGTGAAGTCGAGCGGCCGGGGCGCCGACGGCAGGCTGCCGGGGCGGGCGGCGCGCGGCACCGGCTCGGACGGCAGCAGCAGCGACATGTGGGTGAAGGTCCACTCGTTCAGCGGCCGACGGGTCATCAGTTCGTCCTGGTGGCGCCACGCCCACCACGCACCGGCTCCCGCCGCCGCCGTCGCGGCCCCCAGTGCCCACGTCCCGCCACGCTCCATGTCCTCACCCTCGCCAGGTTGCTCCGGTCATTTTTGAACCAATGGTGACACCGTTGGTTCGGCGGGGCAAGGAGCACTTCGGACAGCGGACCGGGAACGTCCTGACCCCCGAGGCCCGGGGCTCGGCGCTCGGCGTCGCGGGGCCGGTCCCACCGACCGCTGCGCAAACGCTGCGGAGGGCCCCCGACAGCCCGCCCCGCGACGGTGGGAGCAGGAGGTACACCGCCATGACCCAGCCCCTGAACGCCCGGGAGACCACGCTCATCGCGGAGATCGAGCGAGGCCTGACCACCGCCGACCCCCGGCTCGACCGGCTGCTCCGGCGGCGCACCACCCCGGCCCGGCTCTGGCTGTGGCGCGCTCCCTCCCTGGTGCTGGTGGTGGCGTGCGCGGCCGTCCTCACCCTGGCCGCCGTGGTGACGGCCGGCACCGTCACCCCGTGGGCCGCCGTCGCGGCCGGACCGGGCGTCCTCACACTCGGCGCGGCGTTCCGACGCCTCGGCGGGCTCCGTCTCTTCTGACGGCTCCTCAGGCAGCCGCCGGAGCCGTCCGGTCCGCCGAGGTCCGTCCTGGCGGGGGAGCGTGCCCAGGGCGACGCGGGGAGGACGGCACCGCACTCGACGCCCCCGCCCGGCGCGCGCTGACCGCCCGTCAGGTCAGTGGACGTTCGCCGCCACGCCGTCGGCGGCCTCCGCGAACAGGGCGGCCTGCCGCGCCAGGGCCAGGGTGCCCGGATCACACGCCTCCAGCGTGCCGGGGTCGGTGACGGGAGCGCGGTCGGTGCGCAGGACCGAGTCGGCCGCCGAGCGCAGCCAGCCGGGGTGCGGTTCGGCACCCGCGAAGGCGGCCAGCCGGGCGAAGTGGTGCTCCGGCTCGTCGAGGACCTCCTCGTAGGAGAGGGCCATCCGGCGCTCCGCGGGCAGGGCCGTCATCTCCTCGACCCCCTGGACCACCAGGCCCGACCAGAACGCGCCGAACGCGGACAGCGGCACGGGGGTGCGCATGACCAGGTCGCAGTCCACCTCCCCGGCCAGGTGGGCGAGGTGGCCCGGCAGCAGCGGGACGTGCTCCGGGCCGAGGTCGAAGGGCGAGGCCAGGCCGAGCAGCGTCATCGCCTCGGTGCGCAACAGGAGCGTGCGGAAACCGATGTGACGGCTCATCGACAGCGCGACGGCCGGTCCCGAACGGCTGAGGTGCACGAAGCGGGCCTCGGGGAACATCGCGCGCAGAGCCGGGAGGAAGGCGAGCGAGGCCCCGGAGCGCTCCACCACCACCGAGGTGCGCTCGCGCCGGCCGAGGTCGGCGAAGAGCGCGCGGTACTGCTCGGGCAGCGGCCGGACGGGCCAGTCGGGGACGGTGGCGGCGAGTTCGTCGTGCAGGGCGTCGGGGGCGTCGGTGAGGGCGGGCAGGGTCATGTGGGCGATGGTGGGGACACCGGTCCCGGGTCGGTAGCGCCCGGTCGCGTAGGGGTAGAGCAACTCCGGCATCGGGTACGGGGAGGCCGCGATGGCGTCGAGCGGTCGGACCGGTCCGCCCAGGACCTCCCAGAAGCTCCGGCCGTCGAGCTCCCGGTCACCGAAGCCGAGGGTGCCCCGGCAGGCCAGGGAGGTGAAGAACTCGTTCATGCTGAGCACGTCGGGGTGGGCCTGGAGGGCGCGGGACAGCATGGTCGAACCGCACCGGCCCGTCCCCACGACGAAGGTGATGCTCATGCGTCCTCCCGGATCGGATGCGGATCGTCCGTGCGCGATCGCGGCCTGACCGTACGTCACCCGGACGGTGGCCGATCCCCGGTCCGCGAGCGGGACGGAAGGACCGTGGCCCGGGAACGACGGGCGGGCGGGTCGACGGCGGCCCGTCCCCGTTCATCCGAACGGGTGGCCCGGCCGGTGCGCCGTCGCCCGCCGGATCACAGCAGGGTTTCGCGCCACGGCGGAGATCCTTCCGGTCGTTCTGGCGCTCGTGCCGGTGCAACCGGGGGAACGGCGCACGACGGGGGTGCCGGCACCTCGATCATGAAGGAGACCGCCCGGCCGACAAGGCCCCTTCGTCCAGGAACGGAATCCCGCATGCCTGTTTCGCGCCTTCCACTCCGCGCACGCTCCGCCCGGCGCGGGCTCGCCGTGCTCACGCTGCTCGCCACCGCACTGCTGGGTGCCCCGCACCGCGCCGAAGCGGCACCGGTGACGGCCACTCAGAGCCAGCACAGCACCTTGGCGGTGTCCGCACTGTCCGCGGCCCCGGGGGAGAGCGTCACCTTCACGCTCACCGTCACCAACGCCGGCGGCTCGGCCGTGCAGGCGTACCAGGACTTCACGCCCTCGGGCCCGGTCTTCGCCACCACCGACAGCCTGGCCTGCGCCGTCCGGTCCGGGCCCGCCCCGGGGGTGTGCGTGGTCCAGCCGCCGACCCGCCACCTGGACGTCGAGTGGGGCTACGGTTCCAGCACCCGGATCCCCGCGCACTCCACCGCCGAGGTCTCGGTGACCACGACCGTCCCGGCGGACGCCGCCCCCGGCACGTACACCGTCACTCCCAGCGGAGCCGTCGGCGGTGTGGCCAGCACCTTCACCCCGGCCTCCTTCACCTTCGAGGTGACCGGCCGGGCGGACCTGGCCGTCGGTCTGACGGCCACCCCGACCGCACTGCTCTCCAGCGCCGTCACCTACACCCAGACCACCACCAACCACGGACCTGCCGCAGCGACTTCGGCGACCGTCAGCACCGCACTGCCGAGCCGGACCACCGGGGTCACCGACCTCCCGGCCGGCTGCGCCTACGACCCGGCGACCCGCACGGTGGCCTGCACCGACCTGGACCTGGCGGCCGGGACGAGCGCCACCCACACGTTCACCGCCCGGTTCGGCGCGCTCAGCGTCGGCAGCCTGACCGCGACGGCCACCCGGACGGCGAGCAGCCCCGCCGACGCCACGCCCGCCGATGACACCGCGACCGTGACCTGCACCGCGATCACGTCACTGATCCTCTCCTGCTGAATCCGTGGGCGGGACCGACTCGTCCGCCGCCGTCGAGGCGGCCGGAACAGGAGGGACGACGATAAACGATGCCGACGCACCCGGGCAGGACCCGGCTCTCGGGCTCGGCGCCGCCGTGCGGCAACTCCACGCCGAGGCCACGGCGGGCGCGCGGGAGCGGCTGCTCGCGTCCACCCCCGTGATCCTCGCCCTGTTCGACGGCACCGGCGGCCGACTGCTGCTCCACACCCCGGGCTGCCCGCCCACCGAGGCGCCGCCGGTCCCCGACTCCTACCGGTGGCTCAAGGACCTGGCACACGCACCGGTGGCCCTCTTCGACCTCGCCACCTCGCGCACCCGTCCCGAGGCAGAGGCGCACGACCGGCTCGTCGCCGCACTCGCCGACGCGGCGGCCGGCCCGGTCCCGGCCGGGACCGGGCCCGAGGAGGTGCGGACCGGGCGCGCCCTGCTCTCCCTCTGCGAGGGCTTCCTGGCGGGGCTCGACGGCGAGCGGGGTGCCGCGCCCGAGGACACCGCACGCTTCTCCCGCCGCTGCGCTCCGCTCCTGCTGCGCCTGATCGAGGCGGGTGCCGCCGTCCAAGTCGGCCACTGGGTCGCCGTGTTGGACGACTGGCAGACCCGGCTGGGCGGCTCCTTCGACGGTGCGTACGCGGTCGCGAACACCCTCTACGTCACCCGGGCCAAGAACGTCCTGTTCACCGTCCTGGCCCAGTACCTGGGCGAGGAGGCGGTCAACGAGCGCCTCTTCCTCTTCGAGACCCCCGAGTTCACCACGACCCCGGACCGGATGCTCGACCTCCTCGCTCGGATCGTCGCCGACCGTGAGCTCGGGCGGTCGTTCTTCGGGCAAGGTCGCGTGATGGACGTGGAACTGATGGGTGACGCCACCCGCTCCGCGCTACGGCGAGAGATGGCGAGGCGAGGCCGCAAGGCGGTCCTGCCTGCCACTGCTCCCTACGACACCCGCCAGTGGCCGTGGGCCACCGATCCCACCAGCGGCACCGCACCGAGCACCCTCGGCTCCCTGCGCGCCGACCGCTGAACGTCCGTCAGCCCGCCCGGGGCCTTCGCCCGGACGACGGGTCACGTACCGTCGGGCCCGGCCTGCCACCGGTCGGTCCCCTCACTCCCCGAGGACACCGCGCAGGCCGCGCAGCGCACGGTGGGCCCGGCCCAGCTCCACCGGATCGTGCGCTCCGGTGCGGAACTGCGTGATGCGCCGGAAGGGGCGGCCGTTCCCGGTTTCGGCGAGGGCGCTGACCTGGTCCCAGACCTGGCTGACGGGGGCCCAGGCGAACTGCTGGCGCATGGCGGCGGACCAGATCCGCCAGGTGCGGTCGCTGATCCAGCCGGCCGCCCTCAGTTCGAGTTCGTCCTCGCAGAGGATCAGGTAGGCGCGAAGGACCCGCTCGTCGGCCTCCGTGAGGGTGACCGTGGTGGTGGCCTTCAGGACGGGGAGGGAGAGGTCGTCCATCAGCTTCCAGTACCTCGCGACGTAGAAGTCCTCGAAGGCCCGGATCCGTTGCCGCTGGATCTGGCGCAGGCTCAGCACGGCCGCGATGACGGCCAGGACGGTGGCGATGGCAGCCGTGTCTGCGAGCATCCGTGTGATCTCCCCCGAGTCGCGGTGCGGCCAGGATGCCGTGCGGCCCACGCACGGACAAGGCCCAACACACCGACATGGCAAGGGTGTTGCGCGCGCGTGGCAAGGTGGCCCGTGGCGGCGCCCAGAGGCCGAGCGAGGTGCGGGGAGCCGATCAGGGCAGGCCCCTCGGAGTGCGGCGCGTCTCGGCGAAGTGCGCTCCTTCCCAACGGAGTTCGACGCGGCGAGGTGCGAGCGCACCGGCTCGGCCGGCCACGGTCAGCAGGAGTCCGGCGGGCCCAGACGGCGGAAGGGGTCCGGGGCGCCACGGCCTTCGGGGGGCAGGTAGACGAAGAGGTGCCGGCCGTCGGCGGGGAGGGCGAGGGCGGTGTAGTCGAGGACGTCGGTGTCCAGGGCGGGGTGGTGCAGGGTGAGGCGGCCCTCGCGGGGCGGGGCGGCGCGGTGACGGGCCCACAGGGCGGCGAACTGTGGGCTGTGGGTGGAGAGTCGGGTGACCAGGTCGGTCAGCTCGTCGTCGTCGGGGCGGGTGGCGTGCCGGACGCGCAGCCCGGCCACCAGGTCCGCGCCGATGGAACCGGTGGGAGCGTGGTTGGCGTGCTGGGTGGCGCCGTGCGGGCAGCAGAACACCTGCCAGAGCAGGTTGCGCTCCCGGACAGGCCGGGAGGCGGGGTCGGCCATCAGCGCGCCGGCTTGGGTGTTCCACGCGAGCAGGTCGAACAGGGGCCCGGTCACGAAGGCCGGTGAGCGGTCGAGGGAGTCGAGCAGCGTGCGGGTGCGCGCGTCGAGGGCGGCCGGGCCGGTCGGCGTCGTGGCCGTCGTGGCCGTCGCCGTCGTCGCGGCGGACCGGCGGTGGGCGAGCCGGTGCAGGTGGTCCCGTTCGGGGTCGCTGAGCTGGAGGGCGGCGGCGATGCCGTCGAGCACCGGCCCGGTCGGCAGTCGTTGGCGGCCCTGCTCCAGCCGGGCGTAGTAGTCGGTCGAGATGCCGGCCCGAACGGCGACTTCCTCCCGGCGCAGCCCCGGCGTGCGGCGACGCGGCCCGCCCGGCAGTCCGGCCTCGGCGGGGGCCAGGCCTTGGCGTCGGGCCCGGAGGAAGGCACTGAACGGGGTGTCGGGCATGGTGTCACGCTTTCACAGCCCGGCGCGCGTATCCAGGACCTGGCAGACCCTGGCTGCGGAGCCCGGGACGATCCGGCCGCTGCCGCCGTCCGGCCGTCCGCAGCATGCTCCTTGCATGGGACTTCTCGACCGGAAGGTCACGATCATCACCGGCGCGGGGCGGGGGATCGGCGCGGCTGCCGCCGAACTCTTCGCGGCGGAGGGCGCGTTGCTCGTCCTGGCCGCCCGTACCGGGCCCGAGGTGGAGGCACTGGCAGCGCGCCTGCGGGCAAGCGGTGCAGACGCGACGGCGGTGGCCGCCGACATCTCCACGGCCGACGGGGCGGAGCGCGTGGTGGAGGTCGCACTGGACACCCACGGCCGGCTCGACGCGGCGTTCGACAACGCCGGCTCGGGGCCGATGCCCGCGCCGCTCGCGGACCGGACCGAGGAGGAGTGGGACGCCGTCCACGCCGTCAACCTCCGTGGCACCTGGCTCTGCCTGCGGGCCCAGCTCCGGGCGATGGTCGCGGGCGGCCGGGGCGGCTCGATCGTGCTGTGCGGCGGGGTCGGCGGACTGGTGGGCGGATTCGGGGACGGTACGCAGCAGGCGGCCAAGCACGGGCTCACGGGTCTGGCGAAGGCGGCCACCGCCGACTACGCCCGCCACGGCGTCCGGACCAATGTGATCGCACCCGGCGTCGTCCGGACGCCGTCCGCCGAGCCGCTGTTCACCGCCGGTCCGGCCTTCGGCGAGGCCGTCGCCCGCTTCACCCCGCTGGGCCGCCCGGCCGGCCCGGTCGAGATCGCGCAGGCCGCGGCCTGGCTGCTCAGTGACCGGTCCTCGTACGTCACCGGGGTGACGCTCCCCGTGGACGGCGGCATCACGGCGACCCGGTCCTTCGACTGAGCGCGTCCCGCCGTTCCGGACCACCTTCGCCGGTCGGGCCGCGCCGGTGCAGGCCGAGCGCCAGGCCGCCGAGCAGACGGCAGCGGTCAGCGCAGGTTCCGGACGTTCAGCACGATGCCGACGACCCCGACGACGGTGACGGGGAGGGCGAGCCACAGCTTGGCGATGATCACGCCGTTGCGTTCGGCCCGCTGAGGGCGCCCGGGGTCGTAGCGGACCGGTATCAGCGAGCCGACCTTCGGGCCCCGCAAGGCGGACCCGGAGCTGGTGACCTCGTAGCTGCGGCCGTCCTGCGCGGTGAAGCGGAAGACCGCCGACCGGCGCACCACCCCGGGCCGGGCCGAGGCGTCCCTGGTGTCGACGACCTCGGCCATCGTCGACACCAGACGCGAGCGGTCCCGCAGGTGCTCCACCGCTCCGCTGAGGACCGCCCAGATCACGTACGCGAAGAACGCCACACCGAGCACCGAACCGACCTTGTCCACCGCACACCCCCTCCGCAGCGTGACGCCCGCCGTCCCCCGACGGCGAGCACCGTCCGAACCGTAGCCGCCCGGTCCTGACAGGTCGTCAACCCTGGGGTTGAATCCGGAGGTTGCGGGGCGAAGGGGGCACGGGGAGTGAGCGGCTCCGCCGGCGGCTGCGGTGGACGGACCGCCGGACGGCGGCTCAGTGCTCGGTGACGTCCACGCCCCGCCAGAAGGCGACCCGGTCGCGGACCTGGTCGGCGGCCGGCAGCGGGTCGGCGTAGTACCAGGCGGCGTCGGGGTTGGTGAGCCCGTCGACGCTGACGGTGTAGTAGGAGGCGGTCCCCTTCCAGCCGCAGTACGTCGTGGTGTCGGAGGGGAGCAGGAGGTCCTGCCGGACGGACTCCAGGGGGAAGTAGTGGTTGCCCTCGACGACGACGGTCTCGTCGCTCCGGGCGATGACGGTGCCTTGCCAGCGTGCAGTGACCATGCCCCGATTGTGGCCGGGCCGACCCCGGTGGCGCCAGGGCCTGCCGGTGCCTGGCCCCGACAGGCCAGGCATACGGTCGGTCAGGCCGGGCAGACGGGCCGGGCGGCACCGGGCTGCGCGCACACCGGAGGGAAGGCAGGCCAGTGAGGGGATTCCGGGATTTCGTCCTGCGGGGCAACGTCGTCGACCTCGCCGTGGGCATCGTGATCGGCGCGGCCTTCTCGGCCGTCGTCACCGCCCTGGTGCGTGCGTTCCTCACCCCGCTGGTCGGCCTCGCCACCGGGGTGGCGGGCGACTTCAGCCGACGGACCGTCACCGTCCACCACGTCGAGTTCCCCTACGGCGCGTTCGTCGACGCCGCCCTGACCCTGGTGCTCACCGCGCTGGTGCTCTACTTCCTGGTCGTCCTGCCGTTCAACCGGCTGCACGAGCGCTTCGCCCCGCACCACGACGTCCAGGCGCCGAAGCGCGACTGCCCCGAGTGCCTGTCCGCCGTCCCCGCACCGGCCCGCCGCTGCGCCTTCTGCACCGCCGAGCTCGCCCCGGTCGCGGACCGCCCCTGACGGGTTCACTGCGCCGGCAGGGCGGCGATGGACGTGGCGATGGCGTGGAGGTCGCCGCTCGGCGTGGTCGGGTAGCCGGTGGTGGAGCGTGCCCAGGCGTCGTCCATCGCGAAGAAGTCGACCGGGGCCGGGGCCGTGCCGGTGCTCAACGCCCGCTCCAGGGAACGGAAGTAGGCCGCCCAGCGCTTGGCGTAGAGGTCGCTGATCAGTCCGGAGTACTCGCGGGCGGCGTAGTCGTGCAGGCCGTGGTCGTCGGCCTGGGAGCGGTCGCCCCAGGTGGTGAGCAGCGAGCGGGCGTCGTACTGGAGCCGGTCGGCCTCGGCGGCGTTCGCGGCCCAGCCGTCGGTGCCGGCCAGCCAACTGCCCACCAGGAAGCGGCTGTCGGTGGCCATCAGCCGGTCCAGGGTGGCCAGCTCGGCGGCCCACTCCGCGGCCAGGGAGCGGAAGGCGGTGAGGTCCCCGGCGGTGTGGGCGGCGGCGATCCGCGGCAGCAGGGTGCGGCCGTGGTCGTCGAGCGCCTGGCGGGCGGTGTGCAGCAGGTCGAACCGGTAGGCATCGGTGCCGCGCAGGGCGGGGTCGACCCGGAGCAGCTCGGTCAGCGCGTCCCGGACGGTGGCCGGGTCGTAGCGTAGTCGGCGGGGCGACCAAGTGGCCGAGCCGGCCGCCGTCAGTGCCGGCCGGGCGGTGAAGAGGCTGTCCTGCGGTTCGGCCCAGGTGCCGGACGGCATCGAGTACGGGCCGCTGCGCAGCAGGTCCCAGGCGGCGGCGGCATGCGGGTCGGCGGCGCCGTAGCGGGCGTGCGCGTAGGCCCGGAACCACTCGGCCTGGTCGATCGGGTCGGCCGACCAGGCGAGTTCGGCGAACAGGGCGAGGGCGGCCGGGTCGGTGCCGGTGCCCTCGGGCATGAAGGCGATGCCTCGGAGCGCGCTGCCGGGCTTGGTCCGCCACTGGTGGAAACGGGCCGTCCAGACGGCGGAGTTGGCGCCGAAGGTGGTCTTGCCGCCCATGTTCGCGATGCTGCCGAACGCGTACGGGGTGCCGTGCCAGGAGGCTTCCCGGTCGAGGCCCAGGTAGCGGTCGGAGAGGCCGTCGACCACCAGCATCCTCGATTTGTCGACACCGGCCAGCAGGGCGTCCGAGGGGTTGTCCTGCCAGCCGAGGAGCGCCCAGGTGGCGCCGGGGTGGGCGGCGAGCATCGCCTGTTGGATGGCTCCGGCGGCGGTGCTGAGGTCGATCGACCCGGCGCTGCCGCCCTCCTGGAGCGGGTCCATCTTGAACATGCCCGTCGGGCCGAACTCCGCGCTCTGGTGGGCGTAGTAGGAGGCCGCGACCTCGCGGAAGCGCGGGTCGTTCGGGTCGAGCCAGGACGGGCGGGTGAAGCCGACCCAGTCGCCGGGCGCGACCACCTGGCTGCCGGGGTTGCGGACGGCGAAGTCGGCCGGGACGGTGCCGAAGTAGCCGGGCAGCACTGGCGTCATGCCGAGCCCGCGCAGCTGGTCGCAGATCTGCCGGCCGAGCGCGGCGCGGTCGGCGATCAGCCGGGCGGAGACCCGGGAGGCGGCGGAGCCGGACAGGTTCTGCATCAGCCACCAGGGTTGGTGCGCCGGGCCGGGCACCCAGGACTCCACCTCGGCTGCGGTGTAGCCGAACTGCTGGAGCGTCCGGTGGTACGGCTGCTCGGCGCCGACGGTGACCAGCACCTCGTTGATGCCGTGCAGGGCGAGCACGTCGATCCGGTGCCGGTGCTCGGCGAAGGTGCGGTAGGCCCCGGAGTAGCCGTCGTCGGTGTCGTTGAGCGCGTAACGGTGCGGCACCACGGCGGAGTCGGTGTACGGGGCCGGGACGCCCGGGAGCGTCGCGGGCAGCGCGGAGGTGCTGCTGCCGGGCAGGCCGATGTCCACGTGGGCGACGTGGCGCAGGTACCAGCCGACGCCGGTCAGCAGAGTGGCCGGGGTGGTGCCTACCACCCGGATCGCGCCGGGGGCGCCGGAGACCGAGAAGGAGTCGGTGCCCGGGGTGGTCCGCTCGGCCGGGCGGAGGGTGAACTGCCCAGCGTGGGAGGGGAGGAGGCGCTGGAGGCTCGCGACGGCGGGCGCGGTGTCGAAGGCGGCGGCCCGGGAGGCGGGTGCGGCGACGGCGGACAGCCCGGCGGCCACCGTCGCCAGGGCGGTCAGCAGGATGAGCAGCAGCGGTCCGTGCCGCGTCGGGTCCTTCACGGGGCCTCTCCTCGCCGGACGGACGGACGGCTGTCCGGGGACGGACGGCGGACAGCGTGGGCGGTGGGGCGGTGTCCCCTCGACGGGGCGTCAGGGGTGGGGCTGGAACGGCTGGACGCTACCGGCTCGCCGTTCGGCCCGGAGGCGGAGCGAGGGCGGGTCGGGCCGCCGGACGGCGTGCCTCGGCCCGCCGTGGCCCCGGGGGTCACCGCTCGCCCCGGGGCCACGACGTCCGTTCCCGGACCGGCCGGGTCAGTACCGCAGGTCGGCGGCGATCCCGCCGGAGTCGGCGAGGGTGCCGTCGGGGACGAAGGCGACCCGGGCGCCGGTGTCGAGGGCGCGCTCGACCACCTCGTCGACGATGTCCTCGCGCGCGCCGGGCTGCCCGGCCTCGGCCGGGACGAGGTGGTCACCGTCGTCGCGGACCACCGTGCGGAAGTTCTCCTCGACCACCAGCAGCGCGATCCGCCCGCCGCCGACGGCCTGCCAGACCTCGTCCAGGCCGGCCGCGAACGCCTGGCGGCCCCGCGCCTTGTCGAGCACCGCCAGGGTGTCCGTGACGTCCTGGGCGGCCCGCTCGCGGAGTGCCGGGCTGATCACCCGCAGGACCTCCTCCGGGCCGGAGTGGGTGAGGCCGCCGTGCGGGAGCCGGGCGTCGGCCGCCTTGAGGGCGGGGCCGGACTCGTCCAGCAGGGCCAGCGCCGCCGCCTCGCCGACCACGTACAGCGGGCGCGGATCGACGGTGAGCAGCTCGCCCACCGCCCGGTCCGCCTCCCGCAGGAAGGTCTTGGTCTCCTCGTCGCGGAAGGTGCTGGGCCGGTCGCCGATCCGCTCCTGCCGCTCCGGGTCCGGATTGTCGAACGTCCGCACCAGCGGGAAGCCGTGCGCGGCCGTCTCGGTGAGCCGGGCCTCGTCGCCGCCCCACAGCACCACCCGGTCGGCGGCCAGCGCGAGCACCCAGACGGGCCGCTCGGCCGCCTGGGCGGCGACCAGATTGCGGGTCAGGAAGGTGTCGGACAGCACCACCCGGGCCGGCACGGCCCGGCCGAGCGACCAGATCCGGTGCTCGCCCGGAGCGGCCAGCAGCACCAGGCCGTCCTCGGCGTGCACCAGGTCGACCTCGGCCGCCGCGCGGTCCAGCTGCTCCAGCACGTCGATCCGGTCCGCCCGGGAGACCTGCGGGTCGTCCTCGACCCGCTTCCTGGCCTCCGCGACCAGCGTGCGCAGGCGGACCGGGTCCTGGGTGTTCTCGGGCTCGCGCCGGTGGGTGGGCATCAGGACGGACACGGCCGGGTAGGGCCGGGGACGGCGCAGGTCGGCCAGGACGGCGGGGGTGAGGGTGGGATGCATGGTGACCCTTTCCGAAGCGGACATTTCACCTGATTCGTCATCAATCTAATGATTTCTGGACCAGGTTGTGGGACCGCCACCCTCCAGGCCGAGCCGAGCCGAGCCGAGCCGAGCCGAGCCGAGCCGAGCCGAGCCGGGATGGGCCGAGCCGGGATGGGCCGGGCCCGGGCGCGCCGCTCAGTGGTCCCGGGTCACCGTCCAGGCCGGCAGGTGGTGGAAGAACGCCACGGCGTCCGGCTGCCAGCGGTCGTACCAGTCACCCGCCACGGCGGAGGCCTCGGCTGCGTACCGCTGCGCCTCGGCCTGGAGCGAGCGGTCCACCCCGTGTCGGCGCCCCAGCGCACGGACCTGGTCGAGGGTCTCCTCGTCGGCGTCCGGATCGCCGAGCGCGCGGGCCAGCAGCTCGCGTCCGGCGGCGTCGGTGTCGGCCGTCAGCAGGGCCCGGACCGCGTAGCTGCGGCGGCCGGACCGGAGGTCGGAACCGACCGACTTGCCGACCGTCGCCGGGTCGCCGAACAGGTCGAGCCAGTCGTCGCGCAGCATGTTGGCGATGCCCAACGCGGTGGCGTAGCGCCGCAGTTCGCCGTCGTACGGCGCGGGGTCGACCCGGGCGGCGAGCAGGCCGAGGCGGAGCGGGGTCAGGAGGGAGTAGCGGGTGGTCTTGTACTCGGTGACCGCGTGCAGGAAGTCCGTGCCGGGGACGGGGCCGAAGTCCCGCTCCAGGTCCAGGAACTGGCCGAGCACGGTGGTGGCCCCGACCCCGGCCAGCTCGGCCGTCATGGCGGCGCCGCGCTCGGGCGGCGGCTCGGCGGCGGCCAGCACCCGCAGGGCGAGGAAGGCGGCCAGGTCGCCCGCGAGCACGGCCAGGCCCAGGGCCGTGTCCGGCCGGTCCGGGTGCTCGTCCCGGTACTGCTGGGGCACCGAAGGGGCGCCACGCCGGACGGCCGAGCCGTCGATGATGTCGTCGTGCACCAGGCCGTGGGTCTGGAGCAGCTCGATGGCGACGGCGGCCTCGTCCAGGCCGGGCAGCGGCTGACGGGTGATCAGCCCGGCCGCCTCGTGCAGCACCGCCACCCGCAGGCGCTTGCCGCCGCGCAGCGACATGTCCCGGAGCAACTCGACGGCGCGGGCGGGGAAGCGCCCGTGCCCGAGCCCGTCGAGGGCGCTGCCGCCGGGGCCGGTCAGGGAGTCGAAGTAGGCCGCGAAGCGGTCGTCGAAGCGCTGCCGGTGCCCGGCCGCGCGCCGCAGGGCGGCAGTGATCGTCTGGTCCACCGCCCCAGACTTCCATCCGCCCCGGGGCCGACCCCGACCGGGGCCGGCACCGACCGGGGCCGCCACCGACCGGGGCCGGCACCGACCGGGGTGGGGGGGCCCCCCCCCCGGGGGGGGGGGGGGGGGGGGCCCCCCCGGGGCCCGGGGGGGGCGCGGGGGGGCGGGGGGGGGGGCCCGGGGGGGCCCCCCCCGCCG
>NZ_JBIWFX010000022.1:0-17302 GCF_044763225.1 Kitasatospora sp. NPDC096147 | reverse complement strand
CTCGTCCCCCCGCCCGGGGGCCCCCCCCCCCGGGGGGCGGCCCCCGCCGGGGCCCCCCCCCCCCGGGGGCCGCCCCCCCCGGGGGGCGCCCCGCCCCCGCCGGGCCGGGCGGTGACGGGCCGACCGGAGTCGCGCCGGTTCGGGCAGGGTCAGGCGGGTTCGGCCGCCGGGTCGATCACCACGATCGGGATCTCCCGGTCGGTCTTCGCCTGGTACTCGTCGTACGCGGGCCAGTGACCGACCATCAGCGGCCAGAAGGCGGTGCGCTCCTCGGGGGTCGCGGTGCGCGCGGTGCCCTGGAGCACCTGCGGGCCGACCTGGATCCGGACCCGGGGGTCGGCGGTCAGGTTGCGGTACCAGAGCGGTGCCTCGTCGGCGCCGCCCTTGGAGGCCACCAGCAGGTAGCGGCCGTCGGACTCGCCGTAGATCAGCGGGGTGCGCACCGGCCCGCCGGAGACCCGGCCGACGGTGGTGAGCAGCAGGGTCTGGGTGCCGCGCCAGTACTGGCCCTCGGCGCCGTCCGAGGCCACGTACTGCTTGACGTGGTCCAGCTGCCAGCTGCCTTCGCGCGGGTCCTTCGGGTGGTCCCAGTCGATGTCGCTCACGGTGTCTCCCGGTCGTGGTCGTTCGGCCTCGTGCGTCACGGTGGTCAACGAGCTCCCCCGAGGCTGGGCAACGCTCCCGGCCGCACCCGCATTCCGGTCAGCTCGGGCCGAGCAGCCGGATCTCGGCGGCGGAGGTCCACGGGCCGCGCCCGCCCGCCTCGCTCAGGGCCCGGAGCCGGACGTACCGGGCCGTCACCGGGGCGAAGTCGACCCGCTTGGTGCCCGCGTCGTCCGCCCAGCCGCCGGTGGCGACCGGCGCGCTCCAGGTGGCGTCGTCGGTGCTGGTGGAGACCTCGTACCGCCCGATCCGGCCGTTGGCGCCGCCGTCCTGCCGGGGTTGGTAGGTCAGGGCGCTGACGGAGCGTGGGGCGCCGAGGTCGAGGCGGATCTCGTGCGGCAGCGGGGCGGCGGTGCCGCTCCAGGCGGTGTGCCAGTGGGTGGCCGGCAGGCCGTCGACGGCGTTGGTGCCGCGTCCGTTCTCGGCGGCCGTCTCCTGGCTGTCGACGGACCGGACGGTCGCGGGCAGCGGGGCCGCCTCGGTCCGGATGCCGGGGTCGGAGAGGCCGTTCGCACCGGTCTCGACGTGGCCGGCCAGGCGGCGGACGAAGTCGGCCGAGGTGCTCGCGGTGACGGTGACGTCGTACCAGCGGCTGCCCGCGGTGAGGTCGAGGGCGAGGGTGACCGTGGCGCCGGTGGCCACCGGGACGGTGCGGGTGGTGCCGCCGTAGGCCTCGGTGAGCGTGAGCACGGTGGCCGGGCCCGCGTTGGTGCAGGTGAGGGCGAGCCGCCCGGTGGCGCCGTCGTGACGGGCCGTCACCTCGGGGCCGGCCGTTTTGCCGGGGTTGCGGAAGCGGCGCAGGAAGCCGTTCGGGCCGTGCACGGTGAGGTCGGCGACGCCGCCGAAGGCGGTGGCGTTCCAGCTGTCGGCGATCGACCGGCCGGCCTCGGTGGTGTAGGTCCACGGCCCGTCGGTCCGGTTCGGCGCGGTGACCAGGAACTGGCCGCCGGCGGCGGCGCCCGCGCTGAACGCCAGGGTGTACCGGCCGGCTGCGACGTCGGCCGAACCGTCCACGTACGGCGCGTACTTGAGCGGCCGGGTGGGCTTCGACCCCGGCTCCTGGCGGGGCACGGCGCCGGTGGCGGGCGGGGTGGGCACGTAGTCGGGGTGCCGGTTCCGGTCCTTGGGGACGTACCCGGCCACCGAGGGCAGGGTGGCGGGCGTGGTGCGGGAGGCGGTGAAGTCGAAGGCCGAGGTGAGGTCGCCGCAGACGGCCCGGCGCCAGGGCGAGATGTTGGGCTCGCCCACCCCGAAGCGCTTCTCGATGAAGCGGATCACCGAGGTGTGGTCGAAGGTCTCCGAGCAGGTGAAGCCGCCGGTGCTCCAGGGGGAGACCACGATCATCGGCACCCGCTGGCCGAGCCCGTACGGCCCGGCCGCGTTGGCGGCGTCGCCGGGGAAGTGGTCCAGCGTGGTGGGCACGGTGGACAGGCCCTGGGCGGCGCCGGACGGCGGGAAGGGCGGGACGACGTGGTCGAAGAAGCCGTCGTTCTCGTCGTAGGTGATGAACAGTGCGGTGCGGGCCCACACGTCCGGGTTGGAGGTGAGCGCGTCCAGGACCTGCGAGATGTACCAGGCGCCGTAGTTGGCGGGCCAGTTGGGGTGCTCGGAGAAGGCTTCGGGTGCGGCGATCCAGGAGACCTTGGGCAGCGTGCCGGCCTGCACGTCGGCGCGCAGCCGGTCGAAGTAGCCCTCGCCCGCCTTGGCGTTGGTGCCGGTGCGGGCCTTCTCGTACAGCGGGCTGCCGGGCTGGGCGTTGCGGTAGCTGGTGAAGTAGAGAAGCGAGTTGTCGCCGTAGTTGCCCCGGAAGGCGTCGTTGATCCAGCCCCAGGAGCCGGCCGCGTTCAGGCCGTCGCCGATGTCCTGGTAGACCTTCCAGGAGACTCCGGCGGCCTCAAGCCGCTCCGGGTAAGTGGTCCAGCCGTAGCCCGCCTCCTGATTGCCGAGTACCGGGCCGCCGCCGGTGCCGTCGTTGCCGGTGTGCCCGGTCCACAGGTAGTAGCGGTTCGGGTCGGTGGAGCCGATGAAGGAGCAGTGGTAGGCGTCGCAGACGGTGAAGGCGTCGGCGAGTGCGTAGTGGAACGGGATGTCCTGCCGGGTCAGGTGGGCCATCGTGGTGGCGGTCTTGGCCGGGATCCACTGGTCGTACCTGCCGCCGTTGAACGCCCGGTGGCCGCCGGCCCAGTCGTGGTTCAGGTCCTGGACGAACTGGAGTCCCAGATCGCTGACTTGGGGACGGAACGGCAGCACCTCCCGGCCCGCCGCGTCCTTCTGGTACCAGACCGGCTTCCCGCTCGGCAGGGTGACCGGGCGCGGGTCGCCGAAGCCCCGGACGCCCTTCATGGCGCCGAAGTAGTGGTCGAAGGACCGGTTCTCCTGCATCAGCACGACGATGTGCTCGACGTCCTGGATGGTGCCGGTGCTGCCCTGCGCGGGGATCGCGGCAGCCCGGCCGATGCTCTGTGCGAGGGCGGTGAACGCGACGGTGGCGCCGGTGAGTTGGAGGAAGCGGCGGCGGCTCGGATCTGTCATGGCGGGGGACGACCTCCGGTCATCGCGTGATTGATGTTGCGCGGATGGGGTGGCTATCAATCAGCTCCGAGCAAAAATGACAGTGGACAGCCGAGCCGTCAAGAGTCGCGACGGGAAACCCGCCTGCTGGGCCGGTTGTCCTTGACGCCGTCCTGTGGCCCCTGCCAGATTGTCGGACCGTGTTCGTGGTTGATCGAAACTGTTCGAAACAAGGTCGCATCCGTCGAAAGGAATCACCATGGACGACCAGTGCTCCGCCCTGCCCGCTGACGGGCCGTCACGGCGCGGTCTGCTCCGGGCCGGTCTCTCGCTCGGCGCGGCCCTCGCCCTGGGGGCGCTGCCGGAGTTCACCCCGCGCGCGGTCGCCGGGCCGCGCCCACCCCTCGCGCCGGTCCCCGAGGGGCAGGCCACCGTCCTCCGGTACACCGGGCCGGCCTCGGAGTCGGCGATCCTGGAGCAGGGGCTGCCGGTCGGCAACGGCCGGCTCGGCGCGCTGACCACCGGTGGCGCCGTCCGCGACGCCTACCACCTGACCGACGCCACCCTGTGGACCGGCGGCCCGAACGCCGTACTCGGCGCCGACGGTCAATTCCCCTACGGGGCGAACGACTTCGGGTCCTTCGGGCAGCTCGCCCGGGTCTACCTCGACCTGCCCGCCCCCACCTCGGCGGCCGTCACCGACCACCAGCGCCGGCTCGACCTCTCGAACGGTCTGGCCGTCACCACCTACCGTGCCGACGGCGTGGAGTACCGGCGCGAGGTGTTCGCCAGCCACCCCGACGACCTGCTGGTCATCCGGCTGAGCCGGACCGGCGGCGGCACGCACAGCGGAAGCCTCACGCTCACCGGCACCCGGGGCGAGAGCGTCACCGCCGACCCGGCCGGCGCCTCGGTCTCCTTCTCCGCCGCGCTGGCGAACGGGCTGCGGTACGCCACCGTGCTCAAGGCGGTGGCCACCGGTGGCGGCAGCGTCTCCGCCACCGGGGCCAAGGTCACCTTCACCGACTGCCCCGAGGTGCTCCTGCTGATCGGTGGCGGCACCGACTACTCGGCCACCGCCGCCGGTCACCGTGACCCGGCGCGCGACCCGCTGGCCCTGGCCCGGGCCGGCGTCGCCGCGGCCGCCGCCGTCCCCGGCCCGGCCCTGCTGGCCACCCACCTCGCCGACTTCCAGCGCCTCCAGCAGGCCATGACGGTGGACCTCGGCCCCTCCACCGCCGCCCAGCGGGCCCTGCCCACCCCCGACCGGCTGGCCGCCCGGGCCGCCGCCGGGGCCGCTCCGGACCCCGAACTCGAGGCCGCCTACCTGCAGTTCGGCCGCTACCTGGCGATCAGCGGTTCGCGCTCCAGCCTGCCGATCAACCTCCAGGGCCTCTGGGTCGACCGCAACGACCCGGACTGGATGGCCGACTACCACACCGACATCAACGTCCAGATGAACTACTGGCTGCCCGACCGGGCCGGCCTCCCCGGGTGCTTCGACGCCTTCGCCGACTACTGCGTCAGCCAGTACCCCGGCTGGCGGAGCGCCACCCTCGCGCTCTTCCAGGACCCGCGCAACGGCTTCCGCAACACCTCCGGCAAGGTGGCCGGCTGGACCACCGCGATCTCCACCAACGTCTGGGGAGGCAACGGCTGGTGGTGGAGCCCGACCGGCAGCGCCTGGCTCTGCAACTCGCTCTACGAGCACTACGAGTTCACCCTCGACGCGGCCTACCTGGCCAAGGTCTACCCACTGCTCAAGGGCGCCTGCGAGTTCTGGCAGGCCCGGCTGGTGACCGTCCCCGACCCCGGTACCGGCCGCCCGGTGCTGGTCGACGACCACGACTGGTCCGCCGAGCACGGGCCGACCGACGCCCGGGGCATCACCTACGCCCAGGAGCTGGTCTGGCAGCTGTTCCGCAACTACCGGACGGCCGCCGCAGCGCTCGGCCGGGACGCCGCCTTCGCCACCACCGTCGCCGACCTCCAGGCCCGGCTGTACCTGCCCCGGGTGAGCGCGACCACCGGGTGGCTCCAGGAGTGGATGACGGACGCCAACCTCGGCGAGACGACGCACCGTCACCTCTCGCCGCTGGTCGGCCTGTTCCCCGGCGACCGGATCGACCCGGACACCTCCCCGACCGACCTGCTGGCCGGCGCCACCAAGCTGCTCACGGCGCGCGGCATGCAGAGCTACGGCTGGGCCACCGCCTGGCGCGCGCTCTGCTGGGCCCGGCTCCACGATGCCGAGCGGGCCTACCAGCTGGTGACCACGGTGCTGAAGCCCTCGGTCGGCTTCTCCAACGGCACCGGCGCCAACCTGTTCGACATGTACGGCTTCGGGAACCGCTCCACCTTCCAGATCGACGCCAACCTCGGCACCCCGGCCGCGATGATCGAGATGCTGGTGCACTCCCGGCCGGGCCTGGTCGAGCTGCTCCCCGCCCTTCCGAACGCCTGGGCCGCCACCGGCTCGGTCACCGGGGTCGGCATCCGGGGCGGCTTCACCGCCGACTTCGCCTGGCGCGCCGGCCAGGTCACCACCGTCACCCTGCGCAGCACCGGCGGCACCGCCACCACGGTCCGGGTGGGCGCCTGGAGCCGCGCCGTCACCCTCGCCCCCGGCGGGTCGGTCACCCTGACCCCCGATCCGCTGGCCGTCCCGCCGGTGTTCCGCCTGGTCAACCGGGCCAGTGGCAGGGCGGCCGAGGTGTCCGGCGCGGCCGGTGCCGCCCTGGTCCAGCGCACCCCGGGCCAGAGCGCCGCGCAGCAGTGGCGGGCCGTCCCGATCGGCGGCGGCGCCTGGCAGTTGACCAACCTCGGCACCGGCCTGGCCGCCGACGTCTCCGGTGGCGGCAGCGCGCCCGGCACTCCGGTGGTCCAGTGGACCCCGACGCTGGCCACCAACCAGCAGTGGCGCCTGGTCGACGCGGGCGGCGGCCACGTCAAGGTGGTCAACGTCCGCAGCGGCCTGCCGCTCGGCGTGGCCGGCGGCTCCACCGCCGACGGCGCGGTGCTCCAGCAGCAGACCGACACCGGCAGCACCGGGCAGCACTGGCAGCTCGTCCGGAGCTGAGTGACCGTCACCGTCGCACCGGAAACCGGTTGTTGAGAATCGGGGATGAGGGAGGGCTGTCCAAGGAGTTCCAGGAAGAATCATCGAGTCAACCGGTTGATTGGATCCCGGCGTGCCCTTAGGGTCGGCGGTGCGTCACCAGGCCGGGTCCAGCGGATTGCATCCGCGTGAACGCGAGGTCATACCCGGGTGTCCCTCGCCTGCCGTCCGTGCGGTGGGCGACTCCTTCGCAAGGCGTCTGCACGTCCGAGAGCCGAGGAAGAGACCTGATGAATCGCCATGCCAGCGGTACGCACCGCCGGCCCCCCACCGTGTTCGCGCTCCTGCTCACCCTCGCGCTGACCGCCCTGGCCCTGGCCGGGGTGGTCGGCGCACGCACGGCGGAGGCGGCCGAGACCGCCTCCGGCCCGATCGTCGGCCTGGCGGGCAAGTGCCTCGCCCCGACCGGGAGCAACAGCCCTGCCGTGATCAAGGACTGCGACGGCAGCACCGGACAGTCCTGGTCGGTGCAGGACGACAAGACCCTGCGCAGCGGCGGCCAGTGCCTGGACGTCAACTCCGGCGGGACCACGCCCGGCCTGCGGGTGTGGCTCTGGTCGTGCAACGGCTCGGGCGCCCAGGAGTGGGTGCCCGGCGCCGACGGCAGACTGGTCAACACCCGATCGAACCTGTGCCTGGACGTGGTCGGTGGTGCGACCACGAGCGGCACTCCGCTCCAGATCCAGACCTGCGACGGCTCCGCCCGGCAGGCGTGGACGCTGCCGACCGGCGGCGGACCGGTGGACCCCGGCACCCCGGGCGACGTGACGCAGGGCGTACTGACCGGGAACGGCAACAAGTGCCTGACCGCCACCACCGGCCCTGCCACGATCACCGGTTGCGACCGTGGGCCGGCCCAGATCTGGGCCGTCCCGGGGGACCGGACCCTGCGCAACGCGGGCAAGTGCCTGGAGGTGACCGGCGGCGGCACCGCCTCGGGCACCCGGGTGCGGACGGGCGTCTGCAACGGCTCGGGCGGCCAGGTGTGGGAACCCGGAGTGAGCAAGCGGCTGTTCAACCCGCAGTCCGGCAAGTGCCTGGACGTCGTGGGCGCGGGTACGGCGGACGGCACGCAGGTGCAGATCTACACCTGCAACGGCACCTATGCGCAGGAGTGGACGCTGCCGGTCGGCAATGACCCGGGTGAGCCCGGCAGCGGGGGCAACGGCGGGCCGCTGGGCGTCGACGCGATCGCCGACCCGGCCTCCACCGCCGGTGTGGCCACCGGCTTCCGGCCCACCGCCTCGGGCGGCAACGGCCAGTACCAGTGGTCGGCCACCGGCCTGCCGGCCGGCATCGCGATGAACTACGTCAACGGCACCACGATGGGCACCCCGCAGCGGACCGGCGCCTTCGCCGTGGTCTACACGGTCACCGACGCGAACGGCGCGACCGCCTCGAAGTCCTTCACCTGGACCGTCAACGCCGCTGTCACCGCCGCGAGTCACTTCCTGGACTGCAACGCCGCGACCAACGGCACCGGCACCCAGGCGTCCCCGTGGAACTCGCTCGCCACCGCCAACTCCCGTACCTACCAGCCCGGTGAGAGCCTGCTGCTGAAGAAGGGCAGCACCTGCACCGGCCAGCTCGCCCCGAAGGGCAACGGCACCGCCACCGCCCCGATCACCCTCGGCGCGTACGGCACCGGGAGTGCCAAGCCCCGCGTCAACGGGAACGGCATCGCCAACGCCGACCCGGACTTCAAGGTCAGCGACGCCACCGTGAAGCTCACCAACCAGAGCTACTGGATCATCGAGAACCTGGAGGTCACCAACGACGCCGCGACCGAGGCGCTGCGCTCGGGCATCAACGCGTACTTCACCGACGACCGCCAGTACGCCGGCATCACCATCCGCAACAACGACGTCCACGACGTCAAGGGCTGGAGCAACCGCGACGAGGGCGGCGCCAACAGCCTGCACAAGTTCTACCTCTCGCACGGCATCGGGGTGGACACCCCGTCACCGACCGGCGGCCTGGTCAAGGGCGTCACCATCGCCGACAACTACGTCCACGAGGTGCGCGGCGTCGGCATCGGGATGTACGGCGACCAGCGGGACGGCCTGAACGCCAAGGAGGCCCGCAACCAGAACGTCCACGTGGTCGGGAACACCGTCCGGAACACCTCCCACGACGGCATCGTGATCTGCGCGGCCGACTCCCCGCTCACCGAGTACAACACCGCCGACCAGCTCGGCTGGAACTGGACCCAGGGCGTCTACGCGGGCATCTGGACCTGGGGGACGACCAACCCGACCTTCCAGTACAACGAGGTCTCCAACATCCAGCACATGACCTGGGACAGCCTGGCCTGGGACTGCGACGGCTACGTCCGGGGCACCTGCACCTACCAGTACAACTACGACCACGACAACGTCAACGGCATCCTGCTGACCTGCCCCGGCTGCCTCGGCCCCGAGGCGACCAAGGTCGTCTACCGGTACAACCTCTCGGTCAACGACTGCCGCCTGCACAACGCCACCGGCAACATGGCGTCCTTCGCCTTCTACGGCAACACCATCGACTGCCGGAACAAGAACTGGGACTTCTCCGAGGTCCCGAACTTCACCAGGTTCTCCAACAACGTCTTCCTCGGGAAGGCCGGCTCCTCCCTGCCCAACGGCCCGTCCTACAACGGCAACACCTACGTCGGCTTCACCCCGCCGGCCTCCGACCCGAAGGCGTCGACCCTCGACCCGAAGTACGTCTCCCTCCCGTCCGCGCCCTCCTACGGCATCAACACCCTGGGCCACTACCAACTGCTGCTCGGCTCCCCGGCGTTGGGCACCGGCGCCACGGTGCCCGGCAACTGGGGCACCGACCTCTGGGGCAACCTCCTCAACACCGCCACCCCCAACCGGGGCGTCTACGGCGGCGCCGGCCTGGCACCGACCCGCACCGAGGACACCGGCGCCGCGTACTCCGGCGCCTGGTCCACCACGGGCTGCGGCGGCTGCTCCGGCGGGAGCGCCCGCACCAGCACCACGGCCGGTGCCACCGCCACCTTCACCTTCACCGGCCGGACCCTCTCGCTCTACGGGATCCAGACCGGCACCGGCGGCATCGCCACCGTCTCCGTCGACGGCGGCGCCCCCGTCGAGGTCAACACCTACACCCCGGCCGGCACCGCCAACGGACAGATCGTCTGGACCGGCCCCCAACTGGCCGCCGGCACCCAAACGGTGACCGTCACCAACACCGGCACCGCCGACCCCCGCTCGACCGGCACCGCGGTCAGCCTCGACAGCTGGACCGTCAGCGGCTGAACACCCGTGCGCCGAGGATGACCTGACCGACCCTCGGCACCACCCGGTCCGTCCCGGCTCCCCCCGGGGCGGACCGGCCCCGTTCCGGACCTGCCGGGGATCGGGGGAGTTCAGAACAGGTCGGCCAGCCGCCGAGCGATCGTCCAGGCGTCGGAGACCGGACACGCGGCCAGCTCGGGGTCCTGCTCGACGGCCAGCCGGGCGAGGCCCAGGTCGGCGTAGAAGTCGACCCGGTCGCAGAAGACCTCGCGGATGTCCGCGCCGGTGGCGGGCGCCAGGGTGACCGCGGCGGTAGTGGGCACGAGGTCGCGGACGCCGTCCGGGGTGACGGTGAGAGTGACGGGTGCCCCGGTGGCGGCGCAGCGCGAAGTGACGGCGCTGGACGGCTCCTTCAGGACCAGCGGGAACATCAGCACGTCCATCGCGCACCACCCGTAGCGGGTAAGGCCGTTCAGCCGCATGGTGTGCGGGCGCCGGTCGTCGAGCGAGACCCCGGCGCCGGTGATCCGACCCCGCCCGTCCGTCTCCAGCGCAAAGTCCATCGCCCGGAAGCGGTCGAGCACCTGTCCGGGCGGCCAGCCCAGCAGGCGGCCCGCCTCGGCGGTGGTGAGCGGGCCGTGCTCCAGCAGGCCGCCGACCACGGCGGCGCCCGCCGCCATCAGTTCGACGCCCTTCGGGGAGGTCCACTTGGCGACCAGCTGATCGGACAACTGCTGGACTCGGTCGTGCGGCATGGCGGTTCCGTCCCCGGGTGCGGTGTGTCCGCCAGGCTACGACCGGCCCGGCGGCCGGCCCGGCGGGCCACGCCGGGGCGGGGCGTGCGGTGACCGAACGGCCGACGGCCACCCCGGGGAGTCGGGGGTGGCCGTCGGTGGGACGGGCCGGCACCCACATGCCGGCCCGGGTTCAGGGGCGGGTCAGGAGATGGTCCACTGCTGGAGCGCCGAGCCGGTGTCGGGCTGCTGGGTGACCAGGGCGCCGTTGGCGGTGGAGGCGGTGGTGAGCAGCAGGCCGCTGTGCACCGAGCGGACGGTGTAGCTGCCGTTGGCCAGGCGGTTGACGTTCCAGCGCTGGTTGGCCGAGCCGGTGGTGCAGGTCCACTGGATGATCTTGCCGCCGGCCGTGGTGGAGGAGTCGCTGACGTCCAGGCACATGTTCGACTTGCCGTTGGTCAGGGTGTAGGAGCCGTCCGACTGGCGGGCGAAGGTCCACTGCTGGTTGCTGCCGGTGCCGAGCGTCCAGGTGATCATCTGGGTGCCGGCCGTGGTGGAGTGGTCCGGGTCGTCCAGCGCCTTGCCCCCGGTCGAGAGCGTGTGGGCGCCGGTGAACAGCGGGTTGACCGTCCAGCCGAAGGTGGTCTGCGAACTGGCCGTCCCGGACGAGGCGGTGACGGTGACCGAGGAGCTGCCGCCGGCGGTCGGCGTGCCGGAGATCAGACCCGAGGCGCTGATGGTGAGTCCGGCGGGCAGCCCGGTGGCGGTGAAGGTGAGCGGCTTCTGCAGGCTGTCGGTGGCCGAGAGCTGGAGCGAGACGGCCGAGTTGACGGTGGAGGACTGGTTGCCGGGCGAGTTGAGCACCACCGACTCCGGCGCGGTGCCGGTGGCGGTCAGGGTGAGGGTCTGCTCGGCGGAGGTGCGGCCGTTGCCCACCGCGCTGCCGCTCGCATCGGTCCAGGTGCGGCCGGGCGTGGTCTCGGCGAGCCGCCCGGAGGTGGCGGAGAGGCCGATGGCCAGGCCGCTGTAGCGGTTGACGATCCGGAAGGTGCCGGGGGCCGAGGTGTTGGCGAGCACCCACCACTGCTGGCCGACGGCCGCGGTGCCGCCGGCGGCGGCCGTCACGGTCGGCTTGGCGCCCCAGGCGCGGCCGGAGTTGGCGGTGGCGTCGACGCCGAGCAGCTGGCCGGTGGAGGCGTTGGCGATCCGGTAGGAGCCGTCGCCGACGGCCTGGAAGTTCCAGCCCTCCAGCGCTGCGCCGGTCCCGGTGGCCACCGAGGTGGTGGTGGAACCGCCGGAGACCTGGGCCAGCACCCGGCCGCCGCCGTTCGCGATCTTGTAGGTCTTGCTCAGGTCGACCGGCGCGGCGGCCGGGGTCGAGCCGCCGACCGAGAGGTTGACGTACTCGCCGGAGCGCCCGCCGGAGCAGCCGAAGGAGCAGTAGGTGCGGAAGTCCTTGCCGACGATCGCCGAGCTGGTGCGGTTGGCACCGTCCAGGAACCAGCGGTACCAGGAGGCGGTGTGGTAGCTGCCGGTGTCACCGAGCTTGAACCACTTCTGGGTCGCCAGGTCGGCGGTGGCGTAGATCTCCTGCGGCGCGTTGCCGCTCTGGTCGACGGCCTGCGGCTGGCCGATGTACAGGCCCAGGTAGGCGTTCCAGGTGACGTCCATGACGAACAGCGGCGAGGTGGCGGGCATCTTGCCGGCCGCGATCTGCTGCGCGGAGGTGCCGGTGTTGGCCGGGTCGTACTCGCCCGCGACCGGGGTGTACCCGGTGGTGTTGGTGCCGCCGACGGGCACCATGTTGCTCTCCTTGCCGCCCTTGCCGGGCTGGGACCAGGAGCCGTCGTACCACTTCTGCCAGGTGTTCGGCGCCATCTTGCCGGAGATCGGCGCGCGGGCCACGTGCTCGTAGAACGCCTTCCAACCACCGGACTTGTCGACGATCCGGGAGCCGTAGAAGACGTAGAAGTAGCCGGAGACGGTGTCCACCAGCAGGCGCTGGTCGCCGTCGCCGTAGGAGTAGGTCTGGTTCGGGAAGCCGGTGGTGTCGCCGCGCGTGGTGCTGAACGGCGAGGTGATGACGTGGTCCTTGATCTTCCAGGTCTTGCCCTGGTCGGTGGAGACCGCGTAGTCGATCGCGTCGTAGTGCAGGCCGTCGCCGAACGGCTGCGGGGTGAACTCGTTGTGCACCAGCCCGTACCAGTCACCGGTGTCCGGGTCGACCCAGACGCCCGCCAGGTCGCAGTAGTTGCGGTGGGCGTAACTGGCGCTGCCCGTGGCGGCGGTGGCCTCCAGGCCGGTCGGGCTGTTGTTGCAGCGCCAGGTGGTGTCGTTGTTCTTGTCGTTGGCGTTGGCCGGGTTCACGTAGTTGGAGACGGTGGCGTTCCGGGTCGCGGTGTCCAGGTCGGTGCCGGAGAAGAAGTCCCAGTAGCGCGGGTCGGTCGAGCCGTAGAGCGCGGCGGACTGCTGGTACCAGAAGGTCCCGTCCTTGTCGATGTACGGCGCCGCCGGGGTGTCGGTCGGGTGGGTCCAGGAGCCGAGCGCGCCGACGCTGATGCTGTAGCTGGGGGCGAGGTCCTCGGCCGAGGCGGGGGTCGGGCTCGCCAGCACGGGGGCGGCGATGGCCAGGACGGTGGCGAGCAGGGCGCCGCCGGTCCTTCGGGCGGGAGTAGGCATGGGGGTACTCCTCGGGGGTGATGGTGGGGGGAGTGAGGGTGGACGGGGGTGTGAGGGTGGGTGGTGCGGAGGCCGAACCGGCCTCCGGGGTATGGGAGTTCAGTCCTCCGACATGCGGAAGTCGTAGTCCGGCGGCACCGGCTGCCCCGGATGGACGGCGAGCCACAGGGTGTCCAGTGACACCTCGCCCTCGCGCAGGTTGTCGACCCGGACGCCCTCGGCCAGCAGCCGACGGACCCGGTCGTGGTCGCCGGTCGCGAGTGCGGCGCGGGCCTCGGCGAGCCTGATCCGGCCGTGGGCGCGGACGGGCCCGGGCAGCGCCTCGACCAGGGCCAGCGCCTCGGTCGGGCGGTCGGCCGCCAGCAGCGCGTCGAGCGTCTCGACGGTCAACGCCCGCTCCCCGGGCCGGAGTCGGTGTGCCTCGGCGAGCAGGTCGGCGGCCCGCTCCGGCCGGTCGGCGAGGAAGGCCAGGGCGCGCAGCGCCCACGGGGTGCGGCGGTCGGCCAGCGAGCGCTCGAAGGCCGAGCGGGCCGGGCCGCTCTCACCGTCGGCCAGCCGGATCAGGCCCAGCTGGTAGAGGGCGTGCCAGTCGTCCGCGCCGTGCTCCAGCAGTGCGCGCCAGCGGTCGCCGGTGACCGGTGCGGCCGGTGGCTCGCTCTCCGGTAGCCGTCCGGTGGTCAACAGCCGCTGCCAGGGCAGCTGTTCGGGGCCCGGGGCGCCGAACGGGAGCAGCGGGGAGGCCGGGAGCCGGCCCGCCGCGATCTCCAGCGCGGCCCAGCTCTGACCCTCGGTCAGCATCTCCTCCGGGGCGCCGAACCGGGCGGCCTCGGCCTCGGCGGCGTCGAGCCCTTCGGCCGGCAGCAGGCGGTCCAAGGCCTGGTCGGCGGCGGTCCGGGCGAGGTCCCAACTCCCGTGCGCCGCTGCCGGATCGACCTCCAGGAGGCCGTACGCCTCGGTCCAGGTCCAGGTGGCGCCGGGCGGCATCGGCAGGTGCTCCAGCTGGGTCCGGGCCAGCCCGGCCTGGATCTCCAGGTAGCGCCGACCGGGGCCGGAGAGCCACTCCTGCCAGTGCCGACCGCCCGGCGCGGTGCCCCAGCGGAAGACCTTGCGACCGCGCAGCCGAGCGGTGGAGCACTGGACCAGGCCGGTGCCGTCGGCGTCCAGCGCGGTGATCCAGCGGCGCCCGTCCGGAGGGAGGTCGAGGAAGTGGTCGGCAGCGTCGCGCGCCCGGCCCGGGTAGCTGTGGTCGGCGCCGTCCTGGTGCGGGAAGGGGAGGCGGCGCAGCTCGCTGCGGTAGTCGAAGTGGAAGGCGTGGTCGGCCGGGCCGATCACCCGGGTGCCGGGAGTCTCGGGGACGGCGATGTTCGACCACCAGTAGACCGGGGTCTCCCGCCCCGACGGGTTGTGCACCTCGACGTGGACGTACAGCACGGGAGAGCCGGCCGGCAGCCAGGTGTCGATCCGCAGCACCAGCCGGCGCAGCCGCTCGAAGGCGAACATCCGGAGCACCGGCGTGCCGTCCGGTGCGGT
This sequence comes from Kitasatospora sp. NPDC096147, assembly GCF_044763225.1. NCBI lineage: Bacteria > Bacillati > Actinomycetota > Actinomycetes > Kitasatosporales > Streptomycetaceae > Kitasatospora > Kitasatospora sp. NPDC096147. The sequence goes on along the minus strand of NZ_JBIWFX010000022.1, from coordinate 2,822 downwards.
CAGCCGGGCGGCGTGCAGCGGCTCGCAGGTGAGCGGCCAGTGCCCGGTGGTGCCGAGGTTCCACTCCACGCCGCCGGCCATCCAGGCGTCCCTCAGGGCGAGGTTGGCGGGCTGGAGGACGGGGTTGCGGTGCAGCAGCTCCCGCCCGGTCGGGCGGTGCACCAGGGACCAGAGCCGTCCGCCGAGGCCCGGCAGGAAGGTGGCGGTGAGCAGGTCGTTCTCCAGCACCACGGCGGGGAGCCGACGCTCGGACCGGTCGCGGGAGTAGCCGTCCTGGCGGGTGTAGGGCAGCAGCGAGTGCGGCCGGCCGTACGCCAGGCCCCGGCGCATCTCCTCGTCCGGCCCGGCGCCGTGCGGGGCGTCCGCCGGGTCGGCGGACGCACCGGCCGGGATGCCGTGCAGGATCGGCAGGCTGCCGGCCGGGTCGGCGGCGCCCTCGATCCGGAGCGGCTCGGTGCGCAGGGTGGCGGCGGGAAGCGGGGTGATGGGCACGGCGGCGGTCCGTCCTCTCGGAGCACGGCGAGGAGATTGCGAGGACCGTAAGACCATTTTGACCGGTAAAACAAGAGCCGCTGCAGAAATTGCCGAAACCGGGCAGAGGGGGCATGTCGCAGCGTCAGGTGCTGGACGGCCGATGGCCCTTGACCCGGCCGTTGGGCTGGCCGTACCGTCGAAGCCATTGGCTTGACCGGTAAAATTCAGGGAGCTCCCGTGCCGACGATGCAGGACGTGGCCGACCGTGCGGGCGTGACCAAGCAGACGGTCTCCAACGTGATCAGCGGCCGGGTCCCCGTACGCCCCGAGACGGCCGCCCGGGTGCGCGCCGCGATCGACGCGCTCGGCTACACCCCCAACCTGGTGGCCCGGTCCCTGGCCACCGGCAGCACTCGGACGGTCGGCCTGCTGGTACCGACCGTGGGTGGTGCCTTCTACGCCGAGATGGTCGAGGCCGTCGAGGACGTGGTCGAGGAGCACGGCTACCACCTGCTGCTCGCCACCACCCGGCTGGACGGCGAGCGGGCCCGCCGCCACCTGGCCAGTCTCACCAGCCGCTCGGTCGACGCGCTGCTGATCGCCGGGGACCGCGATCTGATGGCCCATCTGCCGCTGCTCGCCGAGGCCCGCTTCCCGGTCGCGCTCTGCGCCTGGGAGACGGCGGTGCCGGACGACTTCCCGGTCGTCACGGTCGACTACGAGCACGCGGGCTACCTGGCCGGGCGCCACCTGCGCGAGCTCGGGCACGAACGGGTCGCCGTCCTGGAGAGCCCCGACCACGGCTCCCGGCTGGCCGGCTTCCGCCGCGCCTTCGCCGCCGACGGCCTGACCGTCCCCGACCACGCCGTGCACCGGGCGGCCGAGCCGACCGTCGCGGGCGGGGTGGACGCGGCGCGGGCGGCGTTCGCCGCCGATCCGGAGCTGACCGCCGTCTTCGCCACCCACGACGTGCTGGCGCTCGGGGCCCTCGACGCCGCCAAGGCCACCGGCCGCTCGGTGCCGGGTGACCTCTCGGTCATCGGCCACGACGACAACCCGGAGGTGCGGCTGACCCGGCCGCCGCTCACCAGTGTGGCGCTGCCGATGCGGGAGATGGCCCGGCAGGCGGTGGATCTGCTACTGCGCGCGGTGGCCCGCTCGGGGCCGGTGGTCAACTCGCTGCACCTGCTGCGCCCGGAGCTGGTGGTCCGGGAGAGCACCGCCCCGCCGCGCTCCGCCTGACGGCGGGTCAGGGGTGGGCCGTCGGCGGGGTGACGAGCGCGACCGCGATGGCTGTGGTGAGCACGATGGTCGCGAAGAGGGTGCTGTCGCGCCTGATAGTGGCTCGGGGGAGGGGCTGCGGCGAGGCGGGCCGGATCGGTTGAGTCGAGAGTGCTTCAGCGCTTGGAACGGCGGCGGGCCCGCACCTGGACGCCGACCGCGACCGCTGCGGCTGTGCTGAGGTAAGCGCGATGGTCGTGTGGAGTGCCCGGTGGCAGGGGGCAGGGTGGAGGCCGGGAGTGCACCGCCCCGCCGCGCTCCGCCTGACGGATGGTCGGGAGCGCTGCGGGGCTCGGGCCACGGCTCAGCGCTTGGCGCGGCGTCGGCGTGCCAGGACCGGGGCGCCGACCGCCACCGCCACGGCGGCTGCTGCGGCGAGGGCGATGGCGGCGTAGAGGGTGCCGTGGTCCGGGGCGTCGGCCGGTGCGGCCACGGCGGACGTCGCGGCCGTGGTGGCCGGCTCGGGGGTACCGGTCGGGCTGGTCGGCGTGGTCGGTGCAGGCGAGGCCGCCGTGGGTGTGGCCGGGGCGGGCGCCGGGGTGCTCGGTGCGGTGCCGGGGACCGCCGTCACGTCGAGCTCCGCCTCGCCCCGTCCCAGCGCCGGGAAGCCGGACTCCACCACCACCGTCCAGTGCCCGGGCGGCAGTTGGCGCGCGGTGGTGTAGACGCCGGGCGGCCCGGCGACCGCGACCAGCGGCCACGGGCCGACGGCGCGGCCGTCCGTGCTGGTGGCGTTGACGGCACCGGCGATCTTCTCGTCCACCGGGTCGTGGTCGTTCTGCCAGGTGGCCGTCAGGGTGAGGTGGCCGTCGACCAGGGCGGTGACGCCGAAGGCGATGGTGTCGCCGTGGGCGGCGGCCGGCCCGACCGTGCCGAGGGTGGCCAGGGCGGTGGCGGCGAGGGCGGTGGCGAGGGTACGGGGACGCACGGGGAGCTCCTGGGAGGGGTGGGCGGGGGAGCGGCCGGGGGGGGGGGTGGGGGGGGGGCCGCCCCCACCCCCCCCCCCGGGGGGGGCGGGGCGCCGCAGGCGGCCGGGCTGGACAACGAAAGGTAGACCAACACCAAGA
>NZ_JBIWFX010000021.1:0-113856 GCF_044763225.1 Kitasatospora sp. NPDC096147 | reverse complement strand
CGGGGCCCCCCCCCCCCCCGCGGCCCCCCCCGCCCCGCCCGGGCCCCCCCCGCCCCGCCGCGCCCCCCCCCCGCGCCGGGCCCCCCCCCCCCCCCCCGGGGGGGGCGGGGCCCCCGGCTTCTCGTCAGCGCCAGCCGCTGGCGCGCCAGGCACCCGGGCCGCGCCGCTCCGGGGTGCGGCGCAGCCGCCCGCCCGGGTCGGAGCGGCCCTCGGGCCGGCTGCCGGGGCGGGTATCGGGGCGTGCCGCCGCCGTGGCGCTGCGGGCCTGCGCGAGCACCGCCAACGCGACCACCACGGCGGCCAGTTCCTCGTCGGTCGGCTCCCCGCGCTCGACCCGCAGGCCGGCCCCGGCGTACAGCGCCGTCACAGCGGGATGTTCCCGTGCTTGCGGGGCAGCCGGGTCTTGCGCTTGTCCCGGAGCAGCCGCAGTGCGCCGGCCACCTGGGCCCGGGTCTCGTGCGGCATGATCACCGCGTCCACGTAGCCCCGCTCCGCCGCGACGTACGGGTTGCACAGCGCGCGCTCGTACTCCGCCCGCAGGCGCTCGCGCTCCGCCGCCGGGTCCTCGGCCTGCTGGAGGGTCCGGCGGTGCAGCACGCTGACCGCGCTGTCCCCGCCCATGACGGCGATCTCCGCCGTCGGCCAGGCGAGGTTGACGTCGATGCCCAGGTGCTTGGAGCCCATCACGCCGTAGCCGCCGCCGTACGCCTTGCGGGTGATGACGGTGACCATCGGGACGGTGGCCTCCGCGTACGCGTAGATCATCTTCGCGCCCCGGCGGATGATGCCGCCCTGCTCCTGGTCCAGGCCGGGCATGAAGCCCGGCACGTCCACGAAGGTCAGCACCGGGACGTGGAAGGCGTCGCACATCCGGATGAAGCGGGCCGCCTTCTCGCTCGCGTCGATGTCGATCACCCCGGCCAGGTGCATCGGCTGGTTGGCCACCACGCCGACGCTGCGCCCGTCCACCCGGCCGAAGCCGCAGATCATGTTCCGGGCGAACAGCGGCTGCACCTCCAGCAGTTCGCCGTCGTCGAGCACGCCGTTCACCACCCGCAGCATGTCGTAAGGGCGGTTGCGGTCGTCCGGGATCAGCGTGTCGAGGGCCAGGTCGGTCGCGGTCACCCCGGCCGGCGCCTCGCCGGGGTAGACCGGCGGGTCCTCCATGTTGTTGGAGGGCAGGTAGCCGAGCAGCAGCCGGACGTACTCGAAGGCGTCCTTCTCGTCGGCCGCCAGGTAGTGCGCGTTGCCGGAGACGGTGTTGTGGCTGTACGCGCCGCCCAGCTCCTCGCGGTCCACGTCCTGGCCGGTGACGGTGCGCAGCACGTCGGGGCCGGTGACGAACATGTGCGAGATGCCGTCCACCATCACCACGAAGTCGGTGATCGCGGGAGCGTAGACCGCACCGCCCGCGCACGGCCCGGTCATCAGCGAGATCTGCGGGACCACGCCCGAGGCCTCCACGTGCCGCTTGACCAGCTCGGCGTAGAGGGCCAGCGAGACCACGCCCTCCTGGATGCGGGCGCCGCCGGAGTCGTTGATCCCGATGATCGGGGTGCCGGTGCGGGTCGCGAAGTCCATCACCTTGATGATCTTCTCGCCGTACACCTCGCCCAGGCTGCCCCCGAAGACGGTGAAGTCCTGGGCGAACAGGCAGACCTGACGCCCGTCCACCGTCCCGTAGCCCGTCACCACGCCGTCCCCGAGCGGCCGCGCGCTCTCCATCCCGAGGGTGTGGCAGCGGTGCCGGGCCAGCGCGTCGAACTCGACGAACGAGCCCGGATCGAGCAGGGCGTCGATCCGCTCACGGGCCGTCAGCTTGCCCTTCTCGTGCTGGCGCCGGACGGCTGCGGCGTCCACCGGCTCCAGCGCCTCGGCCCGCCGCCGGACCAGCTCCGCGTTCCGCTCGGCGGTCGTCCCCGCTCCGTGTCCGGACATGCCGGTCCCTTCCCTCGCACTCGTTGTGGTCATGGCAGCGTCACCACCTGGGCGGCGTACGCCAGTCCGGCGCCGAATCCGACCAGCAACGCGGTCCCGCCGCTGGGCAGTTCACCCCGGGAGAGCAGGTCGTCCATGGCGAGCGGGACGGAGGCCGCCGAGGTGTTGCCGGAGCGGGCGATGTCCCGTGCCACCACGGTGTGCGGGCCGAGCCCCAGCTTCTGGGCGGCGGCGTCCACGATCCTGACGTTGGCCTGGTGCGGGATGAACGCGGCGAGGTCCGCCGCCGTGATCCCGGCCGCGGCCAGCGCCCGGCCGCCGATCTCCGGCACCGTGCGGATCGCCCAGCGGAACACCTGCGGCCCGTCCATCCGCAGCGTCGGCCAGGGCGCCGGCTGCTCGCGGGCCTCCAGCCAGGACCGGTCCCGGGCGATCAGCTCGTGCCGGTCCCCCTCCGTCCCCCACACCACCGGGCCGACGCCGGGCACCGTGGAGGGCCCGAGCACCACGGCCCCCGCGCCGTCGCCGAAGATGAACGCGGTCTCCCGGTCGTACGGATCGACGATGTCGCTCATCCGCTCGGCGCCGATCACCACGACGTGGCGCACCGAGCCGGCCCGGATCAGCGAGTCGGCCAGGCCCAGCGCGTAGCAGAATCCCGCGCAGGCGGCGCTGATGTCGGTGCCCGCCGCGCTGCCCGCCCCCATCGCGTGGGCGATCGCGGGCGCAGCGGCGGACGCCCGGTCGAGGTAGGACATCGAGGCGAGCAGCACCAGGTCGACCTGGCCCGGGGCCACTCCGGCCTGGGCCAGCGCCTTGAGCCCCGCCTCGACGGCCATCGTGACCACCGTCTCCCCGGGGCCGGCGAAGTGCCGGGTGACGATGCCCGAACGCTTGCGGATCCACTCGTCGTCCGAGTCGATCCGGCGGCAGATCTCGTCGTTGCCGACCACCCGGGCCGGCCGGTAGGCGCCGACCCCGAGGATCCGGGAGCCCACCGCGCCCACCGGTGCGGTCAGTTGGCCTGCCACTGGTCCTCCTGTCCGGGGACGACCGCCTGGGCCAGCTCGCCCTCGGTGTACCGGGACCGGCACAGCCGCCGCTGCACCTTCCCGCTCGACGTCCTGGACAGCGCCCCGCGCCGGAGCACCACGACCTCGTCCGCCTCCAGCCGCTGGTTCTCCCAGACCGCGTCCCGTACCCGCTTGCGCAGCTCCCGCACGCCCGGCGACCTCAGCACCCGCCCGTCGGCCTCGACCAGCACCACCAGGCGCTCGGCGGCCGGGTCCGTCCCGTCCGTGACGGCGAAGGCCGCCGCGCAGTTGGGCCGCAGCCCCGGCACCGCGGTCTCGGCCGACAGCTCGATGTCCTGCGGGTAGTAGTTCCGCCCCTGACGGATGATCACGTCCTTGAGCCGGCCCGTGACGTACAGCTCGCCCTCGCGCAGGAAGCCCAGGTCCCCGGTCCGCAGGTACGTCCCGGCCTCCTCCTCCGCGATCCGGGCCCGGAAGGTCCGCTCGCTCTCCTCGGCGCGGCCCCGGTAGCCGGCGCCCACGCAGGGGCCGTCCACCCAGATCTCGCCGACCTCGCCGTCCGCGCGGGCCAGCCGGGTGGCCGGGTCGACGATCCGGACCACGGTGCCGGGCACCGTCACCCCGCTGCTCACCAGTGGCAGCGCGTCGGCCCCGGTCTCGCCGACCGGCTCGGCCCGGCCCTCGCGCAGCTCCCGGGCCGAGAGCCAGAGCACCCCGGCCTCGCGGTCCTGCGGACTGCCGGTGACCTTGAGGGTGTTCTCCGCCAGCCCGTACCCCGGGCACATCGCGCGGGCTGCGAAGCCGGCCGGTGCGAAGGTCTCGACGAAGGCCTGCACGGTCCGCCAGCGCACCGGCTCGGCGCCGTTCGCCGCCACCCGCCAGCTGGAGAGGTCCAACTCCGCGCCCGAGCCGTCCTCCTGGGCGGCCCGGACGCAGAGCTCGTAGGCGAAGCTGGGCGCCGCCGCGTGCGTGCCCCGGAACCGCGAGACCGCCTCCAGCCAGCGCGCCGGGCGGCGGATGAACGCCTCCGGCTCCATCATGTACGACGGCACCCCCGCCCAGAGCGGCAGCACCACGCCGAACAGCAGCCCCATGTCGTGGAAGAGCGGCAGCCAGGAGATCACCCGGGCGTCCCGGCCGCACGGCCAGAGCTCGTCCGTCTCGGCGGCGTTGGCGGCGAAGTTGGCGTGCGTGATCACCACGCCCTTCGGGTCCCCGGTGGACCCGGAGGTGTACTGGAGCAGCGCCGTCCCGTCGGCCGGCGGGCTGACGTACCGCCAGTCCTCGGCCGGCCCCGACGGGAGGGACTCGGTGTCGACCAGGGTCAGCCCGGCGAGCTCGGGCGCGTCGGCGAAGTTCTCCTCCAGCTCGCGCTTGACGGCGGTGGTGGTGAGCACCGTGACGGTCCCCGCGTCGTCCGCGACCCGGCGCAGCCGCGCCAGCCCCTGGCGGCGGCGCGGCACCTGCACCGGGGCGCCCGCCACACCCGCGTACATGCAGCCGAGCAGGGTCCGGACGAACTCCAGGCCGGACGGGTAGAGCAGCACCGCGTTCCGGCCGGCCGCGCCGGCCGCCGTCAGGTACGCCGCCCGGACCCGGGCGGCGTGGTCCAGCTGACGGTAGGTCAGGGTCTCCCGCGGCTCCTCGCCGTTGTGCAGGAAGACGTAGGCCGGCTGCTCGGGCTGCAGCCTGCTGCGCAGCCGCAGGGCGTCGGGGATGCTGCGCACCTCACCGGCCCCCAGGTCGGCACCGATCGTGCTCATGAGTCGGAGCTCCTTCCGGAACGGCGGAACGCGGGGGTGCGTGCGAAGATCGCCAGCAGCATTTCGGCGTTGGTCGTCATCCCCCGCAGTTCCGTGGCATCGTGGTCGCGCATTCTCTCGGCGACCTCTCGAACGGATTTGCCTGACATCGCGTACTCGGCCACCGGATCCATTCGCCCTCCCCGCGGAATGCAGTCAGGACCGACCCTAGGCGGCACGGCACACCGCCCCTCAAATGCCGGGTCACGGACCGGTAATCGTGGACGAATTACCGGCCGGGGAATTCGGGGAACGCGAAGGCGCCGGCCCCGGGTGTGGTCCACCCGGGGCCGGCGCCCCCGTCCGACGGTCCGTCAGGCGGTCGGGACGGGCCGGTCCACGGCCATCGTCCACTTGCCCTCGGCGTCGCGGAACAGCACGTCCGTGCAGGTGCCGTGCACCGTGTGGACGCCCTCGGGCCCCGGGATGTCCAGGGTGTAGTCCACGATGAGCAGCGAGGTGTCCCCCGTGGTGTAGGTCTGCTTGACCTCGGAGCGGATCTTCGGCCCGGTGGCCAGGAACTCCTTGAAGAAGGTGGTCCGCTCCGCTCCGGTGAGCGGCACGCCGGACATGTTGGAGATCGCGTCCGGCGCGTACATCGAGTCGAAGGCGGCCCCGTCGCCTTCGTTGAAGACCCGGATGAACAGCGCGTTCTGCAGGTCGGGGTCGTCCGGGATCGCGAAGTCGAAGGTGTCGGTCATGGTGCTGCTACTCCCGTTCTGCCGGTGGTCCGCACGGATTCCGGTGCGGCTGCTGGGTACTGCGACTGCTGGATACTGCGGGTGCAGGAGGTGCTGGGGGGGCACTGAGGGTTCTGCGGCTGCCGGGATCAGAGCAGCTGGGTGTCCGGGTCGAGGCCGAGCAGGACCCGCCCGTACACCTCGAGGTTCGGGTGCAGCAGGATCCAGCCGTGCAGGGCCAGGCCCTGGATGTCCCGGTGGAAGCGCTGCATCGGCACCGAGCGCTGGATCACGGTGGCCCCGCTGGCGCCGTGCAGGATCTCCACCGCCTCCTTGGCCAGCTGCGCGGCGTACGCGCTGTGCGCCCGCACCCGGGCCCGCTCCTCCAGCGTCGGTTCGGTCCCGGCGTCGGCGTGGGCCTGGAGCACGGTGTACAGGCCGTCGGCCAGCGCCTCGGCCGCCGCGATCTTGGTCGACGCGGTGGCGACCTGGATCTGGGTCAGCGGGTGCTGCGCCTGGTCGGTCCAGGAGGTGTAGCTGATGCCGCGTCCGGGGAGCCGCTCCACGAACAGCTCCAGGGCCCCCTTGGCGATGCCGAGGAAGGTGCCCACCGCTTGGGAGAACAGGAACCCGTACAGGCCGTAGGCCCGGCCGGTGCCGGCCTCCCCGGCGGCGGGCGGCTCGGCACCGGCCTCCTCGGCGGGCGGCTCGTCGAAGGTCACCACCCGGTGGGCGGGCACGAAGAGGTCCTGCACGGACGAGGTCGAGCTGCCGGTGGCGGCGAGCGCGGAGGTGTGCCAGTCGTCGGCGATGGTGAACTCGGCCATCGGCACCAGCGCGATGGCCTCGGTCACGCTGCCGTCCGGCCGCTCCAGGATCGCCATCGCCATGTTCCAATCGGCGCCCCGGCAGCCCGAGTTGAACCGCCAGCTGCCGCTGAGCCGGTACCCCTCGCCGTCCGGCGTCAGGGCACCGGACGGCGTGAAGCCGCCCGAGATCCGCACCGACGGGTCGGCGAACAGCTCCCGCTGGAGCTGCTCCGGGTAGAGGCCGGCCATCCACGCGCTGGACGCCCAGACCATCGCGACCCAGCTGCTGGAGGCGCAGCCGCGGGCGATCTCCGCCAGCACCTCCGCCTGGTCCGCGAGCGAGAGTTCGAGGCCGCCGAAGACCCTGGGCGTCGCGATCCGGAATACCCCGGCCTTTTCCAGCAGGTCCAGGTTCTCGTCCGGTATCCACCGCCGGCTCTCCGCCTCCGCCCCGTTCTCCCGGAGTTTGGGAACGATCTCCCGCACGGCCTTCAGCACGGTCTCCGTCTCGATGCCTGTGATTTCCATTCCGCCTCTTCGCCCATCCCGTTGTCGCTGCCGAATACCCGGAAGTCTCACTCCGACCGTTCCCGCACCCGGTCATGACGCGGTAACCTCGCGCTCTCCTCCCGACGGTTAGTCGGCGATGACCTGCCGGTGAGTCGGCGGCAGCCGCCGGGGCACCGTCGGAAGGGTACGCACTTGAATGTAAGTACTTGCCCGCACCGGGGCTGCGGGTTAGCTTCGACCCCGACCGCGCCAATCGACGGATGACAATCCCGTCCGAGGCCGCCGGACCGGCCGGCGCGGATTTATCGAACGTAATTGCTGCACTCAAGGAGAAGGCTGCTATGGCGGACGAAACCCGCACTCCCGTAACCGTCCTGGGCCTCGGCCTGATGGGCACTGCCCTGGCTGCCGCATTCGTCAAGGCCGGTCACCCGACCACCGTCTGGAACCGCTCCGCCGGCAAGGCGGACGCCTTGGTCGCCCAGGGTGCGGTCGAGGCCGCGAGCGTGGCCGACGCGGTGGCGGCCAGCCCGGTGGTGGTGGCCTGCCTGCTCGACTACGACGCCGTGCACGAGGTGATCGGCCCGGTCACCGGGGCGCTCCAGGGCAAGCTCCTGGTCAACCTCACCTCCGGCCTGCCGGAGGACGCGCGCCAGGCCGCCGCCCAGGCCGCGGAGCTCGGTGTGGACTACCTGGACGGGACCGTGATGACCGTCCCGCCGATGGTCGGCCAGCCGCAGACGCTGCTGTTCTACGGCGGCTCGCGGACCGCGTTCGACGCCCACCAGCCCACCCTGTCGGTGCTGGGCGGCAACAGCGTCTTCCTGAGCGAGGACGCCGGCGTCGCCGCGCTCTACGACCTGGCGCTGCTGGGCATCCTGTGGTCGACCCTGACCAGCGCCCTGCACGGGTTCGCCCTGGTGGGCTCCGAGAAGATCCCGGCGGCGGCGCTGCTGCCGTTCGCCGAGGCCTGGATCACCCACGTCGCGCTGCCGAGCATCGCCGGGGCGGCCCAGCAGATCGACGCGGGCCAGTTCGGCAACGCCGTCTCCACCGTGGCGCTCAACCAGATCGGCCTGGCCAAGATGGTGAAGGCCAGCAAGGCGCAGGGCATCCGCCCCGACCTGATGGTGCCCATCCAGGGCCTGCTGGACCAGCGGGTCGCCGACGGCCACGGCGCCGACGGCCTGGCCAGTCTGATCGAGGTCATCCGCAAGCCGGAGGCCACCGCCTGATGCGGTGACGACGTACAGCCCAGCGGTCAGGCCCGACGTGTTCCACGTCGGGCCTGACCGCTGTTTCCGTTCCGGATTCCCTGCACAATCGGAATCGGGCCGTACGGTTCATTCTCCGGGGCTTCCCGGGAAAGCCTTGATCAGGCCACGAATCGTCCGGAACCGATACCACGAGAGTGCCCGGGTAGTTACCAAAAAGTCAGTACTTACCTTAAGGTCTGTCAGGTGAGATCGTTCGAGGGGCGTAGACGAATCACCTGGCCAGCCACAGCCGCCGGTCGTCCCGCACCGATGTAAGCGACTTAGGGGGATTCCGTGAAGTTCCGTGTACTCGGTCCGCTGGAAATTTCCGACGCCTCCGGCCCCATCGCGTTAGGGGGAGTCAAGCAGCGGGCGACCCTCGGTTTCCTGCTCCTCCAGCCCAACCGCGTGGTGCCCACCAGTCAGTTGCTCAACGCCCTCTGGCCGATCGACGACGCTCCGGCCTCCGCCCGCAAGATCCTCCAGAACGCGGTCTGGGGACTCCGGCAGCTGCTGTCCTCCGGCCAGGACGACCAGCAGCAGCCGGCCGCCCTGCTGACCCAGGCCCCCGGATACCGGCTCCAGGTCGCCCCGGAGGCGATCGACCTGCACCGCTACCAGCGGCAGGTCGAGGAGGGCCGGGCGAAGCTGGCGGCCGGCGAGCCCGGACGCGCTGCGGGGCTGCTGCGCGAGGCACTCGCACTCTGGCACGGCGCCGCGCTGGCCGACCTGGTGGAGACCGGGGTGAGCTGGCCGGAGCTGACGACCATTCAGAACGCCCGGCTGGACGCCATGGAGGACTGCTTCGAGGCCGAGCTGGCCTGCGGGCGGCACCACGAGGTGCTGCCGGAGCTGGAGGCGATGGCCACCACGGCGAGCCTGCGCGAGCGCTCGTACGGCCAGCTGGTGCTCGCGCTGTACCGCTGCGGACGGCAGGCGGACGCGCTGAACGCCTACAGCCGGCTGCGGGCCGCACTGGTGGAGGAGCTCGGGCTGGAGCCCAGCCGGGAGTTGCAGGCCCTGCAGCAGGCCATCCTCAACCACGACCCCGGGCTCAACCTGGAGGCGTCCGAGACCGCCCCGGCCCTCATCGAGCACCGGTGGGCCGGACCGGAGCCACGGGCCGCGGCTCCCGCCGAGGAGGCGCCGCCGCGCACCGCCCCGGCCCCGTCGTCCCCCGCCGGGCCCGCCCCGGACGGCCGGGCGGGGGACGGCCGGGCGTCCGAAGGCCGGGCATCCGAGGGGCGGGCGGTGACGGCGGGCCGGGAGGAGGTCAGCGTGCTCATCATGCGCACCAGCCTGGACGTGGAGCTGCACAGTGACACCCCGTCGGACATTGACGAAATTCTGGATGACATGTCCTGGATGATCCAGGAGCACGTCCAGCACTTCGGCGGTGTCGTCGCGGCCTCGATCGGGTCGGTCTCGCTCGCCCTCTTCAAGGGCCGCCAGGGCGTCGGCCACGAGGAGGGCGCGGTGCTCGCCGCGATGGCGATCCGGGACGGCTTCGGCGCGGCGGCCGGCCTGTTGGCCCACTCCTCCCCGGCCGGGCAGCAGCCCGAGTTCCACGCCGCGGTGGCCACCGGCGGCGCGCTCGTGCGCTACCACCCCGATGAACCGGACGTGCCGGCCTCGATCACCGGGAGCCTGCTCGACCGCTGCCAGCAGTTGCTCGACCTCACCCCCGACGGCGAGCTGTGGGCCTGCGGCACCACCCGCCGGATGACCGGCTCGCTGGTCGCCTACGGCGAGACCCCGGTCTTCGACGACGGCGAGACCTCCGGCTGGCTGGTCAACGGCCCCCGGCGCGGGCAGCTCGCGCACGACGGCCTGCCGACGATCGAGCGCGAGCTCGAACTCGACCTGCTGCGCGGCGTGCTGGACCGCACCCGGATCCGCTCGATGCCGCACCTGGTGACCGTGCTCGGCGACCGGGGGATCGGCAAGACCAAGTTCCTGACCGAATTCCAGCGGATGGTCGCCGACTGTCCGAGCCCCGTCCGCATCCTGGCCAGCCACGCCCCGGCGGCCGGCGACGGGAGCATCACGGCCACCCAGACCGAGATCCTCCGGTCGTACTGCGGGATCACCCCCGCCGACTCCCCCTCGACCGCCCGGACGAAGCTCGCCGAGGTGCTCGACCGGCTGGTCGGCCCGGCGGAGTCCGAGTGGCTGCTGCCCTGTCTGTCCTCCCTGGTCGACCCGGCGGTCGCCGCGCTCCCGGACGGGCCGGAGGCCGCCGCCGACGCGCCGACCGCCTCCGAGGCGTGGTGCCGGCTCGTCACGGAGATCGCCATCACCGGGCCGCTGCTGGTGGTGATCGACGACCTGCACAACGCCGACGAGGCCCTGCTCGACCTGGTGGACCGCTTCGCCGAGATCTCCGGCCCGATCCCGCTCCTGGTGGTGGCAGCCGCCGGACCGGAGCTGCTCAGGCGGCGGCCCGGCTGGGGCGGCGGCCGGCGGCACGCCACCACGATCACCCTGGAACCGCTCTCCGACACCGCCATCGACCGCCTGCTGGACCTCGTCCTGCCCAGCTCCCGGACCAGCCCGCGCAACTCGGCCACCTGGTTCCGCAAGGCCGTCCGGGCCGGCACCGCAGCGGTCCCGAACGACCAGCGCCGGCACGCCCGCACCCGGCTCCGGACGGGCGTCACCCTGGAGCCCGCCCCGCCCTGGCCGCTGCTGGTACCGCGCGCCGGCTGACCCACCGTCAACCCGTCCTCCGGGCACCGACCGTCCCCCGGCCGCAGCCCGGCAAATCCGGCAGATCCGGCAGATCCGGCCGTGGCCGGGCCCCCGCCCTGAGCGGGGACCCGGCCACGGCCGGAGGTGCGTGCGGGTCAGGCCCAGCTGGAGTGCAGCGGCTTGCCCTCGGCGTAGCCGGCGGCGCTCTGGACGCCGACGATCGCCTTCTCGTGGAACTCCTCCAGGCTGCGCGCGCCCGCGTAGGTGCAGGAGCTGCGGACGCCGGCCACGATCGAGTCGATCAGGTCCTCGACGCCCGGGCGGGCCGGGTCGATGAACATCCGGGAGGTGGAGATGCCCTCCTCGAAGAGCGCCTTGCGGGCCCGGTCGTAGGCAGACTCCTCGGAGGTGCGGTTGCGGACGGCGCGGGCCGAGGCCATGCCGAAGCTCTCCTTGTACTGGCGGCCATGGGCGTCGGTGTGCAGGTCACCGGGCGACTCGTAGGTGCCGGCGAACCAGGAGCCGATCATCACGTTGGAGGCGCCGGCGGCCAGCGCCATCGCCACGTCGCGCGGGTGGCGGACGCCGCCGTCGGCCCACACGTGCTTGCCGAGTCGGCGCGCCTCGGCGGCACACTCGAGCACGGCGGAGAACTGCGGGCGGCCCACGCCGGTCATCATCCGGGTGGTGCACATGGCGCCGGGGCCGACACCGACCTTGAGGATGTCCGCGCCGGCCTCGACCAGGTCGCGGACACCGGCGGCGGAGACCACGTTGCCCGCCACGATCGGGATCTGCGGGTCGAGGCCGCGCACGGCGCGCAGCGCGCTGATCATCGACTCCTGGTGGCCGTGCGCGGTGTCGACCACCAGCACGTCGGCCCCGGCCTCGATCAGCGCCTTGGCCTTGCCGGCCACGTCGCCGTTGATGCCGACGGTGGCGGCGATCCGCAGCTTGCCGGCCGGGTCGGTGGCGGGGGTGTAGAGGGTGGCGCGCAGCGCGTTCTTGCGGGTCAGGATGCCGACCAGGGTGCCGTCGGCGGCGACCACGGGGGCCAGCTTGCGGTGGGCCTCGTTCAGCTTCTCGAACGCGGCACGCGGGTCGATGCCCTCCTCCAGCAGGAGCAGGTCACGGCTCATCACCTCGGAGAGGCTGGTGAACCGGTCCACGCCCTGGCAGTCCGACTCGGTGACCACGCCGACCGGCCGGCCCTGCTCGACCACCACGAGCGCGTTGTGCGCGCGCTTGGGGAGCAGCGAGAGCGCGTCGGCGACGGTGTCGCCCGGGCTCAGGGTGAGCGCGGTGTCGTGCACCAGGTGACGCTGCTTGACCCAGCCGATGACGTCGGCGATGACCTCGGTCGGGATGTCCTGCGGGATGGCGACCAGGCCGCCGCGGCGGGCGACGGTCTCGGCCATCCGGCGGCCGGCGATGGCGGTCATGTTGGCGACCACCAGCGGGATGGTGGTGCCGCTGCCGTCGTTGGACGCGAGGTCGACGGCCTGCCGGGAGCCCACCGACGAGCGGCTGGGGACCATGAAGACGTCGTCGTACGTGAGGTCGTAAGCGGGCGACTGGTCGTTCAGGAAGCGCATGAAAGGGGCTCTCTGGCTGGGAGGAGGTAGACCTCGGGCGCGGTTGCGGTCTGGCCGCCGGGCGCCTTCGGGCGCCCCGCACCCAACCGTCGATTCTGATGGATACCCCCGTCGAAAGCCAGTTCACACGGATTCGTTGAAGCTCCGCACAAGCTCGCCCGGGCGGCCCAGTGGCAGGCCTGGATGATCCTACAGACGCGCAGGTCAGTACCCGCGCCAGTGGCTGCCGTAGCCGCGGGCGCCGGCCATCTTGTCCATGCCGCCGTAGACCGCGTCGCAGTAGCGCGAGCTGGCGATCAGGTTGTCGACCGGGTTGGTGATGTCGGTGTGGCCGGCCAGCGCGTACGCCTTGAAGGTCGGCTTGATCATCTGGGTCAGGCCGATCGAGGGGGTGCCGGCTGCGGCGTTGGAGTCCCAGCCGTTGACGGCCTTCGGGTTGCCGGTGGACTCGGCCATCGCGGTGGCCTGCATCGCGCGGTAGGACGGCACCGGCTTGCCGGCGGCGGCCAGCACGTCGCGGGCCTCCTTGATCCAGCCGTCCAGGTTGTTCGCGTAGATGGGCGCGGCCGGAGCGGCGGGCTCGGCGGGAGCGGCCTGCTCGGCGGGCGCGGGCGCGGGCGCGGCCTCGGCCGGGGCCTGCGCGGGGGCGGCCTGCTCGGCGGGGGCCTGCTCGGCGGTGGCGGCGACCGGCTGCGCGGACGGGGCGGGGGAGGCCACCGCCTGGGCCACGGGGGCTGCGACGCTCAGGGCGACCGCACCGGCGATCCCGAGGCCGAGCACCTTGTTGGGCAGCCGGTCGTAGCGTATTCGGGTCCGGCGGTGGCGGTTGCGGGTGTTCGCGGACATGGCGGAGTACCTCCGGGACGGGGGACGGGAGAGGGCGCCGCACCTCGGGGCGCTCTTCGAGACTGCGGGACCGCCACCCGCCCGGGCAAGCCCCGCCGATTCCCGTGACCCACTCCACAACCGGCCCCAACTCCCGCGCACACAAGGGTGGGTGACGCCCCGTCAGCAGCTCCGCGGGCGGAGCTGTGAAGGACGTCACCCACGCCGAGGGACCCCTGTCCCCGTGACCTTCGCCTCTCGGCGCCTTTATTCCGTCACCCTCCGGTGGCGCGGCCACCACACCGTGTCGCCCAGGTCGCGGACCAGGGCCGGCACCAGCAGCGAGCGGACCAGCAGGGTGTCGAGCAGCACACCGAAGGCCACGATGAAGGCGATCTGGGCCAGGAAGGCGAGCGGGATCACTCCCAGCGCCGCGAAGGTCGCGGCCAGCACCACCCCGGCCGAGGTGATCACCCCGCCGGTCGCGGTCAGACCGCGCAGCACGCCCTCGCGGGTGCCGTGCCGCAGTGACTCCTCCCGGACCCGGGTCATGAGGAAGATGTTGTAGTCCACCCCGAGCGCGACCAGGAAGACGTAGCCGTAGAGGGGGACGGAGGGGTCGGTGGCCTCGAAGCCGAAGACGTGCGGGAAGACCAGCGCGCTGACCCCGAGGGTGGCCAGGTAGGAGAGCAGCACGGTGGCGGCCAGCAGCACCGGGGCGAGCACCGAGCGCAGCAGCAGGACCAGCACGACCAGGATGCAGAGCAGCACGGCCGGCACGATCACCTTGCGGTCGTGCGCGGCGGTGGTGCGGGTGTCGTACTGCTGGGCGGTGTAGCCGCCGACCTTGGCCCCGGCCTCCGGGACGGCGTGCACCGCCTCCCGCAGCCGCTGGACGGTGGTCACCGCCGCGTCGCTGTCGGCCGGGTCGGCGAGGGTGGCATCCAGCCGGACCAGGCCGTCGACCTCCCGGGGCGCGGCAGTGGTGGCACCGCCGGTGGGGGCGCCGCCGGTGTAGGGGCGGACGGCGGCCACGCCGGGGACGCTGCGGGCGGCGGTCGCGACCTCGTCGGCGCGGTCGGCGCGGGTGGTGATCTGGGCCGGGTTGCCGGTGCCGCCGGGGAAGTGGGCGGAGAGCAGGCGCTGGGCGGCGACCGAGGGCTGCTCCTTGACGAAGAGTTCGGTCTGCGGGACGCCGCCGGAGTCCAGCAGCGGGGCGAACGCGGCGCAGGCGGCCAGCGCCACCAGCGAGGCGGCCCAGACCGGCCGGGGCCGGCGGCCGACCAGGGCGGCGATCCGGTGCCAGACGGGGTGGGCGCCGTCACCGGTCCGGGCGGGGCGGGCCGGCCAGTAGGCGGCACGGCCGAGCAGCACCAAGGCGGCGGGGAGGAAGGTGAGTGCGGAGAGCACGGCGCAGACGATGCCGATCGCACCGACCGGGCCGAGCGCCTGGTTGTTCGTCAGGTCCGAGAGCAGCAGCACCAGCAGGCCGAGCGCGACCGTCGCGCCGGAGGCGGCCACCGGCTCCAGCGAGCGCCGCCAGGCGACCCGCATCGCGGCGAACCGGTCGGCGTGCAGCGGGAGTTCCTCGCGGTAGCGGGCCGCGATCAGCAGGGCGTAGTCGGTGGCGGCGCCGATCACCAGGATGGAGAGCAGGCCCTGCACCTGGCCGTCGACCCGGACCACGCCGTGGTCGGCCAGCAGGTAGACCAGTGCGCAGGCGACCGCCAGGGCGAACACGGCCGAGACGATCACCAGCAGCGGCAGCACCACGCTGCGGTAGACCGCCAGCAGGATCACCAGCACCACGCCCAGGGCGACCAGGAGCAGCAGCCCGTCGATCCCGGCGAAGGCGCCGGAGAGGTCGGCGAGCACGGCGGCCGGGCCGGCCACCCCGGCGGTGGCGCCGGGGACCGCGTCGGCCAATTCGCGGATCTGACGGATGCTCTCCTTGGTCTCCTTGCCGAGATCGGCCCGGAGTTGGACCACGCCTTGGACGGCCCGGCCGTCGGCGGAGTCCAGCAGCGGGGAGGCCTGCCCGGTCGCCCCGGGCACGGCGGCGGCCGCCGTCAGCGCGGCACCCGCCGCGTCCCGGACGGGCCCTTCGACCCGGCCGGTGTCGGCCTCCCAGACGATCACCACGGGCAGCGTGGTGCCGGTCTGGAAGCGGGCGGCCAGCGCGGCCACTTCGGTGGATTCGGCGGAGCGCGGCAGGAAGGCCGCGCCGTCGTTGGTGGAGACCTCGGAGAGGCGGCCGGCGTAGGAGCCGAAGGCTCCGCCGAGGCCGAGCCAGCAGACCAGGAGCAGGACGGGGACCAGGAGTCGTCGGTAGCGCACGGCGCGAGGATATCTCAATCATCGAGAGATCTCGCGGGGAGCCGTCCGGAGGTACGGCGGCGAGCCGGCGTCGGAGCCCGGCGCCATGCGCTCTGCGCTCTGCTCGGCGGGGAGGTACGGGGCCGCGCGGGTGGTGCGGGCGGGTGGTGCGGCGCCGCGCGGCGCGCTGGTCATAGGCTGGGATCCCCCGATCACGGAAGGCCGTCTTGTCCGAGCACGCCCCCTCCCCCGACAGCCGGGCCTTCGCCCTGCAACTCCAGGCGCTGGCCGCCGAGATGAACCTGCTGGGCCACGACTTCGCCGCCGGGCAGGGCCTGCACACCACCGATGTGCAGGCCCTGCTGGCGATCGTCCGGTCCGCCACCGCCGAGGGGGATCCCGGGATGACACCGGGGCGGCTGCGGAGCGAACTGGCGCTCACCTCGGGCGCGGTGAGCGCCTGCCTGGACCGGCTGGAGCGCGCCGGCCACGTCGAACGGAGCCGGGACGAGGCGGACGGCCGCCAGGTGAGGATCCGTCACCGGCCCGGCGCGGCGCAGCTCGCGGGGAGCTGGTTCCGACCGGTGGCCGAGCGGACCGAGCGGGTGCGGGCCGAGTTCGGGCCCGAGGAGCAGGCCGTGGTCTCCCGCTTCCTGGCCCGGATCACCGAGGAACTGGAGGGGCTGCGGATCGAACGGCGGACCCCCGGGGCCGGTACGCACTGACCCCGGGGGCTGCCGGACGGCCCGTCAGGAGGCGGGCATCAGGACGGTGTCGATGATGTAGACGGTGGCGTTGGAGGTCTGGACGTTGCCGCAGAGCACCTTGGCGTTGCCGTTGACGGTGAAGTCCTGGCCGCTGCCGGTGACCTTGAGGTCGGTGCCCTGGAGGGTCTTGTGGGTCCCGTCCAGGGTGGTCGGGGTCAGCCGGTCCGGGGTCACGTGGTAGGTCAGGATCGAGGTGAGCTTGGCCTTGTCGGCCAGCACCGCGTCCAGGGTCTCCTTCGGGATCTTGGCGAAGGCGTCGTTGGTGGGCGCGAACACGGTGATGTTGTTCGCCGAGTTGAGGGTGTCCACCAGGCCGGCCTGCTTGACCGCCGTCACCAGGGTGGAGAGCAGCGGGTTGTTGGAGGCGGCGGTGGCGACCGGGTCCTTCGCCATGCCGGTGAAGCTGCCCGCCCCGTCCTTCGGCACGGCCGAACAGGCGGTGCCGAAGGGGGCGTCCGCGGCCATCGCGGTGCCCGAGGAGGAGGTCATCGGCGAGGACGAACTCGACGGTGTGGACGAGGACTTGGAGGACGAGTCCGAGTCGCTGCCGCAGGCGGTGAGTCCGAACACCAGGGTGCCGGCGGCCAGCAGGGCAGCGAGGGAGGTGGTGCGGCGAGCGGTGCGGATGGACATGGTTCCTGCTCCTTGGATCATCGTGACGGGTCGTCGTCGGGCATGCGGGTGCCGTCCGGTCGGCCCGGGCTGTGCCCGGCGGCCGGTGTGGACGGGCTGTTCAGGTGACCCGGACCACCGTGCTGTGCCAGCCGGTGGCGCCGGACGGATAGGGGGTGGCGCGGTCCTCCGGCTGGGTGGTGCCGGTGCCGTCGGTGGCCCGGACCTCCAGGCGGTGGGTGCCGCTGGGGACGTTGCGCCAGGTGTGGCTCCACTGCCGCCACAGGTCGGGCCCGCCGTCGGCCGCCAGGGTGGCTTCGGCCCAGGGGCCGCCGTTCACCCTCAACTCGACTGCGGCGACGCCCCGGTGGGTGGCCCAGGCGGTGCCGGCCACCGTGACGTCCCCGGCCGGGACCCTGGCGAACGGGGCCGGGACCTCGATCCGCGAGGCGGTCCGCACCTCGCCGGTGCGGTCCCAGCCCCGCTTGACCCAGTACGGGTCACGGGCGGCGAAGGTGGTGACCTCCAGGTCCACCAGCCACTTGGTCGCGGAGGTGTAGCCGTAGAAGCCTGGGACCACCGTGCGGCACGGGAAACCGTTCGCGAGCGGCAGCGGTTCGCCGTCCATCCCGACCGCCAGCAGCGCCGGACGGCCGTCCAGCACGGAGGCGAGCGGGGTGCCGATGGTCATGCCCTCGCGCGAGCGGCCGAGCAGTTGGTCGGCTCCCGGCCGCACCCCGGCGCGGCGCAGCAGCGCGGGCAGCGAGGCACCGAGCCAACGGGTGGTGGAGACGTACGGGCCGCCGACCTCGTTGGAGACGCAGGAGAGGGTGTGGTCGAGCTCCTCCAGCGGGAGCCGGAGCAGTTCCTGGTAGCCCAGCTCCAGCGGGCGGTCGACCAGGCCGTGCAGCCGCAGGGTCCAGCTGCGCGGGTCGATCCGGGGGACGGAGAGGGCGGTGTCCACCCGGTAGAAGTCCTGGCTGGGCGTCAGGAAGGAGGACAGCCCGGGAATGTCGGGGTGCACTCCCGGCGGCAGCGGGCGAGCCGGCACGGTCGGGGCGGGCAGCCGGACGGCGTCGCGCAGGGCGGTGACGTCTCCCCGGCGCTCACCGATCTTCCGGCCGCCGTAGCCGGCCGTCAGTCCGAGCAGCGCCGTCCCGGCGGTCGCCACCAGCACCGCCCGCCTCGACGGCCCTCCGGGCCGGGGAGCCACCCCGGCCCCAGGGGAGCCGTCGGGGCCGGCCGGACCCCGGCCGCCGACGGCGGAGGTCCGGCCCGTTCCGTCGGCCCCGGCGGAGGCCGGCGGAACGGGAGCCGATGCGGCGACCGTGGCAGAAGCCGCATCGACACCCTCCCCGTCGGTCACGCCTCGGGCCGGAACACCGGCGGGGTCGTCGGTCGGGTCGTTGCTCGGGTCGTTGGTCGGGGCCCCGGCCGGGCCGTCGGCATCCGCAGCCGACGGCTCCGGCCGCACGGGGCCGGACGGACCGGTCGGTCCGTAGGCCTCCGTCGCCCCGGCGGGGCCCCGGCGGCCCGACACCACCGGCCCCACCTGGTCCCCCGGTGCACCGGTGCCCTCAGCGGCCCCAACACTCTTGAGGACACCGGCCGTTGAAAGGTTCGCGGCCGGTCCCACAGCTACCGCCGCCCGGCGGGCGCGCAGCAGTGTGCCCAACCAGTACACCGCCGCCGCGCCGACCAGCCCCGCCGCCAGCGCGGGCAGGACGTCCGTCCCGCCGCTCTCCGGACGGGACAGCGCCGCCCACGCACCCACGCCGCCGAAGAGGGCGAACACCCCGGCGCCCAGAGCCGGGCGCCGGGCGGCGAGCACCCCGGCCAGCACGGCCAGGGCCGCGACGGTGAGCAGGATGCCGCCGATCAGGACCGGCTTGTCGTTGGTGCCGAAGGTCCGGACGGCGTACTCCTTGAGCGGAGTGGGCGTCAGGTCGATGGCCGCCGAACCGACCGCGAGGACGGGCGCACCGGCCGGGCCGGTGAAGGCCGCGACCAGCTCCCCCGCACCCACCGCCGCGCACGCGGCGGCCAGGCCGGCCGCCCCGGCCGGGACGGACCGGCGCAGTGCGGCGGCCACCCTCCCGGGGAGGGGGCGTCGGGGTCCTGTCGGCTCTCTGCTCACACCCGGCATTCGGGACCACTCCAGCACCGGATGGGTCGTCCTTCCGGCTTTCCCCCTTCCGGGTGAACGGCCTCGGCATCACCGCAGGTCAGAAGGCGTAGCGGATTCGCAGCCAGGGGGCGTGACGCTCGATCAGCCCGCGCAGTTCGGCGAGCGCGCGGGTCTTGGTCTGCACCCGGTAGCGGACGTTCACGCTGCCGTTCTGGGAGAGCTTGGGCTCCTGGAGGGCGGGGCGCCAGAGGACGGCCTCCGCCTTGGGGTGCCAGCCCAGGTTCACCTGGTGCAGCGCCTCGTTGTGGGTGAGCATGATGATCTCGGCGGCGGCCTGCCGCTTCACCGCCGTCGGCAGCAAGTCGTCCATCCGGTACAGGAGTTCGACCCAGTCGGCCTGCCAGCCGGCTCGCAGCACCACCGGGGAGAGGTTGAAGTGCACCTCGTACCCGGCGTCCAGGAAGTCCCCGGCCGCCGCGATCCGGTCCGGGACGGGTGTGGTGCGGACGTCCAGCAGCCGGGCGTCGGCCGGTGGCATCAGGGAGAACCGGATCCGGGTCCGGCCGCGCGGGTCGAGCTCCAGCAGCTGCGGGTTGACCCACTTGGTGGCGAAGCTCGCCTTGGCGGTCGGCCAGTCACGGAAGGCCCGGATCAGGTCGGCGGTGTTGTCGCAGACCAGGGCGTCGACCGAGCAGTCGTTGTTCTCGCCGATGTCGTAGACCCAGGCGGCCGGGTCGCACTGGTTCGGCTCGGGCTTGCGTCCCTGCCGGGCCACGTGCCGGCCGAGGTAGCCGATGATCTTGTCGATGTTGGTGAAGACCGTGATCGGGTTGGCGTAGCCCTTGCGGCGCGGCACGTAGCAGTACGCGCAGGCGAGCGCGCAGCCGTTGGCCGTGCTGGGGGCGATCCAGTCGGCGGAGCGGCCGTTGGGGCGGGCGGTAAGCGCTTTCCGCACCCCGAGCACCAGGTCCTCACTCTTGATCCTGGCCCACCGTTCGACGTTGCCCGCGTTGCCGTGCAGGTGCGGGATGTTCCAGTGCGAGGCCACCTCGATCACCTCGGCCCCGGGGAACCGGGCCAGCACCTGGCGGCCGCGCGCGGAGGCCAGCGCCTCGGGTTCGGCGTGGATGCGGCGGACGTCCAGGGGCCGGAACGGCCGGGGCGGACGCGGGGCGGGGGCTGACACGGGGGACCTCCGGAGGACGGGAACGTGCACGGGGCTTTCGGAGCGGAGGCCGCAACGGATCGCCCGACGCCCGCCCCCGTGCGCCCCCGTCCGCCACCCGGACGGACTTCCGCCCCGCCGGACCAATCCGATCGGGCCTCCGCACCGAAGTGGGGATGTCGAGTACGTCCGCACCCGGCCCTCGGTCTCCCAGGAGGTCAGCCCACATGCACCGCCCCGCCAGGTACCGCACCCCGGAGGCGACCGGATGAGCACCGTCGTCCACCTCAGTGGCCCGCAACGACGCGGCCCCGACCTGCGCGAGCTGGTCGCCAAGGTCGCGTTCGGCGATCAGGACGCCTTCGGGCGGCTGTACGACGCCGTGGCCGGGCCGGTGTTCGGGCTGGTCCGCCGGGTGCTGCGGGATCCGGCCCAGTCCGAGGAGGTCACCCAGGAGGTGATGCTGGAGCTGTGGCGGTTCGCCGCCCGGTACCAGCCGGAGCGCGGCGAGGTGCTGCCCTGGGTGCTGACCATCGCGCACCGCCGCGCGGTCGACCGGGTGCGGTCCGCCCAGGCGGCGGCCGACCGGGAGCAGGCGGTGGCCGCCCGCGACCACTCCCCCGGCTACGACGAGGTGGCCGAGCAGGTGGAGGGCCGGCTGGAGCGCGAGCAGGTCCGCCGCTGTCTCCAGGCGCTCACCGAACTCCAGCGCGAGTCCGTCACCCTGGCCTACTACCGGGGGTACAGCTACCCCCAGGTGGCCGAACTGCTGGCGGTGCCGCTCGGCACCGTGAAGACCCGGATGCGGGACGGCCTGATCCGCCTGCGCGACTGCCTGGGGGTGGGAGCATGACCAGCGCACCCGAGCTGCACACGCTCTCCGGGGCGTACGCCGCGCACGCCTTGGAGGCCGCCGAACGGGACGCCTTCGAGCGCCACCTGACGGACTGCCAGGCCTGTGCCCGCGAGGTGGACGAGTTCCTCGCCACCCTGGCCCGCCTCGGCGCCGCCGAGGCGGCTGCGCCGCCGCCCGAGCTGAAGTCCCGGGTGCTGGCACAGCTCCCCACGGTCCGGCAGCTGCCGCCGCTCACCACCGAACCGGACGGCCGCCCCGCCGCCGTCCGCAGTCGGCTCCCCCGTCTCGTGCTGGCCGCCTCGGTCGCGCTCGCCGCGCTGTTCGGCGGCATCGCCGTCCAGCAGTACCAGCAGGCCGAGCGGGCCCGGACCGAGACGGCCCGGCTGGCGGAGCGTCAGGCTTCGTTCGCCGCCCTGCTGACCGCCCCCGATGCCAAGGTCAGCTCCTCCTCCAGCGGCGGCGCGACCGGCACCGTGGTCTGGTCGCGCAGCCGGGGCCAGGCCGGCTTCATCGCCTCCGGGATGCCCGCCCTGCCGTCGGACCGGACGTACGAGCTCTGGTACGACGACGCGGGCACCATGCGGCCGGCCGGGCTGCTGCCCTCCGGCAACGGCGCGGTGCTGCTGACCGGCGCGCTGCGGAACGCCGGCGGCGTCGGGGTCACGGTCGAACCGGCCGGCGGCTCCGAACGGCCGAGCGGCGCACCGGTGATGGTGCTCGCCTTCACCTGACGGCGCGGCCCGGTTCCACCTGACGGACCGGCAGCCGTCCGCTCCGGCGCAGCAGTGCCGGCCGTCGACTCCGCCACCGCCGCACCGGCGGTCGGCAAGGGTCCGGCGCGTACCCGCCTACCCGGCGCCCGTTCCGGCAGTCATCCCCATCCGTCCCCCGATCGGAGCAATCCGGTCGGGGGACGGCTCCGAATCACCGGTGAACGCCCGCTCCCGCGCTGCCCGTTCGGCGCGACCGGCCCCACCGGAGATCCCCCGTGACCGACACCGTCCCCACCCCCGACGACACCCACCGCCGCACCTCCGGCCGGACGCCCGGGCGCACGTCCGGCCGCTCGCCCGGCCGCCGGGTGGCGGTGGTCGGCGCCGGGGTGGCCGGGCTGACCGCCGCGTACGAGCTGGTCCGGGCCGGTGTCCTGGTGGAGCTGTTCGAGGCCGCGCCCCGGCTCGGCGGCCACGCCCACACCCAGACCGCGACCACCGCCGACGGCCGCCAACTCCACCTGGACACCGGCTTCCTGGTGCACAACCGCCGCACCTACCCGGAGCTCACCCGGCTCTTCACGGAGCTCGGGGTGCAGACCCGGGAGAGCGAGATGAGCATGTCCGTCCGCTGCGAGGGCTGCGGGCTGGAGTACGCCGGTGCGCGCGGCCCGGCCGGGCTGCTGGCCCGCCCCGGTCTGGCGCTGCGCGGCCACTACCTGCGGATGCTGGCCGAGGTGCCGCGCTTCCACCGGCTGGCCCGCCGGCTGCTGGCCGACGACCGGGCGGGGGACCCGCCGCTGCGGTCCTGGCTGGAGCGGGCCGGCTTCTCCTCGTACTTCGTGCACCACTTCATGACCCCGCTGGTCTCCGCCGTCTGGTCCTGCGCCCCCGACCTGGCGGGCGACTACCCCGCCCGCTACCTCTTCACCTTCCTGGACAACCACGGCCTGCTCTCGGTGACCGGCTCGCCGACCTGGCGGACCGTCGTCGGCGGCTCCCGCACCTACGTCGAGAAGATCGCCGCCCAGGTGCCGGTGGTGCACCGCTCGGCCCCGGTCCGCGCGGTGCACCGCCACACCGACGGCGTCACCGTGACCACCGCGGACGGGCTGCACCACCCCGCCGACGCGGTGGTCGTCGCCACCCACGCCGACCAGGCGCTGCGGCTGCTGGCCGACCCGACGCAGGCGGAGGGCGAGGTGCTCGGCGCCTTCCGCTACTCCCGCAACCCCACCGTGCTGCACCGCGACGTCTCCCGGCTGCCCCGCGCCACGTGGGCCCGGGGCTCCTGGAACTACACGATGGCCGGCTGCCGGGACGGAGCCGACCAGGTCCAGGTCAGCTACCACCTCAACCGGCTGCTCGGCCTGGACACCTCCGAGGACTTCCTGGTCACCCTGAACGACGACCGCCACCAGCCGGTGCCGGAGGGCCTGGTCATCTCCCGCACGATCTACGAGCACCCCGTCTACACCGCCGCCACCGTCGCCGCCCAGGGCCGGCTGCCCGAGCTCGGCACGGGCCGCACCGCGTACGCCGGGGCGTACCACGGCTGGGGCTTCCACGAGGACGGCTGCCGCTCCGGGGTCGCGGCGGCCCGGCAACTGCTGGCGGCGGGGGTACGGTCATGACCGGGCCACGGCCACCCGCACTGCCCGGCCGGTGGGGCGCGTCGGTCTACGAGTGCCGGATCGGCCACGTCCGCACCACCCCGCTGCGGCACGCGTTCGACCACCGGACCCACCTCTGGCTGGTCGACCTCGACCGACTGCCGCCGGTACCGGCCGCGTTGCGCCCGCTGGCCTCCTTCCGGGCCGCCGACCACCCGGGTGCCCCCGGTCTGACCCTGCGGCAGAACCTGGACGCCTACCTGGCCGACCGGGGCGTCCAGCTGGACGGCGGCCGGGTGCTGATGCTCACCCAGCCCCGGGCACTCGGCCACGTCTTCAACCCGCTCACCCTCTACTGGTGCCACGACCCCGAGGGCACCCTGGTCTGCACGGTGGCCGAGGTGCACAACACCTACGGGCAGCACCACCGGTACCTGCTCCCGGCCACCCCGGCGACGGTGCCCAAGGAGTTCTACGTCTCCCCGTTCTTCCCGGTGGACGGCGCCTACCGGATGCGGCTGCCGGTGCCGGACGAGCGGCTCGACCTGACCATCCATCTGGACCGGCCCGGCGGGCGGGCGTTCACCGCCACCGTGCGCGGGGTCCGCCGCCCGGCCGGGCCGGCCGAACTGCTCCGCGCCACGCTGCGGCACCCGTTCGCCACCTTCGCCGTCAGTTTGCACATCCGCTACCAGGGCATCCGCCTGCTGCTGCGCGGCTTGCCCGTCCACCCCCGCGAGCTCCGCGAGCGCTCGCGCACCCGCCGTAGAGAGGCACCGACACCGTGACGTCACTGGCCGACCTCCCCCTCGCCGACGCCGCCGACCCGGCCCGCACCACCGACGCGGTGGACCCGGCCGACTGGCCGGACGTGGCCAGGGTGCCGCGCGCTCCGCTGCGCGCCGCCGTGGCCGGGCGGGTGCTGCGCCGGGTGGGCCGTCTGCGCGGCCTCCGGATCGAACTCCCGGACGGGCAACCGCTGGTGGCCGCCCCGCCGGAGGCCCCGACGCTTCGGCTGCACCGGCCGGAGGCGTTCCTGCACCGGATCGGCGCGACCGGTCTGATCGGCTTCGGCGAGTCCTACCAGGCCGGCGAGTGGAGCTCCCCGGACCTGGTCGGCCTGCTCACCGCACTGGCCGCCGACCCGGCCGACCTGGTGCCGCGCGGCACCGGCTGGATCCGCCCGCTCTGGGCCGCACGGCCGCCCGCCACCGAACGGCCCAGCGAGCAGCACAGCCGGGAGAACATCCGGCGGCACTACGACCTCTCCAACGAGCTGTTCGCGCTCTTCCTCGACCCCACCATGAGCTACTCCTCCGCGCTCTTCCCCACCACCGCCGACGGCGGCCCGGACGCCTCCTGGCCCGGCCTCGCCGCCGCCCAGCACCGGAAGATCGACCGCCTGCTGGACCTGGCCCAGGTCGGCTCCGGCAGCTCCGTGCTCGAAATCGGCACCGGCTGGGGCGAGTTGGCACTCCGGGCCGCCGCCCGGGGCGCGCAGGTGGAGACCCTCACCCTCTCCACCGAGCAGCTCGCCCTCGCCCGGCAGCGGATCGCCGCCGCCGGGCTGGCCGACCGGGTGACCGCCCGGCTGCTCGACTACCGCTCCGCGCAGGGAAGTTACGACGCGGTGCTGAGCGTGGAGATGGTCGAGGCGGTCGGCCGCCGGTACTGGCCCGCCTACCTCTCCACCCTGGACCGGGTGCTGGCCCCCGGCGGCCGGGTCGCCATCCAGGCCATCACCATGCCGCACCACCGGATGCTGGCCACCAGCGAGACGTACACCTGGATCCTCAAGTACGTCTTCCCCGGCGGTCAGATCCCCTCCCGCGAGGGCCTGGCCGAGGCCGCCGCCCGGCACACCAGCCTGCGGGTCACCGCCGACGAGGGCTTCGGCCCGCACTACGCCGAGACGCTACGCCTGTGGCGGGAGCGGTTCACCGCCCGTGGCGAGGAGGTCGCGGCCCTCGGCTTCGACGCCGTCTTCCGGCGGATGTGGGAGCTCTACCTCGCCTACTCCGAGGCCGGCTTCCGTACCGGCTACCTGGACGTCCGCCACCTCCTCCTCACCCGGGACGGCGCCCGGTGAACCTCCCGCTCGCCGCCCCCGCCCTCGCCACGTCCTCCCTCGCGATCTCGCTGGCCGCCACCTTCCTCGCGGCCCTCGCCGTGATGCTGGTCGCCTTCGCGATCGGCGTCCGGACCGGCCGCCACCGGGGCGTGGACACCGCCTGGGGCCTCGGCTTCACCGCCGTCGCGGTCACCGGCCTGCTGCTGTCGGCCGGTCACGGGGACGGCTGGCGGCGGGCGTTGGCCACCGCACTGGTCGCCGTCTGGGGCCTGCGGCTGTCCGCCCACCTCTGGTGGCACGCCCGGGGCAAGGACGAGGACCCGCGCTACGCGGCGATGCTCGCCCGCGCGCCCGAGGGCCCGGCCCGCACCCGGCTCGCCCTGACCAAGGTCTACCTCCTCCAGGCCGTCCTCCTCTGGTTCGTCTCCCTCCCCGTCCAGGTCGCCCAGCGCCTTCCCGACCCGCCCTCCGCCGTCACCTACCTCGGCCTGGCGGTCTGGGCCCTCGGCCTCACCTTCGAAGCCGTCGGCGACCACCAGCTCGCCCGCTTCCGGGCCGATCCGGCGAACCGGGGCCGGGTCCTCGGCACCGGCCTCTGGGCCTGGACCCGCCACCCCAACTACTTCGGCGACGCCTGCGTCTGGTGGGGGCTCTTCCTGCTGGCCGCCGACCACCCGGCCGGCTGGGCCACGCTGCTCAGCCCGATCCTGATGACCTGGCTGCTCGCCTTCGGCAGCGGACGCCCGATGGCCGAGCGGGGCACCACCGCACGCAGCCCCGAGTGGGCCGCCTACGCCGCCCGCACCAGCGCCTTCCTGCCCCGCCCGCCGCGCCGCAGCTGACGACCGCCACCCGGGAGTCCCGGGGCCGCCGGGCGGGTGCCGACGCCCGGCGGCACCCGCCCTGCCCTTCCGGGCAGGGCATTCCCCCTTTCCGGCCACGGCGCAGGCGCCCCTCGGGGCACGGATCCCGTTCGACCGTTCTCCGGAAAACAGCCCGCCGGCCGGGGCGCACGCCCACCGAACCCGCCTGACCTTCCGTCATGCCAGGCTTCCCTCAAGGGCAACGCGGTGTGAACGCTCGCGCCGACCGCGCGCGCGGCGCACGGACCGCTCTTCCCGCCACGCCCGTTCTCTGCCACAGTCATCGACTGTCCTGAGGGGGGGCTCATCGGAATGCTCGGATTCGTACTGCGGCGCCTGCGTGGTCGGCTGCCGCTGGCCGCCGCGGTGCTGTCGACGGTGCTCACCACGACCACCGGGCTGACGGCGCCGGCCGCCTCCGACCACACCGTCGGCAAGGCCGGCCTGCTGCGCCCGGAGGAATCATGACCCCCCGCCCCAGCACCGCCGTGGACCCCGAGGACGCACCCCACCCCCCGCAGGACGACCGGCCCACCACCCACACCCCCTGGATCCGTACCCGCCTCCGGGCCATGCCCCTCGCCACCCTCCTCACCGCACTCCTCGCCCTCACCACCGCCTTCCTCGCCACCGCCCTCCCCCTCGACGCCGACCGCAGCGCCGACCGCGCCCTGCGCGGCTACCTGGCCGGCTTCGGGACCGAGCACACCAGCCTGCACGCCACTGCGGCCGCAGTCTCCAAGGAGCCGGTCGCGGCACTGGACCAGACCGCCGAGACCCTCCGGCGCCGGATCGGCACCGAGCTGCCGCTCGACCCGGCCGGCCCGGTGTACGGCAGCAGGACCGACAAGGCCCGGGCCGTCCTCGCCCCGAAGCTGACCGCCCCCGAGGGGCTGCCCCCGACCCTCGGCCTGCTGTACCTGCACGACGCCCGATCCCACCTGAAACTGACGGCCGGTCACTGGCCGGGCGACCAACCGGCGCAGGACGGGCTCGATACCGTGCTGGTCTCCGAGTCCGCCGCCGGGACCCTCGGCATCCGCCTCGACGACGTCCTCGAGGGCGAGGCCGGTGGGCGGATCCGGGTCGCCGGTCTCTACACCGCCGACCCGGAGGACCCGTACTGGACCGGCCACGGCTGTGCCCTGCGGGCCTGCGAGGACAGCCTCGGCAATCCGCCGACGCCGTTCTGGACGACCACCGCCCTGGTCGGCGAGAACTCCGTCGGCCAGATCCGGTCCTGGAGCACCGCCGGCAGCACGGACTTCTGGCGGCTGCCGGTCGACACCGGAAAGCTGCGCTCGGACCGACTGCCCGCCCACATCACGGCGCTGGCCGCCATCACCGCCGGGCCGATCCAGGGCTCCCTGATGGTCGAGACCGACCGCCCCGGGCTCCGGGTGCGGTCCGCGCTGTCGGCCCTGATCGAGGAGGCGAACACCCGGCAGCGCGCCGCGCGCGCACTGACCTCGGTCGGTCCGGTCGGGGCGGCGGGCGTGGTCGTGGTGGTGCTCTGCCTGGCCGCCGCCCTGACCACCGACCGCCGCCTCGGCGAACTACGCCTGCTCCGGGCCCGCGGCGCCGGCCGCACCGGCCTGGCCCTGCGACTGCTCGGCGAGAGCGCCGTCACCGTCCTGCCCGCCGCCACCCTCGGCACCACCGCGGCCCTGCTCCTCCTCCCGACGTACCGTCACACCACCGCACTCACCGCCGGAGCCTCCGTCACCCTCCTCGCCCTGCTCGCCTTCCCGCTCCGCGCCCTGCTCGCCCTGCGGCCACCCGGCAAGCACCACCACCGTCGCCGGCTGATCGCCGAACTCCTGCTGCTGGCCGCCACGGTGGCCGCCGTCACGCAGGCCCGCCGCCGGGGCCTGACCCCGCTCGGCGAGGAGATCGACCCGCTGCTGATCGGCGGCCCCCTGCTGATCGCCCTCACCGGCGCGGTCCTGCTCGCCCGCCTGCAACCCCTGCTGATCGGCCTGCCCGCCCGCTGGTCCGCCCGCCGCACCGGCGCCATCACCTTCCTCGGCCTCACCCGCGCCGCCCGCAGCGGCCCCGGCGGACGCCCCTCCGCCCTCCCCCTGCTCGCCCTGCTGATCGCCGTCGGCTGCGCCGCCTTCGGCGCCACCACCCTGACCAGCGTGGTCACCGACCGCGCCGCCGCGGCCCGCTTCCAGGTCGGCGGGGACGCCGCCGTCCGCCCCCGGGGGCCCGTCCCCCTGCCGGACGGCTTCGCCGAGGCGGCCTCCCGGCTCCCCGGCGTCCGGCTCACCACCGCCGTGCACACCGAGGACGACGTGACCCTGGTCACCGACGGCAGCGAGAACCTCCAGGTCAATCTGGTGGCCGCCGACCCGGAGCCCTACGCCCGGATGGCCGAGGTCGCCGGGCGCGGCACCTTCGACCCCGCCCTGCTGCAACCGCTGCCGGACGGCCTGGTGCCCGCACTGGTCAGCCCGAGCCTGCCGCAGGGCGAGTACCAGATCTACCTGCCGGATGGTCAGTCCCTGCGGCTCGACGCCGTCGGCAGGGTGGACGGGAGTCCGGCGGTGGCCGGCACCAGCACCACGGTCGTACTGATCCCCACCGTCCCGGGCCTCGGAGGGCCCAACTCCTGGCACGCCACCGGCCCGGTGGACGAGGCCGCCCTGCGCGAGCTGGCCGACCGGACCGTCCCCCAGCTCGACGGACCCGCCGGGGTCCGGCACGGAGATCCCGGGTACCGCCTGGCCACCAGTGCGACGGTGCAACGCGAGCTCGCCGAGGACCCCTTGCAGGCGGCGTCCGAGCGGACCTTCCGGACCGCCGTCACCGCCACCGCCCTCTACGCCGTCCTCGCCGTCCTGCTCACCCTCGTCCGCGCCACCCCCGAACGCGCCGCCCTCCTCGCCCGCCTGCGCACCATGGGCCTGAAACCCCGTCAGGGCCTCACCCTCGTCCTCGCCGAATCCCTCCCACCCGTCCTCCTCGCCGCCACCGGCGGCGCCACCACCGCCACCGCCGCCATCCTGCTCCTCGGCCCCGCCATCGACCTCACCCCCCTCGTCGGCGCCACCGTCACCCCCGGCCTCACCCTCCGCCCCGGCCCCGTCCTCACCCAGGCCCTCGGCCTCGCCGCCCTCGCCACCACCGCCGTCCTCGCCGAAGCCGCCCTCACCGCCCGACGCCAGATCACCACCGAACTGAGAGCAGGCGACCAGTGACCAACCGGCACAGGCGAGGACACTGGACGGCCTCCGCGCCGCCCCAAGCAGCGGGGCGGTGCGGAGGCCGTCCGTCCGTGGCGTGCGCCTGACCGGACGTCAGACCACGGCCACCACCAGGGAGTCGTCCACCGAACGCCAGGCGACCCCGGCCTCGCGGAATCCGGACTCGACCAGCCGGGCCGTGTGCCAGGCCGCCGGGTGGACCTCGCCGTCCCGGTGGTCCCGGTAGATCTCGGAGCGGGCGGCGACCTGCTCGGCGAGCAGCGGATCCGCGGCGGCCGCGTCCCACCACTCCTTCCAGCCCAGGACGCCCTCCGCCTTCTCCCGCGCCTGGCGGGCCTGCTGGAAGGCGGCGTCGGCGGCGCGCAGCAGCGGGACGTCCGGCTCGGGCGTGTGGTCCGCGTTCAGGAAGACGCCACCGGGCCGCAGGAGCGTGGCCAGGTCCCCGTAGAGACGGAGCAGGTCGTCGGTGGCCAGCCAGTGCAGCGCGGTGGCGGTGACCACGGCGTCGAACGGTCCGTCCGGCAGGGCGCGGGCCCAGCCGACGTCCCGCAGGTCGGCGGTGACCAGGGAGAGGCGGGGCTCGTCGGCGAAGTGACCCCGGGCGATGGCCAGCAGGGCCGGGTCGAGGTCGACGCCGACCGAGCTCGACTCCGGGAGGCGGGCGAGCAGGCGCTCGCTGATGCTGCCGGTGCCGCAGGCCAGGTCGAGCACCCTGGGCGCCGGGCCGGCCACCGCCTCGACCAGGTCGAGCATCACCCGGAAGCGCTCCTCGCGGTCCGGCAGGTACCACTCCTGCTGACGGTCCCAGCTGCGCTGCCAGTCGTTCCAGGCGTTCATGCCCGCTCCCTCGGTAATGGTTCCTTTTCGTACCGGCCTGTTACCAAGCCTAGAGTGGGGAAGTAATGGATGCAAGCAGTAAGTGCCACTTACATTCCTGCGGAGGTTTGGCCCACCGCCCGGCACTCCGTAGAGTTCACGGGGTATCCAGGTAGGGCAGCGAAGGAAGCAGTGCGGGCAATGGCGGGCGACACCACCCAGGGCATCGGCCCGGACACCATCCAGGACGAGATCGAGTACGGCCCGGGCATCGACCCCGAGCGCCTGGCGCTCTGCCTCGACGTACTGGCGGAGCTCGACCGGCTCGACGTGGACCACCCCGACGCGATCACCGTCCGGCAGGCCGTCGGCGGGGTCTTCCGGACCCTCAAGCAGCGCCGCCGCCAGGAGACCCGGGCCCGCAAGACCGCCAACGACCGCGCCGTGACGGCCGCCACCGCGACCGGTGCGCCGACCCGGATCGACGACGAGACGGCCGGCGCCTTCGGCCTCACCACGACCACCACCACCGCGATCGCCGGGATACTGGAGCGCCCGCGCTCCTGCTACATCTGCAAGCAGCGCTACGTCGAGGTGGACGCGTTCTACCACCAGCTCTGCCCGTCCTGCGCCAAGGACAGCCACTCCCGGCGCGACGCCCGCACCGACCTGACGGGCCGTCGGGCGCTGCTCACCGGCGGCCGGGCCAAGATCGGGATGTACATCGCGCTGCGCCTGCTCCGGGACGGCGCGCACACCACGATCACCACCCGCTTCCCGAACGACGCGATCCGCCGCTTCAAGGCGATGCCGGACAGCGACCAGTGGATCCACCGCCTGAAGATCGTCGGCATCGACCTGCGCGACCCGGGCCAGGTGGTCGCGCTGGCCGAGGAGGTCGCGGCCGAGGGCCCGCTGGACATCCTGATCAACAACGCCGCCCAGACCGTGCGCCGCTCCCCCGCGGCCTACCGCGAGCTGGTGCTGGCCGAGTCCGCCCCGCTGCCGGCCGGCGAGCTGCCCGCCGCCACCGTGATCGGCGGCTTCGGCAGCGGCAGCGTGGACCGCCCGGCCCTGCCCGGCCAGGCCCGCGAGCTGATCAGCGCCGAGGACGTCACCGCCCTGGCCCTGGTCTCCGGCTCGGCCACTCCGGACCGGATCGCGGCCGGCACCGCGATCGACGCGGGCGGCCTGGTGCCGGACCTGCACCACACCAACAGCTGGGTGCAGACCGTCAGCGAGGTGGACCCGATCGAGCTGCTGGAGGTCCAGCTCTGCAACTCCACCGCGCCCTTCATCCTGGTCAGCAAGCTCCGTCCGGCGATGGCCGCCTCGCCGGCCCGCCGCAAGTACGTGGTGAACGTCTCCGCGATGGAGGGCCAGTTCAGCCGCGGCTACAAGGGCGCCGGCCACCCGCACACCAACATGGCCAAGGCCGCGCTCAACATGCTCACCCGCACCAGCGCCAAGGAGATGCTGGAGACGGACGGCATCCTGATGACCGCGGTGGACACCGGTTGGATCACCGACGAGCGCCCGCACCCGGACAAGATGCGCCTGGCCGAGGAGGGCTTCCACGCCCCGCTCGACCTGGTGGACGGCGCGGCCCGGGTCTACGACCCGATCGTGCGCGGCGAGGCCGGCGAGGACCTGTACGGCTGCTTCCTGAAGGACTACGCCCCGTCCCCGTGGTAACCCACCTCCGCTGACCGGGAGTTCAGCTTGAGTCACAGCCCGATGCTGGGTGCCGGCGTGATCGTGCCGGGCCCGGACGGCACGGTCCTGATCGGCCGCCGCACCACGGCCGGCGAGCCGCCGACCTGGAGCCTGCCCGGCGGCAAGGTCGACCCGGGCGAGTCCTTCGAGCAGACCGCCGCCCGGGAGCTGGCCGAGGAGACCGGCATCGTGCTGCCCGCCGAGCGGATGCGGGTGCTGGCCGTCCTGCTCGACCACCACCTGGGCCGCCCCCGGCTCACCGCCGCCGTCCTAGCCCCGCCGAGCGACGCCCCCGCCGTGGTGCTGGAGCCGCAGTCCTGCGCGGGCTGGGAGCGGGTGCCGGTCGGCGCGCTGCCGGAGCCGATGTTCTTCCCCTCCGCCCTGGTGCTGTCCCGCTGGCTGCCGGACTACCCGGCGCCGAGCGGCGGCTTCGTCTACCCGCTGCAGCACGGGAGTTGAGAGCCGGTCCGCCGCGGCCACGGGTGCGCACCGACGTGCGCCTGACCGATACTGTGCGGCGTGGACTTCACCTCCGGCGGGACGGACGGGCCGCGTCTTGACGCCGCGGCCGAGGCACGACTCGCCCTCGGCGACAACGTCTGGGGATCGCTGCCCGGGACGGGCGACGCGCGGACTGCGGCCGAGCTGTTCTCCCGTGCGGGCTGGCGGGTCCGACGATCGAGCCGGACCGAGTTCCAGGTCGAGAACGAGTCCGCGGAGCTCGAACTGCTTCCCCTCGAACCCGTCGTGTTCAGCGGGTTCGTGGACCCCGATCGCATCGCCGACCTGCTGGCGGCGCTGAGCGGGATGGGCCTGGCCTTCAGCGTCGAGTTCGAAGATCCTGACGGGCGGGAGCACGCCTTCCGGTCGGCCGGCCCTCACGACTGACCCCGGTCCGAGTCGAGCGCGACGCGGCGGCGCGGGGCAGCCCGAGGCTGTCGCGGAGGACCTCGGGCCGCGACCGTGCACGGGACGCGGGAGTTGACCTGACGTCAGGCGGCGGGCCCCTGCCAGTTCCGTGAGACGCTCTTGACCGGTACCCGACCGAGTGACTACAACTCCCTTGGGAGCGCTCCCACATGTGCGTCCCACGCGCCGCCCCCGTATCCCAGCTCCTCTCCCCCACCCGGACAGAAGGGCCCCACCCCCATGTCTTCCTCCCGTCCTCCGCTGCGCGCGACCGCCCTGCTGGCGGGCCTCGCGCTGCTCACCCCCGGCCTGGCGGCCGGCGCCGCCCGGGCCGCCGAACCCGCCGCCACCGTCCGCGTCAACCAGCTCGGCTACCTGCCGGACGGCCCCAAGCGCGCCACCGTGGTCAGCGCCGCCACCACCCCGCTCCCCTGGCAGCTGCGCGATTCCGCCGGCCGCACCGTGGCCTCCGGCACCACCACCGTGCGCGGCGCCGACCGGGCCTCCGGCGAGTCGCTGCACACCGCCGACTTCTCCGCCTACACCGGCACCGGCACCGGCTTCACCCTGCTGGTGGACGGCCGGGCCGGTCATCCCTTCGACCTCTCCGCCGCGCTCTACGACGGTCTGCGCGCGGACAGCCTGGCCTTCTTCCACCACCAGCGCAGCGGCATCGCCATCGACGCCGCCCTGGTCGGCCCGGCCTACGCCCACCCGGCCGGGCACCTCGGCGTGGCGCCGAACAAGGGCGACACCTCGGTGCCCTGCCAGGCCGGGGTCTGCGACTACCGGCAGGACGTGCGCGGCGGCTGGTACGACGCGGGCGACCAGGGCAAGTACGTGGTGAACGGCGGCATCGCCACCTGGCAGCTGGTCAACTCCTTCGAGCGGGACCGCCGTTCGGGTACCGAGGCGGCGCTCGGTGACTCCACCCTGAAGGTGCCCGAGCGGGGCAACGGGGTGCCCGACGTCCTCGACGAGGCCCGCTGGGAGCTGGACTTCCTGCTCCGGATGCAGGTGCCGGAGGGCAGGCCGCAGGCCGGCATGGCCTTCCACAAGGTGCACGACGCGCAGTGGACCGCCCTGCCGACCAGGCCCGAACTCGACGCCGAGCAGCGCGAGTTGCACCGCCCCTCGACCGCCGCCACGCTCAACCTGGCGGCCACCGCCGCCCAGGCCGCCCGGGTCTACGCCCCGTACGACGCCGCGTTCGCTGCCCGGGCGCTGGCCGCCGCCAAGCGCGCCTGGTCGGCCGCCCAGGCCAATCCGGCGGTGTACGCCCCGGCGGGCGACTCGACCGGTGGCGGGGCCTACGACGACACCTCGCTCTCCGACGAGTTCTACTGGGCCGCCGCCGAACTGCTCGCCACCACCGGCGAGACCGCCTACCGCGACGCGGTGGTCAACTCCCCCGTGCAGGCCGCCCCGGCCACCCCGTTCTGGTGGGGCGACACCGGCACGCTCGGCCGGATCACCCTGGCCACCGTGCCCGGGGTCGCCCTGCCCGCCGCCGAACTCGCCAAGGTGCGCGCCTCGTTGACCACCGTGGCGGACGCCCAGCTGGCCCTGCAGAACGGCCAGGGCTACGCCGTGCCGCTCGCCCCGGACGGCTACGTCTGGGGCTCCAACAGCGCGGTCGCGGGCAACGGAGCCCTGATGGCCGTGGCCTACGAGCTGACCGG
Source organism: Kitasatospora sp. NPDC096147 (assembly GCF_044763225.1). Lineage (NCBI taxonomy): Bacteria > Bacillati > Actinomycetota > Actinomycetes > Kitasatosporales > Streptomycetaceae > Kitasatospora > Kitasatospora sp. NPDC096147. Next base: position 79,280 of record NZ_JBIWFX010000021.1, on the reverse strand, counting down.
TCAGCAGCGCTACCGCACCGGCGCCCTGGAGTCCCTCGACTACCTGCTCGGCCGCAACGCCCTCGACCTCTCCTACGTCACCGGCTACGGCGAGCGCGCGGCCGAGAACCAGCACCACCGCTTCTGGGCCCACCAGTACGACGCCTCGCTGCCGCACCCGCCGGCCGGCTCCTTCGCGGGCGGCCCCAACTCCGGGCTCCAGGACCCGGTGGCGCAGGCCCAGTTGGCGGGCTGCGCGCCCGCGAAGTGCTACCTCGACGACATCGGCTCGTACTCCACCAACGAGGTGGCGATCAACTGGAACGCGGCACTGGCCTGGCTGGTGTCCTTCGCCGCCGACCGTCCGACCACCGTGCCGACCGCCCCGAAGGTGCTGGTCTCCCCGACCGTGACCGTGCCCGAGGGCGGTTCGGTGACGGTCGGGGTCCGGCTGTCGGCCGCGCCCGCGCAGAATGTCACGGTGACCGCCACCCGCACCTCCGGTGACCAGGACCTCGCCGCCGGCGGCCCGTTGGTCTTCTCCCCGAGCACCTGGTCCATCCCGCAGAACCTGACCCTGTCGGCCGCCCCGGACGCCGACACCGCCAACGGCAGCGCCGTCTTCACCCTGGCCGGCCCCGGCCTGGAGCCGGCCACCCTGACCGCCACCGAGGCGGACGGCACCACCGTGCCGCCCACCGCCTCCTGCGCCGTCAGCTACCGGGTGGCCAGCGACTGGGGCTCCGGCTTCACCGCCGACGTGACGCTGCGGAACACCGGCACCACCCCGGTCACCGGCTGGACGCTCGTCTGGACCTTCCCCGGCAGCCAGCGCCTCACCAACGCCTGGAACGCCGCCGCCACGCAGTCCGGCAGCACCGTCACCGCCAAGGACCTCGGCTGGAACTCCACCGTGGCCCCCGGCGGTTCGGTCTCCTTCGGCTTCCAGGCCACCGCCTCCGGCCCCAACCAGGCCCCGGCCCGGTTCCAGCTGAACGGAGCGCTCTGCACCTGACCCGCCGTCGGCTCAACGGCTGCCCGGGGTCCCCGTCGGAGCGGGTGGCGCCGGGCAGTCGACCGCCCCGGGGCGGACGGTGATGCGCAGCCCCGGGGTGGAGAGCAGGCCGGGCAGTTGCAGGTCGTGGACGGTCGCGGTGACCCGGTCGAACTTGGCGTAGCCGGCCTGGATGCCGAAGCGGTGCTCCGGGCTGCCGAGCGGATTGGGCACCGGGGGGCTGCCCTCCGGGGCGATCACCGTGTCCGCGCCGTTGATGTTGAGGTCCACCAGGCCGTCCATGTCCAGCTCGCCGGTGGCGCTGTGCAGGTCCAGCACGGTGTTCTCGGTGACGATCTCCCAGGTGCCCGGGTTGCTGTCGCCGAGCGAGAACATCAACGTGTAAGTGGCGCCCATGATCTGCTGCTGCTGGGCCAGGCAGAGCCCGTTGATCACACCCTTCGCGAAGCCCATCCGCAGCGGGTGGACGGTGGAGGTGCTGCCGTCCGGCCGGACGGCCGTCTGGTCGACCACGGCCGCCGCGTACCGGGTGCCGTAGAGGCTGCTGGTGGTCAGCTGGACGGTGCCGGACTGGATCTGCAGCCCGCCGGCCAGCGCACCGTCCGCCAGCGCGGCGCCCAGACCGCCCGCCACCAGCAGGGCCGGCAGTGCGACCAGCGCACTGCGGCCCCAACGGGTGTGCCCCGTCGGGCCGTTCACGGGCCGGTCACCGTGATGGTGCCGGGCAGGTGCACCGGGTTGTTGGTGTTGCTCAGGTCGGAGTGGTCGTCGACGGTCCGGATGCCGTACACGTCGGCGTCGAAGTTGGTGGCCCCGGCGGTGAGTTGGATGAAGGAGCCGAAGAAGTTCAGCAGGCCCTGGATGCCGCAGATCGGGATCGCCAGCACCGGTACGCAGATCTGCCGGATGTCGCCCCACATGACGGTGGTCTCCGGCCGGCCGGCCTTGTCGATGCCGCCGAGCGAGCCGGTGTCGGGCACCGAGATGGCGATCGCGGTGCCGTCCGGCGCGGTGTGCCGCACCTGCATGTTCTTCCGGATCCTCAGCTGGGTGAAGGTGTACTGGGTGGTCACCCGGGTGGAGCCGTCGGAGAGCCGGACGGTGACGTTGTTCTTCACCGTCAGACCGACCGCGACCATGCTGTCGATGGTCACCCGCATCGGCGTCGGCGTCGGCAGGAACGGCATGCCCAGCGGCACCGGCTTCCCGGACGCGACGGCGGCGGGCGCGAGCCGGGGCGGCGGCGCGGCGGCGTCGGCCGACCGGTCGGGCGCCACGGCCACCGCCACCAGGGCCGCGAACGCCCCGGCGACCGCGACCACCCGCCGCACCCGGATCACTCCGCCGCCCCGGCGCCCGCCCCGACGCCCGCGCCGGTACCCGCACCCGAGCCCGAGCCGGTACCCGCACCCGGGCCCGCGCCGGTGGTGCGGCTCCGGCGCGGGCCCCAGCCCGCCGTCATCGCCCCGCCCAGCACGCCGAGCAGCATGCCCAGCAGGAAGCCGCCCAGATTGGACACCACCAGGGAGACCACCGCCAGCACGGTGCCGATCAGCCCGAAGGTGACCCGCTGGCGCGGCGCGGCGATCGGGATCAGCCCGCACAGCATCATCCCGCAGCCGACCAGGTAGCCGGCCACCGCGTTGAAGCCGACCGCCGTGACCAGTTGGACCGCGCCGAGCGAGAACTTCAGCACCGTCCAGCCGCCCGCGACCAGCCACACCCCGCCCCAGAACGGCCGGGTCCGACGGAAGGCGGTGAACCAGCGCCACCCGCCCGAGGCAGCGGCCCGCGCCCCGGTCAGCACGTGGTGGCCGATCCGGCGACCACCCTGATGTTCAGGGCGGGCAGGGTGAGGGATCCGGCGATCTCCGCCGTGTACGCGTTGGCGTTCAGCCCGGCCAGGTTGACGGTCGATCCGGTCGGCCCGGAGCCGGCCGACCCGAGGCCGAAACCGCCCGGCTGCGCCCCGGTAAGCGCTTGCCCTGCCACCATCACCTGGTCCGCGGACATCCCGAGCACCGCGTTCTGCAGGGTGGTGTTCCCCGAGGCGGTGAGGGTCGGCGCCTGGAGGTAGAGGTTGGAGGCGTTGATGTCGGTGGTCGGGTTGGCGGGCGGGGTGGCGGTCACCGTCTGACCCGCCGTCAGCAGCAGCGAGTACGGCACGCCCGCGATCGACTGGTGGACGATGCCGCACAGGCCCGCCAGCCCGGCGCTGGCGAAGCCGACCCGGGCCATCGCGGTGCTGGTGGAGGTGGAGCCGTTCGCCGCCTCGATCGTCGGGGTGTTGAGGATGGCGCCGAAGCCGGTGCCGGACACCCCGTTCGAGGTGAGGGTGAAGGGGGTGTTGGTGACGTTGAACCCGGCCGCCAGCGCTCCGTGCGCGAGCGCCGCGCCGAGCACGCCGACCGTCACGGTGGCCGGCAGCAGGACGGCGGTGGAGCGGATCCAGCGGGTGCCGCGCGCCGTGCCGTCGGCGGCCTCGGCCCGCATCGTACGGTTCCAGTCGGCGGCCCCGGTGCGCACCGACCGGAGCCGATCGGCTCCCCCGGTGCGCACCGTCCGGAGCCGGTCCGCGGCCGACTCGCGCAGTCGGCCCGGGTACTGACGGAACCTCGACCGGCGGTGCCGGGGTTCGATGCCCGACCGGTCGGGCCGGAGCAGGCGCAGCGCCATCTCAGACCTCCGCCGTCTCGGGCCCGGCCGCGGCGAGTGCCACCCGCCCGCCCCGGCGGCGGAACAGCCCGGCCCGCCGGGCGGGCTTCTCCGGCAGCCAGCCGACCGCCATCGACCCGCCCAGCACCGCGAGGAACATCCCGACGAAGAACCCGCCGAGGTTGGTCAGCGGGAACGAGGCCACCCCGACGATCACCGCCACCACCCCCGCCGTGTGCCGCTGCCCCGGGAGCAGCAGCATCAGCCCGGCCAGCGCCATCAGGATCGCGCCGCCCGCCATGCCGGTGATGCCGCCGACGCCGACGTGCAGGATGCGGCCGACCGGGGCCAGTGGCAGGTAGAGGATCACGAAGCCACCGAGCCCGGTCCAGGCCGAGGCCCAGAACGGGCGGCTGCGGCGCCAGCGGCGGAAGCCGAGCCGGGCCCGGGTGAGCATGGCGGCCGGGGGCGGCGCCGGGGAGTCGAGGGCGGCCCCGCCGTCGGCGGTGGCCGCACCGTCGGCAGCAGCTGGGGTGTCGGCAGCGGCCGGGCTGTCGGGGGTGGTGGGAGTGGATGCCATCGGGATCCTCGCTGGAGCGTCGGGGTGTCTCGGCCTGTCTCAGCGTGCTCGGGGTGCGCTGCGGGACTGCCGGACTGCGCGGGGCGGTGCTTTCGGAGCTGTGGGTTCGGTGAAGTGCCGTGCGGAGCACGGTGGTTCAGGGCCGCGCGGGAGCGGTCGGGGCGAGCTGACCGGTGCGGGCGGGATGGGTGGGACGCCGTCCGGAGGCGGTGCCCCACCCCGGGTGCGGGCGGTGCCGCGGACCGGCGGTCCGTCAGCAGTCGCCGCCGCCCGCGCCCTTGCCGGCGGTGTCCCCGTTGGCCAGGTTGATGGCCAGGTCGGGCAGGGTGATGGCGCCGCCGATGGTGGCGCCGTTGGCGTTGGCCTTGAGGCCGCTGATGTCGGTCTGGCCGCCCGTGGCGTCCAGACCGAACTGACCGGCCGTGCCGTCGGTGATGCCGGTGCCCTTGATGTTGGCGCTGTCGGCCGCCGCACCGATCTGGTTCGGCGTGGTGGCGGTCGCGTTCAGGGTCGCGGTGGCGCCCTTCACCGACTGGGCGTCCAGGATCAGGTTGTTCGCCTGGATGCCCTGCCCGGAGGCGAGTTGGGCACTGGTGAGGGGGGTGGCCGCGGCCGGTGAGGAGATGTTCAGCGACCAGGTGCCGACGGTGCCGACCACCGGCAGGTTGACGGACTGGACCGCGTGGATGCAGATCCCGTCCAACCCCGCCTTGGGCAGGCCGACTTCGGCGGCGGCGGTGGGGCTGCCGGCCGTCACGGTGGTCATCACCGCACCGAGGCCCTTGGGCGCCGCGACGGTGTTCGAGGACAGGGTGAACGGAACGCTGGTGAGCGAGAGGTTCGCGGCCAGCACGCCCTGCACCATCGCCAGCGTCATCGCGGCGATGGCGCAGGTGGCCGGCACCGCGATCAGCGCGGACCTGCGCCAGCGCGTGACACCTCTGGGTTCTTCCTGCATGGGGTCTCCATCCGTCGTCCCGCGCGGCCGAGGGGTGGCGCGGGTACCTGAGGCGCGGCCGGCTCCGGGAGCGCCCATCCCTGACACTCCCGGAGCACTTTACATATTTCGGCTGCGTGTCCAGAAAGTAAGCAGAGGGTGATGGGGTGTCAATAGCGTTGGCACGAGTCGGTACACGCGTCCACCGTGCATCCACCACCCGGCACCGGGCCCGTACCGAGCCCTCCCGCCGGCCGGGGCACCGACGCCACCCCGCGCCCACCGCCGCCCGAGCAGGCGTCGGCGGAGGTCACCCCGCCCCGGCGGCGGGCAGCGCGGGAGCACCGCCCGCGACGCCCCCGGTCCGTTCGGCGGCACAGCCTCCGGGGCCGTCTCCTTGGTGAGGTCGGCGGTGACGCCGTGCGGCTCCGCCGCGTGGGCGGGCGTCGTTGAAGGGGACCTCCTGCCCGTTGGCGGGCAGGGAGGGGGCGTGCTCCGACGGCGCCCGCCCGGCCCCACCGAAGGGACAGCCCCTAGACTCGGCGGATGCCATGGATCAGGGAGACCGTCAGGTCGCTGCTGCGCGAGCGGCTGCTCGACACCGCCCGGGACCTGGTCGCCGCCGACGGCTTCGACCGGCTGCGGATGACCCAGATCGCCGCCCTCGCCGGTGTGAGCCGGCAGACGGTCTACAACGAGTTCGGCTCCAAGGACGCGCTCGGCGAGGCGCTGTTCCGCCGCGAGCTCGAACTCTGCCTCACCGGCATCGAGCAGCAGCTCGACGACCATCCCGGGGACCCGCGCGCCGCCGCCGAGGCCGCCGCCCTCTTCACCCTGCGCCTCGCGGGGCGCAACCCGCTGGTGAAGGCCATGCTCACGGCCACCCGGGACGGCGAGGACGGTCTGCTCTCCTACCTCACCACCCGCGCCGGGTCGGCCTTCACCACCGCCACCGCGATGCTGGACGGGCACGCTGCCACCGCCTGGCCGGCGATCGACCCGGACGCCCGCGAGCTGGCGATCGACACCGCCGTCCGGCTGACCGCCAGTCACATCGTCCAGGGCACGGACGATCCGGCCGCCGCCGCCCGCCGGATCGCCGAGGTGTTCGTCCGGGTCGCCGGGGCCTGAGGCACCTCGGCGGCACCACCCGCGCCCTCGCCCGGCGCGGGGCCGTCCCAGGCTGACCGGGGATCAGTCCTGCGGCGCCGGCACCTCGCTGAGGGTCGGCGCGGCGCCCGGCCGACCGATCTCGGCCGGGGGCCAGACCCGCAGGCCGATCCGGCCGGAGACGGTGGCCAGGTCACCCCAGCCGAAGCTGCGCGAGTCCTCCGAACCGTCGGGGTTGTCCCCCAGGAAGAACACCCGGCCCGGCGGCACGGTCTGCGTGGTCGGCGCCGCCGTCCGAGTGCCGTCCGGCGTGCAGCAACCGCCGGTCCGGTGCGCCTGGGCGGTCCAGGCGGGGAGCTCCACCCGGTACCACGCGCCGCTGCCCGCCGGTTGCAGCAGGACCTCGAACGGCTCCTGCGGCGTGGAGGAGATCCGCACCCGGTCACCGGGCAGGCCGATCACCCGTTTGACGATCACCTCGTCCCGGCCCGGCCGCTTCAGCAGCACCACGTCCAACCGCCGCACCTCCGCCCCGCCGCTGCCCGGCACCGTCAGCAGCCGCTGGCCGTCGGCGAGGGTCGGCCGCATGCTGGCCCCGTCCACCCGCACCGCGAGCGCCGCCACCGCCACCCCCGCGAGCACGCAGAGCACCACGGCTCCGGCGAGCAGGCCGAGCAGCAGCCGCCCGATCCGGCGGCGCGGTCGGTCGGCAGGGACGGAGTCCGCCGCAACGTCCGTGGCGGGCGGGGCAGTCGGCATCGGGCACTCCTGGGGGTGTGATCCGGTGCGACGGGAGGCTAGCGCCACGGCCCGCGTTCCGGAAGACCCGGACGGGCCCGGCCTCCCCGCCCCCGGCCTCCCCACCGACGGAAGCGACCACGCGCAGCCTCCCCAGCGATCGCCACCGCCCCGACGACCGCCGCACTGCGGGCAGGCACATCGGGACCGCCCCACGGACGGTCACCCCACGCCCCGGCGGCCCCTCGTTCGACCCGGCCGACCGCCGCACCGGGGCTGCACCACAGCCCCGCCTGGGCGTGCCGTCAGGGCCGCCGGTCCAGCGCCGCGCGGACCGCCCGCCAGCGTTCCGGGTCATCGACGGCCACCGCGACCAGCTGGTAGGCGCCGCGCTCGCACAGGTCGGTGAGCTGCTCCGCCGTCAGTTCCGCACCGTCCAGCCACCCCACCAGCAGCTCCTCCATGTAGGCCAGCCAGCCGTGCACGCTCGCCCCGACGGCGGGCGTGCGCGGCGTCCCCGCCTCCACCAGCGCGGCCAGGATCCACTCCGCGAACCGGGCCCGGAGGTCGCGGTGCAGCGTCGCCATCGCGCCCGTGCCGCCCCGGTCGACCTGCCGGACCACCGCCAGGTAGAGCGAGGGGTGGCGTCCGACGAAGGAGACGAACCGCTCGATGCCGCCGCGCAGTTGCTCCGCCCCGCTGAGCGCCGGATCGGGCGCGACCTGCCCGAGCAGCTCGTCCGCCACCAGCTGCACCACGGCGGCCCGGAAGCCGCGCTGGGAGCCGAAGTAGTGGAACAGCAGGCCCGGCGACACCCCCGCCGACCGCGCGGCCGTCTCCACCGAGAGCTTCTCCAGGCCGTCGGTGTGCACCAACTCCCGGGCAGACTCCAGGATCTGGCGGCGACGCTGGTCCGCCGAGAGCCGTCGTCCGGAGCGCAGTGGGGGATGCACGCGCGCATCCTATTGACTTCCTCCCGGGTGTGGCTACTTTTGAGTCCTACTCAACAAGGACCCGTCCGGCCGACCCGCGAGGCGAGGTACCGCCATGCCCAGCAGCCCCGTCCGGTCACCCGGCCCGGCCCCGGACCTCGCCCACCGGGCGGTGCTCCCGTACGAGGAGTCCGACCTCGACCGCTACCGCGACCTGCAGCAACTCGCTTACCGGGCAGCCGAGTCGGCCGCCGGCCGACTCCGCGCCGGCATGCGGGAGGCCGATGCGGCCGAGTGGCTGCGGCACTCGCTGCGGGCCGCCGGGCTCGGCGCCTTCCTCCGCCGCCCGGCCGCCCGGTTCGGCCACCGTACGGCGGCGGGCATCAGGCAGGGTGGGGCAGCGGGCGTCGGCGGCCGGCTGCTGGCGCGGCTGCGCGAGCCGGAGCGGCTCCGGGACGGGACGCCCTACCTGCTGGACGGCCTGGTCACCGCGCACGGCTGCACCGTCGGCGTCACCCTGGCCGGCCGGTGCGGCGGCAATCCGGTCTGGGACGTCCTGCGTGCCGACCTGCCCGCCTACCGGGCCCTGGTGCTCCGCGAGGTCCGGCTCGGCCACCCGCTCGGCCGGCTCGGCCGGGCGGTGGACGCGCTCGCCGCCCGGCACGGCTACGCCACTCCCGACCGGGCCCTGCCCGGCGGCGTCATCGCCCACCCGGCCCGGCCCGTCTCCGAGGCGCACCGCCTGCCCCCCGGCCTGTGGGCCGTCTCCCCCCGACTCGCCTTCCGCGGGGTCGGCGTCGCCTTCGAGGAACTCCTGGTGGTCACCGAGGACTCCGCCTGCTGGCTCGACGACGACCTCCCGCACGCCCTCGCCACCACCTGACCCACCGCCAACTCCCCGCCGGGAAAAGCTTCGAGGGTTACCGGGGCGAAACGGCGCGGGCACCTCGGCCTTCACACGGCGTCCCTAGCCTCACCGGTCATCTGCCCCGACGCCCGAGGAGCGGCGATGACCGAGATCAGCAGCCCGCCCGCGCACCCGCCCACCCCGCCGATGGCCCCGCCGACAGCCCCGACCGCCCCACCGACCGCCGCGACCACCGCTCCCCCCTCCAACCCCCGCCGCTCGTACGCCAAGTCGGCCGCGGACGAGAGTCTGGAGGACTACTCGCTCCGCTACGCGCCGCACTCCTTCCGGCGCTGGTCGCCCACGGCGGTGGCCTCCACCGCACTGGGCGGGATCGCCTACCTCGCGGACTACGCGATCGGCGCGGGCATCGTGATGTCCTACGGCTTCACCAACGCACTGGCCTCGATCCTCACCGCCGCCGTGGTGATCTTCCTGACCGGCATCCCGATCGCCCGGGCCTGCGCGGCTAACGGCGTCGACATGGACCTGCTCACCCGGGGCTCCGGATTCGGCTACTTCGGCTCGACCCTCACCTCCCTGGTCTACGCGAGCTTCACCTTCATCTTCTTCGCCCTCGAAGGCTCGATCATGGCGCAGGCGTTCCACGAGGTGCTGCACCTGCCGCTACCGGTCGGCTACCTGCTGACCACGGTGATCGTCATCCCGATCGTCTTCAAGGGGATGGCCTGGATCGCCCGGATGCAGTCCTGGACCCAACCGGTGTGGATCGCCGGCCTGATCGCCCCGTTCGTCATCCTCGCCGTCGAATCCCCTTCCACCTTCCGGGAGTTCACCTCCTTCGGCGGCACCCACGGGGTCGGCTCGGGCTTCACCCTGCTGGGCTTCGGCCTCGGCACCGGAATCGCGCTCTCCCTCATCGCCCAGATCGGCGAGCAGGCCGACTACCTGCGCTTCATGCCGGCCCGCACCCCCGCCAACGCCCGGCGCTGGGACCTGGCGGTGCTGGCCGCCGGGCCGGGCTGGGTGGTGATCGGCGCGGTGAAGCAACTCGGCGGCGCCCTGCTGGCGTTCGCGGCACTCGGGGTGGTCGGCGAGGCGAAGGCACTGGAGCCGATCGCCCCGTACGTGGAGTCGTTGCGACCGTGGCTGGGGGCCGCCGCGCTGCCGGTGGCCGGGCTGTTCGTGGTGGTCTCGCAGGTAAAGATCAACTCGACCAACGCCTACTCGGGCTCGCTCTCCTGGTCGAACTTCTTCTCCCGGATCACCCACCGCCACCCCGGCCGGGTCTGGTACATCTTCCTCAACTGCGGTGTCGCGCTGCTGCTGATGGAGCTCGACATGTTCAGCGCCCTCGGCGCGCTGCTCGGCTTCTACTCCAACGTCGCCATCGCCTGGATCGGCGCCGTCACCGCCGACCTGGTGATCAACAAGCCGCTGGGGCTGAGCCCCCGGCACATCGAGTTCAAGCGCGCCCACCTGTACGCCGTCAATCCGGCTGGCTTCGGTGCCATGTGCGTGGCCGCCGCCGTCTCCATCGCGGCGTTCTTCGGCCTGTTCGGCCCGTACCCCAAGGCGTTCAGCCCGTTCATCGCGCTCGTCCTGGCCATGGTGCTCTGCCCGCTGATCGCCCGGGCCACCCGGGGCCGGTACTACCTCGCCCGTCCCGACCCCGAGGCGGAGTACCTCGACTCCACCGAGACCCGGCAGTGCGTGATCTGCGAGGGCCACTACGAGATCCCGGACACCGCCGGCTGCCCCTTCCACCAGGGCACCATCTGCTCGCTCTGCTGCAGCCTCGACGCCACCTGCCACGACGCCTGCACCAAGCCCCCCGCCGGCCCCGTCCCCCTCGGCCTGCCGACCGTCCGGCCCTCCTCGGACGCCCCCTCCTGACCGCCCCTGCGCCGCCGTCCGGCGAACCATGGCCCGGGTCGCCGGACCGCAGCTCAGCCAACTGGAGAGTACCCTCCGCTCGGCGACGCACAGGACCCTGGAATAGCCCTATCGCCCCAGCTCAGCGGCACTCTCCACCTTCCTGACCGCCCATCGGACAAGCTGCTCGAAAGCCTCCGCAAGGTCAGCTGCACGGATTCGATCAGGTGGAGGTGACGAGGCAACCGACCCTGTCACCACCCCGAGTCCCGTTCCTTGCCGTGCGGGCGGCCTCATCGCCGTCGGTGCAGACGGTCACGGGAGGGCGGTCGAGAGACGTCTGGATGGATGGCGGCATACCGGCTCTCCCGAATAGTCTTTCTAGTGTCAGTCCGGGTGGGTTCGCCGGGCTGTCTATAAGCCGTCGGATGGCGACCCAGGGTGGCCAAGAACGACCGACGTCGACTCCTCGCCCCTTGTGCGGCACAGGCCAAAAGTCCGCATCTGCGCCACTTGACGAATCCTGCCGAAGCCCCCGCGCGAGCCCTGTCGAACTGGTTTAATCCAGGCGCATGAATATCCTTGCAGGGGACTGGTGGTCAGCCGGCGCCTTCTGGCAGTACGTCATCACGACCGTTGTCGGCGTCTTGGTGGGAGCCCTGGCAGCATGGGCGACGATTAGGTCCGCAAACCCTAAGCGCGTGATCAACTGGTGGGTGAAGTCGAATACCTCCCTTATCGTTCCGCAGCTCCCTGCGGGTGGTGGCGGTCTTACTGTGCAGCTGGGCGGGCAACAGCTGCAGAAGCCCCGCATCGTCGAGTTGGTGATCACCAATGAGGGTTCCCGCGACATCACCGCGGCCATGTTCCACAACAATGCTTCGATCAGGTTCGGCTTTGACGGTACCAACGTGTGCGCAGTCCTTAGCGTCGACACCCAGCCCACGGGGACAGTCCTCCCATCCTTGGACATCGGTCCTGTCGTGTCCGTGGGCACCGCGCGTCTGGCTGAGGACTGGGTTGACGTGCTTCCGTCCCTGCTGAGCCGGGGACAGGCGGTTACTGTCACTGTCCTGGTCGACGGTGACGAGAAGGATGTCCGCTGCATCGGCGCTCCTCTTGTCGATGTAGAAGTGACGAATCACCCTCGCGGCGGCGCCAGTGGCTTGCTGTCCCGTGTTGAGCTGACCCCGTTCAGTCTGTCGCCTCTACCCATCCGTATTCGTTTCGGCAAGTGATCAACTTGTGGGCGCAACTGCGATCGGGGTAGAAGCGGGCGCCGACCAGCTTGTCTGGACAGTCGAGCCGCCACGTGGGCGCAGCTTGCGTCGATCCGTTGCACGGGGACACTCACGGCAAAGTGGACGGACAGAAGCAGAGCCGGCTAAGGGGCCGTGCGAAGTCGGCCATCGATGACTGATTGTGGCCATCCCCGGGTGCTCCGACCCAAGCGGGACACGGGCCAAGTCTCAGGATCTGCGGCCGGACGCTCCAGAAGCCTCGATCTCGCCGGTCAGGAGCGCTCCTCGCGGCCGTCATCAGCCGTGGACGGCTCGGCCGGTGAGAGCCCCGGGTCAGAGGCTGCCGACAGCTCCCGTAGCAGGCTGAAGGCCGGTCCGTCGACCGAGCGTTGGGTGTTGGCCAGCGCCACCACACCGGTGCCGCACTCCGGGCTCAGACCGACGAAGGAGGAGAAGCCGCCCGTCCCGCCGTTGTGCCAGAGCTCCACCCGGCCGCCCTGCTTGGCGTGCAACTGCTGCCCCAGCCAGCCGAGATGGGCCCAGGCGAACGGGGTCACGGGGTGCCGCACGCTGCGGCTGAGCGCGATGGGCTCCGTCAGTGCGCTTTGCTCCGGCTCCAGTTGGGCCTTGAGGAAGCCCGCCAGCTCTCCGGCGGTGGCGTGCAGCCCGCCCGCCCCGGCCAGGGCGGCCAGCTGCCAGGCGGCCACCGGGCGGCCCTTACGGTCGTGGCCCTGCACCTGCGGCCGGCCGGCGGCCACCGTGATGCCGGGGAGGCCGAGCGGGCCCGTCACCTGACGGGCGATCAGCCCCTCGTAGTCGGTGCCGGTACGCCGGGCCAGGGCCAGCCCGAGCAGACCGGCACCGAGGTTGGAGTAGCGGTGCCGCCGGCCCGGGACCGCACCGAGGCGGGTCTTCGCCAGCGTCCCCAGCAGCACCGGTTCGGTCAGCCCCGCGTACGGGTCCGGCGCGGACGGGCGGAGCAGCGCGCGGAGCAGCATGCCGTGCGGCAGCCGGGGCAGCCCTGAGGTGTGCTGGGCCAGCTGCCCGAGCGTCACGGCCGCTCCGTCCTTCGTCAAGCGGCCCGCCTCCGGCAGCAGTTCGGCCAGCGGCTGATCCAGGGAGACCGTCCCCTCGACCACCAGTGCGGCCAGCGCCAGTGCGGTGAAGACCTTCGTCACCGAGCCGATCTCGAAGACGTCCTCGACCCCGACCGCACCGGCCGCCCGTATCTCGACCTGCCCGCCCGCCAGCGCGGCGACCACCACGCCCGCCCGGTCCCGTGCCAGTCCGTCCGCCGTCCGCTGCGCCAGCGCGCCGAGATCATCCGCCATGCCGACAGGAAACCACACCCCCGCCCCTCACCCGCCGGCCCGGGCCGTGGTGCGGCACTCCGGAACTCCCCCGCCCGGCCCGGCGTTCAGGCGGCCGGGAGGGCATGATGCGCACCAAGCAGAAGGACCGGGACCGGCCTGGCCCCGAGGAGCCGTGGAACGAGATCGTCCCGGGCCTCTGGATGGGCGGCCACGTCTGGACCGACCGCACCGGAGAGCTCAGGGAGGCCGTGGTCGGCGCCGAGTTCGACCTGGTGGCGAGCCTGTACGCCCGACCGGGCCACGGGCCGGCACCCGGCGTGGAGCACCTGTACGCCCGGATGCCGGACGGCCGGCTGACGGGTGATCAGCTCCGGGCGGCCGAGGACCTGGCCCTGGCGGTGGCACGGGCGGTCCGGAGCGGGCGCACCGTACTGGTGCGCTGCCACTCCGGCTACAACCGCTCCGGCCTGGTGACCGCGCGGGCGCTGGTGGAGCTGGGCCACCCGCTGCCCGACGCGATCGACCTGATCCGGCGGCGGCGTTCGCCGTGGGCGCTGAGCACCGAGGTGTTCGTGGAGTACCTCGGCACCGGGCTCGGCGTCGCCGCGCTGCTCAGCGAGCTCGACCCCGTCGCCTGAAACCGGCACCGCCCGCACCGCCTGGATCCCGCTTCCCGTCCGGGAGTTCAGTGCCGGCCGAGCACCTCGGCGAGTCGGCTGACGCCGTCCGCGCCGTGCCCGAGCGCGATGGTCCGACGGGTCAGACCCTCGGCCGCCCGCATGACGCCCGAGTCGATGCCGTGCGATTCGGCGGTGTGCACCACGTGGGCCATGGTGGAGACGCCCGAGGTCAGCGGGTTGATCGCGCCCGAGTAGCTGCCGCTGTCGAAGTCCTCGGCGAACTCGGCGAACAGCGGAGGCAGGATCGCCCCGATGCCCTGGGCGAACGGCGCCAGCTCCCGCCCGCTGATCCCCTCCGCCTTGGCCAGCGCCAGGGCGTGCACGTACCCGGCCATCGCGGTCCAGAAGATGTCCAACAGCGCGATGTCGAAGCCGGCCGCCCGGCCGATGTCCTCGCCGAGGTGGGTGTGGCTGCCGCCGAGCACCGCCAGCACCGGCGCGTAGCGCTCGTACAGCGCGGCCGGACCGCTGTGGATGAAGACCGCCTCCGGGCCGCCGATGCTCGGGGCCGGCGTCATGATGGCGCCGTCCAGGTAGTCGATGCCGTGCCCGGCCGCCCAGGCACCGGTGCTCCGGGCCCGGTCCGGCGAGTCGGCGGTCAGGTTGACCAGGGTCCGGCCCTTGAGTGCGGCCTCGACCTCGGGGCGGCGCAGCACCGCGTCCGAGGCGTCGTAGTTGACCACGCAGACGACGGTCAACTCGCTTGCGGACACGGCCTCTTCGGCGCTCGCCGCGCTCACTGCCCCGCTCGCGACCAGCTCGGCGTCCCGCCCCGCGGTGCGGTTCCAGACCGTGGTGCGGACACCTGCCGCGAGGAAGGCGGCGGCCAGCGCGCGGCCCATCGGGCCGAGGCCGAGCACGGTGACGGTGGGGAAGGTGTGGTTGGTGGACATACGTCGACTCCTGTAGACATGGTGGTGGACAACGGGGAACCCCGAACGAGGACTCCTGGGGGAAGAGATGACGCGCAGTCAGGCCGTGGACCCGAGCGTGTGCGGGGTGACCGCCGCGATCGCGGTGATCGACGGCAAGTGGAAGACGTCCCTGCTCTGGCTGCTGGAATCCGGCTCGCACCGCCCCGCCGAACTCCGCCGACGGCTGCCGGGCCTGAGCGAGAAGGTGCTCACCCAGGCGCTGCGCGAGATGGAGTCCGACGGCCTGGTGCACCGCGAGGTGCACGACGTCCTGCCTCTGAAGACGGTCTACTCCCTGACCGACTTCGGCCGCCGCCTCTCCCTGGCCCTCGGCCCGGTCTCCGACCTGGGCTACGAACGCCTGGACCTGATGGCGGCCGAACGGGCCGAACGCTCGGCCTCCTGACCCGCTGTCATCTCCCTTCTTCCCTCTGCCCACAAGTCTGCTGGCTCGGTCCGGCCCTGCCCAGTACGCACAAATAAGTGGG
Source organism: Kitasatospora sp. NPDC096147 (assembly GCF_044763225.1). Lineage (NCBI taxonomy): Bacteria > Bacillati > Actinomycetota > Actinomycetes > Kitasatosporales > Streptomycetaceae > Kitasatospora > Kitasatospora sp. NPDC096147. Next base: position 63,955 of record NZ_JBIWFX010000021.1, on the reverse strand, counting down.
TACTCCCGCCCGGGGCTCGGCCATCGGAACCCGACCTTCCGGTCCTTCCGGGTCCTTCCGCCCGCGTGGGCCGCTTCCTAGCATGCCCTCGTGCAGCCGCCCGTGACCCGCCATCCGTCCACCGTCCTGTCCGCCCTCGCCGGCCGCCCCACCCTGCCGGAGTGGGCGGCCGACCGCCTGCTGCGCTCCCGGGACCATGACGTCCTGCGGGCACTGGCCGTCAACCCGGGCCTCCCGCCAGAGGCCCGGCTCCGGCTGGCGGACCATCAGGACGGCCACGTCCGCAGCGGCCTGCTCCGCTCCGAGGACGGCCGGACGGCCGAGCTGTACGGGCGTTTCGCGGCCGACCCCGACCCCGAGGTGCGGATCGCCCTCGCCCGCTGCTCCCGCGCCCCTGCCAGGGTCCTGGCCGGGCTGGCCCACGACCCCGACCCCCGGGTGCGGGGCACCCTCGCGCAGTGGTGGACCAGGGCGCCGGAGGCCGTCCGGCGGTCCCTGCTGACGGACGCCGACGCCACCGTGCGCGCGGCTGCCTGCGCCGTCCGCCACTCCCGACCGCCGTCCCCCGTGCCGCCCGCCGACCTGCACGGGGCCCTGCTCGCCGACCCGCCGACCAGGGCCGGAGTGGTACGGCATCTCACCCTCTCCCCCGGACTGGCCACCGCACTCGCCGCGGACACCGACTCCGAGGTCCGCGCGCAGCTCGCCGCCCACCCGGACCTCCCCGTGCCGCTCCGCGACCGGTTGGCCGAGGACCCGTCGGCCCTGGTCCGCCAGGAGGTGCTGCTGCGCCGGGACTGCCCCGAGAGCCTGCGCACGGAGATCCACGCCGGGCTGCGGGCCTGCGCTGACGCGCTGTTCGATCCGGGGGCCGCCGACGAGCAGGCCGAGCGGGCAGTCGAGGCCATGCTCACCCTGGCCGATCTGGAGCTCCGCCCGGTGCCCTGGGTCCTCGACGCCCCCGCACTCGGCGTCGGTTCTCCGTACCCGTGCTTCCGCGTGACCGCCGCCCACAGTCCGTACCTGACGGCGGATCAGCGGGCCCGACTGCTGGACGACCCGGTCCCGCACGTCCGGCTCGCCGCCGCACACGGCATCGACCCCGACACGGCCGAACGCCTGGAGCGCGGCCACCCGGCCCGTGACAAGGTGCGCGGCCGTCCGGCCGACGGCGTCGACTTCCCCACCACCACCCTGCGCAGGTTCGCCACCGACCCCGATCCGTGGATCCGCCGGCTGGCCCCACGTGATCCGCAACTGCCCGCCGCCCTCCTCGGCGACCTGGCCGGGGACGGGCACCGCGTCGTCCGCACCGCCGTGGCCGCCCACGCCAGGCTCCCCGTGGCAGCCCTGCTCGCACTGCTCGCCGACCCGGAGAGCTCCGTCGCCGGGGCCGCCGCCCGGTCGCCGTCCCTCCCGACCGACCTGATGGACACCCTGCTGACCGCCGGCGGTCTCTGACGCCCGCTCAGCTCCCGCCCGGCAAGCGCCACGGCCCCCGGGCCACCGAGGCCGGACGGCAGGTCACACGGGCGGTCCAGGTACGACAGGTCACGTACGGCAGGTCAAACGGGAGCGGGCCACACGCGGCCGACTACGGACGGCGGCTCACGCTCGGCGGGCGATCGTGACGATCTCGCGGCTCTCCGAGGTGAGCCGGCCGCAGTGCCAGTCGCCGTAGCGGGCCTCGACCAGCAGACCGGCTCCGGCCAGGAAGGCGTCGAGGGCCGGGACGTCGAGGAAGCGCAGGCTGGTCCGGTCGGTACGCAGCACCGTGCCCGCCTCGGTGGTGGTCTCGGTGAAGGTGACCACGTCCCCGGTGACGGACTCGACCCGGTGCCCGGTCCGCAGGACGCGGCCGGTGTCGTCGGTGACCTCGGAGGCGTTGGCCGGGGTCCAGTGCTTCCAGGCTCGGGCCTGCGGGTGGCGGGTCTCGAAGGCGAACCGGCCGCCGGGGCGCAGCGCGCGCCGGACGGCGGCCAGCGAGTCGGCCACCTCCCGGTCGGTGACCAGGCACTGGAAGGCGTGGCCGGTCATCACGGCGAGCTCGAACTCGGCCTCCCACGGAATGTCCGCCGCGCGGCCGGCCACCCACTCGACGTCGGTGCGGCGGCGGGCCCGGTCCAGGGCGGCCGGGTCCGGGTCGATGCCGGTGAGCCGTCCGGTGTGACCGTGCTCGCGGGCCTGACGGAGCATCTGGCCGGTGCCGCAGCCCAGGTCGAGCACCGAACCGGCCGCTGCCACCAGGCCGTCGTAGAAGGCGTCGCTCGGCCAACGGGCCGGGTCCCAGGGGTTCAGCCGGTCGTAGAGCGCAGCCGCGTCGGCGTCGGAGAGCATCGCGCCAGTATCACCAAGGAGGTGCTGCCCTCCAAGCGAATTACCGCTCCCGGAAAGGGGATTGACCCTCGGAGAAACGGAAGGGCCCGCACCGTCGGACGACGGTGCGGGCCCTTGGGCGCCGCGCTCAGAGCGCAACGGTGCCGGACTGGATACCTGCTTCCGCCCGGTGCGGGCCCTTGGGCGCCGCGCTCAGGCGACGGTGACCACGATCTTGCCCCGGGTGTGCCCCTCGGCGTTCAGCCGCTGGGCGTCGGCCGCGCGCTCCAGCGGGAAGGTGGCGGCCACCTCGACGGTGAGCAGACCCTTGTCGGCCAGCTCCGCCAGCTCGGTGAGCCCCGCCGCGTCCGGGCGGACGAAGACGTACCGGCCGCCGAGGCCGATCACCGCGCCGTCGGCGATGGAGGCCAGTCGGCCGCCCTCGGCCAGCAGCTCCGGGGAGACGGTCAGCGCCTCGCCGCCGACCAGGTCGAGCACCGCGTCCACACCCGCCGGGGCGAGCGCGCGGACCCGCTCGACCAGCCCCTCGCCGTAGGCGACCGGCTCGGCGCCGAGCTCGCGCAGGAAGGCGTGGTTGCGCTCGCTGGCGGTGCCGATCACCTTGGCACCGAGGGCGACGGCGATCTGCACGGCGAGGGAGCCGACGCCCCCGGCGGCGGCGTGCACCAGGACGGTGTCACCGGGCCCGACGGCCAGGGCTGCGGTCAGCGCCTGATGGGCGGTCAGCCCGGCCAGCGGCAGGCCGGCGGCCTGCTCGAAGCTCAGCGCGGCGGGCTTGTGGGCCAGCGTCCGGACCGGCGCGGCCACGTACTCGGCGAAGGTGCCCCGGCCGACCACGTCCTCGCGGACGTAACCCATCACCTCGTCACCGGCCGCGAACTCGGTCACCCCGACGCCGACCTGCTCCACCACGCCCGCCACGTCCCACCCGGGAACGACCGGGAAGACCGCGTCCAGCACCCCGTCGAGGTAGCCGGCCTGGATCTTCCAGTCCACCGGGTTCACCGAGGCCGCGCGGACCTTGACCAGCACGGAGTCCGGGCCGAGCTTGGGCATCGGCCGCTCGCCGTACTCGAGGACGTCGGCGCCGCCGTAGGTGCGGTAGGTGATGGCCTTCATGGTGACACTCCTGTGCATAAAGATTTGAGGCACTCGATGTTTCATGTCCTCAAGTACTTCACCGACCGTAGACCTGAATAGTTGAGGATGTCAAGCAATCGGCTGTACGCCCGCCGGTAGTAGAGTCCCCGGAACGATCAACGTTCCGGGGGACCGAATGCCGATACGACGGCGCAGACGCATCGCCTGGGCACTGCTGGGCACGGCCGCACTCGCGACACTGGCCTACCTGCCGGGCCGGCAGGCCCGACGCTCCGGCGGCCTGGTGGAGGTCGCCCGCTGGCTCGACCACCCCGCACTCCTGCTCGGCGGCGCACTGGTGCTCACGCTGGTCGCGTGGGTGGTCCGGTTCGAGTTCCGCAGCACCTGGTCACAGGTCCTCGGCGCGCTCGCGCTGATCTCGCTCGCCACGGGTGCCCTGTACAGCGCCGTACCCCTGATCATCCTCAGCGGTTGGGGCGACCGGGAGGTCAAGCGCCAGGACTCACCTGCCGGGGCGGACCGGGTCCTCCGGGTGGCCGACGTGGACCCGTCGATCGATCCGGCCTACCGGGTGGAGGTGATCAGCGGCAGCGGCTGGTCGGCCCGGCACTGGACCCTGGGCACCTGGGACGAAAGCCTGGGGGGCTTCCAGGGCGCTCGCTGGACCGGGCCGGACGAGATCACCGTGACCACCTCCGAGCAGCTCGCCGTGTTCGCCGTCGGGCCGGACGGCCGCCCCGGCGAGCCGCGCGTGACCTCGCTGCGCCGTCCCTGACCGCCCGTCACCTCCGGCTCCGACCGCCCGTCACCTCCGGCTCTGACCGTCGCCGCTCCCGGCCCCGCTCCCGTCAGCGGCACACCTCAGCGGTACAGGTCGGGCACCTCACCGGCCTCCAGCGCCCGGACGGCGTGGCTCCAGGCCTCGGCCAGCGCGGTCTCCAGACCACCCTCCTCACCGGATCGGACCGGGGCACCGAAGTGGACGTGCACCCGGGGCCGGCGCAGCGGGGCGGTGAAGGCGCCCGCGATCTGCTTGGCGGTGCTGCCGGAGGAGACCCGGCGGGCACCGGCGTGGCCGATCGGGAGCAGCGGGGCGCCGGTGGCCTCGGCCAGCCGGACCGCGCCGGACTTCAGGGCGCGCGGCGGCCGGTCGGCGGAGGCGCGGTACTTCGGCAGGCCGCCCTCGGGGTAGAGCAGCACGCTCCGCCCGGCCGCCAGTGCCTCCCCCGCCGCGACCAGCGCGTCCCCGGCCCGCGCGGTGCCCCGGTGCACGGGGACGTAGCCCTCCCGGGTCAGCGCCCGCCCGAGCAGCGGCAGCCGCCAGAGCCCGGCGGTGGCCAGCACGACCGGTCGCACGCCGAGGCGCTCCAGCACCCCCATCACCAGCACCGGGTCGGCCAGCGAGGTGTGATTGGCCGTCAGGATGACGCCCCGCGCCGCCCCGTCGGTGACCCGCTCCGCCCCGCTGACGGTGATCCGGCCCAGGGCCGGCAGCACCGCCCCGGCCGCTCTGGTCAGCACCCCGCCCCGGGCCGGCCCCGTCCTGTGTTCGTTCATGCGGCACACCGTAGCGCCCCGACCGGACAGTGCCCGGTCACCTCGGCGCAGCCGTGCCACCCGGAGGCGGGCCGTACCGGAACCGGGCCCGCCCGCCCTCCTTGCAGAGGGCCGGGCTGACGCTGGGTTCGCCGGAGAACGGCCGGTCGAGCACCCGGCCGAAGCTCACCGGCACCACGTCGAGCTTCGCGGTGCCCATGCCGTTCGACAGCCACGACTCCCCGGCAGTACCCCGTCCGGCGCTCGTCCCCGGGGAGCGTGGGGCACCACCGATGCACCCCGGGGCGCCGCTCAGTCGTCCGGGGTGCGCGGTCCACCCGCGCGTGCGCGCCGGACGACGGCGAGCCGCCCTCGCCGGTGTGCGAGGGCGGCTCATCCGATCGACGGTCCGGCACCGGGGCCGGTCATCCGTCAGATCTTCACCGGCTGGGCGGGCGCGGCCTGCGGCGCGGCCTCGACCTCGGGGGCCGGTGCCGGGGCGCTCAGCCGGTCGGCCAGCTTGAGCCAGATCACACCGGCGATGATGACGGCCAGCCATACGCCCTGGGCCACCGTCAGGTGCTCGTCGAAGACCACCGGGCCGAGCAGCGCGGCGCCGACCGAGCCGATGCCGGCCCAGACCGCGTAGCCGATCGAGACGTCGATGCTGCGCAGCGCGGCGCTCAGCGCCCAGAGGGTCAGCAGGAAGAACACCACGGCGACCAGCGACCACCAGAGCTTGGTGAAGCCGTCACTGCCACCGACGGTCAGCGCGTAGCCGACCTCGAATGCGCCGGCGAGGAGGAGCATCATCCACGGGTTGGCCTGGCCGGATGCGGAGCTGGTGTTGGACATGTGCGCGGTCCCTTCGTGACGGGTCGAGTGGGGTGACGGAGGCTCAGACGCCGCTGAGCTGGAGGCCGACGACGCCGGCGATGATGACCACGATGCCGAGGCCCTTCTGCCAGGTGAGCTTCTGGCCGAACAGGGCGGCACCGAGCAGGGTGATGCCGACGCCGGAGACGGAGGTCCAGATCGCGTAGCCGACACCGACGTTGAAGGTCTGCAGTGCCTTGCTCAGGAAGAAGGTGCCGATCGCGCCGCTGACCAGGGTGGCGATCGTCCACGGGCGGTTCTTGAAGCCTTCGGCCTTGCCGGCCGCGATGGCCACCGCGATCTCGAAGATGACCGCGATGCCGAGGTAGAGCCACTGCATGGGATTGTCCCTTTCGCTGCTTGGGGAAGTGGTCGGGCCGGTGCGGGCCCGGTGGTCAGGTGGCGCTCAGCGACGGCTCGACACCCGCTCAGCACCGGCTCGGTGCTCGCTCAGCACCCGTCGATCCCGCAGGCGGCGCCCCGGGTGATGGCCTGCTCGGCCCGGACGTCGAGCACGGCCTTGCGGATCTGGGCCGCGGTGGCGACGCCCTCGATGCGGTGGCGTTCGCCGATGATCAGGGTCGGGGCGACCGAGACCCGGTACGCCTCGGCGGTCCGCAGCGCGGCCTGGTGGGTCTCGGTGTAGGTGCCGGCCTCCAGGGCCCCGGCGAAGCCGGCACCGTCCAGGCCGAGTTCGACGGCGATGTCGGTGAGCACCTCGACCTGTCCGATGTCCCGGTTCTCCTGGAAGAACGCCCGCAGCATCCTCGGGGTGTACTCGGCCGCCTTGCCGTGCTCGGCGGCGTACTGGTACCCCTCGAAGGCCAGCCGGGTGTAGGGCTGCGGCGAGACGGTGGGCAGGGTGATGTCCACGCCCATCCGGCGGGCCATCGGGTAGACCGACCTGGCCCAGACGGCGGGCAGGTAGGCGTCCTCCGGACGGAGCGTCGGGGTGGGGTGGGGCCGCAGCTCGAACGGCATCCACTCGATCTCGACGTCGAGGTCGTGGGTGGCCTCGTGCAGCGGGCCCTCGGCCAGCATGCAGAACGGACAGACGTAGTCCGACCAGACCTTGATGTGGACCCTGTCGGCCCCCTCCCCGGTCAGGTCGTACGCGGTCGGGGCCTGCGGCTCGTTCACGGTCGCTCCCGGTCGGAAGTGCGGTTGGCGGTACGGAGGTTGGCCCGGTCGAGGGTGAGGAACTCCTCGAACGGCTTGGTGTCCCCGGGGGTCCGGAGCGAGGTGACCCGGATCGGCCAGGTCTCCGGGTCCTCCGCGAAGATCGAGTACGAGCTGGTGTAGTCGAAGCCGTACTGGGCGGCCGTCCGGCGGTCCACGGCGTGCACGATGTGGGCCACGTTGAAGTAGAGCGAGGCCATGTAGCAGAGGGCGCACGGCTCCCCGGAGGCGATCAGGACGGCCCCTGCGGTGGCGTGCAGCCCGTAAGTGCCGGCCGCCTCGCGGAGCGCGACCACCTCGGCGTGCGCCGTGGGGTCGTTGTCCTCGCGGACCCGGTTGAAGCCGGTCCCCAGGATGCGGCCGTGGTTGACCACCACTCCGGAGAACGGGATGCCCCCCTTGGCCACGTGCTCCCGGCTGAGCCGGACCGCCTCGTGGACGTACTCGGTCAGCTCGTTCTCCGAGATGTCGGAGTGACGCATGCTTCCCCCTGCTCAGAGCCGAGAACTTGTATGTATATGCATGTTCATCTCTCGCAGACTCCGGCACTGCCGAGTCTGTGCGATGGATAAAGCTTGCATGAGCAAACATCTAGCTGTCAAGCGCCGAGCTCAGGCCGCCCGGAGCACGGCCGGGGCGGGGTCGGCGGCCTGCCCGGAGGGGGTCGCCGTGGCCAGCCGACTGAAGGCGTAGGCGGCCGAGACCAAGGTCATGTGGTGGTGCCAGCCGGGGTACGAGCGGCCCTCGAAGTCCCTTAGCCCGAAGCCCCGTTGGAGCATCGAGACGGTCTCGCCGGTGGCCGTCCCGTACTCGGTGAGGTCGAGCAGCTGCTCGACCGGGCGGTGCACCATGTTGGTGATCCAGAGCTGGTCGACGTCCTTGGCGCGCAGCGCGGGCCGCACCAGCAGCCGGTGCGGCTGGGCCCGGCCGCCCGGCGCGGTGGCGCCCGGCACCTGGACCAGCGGGGCCGGCCCCGACACCCGGGCCGGGCGGCCGAGCGGAGCTCGGGCGGGCTCGGCGGCGCAGTCCGCCAGGATGCGCACGGCCGGCAGCACCGCCCGGCCGGAATTGCAGGCCCGGACGTCCAGCGGTGCCAGCGGGAATCCGTCCGGGACGGCCAGCAGGAATTCCAGGCCGCGCCGGTTCAGTCCTTCCGCGACGACCGCCGGATCCAGGTAGCCGTCCAGGTCCACCACCACCGGCACGTCCTGGCGGTGGGAGCGCCGGACCGTCTGGTCGACCAGCCGGAGCACCTCCTCCTCGGTGGTGGCCGTGGTGGCGGACGGGATCCTGGCCTGCTCGCGGCGCAGCGGCTGCCGGGTCCAGGCCTCCGGGAGCAGCAGCCGCCAGCCCACCGGGAGGTCACCGGCCTCGGTGGCCATGAAGACGGCGGCGCCGACCTGGCAGTTGACGGTCCGTCCGGCCCCGGGGACGAAACGGCGGTGCACGCCGCAGGACTTGTCCCCGCGCTTGGGCAGCACCACGGGGGCGACCGTCCAAGCCAGCGGGCTGGCCCGGTCCTCGGCCCACTGTCTCAGCCGGTCGCAGACCGGCTCCCAGCTCCAGGGGCTCTCGTTGACGAACTGGTGCAGCGCCTGCGCCGCCGTGGGCGAGTCGCTGACCAGCTCCGCCAGCCGGCGCACCGTCTTCTTCCCCGGTGTGCCGAGCAGGCCGTACACATAGGCGTGTGCCCACCGACGCTGGTCCGCCCGACTGAAATGGGCGAACAACTCGTCGGTGAAACGGGCTATCGGTTCCCGTCTGCTCATGCCGTTGGTCCCTTCCGTGGCGGTGGATAGGCGGCGTCAATTCGGGCCGCCCTCACAGTAAGGAACGTCCGCCATGTTTTCCACCACCCAAAAGTCGGCCGCGCACTCCGTCAGTTCGGAATTACTTTCCGAGGACCGTTCCGACGGAATCCGGCCGCCCCTCCGTCAGCACGAGCCGCCTGCGGCTCCCGGCGGGTGGCGTGACCTCACCGAACGCCCCGGGACCCGGCAAACCGACCGACCGGCCCAGAAACTTGCATGAGCATGTATCATTCGCGGAAGACCGAAGCAACCCCAGAGGGAGGAACGATGGCGAGCTCTCCACCCGTGTCCCTACCCACCTCCGACCACGCGGTGTGGAACCGCGTACTGACGCTGCACACCTACGTGGAACGCGAGTTGGCCCTGGCCCTGCAGCGCAGGCACGGCATCGGACTGTCGGAGTACCGCTCCCTGGAGCACCTCCAGCACTCGGCCAGCAGCGAGCTGCGGATGCAGGACCTGGCGGACAAGGTGGGCCTCGGCCAGTCCTCGATCACCAGGCTGGTCGGCCGGCTGGAGACGGCCGGCTTCGCCTTCAAGGACCTCTGCCCCTCCGACAAGCGGGGCGTCTACGCGGTCATCACCGACGAGGGCCGCCAGCGTTACCAGGCCGCCCGCGCCACCTACGCGGAGGTGCTCTCCTCCGCACTGAACACCTTCACTGCCGACCCCGAACTGGGCCCCACGGTCCAGGCGTTGCGCGGCGCCCAGGGCTGACCACCCCCCGCCGCAGACTCGCACCGGACCCCGGACGCCACCGCGTTCGGGGTCCTTTTTATTTGCACGTGCAATTTGAGTGGTCCGCGTCACAACCACTTCGCCAAGTGGATGCTTGACCAAGCATGTACCTGCTCGGCTAACTTTTATCTCGACAGCGCACGATTCGAACAGCCGAACGGCACCGACTGCCGAGAGGCTGCGACCGCGAGGAATCCCGCCGTGCCATCGTCCCGCCTGGCCGAGACCGTCGCCTCCCACGGCCGCACTCGGCCCCACCAGATCGCCCTCCACCACCACGACCAGACCGTGACCTACGGTCAACTGCTCAACCTCACAGAAGAGTTGAGTGCAGAGCTGGCTCAGCTGGGGCTGCCGGACGGCAGCACCATCTGCGTCCCGGCCCACAAGACGCCCCGCACGGTGGCCCTGCTGCTGGCCCTGGCCGGCCGGGGGCACGTCGCCCTGGCGCCCTCCCCCGACCTGGGCGGCGAGGTGCTCGGGCGGCTCGCCGCCCAGGCCCGGGCGGTCCGGCTGCTCACCGCCGAGGAGACGGGCGGCCTCACCGCCGCCCCGGTCGAGGCGGACGAGCAGGAGGCCGAGGGCTTCTCGGTCGCCGACCCGGCCCGCACCCGCCTGCTGCTGACCACCTCCGGCTCCACCGGCACGCCGAAGATCGTGCCGATCGAGCAGGACGGCTTCGAGGCGTTCGCCGACTGGGCCACCGAGGAGTTCGAGCTCTCGGCCGGCGACACCGCGCTCTCCTACGCACCGCTCAACTTCGACCTGGCCCTGCTCGACGTCTGGACCTTCCTGCGGCTCGGGGCCGGCGTGGTGCTGGTCGACCGGCAGCGCTCCACCGACGGCGAGCACCTGGCCGCGCTGGTCTCCCGGCACACCGTCAGCTTCCTCCAGGGCGTGCCGATGATGTACCGGCTGATGCTGGAGCGGGCCGGGGTCTTCCGGACCGTCCGGCACGCGGTCTTCACCGGCGACCGGATGCCGGTCGAGCTGCTCGGCCGGACCGCACCGGCCTTCCCGAAGGCCGCGTTCCACAACGTGTTCGGCTGCACCGAGACCAACGACTCGTTCATCCACCGCCTGGACCGCGCCGACCTGACCGGCCCGATGCCGATCGGCCGCCCGATCCGGGGCACCGAGGCCCTGGTGCTGGACCCGGACGGCAGGCGGCTCACCGCGGCGGGCAGCGGCGAACTGCTGGTCGCCACCCCGTTCCAGACCACCGGCTACCTGCGCCGGGAGCTGAACGCGGCGGTCTTCACCGAGCTGGACGGCACGGTCTTCTACCGCACCGGCGACATCGTCAGCCGGGCGCCGGACGGCCGGTACTTCCTGGAGGGCCGCGCGGACTGGCACGTGAAGGTCCGCGGCATCCGCACCAACCTCCAGGAGGTGGAGAACGTCATCGCCGCCCACCCGGACGTCGCGGAGGCCGTGGTGGTCCCGCTGCCCGACCCGGAGGCGGGCGTGCGCCTGCACGCCCACGTCACCCACCACCCCGACAGCCCGCTCAGCGGACTGCGGCTGCGCACCCACCTGGGGCGGCACCTGCCCCGGCACGCCATCCCCAGCTCCGTGCACGTCACCGGCACCGCCCTGCCCCGCACCTCGACGGGCAAGCCCGACCGCAACCTCATCAAGCAGAACCGCCTGAAGGAGATCGACGCATGAGCAGCACCCGGATAGCCGACGAGGTCCGCGCCTACGTCGTGGCCGAGTTCCTGGCCGGCGAGGACACCTCGGACCTGACGGGCGACTACGACCTGATCGAGTCCGGCGTCCTGCACAGCCTCGGCCTGGTGCGCCTGCTGTCGCACTTCACCGAGACCTACGAACTCCCGGTCGACGACCTGGACTTCTCCCCCGACGACTTCCGGACCCTGGACTCCATGGTGGCGCTGGTCCTCGCGCACCGTCCCGCCACCGTCTGAGTCCCGCACCGCACCACCCCGCTCCACCCGCACCACCTCCCACACCCACTCGCGGAACAGCTTCCGCACCCCCAAGGAGAAACAGAGATGTTCGTTCGCAGCCTCGATGACGTCGCCCCGGTCGAGTGGGGCAACGGCACCAGCCACCGCCTGCTGACCAAGTCCGACGGCATGGGCTTCGCCGTCGCGGACACCCTGGTGCGCAAGGGCACGTCCAGCGCGCTGCAGTACCGCAACCACCTGGAGGCGTGCTACTGCGTCGGCGGCTCCGGTGAGGTCGTGGAGAAGGACGGTACCCGCCACAAGATCACCAAGGGCACCATCTACGTCCTGGACAAGCACGACCCGCACTACCTGATCGCCTCGGACGACGAGGACCTGCTGCTGGTGTCGATCTTCAACCCGCCGATCGTCGGCACCGAGAAGCACACCCTCTCCGAGGACGGCTTCTCGCAGTACTGAGCAGCCCCGGCGTCCCGCGCCACCGGGCCCGCCGCGCCCCCTGCGCGGCGGGCCCGGCCCGCGCCGGACACCCGCGCCGCCCTGCCGAGGAGCCCACCCGAGGAGCCCGACGTGACCGAGGACCTGTACCAGCTGACCGCCCCGTGGGCCGATCAACTCAACGCCGGACTGGCCGAGTTGGACGCCGCCGGGGAATTCCCGCACGACAAGTGGAAGGCGCTCCGGGAGAGCGGCCTGTTCCGCACCCACTTCGCCACCGAGTACGGCGGGGCCGGCCACGGCCTGACCGCCACCATGCGCGCCCTGGAGGGCCTGGGGTACGTCTCGCACGACGCCGGCCTGTCGTTCTCCGCCTCGACCCAGATCGTCTCGGTCGGCGTGCCGCTCCAGCGCTTCGGCAGCGCGGAGCTGAAGGCCCGTCACCTGCCGCGCATCATGTCCGGCGAGGCCATCACCGCGCACGCCATCACCGAGAGCGGCGGCGGCTCCGACGCGATGAACATCGCCACCACCGCCCGCCGCGACGGCGACCACTACGTGGTCGACGGCGGCAAGATGTTCATCACCAACGCACCGGTGGCCGACCTCTTCCTGCTCTACGTGCGCACCGGCAAGCCCGGCCCGTTCGGCCTGACCACCCTGCTGGTCGAGGCCGGCACCCCCGGCCTCACCGTCGGCCCCTCGATGGACAAGATCGGCCTGCGCACCAGCCCGGTCGGCACCCTGGCCTTCGACGGCCTCCGGGTGCCGGTCAGCCAGCGGGTCGGCCGGGAGGGCACCGGCTTCCTGGTGCTGGACCACGTAATGAAGCGCGAGGTGCTGTTCGGCTTCTCGCTCACCCTGGGCGAGATGACCAGGCGGCTGGAGAGCACCATCGCCTTCGCCAAGGAGCGGCAGCAGTTCGGCCGGCCGATCGGCGACTACCAGGCCGTCTCGCACAAGATCGCCGACATGAAGATCCGGGTCGAGACCGCCCGCAAGTGGCTCACCGACACCGGCGCCAAGGTGGAGCGGAACGAGGACTCCGCCCTCGACCTCGCGGCCACCAAGACCGTGGTCTCCGAGGCCAACCTGCAGACCGCGCTGGACGCGGTGCAGATCCACGGCGGGCGCGGCGTGCTCACCGAGTACGGCATCGAGCGCGACCTGCGCAACTCGATCGCCGGGACGATCTACTCCGGCACCTCCGAGATCCAGCGCAACCGGATCGCCACCCTTCTCGGCCTCTGAGAGGAACTCCCCGTCATGACCGAGCAGTTCGACCACCTGACGAAGCCCACCGCCTTCCTGGACCATCAGACCGAGGAGGTGCAGTCCTTCGTCGACCACGCGGTCAAGGACCGCTCCGCCGATCCGGTCACCAAGGCGATCGAGCTCTACTACGCCGTCCGCGACGGCGTCTTCTACGAGGTCTACGGTGCCCCGCTGGACCAGGACGGCCTGCGTGCCTCGAACACCGTGACCACCAAGTCCGGCTTCTGCATGCACAAGTCGGTTCTCTACGCGGCGGCCGTCCGGGCCGTCGGCATCCCCTCCCGGCTGGTCTACGCCGACGTGCGCAACCACCTCGCCTCGCCCCGGCTGCTGGAGCACATCGGCAGCGACGTGTTCTTCCACTCGCTCACCCAGGTGCACCTGGAGGGCAAGTGGGTCAAGGCCACCCCGGTCTTCAACAAGCTGCTCTGCAAGCTCTACGGCATGCAGCCGCTGGAGTTCGACGGCCGCACCGACAGCCTCTACCACCCGACCGCCGAGGGCGGTGGCTCGATGGAGTTCCTGACCGACCACGGCGCCTACGACGACCTCCCGTACGACTTCGTGCTGGCGAACATGCGCCGCAAGCACCCCAAGTTCCTGGACAGCACCGGCACCGGCACGGTGGCCGGCGGCCGGCTGGCCGACGAGGCCGGCACCCTCACGCGCTAGCAGCACACCCACCCGGTTAGGAGACCCCCGATGAGCAGCACTCCCCCGCCCGTCGACGGCTGGGACGCCTCCACCCGGATCGGCGTCGTCGTCCCGCACGCGGACGTCGGCCCGGAGGCCGAACTCCAGGCACTGGCACCGGAGTCGGTGACGGTCCACGGTTCGCGGGTGCACTTCGCCGCGATGCGGGCCGGCGGCGAGATGGACGAGAAGATCCCGTACGACCCGATCCTCTCCTTCGTCCAGGCCCCGTACCTGGATCAGGCCGTCGAACTGCTGGCCGCCTCCCCGCTGCACGCGCTCACCCTGGGCTTCACCTCCTCCAGCTACGCGCTCAAGGCGCAGGGCGAGCAGGAGCTCTACGAGCGGCTGCGGCCGGTCACCCGGGGCCTGCCGATCACCGGCACCACCAAGGCCGCCCGGGCCGCCTTCGACGCGCTCGGCGCCCGCCGGATCGCGGTGGTGAACCCGCCGTGGTTCGACGACGCGCTCTCCACCAAGGGCGCGGACTACTTCGGCGAGTTCGGCTACCAGGTGGTGCACCACGGCCCGTGCGGACTGCCCTCGAACCAGCAGGCGATCACCCCGGAGAACCTCTCCGCCTGGATCCGCACCACCGTGGCGGCGCACCGCCCGGACGCGGTCCTGGTGGCGGGCAACGGCATCCGCGCGGTCGGCACGATCAAGCCGCTGGAGGAGGAGCTCGGCTTCCACGTCCTGACGGCCAACCAGGTCATCATGTGGCACGCGCTGCACCTCGCCGACGCCGCCCACCTGGCCGCCGCCGTCACCGACTACGGCCACCTGTTCACCGTCACCCCGAAGGACGGCGCGGCGTGAGCCTCCTCGACGCACAGACCTTCGAGGCCGTCTTCGGCACTCCGGAGGGCGACACCTACCGCGTCCCGCTGGTCTGCTGGCGGGAGGACGGCGAGCACGTGCACGGGCTGGCCCTGATCAAGGGTCACCTGCGCCGGGTGGACCGGCTGCCGCAGTTCCTCCGCTACGCGGAGCGCCGGGAGGGCCACCGGAGTGCGGCCGTGGCCGCCACCACGGTGGGCACGCTGGCCGCCGTCCGCCCGCTCTCCGAGGCCCGGCTCCCCTGACCGCCACCGCCGCCCCCTGCCCCGCCTCCGGCCGGGGCAGGGGGGCTGTCACAATCGGCGCCATGACGGACGAGATGCGGCACGCGTTCGAAGCGGCCGGGTGCGAGGGATCGTTCTGCGTCCGGTCCCTCGACGGCGGGGGCGAGGTGGCGCTCGCTCCGGACTCCCCGGCCGCAGCGGCCTCGACCGCCAAGGTGCTGATCGCGCTGGAGGCCGAGACCCGGTTCGCCGACGGCCGGCTCGATCCGCGCGAACGGGTCACCCTGCGGGCCGACGACCGGACCGACGGGCCGACCGGGGTCTCGCTGCTGGCCGACGACGTCGAGCTCTCGCTGCGCGACCTGGTGCCGCTGATGCTCACCATCAGCGACAACCCCAGCACCGACGAACTGCTCCGGTGGATCGGCACCGACACGGTCAACGCCACGGCGCAGCGGCTCGGCCTGACCGGCACCGCCGTCGACGCCGACTTGCGGACCCTGCTGGACGACGTCGGCCGGGACCTCGGCCGGGCCGGCTGGGCCGACCTGCAGTCCTGGGCCGCCACCGCGACGCCCGAGCAGGTGGCCGAGTCCGACCGGCTGGTGCCCACCGTCCGGGCCCTGGACCCGGTGCACAGCCCGCTGCGCACCACCGCACGTGACATGACCCGCCTGCTGGAGCTGATCTGGACCGACCGGGCCGGGCCGGCCGAAGCCTGCGCCCGGGTCAGATCGGTGATGGCCCGTCAGCTGACCCGGCACCGGCTCGGCAGCGGCTTCCGCCCGCCCGTCCGGGTGGCCGCCAAGAGCGGCAGCCTGTTCGGCGTGGTCCGCAACGAGGTGGGCGTGATCACCCTCCCCGACGGCCACCGCTACGCCGCCGCCGTCCTCACCCGCTCCGCCCCCGGCGCGGACGATGCCGCGATCAGTGCCGCGATCGGCCGGGTGGCCGCCCTCGCGGTCGCGGCCCTCGCCGGGCCGGCCTGACACCGGGCACGGCGAGGCCCAGGAGCCGACCGGGCGTCCTGCGCGGCAGGCCCGGCGGAGCCCCAGACTCGACGGACCTCCGGGCCCGGCCGGTGCCGCTCGCACGAGCCGGTCCCCGGACGGACCCGGGCTTCCCGGCGCACTCCTGACGACCACTCGGGACGATCCCTGGGGACGCCCGGGGCCGGTGCGGGGGCCCGGCTCGCGCGGGCGGCGCCGCGTCAGGCACCGGCCAGTGCGCCCGCCGGCTCCCGCAGCGAGGCGGAGAGCGCCCGCGCCTCGTGCTCGGTCATCCGGGGCGTGGTGTACGGCACCGCGTTCACCCAGCGCTGCGCCAACCGGGCAATCCGCTCGGCGGTGAGCAGGTCGCCACGCGAGCCGGTCCCCGGACGGACCCGGGCTTCCCGGCGCCCTCCTGACGACCACTCCTGACGACCCCTCGGGACGACCGGGGCCGGTGCAGGGGCCGGGGCCCGGCTCGCGCGGGCGGCGCCGCGTCAGGCCCCGGCCAGTGCGCCCGCCGGCTCCCGCAGTGAGGCGGAGAGCGCCCGCGCCTCGTGCTCGGTCATCCGGGGCGTGGTGTACGGCACCGCGTTCACCCAGCGCTGCGCCAGCCGGGCGATCCGCTCGCCGTAGCGCTCGGCGGTGAGCAGGTCGCCACGCGAGCCGGCGCTCTCCGGGCCGAGGTCGGCGTGGCTCTGGCTCATCAGGCCGAGCCAGGAGCCGAGGCGGTTGAGGTCGTCCCGGGAGCCGCCGCTCCAGTTGTTGCCGGGCATGTCGCCGACGCCGACCCACTGCATGCCCATCTGGGCGCCGAACACCGCGAGTTGCTCCAGCACCGTGAGCTTGTCACCGCTCTGCGAGGCGGACATGGTGAACGCCCCGGCCAGCTTGTCCTTCCAGGCCTGGGTGGTGAACGGCGTGAACGCCGCCTCCATGAACGCCTTGAACACCGCCGAGACACTGCCCATCAGCGTCGGCGAGCCGAACACGATCGCGTCGGACCGCTCCAGCAGCGCCATCACCTCCGGGTCGTACCAGCGCCCCGCGTTGACGTCCTCGGCCCGTAGCCGCACCAGGTGCACCGCCGCTCCCGGCACCGACCGGGCCCCGGCCGCCAGGTGCTCGGCCAGCACCTCGGTGTGGCCGTGAACCGAGTGGTAGACCACCGTCAGGGTGACCGTGGGGAGGGCGTCGGTGCCCGGCTGGGTGTCGGTGGCGTTCAGGGTCATGGCTGTTCACTGCTCTCCGCTGGGGGACGATCCGTCTGCCCACCATCTGACCGCGCGTCCGGCGCGGCATCAACGGCGTTCTCCGGCGTGCAGCGATCGGCCGCACCGATCGATCGCGCTAGCCTGCTCCGGTGGACAGGATCGAACTCGAAGCCTTCGTCACGGTCGCGGAGGAGCTGCACTTCGGACGGGCGGCGGCCCGGCTGCACCGGGGGCAGCCCACCGTCAGCGAGGCCGTCCGGCGGTTGGAGGGCACCCTCGGCGGGCGGCTGTTCCACCGCACCAGCCGCCGGGTCGCGCTGACCGAGCTCGGGGAGGCGCTGCTCCCCGAGGCGCACGCCACCCTGGCCCAGCTGAGCCGGTTCCAGCAGCGCGGCCGGGCGCTGGCCTCCGGGGACGGGGCGCGGGCCACGCTGGTGGTGGCGCACGCCGAGTACACCTGTCACCAACTGCTGCTGCGCTGCCTGCCGTTGCTGCGCGAGCGACATCCGGAGGTGACCATCGTGCCGGAGGTGATGTCCACGGCCGCCCAGGTGAGCGCGCTGCGGGCCGGGACGATCGGCCTCGGCATCGGCTGGGCGACCGGCGAGCTGACCGGCGCGCGGGCCAGCCTGCTCTCCAGCGAGCGGTTCGTCGCGCTCCTGCCGGCCTCCCACCCGCTCTCCTGGCAGGGCGAGTTGAGCACCTCGGAGCTGTCCGGCAGCAGCCTGCTGACCTGGCCGCACCAGATCAACAGCGGCCTCTGCGACCGGCTGCTGACCGCCTTCCGGGCCGGCGGGGCCGAGCTGCGGATCATCCGGACCGCCGACAGCGTGCACGCCATAGCGGCCCACGTGGCCGCCGGGACGGGCATCGGCATCACCGTCGAATCCGCCCTGGACGTGGCGCCGCCCGGCATCGCCGTGGTCCCGCTCACCGGGCCGTCGACCACCGCCGACCAGGTGGTGCTGGCCCCCGCCGAGCCCTCGGCCGCGGCCGGCTCACTGCGTGAACTCCTGCTCCGCGAGGGCGCGTCGGCGTGATCCACTGGTGGCATGACACTGATAGCCCACCGGGGCGACCTCCCGCTGTCCTACGAACGCGCGTTCCGGCCGTGGCGGTACTCGGTCTCCCATCGGGAGCTGGTGCTTCGGGCTTCGGAGACCGACACCGAGCCGGCCCTGGAGGCCCTCTTCGTCGGAGTGGCGGCGATGAAGCTCCGCCGGGTGTTCAATCCGCTGACCATCACCCGGGCGAGCCGGGCCCAGGCGGCGGAGATCCAGAAGTTCGCCGACCTGGACCGGGAGATCCGCAGCTCCTGGCGGACCCTGATCGTGTCCGACGGCACCCATGAGGGCTTCGTGGTCTGCAACAACCTCCAGGTGTTCCAGCTCCCGCACTGAGCGACGGACCGGGCCCGGCACCCGACCGGCAGCGCGCCCGACCCGCAGCGCACCCGACCGACACCGGGCCGGCGGGGCGCCCGGCCGGGTGCCGGGGTGACGAGGGATCAGGAACCCCAGGCCTCGAACTCGTAGATCCGGGCCGCCGGATCGCTGGTCTGGGTCGGCTTGGTCACCACCAGCCGGACGTACCGCGCGGTGAGGCTCACCGGGTGGGTGGTGGTGCCGGCCGTGTTCCCGGTCACCGTGACGGCGGTGGTCCAGGCGTCGGTGGTGGCGTTGCGGACCTGGACGGTGAAGTCCCGGGTGTTGTAGGAGGCGCTCTCGCCGCCCGCGCCCGCGTGCTTGACCGTGAAGCCGGTCAGCGCCCTGGCCGCACCGAGGTCCACCTCCAGCCACTTGGCGGAGCTGAGCGCGCACCACTTGTCGGTGGTGCCGCCCGAGACGCTGCCGTTGACGGCCTTGGCCGGGCCCTCGTTGGCGTTGCAGGTGCCGGAGGCGGTGGCCGGGCGGTTGAGCGCCAGGTTGGTCTGCGGGGTGGTGCCGCTCCAACTCACCGTCGCCGTACCGCCGGTGGCGCGACCGTACTCGGTGGAGACCGCGTCCACCTCCAGGGTGGCGGTGGCCTCGGTGCCGGCCCGGTCCAGCTTCGGGACGTACAGCGCGTCGTTCGGCGTCGCGCCGAGCAGGGTGCGGCTGCCGTCGGCGTTGCGCCGGTAGACCTCGTAGTGGTGCACGGGGGCACCGCCGGAGGAGGGCGTCCAGGCGAGGCGGAGCGACTTCTGCGCCGCCGTGACGTCGGTGGCGCCGAGCACGGTCAGGCCGGTGGGCGCCGCAGGGCTGTCCACCGTGCCGTCGTAGACGGCGAGTTGGCCGACCTTGACGTCGTAGGCGGCGGCGCTGCCGGTGACCTGGAGCCCGAGCTGTGCGATGGTGCGGCCCGCGTACGCCGAGAGGTCCAGGGTCCTGCGCTCCCAGCCGGTGCCGGTGGTGGCGCCGAGGTCGAGCGGGACGAAGGTGGTGGGGGCGTCGGTGAAGGCCACCGCCGCCTTGAGGTTGCCGGCCCCGGCGGCCGGGGTCTTCAGCACCACCGAGAGCCTGGTGTCGGCGGTCACCGGCAGCCGGCTCTGGTAGAGCCGGACGGTGTTGACGGCGTCCAGCTTCCCGGAGAGGCGGAGCGAGGAGCCGCCCTCGTAGGCGTCGGTGAAGTCGATCGACGGGGTGAGCCTGCTGCCGGTCGAGGAGACCAGCCAGCGGTAGGTGGGCGGCACGTCCTGGAGCGAGAGGTTGTTCCAGCCGGTCGGGCTCACCCGCACCCCGGCGGCGTTCCAGAAGTCGCCCTGGCCGCCGTTGAAGGAGGTGACGAACGGCTTGGCCGTCACCGGGGAGGACTCCGGCACGTAGCCGGCCAGGCCCTTCCAGGACGAGGAGGTGGTGGTGTTCGACGGGTCGCCGTTGGCGCCGTCCCAGTAGCGCGCCTCGCGGGCCTGCGCGTCGGCCCGGGAGCTGGACGAGTTGTACGTCCACTCCGGACGGTAGAGGCCGAGCGAGGTGGTGTGCGGCCGGCCGGCCGGGAAGAGCGAGGCCCAGTCCACCGAGGAGTTGTAGCCGTTCGCCTCGGTGTCGATGCCGGAGTACAGCTCGTACTCGCTGCGCCCGAGCGAACGGGCCAGGTTCTTCGAGGAGTCGAGCCCGGAGGAGCTCCAGTTGAAGTTCAGGAACATCGAGTCGGAGGTGCGCTGGGCGCCCTCCTGGAGGAAGGCGTCGTTGGCCGAGGTGAGGGCGTTCTGCCAGCTCACCGAGCCGCCCTCGGTCATCGCGTCGTACCACATGAAGTCCACCGCGCCACGGGACTTGGCGTAGCGCATGGTGTTGCGCACCTCGCTCGCCAGCGCCGCGTCACCGCCACCGGTCTCCTGGTTGACGAACCACCCGTCGAAGCCGTACTGCTGCGCGACCTGGACCAGCTTGTCGGCGACGGGGTAGGTCGAGCCGGTCTTCTTGGTGAAGTCCCGCACCCACTGGAGCTGGCCGCCGTAAGCGGCGGGCGGGAAGAAGACGGTGCCGTAGACCTTGACCCCGTTCCGGTGGGCGGCGTCGATCACGGTGGAGTTGGGGGCCAGGATCAGGCCCTCGGAGGCGGAGCCGCCCCAGAAGACCAGGGTGTCGACGTACTGCCAGTGGGTGAAGGCGTAGTAGTCCGGACTGGCCGAGCCCTGCGAGGGGTTGTTGGAGGTGGGCCCGAAGGAGACCAGCGAGACCACCTTGCCCTCGCCCGCCCGGGCGTTCGGGTTCGCCTTCAACTGCGGGTCGGTGAAACGGGGTTGGAGCGGCACCGAGGAGCGGTTGAAGCGGGCGTCCGGGTCGGTGGCCGGGTCCCAGTTCACGAGGGTGCTCGGGTGCCAGTAGGAGGCGTAGGGCTGGTTCCCGGCGGCGGTGACGGCCGGGGCGGGTGCGGCACCGGCGGTGGGCGGGGCCGCGAGCGTGGCCACCCCGAGGGCGGCGCCGAGCAGCAGCGGTACCAGGGTTCGTCTCATCCGAGTGCTCCGATCCGGCGCGCTGGCGCCGAGAGGGTGGGCTGGTGCGGATGGCGCTGTGCCCGGCCGTGACGGCGGCGGCCGGGCTGGGCGGGAACCTAAATCGTTTTAGCTGTCCCTGTCAAGGGTGCGCCGGGTCGCGGACCGCCGTGCTCTCCCGGACCAGCAGGCGCGGCGTGGGCATCTTCAGCACCAGCTGGGCACCCGGTTCGTCCACGGCCGACAGCAGGGTGCGGGCCACCTGCTCGCCGAGCGCGAAGGTGTCCCGGGTGAGCACGGTGAGGGCGGGGTGCACCACCCGGGTCAGCACCGAGTCGTCGAAGGAGACCACCGAGAGCTCCCTCGGCACCGAGACGCCCATCTCGGCCGCCACGCCCAGCCCGGCCAGTGCCATCACGTCGCTGTCGTAGACCAGCGCGGTGGGGCGGGCGGGCTTCGCCAGCTGGGCCCGGGTGGCGGCGGCGCCCTCGGCGTCACTGAAGTCGGTGGGCACCGAGACCGCCTCCAGGCCGAGCCGGCGGGCCGCGTCCCGGACCGCCCGGATCCGGCGCCGGGTGTGCTGGAAGGCCGGCAGGCCGGCCAGGTGGGCGATCCGGTGGTGCCCGAGCGCGGCCAGGTAGTCCACGATCGACAGCATCGCCTCGCGATCGTCGGCCCACACGCTGGAGAGCGAGCCGTGACCGCCCGGGCCGCCCAACACCACGCTGGGCAGGGCGAGTTCCTCCAGCACGGCGATCCGCCGGTCCCGGGTCTGCAGGTCCACCACCACCAGGCCGTCCACCCGGTGCTCGGAGGCCCAGCGGCGGTACACCCCGATCTCGGCGGCGGTGTCCTCGACCACCATCAGCTCCAGCGCCACCGAGCGGGCGGACAGCTCCGCCTGGAGGCCCGACAGCAGCTGGGCGAAGAACGGCTCCACCCCGATGGTCCGGGCCGGGCGGGCGATCACCAGCCCGACCGCCCCGGCCCGGGCCCCGCCGAGCGCCCGGGCGGCGCTGTGCGGGCGCCAGTTCATCCGCTCCGCCACCGCGAGGATCCGCTCCCGGGTCGCCTCGCTCACCCCCGGCCGTCCGTTGAGCGCGAACGAGACCGCGCCCTTCGAGACGCCCGCCTCGCGGGCGATGTCGGCAATCGTCGGTCTGCCCATCGAACCTGACCTCTCTCTTGACACCGGAGTGTAGCCAGGAGCATGCTCCCCGGGTCACTAGACCGGTTTAGGTCGTCCGGACACCGCGACTCCTCCCCCATCGCCGGCCGGCCGCTGCACGTTCCTCTTCCACCCTCGGCAGGACGGACACCGGACCCTCATGAGACGCATCCCCGCAGCACTGGCCACCGCCGTGCTCGCCGCCACCGCGCTCACCGGCTGCGGCCTGAGCGACGACACCGAGAGCGCCGACACCGCCGTCGGCGGCGAGGTCAAGGGCAAGGTCTCGCTCCAGACCTGGGCACTGAAGCCCAAGTTCACCGACTACGTGCAGGGTGTGATCGACGCCTTCGAGAAGCAGTACCCGGGCACCGAAGTGGAGTGGCTGGACCAGCCCGGCGACGGGTACTCCGACAAGGTGCTCAGCCAGGCGGCCGGCGGCACCCTGCCCGACGTGGTCAACCTGCCGCCCGACTTCGCCCTGCCGCTGGCCAAGCAGGGCCTGCTGCTCGACCTGGCGAAGTCCGACCCCAAGCTGACCGAGGAGTACGTGGCCGGCGGCATCGACGCCTACCGCTTCCCCGGCCGGGACGGCGCCTTCGGCTACCCGTGGTACCTCAACACCGACGTCAACTACTGGAACTCCGAGCTGCTCGCCAAGTACGGCCTGGATCCGCAGAAGCTCCCCACCAACCTGGACGAACTCATCGCCCAGGCAAGGACGTTCAAACAGAAGGCAGGTACGGACGCCTACCTGATGAGCCGTAAGCCCGGCCTCGGCGACCTGGCCAACGAGGGTGTGCCGATCATGGCCGCGGACGGCCGCTCCTTCACCTTCAACACCCCGCAGGCCGCCGCCCTGCTGGACAAGTACCGGGCCGCCTTCCAGGAGGGCCTGCTCCCGCGCGACGTGCTGACCGACAAGTACGCGGGGAACTCCAAGCTCTTCACCGCCGGCACCGTCGCCTGGACCACCGGCGGCGGGAACCTGATCACCTCGCTGGCCGCCGACAACCCGACCCTGGCGCCCAAGGTGGTGCCCTCGGCCGCCTTCGGCACCCCGCCGCTCTACGTCCAGGGCGTCTCGGTACCGAAGGCGACCAAGAACGCCCCGGCCGCGGTCGCACTGGCCCGCTGGGTCACCAGCCCGGCCAACCAGGCCGCGTTCGCCCACCTGACCAGCATCTTCCCCTCCACCAAGGCGTCCGCGAGCGATCCGTACTTCGCCAAGAGCGAGGGCACCAACGCGAGCGAGGCCAAGGTGATCGCCTTCGGCTCGCTGGCCAAGGCCCGGATGCTCCAGCCCGTCCAGGTGCAGGACGCCATGAGCGACGTGATCAACCAGCAGATCGCACTGGCGATCAGCGGGGACACCACCTCGAAGGCCGCCCTGGACACCGCCGTGGCCCGGTGCAACCAACTGCTCAAGGACTGACGGCCCCTCCGGACCGGCGGGGCCGGACCGCACCCCCACTGAGCCCCGGCCCCGCCACCCCGCACACCCCTCCCGGCCCCAGGAAGGATCGGATGACCCACCGCCGCTGGTTCACCCCCTGGCTGCTGGCCGGCCCCGCCGTGGTCTGGCTGGTGGTCTTCAACCTCTGGCCCACCCTGAACACGGTGGTGCTCTCCTTCACCAACGCCAAGCCGCTCGGCGGCGGCCGGTTCACCGGCCTCGACAACTACCAACGGGCCTTCGGAGACGAGCAGTTGGCCGACGCCCTGGTCAACAGCATCGTCTACCTGCTGGTCTGCCTGCCGCTGCTCACCCTGCTCCCGCTGCTGCTGGCGCTACTGGTGCAGCGCCGGCTGCCCGGCATCACCTTCTTCCGCACCGCCTTCTACACCCCCGTGATCGCCTCCGCCGTGGTGGTCGCGCTGATCTGGGGCTGGGTGCTGGACGACCGGGGCGTGATCAACGGGATGGCCCAGCAGCTCGGGGTGGTGACCGCCCCCGTGCCGTTCCTCACCGACCGCTGGCTGCTGCTGCTCAGCGCGATCGCCCTGACCGTCTGGAAGGGCCTCGGGTACTACATGGTCATCTACCTCTCCGCACTGGCCAACGTCGGCCGTGAGCTGCACGAGGCCGCCGCCGTGGACGGCGCCTCCGCGCTCCGCCGGTTCTGGCACGTCACGCTGCCCGGGGTGCGGCCCACCATGCTGCTGGTCTCGGTGCTGATCTCGGTCTCCGCGCTGCGGGTCTTCTCCGAGCTCTACGTGCTCTCCAACGGCACCGGCGGCCCGGGCGGCCGGGACATGTCGGTGGTGATGCTGATCCAGATGTACAGCCGGGGCTTCACCGGCCACCTCGGCTACGCCTCCGCGCTCAGCCTGCTGCTCTTCGCCATCACGCTGGCCCCGATGCTCCTGCTGGCCCGGCTCAACCGGAAGGCGGACTGACCGTGCGCGCCCCCGCCACCCGACGCGGCTTCAACTCCCCCTCCCCCGGCGGCAGTGCCGCCCGCTACGCCCTCCTGCTGCTGGTGCTGCTGCTGACCGTCGGCCCCTTCCTCTGGCAGCTCTCCACCTCGCTCAAGGGTCCGGCCGAAGACATCTACACCCGCACCCCGGACTTCCTCCCGGACCACCCGACGCTGGCAAACTACCGGGCCGTCGCCGACACCATCCCGGTCTGGACCTACGCCGCCAACTCCCTGTTGGTGGCCGCCGTCGCGGTGTTCGGCAACGCGGTCGGTGCCACCCTGGCCGGCTTCGCGCTGGCCCGGCTGCGCTTCCGGGGCGCCCGGCTGGTGCTCGGCCTCTTCCTGGCCACCCTGATCCTGCCCGGCGAGGTCACCATCGTCTCGCAGTACGTCACCGTACGGAGCCTGGGCCTGGCCGACACCCTGCTCGGGGTGGCGCTGCCCGGCGCGCTGGCGATGCTGAACGTGCTGCTCATGCGGACCGCCTTCGCCGCCGTGCCACCGGAGTTGGACGCCGCCGCGCTGGTGGACGGCGCCACCGTCTGGCAGCGGCTCTGGCACGTCGGGCTGCCGAACGTCCGCGGGATGCTCAGCGTGGTGGTGATCTTCACCTTCATCGGCGCCTGGGACGACTTCCTCTGGCCGCTGATCGTGCTGAACGACCCGCAGAAGTACACCCTCACCGTCGGACTCCAGTACCTGAACGGCACGTTCAGCGCCAACCCCCGGCTGATCGCCGCCGGGACCATGATCGCTTTCCTCCCGATCGTCGTCGTCTTCGCCACCCTCCAGCGGTTCTTCTTCCGCGGGGTCGAGGAAGGAGCTGTGAAGGGTTGACCAGGTCAACTTCCGTGTCCGCCACCCCCGTCGTCCCCGGGGCCGCCGCCGTCCCGCGCTTCGGCGTCAACTACACACCGAGCGAGGGGTGGTTCCACCACTGGCTGGACTACGACCCGGCCGCCGTCCGGGCCGACCTGGACTCGATCGCCGCGCTCGGCCTCGACCACCTCCGGGTCTTCCCGCTCTGGCCGCTGTTCCAGCCGAACCGCACGCTGATCCGGCCGCGCGCGGTCGAGCAGCTGGTCGACCTGGCCGACGCGGCGGCCGAGCGGGGGTTGGACGTCGCGGTGGACGGCCTCCAGGGCCACCTGTCCAGCTTCGACTTCCTCCCCGCCTGGACCCGGACCTGGCACCGGCGCAACCTCTTCACCGACCCGGAGGTGACGGCCGCCCAGGAGGAGTACCTGCGCACCCTGGCCGCCGCGCTGGCCGACCGGCCGAACTTCCTCGGCATGACGGTCGGCAACGAGATCAACCAGTTCTCCTCCGGCCCCCACCCCGACCCGGACCTGATCACCCCTCAGCAGGCCGAGGACTGGCTGACCAGGATGCTGGCCGCCTGCGAGCGCGGCGCCCCGGGGCGGCTGCACCTGCACGCCGAGTACGACGCCGCGTACTACCAGGACGACCATCCCTTCACCCCCGGCCAGTCGGCCCGGCTGGGCGGGGTCACCGCCGTGCACTCCTGGGTCTTCAACGGCACCGCCCAGCGGCACGGCCCGGACGCCCCCGCCACCACCGGCCACGCCGCCTACCTGATCGAGCTGGCCAAGGCCTGGGCCGAGGACCCGCACCGGCCGGTCTGGCTCCAGGAGGTCGGTGCCCCGGCCCCGCACGTCCCGCCGGAGCGGGCCGACCACTTCACCGCCGCCACGGTGACCGCCGCGCTGGACTGCCCCGACCTCTGGGGCGTCACCTGGTGGTGCTCGCACGACGTCAGCCGCTCACTGGCCGACTTCCCCGAGTTGGAGTACACCCTGGGCCTGCTGACCAACGACCGGCGGCCCAAGCCGGCCGGCCTGGCCCTGGCCGCCGCGGTGGCCGGGGCCAGGGCTGGCTGGCACCCGCCCGCCCCGCGTTCCACCGCACTGGTGCTGGACGTGGGCGGCGAGCGCGAGGCACCCAAGCGCTCGGTCTGCGCGCCCGGCGGCGCCTACTTCGAGGCCTTCGCCCGGCTGGCTGCCGACGGTGCCAGGCCGACCGCCGTCCTGATCGAACACGCCGAGGACGACGCCTACTTGGCGACGCGCGGCATCACCGAGATCCTCACCGTCGACGACGTCCGCTGAATCCGTCCCTCACCCTCAGGGAGCCTTCACCCATGCACGATGACCGCAGCCTCGTCGAAGCCCGGCTCAAGCGCGTCCTGGAGGAGCGCATCCGCCCGGCGCTCTACCCCGAGAGCGTGCCGCTGACCGCCGGGATCTGGACCGCCCCGGACGAGCCGGTGCCGGTGGCCGAGGGGATCGCCGCGCCGCGCACCCCGATCGCCGCCGGGGACCGCTGGGGCGCCCCCTGGGGCACCAGCTGGCTGACCGTCAGCGGCACCGTCCCCGCCGAGTGGGCGGGCCGCACCGTCGAGGCGCTGATCGACCTCGGCTTCGACGCCAACATGCCCGGCTTCCAGTGCGAGGGCCTGGTCTACCGCCCCGACGGCAGCCCGGTGAAGGGGCTCAACCCGCGCAACCAGTGGGTGCGGATCGCCTCCCCGGCGGCCGGCGGGGAGCAGGTGCTGCTGCACGTCGAGGCCGCGTCGAATCCGGTCATCATGGACTACCACCCGTTCGTGCCGACCGAGTTGGGCGAGAGGGCGACGGCCGGCTCGGAGCCGCAGTACCGCCTCGTCCGGCTGGATCTCGCGGTGCTGGACCTCACCGTGCACGAGCTGGTGCTGGACCTGGAGGTGCTCGGCGAGCTGATGGCCGAGCTACCGGTCGAGGGGGCCCGGCGCTGGGACATCCTGCGGGCGATCGAGCGGGCCCTCGATGCCCTGGACCTCCAGGACGTCAACTCCACCGCCGCCGCAGCCCGTTCGGAGCTGGCAGGGGTACTGGCGGTGCCCGCCGAACCGTCCGCCCACCGGCTCAGTGCGGTCGGCCACGCGCACATCGACTCGGCCTGGCTCTGGCCGCTGCGCGAGACCGTCCGCAAGGTGGCCCGCACCACCGCCAACATGACCGCCCTGCTGGAGGACGAGCCGGACTTCGTCTACACCATGTCCCAGGCCCAGCAGTTCGCCTGGATCAAGGAGCACCGGCCGGAGGTCTACGCCCGGGTGAAGAAGGCGGTGGCCGAGGGCCGGTTCGTCCCGGCCGGCGGCATGTGGGTGGAGTCGGACACCAACATGCCCGGCTCGGAGGCGATGGCCCGCCAGTTCGTCCACGGCAAGCGCTTCTTCCTGGACGAGTTCGGGATCGAGAACGAGGAGGCGTGGCTGCCGGACACCTTCGGCTTCGCCGCCGGGCTGCCGCAGATCATCAAGGCGGCAGGCTCCAAGTGGCTGCTCACCCAGAAGATCTCCTGGAGCCAGGTCAACAAGTTCCCGCACCACACCTTCCTCTGGGAGGGCCTGGACGGCACCCGGATCTTCACCCACTTCCCGCCCATCGACACCTACAACTGCTCCATGCTCGGCCGTGAACTCGCCCACGCGGTGCGGAACTTCAAGGACAAGGGCCGAGCCTCGCACTCGATCGCGCCGACCGGCTGGGGCGACGGCGGTGGCGGCACCACCCGCGAGATGGTCGGCAAGGCGGCCCGGCTGCGCGATCTGGAGGGCTCGCCCAGGGTCCGGTGGGAGCGCCCCGCCGAGTTCTTCGCCAAGGCCGAGGCCGAGTACCCGGCCCCGCCGGTCTGGGTCGGCGAGCTCTACCTCGAACTGCACCGGGCCACCCTGACCAGCCAGGCCCGCACCAAGCAGGGCAACCGGCGCAGCGAGCACCTGCTCCGGGAGGCCGAGCTGTGGGCCGCCACGGCCGCCGTCCGGGCCGGATTCCCCTATCCTCACGCCGAGTTGGACCGGATCTGGAAGACCGTGCTGCTGCACCAGTTCCACGACATCCTGCCCGGCTCCTCGATCGCCTGGGTGCACCGGGAGGCCGAGGCGACGTACGCGGCGGTGGCCGCCGAGCTGACCGGCATCATCGAGGCGGCGCTCGCCGCGCTGGCCGGCGAGGGCTCCACCGAGCTGGTCTTCAACGCCGCCCCGCACACCCGGACGGGCGTGCCGGCCGGGGCGGGCGCGGCGGTGCCGGCCGGCGCGGGCTGCTCGGTGACGGCGCGGGAGGACGGCGGCTTCCGGCTGGCCAACGGGCTGCTGACGGTCGAGGTGGACGGGCGCGGCCTGGTGGTCTCGGCCGTCGAGGACGCCACCGGACGGGAGGCGGTGGCCCCGGGCGCGGCGGCCAATCTGCTCCAACTCCACCCCGACTTCCCGAACATGTGGGACGCCTGGGACGTCGACCAGTTCTACCGCAACACCGGTACCGACCTGACCGGGCTGGACACGCTGGAGCTCGCCGCCGACTCGCCCGGCGCGGTCGCGGTCCGGGTGACCCGGTCCTTCGGCTCCTCCTCGGTCGTCCAGACCCTCACCCTGACGGCCGGCTCCGGGCGGCTCGACCTGGACACCGAGGTGGACTGGCACGAGACCGAGAAGTTCCTCAAGGCCGCCTTCCCGCTGGACCTGCACACCGAGCGGTACGCCTCCGAGACCCAGTACGGCCACCTGTACCGGCCGACCCACACCAACACCAGCTGGGAGGCGGCCAAGTTCGAGGCGTGCAACCACCGCTTCGTCCACCTCGCCGAGCCGGACTGGGGCGTCGCCGTGGTGACCGCCTCCACCTACGGCCACGACGTCACCCGCACCGTCCGCCCCGAGGACCACGGCACCACCACCACCGTCCGGGTCTCACTGCTGCGTGCCCCGCGCTTCCCCGACCCGCACACCGACCAGGGCACCCACCACTTCCACCACGCCCTGGTCCCGGGCGCCACGGTCGCCGACGCGGTCCGGGAGGGCTACCGGATCAACCTGCCGGAGCGGCGTGCGGTCGGCTCGGCGGAGGGAGTGGCACCGCTGGTGACGGTGGATCAGGACGCGGTGGTGCTCAGCGCCGTCAAGCTCGCCGACGACGGCAGCGGCGACGTGGTGGTCCGCCTCTACGAGGCCCACGGCGCCCGGGCCCGGGCCCGCCTCAGCGCCGGCTTCCCGCTCACCGGCGCCCAGTACTGCGACCTCCTCGAACGCCCCACCGGCCCCGCCGACCCTGACGCCTCCACCATCGAACTCCACCTCCGCCCCTTCGAGTTGGTGACCCTCCGCCTCACCCGCTGACCGGGACGGCCCCGCAGGCGCTCCGCGAGGAGACGGCAGGGCCAAACGCGAGGAGGCGGCGGGGCAGGCGCTCAGGGGCGCGAGGAACTGCGCGAAGGGGGACGGCAGCGTCCGTCACCGAGGGCAGGTCGGTCAGGTGCACGTGGTGCGGCGTCCCCGCAGGAGCGGCCGCACGTGCACCTGACTCACCTGCCCCGACCTCACGGTGGGCCGCCTACCGCCCCGCGCAGTTCCTCGCGCCCCTGGGTCGCTGCCCTGCCGTACCGCCTGCCCGAACCACCCGCCCGAACCACACGCCCGAACCGCCTGCCCGAACCACCCGCCCGTACCGCCTGCCCGTACCGCCTGCCCGAACCACCTGCCCGAACCGCCGGGCCGGGCACCGAGCACCGAGCACCGACCCGGCGCCCTCTCGGCTACTGCTCCGCGTACTCCGCCGCCACCTCCCGGACCTGGCCGCGCAGCCAGCCGTGCGCCCCGTCCAGCTCGTACCTGGGGTGCCACGCCATCGCGATCGGCAGCTCCGGGAGGTCCAGCGGCACCGGGAAGGTCCGCAACCCCAGCCCCTCCACCGTGCGGCGGCAGAGCCGCTCCGGCACCATCCCGACCAGATCCGCCTCCCGGAGCAGCAGCAGCGCCGCCGCGAAGGTCGGCACCGTGGCCGCCACCGTCCGGGCCAGGCCGGCCCCGGCCAGGGCTTCGTCCAGCGGGCCGGTCAGCCGTCCGCGCCGGGAGACCGCCAGGTGGCGCGCGCCCGCCAGCCGCCGCGCGGTGACCCGCCCGCCCGAGGCCAGCGGGTGCCCGGCCCGGACCACGCCCACCAGACGGTCCGTCAGCAGCGGCTCCACGGTGACCTCCGCCGGCGCGTCCCCGAGCACCCCGATCTCCAGCGCGACCTCACCCCGCCGCAGCAGGTCGCTGTCGTTCGACGGCTCCGCCAGGAACCGCAGCGTCAGCCCGGGGGCCAGCCGCCCCACCGCCGCCAGCAGTCCAGCCCCGAGCGAGTGCACGATCTCGTCGTGGGCGAGCAGCGCATGACTGCCCGTCAGGGCGGCCGGGTCGGGCGGTCCGTCGGGGGCGAACAGGGCCTGCGCCTGCACCAGCACGCCGTGCACCCGCGCACGCAGCGCCAGGGCCCGGGGCGTGGGCACCATCGCACGCCCGGAGCGGACCAGCACCGGGTCCCCCAGGGCCCTGCGCAGCCGTCCCAGCGTACGGCTCATGGCCGGTACCGACAGGTGCAGCCGCTCGGCCGCGCCGGTCACGCTCTCCTCCTCCAGCAGCGCGTCCAGCGCCACCAGCAGATTCAGGTCCAGCTCGCCCATCCGACCACCCTCCTCCTTGCGTCCAGCGCAACTCTCCCTTGCCATCTTTGCACTTGAACGCAACCCACGTCGCTTCCTAGCCTGGGCGCATCCCACCCCACCCTTCCCAGGAAGCCGGACCCACCCGTGCCCACGACCCACTCCCCGCAGCGCGTCCTCGCCCTGCTCTGCGCCTGTGTGGTGCTGACCATCGCCATGGTCGCCGCCATCAACCTCGCGGTCCCGCCGATCGCCGCCGGCCCGCTGCACCCCACGGCGACCCAGCTCCTCTGGATCGTCGACTCCTACGTCATCGTCTTCGCCGGTCTGCTGATACCGGCCGGGGTGGCCGGCGACCACTACGGCCACAAGCGCACCATGCTCGCCGGCCTCGGCATCCTCGCCCTCGGCGCGGTGCTCTGTGCGGCGGCCTCCGCCGTCCCGCTGCTGATCGCCGGCCGGGCCGTGATGGGTGCCGGGGCCGCGCTCGTGCTGCCCGCCACCCTCGCCGTGCTGGTGCACGTCTTCCCGCCCGGCGAGCGGGCCCAGGCCATCGGGACCTGGGCCTCGATGACCGGCCTGGCCGGTGTGCTGGGCAATCTCGGCGGCGGTCTGCTGCTCCAACTCCTGCCCTGGCAGTCGCTGTTCTGGGTCTGCGCGCCCGCCGCCCTGCTGCTGCTCGCCCTGGTGACGGCGGTGGTCCCGGCCACCCCGCTGCGCGGGACCCGGCAGGATCCGGTGGGCAGCGTGCTGCTGGTGGCCGGCTTCCTGGCGCTGCTGCACGGGGTGATCGAGGGCCCGTCCCGGGGCTGGGGCACCCCGGCCGCACTGCTCAGCCTGGCCGCCGCCGTACTCCTGCTCGCCGCCTTCGTCCGGTACGAACTCCGGCGTGAGCACCCGATGCTGGACCCGCGCCTGTTCCGCCTCCCGGCGATCCGGGCGGGTGCCCTGGGGATCGGTGCGGTGTTCTTCGGGATGTTCGCGCTGTTCTACGTGAACGCGCAGTACCTCCAGCAGGTGAAGGGCTTCTCGGTGCTGGCCACCGGCTTCGGCGTGCTGCCGCTGGCGGTCGGCATGCTGGTGGTCTCCCGGCGCAGCACCGCCCTGGCCGCCCGCTTCGGCCGCCTGCCGGTCGTGGCGACGGGCTTCGGCTGCCTGCTGACCGGGCTGCTGCTGCTCTCGACCATCGGTGCCGGCACTCCCTACCCGCTGTACGCCGCCTACCAGGTGCTGATGGCCGCCGGTGCCGGGCTGACGGCTCCTCCGCTGTCGGCCGGGATCATGGCCGCCCTGCCACCCCGGCAGGCCGGTCTCGGATCGGGGATCAACAGCTCCACCCGGGAGTTGGGCAGTGCCCTCGGGGTGGCGGCGGTCGGCACCGCGATCTCCACCGGGCCGCTGGGCGAGGGGCTGGCCGGGGGCTACCGGGTGGTGGCCGCCGTGGTGCTGGTGCTCGGCACGGCGGCCCTCAGCCAGCTCCGCCGCGCCGCCTGACACGCCCGGCCCGCCCCCGGAACACCCCGACAGAGGCGCCCCGAACGCCCCGCAAGCCTCCCGGCCCTGCCCCGCCCACCCGGCGACCGCCCGCGCACGCGCCCTCGACCGGGCCCGGCGCGGGTGCAGCCGTGCGCCCCCGAAGCAGTCTGCGGACCGGTCCGACCATCTTGTTTTACTCATTCTTGACTGACTGTCAGATCCATTCGGTCTCGAGAATGCGAAGGACCCGATGACCCGTCGTCCCGTCCTCCTGCGGCAGGATCTCGCCGCCTCCCTGGTCGTCTTCCTGGTGGCCCTCCCCCTCTGCGTCGGCGTGGCCGTCGCCTCCGGCGTGCCCGCCGAACTCGGCCTGGTCACCGGCATCGTGGGCGGTCTGCTGACCGGCCTGCTGCCCGGCAGCAGCCTCCAGGTCTCCGGCCCGGCCGCCGGTCTCACCGTGCTGGTGCTGGAGGCCGTCCGCACCTTCGGGCTGCCCGCCCTCGGCGTGCTCACGCTCGCCGCCGGACTGCTCCAACTCGCCATGGGTGCGCTGCGCTGGGGCCGCGCCTTCCGGGCCATCTCGGTGGCCGTGGTGCAGGGCATGCTGGCCGGCATCGGCCTGGTGCTGATCTCCGGCCAGCTGTACGCCCTCACGGACACCCCGGCCCCCGGCCACGGCCTGGCCAACCTGGCCGAACTGCCCCGGCTGCTGGCCGCCACCGCCTCCTCCCCCGGTGCGCTGACCGCCGCCGCGCTCGGCTGCGGCACCGTCTCCGTCCTGCTGCTCTGGCCGCACCTGCCGCCGCGCGCCCGGCTGTTGCCCGCCCCGCTGGCCGCCGTCGCCCTCGCCGCGCTGGCCACCTGGGCGCTCGACCTGGACGTCGCCCGGGTCCGGGTCGCCGGCCTGCTGGACGCGGTACGGCCGCCCGGGGCAGCGGAGTTCGCCCTGCTCGGCCGGCTCGACGTGCTCGGCACCGTGCTGGCCTTCGCCCTGATCGCCTCCGCCGAGAGCCTGTTCAGCGCCGCCGCCGTGGACCGCCTGCACGACGGACCGCCGACCCGGTACGACCAGGAACTGCTCGCCCAGGGCGCGGGCAACACCGTCTGCGGCCTGCTCGGCGCCCTCCCGATGACCGCCGTCATCGTCCGCAGCGCCGCCAACGTCCAGGCCGGCGCCCGCAGCAAGGCCTCCCGCGTCCTGCACGGCCTCTGGCTGCTGCTCTTCGCCGCCCTCATCCCGGCCGCCCTCACCCTGATCCCACTGGCCGCCCTGGCCGGCGTCCTGGTGCACGCAGGCTTCAAGCTCCTCCCCGTCAAGTCGCTGGCCCAGCTGTGGCGTTCACACCGGGGCGAGGCCGTGGTGCTCGGCGTCACCGCGCTCGCGATCCTGGCCACCAACCTCTTCGAGGGCGTGCTGCTCGGCCTGCTGCTCGCCGTCCTCAAGTCCGCCTGGGACACCTCGCACCTGCACCTCTCGGTGACCGACCACAGCGACGGCAGCACCACCCTGCGACTGGCCGGCAACGCCACCTTCCTGCGCCTGCCCCGCCTGCTCGAAACCCTGGAGCGCCTGCCCGCCGACCGGCCCGTGCGACTCGACCTCAGCGAGCTGCGCCACCTCGACCACGCCTGCCGCACCGCCCTCGCGCCGTGGACGGACGAACCGCTGGACGAGCAGCTGAGCGCCCGCTAGCTTCCTCCGACGTGAACACGATCGACTTCCGCACCGGCACGCCCACCGCCCGCCCGATCGACGTCCGCTGGATCCACGGCTCCGAATCGGCCAAGCACAACACCGACCCGGACATCCAGGTGTACGCCTACGACGAGCACACCGTGATCCTGCGGCAGAACAAGGCGGTGCACTACGAGGCCCCGTTCCTCTACCTGTTCTTCGGAGCCGACCGCGCCGTCCTGATCGACACCGGGGCCACCGCCTCCCCCGCGTACTTCCCGCTGCGCGCCACCGTGGACGGCCTGATCGACGCCTGGCTGGCCGAAAACCCGCGCGATGGCTACGAGTTGCTGGTCCTGCACACCCACGGCCACGGCGACCACAAGGCCGGCGACCCGCAGTTCGCCGACCGCCCGGCCACCCGGCTGGTGCCCGCCGACCGGGACGCGGCCTTCGCCTTCCTCGGCCTCGACCCCGGCCCCGACGCGGACCCCGACACCGTGGTGCCCCTCGACCTCGGCGGCGGCCGGGTGCTCGACTGCTTCGCCATCCCCGGCCACCACGCCGCCTCGGTCGCCTTCCACGACCGCCACACCGGCTTCCTGCTCACCGGGGACACCGTCTACCCGGGCCGGCTGTACGTCGAGGACTGGGCCGCCTTCACCCGCTCGATCGACCGCCTGATCGCCTTCGCCGCCACCCGCCCCGTCACCCACGTGCTCGGCTGCCACATCGAGATGACCGCGACCCCCAGCGTCGAGTTCCGCCACTTCGCCACCCACCACCCCGACGAGCACCGGCTCGAACTCACCGTGGACCACCTCCACCGGATCCGCGCCGCGATCGAGGAGATCGGCGACAAGCCCGGCGAGTACACCTACCCGGACTTCGCCATCCACCGCTGACCCGGGCCCGACTCGCCTCTCCCACCGGCACCCGTGTCGGCGCAGCCGGGTGGGGCCGCCGCGCGACGCGACGGTGGCAGCGGCCCCACCCGGCTGCGCCGACGCGGCGTATGCGAGAACGTCACGGAACCGCCTCCTGCTGGTTACTCGGGCACCGACCGGGAGCTGTCATGCTCTCGCCTGACATGACGTCAACACGCGTAGACCAGTGGTGCCCCAGGGCGGCACCCGGACTCGCGTGCCCTCCCCCACGAAGGGATCCGTCCCCATGTCCGTTGCGCGCAGAGGCAGTTGGAAGAGCCTGGCGGCCGGGGTGGCCGCCGTCCTGGTCGGCCTCACCCTGCCCACCGTCACCGCCACGCCCGCCGGTGCCACCACCACGGCGTACGACAGCACGTACTACAAGAACGCCGTCGGCAAGTCCGGCGCCGCCCTCAAGTCCTCGCTGCACACCATCATCGGCAGCGGCACCAGCAAGATCTCCTACGACGCGGTCTGGAACGCCCTCAAGACCACCGACCAGGACCCGAACAACTCCGCCAACGTGCTGCTCCTCTACAGCGGCGTCTCGCGCAGCAAGTCCCTCAACGGGGGCAACGTCGGCGACTGGAACCGCGAGCACGTCTGGGCCCAGTCGCACGGCAACTTCGGCACCTCGGCCGGCCCCGGCACCGACCTGCACCACCTGCGCGCGGCCGACGTCCAGGTCAACAGCACCCGCGGCAACAAGGACTTCGACAAGGGCGGCAGCCCGGTGGCCGGCGCCCCGGGCAGCCTGACCGACGCCGACTCCTTCGAGCCGCGGGACGCCGACAAGGGCGACGTGGCCCGGATGATCCTCTACATGGCCGTCCGCTACGAGGGCGACGACTC
The DNA here is from genome assembly GCF_044763225.1 of Kitasatospora sp. NPDC096147. Classification (NCBI taxonomy): domain Bacteria; kingdom Bacillati; phylum Actinomycetota; class Actinomycetes; order Kitasatosporales; family Streptomycetaceae; genus Kitasatospora; species Kitasatospora sp. NPDC096147. The sequence continues at coordinate 27,851 of NZ_JBIWFX010000021.1, read as the reverse complement.
CTTCCCGGACCTGGAGGCGAACGACTCGATCAACGGCAGCACCCGCTTCCACGGCCGGCTCTCGGTGCTCAAGCAGTGGAACCAGCAGGACCCGCCGAGCGCCTTCGAGGAGCGCCGCAACCAGATCATCTTCGACACCTACCAGAAGAACCGGAACCCCTTCATCGACCACCCCGAGTGGGTCAACCTCATCTGGTAGCACCGCGATCCGGCCGACCGCCGAGGACGGCCGTGACACCGTGCACCGTCGCGGCCGAAGGGTCCTTCCTGCCCGTGCCGGGCAGGAAGGACCCGTGCCCCGGCCCCGCCGAGGAGGCGGGACCGTAGGATCGGGGCGGATCGCCGGCACACGGACCGGCGGCCGGAGCACGGAGGACAGCCCCGGATGACGGAGACCGACCGCGTCCCGCGAGCCGCGGCGGCCGTCGACGGCAGCGCACCGGTCCTCGTCGACCGCTCGGCCCGAGCCGAGGACGGGGCCTGCCGCCACCACCTGCTCTGGCGGGCCGGACCGGGCTGGCGGATGGTCAGCAGCGCGGTCCTGGGCGGCGGGATCGGCGAACGCCAGTGGGTGCTCAACGCCCAGGTCCGGTCCGGCTACGACCGTCTCGACCCGGACCGGCACCTGGCCGAACTGGCCGCCGCCGAGGGACTGACCGGCCCGGGCGTCGGGCTGATGACCGCCGCCGAGGTGGACCGGGCGACACGGTCCGAGGACGGCGGCGTGACCGCCCTGGTGACCACCGGGCTCGGCGTCCCCACCTGGGCGGCGGCGCCGGAGCCGACCGACCCTCCCGGAGCGGACCGGACGGTGCCGACCGCGTACGTGCCCGGCACCGTCAACATCGTCGCCGTGGTCCCCGTGGCGGTCTCCGACGCCGGCCTGGTCAACCTGCTGGCCACCGCCACCGAGGCCAAGGTGCAGGCCCTGCTGGAAGCCGGCTACGCCTGTACCGGCACCCCCTCCGACGCGGTCTGCGTCGCGGTCCGCACCCCCGTACCCGGCCGGGCCACCGAGCCGTTCGGCGGCCCGCGCTCCCCGTGGGGTGCGCGGCTGGCCCGCGCCGTCCACCGCGCCGTCCTCGACGGCGCCCGGGCCGACACGCTCGCCCGCCGCACCGGACCGCCCGCCCCGCACCCCGCGCCCCGGTCGGAGTGCTTCCTCCCCTGACGGCCCGCGCGCCCTCGGAGCCCTGCGGGTGGTGGCGCGGGCCGATCCCGTGATCCGCCCACGCACGACCCGGCCGCATGGGAACATGCATCCGAACGCCGACCGCTGACGCCCCGTCACCCGGCCCGGCACGGACGGATCGGGACCTCACAGTGGCGCAGGCGGACACCCCGGAGACCCCCTCGGCCTCCCCCACCGCGAAGCGCGGGGACGACAGCCGCAACTTCCACCGGTACTGGGCGGCCACCGCCGTCTCCGGCACCGGATCGGCCGTCTCCGGCGTGGTGATCCCGCTGCTCGCCGCCACCGTGCTGGGCGCCACGGCCGGACAGATGGCGATCCTGGCCGCCCTGGCGATCGTCCCCGCGATCCTGCTCCAGGTGGTGGTGGCCTCCCGGGCGGACGCCACCACCGCCTCCCGGGTCCGGGTGATGGTGGTCGCGGACCTGTTCTCCGGCCTGCTGATCGGGCTGGTGCCGCTGCTCTGGTGGGCCGGGTCGCTGACCCTGCCGTTCCTGTTCGCCGTGATGGCGGCGAAGGCCGTGACCGGGGTCTTCCGGAACGCGTACGCGGCCCCCGTCGCCGTGCAGGTGATCCCCCGGGGCGACCTGGTCCGGGCGAACGGACGGCTCAACGGCACCCGGAGCGCCACCGACATCGTCGGCCAGGGCCTCGGCGGCGCACTGCTCGCCGTCCTCTCGGCCCCCTTCGCCCTGATCGTCGACGCCGTCTCCTTCCTGGCCTCGGCCGCCCTGGCCGGCCGCATCCGGCTACCCGTCGACAAGGCCGCCGCCGACGCACCCGCACCCACCGGTCCCGCCGAGCCGGGCAGTCCGGTCGACCCGTCCGGCCCGTCCGGCCCGTCCGACCCCGGCCTCAAGGCGATCGCCGGACGGCTGCTGCGCCGGACCGAGGTCTGGTGCCTGGTCGCCATCGCCCTCGCGAACGGCGTGACGGAGGCGGTCTTCGTGCTGTTCTGCGTCCGCACCGTCGCCATCCCGCCCTCGGCCGTGGGCCTGCTGCTGGCGCTCGGCGCGGTGGGCGGCATCCTGGGCGGCTTCCTGACCGGCCGGGCGGCCCGCCTGTTCGGCCGCTGGACCGTGGTGGTCGGCTGCGCGGCCACCGTCTGGTCGCTGCTGCCGCTGCTGATGGTCGGTCAGGGCCTCGGTGCCTGGGCCGCCGTCGTCAACTTCGAGCTGGCCGGTGCCTTCGGCGGCACCCTGGTGATGGCCGTCGTCTTCGGCGAACTCCAGGGCCTGGCGGCCCGGGACGGTACGGTGGCGCGCACCATGGCCGTCGCCACCACCTCCATCCAACTCGCGTCCCTGCTCGGCCTGTTGATCGGCGGCCTGGCGGGCGACCTGCTGTCCCACCGGTGGGCGCTGGGCACCGGCACCGCCCTGCTCGTCCTGCTCTCCGCCCCGCTGGCCGCCCGCCTGCTGACCTCGCCCGGCCGCACCGCCCCGGCCGCCGCCGACTGACGACCGCCCCGCCCCGGCCGCCGCCGACTGACGACCGCCCCGCCCCGACCGCCGCCGGGGCTTCCTCGGCCACCGCGAGACCGACGGCAGCCTGAACGTCCACACCGCACTGCGGACCGCCGACGGCTGGCTGGGCACCATCGACCTCACCGCTCCCGACACCGCCGCCGCCAAGGCCGCCATGCTGGGCGGGTTCGACGGCTGGGCCCCGGCCTGCGCGCCCTGGTCGCCGACGCCGACGGCCCCCTGACCCCGCGCCGGTTCCACGCCCTGCCGATCGGCCGCCGCTGGGCCCGAGTGCCCGGTGTCACCCTGCTCGGGGACGCGGCCCACCTGATGTCCCCGTTCGCCGGCGAGGGCGCCGACCGCGCCATGCTCGACGGCGCCGAACCGGCCCTCGCCCTCGCCGCACACCCGACCGACCGGGAGGGCGCCCTGACCACCTACGAGCAGGGGCTCTTCCCGCACAACGAGGTCACCGAGTCCGCCGCGAGCATGGAGGACGTGTTCGGCGAGGACGGCCTGGCGCACATGGTCGCGTTCCTCGGCTCCGCAGACTCCTGATTGCCCGTCAGCTCGGCTCGGCAGAAGGCGGCTCACCGGCCGTCGGCTCGGGCGGTGCCATGCGTCCCGGCCGTCACTGACGGCCCAGCAGCTCCTCGCCCAGGGCCGTGATCCGGTGCAGCACCGAGCCGCCGCGGCGGCTGCTGGTGATCAGGTGCGCCTCCCGGAGCACCTTGGCGTGCTGGCTGGCGGCGGCCGGGGTGACGTTCAACCGGGCGGCGAGCTGGCTGGTGTTGCAGCCGCCTGCGGTGGCTCGGAGCGCGGCAGCGCGGGTGCGGCCGAGCAGGGCGCCCAGGGCGGGGGCGGCCGGGTCGGCCGGGTGCAGGGAGACCGGGGCGCTCCGGTCGGCGGCGGGGAGGCTGAGGCGGACCGGCTGGTCGTCGTCGGCCGGGTCCCAGAGCAGGCGCGGCACGCCCCAGGCGAAGAAGGTGGGCGCCAGCACCAGGCCCCGCCCGGCGAGGTGGAAGTCCCGGTCGCTGCCGTTGGCCACCTCCAGCACGGGCGGGCGCCAGCGCACCAGTGGCCCGGCCAGCGAGGCGAGCAGACCGTCGACCCCGCCCTCCAGGACGGCGCACGCGTACCCGGCCCGGACGGCCTCCAGACGGCCCGTCAGCTGCGGCCAGTACGGGGCGACCGCCGTCCGGTGGACGGCCAGGAAGGAGCGGGCCAGCAGCTTGCGGGCCTCCGGGTCTCCGGACGCCAGGCTCCGTGCCCAGGCCCGGTGACGGGGTTGGTAGGTGATCTCCGAGAGCTCTGCGGCGAACGGCACCCGGCCGACCCGCAGGAGGTTCTCCGCGCCCTCCTCGGCGGAGTCGGTGGCGCCGACCAGGGTGGCCAGGTCGAGCCCGGGGCCGTCGACGGGCAGCAGGGCGGCGAGCGGCCCCGCCTCGGGGCCGAGCCGGGCGGCGACCTCCGTCCGCCACTGCCGGAACGGGCCGCCGCCGGTCAACCCGCGCAGCACACCGAGGCCGTGGTAGGTCTCGGCGGCCGCCCCGACCGTGGGCGCGACCCTGGTCCGCGCCAGGTCCGCAGCCGTGAAGTGGATCCGTAGCACCCTTCGCCTCCCCTCCGGCCCCTCACCAGTGGCGCGAGGTGATTCTCCGGTACCCGACGGGCCCCGGTCCAGCGGGGTTTAAGCCGTGCTTTCAGGGCCTGTCCGGTCCGCCCACCGCACCGGCATGGTGGCCGCACGGCCCGATCGGGCCCGACTCCCAGGAGGCAAGCATGCGTTCGACCCTCAGGAAGACCCTCGGCTCGGCGGGCGCCGCCCTGCTGCTCGGCACCGCCCTGGCAGTGGCTGGTCCGGCCGGTCCGGCCACCGCCACCGTGGCGGACTGCAACCACGGCGCCAACGGCTTCGTCGACATCCCGGACAACCTCTCGGGCAGCGTCGCCCGCTCCGTCGACCTGGGCAACGGCCGCACCGTGACGCTCCAGTACGGGAACGTCTACGGCGCGCAGCGCGGCTGGGCGAAGCTCAGCGGGGCCACCCAGCCCACCGACCTGGTCTGGCTGGACTGGACGACCAACGGGGGCGCGTCCTGGCTGCAGTGCGGCCCGTTCAACGCGGACCAGGGCTGGGGCCAGAGCAAGACCAGCGCCGCGATGACGACCAACGCGTCCAACCAGTACCTGTTCCGGGCCTGCGCGCGGATCTTCTCCCCCGTCGACACCGGCCGGTGCACCAGCTGGTGGTAGACCGCCACACCGGTGGGCACTCGGTCGAACGGGTGACCGCATCGCGTGGCGGGGTGGATATCACCCGCACTCGTCTCATGGTCGGACGTACCGACCATGAGACGAGTTGATGATGCGTCATTCCCACCGCAGGACCCTGCTGCCGGCCGCCGCCCTGCTGATGGCCACGGCGGCCGGCTGCGCGGGCCCCACCGCCCAGCAGGCCGCCGCCCCCGCCCCGGCGCCCGCCCCCGTCGAGGCCGCCCCCACGAGCCCGAACGCGAGCGCGAGCCCGACCACCGCGCTGAGACCGTTCACCCTGGTGGCCTCCGGCGACGTGCTCCCGCACGCGTCGATCATCCGCCAGGCCCAGGCGGACGCCGGTGGCACGGGGTACGACTTCGGCAGGATGCTGGCCGGGGTGCAACCGGTGGTCGCCGCCGCCGACCTGGCGATCTGCCACATGGAGACGGTCTACGGCGCCGACGGCGGGCCGTACACCGGCTACCCGACCTTCAAGTCACCGCCCGAGGTGGCCAAGGCCCTGCGCGACACCGGGTACGACTCCTGCTCCACCGCCTCCAACCACACCCTGGACGCGGGCGCCGCCGGGATCGCCCGCACCCTCGGCGCGATGGACGCCGTCGGCCTTCAGCACGCCGGCTCGGCCCGCACCGAGGAGGAGTCCGCCCGCCCCGCGCTGCTCTCGGCCGGCGGCGCCTCCGTCGCCCAACTCGCCTACACCTACGACACCAACGGCATCCCGCTCCCCGAGGGCCGCCCCTGGTCGGTGCACCTGATCGACCGTGACCGGATCGTGGCGGACGCCCGGGCGGCCCGCCGGGCCGGGGCCGACGTGGTGGTGGTCAGCATGCACTGGGGCACCGAGTGGCAGGACGAGCCGAACGAGCAACAGCTCACCCTGGCCAAGGAGTTGACCGCCTCCCAGACCGACGGCCGGCGCGACATCGACCTGATCATCGGCACCCACGCGCACATCCCACAGGCGTACGAGCAGGTCAACGGCACCTGGGTGGTCTACGGCATGGGCGACCAGCTCGCGGGCGACATGTTCAACTACTCGGGCGACTTCGACCCCCGGGGCAACCAGAGCTCGATCGCCCGCTTCACCTTCACCCCGCCCACCGGCCCGCAGCAGCCCTGGACGGTCGGCAAGGCCGAGTTCGTCCCGCAGCTGATGGACCTGAGCACCAACCGGGTGCTCAACCTGCCGGAGGCCCTCACCCGCGACCCGGGCAACGCCGCCTACGCGCAGGCGCTCGACCACATCCGGAGCGTGGTGCTCAGCCGCTCGGCCGCCGGGGCCGGCCTCACCATGGCCGACCACTAGGACCTCCCTCCCGGTCCGCTGCGGTGCCGGAGGAGGACGGCCGCGGGCCGGAATGCGGCCGGGCAGGGCGACGGCGAGCCCGTCTCCCCACCCGGCCGGGCCGCTGACCGGACCGGGCCCCACCGCCTCGCACCAGCCGGGCCCGGGTCGGACGGCCCGCTCCTCGGACGAGGCTTCCTGAAGGTCCGCCGGCCGGACCGCAGTCCCGTCGCCGGCCGCCCTGACTTCCGGCCCGACGCGGCGTCAGCCCGGGGTGTCCGCACAGGCGTCGGCCCTGCCGCCCGGCGGCAGCAGGGCCCGCTCCGCCTCGCTGAGGTCCCGGCCGGCCAGGGCGCAGGCCCGGGCCCGCCACACCTGCGGGTCGAGCTCCAGGACCTCCACCGCCGAGCCCTCCCCCCAGGCGAACCGGCTGCCGTCCGAGGCCCAGTCACCCGTCGCACCGAGGCCCGGCGAGAAGCGGTAGAGCTCGGTGCCGGCCGCCAGGTCCCAGAAGACGAAGCCGCCCGTCGTGCTGGTGGTGCTCAGCAGCGAGCCGGTCGGGAAGCCGTTGAGCCAGCGGACGCCCTGGTGGGCCAGGGTCCGCCAGCGGTGGGCGGCCATGTCCCGCACCCGGAGCACCCCGTCGGAGGTGACCACCGCGAAGACGGTGCCGCTCCGGTCGAAACCCATCTGCCGGGGGACGCCGAGCTCCGAGGAGAAGCTCTCCACCGTCCGGCCGGTCCGGAAGTCCCAGATCTGGATCTCGTCGCCGCCGGTGGCCACCGCCGCCTGCTCGTGGCCCGGGCGCTGGACCCCGAAGACCTGGCCGATCGCGGTCGCCACGTGCGCGGTCTCCTGGAACGGGGGCCGGTGGACCGCGCCTACCTGGGCACCGGTGCGCAGGTCCCAGCGGGCGACGTAGGCGACGGCCGTGGTCACCGCGTGGTCCTCGCCGTCGAACGAGATGTTGGTGACGGCCGGTCGCAGGCCGGTACGGGGATCGGGCTGCACCGGATCGATCCCCGGCGGCACCGGGAGGGCGAGGGTCCGGGCCTCGGTCAGCCCGCCGTCCGGTGCCACGTCCCAGACCTGGACGTCGAGGCCGGCGGCCGGGAGGGCCAGCAGCCGGGTGCCGCCGGGGCTGAAGGTCGGGTAGAGCCGGGCCAGCGGTGCGGAGGGCCGGACGGCCGCGAGCTGACGGTGCGTTCGCAGGTCCCACATCCGCAGCGTGCCGCCGTCCCGGTCCACGCTGGCGATCCGGTCGTGGTCCACGTTCAGGGTGCGGACCAGGCTGGTGAGCATGGCGGCGTCGAAGGCGGTCGGGGCGGCCACCGTGGTGGTCACCACCGTGCCGCCGGCGCTCACCGCCAGCTTCATCGCTCCGGGCGGCCCGGCCAGGCTCACCGAGGGCATCTCCCCCTCCCCCGGGGCGAGTTCGGTCCGCTGGGCCGGTGCGGGAAGGTCCAGGGCGGCGGGCAGCAGCTCCTGGAGGTCCAGCACCAGATAGCGGTAGCGGCCCAGCTCGGTGCCGAACCGTTGGACGGGGTTGACCAGGAAGCGGCCGGTGCGGTCGAGCACCGGGGCGTTCAGCGGGCACGGCCCGTTCATCCGGGCGGCGGTGAGCTGCCGGAGCTCGGTCGGCCGCCCGGCCAGGCCCCAGACGTGCAGGGTCAGGTCCGGGTCGCAGGCGACCAGCGTGGAGCCGTCGCCGCTGACCGCCGCCGTGCCGTACTCCTGCTCACCCCACGGCTGTTCGAGAGCGCCGTCGGCGATCCGCCAGCGCACCAGCCGACCGGTGGTGGCGGACCGGACGGCCGGGTACGGGCCCGATCTGACGATCCGTCCGACCACGGTGGTGCCGTCCGGCCCGAACCACGCCTGGACCGCCGTCCAGCCGGCCGGCGGCACCAGCAGGCCACCCGCCCGGGCACCGCTCGGCACCTCCCAGACCTGCACCCCCTCCTCCTCCACGGCGGCCAGCACCCGCCGCCCGGTGGCGTCGAAGCGCAGGTCGGAGGCAGGCCGCGCGTTCAGCAGCGCCTGCTCGGCGGTGCGCACGCTCACCACACCGGCCCAGCCGCCGCCGGCCTTCCGGATGCCGAGGTCGATCCGGCCGTGCACGTTGGTCGAGACGAAGGCCGTCCCGTCCGGCGAGACGGCCAACCGCTCGGCCGCCTCCATCACCTTCACCGGCCCCGGCACCGGGGCCGGCCCCGATCCGGACGCCGACCCCGGGACCGCGCCGCCGAGGTCGCTCAGCAGGCCCTCGCCCGAGTGCAGCAGGGTGACCAGGCGCGTCCCGTCCTCGGTGAGGACCGCCTGCTTCACCGCGCCCCGACCCTCCACCACGATCTGCTCGACGTGCCGCATCCGGACGTACTGCTCGAACAGCGCGGTCCGCGCCTCGGGCGTCTCGGCGGTCCGGAGCGCGGCTGCGCTGATCAGGCCCGCGCTGGCCAGCGACACGTCGTCCAAGCCGCCCGCCAGCTGGGCCATCCGCGGCGAGGCCGCGCGTCGCAGGTCCTCGTCGAGCCGGCCGTTCGCGCCGTACAGCAGCCAGGAGGCCAGCACCGCGACCACCAGCAGAACGCTGAGCGCGGTGATGCCCGCCCGCCGGAGCGCTCGGCCACGGCGGGCCCGGGCCGCCTCGGCGGCCCGGCGGGCCAGGCTCGCCGTGATGAACTGCCGTTCCTCCCGGCCGAGTTCCATTTCCCGGCCGGTGCTCGCATCGATCGCGGCGTCCAGCACCGCGCCGGTCAGCAGCTGGTCCGCGGCCTGGCCGAGCTCCTGCCATCGGCCCAGATCGTGCTGGACGGCGGCCCGCCAGGCGAGGAAGTCCCGCTCCCGCTCGACCTGTTGGGCCAGGGTGGGCCAGGCGACGATCAGCGCCTCGTGCGCCAGCCGGACGGTCTGGCCGCCGTCGGCGTCGGCGCCGAGCACCAGGATCCGCTGCTCGGCCAGCCGGACGGCGATCCGCCACCGCTCCTCGCCCGCCTCGGACCGGCGCAGCACCGTCGCCAGCACGGACTCGCTGTCCGGCAGCCGCCGGACCAGCGCGGTGAGCAGCCGGAGCGCCTCGTCCTGCTCCTCCTCCCGAACGCCGTACCGCCACGCCTGCTCGGCGTGCCGGCCCAGTGCGCCGCGCACCCCGCCGGTCTCCTGGTAGGCGGCGAACTCCAGCCGTCCGTACCGCTGCCGCTCCCAGAGCCGGGCCAGCACGAAGCCGAGCAGCGGCAGCGCCCCGGGCTCCTGGCCGGCGTCGTCCAGCATCCGGGCGACCAGGCCGGGTTCGTAGGAGACGGCGGGCAGGTCGGCCAGCGGACGGCGGATCACCTCGGCCAGCTGGTCCCGGGTCATCGGCAGCAGCGGGCGGATCACCGAACGGCTCAGGGCCGGTCCCAGTTCGGCATGGGAGAGGGCGGCTTCCAGCAGGTCCGCGCGCAGGGTGCAGAGCACCCGCAGGGCGGCCGGGTGCGGTTCGGGGAAGAGCAGCGCCACGGCGTCCTGCGGACCGTGCGCGGTGGTGAGCAGCGCCTCGGCCTGGTCCAGCACCACCAACAGCCGGTCGGCCCGCCGGCCCAGCCGGGCCCGGGCCGTCACCAGCAGACCGTCCCGGTCCAGCGCCTCCGTCAACTCCCGCAGCTCCGCCGCCCCGATGGCCTGCTCCGGTCCCCCGACGGCGTGGCCGGGGCCGCCGACGGCGTGGCCGGGGCCGCCGACGGCGTGGCCGGGGCCGCCGACGACCCCCTCCCAACCGCCGACAGCCCCCTCCGAACCACCGGCGGCCTGCTCCGGTCCGCCGTCACGCGCCGCGCGGGCCAGCTCCAGGGCCAGTGCGGTGCGGAGCGGGGCCCCGTCGGCCGGGCGCAGCACCAGCACCTCGTAGCCCCGGGCGCGCAGCTCGGGCACCACCCCGGCGAAGGCGAGCGAGGACTTCCCGCTCCCCGAAGGGCCGACCAGGGTGACGGCCGGCCAGGCACCGGTGGTCAGCCGGCCGACCAGGTCCTCGGTCTCCGCGCCACGGCCGAAGTACACCGCCGCGTCCGTCTCCTGATAGGTGCTCAGACCTCGGAACGGGGAGGGCGGCGCGAGCACCGGGGCGAGCGAGGGCACCTCGGCCAGCAGGGTCCTGGTGGGGATCATGAAGCTCTGCCGGTGCTCGCCGTGGACCACGGCGGCCACCATGATGCCGACCACCGCCCCGACCGCGTCGTCCCAGACGGGGCCGCCGCTGAAGCCCCGGTCGACCGGCACGCCCTGCCGCTCGGCGCCGGTGAGCTGCACCCAGCCCTGGCCGGTCGGGCCGAGCAGCAGCCCCTTGTGCCAGACCCCGTCGGGTGCGTCCCCGGGGAAGCCGGGGACGCGCACCGGGTGCTGCCAGAAGCCGTCCGGCGCGGCCACGGCGGGCAGGACCGCACCGGTCACCGGGACGGTCAGGCGCAGCACGGCGACGTCACCGCTGCCGTCGGCCCGGACCGGCACCCACTGCGCCACCTCGGCGGCGGCCGGTCCGGCCCCGGGCACCAGGGGCCGTTCCAGGACGAGGCGGCCCGTCGGCCTCCGCTGGTCCTCGGGCGGGACGCCCAGCGCGTCGGCGACCACGTGCGCGCAGGTCACCGCCAGCCCGGGCGCGATCAGCAGGCCCGCCCCGTACACCGCCCCGTCCGGGCCCAGCACCCGGAGCAGGGCGGATCTCAGCACCGCGTCGGCCCGGTCGTCCGGGGCCGGCGGGCTCGGCTCGGTCATCGCCGGGCCCTCAGGGATTGGCCTGCGGCAGCCGGGAGTTCCAGGTCAGGGTCACCGAGAAGTTGGCCTCGGTCGCGGTGCTGGCGATCACCACGCCCGCCTCGGCGGAGAGCGAGACCCCGAACTCCAGGGTGATCTCGTCCGGCCGGTGCACCAGCCCGCTCAGCCGGCCGACGAAGCTGTCGGCGATCGGCCGGATGCCGTCCACCATCTCCCCGAACGTCCGCGACGCCCGGATCACCGAACCGCTCGCCCGCCCGACCCGGACCAGGGATTGGTCGACCTCGCGGATCTGCACCCGCACCACCTCGTCGCTGCCGTCCCCCAACGGCACCTCGACCGTGCGCACCTCACTGCCCATGCCACAACCCCCGCTCCGCCCGGCTGCTGTCGCTCGTACCAACTCTCGCACGTGCGGACCGAGTTGCGCAGGCTCCCGGCAGAACCGGCGGGCGGAGCGCGGTCGCTGAGGGTCCCCGGTCAGGCGGCCGGGCGGCGCACCCGCAGCGTGGTGGCCAGCCGTCCCGGGCGGCCCGGAGCGGCCGTCAGCTCCTCGCCGATCCGGCCGGTCTCCACGCAGACGAAGCCCCGGTAGCCCTCGTCGGCGATGTCGGCCGCCTCCTTGGCGAGCTGTGCGCCGGGGTTCCAGACCACCACGTCGCTGTGGCCGTGGTGGTGGACCTCGATGACCCGGCCGAGGCCCGCGTCGTCGACCAGGCTGACCGGCTCCGGCGCGGTGTAGGTGCGGTCCACCCGCTGGTCCGGCACCACGGTGCCCGGACCGTGGCCGTCGGCCTCCGCGACCCGGTCGTGGTAGTCGCCGCCGACGCCCGAGACGGTGGTGCGCTCGGCCGCACCCACCTGGAGGTAGGTGTGCAGGGCGGCGGTGCTCCGGTGCTCGCCCGCCACCTCCAGCTCGACGGTGCACTCGCGGCCGAGCCCGATCCGCACCGTCGCGGTGAAGGCGTGCGGCCAGAGCGCGAGGGTCTGCTCGCTCTCGGCCAGCGTGAGCGACAGCCGCACGCCCTCCGCCGACTCCGTCACCTCGCCCGGGGTCCAGGCCACCACCCGGGCGAAGCCGTGCGAGGGCGTGCCGGCCGGGCCGAACCACGGCCAGCAGACCGGCACGCCGCCCCGGATCGCCACGCCCTCGGTCCATGACGCCTCGTCACTCAGCCAGACCACCGGCTGCTCGCCCGCCGGCTGCCAGGTGAGCAGCTGCGCGCCCTGCACGCTCACCGCCCCGCGGCCGGTCGGGTGGTCGATCACCAGCACCGGGATCGCGCCCATCCGACGGAGCGTCACGGAGGGGGACAGGTCCCGCAGGACGGGCAGGGCGAGCAGCTTCTCGAGCACGGTGCTTCCTTCGGCGAGAGGACGGGGTGCTCAGGCCATTATCGGCGCACCGGCACCGCTCGGTGATCGGCCCGCCACCTCGCAGCGCCGGTCGGGCACGCCCGGCCCCGGAGGGTGCTCCACCGTGCGGTGCAGCAGCCTCCGGCACCCCGCGCCTCCGGCCTCCCCGGCCGACGGCCGCGCCGTCAGCGGCGGAAGACCCCGGTCAGCAGGTCCCACCAGGAACGGCGCTGCTGCCGGGGCACGGCGGCGGACGGGACGGCCGGCGGGACGGCGGGACGGGCCGGGGCGGCCGGCGGCGGGGTGGCGGGAGTGACCACGGCCGGGCCCGGTACGGGGGTGACGCCCTGCGGGGTGAAGCGGACCGGCAGCTCGATCAGGTGGCGCGAGATCCAGGCCGAGGTCCAGGCCAACTCCTCCTCCGGAATCGCGAGTTGGAGGTCGGGCAGTCGGGCCAGCAGGATGTCGATGCCGGTCTCGGCGATCGCCCGGCCGATGTCCTGGCCGGGGCACTCGTGCGGCCCGCCGCCGAAGGCCAGGTGGGCCCGGTTCCCGTGCAGCGGCTTGTCCAGGTCGGGGCGGACCATCGGGTCGACGTTGCCGGCCGCCAGGCCGAGCAGCAGCATGTCCCCGGCCTTGATCTGCTGCCCGCCCAGCTCGGTGTCCCCGGTGGCCCAGCGCCCGGCCACCAGCGACATCGGCGCGGAGTCCCAGAGCACCTGGTCCAGCGCGTCCGGCAGGGTCATGTGACCGCCCGACAGGTGGGCACGGAACCGGACGTCGGTGAGCACCATCTTGAGGGTGTCGGCGATCAGGTTGACGGTCGACTCGTTCGCCGCGAGCAGCACCACCCGCAGGTGCTCCAGCACCTCGTCGTCGGTCAGCTCCGACTCGTGCTGCATCAGCCAGGAGACCAGATCGGCCCCCGGCGCCACCCGCTTGCGCTCCATCATCCGGCGCAGCGTGGCGACCACGTAGTCGTTGCTGGCGATCGCCGTCTCGGTGCCCTTCATCAGGTCCCGGGCGGCCTCGACCAGCCGGGGCCCGTACTCCTCGGGCATGCCGACCACGTGGGTCATCACCAGCATCGGCAGGTGCTCGGCGAACTGGGCGATCAGCTCGGCCCGGCCGGACGGCCCGAAGTCCCGGATCAGCTGGTCGGCGAAGCGGGTGACGTAGCGTCGGATGCCGCGCCGGTCGAAGCGGTTCAGGCCGTCGGTGACCGCCCCGCGCAGCCGTCGGTGCTCCGCGCCGTCGGCGAAAACGCAGAGCGGCTGCCAGGCGATCACCGGCGTCAGCGGGGAGTCGGGGGTGACCAGGCCCTGCTGGAAGGCCGTCCAGCGGCGGGAGTCCCGGGAGAACCGGGACGGCGTGCGCATCGCGGTGAGGTTGGCGGAGTGCCCGAGCACCAGCCAGGCCGGGAGGTCGCCGTGCACCAGGACCGGCGCCACCTCGCCGTGCTCGGCCCGCAGCTTCTCGTACAGGCCCGCCGGGTCGGCCTCCGCCTCCGGTCCGTAGATCCGCCGGACGCCGCCGGGGCCGATCCCGCCCAGGGAGTCCAGGTCGAGGCCGTCGATGTCCAGGCCGTGGGCCGGACAGCCGGGCGGCGGGGTGAGTGGCGCTTCGTCGTAGGGATTGGTCATCGGGGGCTCCGGGGGCGGTGAGGGGGAAGGGAGGGGTCGCGGGAGGTGGTCGTCACACGGGGGTGGCCGCGAGCGCGTAGAGGTGGCGCATCAGGGCCATCAGCACGTCGCGGCTCGAACTACGGGTGCGGGCGTCGCAGTCGACGATCGGCACCTCGGCGGGCAGGTCGAGGGCGGTCCGCAGCTCCTCGATCGGGTAACTCGGCGACTCGGGGAAGGTGTTGACCGCGACCACGAACGGGACGCCCCGGTCCTCCAGCCGCCCGATCACGTCGAAGCTGACCTCCAGCCGGCGGGTGTCGACCAGCACCACCGCGCCCAACGCGCCCTCGAACAGCCCGTTCCAGAGGAACCAGAACCGCTCCTGCCCGGGGGTGCCGAAGACGTAGAGCACCAGCTCCTCGTCGATGCTGATCCGGCCGAAGTCCATCGCGACCGTGGTCGCGGTCTTCCGCTCGACGCCCGCCGTGTCGTCCACCCCGGCGCCCGCCTGGGTCATGGTCTCCTCGGTGGTCAGCGGGCGGATCTCGCTGACCGAGCCGACCAGGGTGGTCTTGCCGACCCCGAAGCCGCCCACGATCACCACCTTGACCGCCGTGGTGGCCGTGTCCGGCAGCCGGTCGGTGCCCTGCGGCCCCGGGGCCGGCTCAGAGCTTCTGAAGTCCATTGATCACCGCTTCCAACAGGGCGATGTCGGGAAGGATCGCCTTCGGTACGCCGGCCCGGGCCTCGATCCGCCGCTCGGCCAGCAGGTCCGCCAGCAGCACGGTGACCACGCTCACCGGCAGCCGCAGGTGGGCGGAGATCTCGGCCACCGAGAGCGGTGACCCGCAGATCCGCAGGATCGCCGCGTGCTCCGGCTGCATCGTCGGCGTCGGCTCCGAGCGGGCCACGATCAGGGTGACCAGGTCGAAGGTCATCCGCTCGGCCCGGAGGCTGCGGCCCCGGGTGAGCACGTAGAGCCGCTCGGGACCGCCCGCGTCCCACTCCGGCCCGGTTGCCCTCAACCGCCGTCCGCGCCGCACCCGTTCACCACCGTTCCTCGCACCGTGCACCCGTCGCCGTCCGCCGGGCTCATCCGACCTGCTCGCTGCGGCGCGGCGGGGTGCTCAGGTGCTCGCCGATCCTGGCCACCAGGTCCCGCATCCGCTGGCCCATCAGCCCGGCGTCCACGCCCTCGTCGGCCAGCACCGCGAGGTAGGCCCGGGCGCCGGCCGCCATCAGGTAGAAGAAGCCGCCGCTCATCTCGATCACCACCAGCCGCATCCGGCGGTCGCCGTGCGGGAACTCGTGCCCGACCGCCGCCGCCAGGCTCTGCAGTCCGGCGCAGGCGGCGGCCAGCCGGTCGGCGGCGTCGTCGCCGGTGCCGTACTGGGCCATCCGCAGACCGTCCGAGGAGAGCACCACGACGTTCCGGGCGTGCGGGACGCTGTCCGCCAGGTCCTTCAACATCCAGTCCATGTTGGTCCGTTGCAGATTCACTGCTCGCCCTTCCTCGCCGGCTCGTCACTGCTGTGGTCGGCCGCCCCGGTGTACGGCGACTCGCCGTTCACCCCTTCGTGGAACGCCGCCAGCCACATCCCGGGCTGCACCACCGGCTCCGGGGCCGGGGGTTGGACCGGCGGGGCCTGGACCGGCGCCCCGTAACCCGTGCCGAAGCCGGATCCGAAGACCTCGCCGGGGGTCTCCCGGGAGGGCGCCGCGTGCCGCCGCCGCTGCGGCAGTCCGGGGCGGCCCGCATCGCCGGTCTCCGCCGGGTCCGGGCCCGGCCCGGTGCTGGTGCCCCACGGCGGCGTCCCGCCGACCGGACCGCCCGACAGGAGGCCGGGATGACCGTCCGTCAGGCCGCCCGGCCGGCCCCCCAGCGAGTCGTTGACCGATCGCAGCACGGTGGTGGCCGGGCCGGACCAGGACCCGCCGGCGGAGCCGACGGCGGTGACGCCGGGCACCGCACCGATGCCGTGCACCCGCCCGGTGGCGGGCGCCGTGGTGATCAGCTCCTGAGGGACGATCAGGACCGCGCGCACGCCGCCGTAGGCGGACGGGCGGAGCGAGACCTGGAAGCCGTACGCCTGCGCCAGCCGGCCGACCACGGCCAGGCCCAGCCGGGGCGTCTCCCCCAGGTCGTTCAGGTCGATGCCCTCCTGCGCCTCGCGGAGCATCCGCTCGGCCCGGGCCCGGCCCTCCTCGCTCAGGCTCAGACCGGCGTCCTCGATCTCGATCGCGATGCCGGTCTGCACCTCGACGGCGGTCAGGTGCACGTCGGTGTGCGGCGGGGAGTAGCGCGTCGCGTTGTCCAGCAGCTCGGCCAGCGCGTGGATCAGCGGCTCGGCGGCGGGGCCGACCACCGCCACCTCGGAGACCGGGTGCAGCTCGACCCGCTGGTAGTCGAGGATCCGCGAGATCCCACCGCGCAGCACGCTGTACAGCGGCACGGCCCGGCTCCACTGGCGGCCGGGACGGGCCCCGCCCAGCACCGCGATGCTGTCCGCCAGGCGGCCGACCAGCGCGTTCCCGTGGTCGAGCCGGAGCAGGTCCTCGAAGACCGCCGGGTCGTTGCCGTGCCGGTCCTCCATCTCCCGCAGGTCCTGCGCCTGCCGGTGCACGATCGCCTGCACCCGGCGCGCGATGTTCACGAACGCGCGCTGGGCCGACTCACGCAGACCCTCCTCCGCGTCCACCGCCTCCAGCACGGTGCGCAGCACCGCGTGCCGGGCGGCCTGGAACTCCGGGCCGGCGCCGCCGTCCTGGGACTCGTAGGCCCGCAGCACGTCCTCGGTGAACTCGCCGCGCTGCAACCGCGAGACGGTCTCCGGCAGCGTCACCCGGGCCAGCCGGACGGTCTCCGCCTCCTGCCGCAGCAGCCGTCCGCGCAGCTCGATCTCGTGCCGCGCGTGCCGGTCGTTCAGGGCGGTCAGCGCCCGCCCGCGCCGCAGCACCTCGGCGGTCAGCACCCCGACCGCCAGCGTGCCCACCACCCCGCACCAGACCACCCCGGCCCGGGCCCCGGCGGAGCTCAGCGAGACCGCCACCACGGCGGTGGCCGGCATCACGACCGCCGGCAGCAGCCACCCGAGTACGGACGCGGAGACTCTGCCTCCGCCTGACGGCCCAGCACGCAGCATCAGCGCCTCAAACGATCGAAGGGACGGGGACGGCGCACCGGCACGGACGTACGGATTCCGGAGTGCTGATCTGACGAATCGTCAGAGCTAGTGCATCCCAAGCGACATGCCCCCCTCAAGGGGTCGCTGCCACTCGGCCCGGTGCAGGCTCCAGCCTTCCGCCGCCCACCGCCCGGGACACCGGAATCCGCCCCGTTTCGCCCGTCAGGACGACCATTCCGGCGAACCGTCCCCCAGCCCGCAGCATCCGTGCTAGGGGGTCCTGCTCCGCCCGGCCCCACCGAGGAGGCAGCCCCGGGATGCCGGTACGTGGAACGGCCCGGTCGAAGGGATTCCTCCGGCCGGGCCGTTCCACGTACTGCCGCCCCGAGCGGGGCCGGGGTCAGAGCAGGCCGTCCCAGAGCTGCTCGACGATGACGGCCCACCAGTTCTCCGGGTCCCCGAGGACCGTGCCGTCGAGGGCGGCCAGGTCGCGCTGGAAGGCGTCCACCACGGCCGCCGCCGCCTGCGGGTCGAGGCCGCGCAGGGCGGGGCGGCGCTCCGCGAGCAGGGCCAGGCAGCGGAGGTAGGCGTTGAGGTCGGCGTTGAGGTACCGGCCGCTGCCGGTGTCCGGGTCCACCGCCCAGACCCGGCCGGGGCCGTCCTCCGTGCACTGGACGGCGACCAGGGCGTGGCCGTCGGTGCCGAGCAGGACGTACTCGGCCAGCAGGGCCCGGGCCCGGTCGGAGAGCCTGGTCCCCCGGCCGACGGCCGCGAGGTGCCCGGTCACGTCCGGGAGGCCGGGGAGCAGCTCGAAGAAGCCCTCGACCCGGGTCGGCAGCCCGGCCCAGACCAGGGTCTGACGGGTCGTCTCGGGCAGCGCGGTGGCCGCCGCGTCGTCGGCGTCGAAGCGGTGCACGCCGTCGGTGCCGAACCGCTCCGCCAGCCGGCGGCCCAGCGCGGCGTCCCGCTCGGGGGCGGCCGGCGCGACGGCGCGCGGGAACGGCACCCGGTTGGGCCGGGGCGGCAGCGGGCGGCCGGCCGCCCGGAAGGTGGCCTCGGTGGCCTCGGTCAGGGCCCGGACGGCGGCCGCCCGGCGGTCGTACCGCGGGCCGTAGTCGTGGCCGAACGAGAAGGACGCGACCGGGAGTTCGGCCAGCAGCACGGCGGCGCAGTAACCGCCGGGCAGCTCGCACGGGCGCAGGTCGGTGTAGACCGAGAGCACGTCCTCCGGGCGGACGCCGCGCTCCTGGAGGATGCGCCAGGCCCGCACCTCGGGGTGGCCCTCACCGGGCGCGGAGAGCAGGAAGAGCGACTGCTCCTCGCCCTCGGCGTCCCGGTAGCCGAGCACCGCCGAGGCGCCCGGGCCGACCACCGGCGGGCGGGCCGGGTCGTGGGTGCCGGCGCCGAGCTTGTCCCGGTAGAGCCGCACCACCTCGTCCACCGGCACCGAGGGCCAGTGCGTCAGCTCGCCGGTCTCCCGGTCGACCACCGCGCAGGCGGTGCCGATCTCGGCGGGCGCGCGGCGCGCACCGGTGGCCGGGTCCGGCTCGGCGGCGGGCTGCTCGGGCCAGAGCACCCAGCCCAGGTCGAACTCGTGCACACCGATCGGGTGCCACCGGTCCTCGGGCAGCGCACCGTTGATCCACCGGTGGGCCGCCTCGATCGCCTGCTCACGGGTCGTCACGCGGTCGTTCTCCTCTGAGGTCATGTGAGTGGTCCGGGCCGTTCCGGACGGCTAGCCGAGCTCCGGCGCGGTCAGCCGGAGCGCGCTCACGCCGCGCCCGTCGGCGACCAGCAGCACGCCGTCGGGGCTGACGTCGACGCCGCCGAGCGGGCCCGGCGACAGGAACACCGCCAGCGGACCGCCCTCGTCCCGCCGCCAGATCCGCACGTAGTCACCGCCGACGCTCAACCGTACCGGGCAGTCGGCCCGCTGCTGCTCGCCGGGGAGCACCAGCAGCTCCGGATCGACGTCCACCGGGGCGCCGGTCCGCTGGTCGTGCACGAGGGTCACCGGGTCGTCCCCCGGGACGTGCGCCACCACGACGGCGGTTCCGTCCGGGGTGAAGGCGGCCGTCAGCGCGTCGACCCCGGGGAGCGGAACCGCCCAGAGCGTCTCCCAGGGCAGCGCGAGGCCGAAGTCGACGGCCGGCAGGCCGTCCTGGCGGCAGGCGTGCTCCATCAGCGCGGCCCGCTGGAGCGGGCCCGCCTCGGTCCGGGTGAGGAGCGGGGCCAGGCGCAGCCAGGTCAGGCCCAGCGGCGGCAGCTCGGTGCCGGTGGCGGCCAGGTGCTCGACCGCGCTGCGCAGCAGCGCCTGCCCGGCGTGCAGCACGAAGCCCGGGTCGGCCAGCAGCTCCGGCAGGGCCCCGCCTTCCAGGGCGTGCCCGGCCAGCCGGAGGCGGACGTAAGGCGGGGCCTCGGCCCAGCGGGCCGGGCCCGCGCCGTCGGGCACGGTGGCGAGCAGTGCGGCGGTGATCCGCCGCTGGACCTCCCGGGTCGTGCTGCCGAGCCGCTCCCGGACCTCGGCGGCGACGGCCGGGTGGACCGGGCGGACCGCCGGGCCGTCCTCCTCCTCGACCAGCTCGAAGAACGGGAGCAGCAGCCGCTGCCCGTCGGCGAACGCCTTGGTCAGGTCCTTGCCGGCCACGGCCGAGGCCAGCGGGGCCCAGAGCGCGATCGGCAGCGTGGCGCCGTCCGCCAGGAGCGCGAGCGGGGCCAGCAGCCGACGCAGGGTCAACTCGTCGGTGCCGCAGCGCTCGGCGTGCAGGTCGAGGGCCTGGCCGATGCTGTCCGGGTGCGCCGCCGGGGAGCCGTCCGGCACCGCCCAGAGCATTCCGGCGGCGAGCCGCACCACCAAGGGGCCGGCCGCGTGCCGGGCCACTTCGGGGGCCTCTTCGGGACGGCCGAGGGTGTGCTCCGCCTGGAGCAGCAGAGCCGCCGGATCCGCCCAGGGCTCCTCGTCGAGATCGACCACCAGTGCCGATCCGGCGGGGAGCCGGTCCGCCAGCCAGCGGGCCTGCTGCCGTGGCACGTCGGCCAGCAGCCGCACGGCGGGCGCGAGCGCGAGCGGGAGCAGCACCTGCTCCGCGACCAGGGCGGGCTCGTCCCGCAGGCGCAGGACCCCGGCCCGGTCGACGTCGGGGACCACCACCGGGACCGGCGGGGTGCCCTGACCCGCGGGCTCGGCGAGCAGCCGGTGGACCTCCTCGGTGCGGGTGGCCTCCATCCCGAAGGTGTCGGCCACCGACCAGAGCAGCTGAGCGGCCGTCAGGCCCCGGGCGTCGAAGACCAGCGGGGCCGGCCGGTCGGCGGCGGGCACCGTGGCCGGATCGAGCGAGGCCACGTCCATGCCCTGCCGGTGCTCCGGGTCGCAGAGCATCAGGAATCCGTCGACCAGCCGCGAGCGCCCGCTGCCCGGACCGCCCGTGACGAGCAGCACCTTGGGCGCCGACGGCCGGTCGGAGTGCCAGTGCGCGAGCTCGCGCAGGGCACGCTCCCTCCCGCCCAGGTACGGGTGGGGCTGGTGGACGGCCGGGACGGTCATTTCGTGGGCTCCAAGGTGGGGACGGGACAGGTGGTCGCGGGGGCCGGCGGCCTACTCGTGGTACTCGTCGACGTACTCGAAGACGTCGGCCCAGAGCTCCGGGCGGTCGGGCGGCGGACCCGGCCGGTCGAGCCGGTCCAGGTGGCGGAGGTGACCGAGGAAGGTCTCCAGCGCCGGTTCGAGGTCCGTCTCCACGTCGTCCACGCCGGCCACCGCCGTGGCCGCCAGCCCGAGGTCCGCGACCAGGCGCGGGACCGAGCGCGCGTAGTGCCCGCCGAATCCCTCCCCCCGGTCCCACGCGTCCGGGAGGAACAGGTCGACGGCGCCGGATTCGCCGTCCAGCACGAAGTGGAAGTCCGGATGCTCCATCAGCTTCACGCAGCCGTCCGAGGGGGCGCCGTCACCCCGGGGGCGGGACCCGCCGTACAGCTCGTCCGCCTGCTGGACCCACAGACCGTCCTCCCGCAGGAACCGGGCGTCGAGTCCGAGCCGCCCGATCCGGACGGCGGGCAGGCCGACCGTGGTCAGGAAGGACCGGGTCGGACGGTGGGTCAGCCCGTCCGGCAGCTCGGCGTCGGCCGGGCGCCAGAGGCCGTCCGCGCCGAACACCCGCTCCAGCCAGGCCCGGTCGGGTCCGGCCGCGCCGTCGGGCAGGACGGCGCTCGGCGGGGCGCCGGGAGTGCCGGGTGTCGGTGCCATCTCTTCCTCTGCTCAGTCGGGTGCCGGACGGTCCGGGGCATCGTCGTCCGCCGGGCCGCCGTGGTGGTGTCCGGCACCGGGACTCGCCGGGCCGGCCGACGGGCCGTCAGTCGCCCCGGTTGTCGGGGTCGAGGGCGTACTGCCAGACGTCCGAGGCAGCCGCCGCACCGTCCACGCCCGCCAGCTGCACCTGCAGCTCCGCCAGCACCTCGGCGGTGTCCGGCCCGCCGGTGCGGTACACCCGCAGGTACTGCCGCTCCAGCCCCACCATCGCGAGGAAGGACTCCAGCGACCGGCCCACCAGCGGCTGCCGGGGCAGCTGGTACTCCGGGGTGTCCGGCCGGAGCATCCGCAGCACCCGACCGTCGGAGCCGTCCAGGACCAGCGGACCGCCCATCCAGTCGCCGATCAGGTGGAACGGCCCGCTGCCGGACGGCTGCCCGGCGTCGGGGGTGGACTCCCACTCCCGCACCGGCAGCCCGTCCTGCGGCGTCAGCCAGAGCCCGCTCAGCCCCTCCACCCGCGGCAGGCCGACGGTGGTGAGCAGCCGCCGGGTCGCCGGGTCGGTGATCCCGGCGGGCAGCTCGTCCTCGGTCGGCCGGTGCAGCCGCTCGGCACCGAAGGCCCGCTCCAGCAGCCCCCGCAGGTCCGCCACCTTCGACGGGTCGAAGGCCCTCGGCAGCACGCGGCCGTGCGCGCCGACCACGGAGCGCAGCTGTCCGTGCGGCCCCTCGCGGAGCAGCCCGGCGTCCAGCCGGACCGCGTAGGCCCCCCGGGCCGCCGTCACCACGAGCAGCTCGCCGACGGCGTTGGCGTAGTCGGCCTCCGGGTGGTGGAGGACCCCGAGCGGTTCGGCCTTCGGGTCCGCGCCGGTCGGCAGGACGTAGGTGTACCCCCAGCTCGGACGGACCGTCAGGGCGGCGGCCTCCGGCGGCAGGCCGACGGGCTGCGGCCCGTCGTACGCCGGGTCGGACAGCTCGGCGAGCAGCTCGCCGGTGGCGGCGTCCCGGAGCAGGCGGACGTCGCCGCTGCCCTCGGTGACCACCGCGAGGCGGCCGTCGAGGTCGACCGGTTCGACGATCTCCACGTCCCCGTGGTGCACCGGGCCGGTGGGCGGGGTGAAGTCCCCGGCCGGCCGCCAGTGCGACCAGACGGTGCGGAACGGCAGCGGCTCCGGGCAGGCCCGGGCCAGCTCCTCCGCGCGCTCCGACTGCCCGCGGGTGAAGGCGTCGTGGGCCAGCCGCGCCACCCACTCGCCGTGCGGGGCGCCCTCCAGGCCGTAGCCGGTGAGGAAGTGCAGGGCGGCGGCGTGGGTGTCCGGCGCGATGCCGGTCTCCCGGTAGCCGGCCCGGAATCCCTCGACCAGCGCGGACTGCGGGACTCGGGCCACCGCCCGGGCGTCGGCGAGCAGTTCGTCGAACCGCCCGGCGGCCACGGCGTGCCCGGGGAGCGAGCGGACGGCCCAGTCCTCGGCCAGGTCACCGGCCAGCAGGCGGTCGGTCATCCGGGAGTGGAACGCGGCGGCCTCCGCGGCCGGCCGGCGCAGCTCGGCGACCAGGGCCGGCGTGCTGAAGCCGATGCCGTCCCGGCTCTCGTCCAGCCATCGCAGCTCGGCCGCGAGGGTGGTCAACCGCGCTGCGTCGACGGGCACTTCGGCCGCCTCGCAGAGCTGCGCCCAGGCCGCCGCCGGTACCCGGCGGAGCTGGCCGTCGGCCAGCGCGCGCAGCGCGGCCAGCGTCTCGGCCGACACCGCCGCCGTCAGCTCGCGGAGCTGCTCCGGCCCCGGACCGTCCGACAGCGGTACCACGGTGAGCCCGGGCTTCGAAGGCCACTGGTCGTAGGGAGCGGCGGTGCCGGTCTCGATCACCAGCCGGAGCCTGCCCTCGGTGGCCGCGTACCAGAGGGTGCGCAGCAGCGCCCGCACCACCAGCGGCTCGCCCCCCGAGCGGAGCGAGCCGGCGAGCTCGCCGTTGGCCACCAGGACGGTCCGGGGTGCGCGCTCCCTGCGCAGGGCCGATCCGAGGCCGATCAGGTCGCGGTAGGACGGCCTCCGCGAGCTCAACGCACCGATCCGCTCGATGAGTTCGGCCACCACCGCGTCGGCGCTCCGGCCGGCCGCGTCGACCAGGACCGCCTCCGGGAACCGCTCGGCCACGGCCCGGAGCACCGCGCTCCGGCCGCTGCCCGAGGGGCCCTGGACCAGGACCGGGCCGGGGCCGCCGTCCCGCAACCGCTCGGTCAGCGCCTCGACGGCCGACTCCACCGCCGCCTCGTCCAGCCCCGTCATCTCCGTGCTCCCTTGCCCTTGCCCTTGCCCCTGCTCACCCTGCTGACCCGACGGCGCCTCAGCCGTCGAGACGCTGCTGCTCGGTCACCAGCCAGATCCTGGCGACCTCGGCGACGTGGTCACCGAAGTCCCGGTTCATGTGCTGGCGCGGGGTCAGCTTGTCGGGCATGCCGGTCGGACCCACCTTCTCGCCCTTACGATAACCAGTCCCGTAGTGCACGGGCACACCCTCGTGACTGCCCGCCAGGTAGCCCGAGCAGTTCGCGTGCCCGGGCCCCCGACCACAGGGTTCGCGCTCGGTGTAGAGGCTCAGGACCTGGTAGCGGTCCGCTTCGGAGCGGCCGTTGTTGAGGTTGCGGATCCAGTTCCCGGCATGGGTCTCCGAGTGCAGCGGCGTGATGCCGGCCCGGTCGCCGCTGGCCGGCACCGAGCTCTCCACCACGTAGCTGATCTGCTTGGTGGTGGGGTCCCAGACCTCCAGCACCGCGTAGTTCTTCCCGGTGAAGTCGGGGCGGTGGGTGGCCGCGTCGAAGCTGTCCTCGAACTTGCCGACCCCGAAGGTCTCCTTGATCTCGCGCTTGAGGTCGCTGGAGTCCGGCGAGAGCTTCAGCCCGCCGTCGGACTTGGTGACCTCGTGGTCGACGCCGCCCCGGCTGTCGTGCTCGTCCTGGCCGGGCAGCGGTCCCGGCTCGTCCGGGTTCTCGGAGTAGGGGTAGGGCTTCGGCTCCGGGCTCACGCCCACCCCGTGCTGCTGGTGGAACGAGTCGCTCATCCGCCCCATCGCCGCGACCACCGCACCCTGCTCGCCCGGGTGCATGTCCCGGAAGCCGGGCAGTGCCTGCTCCAGGTCGGAGCGGCGCAGCGTCATCGGGTTGTCGCCGGTGGTGCGGTCGAGCGCCCGGCCGAGGTCGCCGCTGTCCGCCCACTCGTTCATCCGGTCGTAGACGTACTCCATGCCCACGGGACGGACGTCGTTGGTCGTGCGCAGGTCCCGCTGGACCTCGTCGCCCTTGAGGCCGTAGACGGTGTCGTCGGGCTTCTCCGGGGCCGCGAGCCGCTCGTGCTCGGTCCGGGCCGGCTCGTGGATCGGGTGGGTCGGGTCGTCCTTGTGCTGCTCGGCGAGGGACGGCTTCTTCTGCTTCGGGTCCTGCTCGTCCTTGCCGTCCTCGCCCTTCCCGTCGTCCGGGCCGGGCTTCTGCTGGCCCGCCGGATCGGCGGGCCGCCGGTCGGTGCCGTCGTCCTGACGGTCCTTCGGACGGTCCGAGGGCGTCGCGTCGGCGGGGATCGGGCGGCGGTCCGGGTCGAGCGGGACGGCGAAGACGCCGTGGTCGCCGTCGTGCAGCGGCTTGTCGCCGCGCTGACCGGTCTGGTTGTCGAGGTAGGTGATCTTCCCGTCGTGGTTGACCACGTTCCAGGCGTGCGCCCGGCCGTTGGCGTCCTGGGTGACGATGACCGCCTGCGAGCCGTGCCCGGCGTCCCGGAGCTGGTCCTCGATCCGCCGGAACGCGTCGTCCCCGTTGCCCATGTCCCGGAACGGCGCGCCGAGTTGGCGCTCCGCCCGGTCCCGGCCGCCGTGCTCGCCGTCCGGACCGGAGTCGTTGCGGGACGCGGCGGCGGTCGGATTGCCGCTGTAGGTGTCGGCGGTGGACAGCGCCACGTCGAGGCAGTTGTTGTCCCGGCCGGGCGCGCGGTGGCCGTCGCCGTTGACCGCACCGGGCCAGTCGCCGTTCGGGTCCGGGTGACGCTGCGGGGTCCCGTCGGGGTCCCGGGGGATCCGGCTCTCCAGGTCCTGCTGGTGCTGCGGATCAGGCCGGTCGAGTCCACCCGGGGTGTCGTACGGGCGGCTGTCGGCGAGCGGGCGCGGGGTGTCGCCGCTGGTGTCGGGGCCGCTGGGGTCGCTGGGGCCGCTGGGGTTGCTCGGGTCGCTGGGGTCGCTGGGGTCGAGACGTGACGCGATGTCAGGACGGTCGGTGCCCGTGTCGGTGTCCGGCCTCGGGGGCGCGGCGTTCTGCCCGTCCGGGTCGAGGCGGCTGCCCAGGTCCGGGTGCGGGGTGGTGTCGGGCTTCGGCGGCGTGGTGCTCCGGCCCTCCGGGTCCAGACGGTTGCCCAGATCCGGACGCGGAGTGCTGTCCGGCTTCGGCGCCGCCGTGTTCTGCCCGTTCGGATCGAGACGGTTGCCCAGGTCGGGACGCGGGGTGGTGTCGGGCTTCGGCGGCGTGGTGCTCCGGCCCTCCGGGTCCAGACGGTTGCCCAGATCCGGACGCGGAGTGCTGTCCGGCTTCGGCGCCGCCGTGTTCTGCCCGTTCGGATCGAGACGGTTGCCGATGTCCGGGCGGGGGTTGGCGAAGGTGGTGCGCGGGTCGGGCCGGTTGGGGACCGGACCCCGGTCGGCGGCAGGGCGCGGCCCGAAGGTCGGCCCGTCGGAGTCCGGGCGGCGCTGCGAGGGCACCGGCCCGGTCGGGGTCGAGGGCCCGGCAGGGGTGCTCGGCGCGGTCGGCCGGTTCCCCGTCGGAGTGGAGGTGGGGGTCGGGTGCGCGGCCGTCGGGGCTCCGACGTGCGGGGCGGCACCGGGGGTGCCGGGGGTGCCAGGAGTGCCGGGGGCATTGCCCGGGGTCGGGTCACCGGTCGGGAACGGGCCCGGGGCCGGTCGGTGGTCCGACGGCGGCGGGGCGGTCGCGGTGGCGCCGAGGCCGGCGGTGTTGAGGCGCGGGGTGCCGGCCGGGGTCGCGCTGGACGGGTCCGACGACGTGGGGGTCGGGCCGCCGGGGGTCGGGTCGTTGGCGAACGCGGTCCTCGGGTCCACCCGGGTGGGCGCGGGCGACGCACCGTCAGGCGCAGGCGCCTGCGAAGGCGCGTGCGTGCGGGGGTCCGCCGGGGCGCCGGCCGGATCGGCCGGGGCCGGCCGCTCCGCCGAGGGCTGGTGCTGCTGCGGGGCCGGCGTGGCGGCGGCGTCCGGACGCGTGGACGCGGGCTCCGGGGCGGGCTCGTGACGCGGCGTCGGGACGTCCGCCGGGCGGGTCGCCTCCGGGGCAGGCGTGTGTGTGGGCTGCGGCGCGGGTGCCTGCTCCGACGGACGCACCGGCCCGTAGGAGGGCTGCTCGGGCGACCGGGCCGGGGCTTCGCTCGCCGCCGGTCGCGTCGTACCCGGGTCGTGGTCGGGAGTGCGCGCCGGGCCGTCGTTCGCGGCCGGACGCGTGGACCCGGTGTCGCCGTCCGGCGTACGCGACGGACCGTCATTCGCGGCCGGGCGGGTGCCGCTGTCGCCCTCGGGCGTACGCGCCGGACCGTCGTTCGCCGCCGGACGCGTGGAACCCGGGTCGTGGTCCGGTGTCCGCGACGGGCCATCGTTCGCGGCCGGGCGGGTGCCGCTGTCACCCTCAGGCGTGCGCGACGGACCGTCGTTCGCCGCCGGACGCGTGGAACCCGGGTCCTGGTCCGGCGTCCGGGAGGGACCGTCATTCGCCGCCGGTCGCGTCGTACCCGGGTCCTGGTCCGGCGTACGCGACGGGCCGTCGTTCGCCGCCGGACGCGTGGAGCCCGGGTCGTGGTCCGGGGTGCGCGCCGGGCCGGAGCCCTCCGGCGTCGAACGGCCTTCCGGCGCAGGGGTGTTGGTCCGCGATCCGGGGTCGTCGTTGCGGGCCGGCGGCGTACTGGCGCTGCCCTCCGGTGCGGAGGTCGGCGTCACCGGCGTCCGCGACGGACCGTCAGCCGCCGCCTCCGGACCCACCCGCGTACCGAACGGGTCCAGCGCGGGCGAGTTCCGGGTGTCCCCCGCAGACTGCGGCGCCACCGTCGGCTGCGGACGGCTCGGCGTACCGCCCTCCGGCCCACCCTCCGACGACCGGCCCGGCGAACCACCGTCCGCCGAACCACCGCTCCCCGTGGAAGGACTGTGCGAGCCACCCTGACCCGACGGCGAACTGCCCGTGGACGGCGAAGCGTTGGACGACGGTGAACTTCCCGTGGACGGCGAGGAGTTGGACGACGGCGTACCACCCGTCGACGGCGACGAGCTCCCGGACTGCGAACCGTCCGACCTGGTCGACGGCGAGGCGTCCGTCCCCGCAGAACCGTCACTCCCACCCGAGTCGCCACCACGCCCCGCCGCGTGGTCCAACCCACCCCGCGCGTGCGAACCCGCCTTCGACCCCAGACCGTCCCGCAACGACTCCGTGAACGTCTGCCCCGAGTTCTTGACCGCCTCCTTGAACTCCTCCGCCCCCGTCTTCGCCGTCCGCCCCAGGTC
>NZ_JBIWFX010000020.1:108776-117173 GCF_044763225.1 Kitasatospora sp. NPDC096147 | reverse complement strand
TTCTTCGACGACCCGAAGATCATCGCGGACGCCTCCCGCAACCTCGGCGAGGCCATGGTCGGCATCAACTGCGACACCCTGCCCGAGACCGAGCGTTACGCCAACCGCGGCTGGTAATCACGTCCGGTCGGCCCGCCGCGCAGCCTTGATCGCGCGGCGGGCCGCCGCACGTCCGCCGAACAACCCCGAGTGAGGTAACACCGTGAGCACCCCCGTCATCGGCGTCCTGGCCCTCCAGGGCGACGTCCGTGAGCACCTGATCGCGCTGGCCTCGGCGGACGCCATCGCCCGCGAGGTCCGCCGGCCGGAGGAGCTGGCCGAGGTGGACGCGCTGGTGATCCCCGGCGGGGAGTCCACCACGATGTCCAAGCTGGCGCTGCTGTTCGGCCTGATGGAGCCGCTGCGCGAGCGGGTCCGGGCCGGGATGCCGGTCTACGGCACCTGCGCGGGCATGATCATGCTGGCCGACAAGATCCTGGACGGCCGGGACGACCAGGAGACCGTCGGCGGGATCGACATGACGGTCCGTCGGAACGCCTTCGGCCGGCAGAACGAGTCCTTCGAGTCCGGCATCGCCTTCGAGGGCATGGAGCAGCCGGTGCACGGCGTCTTCATCCGCGCCCCGTGGGTCGAGGAGGTCGGCGCGGGCGTCCAGGTGCTGGCCGAGCTGCCGGCCGCGGACGGCCCGGACAGCCGGATCGTGGCGGTCCGTCAGGGGAACCTGCTGGCCACCTCCTTCCACCCGGAGCTGACCGGCGACCACCGGGTGCACGAGTACTTCGTCCGGATGGCCGAGGAGTCCGTCGCGGCGGCCGCGGGCTGAACCGGCGCCCGGCACCGGTAAGATCCCTTCTGTTCATTTCCCTTTGGCGACGTAAAGGAGCTGGCGATGTCCGGCCACTCTAAGTGGGCTACCACCAAGCACAAGAAGGCCGTGATCGACGCCAAGCGCGGCAAGCTCTTCGCCAAGATGATCAAGAACATCGAGGTGGCGGCGAAGACCGGCGGCAGCGACCCGGCGGGCAACCCGACGCTCTACGACGCCATCCAGAAGGCGAAGAAGAACTCGGTCCCGATCGACAACATCAACCGCGCCGTCAAGCGCGGCGACGGTGCCGAGGCCGGCGGGGCCGACTACTCGACCATCATGTACGAGGGCTACGGCCCGAACGGCGTGGCGGTCCTGATCGAGTGCCTCACCGACAACCGCAACCGCGCCGCCTCCGACGTCCGGGTCGCGATGACCCGCAACGGCGGGAACATGGCCGACCCGGGTTCGGTCTCGTACCTCTTCAACCGCAAGGGCGTCATCATCGTCCCCAAGGCGGACGGGGTCGACGAGGACAAGGTCTTCGAGGTCGTCCTGGAGGTGGGCGCCGAGGAGGTCAACGACCTCGGCGAGTCCTTCGAGGTGATCAGCTCGGCCAGCGACATGGTCGCCGTCCGGACCGCGCTGGTGGACGCCGGGATCGACTACGACTCGGCCGACGCCAACTTCGTCGCGGACCTCCAGGTCCCGCTGGACGTGGACGGCGCCCGCAAGATCTTCAAGCTGATCGACGCCCTCGAGGACAGCGACGACGTGCAGAACGTCTTCGCCAACTTCGAGATCAGCGACGAGGTCGGCGCGCAGCTCGACGCCGAGTGAGCTGACGGTCCGTGACACCGGCCCGGCGGTCCTCCTGGACCGCCGGGCCGGTGTCGTTCGCGGGGTTGTCGGAACCGGGGGGTAGCCTCAGCGGGTCGGACGGACGGAGGCGGGGCAGAGGTGCGGGTGCTGGGCGTGGACCCTGGGCTGACCAGGTGCGGGGTCGGGGTGGTCGACGGCACCCCCGGCCGACCGCTGACCATGGTCGGGGTCGGGGTGATCCGCACCCCCGCCGAGGAGGAGATCGGGCCCCGGCTGCTCCGGGTCGAGCAGGGCATCGAGCAGTGGCTCGACCTGCACCGGCCCGAACTCGTCGCGGTGGAGCGGGTGTTCGCCCAGCACAACGTGCGCACCGTGATGGGCACCGCGCAGGCCAGCGCGGTCGCGATGCTCTGCGCCACCCGGCGCGGCATCCCCGTCACCCTGCACACCCCGAGCGAGGTCAAGGCCGCCGTCACCGGCTCCGGCCGGGCCGACAAGGCCCAGGTCACCGCCATGGTCACCCGGCTGCTCCGGCTCGCCGAGCCGCCCAAGCCCGCCGACGCCGCCGACGCACTGGCGCTGGCGATCTGTCACATCTGGCGCGGCGCCACCACCAACCGCCTCGCCGCCGCCGTCGCCACGGCCAAGCAGAGCAGCCCCAGGAGCAGGGAGTACCGCCGATGATCGCCTTCGTCCAGGGCCCGGTCGCCGCCGTCACCGCCGGCAGCGCGGTCGTCGAGGTCGGCGGGGTCGGCATGCTGGTGAAGTGCACCCCCCGCACCCTCGGCACGCTGCGGATCGGCGAGCCGGCCCGGCTGACCACCGCGCTGATCGTCAAGGAGGACTCGCTCACCCTCTACGGCTTCGCCGACGAGGACGAGCGGGCCACCTTCGAGGTGCTGCTCACCGCCAGCGGCGTGGCCGCCACCATGGCGCTCGGCATGCTGGCCGTCTTCACCCCCGACGAGCTGCGCCGGATCGTCGCCCAGGGCGACGCCAAGTCGCTCACCGCCGTCCCCCGGATCGGCCCCAAGCTGGCCCAGAAGCTGCTGCTGGAGTACAAGGACAAGCTCGGCGCCCCGAGCGGTGCGGCCGTCCCGGCGCAGAAGCCGCTGGCCGCCGGGCCCGCTCCGTGGAGCGAGCAGCTGCACGCCGCGCTGGTCGGCCTCGGCTACGCGGCCCGGGAGGCGGACGAGGCCGTCACCGCCGTCACCCCGGAGGCCGAGGAGCAGACCACCACGGACGTCGGTGCCCTGCTCAAGGCCGCCCTGCGCACGCTCAACCGCACCCGCTGATACCGCATCCGCCGATGGACCGTCAGGAGCCCGCCCCGATGAGCCCGTACGACTCCGACCCCGCCGACCGGGTGGTGGACGCCGCCGCCGACGGTGAGGACCAGGCGGTGGAGGCTGCGCTGCGGCCCAAGCTGCTGGACGAGTTCATCGGCCAGGAGCGGGTCCGCGAGCAGCTCTCGCTGGTGCTCCAGGCGGCCCGCAAGCGCGGCACCGCACCCGACCACGTGCTGCTCAGCGGCCCGCCCGGACTCGGCAAGACCACCCTGTCGATGATCATCGCGGCCGAGCTGGGCGCCCCGATCCGGATCACCTCCGGCCCGGCCATCCAGCACGCGGGGGACCTGGCGGCGATCCTCTCCTCGCTCACCGAGGGCGAGGTGCTCTTCCTGGACGAGATCCACCGGATGTCCCGCCCGGCCGAGGAGATGCTCTACCTGGCGATGGAGGACTTCCGGGTCGACGTGATCGTCGGCAAGGGCCCGGGCGCCACCGCCATCCCGCTGGAGCTGCCGCCCTTCACCCTGGTCGGCGCCACCACCCGGGCCGGTCTGCTGCCGCCGCCGCTGCGCGACCGCTTCGGCTTCACCGGCCACATGGAGTTCTACGCGCCGAGCGAGCTGGAGCGGGTGGTGCTGCGCTCGGCCGCCCTGCTGGACGTGGAGCTCGACGGCGCGGCGGCGGCCGAGATCGCCGGGCGCTCGCGCGGCACCCCCCGGATCGCCAACCGGCTGCTGCGCCGGGTCCGGGACTTCGCCCAGGTCCGGCACGACGGGCTGGTCAGCCGGGACATCGCGGCCCGGGCGCTGGAGGTCTACGAGGTGGACGCCCGTGGTCTGGACCGCCTGGACCGGGCGGTGCTGGACGCCCTGCTGCGGCTGTTCGGCGGCGGCCCGGTCGGCCTGTCCACGCTGGCCGTCGCGGTGGGGGAGGAGGCCGAGACGGTGGAGGAGGTGGCCGAGCCCTTCCTGGTCCGGGAGGGGCTGCTGGCCCGCACCCCGCGCGGCCGGATCGCCACCGCCGCCGCCTGGCAGCACCTCGGGATGACCCCGCCGCTCCAGGGCACCCGGGGCGCGGTGCCCGGCCAGAGCGACCTGTTCGGCGCGACCGAGCGCTGACCAGGGGTCCGTTCGTGCGGATCCGACGGAAAGATCGTGAGCAAAGCGTTCCTGGTGGATGTCGCCACCAACGGCGGCAGGATGACATGCTTGGCGTTGTCCGATCAGCGGTGGTCGCTTAGACTCCGCCGGACCGCCCCTCTCAACCGACGGGCCGACCAAAAGCCAATGGCCGTCGCTGTGCAGACGGCCTGGACAAGGACTACAGGCTGTGTCAACGCTCATCCTTCCCCTGATCATGATCGCCGTGCTGTTCATGATGTTCCGGTCGAACAAGAAGCGGCAGGAGCAGGCGCAGCAGATGCGGGCCGGCCTCGAGCCCGGCGCCGGCGTCCGCACCATCGGGGGGATGTACGCCCAGGTCAAGTCGGTCAACGAGGAGACCGTCGAGTTGGAGCTCGCCCCCGGCGTGGTCGCCCACTTCACCAAGGGTGCGATCGCCGCGGTGCTGGAGCCGCAGGAGTACGACGCGATCATCAACGGCCGCCCGGCCGACGAGGAGATCGAGGCCGCGGACGAGGCCGACGAGAAGCCGGTCAGCTTCGACAAGGCGGACGACCCGGACAACGGAGGTGCCGCCACCGAGGCCCCCAAGGACAAGTAGTACGGTCGGCCATCCCCGACCGCAGCGGCAACTGGCCGCGCGCTAACAGGACCTCACGGGCCGTCAGGCCACCTTGCCCCTATCCGCCGCCTACCGGACAGGGTCCGGTGGGCGGCGGCATGGACAGGGAGAAACGAGCAAGGTGGCAACACCCAAGTCGCGCCCGCGCGACGGTTACCCGGGACGGGCGCTGGCCTTCATCCTGGTCGTCACCGTCGGACTGGTCGCCCTCATGTTCGGGACCGGCCACACGACGCCGCGTCTCGGGATCGACCTCGCCGGCGGTACCAGCATCACGCTGACCGCCAAGTCGGATGACCCCGCCGCGATCAACAAGTCCAACATGGACACCGCGGTCAACATCATCCAGAAGCGGGTGAACGCCTTCGGTGTCTCCGAGGCCGAGGTCCAGACCCAGGGCTCGGACACCATCATCGTCAACATCCCCAACAAGGATGGTGGCAACGAGAAGGCGATCAAGGACGTCGGTCAGACCGCCAAGCTCTACTTCCGTCCGGTCCTCGCGGTCGCGCCCACCGGTGCGCTGACCCAGCCCACCGCGGACCCGAGCGCCTCGGGCACCCCGTCGGCCGCCGCCACCCCGAGCGCCGGCTCCTCGGCCGCCCCGCCGCCGTCGGCCACCCCGTCCGCGAGCGCCAGCCCGTCCGCGACCAAGGCCGGCCGCGCCGTCACCGACGCGCTGAAGGCCGACCCGACCGCGACCCCGAGCGCCGCCGCCTCCGGCACCCCGAGCGCGCAGCCGTCCGCCCCGAGCGCCGCCGACCTGTCGGCCGCCCTCACCCAGGGCACCGTGCCGGCCGAGCTGCAGCAGCAGTTCGCCGCGCTGGACTGCTCCGTCCCGGCGCAGCGCGTCGACCAGCAGGGCACCGACCTCACCAAGCCGACCGTGGCCTGCTCCTACGACGCCGAGCAGGGGGGCATCTGGTACAAGTTCGCCCTCGGCCCGGTGGCCGTGAACGGCGACACCATCTCCAAGGCCACCGCCACCTACGACACCCAGCAGGGTGCCGGCTGGCAGGTGCAGCTCCAGTTCAACAGCACCGGTGCCGACGCGTTCTCCGCGATCACCGGCCAGCTGGCCACCCAGCCCTCCCCGGCCAACCAGTTCGCCGTGGTGCTCGACGGCAAGGTGGTCTCCCACCCGTACGTCCAGGGCGCCATCCCCGGCGGCTCGGCCGTGATCTCCGGCAGCTTCACCCAGCAGGAGGCCAAGGCGCTGGCCGACGTGCTCTCCTTCGGTGCGCTCCCGCTGACCTTCCAGATGAGCGACGTCACCACCGTCTCCCCGCAGCTCGGCGGCGACCAGCTGACGGCCGGTCTGATCGCCGGCGCCATCGGCATGCTGCTCGTGGTGCTCTACTCGCTGGTCTACTACCGCGGCCTCGGCGTGGTCTCCATCCTGGGTCTGCTGGTCTCGGCCGCGCTGACCTACGCGATCATGTCGCTGCTCGGCGCGGGCATCGGCTTCGCGCTGAACCTCCCGGCGGTCTGCGGCGCGATCGTCGCGATCGGCATCACCGCCGACTCCTTCATCGTGTACTTCGAGCGCATCCGCGACGAGGTCCGCGACGGCGCCCCGCTCCGCCCGGCCGTCCAGCGCGCCTGGCCGCGTGCCCGGCGCACCATCCTGGTGTCGGACTTCGTCTCCTTCCTCTGTGCCGCAGTGCTCTACTTCGTCTCGGTCGGCAAGGTGCAGGGCTTCGCCTTCACCCTCGGTCTGACCACCGCCCTGGACGTCGTGGTGATCTTCTTCTTCACCAAGCCGCTGATCACCCTGCTCGCCCGCACCAAGTTCTTCGCCGAGGGTCACCCTTGGTCCGGCCTGGACCCGAAGCGCCTGGGCGCCCGTCCTCCGGTGCGCGGTCGCCGCCGCACCTCCGCCACTGCCGCCAAGGAGGTCTGACGCGATGTCACGCTTCAGCAACCTCGGTCACCGTCTCTACCAGGGTGAGATCAGCTTCGACTTCGTCGGTCGGCGCAAGCTCTGGTACAGCATCTCGGCCGTCATCGTCCTGGTGGCCGGCATCGGCCTCGCGCTGGGCCTCAAGCTCGGCATCGAGTTCGAGGGCGGCTCGGTCTACACCGTCACCAAGCCGGGCCTGACCGTCTCGCAGGCGCAGACCGCGGCCGACTCGATCCTGCACGACACCAAGGCCCTGGTGCAGTCCACCGACAAGGGCGCGGTGAAGATCCAGATCTCGGCCGAGGAGCAGATCCCGGCGGAGACCTTCATCTCCGAGCTGTCCAAGGACCTGGCCGTCCCGGCCAACGAGATCAACGCCCAGGTGATCGGCCCCAGCTGGGGCGAGGAGATCTCCAAGAAGGCGCTGCTCGGCCTGGTCATCTTCATGGTCCTGGTGACCATCTACCTGGCCATCGCCTTCGAGTGGCGGATGGCCATCGCCGCCCTGGTCGCTCTGATCCACGACCTGCTGATCACCATCGGCGTCTACGCCCTGGTCGGCTTCGAGGTCACCCCGGGCACCGTGATCGGCTTCCTCACCATCCTCGGCTACTCGCTCTACGACACGGTCGTCGTCTTCGACACCGTGAAGGAGAACGCCAAGGGCATCACCCGGCAGAACAAGGTCACCTTCAGCGAGGCGGCCAACGCCGGCCTGAACCAGACCCTGGTCCGCTCCATCAACACCACGGTCGTCGCCCTGCTCCCGGTCGCCGCGCTGCTGTTCATCGGCGGTGGCTTCCTGGGCGCCGGCACCCTGAACGACATCTCGCTGGCCCTGTTCATCGGTCTCGCGGCCGGTGCCTACTCCTCGATCTGCGTGGCGACCCCGCTCTACGCGCAGCTCAAGGAGGCCACCCCCGAGATGCGCGCGCTGGCCAAGAAGGTCGCCGCCCGCCGGGCCGCCGACGCCAAGGCCGCCGAGGAGCGGGCCGCCGCCGGCCTGCCCGAGGAGGACCCGCAGGCGCCGCAGGACGAGGCCGACGACGAGTCAGCCGGTATGGTCGGACAGCGGAACCAGCCGGTCAGCAAGTCCCGTACCCGGGGCCGCCCGTCCGGCAAGCACTGACGACCCAGCACCTAGGACCCCCGTGACCTCTCCCGACCCCGCCCTGGCCGAGCTGCTCAACAGCCGGATCAAGGACGTCCCCGACTACCCGAAGCCGGGCGTGCTGTTCAAGGACATCGCGCCGCTGCTCGCCGACGCCGAGGCGTTCGGCGCCCTCACCCGGGCGCTGGCCGCCCGGGCGGCGGAGCTCGGGGCGACCAAGGTGGTCGGGCTGGAGGCACGGGGGTTCGTGCTGGCCGCCCCGGCGGCGTACGCCGCCGGGCTGGGCTTCGTGCCGATCCGCAAGAAGGGCAAGCTGCCCGGCGAGGTCTTCGCGAAGTCCTACGACCTGGAGTACGGCTCGGCCACCCTGGAGGTGCAGTGCGACGCCTTCGCCCCGGGGGAGCGGGTGCTGGTGGTCGATGACGTGCTGGCCACCGGCGGCACCATCGCGGCCTCGCTGGACCTGGTCCAGCAGGCCGGGGCCGAGCTGGCCGGCGTGGTGGTGCTGATGGAGCTGAGCTTCCTGCCGGGCCGCGAGCGGCTGACCCCGCACCTGAACGGCGCACCGCTGGAGACCCTGGTCACCGTCTGAGGGACCGTCACGACGCGGGGGGGGGGGGGGGGCGCCCCCCGCGGGGGGGGGGGCCGCCCCCCCCCGGGGGGGGCCGGCCGGGGGGGGAAGACACCCCCACCCCCCCCCCCGGCGGGGGCGCCGCGC
>NZ_JBIWFX010000020.1:0-108766 GCF_044763225.1 Kitasatospora sp. NPDC096147 | reverse complement strand
GGCTCCCCCGCGGCGGCCCGGGCGCTGGGGGGTGGCCGGTGCGGGGGGGGGGGGCCCCCCCCGGCGGGGGGGGCCCCCCGCCCCCCCGGGGGGGCGCCCCCCCCCCCCCCCGCTCCGGGTTTGACCACTCTGTACCATGAAAGCCCAACCGCACCACGAGGAGTCGTCCTTGCCCGACGAGGTTGTGCCCCCGGCGCCCGCCGCGCCCAAGCCATCGGCCACCGGCGGCATGCGGGCCCGCCTCGCCCGCCTCGGCGGTCAGCGCTCCACCGTGCTCAATCCGGTGCTGGAGCCGCTGTTCCGGACCATCCGGGCGCAGGACCCGAAGGCCGACCCGGCGCTGCTGCGCGACATCGAGCGCGCCTACGCGGTGGCCGAGAAGTGGCACCGCGGCCAGAAGCGCAAGAGCGGCGACCCGTACATCACCCACCCGCTCGCGGTGGCCACCATCCTGGCCGAACTCGGGATGGACGCGCCCACCCTGATGGCGGGTCTGCTGCACGACACCGTCGAGGACACCGACTACGGCCTGGAGACCCTGCGCCGGGACTTCGGCGACTCGGTGGCCCTGCTGGTGGACGGCGTCACCAAGCTGGACCGGGTGAAGTTCGGCGAGGCCGCGCAGGCCGAGACGGTCCGCAAGATGGTGGTCGCGATGGCCAAGGACCCCCGGGTCCTGGTGATCAAGCTGGCCGACCGGCTGCACAACATGCGGACCATGCGCTACCTCAAGCGGGAGAAGCAGGAGAAGAAGGCCCGCGAGACGCTGGAGATCTACGCCCCGCTGGCGCACCGGCTGGGCATGAACACCATCAAGTGGGAGCTGGAGGACCTCGCCTTCGCGATCCTCTACCCCAAGATGTACGACGAGATCGTCCGGCTGGTGGCCGAGCGGGCGCCCAAGCGGGACGAGTACCTGGCGACCGTGATCGACCAGGTCCAGGGCGACCTGCGGAGCGCCCGGATCACCGCGCAGGTGACGGGCCGTCCGAAGCACTACTACTCGGTCTACCAGAAGATGATCGTGCGCGGCCGCGACTTCGCCGAGATCTACGACCTGGTCGGCATCCGGGTCCTGGTGGACACCGTCCGCGACTGCTACGCGGCGCTCGGCACCATCCACGCGCGGTGGAACCCGGTCCCCGGCCGGTTCAAGGACTACATCGCGATGCCGAAGTTCAACATGTACCAGTCGCTGCACACCACGGTGATCGGTCCGGGCGGCAAGCCGGTCGAGCTGCAGATCCGCACCTTCGACATGCACCGGCGGGCCGAGTACGGCATCGCCGCGCACTGGAAGTACAAGCAGCGCGCGGTGGCCGGCGCCTCCAAGGTGCGCACCGACACGCCGACCCAGGTCCGCAAGGACGACAAGGCCGGGGCCGTCAACGAGATGGCCTGGCTGCGGCAGCTGCTGGACTGGCAGAAGGAGACCGAGGACCCGAGCGAGTTCCTGGAGTCGCTGCGCTTCGACCTCTCCAACAACGAGACCTTCGTCTTCACCCCCAAGGGTGACGTGATAGCGCTGCCGGCCGGGGCCACCCCGGTGGACTTCGCCTTCGCGGTGCACACCGAGGTCGGGTACCGCTGCATAGGAGCACGGGTCAACGGCCGGCTGGTGCCGCTGGAGTCGACGCTGGAGAA
The DNA here is from genome assembly GCF_044763225.1 of Kitasatospora sp. NPDC096147. Taxonomy (NCBI): domain Bacteria; kingdom Bacillati; phylum Actinomycetota; class Actinomycetes; order Kitasatosporales; family Streptomycetaceae; genus Kitasatospora; species Kitasatospora sp. NPDC096147. Next base: position 107,122 of record NZ_JBIWFX010000020.1, on the reverse strand, counting down.
CGGCGACACCGTGGAGGTCTTCACCTCCAAGGCGGAGAACGCCGGCCCGTCCCGGGACTGGCTCGGCTTCGTCAAGTCTCCGCGCGCCCGGAACAAGATCAAGGCCTGGTTCTCCAAGGAGCGCCGCGAGGAGGCGATCGAGCAGGGCAAGGAGGCGATCGTCCGGGCGATGCGCAAGCAGGGCCTGCCGATCCAGCGGATCCTGACCGGCGACTCGCTGGTGACGCTGGCGCACGAGATGCGCTACCCGGACATCTCCTCGTTCTACGCGGCGATCGGCGAGGGCCACGTCGCGGCGCAGAACATCGTCCAGAAGCTGGTCCAGGCGCTCGGCGGCGAGGAGGGCGCGACCGACGACCTGGCCGAGACCGCCACTCCGACGGCCCATCAGAACCGGGCCACCCGGCGCCGGGCCAAGGGCGACCCGGGGATCATCGTCAAGGGCGTGGACGACGTCTGGGTGAAGCTGTCCCGCTGCTGCACCCCGGTGCCGGGCGACCCGATCGTCGGCTTCGTCACCCGGGGCAACGGCGTCTCGGTGCACCGGGCGGACTGCGTCAACGTGGACGCGCTCAACCAGCAGCCCGAGCGGATGATCGAGGTCGAGTGGGCCGCGACCCAGTCCTCGGTCTTCCTGGTGGCCATCCAGGTGGAGGCGCTGGACCGCTCCCGCCTGCTCTCGGACGTCACCCGGGTGCTCTCCGACCAGCACGTCAACATCCTGTCGGCGGCGGTGCAGACCTCCCGGGACCGGGTGGCGATGAGCCGCTTCACCTTCGAGATGGGCGACCCGAAGCACCTCGGGCACGTGCTCAAGGCGGTGCGCGGCGTGGAGGGCGTCTACGACGTCTACCGGGTCACCTCGGCCCGCCGGTAGCAGCCGGCCGGAGCGACGGGAAGGGCCCCACCGCCTCGGCGGTGGGGCCCTTCCCGTCGTGCGCGGTTCGGCGGGATCAGCCGCTGAACTCCTCCAGGCTCTTCTGGGCCTGGTCGAGCAGGGCCTGACGGCCCGCCAGCTCGTTCTCCAGCTTGGTGACCTTGGATGCGTTGCCGGCCGCGCGGGCCTTGTCCAGGTCGGCCTGCAGCTTGTCCACGGCGGCCTGCAGCAGGGTGGTCATGCCGGTGGCCCGGGCCTTGGCCTCCGGGTTGGAGCGCTGCCACTCGGCGTCCTCGGCCTCGCGGACCGCGCGCTCGACCGTGTTCAGCCGGGCGTCCAGGCGCGGCTTGGCGTCGCGCGGGACGTGGCCGATCGCCTCCCAGCGCTCGGAGACCTCGCGCAGCGCGGCCTTGGCGGCCTTCAGGTCGGTGATCGGCAGGATCGCCTCGGCCTCGACCAGCAGGGCCTCCTTGAGCTTCTGGTTCTCGCCCTGCTCGGCGTCCCGCTCGCTGAAGGTGGCCGAACGCGCCTGGAAGAACACGTCCTGGGCGCCCCGGAAGCGCGCCCACAGCTCCTCCTCGGCGTCCCGCTGGGCCCGGCCGGCCGCCTTCCAACGGGCCATCAGGTCCCGGTAGGCGGCGGCGGTGTCGCCCCAGTCGGTGGAGTTGGAGAGCGCCTCGGCCTCGGCGACCAGGCGCTCCTTGACCGCCTTGGCCTGGTCGCGCTCGGCGTCCAGGGTGGCGAAGTGCGCCTTGCGGTGCTTGGAGAACACCGAGCGGGCGTGCGAGAAGCGGTGCCACAGCTCGTCGTCGCTCTTGCGGTCCAGCCGGGGCAGCGCCTTCCAGCTGTCCACCAGGGCGCGCAGCCGGTCACCGGCCTCCCGCCACTGGGTGGACTCGGCGAGCTGCTCGGCCTCGGTGACCAGCTTCTCCTTGGCCGCCCGGGTCTCCTCCTGGGCCTTGGCCTTGGCGGCCCTGCGCTCGCCCTGACGGGTCTCGATCTCCCCGGCCAGGGTCTCCAGCCGCTGGCCGAGCGCCGCCAGGTCGCCGACCGCGTGCGCCTCGGCGACCTGCTCGCGCAGGTGGTCCAGGGTGGTCTGGGCGTCCTTGGCGGCCAGGTCGGTCTTGCGGACCCGGTGCTCCAGCAGGCCGATCTCGGCCGACAGGCCCTGGTACTTGCGCTCGAAGTAGGCGAGGGCCTCCTCGGGGGAGCCCGCCTGCCAGGAGCCGACGACGCGCTCGCCCTCGGCCGTCCTGACGTAGACGGTCCCCTGCTCGTCGACACGGCCCCACGGGTCGCTGCTCACGGCGCGCCTCCTCCACATGACGCCGCACCCCTTCCGGGGGCGGTACGTCGTCCACAGTTGATGTGCGGCGGACCGATGGAGTCCGCCGTCCGGACCGTCGTGGTTCTCGGTGCCGAGGGTGACGGCCGACGGTCAGGGCACCCTATACAACAAGCAAGATAGGCGACCAGCACCGGCGTTGTCCGTCATCCGGGCCGGGTGCCTCGTACGGGTGCCGCACCCGGTGGCCGGGGGCAGCACCCGAGGGGGGCTCAGGACTTGACGGTGGTCACCGAGTTGAGCACCACGTTCGCGTTCGGCGGGCCGTCGGGAAGGCCGCCCTGCGCACCGCCGGCGGCGATGTTGGTGAGCACGTCCAGGCCACCGGTGATCTTCCCGAACGGGGTGTAGTTCGGGCCGAGCTGGGTGTCCTTGTAGACCAGGAAGAACTGGCTGCCGTTGGTGTTCGGGCCGGAGTTGGCCATCGCCAGGGTGCCGGCCGGGTAGGTGGCGCCGGTGAGGTTCTCGTCCTCGAACTTGTAGCCCGGGCCGCCGCTGCCGGTGCCGGTCGGGTCGCCGCACTGGAGCACGAAGATGCCGTCGGTGGTGAGGCGGTGGCACGTCACGTGGTCGAAGAACTGCTCGTTCGACAGGAAGGCGAAGGAGTTGACGGTCTTCGGTGCCTTGGCGGCGTCGAGGGCGACCGTCACGTCACCGCAGCTGGTCTTCAGCGTGGCGGTGTAGGCGGCCTTGGTGTCGATCGACATGGCCGGCGCGGCCTGCCACTGCTTGCCGTTCGGCTTGCCCTCGGCCGGCGGGGTGCAGCCCTTGACCTCCACCGGGGTGGGCGTCGGCTTGGCGCTGGGCGCGGCCTGCGCGGAGGGCTCCTTCTTCGGGTCGGAGTCGAAGAGGCCGCCGGCCCAGGCACCGCCGGCCGCGATCAGCACGACGGCCAGCGAGCCGCCGATGACCGCGTTGCGCTGACGGGCCTTCTTCTGGGCCTCGGCCCGACGCTCCGCCTGGCGCTCGTACTTCTCGCGGGCGAGCTGCCGCCGCCGCTGTTCGCTGGTGACCACCGGGCGTGTCTCCTGAGGAATGGACGTCATGGTTCGGATGCCGGAACGGATCATCGCATCCACTGGCGGCCAAGTGTAGGGACCTCGTGTGTAAGTACGAGATCAGCCGTGAAAGCGGCGGGTCACGATTTCACCGTCGAGGCACCGGGGGGACTCGCGAGAACCGGTTAGGAACCCGTGGCGCCGCGCCGGTAGGCTGCGCGTGGAAACGTCCATGCACCACCTGCCGACCGAAACCCGATGGAGAGGAATCACGTTGTTCGTCGCCGGATTTCCCGCCGGAGCCTGGGGCACCAATTGCTACCTGGTCGCACCGGCTGCCGGTGAGGAGTGCGTGATCGTCGACCCCGGGCACGAGGCGGCGCAGGGGGTCGAGGACCTGATCCGGGAGCACCGGCTGAAGCCCGTCGCCGTGCTGCTCACCCACGGGCACATCGACCACATCGCCTCGGTGGTGCCGGTCTGCGGCGCGCGCGACGTGCCCGCCTGGATCCACCCCGAGGACCGCTACATGATGACCGACCCGGCGCGCGGCCTGGGCCGCGCGCTCGGGCAGCAGATCATGGGCTCGATCACGGTCGGCGAGCCGGACGACGTCCGGGAGTTGACCGACGGCGCGCTCCTGGAGCTGGCCGGGCTCCAGCTGACGGTCGATCATGCGCCCGGGCATACCAAGGGGTCGGTGACCTTCCGGACGCCCTCGACCGAAGACGTGCCGCCGGTGCTCTTCTCGGGTGACCTGCTGTTCGCCGGCTCGGTAGGGCGTACCGACCTCCCGGGGGGAGACGGCGAGGCGATCATGCGCTCGCTGGCCCGGGTGTGCCTGCCCCTCGACGACTCCACCGTGGTCCTCTCCGGCCACGGCGGCCAGACCACCATCGGTCGTGAGCGCGCGACGAACCCCTACCTCAGGCAGGCGGCGGGAGCGCACGACGCTCCGGCCTTCCCGCGACGAGGAATGTGACGGAAGAGAAGTTGAGCACCTTCACCGCCCCCAAGGGCACCTACGACCTGCTGCCGGGCACCAACTCCGCCCAGTACCTGGCGATCCGCGAGCAGTTGAGCGCGCCGCTGCGCCGGGCCGGCTACGGCTACGTCGAGACCCCGGTCTTCGAGGACATCAAGCTGTTCTCCCGGGGCGTCGGCGAGTCGACCGACATCGTCTCCAAGGAGATGTACACCCTCACCACCAAGGGCGGCGACGAGCTCGGGCTGCGCCCCGAGGGCACCGCCTCGGTGGTCCGTGCCACCCTCCAGGCCAACCTGCACAAGCTGGGCAACCTGCCGGTCAAGCTCTGGTACTCCGGCAACTTCTACCGCTACGAGCGGGCCCAGAAGGGCCGCTACCGCCAGTTCTCGCAGATCGGCGCCGAGGCGATCGGGGCCGAGGACCCGGCGCTGGACGCCGAGCTGATCATCCTGGCCGACGACGCCTTCAAGGCGCTCGGGCTGAGCAACTACGAGCTGCTGATCAACTCGCTCGGCGACAAGCAGTGCCGCCCGGTCTACCGCGCCGCGCTGGTGGACTTCCTGTCCGGGCTCGACCTGGACGAGGAGACCCGCCGCCGCGCCGAGATCAACCCGCTCCGGGTGCTCGACGACAAGCGCGAGTCCGTGCAGGCCCAGCTGACCGGTGCGCCGATGCTCCGCGACTACCTGTGCGAGGACTGCACGTCCTACGACGAGCAGGTCCGCGCGCTGCTGACCGCAGCCGGCGTCGCGTACGTCCAGGACCCCAAGCTGGTCCGCGGCCTGGACTACTACACCCGCACCACCTTCGAGTTCGTGCACTCCGGCCTCGGCGCGCAGTCCGCGATCGGCGGCGGCGGCCGGTACGACGGCCTCTCCGAGATGCTCGGCGGCCCGGCCCTGCCGTCCGTCGGCTGGGGCCTCGGCGTCGACCGCACCTACCTGGCGCTGGAGGCCGAGGGCCTGACCCTCGACCTGCCGGTGACCACCGAGGTGTACGCCGTGGCGCTCGGCGAGGAGGCCAAGGCCGTGCTGTTCGGCAAGGTCGTCGAGCTGCGCCGGGCGGGCGTCGCCACCGACCTCGCCTTCGGTGTGAAGAGCATCAAGAACGCCATGAAGTCCGCCGACCGTAGCGGCGCCCGCTTCGCCCTGGTCGCCGGGGACCGCGATCTCGCCGAGGGCGTCGTCCAGTTGAAGGACATGACCTCGGGCGAGCAGACCCCCGTCGCCCTCGAAGCACTCGTCACCACCCTGAAGGAGAAGCAGCTGTGATCCGCACGCATGACGCGGGCACGCTCCGCGCGGAGCACGCCGGCACCACCGTCACCCTGGCCGGCTGGGTCGCCCGCCGCCGCGACCACGGCGGTGTGGCCTTCATCGACCTCCGCGACGCCTCCGGCACCGTGCAGATCGTGGCCCGCGACCTGGAGGCGATCGGGGACCTGCGCTCCGAGTACTGCGTCAAGGTGGTCGGTGAGGTCCGGGTCCGCCCGGAGGGCAACGAGAACCCGGAGATCCCGACCGGCGGGATCGAGGTCGTGGTCGGCGCCCTGGAGGTGCTCTCCGAGGCCGCCGCGCTGCCGTTCCAGGTCGCCGAGTACGAGCCCGGCACGGTCAACGAGGAGGTCCGCCTCCGCTACCGCTACCTGGACCTGCGCCGCGAGGGCCCGGCCCGCGCGCTGCGGCTGCGCTCGAAGGTCAACCACATCATCCGCACGGTGATGGAGGAGAACGACTTCCTCGACATCGAGACCCCGTACCTGACCCGCTCCACCCCGGAGGGCGCCCGCGACTTCCTGGTGCCCGTCCGGCTCCAGCCGGGTCACTGGTACGCCCTGCCGCAGTCGCCGCAGCTCTTCAAGCAGCTGCTGATGGTGGCCGGCATGGAGCGGTACTACCAGATCGCCCGCTGCTTCCGGGACGAGGACTTCCGCGCCGACCGCCAGCCGGAGTTCACCCAGCTGGACATCGAGGCCTCGTTCGTCGACCAGGAGGACATCCTGGCCCTCGGCGAGAAGGTCGTCTCCCGGATCTGGTCCGAGGTGCACGGCTACGAGCTCCCGAACCCGCTGCCCCGGATGACCTACGCCGACGCGATGAACCGCTACGGCTCGGACAAGCCGGACGTCCGCTTCGGCCAGGAGCTCACCGACCTCACCGAGTACTTCGCGGGCACCGAGTTCCGGGTCTTCCAGGCCCCGTACGTCGGCGCCGTGGTGATGCCCGGTGGCGCCTCCCAGCCGCGCAAGCAGCTGGACGCCTGGCAGGACTGGGCCAAGGCGCGCGGCGCCCGCGGCCTGGCCTACGTGCTGGTGGACGCCGAGACCGGCGAGCTGCGCGGCCCGGTGGCCAAGAACCTGTCCGAGGAGCACCTGGCCGGTCTGGCCGCCGCGGCCGGCGCCAAGCCGGGCGACGCGGTGTTCTTCGCGGCCGGCAAGAAGACCGCCTCGCAGGAGCTGCTCGGCGCGGCCCGGCTGGAGATCGGCCGCCGCTGCGAGCTGATCGACGAGTCGCAGTGGGCCTTCCTCTGGGTGGTCGACTTCCCGATGTTCGAGCCGATCGAGGACGACAAGGGCGAGTTCCAGGGCTGGCACGCGGTGCACCACCCCTTCACCGCGCCGACCGCCGAGTCGCTGGCCACCTTCGACACCGACCCGGGCTCGGCGCTCTCCAACGCCTACGACCTGGTGCTCAACGGCTCGGAGCTGGGCGGCGGTTCGATCCGTATCCACCAGCGGGACGTGCAGAAGCGCGCGTTCGACGCGATCGGCCTCAGCGAGGAGGAGGCCCAGTCGCAGTTCGGCTTCCTGCTGGACGCCTTCAACTACGGCCCGCCGCCGCACGGTGGTGTCGCCTTCGGCCTGGACCGTATCGTCACCCTGCTCGGTGGGTACGACACCATCCGTGACGTCATCGCCTTCCCGAAGACCTCGACCGGCGGTGACCCGCTGACCGGCGCCCCGACCCCGATCACCCCGGCCCAGCGCCGGGAGGCCGGTGTCGACGCCAAGCCGAAGTCCGAGGTCGCCGCCGCGGCCGCCGCCAAGTCGGAGGCCCCGAAGGAGTCCTGACGAGGCTTCAGTAGCATCGTGGCCCCGGTGGATGCGAGATCGTCGCAACCGCCGGGGCCGCTCTCTCGTCCACCAAGGCGTGGGTCCACAAAGGCGTGGAAGGAACAACGATGACCGTCAGCACCAGAGTCGAGCTCCCCGAGGACGCCCCCGCGACCAGACGGGTGCACATGGCCGCCTTCCCGGGCCCGGACGAGGCCGACCTGGTCGACGCGCTGCGCCGGGACCGGTGTTGGCTGCCGGACCTCTCGGTGGTGGCGGTGGACGAGCGCAACCTGGTGGTCGGGCACGCGTTGCTCACCCGGCTGGAGGTCGGCGAGGGCGCGGCGCTCGCGCTGGCCCCGGTGGCGGTCGCGCCCGAGTGGCAGCGGCAGGGGGTCGGGCAGCAGCTGGTGCAGGCCGTGCTGGACGCCGCCACAGCCGCGGGGGAGCAGCTGGTGGTGGTGCTCGGGGACCCGGAGTACTACGGTCAGTTCGGCTTCACGCCGGCCACCGAGCACCAGGTGACCGGGCCCTTCGAGGTGCCCGACGGATACTTCCAGGCGCTCCGCCTCCCGGGCGCCAACGGCTCCACCCCGACCGGTCACTGCCGCTACCCGGAGCCGTTCGGCGCGCTCTGACGCCGGGCCCGGGTGGCCCCGCGCCGCGCGGGCCGGGGCCCGGCCGGTCCCGCTCCGAGCAAGCCCGGCGCGGCGGCCGTCAGCCCGAGCGCGGTCTCGGGAAGGACCAGCGCCAGCAGCAGGAGCAGCGGCACCGTCCACCCTCCGGTGGCGCCGTGCAGCAGACCCACCGTCAGCGGGCCGAGCGCGGCCAGCCCGTAGCCCGCCGACTGGGCCAGTGCGGAGAGCCGGGCGGCGGTGGCCGGGTCCGGGGTGCGCAGGCCCAGCAGCGTGACGGCGAGCGGGAAGCCGAGACCGTTGGCCACCCCGAGCAGCACCACCCAGAGCCAGGCCGCCTGCGGCACCAGCAGCAGCCCGGCCAGCCCGAGGCCGGTGGCGGCCCCGACGGCCGCCGCCAGCGGGCGCTGGTCCGGCAGCCGGGCGGCGAGGACGGGGGTGCCCAGGCCCAGCGGGATGCCGACCAGTAGGAAGACCGAGACCATCAGCCCGGCCCGGGCCGGGTCGTGGCCCTGATCCCGCATCAGCTGCGGCAGCCAGGCGGTCAGCACGTAGAACACCAGGGAGACCAGCCCGAGGAAGCCGGCGACGGCGAGGGCGAGCGGCTCGCGGAGCAGGGACGGCGCGGCGTCGGCGGTCTGCTCGGTGGCGCTGCCCTTCGGTCGGACCGGTGCTCGGTGGCGGCTGCCCGATCTTCCGGCCGGGAGGTCCGCCGCCCGTCCGGTGGCAGGGCTGCCGCCCGTCCGGCCCGGTGCGGTGGCGCCGCCGGGGTGGTGCCCGGTGCCCTCGTCCGGTGACCGGGTGCGGGCGCTCGGGAACAGCGCGGCCGCCAGGGCCGGGGCGGCCCAGAGGGCGAGGGCCGGGCCGGGGCCGGCGGCGTGGGCGAGCGGGACGCTCAGGGCGGCGGCCAGCGCGGCGGTGGCGGTCATCGCGGTCATCGCGAGGCCGGTGGCGGGGCCGGTCCGGGCGGGGAAGCGCTGCTTGACCACGGCGGGCAGCAGCACGTTGCCGATCGCGATGCCCGCGCCCGCCAGGGCGGTGCCGGCGTACAGCGCCGGGGCCCCGGGGGCGGCCCGCAGGAGCTGGCCGGCCGTCAGGAGCGCCATCGCCCCGGTGAGGGCGGAGCCGGTGCCGAAGCGGTCGGCCAGCGGGACGGCGCAGGGGGCGAGCAGGGCCAGGCAGAGCACCGGCAGGGTGGTCAGGACGCTCGCGGCGGCCCCGGTCACGCCGAGGTCGGGCAGCAGCGGCGGCAGGACGGTGACGGCCGCGCGGAGGTTGGCCGCGAGCAGGGCCAGGGCGGCGGCGGCCGCCCACGGGTTCATGCGGCCCGGCCCCGGTACGGGCAGGAGAGCTGCTCCAGGATGGTGTCGGAGAGCAGGTCCTGCCGGCCCTTGAGGGCGTCGGCGACCGCCTGGTCGACCGGGAAGACCAGCTCGGCCGCCACGTTGTCCTGGACGATCCTGGCCAGGTTGTCCAGCGCGGTGGCGACCGGATCGGCGGGCAGCTGTGCGGTCGGCACGTCCAGCAGGTGGGTGGCGACCTGGGCCGGGTCCATGAAGCGGCGGATGATGATCGTGTTCTGGTTGAGCACGGCGGTGGTCCAGATCGACAGCACCACCACGTACAGGTCGGACCACTCCCGCTCGCCGATCCGCCGCCGCCAGCGGGGCAGCAGCTCGCCGACCCCGGCGATCTGGGCCCGGGCGGCGTGCGTCATGTTGGTGCGGATGTCGGTGTACACCGAGCCGCTGAAGTCGGTGAAGGACGCGACGGTGAAGCCGCCCGCCGCCACCGAGCGATCGGCGAAGGCCAGGGCCGCGTCCAGGATCCGCCCCGAGGAGGCCGCCAACTCGGCGGGCAGGCCCGCCTGGTGGAGCTCGCGGCGGGCGGTGGCGAGGGTCTCCGCGTACCCCCGCAGCGGGGCCGCCCAGGCATCGGTGCCGGCCGCGCCGGTCAGGTAGGGGGCGAGCAGCGAGAACAGGCCGAGCGGCACGTGCGCGACGGACTTGGCCAGCGCGAACTCCTCGGCCACCGGGTGCAGGCTCTCCCGCTCGTCCCGGTGCACCAGGGTGTAGCGCCCGCCCCGGGCGTCGTTCTCCACCACGATCACCGGGCCGAGCCGTGGGGTCAGCTCGGCCTTGAGGGCTGCGTAGCCGCTCCGCATGCCCGAGTTGACGGCGAGCAGGCAGTCGCGGGCCCGGCGGGCGGGGTCGGAGCGGAAGGCGACCATCGCCAGGTCGTGCGGGTCGACGTCCGTGCCGTGGTCGTTGGTGGTGGGCGGGGCGGCGGTCATGGTGATCCTCCGTCAGCTTCGGATGCCCCCACCCTGGCCGTCCCGAGGTCCCACCCGGCAGGGCCCGCTGTCCCGTCCACGTCCCGGACCCCTGGGCGAACCGGCGGGGCCGCTTGGGCAAGTGGGCCACCAGGCAGCGACGCAGGGCGCGGGGAACTGCGCGCAGTGGGGGCGACTTCCCGATTGCCGGGTGCGAACGCTCACTTGCAGGTGGTTGTCCGTGCCCGGCACACGGGTCGCCGTCTTCCGCTTCGCGCAGTTCCTCGCGCCCCTGGGCACCTGCCTGGTTCCGTTGGCGCGAAGCGCCGGGGCCCGCGCGACTACAGCGCGAAGGTGCTGCGGCAGCTCTCGACGAAGGCGGCCATCGCCGGTGTGCACGGCCGCTCGCGCAGCCAGTACAGCCCGACGTGGCTCGGTGCGAGGCCGTCGACGTCGCGGTAGACCACGTCGGGGCGCGGGGCCAGCCGCCGCATCGCCTCGGGGGCGAGGCCGATGCCCTGCCCGCAGGCCACGGCCGCCAGCCACTCGTCGGCGTTGTGCACGACGGCGCCGATCCGGGCCGGGTGGCCGGCCCGTTCGGGGGCGCCGAGCCAGTAGTCGCGCCAGAAGCCGGCCTCGGCGGGGATGGCGACGAAGGGGTCGTCGAAGAGCTCGGTGACGTCGATCCGCTCGCGCCCGGCCAGCGGGTGGGCGGCGGACAGGACCGCGATCCGGGGCGAGACGCCGAGCAGCTCGCCGGTGAACTCGGGGGCGAGCTCGGCGGGGGCGTGCCAGAGGGCGAGGTCGATCTCGCCGCCGGCCAGGCCGGAGCTGACGTCGAACCAGTTGTTCTGCCGCATCCGGGCCTGCCAGCCGGGCATCCGCCGTTCGAACTCGGTCATGGTGGCCAGCCCGACCAGGTTGACGGTGGCGCCCTCGAAGCCGACCCGGAGCAGCCCCTCCGCCTCGGTGGCCGCGTGCCGGACGCCCCGGACGGCGGCGTCCCAGTCGCCCAGCAGGCCGGGGGCGCGGCGGGCCAGCTCCCGGCCGGCCGGGGTGGGCGTGACGCCGGTCCGGGTGCGCTCGAAGAGCCGGACGCCCAGCAGGGCCTCCAACTGGCGGACCTGCTTGGTCAGGGCGGGCTGCGAGATCAGCAGCCGGGAGGCGGCGGCGGTGAGCTGCCCCTCCTCGTGGACCACGGCGAAGGAGCGGAGCAGCCGGGTGTCGATGTCCATGCCACCAGGTTATGGAGGCGGGAATTGGACCGGTGCCCGGGGGCTGGTGCAGAGTGGGCCACCCGTCGCGGGGCCCGGTACCGGCAGCACAGGGGACGGCCGGTCCCCGGCACCCGCGACGCGCCCGCCTCCCGCCCCGGCCGACCTGCGGCCCCGCCTGATCCGCCGTAACGTGAGTGCCCATCAGCACCCGTGAGCGGAGGGCCGGATGGCGCCGAAGTCCCCCAAGCCGAAGAGCACGACGAGGCTCCCCAAGAAGCCGTACGAGCGCGAGCTGCTCCACCTCCAGGGCGAGCTGGTGAAGCTCCAGGAGTGGGTGCGGGCCGAGGGCGTCCGGCTGGTGGTGGTCTTCGAGGGGCGGGACGCGGCCGGCAAGGGCGGCGCGATCAAGCGGGTCACCGAGTACCTGAACCCCCGGGTGGCCCGGATCGCCGCCCTGCCGGCGCCGACCGAGCGCCAGCGCAGCCAGTGGTACTTCCAGCGGTACGTGGAGCAGCTGCCGGCCGCCGGGGAGATCGTGCTGTTCGACCGGAGCTGGTACAACCGGGCCGGGGTGGAGAAGGTGATGGGCTTCTGCACGCCGGAGGAGTACTGGCAGTTCCTGCACCAGTGCCCGACCTTCGAGCGGATGCTGATCGAGGCCGGGATCATGCTGCGCAAGTACTGGTTCTCGGTCAGCGACACCGAGCAGGAGAAGCGCTTCCGGGACCGGCTGGAGGACCCGATGCGGCGCTGGAAGCTCTCGCCGATGGACACCGAGTCGATCTCCCGCTGGGAGGAGTACTCCCGGGCCAAGGACGAGATGTTCGTCTACACCGACATCCCGGAGTCCCCCTGGCACGTGGTGGAGAGCGACGACAAGCGCCGGGCCCGGATCAACATGATCGCCCACCTGCTCTCCACCGTCCCGTACCACGAGGTCAGCCCGCCGTCCGTGCAGCTGCCGCCCCGCCCGCCGGGCCAGGGGTACCAGCGGCCTCCGCGCGACCTGCAGAAGTACGTGCCCGACCACGCCGCCAAGCTGACCGACTGAACTGTCCGCCGGCTGGCATACGCTTCACAGCGTGGAACCGGACCTCTTCACCGCCGCCGCCGAGGAACGCCAGGCCCAGGAGCCCGGCCGGGCCCCGCTCGCCGTGCGGATGCGCCCGCGCACCATCGACGAGGTGGCCGGCCAGCGGCAGCTGCTCAGGGACGGCTCCCCGCTGCGCCGCCTGGTGGCCAACTCGCGCGGCCCGGCGGCCACCAGCTCGGTGATCCTCTGGGGCCCGCCCGGCACCGGCAAGACCACCCTGGCGCACGTGATCAGCCAGGCGGTGGAGGGCCGGTTCGTCGAGCTCTCGGCGATCACCGCGGGGGTCAAGGAGGTCCGGGCGGTGATCGACGGCGCCCGGCGCGCGGTCGGGATGTCCGGCCGGGAGACGGTGCTCTTCCTGGACGAGATCCACCGCTTCTCCAAGGCCCAGCAGGACTCGCTGCTCCCGGCGGTGGAGAACCGCTGGGTCACCCTGATCGCCGCCACCACCGAGAACCCGTACTTCTCGGTGATCTCCCCGCTGCTCTCCCGCTCGCTGCTGCTCACCCTGGAGTCGCTGACCGACGAGGACGTCCGGGCGCTGCTGCGCCGGGCGGTGACGGACGAGCGCGGCCTGGGCGGCGAGGTGACGCTCGGTCAGGAGGCCGAGGACCACCTGGTCCGGCTGGCCGGGGGAGACGCCCGGCGGGCGCTGACCACCTTGGAGGCGGCGGCCGGGGCGGCGCTGGAGAAGGGCGAGGCCGAGATCACCCTGGCCACCACCGAGACGGCGGTGAACCAGGCGGCGGTCCGCTACGACAAGGACGGCGACCAGCACTACGACGTGGCCAGCGCCCTGATCAAGTCGATCCGGGGCAGCGACGTGGACGCCACCCTGCACTACCTGGCCCGGATGATCGAGGCCGGCGAGGACCCGCGCTTCATCGCCCGGCGGCTGATGATCTCGGCCAGCGAGGACGTCGGCCTGGCCGACCCGACCGCGCTCCAGACCGCCGTCGCGGCGGCCCAGGCGGTGGCCCTGATCGGCTTCCCGGAGGCCCGGATCATCCTCAGCCAGGCCGCCATCGCGCTGGCCCTGGCCCCCAAGTCGAACGCGGCCTACCTGGCCATCGACGCGGCACTGGCCGACGTGCGGGCCGGTCTGGCCGGCGCGGTGCCGCCGCACCTGCGGGACGGCCACTACAAGGGGGCGGCCAAGCTCGGCCACGCCCAGGGGTACACCTACCCGCACGACCGGCCCGAGGGCATCGCCAGGCAGCAGTACGCACCGGACGCGGTGCACGGCAAGGAGTACTACCAGCCCACCAGGCGCGGTGGCGAGGCCCGCTACGCGGACACCGTGGAGTGGACCCGGGCCCGGCTCAGGGGCGATCAGTAGTCCTGTACAGTTACCCGGAGTGCCCTGTCCCGGGCCCGGCGGTGAGCTCCGGCTGACCGACCGGCCGCACCAGCGGGACGGTGGCCCGGAGTCCCTCGTGGACTCCCAGGAGCGTTGCGCACCGGTTTCGGTGTCGCGGGTGGCCCATCATCTTCCCGGCGGTGGGCCGAACGTGTGCAAGCACAGTAGTGCCCGGCTGCGGAGAGCGGCTGACCGTCCGTCACGCGGGCGGTTTTTCTCCGGGTCGCGAGGAGCAACCTCCGTCAACACCTGGTGAAGCCGTATTCGCACACTGAAAGAGGTAATGGTCGCCATGGCGAACCAGAAGCGTCCCAAGGTCAAGATCGCGCGTGCCCTTGGCATCCCGCTGACCCCGAAGTCCGTCAAGTACTTCGAGGCTCGTCCGTACCCGCCCGGCCAGCACGGCCGTGGCCGCAAGCAGAACTCTGACTACAAGGTCCGTCTGACCGAGAAGCAGCGTCTGCGCGCCCAGTACGACCTGAGCGAGAAGCAGATGGCCCGGGCGTTCGACCGTGCCAAGAAGACCGAGGGCAAGACCGGTGAGGCGCTGATCGCCGAGCTCGAGACCCGTCTCGACTCGCTGGTCCTGCGTTCGGGCATCGCCCGCACCATCTACCAGGCCCGTCAGATGGTCGTCCACGGCCACATCGAGGTCAACGGTGGCAAGGTCAACAAGCCGTCGTTCCAGCTGAAGCCGGGCTACGTCGTCACCGTGCGTGACCGTAGCAAGGAGAAGACCCCGTTCGTCGTCGCCCGTGAGGGTGGCAACGCGGGTGAGGGTCAGACCCCGAAGTACCTCGAGGTCAACCTCCGCGCCCTGGCCTTCCGCCTGGACCGCGCCCCGCAGCGTCGTGAGGTCCCCGTGATCTGCGACGAGCAGCTGGTCGTCGAGTACTACTCGCGCTGACCTGCCGCAGGCAGAGCCGAGCCCCGCAGCCTTCCGGCTGCGGGGCTCGGCCCGTTCCCGGCCCGGCGGGCGGTGCGGCGGGCGGCCACCCGGGCCGCCGCCCGGTCGAGGTCGAGGGCCGCGCCCAGCTCGAACGCCCCGGTGAACTCCTGCTCGGTCAGGGCGGCCCGGGCCCGCTCCAGGCCGGTGCGGTGCGGGGTGTTGAAGGTGACGGAGCCGCAGAACGGCTTGCCCACCGCCCGCCAGGTCCGGTGCGCCGCGCCGAGCAGCACGGCGGCCTCGTACGGGTCCGGGTCCGGGCCCTCGGTCTCCAGCACCGCCAGCACGTCCAGCGCCAGCACCACGCCGAGCAGGTCGCGGAACAGGTGGTTCAGCCGGACGCACTCACGGGCGTGCGCCCGCGCCTGCCGCAGGTCGCCGGCGAGCCAGGCCGCGTAGGCCATCGCGTAGCGGCCGTAGGCGTAGGCCCACTGCTCGCCGTACTCCTCGCAGACCTCCCGGACCTTCTCCAGCCAGATGGTGCCGCGCTCGGTCTCGCCCTGGAAGAGGTGGGCCACGCCGAGCTCGAACATCGCCATCAGCACGTTGCTGTTCAGCTCGCCGATCGTCTCGTAGTGCCACAGCGCCTCCTCGAACAGCTCGGTGGCGCGGGCGAGTTCGTCACCGATCAGGGCGGCGCAGCCCTGCCGGTGGACCGCGTAGGCGAGCGCCCGGTCGTCCCCGGTCTCCACCGCCTGGCGGTGGCACTCGGCCAGCGCCGGGCGGGCCCGGTGCAGATCGCCCTGGAGGGTGGCCAGGTAGCCCGTCACCCAGAGCGCCTTGGCCCGGGCCTCGGTCGGCTCGGGGGCCAGCGCCAGGGCGCGGTCCAGCCAGTGCCGGCCCTCGCCCAGGTGGCCGGAGCCGACCCAGTAGAACCACAGGGTGCCGGCCAGCAGCAGGGCGAGCTGCTCCTCGCCCGGCTCGGAGAGGCAGAACTCCAGCGCGCCGCGGAGGTTGGAGTGGGCCGCCCTGGTCCGCTCGGCGGTCTCCGGCTGCCGGGGGCCGAACCACTCCAGCTCGCCCCAGGTGGCCACCCCGAGGTACCAGTCCCGGTGGCGGCGGCGCAGCCGCTGCTCCTCGCCGCTGGCCCGCAGCCACTGGGCGCCGTACTCGCGCAGGGTGTCCAGCAGCCGGTACCGGACGCCGAGCGGGCCGTGCTCCCGCAACAGCACCGACTTGGCGATCAACTCGCCGACCAGGTCCAGGAGTTCGTCACCCACCAGGCCCTCCCCGGCGCACACGTACTCCACCGCCTCCAGGTCGAAGCCGCCGGTGAAGACGGAGAGCCGGGCCCAGAGCAAACGTTCCTGCGAGGAGCAGAGTTCATGGCTCCAGCCGATCGTGGTGCGCAGCGTCCGGTGCCGCTCCGGGCCGGAGCGCGAACCGCCGACCAGCAGCTTGAAGCGGTCGTCCAGCCGGGTGGTGATCTGCTCCACCGAGAGCGCCCGCAGCCGACCGGCGGCCAGCTCCACCGCCAGCGGGATGCCGTCCAGCCGGCGGCAGAGCCGGGCCACCTCGGCGAGGTTGCGGTCGTCCACCTCGAAACCCGGCACCACCGCGCCGGCCCGGTCGGCGAACAGCCGCACCGCCGCCGGGAGCCGGCCCGGACCCTCGTGACCGTCCCGTCCGTCCAGCACCGGCAGCGGGGCCAGCGGGTGGAGCCGCTCGCCCGCCACCCCGAGCACCTCCCGGCCGGTGGCCAGCACCCGCAGGCCGGGCGCGGCCCGCAGCAGGCGGTCGGTCAGCGCCGCGCAGGCCTCGACCAGGTGCTCGCAGCCGTCCAGCACCAGCAGCAGCTCGCGGTCGGCCAGCTCCTCGGCCAGCACGTCCTCCGGGGCGCGGGTGGTGGAGTCCGGCAGCCGCAGCGCCTCCAGCACCGCGTGGCCGAGCAGCTGCGGGCCGCGCACCCCGGCCAGCTCCACCAGCCGCACGCCGTCGGCGTACCGGTGGGACGCGGCTGCCGCCGCGCGCAGCGCCAGCCGGGTCTTGCCCACCCCGCCCGGGCCGGTCACGGTGACCAGCCGGGCGTGCGTCAGCAGCTCGGCCAGCTCGGCGAGTTCGGCCTCCCGGCCGACGAAGCTGGTCAGCTCGGCGGGCAGCCGGTGGCCGGGTGAGTCACTGCACGTCGATCCGGTGCGCACCGCGCCGCCCCCGTGGCCAGGTCAAGGCCCGCACCCTGCGGACCACCCGCTCAACGAGGTGACGGGGTGACGGGTTACTGGCCCGTGGACCCGGGCCGGGCCCGGGTCGAGCCCAGGTCGGGCCCGGGTCGAGCCGGGTGCCGCAGGCAATCCGTCCGGCGAATCGCGGTAGGGTTCAACCCGGAGAAGTGGGGCTGACGGCGAGGGAGCGCGCAAGGTGTCCGTGGGAGAGCTGGTCGGCTTGCTGGTCGCCGTGTTCTGGGCGGTCCTGGTCACCCTGCTCGCGGTCGTCCTGGTACGGCTCTCCAAGGTGCTCCGGGAGGCGACCGTACTGGTGGCCGCCGTCACCGAGCAGGCCGTGCCCCTGCTGACCGACGCCGGCACCGCCGTGCGCAGCGCCAACGAGCAGCTGGAGCGGGTGGACGAGATCACCGCCAACGTGCAGGACGCCGCCGCCAACGCCAACGCGCTCTCCTCCACGGTGGCCGCCACCCTCGGCGGCCCGCTGGTGAAGATGGCCGCCTTCTCCTACGGCGTGCGCAAGGCGGTCTCCCGCCAGCAGGCCGGCCTGACGGTGCCCCAGCAGTCCGGCGAGCGCGAGGAGCTGGCCCGGCTGATCCGGGCCGAGGTCCGGGCCGCCACCGCCCCCCGCCGGGGCGGGCTGGTCGGCCGGCTGCGCCGCGCGGTGAAGGGCTGACGGCGATGGTGCGACGGATCTTCTGGATGGCGGTCGGCGCGGGCGCCACCGTCTGGGCGATGAACAAGGCCAACGAGGCCGTGCACCGGATGACCCCGGACAGCCTCTCCGGCACCGCTGCCCGTGGCGCGCTCCAACTCGGCGACGCCGCCAAGCAGTTCGCCGCCGACGTGCGGGCCGGCATGACCGAGCGGGAGCGGCAGCTCCGCGACGACCTGGGCCTGGACGGCACCGCCGTGGTCGAGCCCCCGCGCCGCCGGGCGCTGCGCGGCGCGGCGGCGGACCCGGCGATCGGCGCGGCGCGAGCTATCAAGGCGGCACCGGGCTCCCCGGCCGCCGCCCAGCGCCCCCGTCCCGGCAGTGCCCGCACCACCCCCTCAGACATGGATTCGACGCCGCGTCAGCTCCCGGAGCTGCCCGGCGGCCCCAACCGGAAGGACCAATGATGGAGTCGGCAGAGATCCGCCGCCGGTGGCTGCGCTTCTTCGAGGAGCGCGGCCACACCGTCGTGCCGTCGGCCTCCCTGGTCGCCGACGACCCCACCCTGCTGCTGGTCCCGGCCGGCATGGTGCCGTTCAAGCCCTACTTCCTCGGCGAGGTCAAGCCGCCCTTCCCGCGCGCCACCAGCGTGCAGAAGTGCGTCCGGACCCCGGACATCGAGGAGGTCGGCAAGACCACCCGGCACGGCACCTTCTTCCAGATGTGCGGCAACTTCTCCTTCGGCGACTACTTCAAGGAGGGGGCCATCAGCTACGCGTGGGAGCTGCTGACCACCTCCGTCGCCGACGGCGGCTACGGCCTGGAGCCGGAGAAGCTCTGGATCACCGTCTACCAGGACGACGACGAGGCCGAGGCGATCTGGCGGGACAAGATCGGCGTCCCGGCCGAGCGCATCCAGCGCCTGGGCAAGGCCGACAACTTCTGGTCGATGGGCGTCCCCGGCCCGTGCGGCCCGTGCTCGGAGATCAACTACGACCGCGGCCCCGCCTACGGCGAGGAGGGCGGCCCGGCGGTCAACGGCGAGCGCTACATGGAGATCTGGAACCTGGTCTTCATGCAGTACGAGCGCGGCGCCGGCTCGGGCAAGGACGACTTCCCGATCCTCGGTGACCTGCCCAGCCAGAACATCGACACCGGCCTCGGCCTGGAGCGCCTGGCCACCATCCTGCAGGGCGTCGACAACCTCTTCGAGATCGACACCACCCGGCACATCCTGGACCGCGCCGCCGAGCTGACCGGCCACACCTACGGTGCGGCCGAGCGCTCCGACGTCTCGCTCCGGGTGGTCGCCGACCACATCCGCACCTCGGTGATGCTGGTCTCCGACGGCGTGACCCCGGGCAACGAGGGCCGCGGCTACGTGCTGCGCCGCATCCTGCGCCGCGCGATCCGCAACATGCGCCTGCTCGGTGCCACCGACCCGGTCGCCAAGCGCCTGACCGACGTCACCATCGAGGCGATGGCCCCGCAGTACCCGGAGCTGGAGAAGGAGCGCGAGCGGATCACCACCGTGATCGTCGCCGAGGAGGTCTCCTTCCTCCAGACGCTGCGCTCGGGCACCACGATCCTGGACGGCGCGGTCGCCGAGACCAAGTCGGCCGGCTCCGCCGTGCTCTCCGGTGACAAGGCCTTCCAGCTGCACGACACCTACGGCTTCCCGATCGACCTCACCCTGGAGATGGCCGCCGAGCAGGGCCTCTCGGTGGACGAGGACGGCTTCCGCCGCCTGATGAAGGAGCAGCGGGACCGGGCCAAGGCCGACGCCAAGGCGAAGAAGCACGGCCACGCCGACGTCTCCGCCTACCGCGAGGTGGCCGACCGCTCCGGCGCGACCGTCTTCACCGGCTACACCGACTCGCACGGCGAGTCGACCGTGGTCGGCCTGCTGGTCGACGGCGTCTCCGCGCCGGCCGCGCACGAGGGCGACGAGGTCGAGGTCGTGCTCGACCGCACCCCGTTCTACGCCGAGGGCGGTGGCCAGCTGGCCGACCAGGGCCGGATCCGGCTGGACTCCGGCGCGGTGATCGAGGTCCGCGACGTGCAGGCCCCGGTGCCGGGCGTCACGGTGCACAAGGGCACGGTCGTGGTCGGCGAGGTGGTGCTCGGCGCCGCCGCGTACACCCAGATCGACCTGGACCGCCGCCGGGCCATCGCCCGCGCGCACTCGGCCACCCACCTGACCCACCAGGCGCTGCGCGACGCGCTCGGCCCGACCGCCGCGCAGGCCGGTTCGGAGAACGCCCCGGGCCGCTTCCGCTTCGACTTCGGCTCGCCGGCCGCCGTGCCGGGCTCGGTGCTGGTGGACGTCGAGCAGAAGATCAACGACGTGCTGACCCGGGAACTCGAGGTCACCGCCGAGGTCATGACGATGGACCAGGCCCGCAAGGCCGGCGCCATCGCGATGTTCGGCGAGAAGTACGGCGACTCGGTGCGCGTGGTCACCATCGGGGACTTCTCCAAGGAGCTCTGCGGTGGCACCCACGTCGGCAACACCGCCCAGCTGGGCCTGGTGAAGCTGCTCGGCGAGTCCTCGATCGGTGCGGGTGTCCGCCGGGTCGAGGCGCTGGTCGGCGCCGACGCGTACAAGTTCCTGGCCAAGGAGCACACCGTGGTGGCCCAGCTCACCGAGCTGGTCAAGGGCCGCCCGGAGGAGCTGCCGGAGAAGATCTCCGGGATGCTCGCCAAGCTCAAGGACGCCGAGAAGGAGATCGAGCGCTTCCGCGCCGAGAAGGTGCTGGCGCTGGCCGCCGGCCTCGCCTCGGGCGCCGAGGACGTGCAGGGCGTCTCGGTGGTCGCGGCCCGGGTGGCCGACGGCACCGGCGCCGACGACCTGCGCAAGCTGGTCCTGGACGTCCGGGCCCGGCTCGGCGCCCGCCCGGCCGTGGTCGCCGCCTTCACGGTGGCCAACGACCGCCCGCTGACCGTGATCGCCACCAACGAGGACGCCCGCTCGCGCGGCGTCAAGGCCGGTGAGCTGGTCAAGGTCGCCGCCAAGACCCTCGGCGGCGGCGGTGGCGGCAAGGACGACGTCGCCCAGGGCGGTGGCACCAACCCGGCCGCCCTGGACGAGGCGATCGCCGCCGTCAAGGGCCTGGTCGCGGAGCGCGCCCGCTGATGGAGCCTCAGGAGGAGAAGGTCTTCCGCCGGGGCCGTCGGATCGCCGTGGACGTGGGGGACGCCCGGATCGGGGTCGCGAGCTGCGACCCGGACGGGCTGATCGCCACCCCGGTGGAGACGGTCCCGGCGGGGGGCCGGTCCCAGGCCAGGCTGAAGGCGATCGTGGACGAGTACGACGCCATCGAGGTGGTGGTCGGCCTGCCGCGCTCGCTGAGCGGCAAGGAGGGCCCGGCCGCCGCCAAGGTCCGCGAGTACGCGGACCGGCTGGCCGTGCTGGTCTACCCGGTGACGGTCCGTCTGGTGGACGAGCGGATGACCACCGTCACCGCCGCCCAGGGCCTGCGGGCCTCCGGCCGGAACTCCAAGAAGGGCCGCTCGGTGATCGACCAGGCAGCCGCCGTGGTGATCCTGCAGAACGCCCTGGAGACCGAACGGGTGAGCGGCCGGCCCCCTGGTGAGAGCGTCGTGCCGGTCGGCTGATGATCGTGCAATAGCGTCCCGGACGGGGCACCCGCAGTACGCCGCGGGTGTCCCGTTCCGCATTTGCCGGGGACCAGCCGGAGGGGACGAGGCCGTGACCGATCCGTACACCGCGCCGGGCCTGACGGGCGGTCTGACGCCCGGTCACCTGGGCGCGCCGGTGCAGGAGCCCGAGGGCGGGGTGCCGGGCCCCGGGCCCGGCGGGGAGCCGTACGACCCGCGCCGGCTGCGCTCCGGCCTGGCCTGCTGCCTGAGCGTGCTGGCGCTGGCGGGGGTGCTCGGCGCGGCCGTGCTGGCCGGCTACCTGTGGTGGCCCCGGAACGAACCCGTCCGGGCGGCCGACTTCGGCGGCTCCGGCAGCGGGAGCGTCCAGGTCTCGGTGGTGCAGGGCGCCACCCTGACCCAGATCGGCCAGGTGCTGGTGAAGCAGGGCGTGGTGGCCAGCACCCGGGCCTTCACCGAGGCGGCCGCCAAGAGCCCGGCGGGCAACACCATCCAGCCCGGCACCTACACCCTGCGCCAACGGCTGCCGGCCGCCTCCGCACTGAACGTGCTGCTGGACCCGGGCAACGCCAACGCGCTGACCATCCCCGAGGGCTGGCGGGCCGAGCGGATCTACACCGCGGTGGACCAGAAGCTCAACCTCGCCGAGGGGACGACCCGGGGGGTGGCCGAGCAGCAGGCCGGTGAGCTGGGCCTGCCGCCCGAGGCCAAGGGGAACCCGGAGGGCTACCTCTTCCCCTCCACCTACCCCGTCACCGGGGAGACCGGTGCGCTCGGCCTGCTCCAGCAGATGGTCCGGCAGGCCGCCAAGGCCCAGCAGGCGGACGAGCTGGAGACGGTGGCCGGTGCGCTCGGGCGCAGCCCGTACGAGCTGGTCACCATCGCCAGCCTGGTGCAGGGCGAGGCGGACAACGCGGAGGACATGGCCAAGGTCGCGCGGGTGGTGCTCAACCGGCTGGCGAAGCAGATGCCGCTGCAGTTCGACTCGACCATCAACTACGCGCTGGGCCGATCCACCCTGACCACCACCGCCACCGACACCAAGCTGGACTCGCCCTTCAACACCTACCTGCACCAGGGCCTGCCGCCGACCCCGATCGCCAACCCCGGCCGGGACGGCCTCCAGGCGGCCGTCCAGCCCGCCGAGGGGGACTGGCTCTACTTCGTCACGGTGGCCAAGGGGGACACCCGCTTCACCGACAGCTTCGAGCAGCACCAGCGCAACGTCGCGGAGTTCAACACCCGTCAGGCGGCGCGCGCCGCCGACCGGTCTCCGGCCGCCGGGGGCGGTTGAGGGGGAGCCGGGCCAATCGGGACGTACTCTGCGGTACGGTAACGTCTCCCTCCGGGCGTGCCGCTAGCACGCCGGTTCGAGAGACTTGCCGGATCGGCTTAAGGGGATCGATGACTGACCTGGGCGGGGGCTACCAGCCCCAGGGCGCGCAGCCGTGGCAGCCGGGTGACCCCGGGTACGACGGCTACGCCCAGGGCCAGCAGGGTTATCCGCAGCAGCAGATGCCCCAGCAGGTGCAGTACGGCCAGCAGCCGCAGCCCCAGCAGGTCCAGCCGCAACAGCCGCAGCAGGCCGGCGGGTACGGCTACGCCCAGGGTCAGCAGGGCTATCCGCAGCAGCAGATGCCGCAGCAGGTGCAGTACGGCCAGCCGCGGCAGCCCCAGCAGATGCAGCCCCAGCAGATGCAGTACGGGCAGCAGCCGTACCAGCAGCAGCCCGGCCAGGGCCAGCCGTTCCAGCAGCAGGGCCACCCGCAGCAGCAGGGCTTCCAGCAGCAGGTCCCGTACCAGCAGCAGCCGTTCCAGCAGCAGGCGCCGCCGCCCCAGCAGCAGATGCCCCAGCAGCAGATGCCGCAGCAGGTGCCGCCGCCGCAGGGCGGGCAGCCCCAGCCGCCGGTGAACCGCCGCCGCCGGTCGGAGCCGGTCTCAGGCCCCGGGCCGGACGGCATCGACTGGGAGGCCGAGGCGGCCGCGCTGGAGTCACCGGCCGCGGCCGAGTCGGTGGCCGAGCCGGAGCCCGAGGAGTGGACCGAGGACCGGTACGAGGAGTCGGACGAGGAGGCCGAGTCCTTCTTCGGCGAGCCGGACGACTCCCGGTCGGCCGAGAAGCGCCGCAAGGAGAAGGGCAAGAAGGCCGGCCGCAAGAACAGCGGCGCCTGCCTGGTGGTCGCCCTGGTGCTGCTCGGTGCCACGGGTGGCGCGGGCTGGTGGGGCTACGGCTTCTACCAGAAGCACTTCGGCCCGCCGCCGGACTTCACCGGCGACGGCAAGGGCACCGTCCAGGTCGAGATCAAGCCCGGTCCGGGCGAGGCTATGGGCAAGACGCTCAAGGACGCCGGCGTGGTGAAGAGCATCGACGCCTTCACCGCCGCCTTCAACAAGAACCCGAAGGCCGGCGGCATCCAGCCCGGCTTCTTCACCATGCACCACGAGATGTCCGGCGAGGCCGCCGTCAAGATGCTGGTGGAGTCCCTCGGCGGCGCGGCGATCATCTTCCCCGAGGGCCGCAAGGCCACCGACACCTACAAGCTGATCGACGAGAAGCTGAAGCAGGCGCCCGGCACCACCGCCGGGGTGGCCCAGAGCAAGCTCGGCGAGCTGGGCCTGCCCGCCTACGCCAACAACAACCTCGAAGGCTTCCTCTGGCCGACGAAGTACCCGATCAGCGAGGGCATGAAGCCCGAGGACCTGCTCAAGCAGATGGTGAAGACGGCCGCCGACAAGTACCAGGAGCTCGGCCTGGACGCGAGCGCCCAGAAGGCCGGCTACAAGAACGGCTACGAGGTCGTCATCGCGGCCAGCATCCTGCAGGCCGAGGGCAACAACTCGGCCGACTTCGGCAAGATCGCCCGGGTGATCAGCAACCGCCTGAACACCCCCGCCACCCAGGGCAAGCTCCAGCTCGACACCACCCTGCAGTACAAGCTCGGCCGCACCAAGTTCACCAAGGCGGAGAAGGACGGCGACAAGAGCCCGTACAACACGTACGTGAACAAGGGCCTGCCGCCGGCCCCGATCTCCAACCCGGGCGAGGACGCCATCAAGGCGGTGCTCGACCCGACGCCGGGCGACTGGGTCTACTTCGTCGCGCTCACCCCGCAGGAGACCCGGTTCGCGGCGACCTTCGACGCCTTCAAGAAGGACGTGAAGGAGTACTGCAAGATCAACGGCCAGGGCTTCAACGAGACCGAGGGCATGTGCGCCTGAGTCGACGGGTGCTCGGCACTTGACGGCCGCCGCCGGGGGCGGCGGCCGGGGGCGTTAGGGTGGCCGCGTCGTCCAGCCTCCAGGAAGGTGCCTCCTCGTGACCACCCAGCACCGGGCCGCCGTGCTCGGCTCGCCGATCGCCCACTCGCTCTCCCCGGTGCTGCACCGGGCCGGGTACGAGGCGCTGGGGCTCGCCCGGTGGAGCTACGGGCGGCACGAGGTGGACGAGGCCGGACTGGCCTCCTTCGTCGCCGGGCTGGACCGGGCGGAGTGGGCCGGGCTGTCGCTCACCATGCCGCTGAAGCGGGCGGTCATGCCGCTGCTGGACGGGATCAGCGCGACCGCGCTCGCGGTGGACGCGGTGAACACCGTGGTGTTCGGCCCGGACGGCGACCTGCGCGGCGACAACACCGACGTCCCGGGGCTGGTGAACGCGCTGCGCGAGCGCGGCGTCGAGCGGGTCGAGGCCGCCTCGGTGCTGGGCGCCGGGGCCACCGCCTCGTCCGCGCTGGCCGCGCTGGCCCAGGTCTGCGACGGCCCGGTGACGGTCTACGTGCGCAGCCCGGAGCGGGCCGCCGAGATGCGGGAGCTGGGCGAGCGGCTCGGCCTGACGCTCCGTACGGCGCCCTGGGCGGACGGGGCCGCCGCGCTGGAGGCCCCGCTGACCGTCTCCACCACCCCGGCCGGGGCCACCGACGGCTTCGCGGCCGCGGTGCCCCCCGCGCCCGGGGCGCTGTTCGACGTGCTGTACCACCCGTGGCCGACGGCCCTGGTGGCGGCGGTGGCGGAGCGCGGGGCGACGGTGCTGGGCGGCCTGGACCTGTTGGTGCATCAGGCGGTGCTGCAGTTCGAGCAGTTCACCGGGACGGCCGCCGGACCGCTGGACGCGATGCGCGTCGCGGGGGAGAAGGCGCTGGCCGCGGGGGCTCCGGGGAACTGACAAGGTTCGGACCGTTCCTGTCCGCAACGCGGACCGTGCGTCCGGGAGCTTTCCCGGCATGAAAGGATCGAGGGGAACGAAGACCCGGCCCCCGGGCCGCTGACGAAGGAGCTCCGTTGGGTACGTTGCGCTGGCTGACGGCGGGGGAGTCGCACGGTCCCGCACTGGTCGCGACGCTGGAGGGCCTGCCGGCCGGGGTGCCGGTCACCACCGAGCTGGTGGCCGACGCGCTGGCCCGCCGTCGGCTCGGCTACGGCCGGGGCGCCCGGATGAAGTTCGAGCAGGACGTGGTGACCTTCCTCGGCGGCGTCCGGCACGGCGAGACCATGGGCAGCCCGGTGGCGATCATGGTCGGCAACACCGAGTGGCCCAAGTGGGAGCAGGTCATGTCGGCCGACCCCATCGACCCGGAGGTCCTCGCGGGCCTGGCCCGGAACGAGCCGCTGACCCGGCCCCGCCCCGGCCACGCCGACCTGGCCGGCATGCAGAAGTACTCGATCGAGGAGGCCCGGCCGATCCTGGAGCGCGCCTCCGCCCGGGAGACCGCCGCCCGGGTCGCGCTCGGCGCCGTGGCCCGCTCCTACCTCAAGGCCACCTGCGGCATCGAGATCGTCTCGCACGTGGTCGAGCTGGCCGCCGCCAAGGCCCCGGCCGGCGTGCTCCCGCTGCCCTCCGACGAGGCCCGCCTGGACGAGGACCCGGTGCGCTGCCTGGACGCCGACGCGTCCAAGGCGATGGTGGCCGAGATCGACCAGGCCCACAAGGACGGCGACACCCTGGGCGGTGTGGTCGAGGTGCTGGCCTACGGGGTGCCGGTCGGGCTCGGCTCGCACGTGCACTGGGACCGTCGCCTGGACGCCCGCCTCGCCGCCGCCCTGATGGGCATTCAGGCCATCAAGGGCGTCGAGGTCGGCGACGGCTTCGACCTGGCCCGGGTGCCCGGCTCCAAGGCGCACGACGAGATCGTGCCGACCCCCGAGGGCGTCAAGCGCACCTCCGGCCGCTCCGGCGGCACCGAGGGCGGCCTGTCCACCGGTGAGCTGCTGCGCGTGCGCGCCGCGATGAAGCCGATCGCCACCGTGCCGCGCGCGCTCCAGACCCTGGACGTGCGCACCGGCGAGCCGGCCAAGGCGCACCACCAGCGCTCCGACGTCTGCGCCGTCCCGGCGGCCGGCATCGTCGCCGAGGCGATGGTCGCGCTGGTGCTGGCCGACGCGGTGGCGGAGAAGTTCGGCGGCGACAACGTCTCCGAGACCCGCCGCAACGTGCAGGGCTACCTCGACAACCTGATCGTCCGGTGACCGCACCGGTGGTGGTGCTGGTCGGCCCGCCCGGGGCCGGCAAGAGCACCGTGGGGCGGCTGCTGGCCGAGCGGCTCGGGGTCACCTTCCGGGACACCGACGCCGACGTCGAGCGGACGGCCGGCAAGCCGATCCCGGAGATCTTCGTGGACGAGGGCGAGCCGCACTTCCGCGCCCTGGAGGCGGCGGCCGTCGAGGCCGCCGCCACCGGGCACCCCGGAGTGCTCTCGCTCGGCGGCGGCGCGGTGATGGCGGACGCCAGCCGCGCGCTGCTGCGCGAGCTCCCGGTGGTCTTCCTGGAGGTGGCGCTCGGCGACGCGGTCAAGCGGGTCGGCCTGGACGCCCCCCGCCCGCTGCTGGCGATCAACCCCCGGGCCCGCTGGCGCGAGCTGATGGAGGCCCGCCGCCCGCTGTACCTGGAGGTGGCGACGGCCGTGGTGGACACCGAGGGCCGCACCCCCGAGCAGGTCGCGGACGCCGTACTGGAAGCACTGGAGTTGAAGGCATGAGCGACACCGTCACCATCCACGTGGGCGGCAGCGCCGGCCACGACCCGTACGACGTGCTGATCGGGCATCAGCTGCTGGGCGAGCTGAGCGGCCTGATCGGCACCAGGGCCAAGCGGGTCGCGATCATCCACCCGGAGGCCCTGGAAGCCACCGGCGAGGCGATCCGCGAGGACCTGGCGGCCGAGGGCTACGAGGCGATCGCCCTCCAGGTGCCGAACGCCGAGGAGGCCAAGAGCGCCGAGGTGGCCGCGTACTGCTGGTCGGTGCTGGGCCAGACCGGCTTCACCCGCAGCGACGTGATCGTCGGCCTCGGCGGCGGTGCCACCACCGACCTGGCCGGCTTCGTGGCGGCCACCTGGCTGCGCGGGGTGCGCTGGGTCTCGATGCCCACCACGCTGCTCGGCATGGTGGACGCGGCGGTCGGCGGTAAGACCGGGATCAACATCGCCGAGGGCAAGAACATGGTCGGCGCCTTCCACCCGCCGGTGGGCGTGCTGGCCGACCTGGCCACCCTGGAGACGGTACCCAGGCACGACTACGTCTCCGGCCTGGCCGAGGTGATCAAGTGCGGCTTCATCGCCGACCCGGCCATCCTCGACCTGATCGAGGCCGACCCGGAGGGCGCCAAGACCCCGGCCGGCCCGCACACCGTGGAGCTGATCCGGCGCGCCATCCAGGTCAAGGCCGACGTGGTCTCCGGCGACCTCAAGGAGTCGGGCCTGCGGGAGATCCTGAACTACGGCCACACCCTCGGCCACGCCATCGAGCGGAACGAGCGGTACAAGTGGCGGCACGGCGCCGCGATCTCCATCGGCATGGTCTTCGCTGCCGAACTCGCCCGGCTGGCCGGGCGGTTGGACGACGAGACGGCCGACCGGCACCGCTCGGTGCTGGCCTCCGTCGGCCTGCCGCTGAGCTACCGTGCGGACGCCTGGCCGAAGCTGCTGGACGCCATGCGGATCGACAAGAAGTCGCGCGGCGACCTGCTGCGCTTCATCGTGCTGGACGGCCTGGGCAAGACCTCCGTGCTGGAGGGCCCGGACCCGCAGGTGCTGGTCGCCGCCTACGCGGAGGTCTCCTCGTGACGAAGGTGCTGGTGCTCAACGGCCCCAACCTCGGCCGCCTCGGCAGCCGGGAGCCGGACGTCTACGGCGCCACCTCCTACGCGGGCCTGGTCGAGCGCTGCACCGCGCTCGGCAAGGAGCTCGGCCTGGAGGTCGAGGTCCGGGAGACCAACTCCGAGCAGCAGATGATCGAGTGGCTGCACGGGGCGGCGGACCGGAAGACCCCCGTGGTGATCAACCCGGGCGCCTTCACCCACTACTCGTACGGCATGCGGGACGCCGCCGCGCAGCGGACCGCGCCGCTGATCGAGGTGCACATCTCCAACCCGTACGCCCGGGAGACCTTCCGGCACACCTCGGTGATCGCCGCGGTGGCCTCCGGCACGGTGGCGGGCTTCGGCATCGGCTCCTACGAGCTGGCGCTGCGCGCGCTCGCCGACCAGCTGGTCACCAAGTGACCGCGTACTGACGGACGATCAGTTGCCTGGTGGCGGGCTTGTGCCCGCCACCAGGGCGCCGTGTAGTCTCCCGGACGGGAGGTGCAAGTGACGCAGTACGCAGGGGCTTCGGGGGGCCAGGTGCCGCCACCGGGTCACCCGTTCGCGGCGCAGGCCGGGCGGCCGCCGTACCCGGTGGCGCCGCCCCCACCGGCGCGCCCGCCGTACCCCGTGGCGCCGCCCCCGCAGACCGGCCACTTCCCGATGCCGCACCCGCAGCCGCACGGACCGCAGCCCCATCCCCAGCAGCCGCACGCCCAGCCGCATGCCCAGCCCCATCCGGGCCCGGTGCCCCCGCACCCGGCACAGCCCACCCTGGCGGTGCTGCTGATCGGCCCGGCCGGGGCCGGCAAGACCACGGTGGCCCGGTACTGGGCCGAGCGCCGCCCCACCCCGACCGCGCACATCTCGCTGGACGACGTCCGCGAGTGGGTGCAGGCGGGCTTCGCCGACCCGCAGTCCGGGTGGAACGACGCCTCCGAGGCGCAGTACCGGCTGGCCCGCCGCACCTGCGGCTTCGCCTGCCGCAACTACCTGGCCAACGGCATCTCCTGCATCATCGACGACGCCGTCTTCCCCGATCAGCCCGCCGTCGGCCTGGGCGGCTGGAAGCGGCACATCGGCCCCGGCATGATCCCGGTGGTGCTGCTCCCCGGGCTGGACTCGGTGCTGGCCCGCAACGCCCGCCGCAGCGGGAACCGCCGGCTCTCCGACGAGGAGGTGGCCCGGATCCACGGCCGGATGGCCGGCTGGTACAGCACCGGACTGCCGATCATCGACAACTCCCAGCTGGACGTGCCGAGCACGGCCGCCGCGCTGGACCGCGTGATAGCGGCCCGGCTGGCCGCCCTCGCGGGCGGCCGGCCGGGCCACTGACGGGCCGTCAGCCTTCGGCCCGGGTCCTTCGGCGGGCCGTCACGCTCAGGCCGGGTTGCCGACCAGCTGGACCGGGCCGTTCAGCACGTTCGGAGTGCAGCCGGGGGCGGTCAGGGTGAGCTTGTCCTTGGTGTACAGCACGCTCAGCGGGCCGGTCAGCACGGTGCCGCAGAGCTGCACGGTGCCGGCCGAGACGGCCTGCACCGGGCCGGTGATGTCGGAGCCCCGGACCACCAGGCTCGCGCCCGGACGGACCACCACGGGGCCGAACTGCTGGGCACCGGTCAGGCAGGTGGTGCCGGAGTTGACCACCAGCGGGCCGGTCTGACGGCCGGTCAGGGTGGTGGTGCAGGCCGGGCCGGTCGGCACCTTGGCGCGGAAGTCCAGCGCGTAGGCGATCTTGCCGGGCTTGGCGTCGGTGATCGGGGCGCTGAGCTTGCCGAACTCGCCGCCGGTGGGCTTCTTGCCGTTGTTCCAGGAGGCCATCCGGCCGAGCTGGTCGGCGGTCCGGCCGTCCGGGGTGACCACGGTGGAGCCGGGCACGGCGGTCATCGCCTGCGAGGCGGTGCGCACCGCGTTCAGGTACGAGGCGGAGTCACGCGGGTCGTAGGAGCCGGGCAGCCCGACGCCCTGGCCGCGCAGCCAGTCGCCCCAGGCGAACTCCAGGTACTCGGCCGCGTCGTCCGGCACCGCGTAGCCGATGTCCCGGGTGAAGTAGACCAGGCTGCGGTACGGGTCGTCCTGGAAGCCGGCCAGGCCGAGGCGGGCGGGCAGCCGGTCGACGGTGATCGCCTTGTTGTCCGCGTCCAGCAGGCGGACCCACTTCTGCTCCTGCATCTTCTGCCAGAAGGCGGCCGGCGAGAGCTTGCTGTAGTTGGCCTGCACGATCAGCCGGATGTGCAGCTTCGGACCGCCGTCCGGGGCCTCCAGGAAGGAGGTCAGGGTGTGGTGGCCGTCCGTCAGGTAGAGGGCGCCGCCCGGGCCCACCACCACGGTCTTCATCTCGGTGCGGCTCTCCTCGGTCTCCTGCCCCACGGCTATGGTGCAGGTGAAGGAGGCCGGGTCGGAGATCCGCGCGCCGGGCTGCACGGTGGCCGCCACGCCCTGGCCGTTGGTCTCGCACCAGTCGTCGAAGCGCTTGTTGAGGTTGCCGTTGGCCTCGTCCTTGGTGGCGGTGTAGCGGCCGAGCTTGTAGTAGACCTCGTCGTAGCCGATGGCCGGCTGGGTCGGCTTCAGCTGGTCCAGCGTCACGTCCAGCAGGTCGCCCGGCTGGGCCTTGAGCGCGGGGTTCGGCGCGGCCGAGGCGGGGGAGGCGACGGTGGCCAGGCCGGTGACCGCGAGCAGACCGGCGGCGGCGAGGGCGGTGCGGCGGCGGCCGGGGCGCTGCGGGGCGGCGGGGGCGGGGCTCATGGGGCGACTCCTGCGGTGGGTGGCCGATGTGCGACGGGTGCTGGCGGATATCCACCCACTGACGACGGCTCAACCGGTGGCCGCAGGGTGGTGCCCGGGTGACGGGCAAGTGAACCCTGTGCCACGCACCCCTGGGAAGTGCCTGGGTACGGGCCCTGCGGCCCGTCCGGGGTGTCGGTCCCGAGTGGGAGAATGGGGCCATCGCCGCCACCGTCCGAGGGGGACAGCCTTGCCCGAAGGCCACATCATCCACCGTCTCGCCACCGAGCACGCCAAGGGTTTCGCGCACCGCCCGGTCGCCGTCAGCAGCCCGCAGGGCCGCTTCGCGGAGGGTGCCCGGCTGATCGACGGTCAGGTCCTGACGGAGGCCCAGGCCCACGGGAAGCACCTGTTCCTCGGCTTCTCCGGGGACCGCTGGCTGCACGTCCACCTCGGCCTGTACGGGGAGTTCACCTTCGGGCCGGCCCCCGCGCCCGCCCCGGTCGGCCTGGTCCGGCTGCGGCTGGAGAACGACGAGCTCTTCTCCGACCTGCGCGGGCCGAACACCTGCGAGCTGCTCACCGGGGCCGAGAAGGCCGCCGTGCACGCCCGGCTCGGCCCCGATCCGCTGCGCCCCGGGGCCTCCTCCGAGGACGCCTGGCGGTACGTCACCCGCAGCCGGACCACCATCGCCGCGCTGCTGATGGACCAGAAGGTGCTGGCGGGGGTCGGGAACGTCTACCGGGCCGAGGTGCTGTTCCGGCTCGGCATCGACCCGCACCGCGCCGGCCGGGACGTCACCCGGGAGGAGTGGGACGCGATCTGGGCCGACCTGGTGGTGCTGATGGCCGACGGCGCCCTGATCGGCCGGATCGACACCGTCCGCCCCGAGCACACCCCCGAGGCGATGGGGCGGCCCCCGCGGGTGGACGACCACGGCGGCGAGGTCTACGTCTACCGGCGGGCCGGGATGCCCTGCCTGGTCTGCGGCACCGAGGTCCGGACGGAGGCGCACGCGGCGCGCAACCTGTTCTGGTGCCCGGCCTGCCAGCGCGGCTGAGCGCCCCCCGGTCGGGTGAATCCGGACGGCCCGTCGGTGATCCGGCGGGCCGTTCTGGCACGATCCTTCCAAGTACTCGTCAGTGGAGGGGTCCTGATGCACCGGAAGTTCACCCGAGCCCTGACCGCCGTGGCCGTGGGCGCCGTGCTCGCCCTGGCGCCCGCCGCCGGGGCGGCGGCCGAGGCCACGCCCCGGAGCTGGTCGTCCTGTCCCGACGGCTGGATCTGCTTCTTCTCCGAGCGGGACGGCGGCGGCCAGCTCTGCAAGTGGTCGCAGAACTCGACCGACACCCGCTCGCAGTGCTCCTGGATGCGCGCGGGCACCAACACCCGCTCGGTCTGGAACCGCACCTCCAAGCGCTACCACTACTACCACCGCACCTCCTACGTCGACCGGATCGGCTCCACCACGGCGGGGGACCGGGGGAACCTGGCCGGCACCTACACCATCGGCTCCCTCTGCGGCGGCAGCTGCCCCGGCTGACCCGCCGGCCCGCCCGCACCCGAGCCGTCTCCCCGCCATCGCCCTCCGGGCTCTCCGGCGCTCCCGGCTCTCCGGCTCTCCCGGCCCGTCCGTCCGCCTCCGTGGCCTCCCGGTGATTGACAGGTTCATCTCACCAGCGGAAGGATGCCCGGTGCCTTGACGATCCGTCAGCACCGTCCGCCCGGAGGCCGCCTTGCCCGCACCCTCGACCCTCCGCCGCCGCGCGGCCCGCGCGTTCGGCGCCGCCGTGCTGGCCCTGGCCGCCGTCCTGACCGGCGGCGGCCCCGCGCACGCCGACTTCGGCGACGACTACCACGACCCGTTCACGGCGGCGAAGCCGCTGACCCGACCGGACACCCGCTCGTGCACCGTGGAGGTGATGCACGAGCGGGCCTTCCGCGCGGGCTACGGCAATCCGCCGGACACCCCGTACACCGCCACCCTCACCGTGCCGCCCGCCTGTGCCGGACCCTGGTCGATGGTGGTGCTGGACCTGCACGGCAGCGTGGCCGGGCGGCAGTACGACCGGCTGTTCACCGTCCGGGTGGGCGGGGTCGAGGTGCTGCTCTCCTCCACCCCCGAGCCCTCCAAGCAGGGCATCGAGTGGAGCCTGGCGCGCGACCTCACCCGCTACGCCCCGGTGCTGACGGGCACCCAGCCGTTCGAGTTCGACCTGGCCAACGTCACCGACGAGACCTACACCGGCGTCTTCGTGATCTCCGCCTCGGTCACCTTCTACACCCCCTCGGCGGCCTGGCCGGCCGCCCGCACCGCCGACCGGGTGCTCACCTCCGGCCCGTTCGCGCTGGACCGGAGCCGGCTGACCGCCGCCCGCGAGTACAGCTTCCCGCCGAACCTGGAGGCGCTCACCGCCGAGCTGTACGTGCGCGGCGGCGGGGCCTGTGAGGAGTTCGCCTACGCCTCCGCCCCCGAGGAGTTCGTCCGGGCCAACCCGGGCCGGGGGTACTGCGGGCAGGGCCCGTTCCGTGAGCTCCGGCTCGCGGTGGACGGCCGGGTGGCGGGCGCGGTCTGGCCCTACCCCGTGATCTACACCGGCGGCTGGGACCCGCTGCTCTGGCGGCCCACCCCGGGCCTGTTCGCCTTCGAGCTGCCCGCCTACCGGCTGGACCTCACCCCGTACGTCGGCCTGCTGCTGGACGGCCGCCCGCACACCGTCTCGATCACCCTCAACCAGGCCGAGCAGCAGAGCAACGACTCCTGGACCGGCCAGCTCAACCTCTTCGCCGACCTGGACGAGGGGAGCGCCCGCACCACCGGCGCCCTGACCCGCCACCAGGTGGCCGCCGCCGTCGAGCCGGTGACGGCGCTGACCGACCTCGGCGGCGGCAGCGGCGACTGGACCGTGACGGCCCGGCGGCAGGACCTCGCCGAGGGCTGGGTGCAGACTTCGCACGGGCGGGTCCGCACCGAGGTGAGCAGCAGTCAGGACTTCCGCTCCACCCAGCGGTTGCGGGAGGAGGGTGCCGCGCTGAAGCTGGCGAACCAACTGTCGCAGAGCTGGACCACCCACCGCCGGGGCGGCGGTCCGCAGCGGGTGGAGACGGTGACCGAGAGCGTGCCGCTGACGGTCGACTACCGGTACGGCACCGACGGCCAGCGCACCGCGATGGTGATGGGCCGGCACCGCACCGAGACCCTGGACGGTGTCCGCCGCACCCTCGACCACACCTACGCCCCGACCGCCCGGCGCAGCGACGGCGCCACCCCGGTCCGCACCGCCACGGCCGTCGAGACCTACCGCTCCACCGGCCCGGAGGGCCCGTACTCCCGCACCGTCAGCACCCGCGACGGCTGGCCGCTCTGACGGTCCCTCGAACCGCTGCCCGCCCGGAGGCCTGCACCCCCGGGCGGGCAGCACCAGCCGGAGCCCCGGCCGACCGCGCTCCGTCCTGCCGGGCGGGGCGAGCCGTCAGAAGGTCAGCGTCCGGCCCTCCTGCTTGGCCTGCTTGGCGGTGTACGAGACGCCGTGCACCTTCAGCCCCGCCGGGTCGAGCAGGGTGATCGCCCCGCCCTTGTTGTCCAGCTCGAAGCCGCCGCTGCCCCCCGGCACCGCCAGGCTCGCGCCGGCCTCCAGCCGCTGCGCGGGCAGCGGCAGCCGCCGCTTGGCACGGTCGAGCAACTGCCAGCCCGTCAGGTCGACCGGGGCGGCCGAGGTGTTGAGCACGGTGACCTTCTCCCGGCCCCGGTCCGGGCCGACCGGGTTGACCAGGGCGGAGACGATCCGCAGGCCGGCCGGGGTGTGCTCGTCCGGGCGGCCGGGGGTGCCGGGCAGCGGGTGGCCGGTGGCGTCGTCGGTGTGCCAGGCCTGCGACTGGAAGGCCAGGAAGACCGCGATCCAGCGGTCCTCGGCGGGCAGGTGTACCAGCAGGGCGCCGTCCTGGTAGACCCCGTTGTCGTCCTTGAACCGGCCGCTGTTGCCCTGGTTCATGTGGACGTCGTGCACCCCGTTGCCCGGTTCGAAGCCGAAGACCTTGTCGGGCTTCCCCGGCTCGGGGCCGAACCGCTCGCCGACCACGTGCAGCAGCGCCGCCGGATCGGCGATCGCCCGCAGTACGAAGTGGTCCAGCAGGTCGGCCAGGTCGTTGTCCACGCCCGGCAGGTCCGGCGGCAGGGTGCGCAGCACCGCCGGGTCGAACAGGTTGCCCCGGATGAAGTCGACGGCGGCGGTGCCGGGCGCGGAGCGCAGCGGTGTCCAGCCGGTGCCGGTGGCCGGCAGCAGGGCGGTGAGCGGGTGCCGGAAGTCGTCCACCACCGCGTAGAGCAGCTCCGAAGGGGCCTGCTGGGACAGGACGTTGACGGCCGCCCGGTAGTCGGTGCCGTGGGTGTCGCGCAGGTGGATCTGGTAGTGCGGGGTGTCGGTGGCGCCCTCGCGGCGGCGGGCGACGGCGCGGGCGGAGAGCACGCCGTAGTTCTTCAGCGGCATGGTGACGGGTCCTTCGAGGGTGTGGACGGGCGACGGGCCTGGACGGGCACCGTTATCCCGCAGTGCGACGTCGGGTGTGCGGGTTATCACCACCTGTTCACCCGATGGTGGCCGTCCCGATCCGGGCGTGGATCACCCTTCCGGGTAAGCGAGTTGGCCCGGCGCCCGGTAGCCGGTGTCAGCGCCGCCGGTGCCGGAGGATCGAGTGCACCGTGAAGGCCACCAGGCCGAGGGTGAGCAGGCCGGCCACCCAGAGCGAGAACGGGTCGGGGCCGCTGGCGGCGGCCGGGGCGGTGACCGGCGCGGTCAGCGGGGTGGCGGTGGGGGAGGGGGCCTGGCCGGTGGGGGTGGTGGACGGCCGGGCGCTGGGGGTGGCCGGGGCGGAGCTGCGGCCGGAGCGGCTGGGGGAGGGGCTCGGGGTGGGCGGGCCGTAGTGGAAGGCGGCCTGGGCCGGCTGCTGGTCGTCGTCCTCCAGGCCGCCACCGGCCAGGTCCTCGCCGACGCTGATCAGCCGGGGGCTCTCCACCCCGCTGCTGCTGACGCGGTAACCGCCCTTGGCGGCCTTGGCGTTGAGGGTGATCCTGGCCCGCACGGTGAGCGTCCCGCGCGGCTGGATGGTGACGGCTCCGGGCGCCTCCAGCAGGTGCCAGCGGCCACCCGGGTCCACCCGGTCGGAGGGGCGCCAGCTGCCGTTCGCCGGGTCCTGCCAGAGCACCGTGATGCCGTCGGTGGGGGTGCCGGTGGTCCGGGCGTCGTTGGTCAGGGCGAGCGCGAACCCGCCGGGCTGGACGCGGTGCGGGGAGGTCGAGGTGAGGGTCATCGACAGCTCGAAGGTGCCGCCCACGGCGAGGGTGGCGGGCAGCCCGGTCAGGGTGGTGCTGATCTTGCCGTTGCGCGGCTCGGCGGCCCGTGCGGCTCCGGCGCCGAAGCCGACCTGAACGGCCGTCAGCAGCACCAGCACGGCCGGCAGTGCGCCGACCGGCGGACGACGTGCCATTCCTGCCCCCTCCGAGGAACCCGGCCGAGCTGCGCCGGAGACCGGATGCTAGCAACCGGGCCCGGTACCCCCGTCGACCGGCCCGCAGCTGTTGACGTGCCGTGCAGCTCGGGTGGTTCCCGGCACGGCGGGGCGGGTGGGGTCGGGCGGGGGCGGAGACGATCGGCCGGGGGCGGAGGAGCGCGGTCGGGGGCGGGCGGGGCGCATCGCGGTGCGCCCCGCCGGGGTCAGCGCTCCTCGCGGAAGAGCACGTGCTCGCGCGCCACCGGGTCGAACTTCCGCAGGGTCATCCGGTCCGGGTCGTTCCGCCGGCTCTTCCTGGTCACGTAGGTGTAGCCCGTCCCGGCCGTGGACTTCAGCTTCACGATCGGGCGCAGCTCGCTGCTCGCCATCTTGTCCTCCTCGGTGCGGGGCTCCCGGCCTCTGCTGACTGGAAACCGTTTTCATCGGGCCTCAACGCGGCCCCACCCCGGTCCATTCCCCCGCCGCCGGCAGCGCGGTGCCCGGCCCGGCCCGCTGCGCCGAGAGCGCGGCCAGCTCGCGGCGCAGCGCGCGGACCTCGTCGGTGAGTTCGAGGATCGCCTGGTGGTTGACCCGGTCCAGCCGCTCCTCGGCGTCGAAGCGGGAGATGAACCAGGCGGCGATGTTCGCCGTCACCACACCGAGCAGCGCGATGCCGGAGAGCATCAGCCCGACCGCCAGCAGCCGGCCCAGCCCGGTGGTCGGGGTGTGGTCGCCGTACCCGACCGTGGTCATGGTGGTGAAGGACCACCAGAGCGCGTCGTCCAGGGTGCGGATGTTGGCCGTCGGGGAGGAGCGTTCGATGTCCAGCACCGCCAGCGAGCCGAACACCAGCAGCCCGACCACCGCACCCACCACGTAGGTGGTCAGCCGCACCTGCGCGGCCATCCGCACCCGCTGGCCGGCCAGCAGCACGGTGGAGACCAGCCGCAGCAGCCGCAGCGGCTGGGCCAGCGGCAGCACCACGGCCAGCAGCGAGAGCGGCTGGGAGCGGATGAACTGCCAGCGCCGCTCCGCCAGGTGGAGCCGGGCGAGGTAGTCGGCCGTGAAGGCGGCCCACACCACCCACTCGGTCCACCACGCGGCGTGCAGCACCGGCGGTGCTGCCTCGGGGTGCAGGATCGGCACGGCGTACGCGACCGCGAAGACCACCGAGAGGACGATCAGCGGAAGCTGGGTGAGGCGCTCCCAGCGTTCGAGGCGGGTCATCCGCGGCTACCTCCAGGACGGTGCGGGGCGGCATGACCATCTCACACCCGGCCGGCCCGCCAACCCGCTCCGACGGGGTCCGTCAACTCCCGCTGACGACGCCGCGTGGTGCCGCCGGGGCCGTCCGGAGCTGACGCGGGCTCAGGCGCCTTCGAGCGCCCCGGTCCCCGCACCGGCCGCCGCCGGCTGCGGGGACCGGGAGCGGAGGGGGCGGGTGGAGGCCAGCAGGACGGCCGCGCCCGCGAGGGTGCCGGCCACCGCGCAGACCGGCCACAGCAGGCCGGGGGCCGCGTCGTAGAGCGCGCCGCCGAGGGCCGGGGCGAGCACCGAGCCGCTGATCGAGGCCCCGGCGTAGAGGCTCTGGAAGCGGCCCTGGAGGTGGAGCGGCGCGCAGTCGGCGACGTAGGCGGTGGCCGGGGTCTTGTAGAGGATCTCGCCCAGGGTCAGCAGGGCCATGGTGGCGACCGCGAGCCGGACCGAGGCGCCGAGCACCAGCAGCCCGTAGCCGAGGCCCACCAGCACCAGCCCGGCGCCGATGATCCGGAGCGGGGAGCGCTCGCGCAGGGCCAGCGCGGCGGGCAGTTCGAGACAGAGGATCAGCCCGCCGTTGACCGCCATCAGCGCGCCGTAGACCTCGGTGCCGATGCCGTGGTCGCCGAGGAAGACCGGCAGGGTGCCGTACTGCTGGCGGTAGACGGTGTCGATCACCACGATGGCCGGCAGCAGCACCAGCAGGGCGGGCCGGGCCCGCAGCGCGCGCCACAGCGGCTCGCCCCCGGCGGCCACGGCGGCCCGCTCGGCCCGGCCGGGATCGGCGGTGAGCACCCGGGCGGCGTACCCGGCGAACAGCAGCGAGCCGATCCCGTCGGCCAGGAAGAGCCAGCCGTACGAGACCTGAGTCGCGATCAGCCCGCCGAGCGGTGCGCCCACGGCCAGGCCCGCGTTCGAGGCGAACCGCATCACCGCGACCCCCTGCCGCCGGGCGCCCGCCGGGACGGCGGCGGTGACCAGGGTGGCGTTGGCCGCCCGGGCCGCGCCGGAGGCGTACATCGACAGCGGCAGGACCACCAGCAGCCCGGCCGCCGGCAGCACCGGCAGCGCGATCAGCCCCGCGCCGGAGACCGCCGAACTGGCCAGCAGCACCCGACGGTGCCCGAAGTGGTCACCGAACCAGCCCCCGGTGAAGTTCCCCGCCACCGAGCCGATCCCGCCCGCACCCGCGATCAGGCCGGCCCCGGCGACGCCGATGCCGCGCTCGGTGGTCAGGAAGAGGAACAGGTAGACGAAGGTGAAGGCGGTCACGGTGTTGACGAAGATCCCCGCCGACAGCAGCCAGACGGCCTTCGGTACTGCTCGCACGTGCTTGCCCCCGTAGTGAGTTCCTTTAGGGAACGGACTATGCCAGCATGGCAGGGTGGGGGTCAACGGCGATGTGGTGGAGGAGGTCGGGTGCCCAGACGAGGCGGGCCGGGCGACGAGAACTGCGCCGTCGCGCAGTCCCTGGACGTGGTCGGCGACGCGTGGACGCTGCTGATCGTCCGGGACGTGGCGCGCGGCCAGTACCGCTTCGACGGCCTCCAGCACGAACTCGGGCTGTCCCGCAAGGTCCTGACGGAGCGTCTGGCCCTGCTGGTGGACGCCGGGGTGCTCAGCCGCGAGCCCTACCAGAGCCGCCCGCCCCGGTACGAGTACCGCCTCACCGACCGGGGCCGGGGCCTGCTGCCGGTGCTGGTCGCCCTCCAGGACTGGGGCGACACCTGGCTGCTCGGCGAGGGCGCGTACACCGCCACCGCCGAGGAGCACTCCCGGGAGGCCGAGCGGGTGCACGCCCTGCTCGGCACCACCGTCCCCGAGCTGAGCCTCCCCGCCGGGGACGCCCGGCTCGATCCGGTCGACGGCCTCACCGTGCTCTACTGCTTCCCCGGCGCCTTCGCCCGTCCCGAGCTCTACCCGCCCGGCTGGGGCACCGTCCCCGGCGCGGCCGGCTGCACCCTGGAGTCCCGGGGCTACCAGGCCCGGCTGCCCGAGTTCACCGCCGCCGGGGCCACCGTGCACGGCGTCTCCACCCAGCGCACCGACGAGCAGCGCGCCTTCGCCGAGGCGGAGGGCCTGGCCTTCCCGCTGCTCTCCGACGCCGGCCTGGAGCTGGCCGCCGCGCTGCGCCTGCCCACCCTCCGGGCCGGCGGCACCACCCGGCTCAAGCGCCTCACCCTGGTGATCGGCCCGGACCGGACGATCCGTCAGGTCCAGTACCCGGTCACCGACATCGCCGAGAGCATCGAGGCGGCCCTGCGCGGCGTGACCACCGGCTGACCGGCCCCCGCTGCTGCGGGAACGTCACGGGCGTGTTGCCCCTGATGGCCTTTCCGGTCCGACCCTTGATCACCCGACCGCCCCCGTGTGAGTGTGGCCGGGCGCCCGGTGACCGGCCGGGCCCCGCCAGCCGAACCGCGCCGCACCCGTCCGGCCCGTCGCGGAGATACGGAGGACCCCGGTGCCCTCGCCTTCGCAGCCCCTCCGCAAGCTGGGCTTCCTGACCATCGGACTGTTCGACCCGGCCGACCCCGCGAAGGGGCACGAGTCGACGCTGCAGATCATCGAGCTCGGCGAGCAGCTGGGCTTCGACGGCGCCTGGGTGCGCCACCGCCACCTCCAGCACGGCATCTCCTCGCCCGTCGCCGTCCTCGCGGCGGCCACCCAGCGCACCCGGCGGATCGAGCTGGGCACCGCCGTCATCCCGCTCGGCTGGGAGAACCCGCTCCGCCTGGCCGAGGACCTGGCCACCGTCGACCTGCTCTCCGGCGGCCGGCTCAACCCCGGCCTCAGCGTCGGCCGCCCCGGCCACTGGGACCGGATCGCCCCCGCGCTCTACCCGGACACCGCCGAGGCCGAGGACTTCGACTACCGGCGGGTCTCGCGCCTGCTGGGCTTCCTCAAGGGCGAGCCCGCCACCGACTTCAGCGGCGTCGAGGGCATCGAGGTCTACTCCGACCGCGTCCAGCCCGTCGCACCCGGCCTGGCCGACCGCGTCTGGTACGGCGGCGGGAGCCTGCGCTCGGCCCGCTGGGCGGGCGGCCAGGGCCTCAACCTGCTGACCAGCAACGTGGTGCGGGCGGAGGAGTCCGAGGACTTCGCCTCGATCCAGCGCTCGCAGATCGACGCCTTCCGCGCCCACCACCCCGAGGGCCCGCGCGCCCGGGTCTCCCAGGGCCTGGTGGTCGTCCCCACCGACAGCGCCTCGCCCGCGCAGCGCGCCAAGTACGGCGAGTACGCCCGCGCCCGGCTGCCCCGCACGGCCACCCCGCAGGGGCCGGCCCGGATGATGTTCGCCCCGGACCTGGTGGGGACCTCCGCCGAGATCGCCGAGCGGCTGTACGCGCACGCCGGGTTCCAGGCGGTCGACGAGGTGGTCTTCGCCCTGCCCTTCAGCTTCGACCACCAGGACTACGTACAGATCCTCACCGACATCGCCACCCACCTCGCCCCCACCCTCGGCTGGCGGCCCACCCCCTGACCCCACCACCCTCGGACCGCCCTCCGGACCGCCCTCGCACCACCCTCCGGACCGCCTGCGGACCGCCCGGAGGGCGGTCAGGGGCGCGAGGAACTGCGCGAGACGGAAGACGAAGACCCGCCTGCCGGGTACGGAGAACCACCTGCACGTGAGCGTCCGTACCCGGCACACGGGTCGTTGCGTCCCCCTTCGCGCCGGGGCTGCCCGCAGGGCGGTCAGGGGCGCGGGGAACTGCGCGAGGCGGAAGACAGAGACCCGTCTGCCGGGTACGGAGAACCACCTGCACGTGAGCGTCCGTACCCGGCAGACGGCTCAGTGCGTTCCCCCGCGCGCAGTTCCTCGCGCCCCTGGGTCGCTGCATGGCTCAGGCCCTGCGGGAGCGTGGGGGAGCTGCGTGGTTCAGGCCCTGCGGGAGCGTGCGGGAGCTGCGTGGTCCTGGCCTCCGGGCGGTAGGGCGGCAGCCCACCTTCGGCGGCGCTCGGCGGGCGGGGGTGGGCCGGGGTTCTTAGGCTCGGGGCATGGTTGACGCACACGCGGCCCGGCGGGAACGGCTCAGGCAGCACTGCAGCGCCTCCGGCGCCGACGCGGCGCTGATCACCCGGCCGGCCAACGTCCGCTACCTCACCGGCTGCGCCCCCTGCGGCGCCAGCCTGCTGCTCACCCGGGACCGGGCCCTGCTCGCGCTGCCCGACGACCTGCCCCCGGACGACAGCGGCGAGCACCTGGTGCCGGACGACCCGGAGCTGTCGCTGGTGCCCGTCCCCGCCGAGCGGGACACCGCGCTGGCCGTGGCCGAGGACGCGGCCCGGCTGAGGGTGCGTGACCTGGCCGTGGAGGAGCACGACCTGACGGTCAGCCGGCACCGTGCGGTGGCCGGGCTGGCCAAGGGGGTCAACCTGCTGGACCTGGCCCGTGCGGTGGAGCGCCAGCGGGTGGTCAAGGACGAGCACGAGATCGCCGACCTGCGGATCGCCGCCGAGATCGCCGACCAGGCGCTCGGCGAGCTGCTGGAGTCGATCCTGGTCGGCCGCACCGAGCGCCACCTCGCCATGGAGCTGGAGCGCCGGATGATCGACCACGGCGCGGACCGGGCCGCCTTCCCGGTCTCGGTCGGCACCGGCAGCCACTCCGGCCAGGAGGCCCACCTGCCCACCGACCGCCGGGTGGAGGAGGGCGACTTCCTCACCGTGGTGCTCGGCGCCCAGTACCGGGGCTACCGGATCTCCACCGCCCGGACCTTCGTGATCGGTGCCGCCCCGGCGCCCTGGCAGGTCGAGCTGCACCGGCTGGTCTTCCGCGCCCAGCGGGCCGGCCGGGAGGCCCTCGGCCCCGGCGTCCCGGAGCACGCGCCGGACCTGGCGGCCCGCGAGATCCTCCGCACCGGGGGCCACGTCGGCAGCACTGCGCACCCGCTCGGTCACGGCATCGGACTCGAGATCCGGGAGGCGCCGCGTCTCGGCCCCTCGGACATGGGTAAACTGGACAATCGCGTGCCGGTCACCGTCGGCCCCGGGGTGCACATCCCCGGTAAGGGCGGGGTCCGGATCGAGGACACGCTCGTCGTACGCCCCCTTGAAGAGGGCGGGCCCGAGCTGCTCACCATCACCACCAAGGAGCTCCTCGCGCTGTAGCCGCCCCGGCGGCTGCGGAACGCGCAATCCCTTGGTTCCTTGACAGCTATATCCAGGAGTAAGTGCGCCCGTGGCTTCCACGAACGATCTCAAGAACGGCATGGTCCTCAACATCGACGGCAAGCTGTGGTCCGTCGTCGAGTTCCAGCACGTGAAGCCCGGCAAGGGCCCGGCCTTCGTGCGCACCAAGCTCAAGGAGGTCCTGAGCGGCAAGGTCGTCGACAAGACCTTCAACGCCGGCGTGAAGGTGGAGACCGCCAACGTCGACAAGCGCACGATGCAGTTCTCGTACAAGGACGGGGACAACTTCGTGTTCATGGACATGGACACCTACGACCAGCTCACCATCGAGCCGTCGGTCGTCGGCGACGCCGCCAAGTACCTGCTCGAGGGCTTCGAGGCCCTGGTCGCGCAGAACGAGGGCTCCCCGCTGTACGTCGAGCTCCCGGCCGCCGTCGAGCTCGTGATCGCCGAGACCGAGCCGGGCGTCCAGGGCGACCGCTCCACCGGTGGCACCAAGCCGGCCACCCTGGAGACCGGCACCGAGATCCAGGTGCCGCTCTTCGTCACCACCGGCGAGAAGGTCAAGGTCGACACCCGCGACGGCAGCTACCTGGGCCGGGTCAAGTAACCGTGTCCGCTGCGCGCACCAAGGCCCGCACCCGGGCGTTCCAGATCCTCTTCGAGGCCGATCACCGCGGCGTCGACCCGCAGCGGGTGCTTGCCGACTGGATCGCGCGGGCGCGCGACCCCAAGCCGGACGAGGGCATTCCGCAGGTCGGCGAGTACACCATGCAGCTGATCGAGGGGTACGTCCAGCACGCCCGCAAGATCGACGAGCTGATCTCGACCTACGCCGTGGGCTGGACCCTCGACCGGATGCCGATCGCGGACCGCAACGTCCTGCGGCTCGGTGCCTACGAGCTGATCTGGGAGGACGGCGTCCCGGACGCGGTCGTCCTGGACGAGGCCGTCGAGATCGCCAAGGAGTACTCCACGGACGACTCCCCGGCCTTCGTCAACGGCCTGCTCGCCCGCTTCCTGGAGCTCAAGCCGACCCTGCGTCGCGACTGAGCCCCACCCGCGGAGCCGCCTGACCCCCTCGGGGTCCGGCGGCTCTGTTCGTTCCGGGGGCGGCTGCCGTATGTTGGCTACCGACGGGTAACTCCTCAGTGAAGGCGGCTCCACCGATGACCACCGCGATCCGCAGCGAGTTCGACCAGGGCATCGCCCTAGCCCCCGACGGCCCCGGGCGGTACGCGGCCGAGCTGGGCGAGGGCTGGCAGATCGGCGGCGGGGTGAACGGCGGGTTGCTGCTCGCGGTGGCCGGGCACGCGCTCTCGCTGGAGCACCCCGAGCACCCGGACCCGGTCTCGATCAGCGGGTACTACCTGTCCGCCTCGGTGCCGGGCGCGGCCGAGGTGCGGACCGAGTCGGTGCGGCGGGGGCGCTCGCTCTCCACCGGGACGGCCGTGCTGAGCCAGGGCGGCGAGGAGCGGCTGCGGGTGCTGGCCACCTACGGGGACCTGAGCACTCATCAGGGGGAGGTGCGGACCACCGCCACGCCGCCGCAGCTGCCGCCGGTGGAGCAGTGCATCGGGGTCGAGCACGCGCCGCCGCAGCTGATCTCCCAGGCCGCGCTGCTGGAGCGGTTCGACCTGCGGCTGGACCCGGCCAGTGTCGGCTGGGCGCTCGGGCAGCCGGCCGGGCGGGGGCTGATCCAGGGCTGGTTCAGGCTGGCGGACGGCCGGGAGCCGGATCCGCTGGCGCTGCTGCTGGTGGCGGACGCGCTGCCGCCGGTCACCTTCGACCTCGGGATGCCGGGTTGGGCGCCCACCATCGAGCTGACGGTCCATCTGCGGGCCCGGCCGGTGCCCGGCTGGCTGCGGGTGGTGCACTCCACCCGCAACCTGGCGGCCGGCCACTTCGAGGAGGACT
The DNA here is from genome assembly GCF_044763225.1 of Kitasatospora sp. NPDC096147. Classification (NCBI taxonomy): domain Bacteria; kingdom Bacillati; phylum Actinomycetota; class Actinomycetes; order Kitasatosporales; family Streptomycetaceae; genus Kitasatospora; species Kitasatospora sp. NPDC096147. The sequence continues at coordinate 62,309 of NZ_JBIWFX010000020.1, read as the reverse complement.
GCGAGGTCTGGGACGCCTCGGGCCGCCTGGTGGCCCAGTCCCGGCAGCTCGCCAGGGCGCCGCGCCCGGCCGCCTGACGGTCGGTCAGACCACCACCCACCAGAGCAGCAGCAGGGTGGTGGCGGTGGCCAGGGCGCCGCGCACGGCAGGGCCCTGGCGGCCTGGTAGGGCGATGGCGGCGGGCAGGGCGTAGGCGGTGGCTCCGAGCAGGAACAGCAGGGCGAACCAGGCGGCCGGCGGCGGTGCCAGCCGGTTGATCGTGTCGAGTCCGGCCCAGGCCAGCACCGGGGCGGGCACCGCCACCCGCCAGGCGGGCCGGAGGTCCAGCCGGTGCAGGGCGCGCCAGCTCAGGACGGCGTATCCGACCGCCAGTGCCGCGCCGCCGAAGAAGATCCAGACGAACCCCGCCATGCCGCGCCCGACCTGGGCGGCGAAGAGCAGCCACAGCGAGGCGAGCAGTGCGCCGGTGGCTGCCAACCCGACCGCTCCCGCCCGTAGTACCGGTGAACCGAACACGTTCCCACCCCCAGGGTCCGCCGGCCGGGCCGGCGCGGCGCCGGGGATGCCTACCCACGGCGCCCTCCGGTAGTCGGCCCGGTCGGTGGCGGTCAGGTCACGGACGGTTACAGGCTTGTGACGTGCGGTACGTGTGCGCAGTCCGAGGAGGGGGAGGTAAGGGGGCAGCGGCACACCGCCGCTGACGAACCATCAGGAGCCTCCGATGAGCCGTAACGGTCGCCCGGCCCGCAGCCCCCGTTGCACCTCCCAGCACGCCGCCCGCCACGAGGAGCAGGCGTTCGTGACCGGCATCCTGGCCGGTCCGGAGGACTTCGAGCGGGTGCGCGAGTGGCGGCTGACCGAGGCCCGGGACTACGAGGCCTACCTGCTGGACACCGCGGTGCTGCTGGAGGAGGCGCGGCGCAGCTTCGGGGTGGTGCAGGCGCGGGTGTTCCACCCGCAGGACTTCGCCGAGTTCTGCCTGCTGCACGGGCTGGACCCGGCCGAGCCCGCCTCCCGGGACCGCTACCTGGTGCACCCGCCGCTGCAGACCCAGCTGCTGGCCTACCAGGGCGAGGAGCTGACTGGGGACTTCCTGCCGCGCCTGGTCCGGGCCCGGGAGAACGGGCTGACGCTCCGCCACGCGGACCTGCTGGTGGACGGCGGGCTGTACGCGGCCGAGGAGGACGCCGACCCGGCGGTGCGGCGGGCCTACCAGGCGGGGGCCGAGGTGTTCCGCCGGATGCTGGTGGGGGCCGGGCCGGGGACGTACGAGTTCCGCTGCGTGGTGCGGGCGCCGGACGGGCCGCTGCCGGCCGAGGCGCGGATCCTGCACTGGGAGGACGGCGTGGTGCGGATCAACGACGAGGACCTGGACCTGGTCTGCGCGGTGCTGTGCGCCGGCCTGCACCGGGAGCTGCCGGGGGAGGCGGTGCTGCGCGGCACCCAGGGCTCGGGCTGCGGGGAGTACCGGCAGGTGGCCTGGGGCTGGCGGAGCGAGGGGTACGGGTACGCACCGGCCGCGCTGGAGCCGGACGGCGTGGCGGCGGTGCCGGGCTTCAGCCTGGGGACGGTGTGCTGACCGGGGCCGGCGGACGTGCGAACGGCGGAGCGACCCCGGGAGGGGTCGCTCCGCCGTGACGTTTCTGCGCCTGGAATCAGGTCAGTTCGCGTCCTCTTCCCGCACCGCGCGGCGCGCGTCCGGGTTGAGCACGCCCCAGCTGATCAGCTTCTCGGTGAGGATCGAGGGGGACTGGTCGTAGATCACGGCGAGGGTGCGCAGGTCGTCCTGACGGATCGACAGCACCTTCCCGTTGTAGTCGCCGCGCTGGCTCTGGATGGTGGCCGCGTAGCGCTGCAGCGGGCCGGCGTTCTCCGACGGCACCTGGGTCAGTCTCTCCAGGTCGAGCACCAGGCGCGGCGGCGGCTCGGCCGCGCCGCCGGGCGTGCCGCCGGGCAGCAGCTCCTGCACCGGGACGCCGTAGAACTCCGCCAGCTCGGCGAGGCGCTGCACCGTCACCGCGCGGTCGCCGCGCTCGTACGAGCCGACCACGACGGCCTTCCAGCGCCCCTGGGACTTCTCCTCGACGCCGTGCAGGGAGAGCCCCTGCTGAGTGCGGATCGCCCGGAGCTTGGCCCCGAGCTGCTTCGCGTAGTCGCTGGACATTGGTCTCCCCGGACGAGATTGCTTCGCGTTGAAGGGTGAGCACGAGCGGGCTGGTGGTTCGGCCGCCTGACCCGGCTGCGTTACCGGTGGGTTCGGCGGCCGTCTCGTAACTCACTGTGAGGTTACGTAGAGTGAGGTAGTTGCGTCAAGCCGAATGGTGCACTCGTGCGATTGCGGTCCCGGCGCGGCCCCGCCGCGGCTGCGGTGGAGCTCCGAGGGGGCCCTGACCAGGCAGACATGATCGCCCTGTTACGATGGCGGCGGCTTCCGGCGCAGCCCGGAGCCGTTCCACAGACATCCTTTAAAGCCCGTCCTGTGAGGCGGGGAAGGAGGTCGGCTTCGGCATGACCGCACGCACTGACACAGCGCGTCCACCGCACCAGGTGCTGGACGCCACCGACGTGGCCCGGGTGATCACCCGGATCGCACACGAGATCGTCGAGCGCGCCAAGGGCGCGGAGGACGTCGTGCTGCTCGGCATCCACACCCGCGGGGTGCACCTCGCCCGCCGTCTGCAGGCCAGGCTCGCGCAGATCACCGGCCGCGAGATACCGATGGGCACCCTGGACATCACCATGTACCGGGACGACCTGCGGCTGAAGCCGGCCCGGGCCGCCGAGCACACCGAGGTCCCGGCCGACGGGATCGAGGGCAAGCTGGTCATCCTGGTGGACGACGTCCTGTTCTCCGGCCGCACCATCCGCGCCGCGCTCGACGCGCTCAGCGACATCGGCCGCCCGCGCGCCGTGCAGCTGGCCGTGCTGGTCGACCGGGGCCACCGCGAACTGCCGATCCGCGCCGACTACGTGGGCAAGAACCTGCCGACCTCGCTGCGCGAGGCGGTCCAGGTGCGGCTGGCCGACGTGGACGGCCTGGACGCCGTGCTGGTCGGCGACCGCGACTACGCGGCCCGCTCCTCGCAGGCCATCGCCGCCCAGCCCTCCGGGGAGTAGCGGCCGGGCGGTGCCCCGCACCGCCGCGCGCCGCTCCGCCTCGTACCCCCGTACCGCAACCCCCGGAGCTCAGCCATGACCACCTACCTGATCCGCAACGCCCAGATCCTGGGCGGCACCCCGCAGGACCTGTACCTCGCCGAGGGCGTCATCCAGCAGATCGGCACCGACCTGGCGGTCGCGGCGGACGTCGAGATCGACGCCCGCGGCCTGCTGGTGCTGCCCGGCCTGGTCGACCTGCACACCCACCTGCGCCAGCCCGGCAAGGAGGAGGCCGAGACCGTCCTGACGGGCACTCAGGCCGCCGCCATGGGCGGCTTCACCGCCGTGCACGCGATGGCCAACACCACCCCGACCGCCGACACCGCCGAGGTGGTCGAGCAGGTGCACCGCCTCGCGCTGGAGGCCGGCTACTGCGACGTGCACCCCGTCGGCGCCGTCACCGTCGGTCTGGACGGCAAGGAGAAGGCCGACTGGGAGGGCATGCACCGCTCGGCCGCCGCCGTCCGGGTCTTCTCCGACGACGGCAAGTGCGTGGACGACGCCGTGATGATGCGGGCCGCGCTGGAGTACGCCAAGTCGATCGACGGCGTGGTGGCCCAGCACGCCCAGGAGCCGCGCCTCACCGAGGGCGCCCAGATGAACGAGGGCCTCGTCTCGGCCGAGCTGGGCCTGCCCGGCTGGCCCGCCGTCGCGGAGGAGGCGATCATCGCCCGCGACGTGGCGCTGGCCGCCTCGACCGGTGGCCGGCTGCACGTCTGCCACCTCTCCACCAAGGGCTCGGTGGAGATCGTCCGCTGGGCCAAGGCCCGCGGCCTGGACGTGACCGCCGAGGTGACGCCGCACCACCTGCTGCTCACCGACGAGCTGGTCCGCACCGGCGACGCGGTCTACAAGGTGAACCCGCCGCTGCGCACCGAGGAGGACGTGCACGCGCTGCGCGCCGCGCTGGCCGACGGCACCATCGACGCGGTCGGCACCGACCACGCGCCGCACCCCGAGGCGGACAAGACCTGCGCCTGGGCGGTGGCCGCGATGGGCATGGTCGGCCTGGAGACCGCGCTCTCGGTGGTCCAGCAGACCATGGTGGACACCGGCCTGATGAACTGGCAGGGCGTGGCCGACCGGATGTCGCACCGCCCGGCCCGGATCGGCCGGCTGACCGGCCAGGGCCGCCCGGTCTCGGTCGGTGAGCCCGCGAACCTGGTGCTGTTCGATCCCGCGTACCGTGGGACCGTGACCCCCGACGCCTTCGCCACCCGCAGCCGGAACACCCCCTTCAAGGGCCTCGACCTGCCCGGGAAGGTGCACGCCACCTTCCTGCGCGGCACCGCCACCGTGCTGGCCGGCGCCCTGACCGAGCTGGGGGCGGCCTCGTGACGACCCCTCAGCTCGCCCAGGCCGCGCAGCTCGCCCAGGAGAAGGCGAAGGTCGGCGACTGGACCCCGTACCTGGGGTGGATGGGCGGCCTGGCCGTCCTGGTCGGCCTCGTCTACTGGCTGATGCGCCAGGGCTGGAACTGGCGCCGCACGCTCCAGTCCGACCTGGCCGCGCTGCCGGAGGTGCCCGCCGACCCGGGCACCCCGCTGCTGGAGACCAAGGGCCGCTACCACGGCTCGACCACCGCCGGGAACTGGCTGGACCGGGTCGTCGCGCACGGCCTCGGCACCCGCAGCCTGGCCGAACTCACGCTCACCGAGCGGGGCCTGCTGGTCCGCCGGCCCGGTGACGTGGACCTCTGGATCCCTGCGGGCAGCCTGCGGGCCGCCCGGACGGACTCCGGGATCGCGGGCAAGGTCGTGCCCGCCGGAATCCTCGTGGTGACCTGGGACAACCAGGGTGTCGCGCTGGATTCCGGCTTCCGGGCCGACCACCCTGAGGAGCACGCCGCCTGGGTCGAGGCGGTCGAGGCCCTCGTGACACCACGTACGACGAAGAAGACGGAAGAAGAGGCCGCCAAATGACCGCACCTGCCCCCACCACCACGCGCCACAGGCGGGAGCGCATCCCCGCCGTGCTCGTCCTGGAGGACGGCCGGGTGTTCCGCGGCCAGGCCTACGGCGCGGTCGGCGAGACCTTCGGCGAGGCGGTCTTCAACACCGGCATGTCCGGCTACCAGGAGACCCTGACCGACCCGTCCTACCACCGCCAGGTGGTGGTCATGACGGCCCCTCAGATCGGCAACACCGGCTGGAACGACGAGGACGACGAGTCCTCGCGGATCTGGGTGGCCGGCTACGTGGTCCGCGACCCCTCCCGGGTCACCTCCAACTGGCGCTCGGAGCGCTCGCTGGACGAGGAGCTGGTCCGCCAGGGCATCGTCGGGATCTCCGGCGTGGACACCCGGGCGCTCACCCGCCACCTGCGCGAGCGCGGGGCGATGCGGGTCGGCATCTTCTCCGGCGAGGCGCTGGCCGACGAGGCCGAGCTGCTGGCCCGGGTCGGCCGCGCGCCCGAGATGAAGGGCGCCGACCTGTGCGCCGAGGTCGCCACCAAGGAGACCTACGTCGTCCCGGCGATCGGCGAGAAGAAGTACACCGTCGCCGCGCTGGACCTCGGCATCAAGGGCATGACCCCGCACCGGATGGCCGAGCGCGGCATCGAGGTGCACGTCTTCCCGGCCAACTCCACCGCCGAGGAGCTGTACGCGGTGGACCCGGACGGCGTGTTCTTCTCGAACGGCCCCGGTGACCCGGCCACCGCCGACCACCAGGTCGCGGTCGCCCGCGAGGTGCTGGCGAGGAAGACCCCGTTCTTCGGCATCTGCTTCGGCAACCAGATCCTCGGCCGGGCACTCGGCTTCGGCACCTACAAGCTGAAGTACGGCCACCGCGGCATCAACCAGCCGGTGCAGGACCGCACCACCGGCAAGGTCGAGGTCACCGCGCACAACCACGGCTTCGCCGTGCAGGCGCCGCTGGACCAGGTGAGCGACACCCCGTTCGGCCGCGCCGAGGTCTCCCACGTCTGCCTGAACGACGACGTGGTCGAGGGCCTCCAGTGCCTGGACACCCCGGCCTTCTCGGTCCAGTACCACCCCGAAGCGGCAGCGGGCCCGCACGACGCGGCCTACCTCTTCGATCGCTTTGTCGACCTGATGGCCGGTGCACCGGCCCGCACCACCGCAGGGAGCTGACCCGTGCCGAAGCGCACTGACATCAAGTCCGTCCTGGTGATCGGCTCCGGCCCGATCGTCATCGGCCAGGCCGCCGAGTTCGACTACTCCGGCACCCAGGCCTGCCGGGTGCTCCGCTCGGAGGGCCTGCGGGTCGTCCTGGTGAACTCCAACCCGGCGACCATCATGACCGACCCGGAGATCGCCGACGCGACCTACGTCGAGCCGATCACCCCGGAGTTCGTCGAGAAGATCATCGCCAAGGAGCGCCCCGACGTGCTCCTGCCGACCCTCGGCGGGCAGACCGCGCTGAACACCGCGATCTCGCTGCACGAGAACGGCACGCTGGCCAAGTACGGCGTGGAGCTGATCGGCGCCAACGTCGAGGCGATCCACAAGGGCGAGGACCGCCAGCTCTTCAAGGGCGTGGTCGAGGCGGTCAACGCCAAGATCGGCCACGGCGAGTCGGCCCGCTCGGTGATCTGCCACTCGATGGACGACGTCATCAAGGGCGTGGACACGCTCGGCGGCTACCCCGTCGTCGTGCGTCCCTCCTTCACCATGGGCGGGGCCGGCTCCGGCTTCGCGCACGACGAGGAGGACCTGCGCCGGATCGCCGGCCAGGGCCTGGCCCTCTCGCCGACCACCGAGGTGCTCCTGGAGGAGTCCATCCTCGGCTGGAAGGAGTACGAGCTGGAGCTGATGCGCGACAAGAACGACAACGTCGTGGTGGTCTGCTCGATCGAGAACTTCGACCCGATGGGCGTGCACACCGGTGACTCGATCACCGTCGCCCCGGCGATGACCCTCACCGACCGTGAGTACCAGACGCTGCGCGACATCGGCATCGCGATCATCCGCGAGGTCGGCGTCGACACCGGCGGCTGCAACATCCAGTTCGCGATCAACCCGGTGGACGGCCGGGTCATCGTGATCGAGATGAACCCGCGGGTCTCCCGCTCCTCGGCGCTGGCCTCCAAGGCCACCGGCTTCCCGATCGCCAAGATCGCGGCCAAGCTGGCGGTCGGCTACACCCTGGACGAGATCCCGAACGACATCACCGAGAAGACCCCGGCCTCCTTCGAGCCCTCGCTCGACTACGTCGTGGTCAAGGTGCCCCGGTTCGCGTTCGAGAAGTTCCCGAGCGCCGACGCCACGCTGACCACGACCATGAAGTCGGTCGGCGAGGCCATGGCGATGGGCCGCAACTTCCCCGAGGCGCTGAACAAGGCGCTGCGCTCGCTGGAGAAGAAGGGCTCGCAGTTCTCCTGGACCGGCGAGCCCGGCGACAAGGCCGAGCTGCTGACGAAGAGCCAGGTCCCGACCGACGGCCGGATCAACACGGTCATGGACGCCATCCGGGCCGGTGCCACCCCCGAGGAGGTCTTCGACAACACGAAGATCGACCCGTGGTTCGTCGACCAGCTGTTCCTGATCAACGAGATCGCGGTGGAGCTCGCCGAGGCCGAGAAGCTCGACCCCGAGCTGCTCCGGCACGCCAAGCGGCACGGCTTCTCCGACCAGCAGATCGGCGAGATCCGCGGCCTGCGCACCGACGTGGTCCGCGAGGTCCGGCACGCGCTCGGCATCCGCCCGGTCTTCAAGACCGTGGACACCTGCGCCGCCGAGTTCGCCGCCAGGACCCCGTACTTCTACTCCTCGTATGACGAGGAGACCGAGGTCGCCCCGCGCACCAAGCCCGCCGTGATCATCCTGGGCTCCGGCCCGAACCGGATCGGCCAGGGCATCGAGTTCGACTACTCCTGCGTGCACGCCTCCTTCGCGCTCAGCGAGGCCGGCTTCGAGACCGTCATGGTCAACTGCAACCCGGAGACCGTCTCCACCGACTACGACACCTCCGACCGGCTCTACTTCGAGCCGCTCACCCTGGAGGACGTGCTGGAGATCGTGCACGCCGAGCAGCAGGCCGGCCCGGTGGCCGGGGTACTGGTCCAGCTCGGCGGGCAGACCCCGCTCGGCCTGGCCCAGGCGCTCAAGGACAACGGCGTGCCGATCGTCGGCACCCAGCCCGAGGCCATCGACCTGGCCGAGGAGCGCGGCGCCTTCGGCCGGGTGCTGCGCGACGCGGGCCTGCCGGCCCCCAAGCACGGCACCGCCTTCTCCTTCGACGAGGCCAAGGCGATCGCCGACGAGATCGGCTACCCCGTGCTGGCCCGCCCGTCCTACGTGCTCGGCGGCCGGGGCATGGAGATCGTCTACGACGAGCCCTCGCTGGCCTCCTACCTGGAGCGGCACGCCGGTCTGATCTCCGAGCACCCGGTGCTGATCGACCGCTTCCTGGACGACGCGGTCGAGATCGACGTGGACGCGCTCTACGACGGCCAGGAGCTCTACCTCGGCGGCGTGATGGAGCACATCGAGGAGGCCGGCATCCACTCCGGCGACTCGGCGTGCGCGCTGCCCCCGATCACCCTCGGCGGCTACGACATCAAGCGCCTGCGGGTCTCCACCGAGGCCATCGCCAAGGGCGTCGGCGTGCGCGGCCTGATCAACATCCAGTTCGCGCTGGCCGGCGACATCCTCTACGTCCTGGAGGCCAACCCGCGCGCCTCCCGCACCGTGCCGTTCACCTCCAAGGCCACTGCGGTGCCGCTGGCCAAGGCGGCGGCCCGGATCTCGCTCGGCGCCACCATCGCCGAGCTGCGCAAGGAGGGTCTGCTGCCGGCCGAGGGCGACGGCGGCACGCTGCCGGCCGACTGCCCGATCTCGGTCAAGGAGGCCGTGATGCCGTGGAGCCGCTTCCGCGACATCCACGGCCGGGGCGTGGACACCGTGCTCGGCCCGGAGATGCGCTCCACCGGCGAGGTCATGGGCATCGACCGGGTCTTCGGCACCGCCTACGCCAAGGCCCAGGCCGGCGCCTACGGCGCGCTGCCGACCAAGGGCAAGGTCTTCGTCTCGGTCGCCAACCGCGACAAGCGCAACCTGGTCTTCCCGGCCCGCGCGCTGGTCGAGCTGGGCTTCGAGGTGCTCGCCACCTCCGGCACCGCCGAGGTGCTCCAGCGCGGCGGCATCCCGTCCACCGTGGTGCGCAAGCACAGCGAGGGCGAGGGCCCGAACGGCGAGAAGACCATCGTCCAGCTGATCCACGACGGTGAGGTGGACCTCATCATCAACACCCCGTACGGCACCGGTGGCCGCCTCGACGGCTACGAGATCCGCACCGCCGCCGTGTCGCGCGGCGTCCCGTGCCTGACCACCGTCCAGGCGATGGGCGCGGCGGTGCAGGGCAGCGCGGCGCTGGTGCGCGGCGACATCGGCGTGATGTCGCTCCAGGAGCACGCGGCCCTGATCAACGCCGGCCGTCAGTAGCCCGTCCCGTGGGGGGCACGCCGCAGGTTGGGGTGCCCCCCACACCCATGTCCGAACCCGACACCCAGAAGGGCGCAACCCCGCCGTGTACAAGCTCCTGTTCGACCTGGTCTTCAAGAAGATGGATCCGGAGAAGGCGCACCACCTGGCGTTCTTCTGGATCCGCCTGGCGGCCTCGGTCCCGGGGCTGCGGCAGCTGGTGAAGCTGGTGCTGGCGCCGCGTCAGGCCGCGCTGCGGACCACGGCGCTGGGCCTCGACCTGCCGGGCCCGTTCGGGCTGGGGGCCGGCTTCGACAAGAACGGGATCGGGATCGACGGGCTGTCGATGCTCGGCTTCGACTACGTCGAGATCGGCACCGTGACCGGCGAGCCGCAGCCGGGCAACCCGGCGCCGAGGCTGTTCCGCCTGGTCGAGGACCGGGCGCTGATCAACCGGATGGGCTTCAACAACCAGGGCTCGGCCCGGGTCGCGGCGCGGCTGGCGGGGCGGCCCCGGACCGGGCTGACCCCGGTGGTCGGGGTGAACATCGGCAAGACCAAGCTGGTCGAGGAGGCCGACGCCACCGCCGACTACGTGAAGAGCACCGAGCGGCTCGCGGAGCACGCCGACTACCTGGTGGTCAACGTGAGTTCGCCGAACACGCCGGGCCTGCGCAACCTCCAGACGGTCTCCACCCTGGCCCCGCTGCTGGTGGACGTGCGGCGGGCGGCCGACCGCTCGGTGCCGCACCACGTGCCGCTGCTGGTGAAGATCGCGCCCGACCTGGCCGACGAGGACATCGACGCGATCGCCGACATGGCGATGGAGATCGGCCTGGACGGCATCATCGCGACCAACACCACGATCGGGCGGGACGGGCTGAAGGAGCCGGCCGCCCGGGTGGAGGAGATCGGGATGGGCGGGCTCTCCGGCGCCCCGCTGAAGGAGCGCTCGCTGGAGGTGCTGGCCCGGCTGCGGGCCCGGACCGAGGGCCGGCTGGTGCTGATCGCGGTGGGCGGCATCGAGACCGCCGACGACGCGTGGGAGCGGATCACCCACGGGGCCGACCTGGTGCAGGGGTACAGCGCCTTCATCTACCAGGGGCCGTTCTGGATGCGCCGGATGCACAAGGGGCTGGCGGCGCGGCTGAAGGCGAGCGGGTACCGGTCGATCGCCGAGGCGGTCGGCACGGCGAAGGCCTGAGCCCGGGGCCGGCTGCGCGCGGCGGAGCACGCCAACTGCCGTGCTCCCTCGCGCAGTTCCCCGCGCCCCCGGCCGGGCGCGTCCTCCGGCCCGCCGCGGTCGTTCTAGCTTCGTTGGCGAGGACGTCCTGACGAAGGTGAGATCTGATGGCCCATCCAGTGGTGACCGAGGCCGAGGTGGTGGAGTCCGCCCCCGCCGGGGCGTACCGGCGGCTGGTGCTGCGGGCGCCGGAGGTGGCGCGGCGGATGAGCCCCGGGCACTTCGCCACCGTCGGGCCGGGTGGGGAGCGGGTGCTGCGCCGGGCGTTCTGGCTGCACCGGGCGGACCCGGCGGCGGGCACCGTCGAGCTGGTGGTGGCCGAACGGGGGCCGGGGACACGGGAGTTGGTGCACAGCTTGGTGGGGGAGCGGCTGAGCCTGATCGCTCCGCTCGGCACGCCGTTCCCGCTGCCGGAGGGCCCGGTGAGCGCGCTGCTGGTGGCAGAGGGGCACGGGAGCGCGGCGCTGTTCGGGCTGGCGGAGGAGATCCGGCGGCGCGGCGGGCAGGTCGGCTTCATCCTCGGGGCGGCGAGCGCGGCCGGGCTGTTCGGGGAGGCGGCCGCCCGGGAGCTGACCCCGGACGTGCTGGTGGTGACGGCGGACGGCTCGGCCGGGCTGGCCGGGACGGTGACCGAGGTGGTGGCGCAGGCGGTGCGGGCGATCGACGCGACCGTGGTCTACGCCTGCGGCCCGGCCCCGGTGCTGGCCGCCGTGGCGGCGACCGCCGTGGAGCTGGCGGCCCGGTGCTGGACGGCGGTGGAGGAGCCGATGGCCTGCGGGACGGGCATCTGCCGCGGCTGCGTGCTGCCGGTGGCCGGGGCGGACGGGGTGGTCCGCGAGGTCCGGTGCTGCGTGGAGGGGCCGGTCTTCGACGGCTCCCGGGTGCGCTGGGCCGAGCCGGTGGTGAGCGTCTGATGCGCCCGCAGGAGGTGGACCTGACCGCGCCGCTGGGCGGCCGTACGGTGCCCAACCCGCTGTCCACGGCGGCCGGTTGCGCAGGGTACGGGCGGGAGCTGGCCGCCTACGTGCCGCTGGACGCGCTGGGCACGCTCACCACCCGGACGGTCGGACCGGCGCCGCGGCCGGCCGGCCCCGGGCCGAGGATCGCCGAGACCCCGTCCGGGATGCTGAGCGCGATCGGCCGGGCGGGCGACGGCGTGGCCCGGTTCGTCCGCGAGGAGCTGCCCTGGCTGGCCGAGCGCGGGGCCCGGGTCCTGGTCTCGGTCGCGGGGGAGCGGCTGGAGGAGTACGCCGAGGTCGCGGCGGAGCTGGACGGACGGCCCGGGGTGGCCGGTCTGGAGCTCGACCTCTCCGGGCCGAACGCCGCCGACCGGGGCCGGCCCTTCGCCCACAACCCCGCCACCTCGTACGACGTGGTCCGGGCGGTCCGGCACGCGGTCGGCGCCGAACTCCCGGTCTACCCGAAGCTCTCCCCGGACCTCGCCGCCGTCACCGGGGTCGCCGCCGCCTGCGTGCAGGCCGGCGCCGACGGACTGTCGATGATCAGCGCCCCGCTCGGGATGGCCGTCGACCCGGTCACCCTGCGCCCCGCCCTGGCCGCGGGGATCGGCGGCCTGTCCGGCCCGGCGATCCGGCCGCTGGCCGTGCGCTGCGTGTACCAGGTGCACGCCGAGATGCTGGCCGGGCGCATCCCGAGGGTGCCGATCCTCGCCATGGGCGGGCTCAGGACCGGCCTGGACGCCCTGGAGTTCACCCTGGCCGGCGCCTCCGGCGTCGCCGTCGGCAGCACACTGTTCCATGACCCGACCGCCCCGCTGCGCATCCTCGACGAGCTGCGCACCGAGCTGGCGGCCCGGGGTTTCGCCCGGTACACCGACGCGGTGGGATACGCCCACCGCGCTGTCCCCACCTGAAAGGCCGTCATGACGCTCGCTCCCTTCGGTACCCGCCTCGCCGCCGCCCTGGACGCCCGGGGCCGGCTCTGCGTGGGCATCGACCCGCACGCCGCGCTGCTCACCGCCTGGGGCCTGAATGACGACCTCGCGGGCCTGGAGACCTTCAGCCGCACCGTGGTCGAGGCGCTGGCCGGCGAGGTGGCGGTGCTCAAGCCGCAGGCCGCGTTCTTCGAGCGGTTCGGCTCCCGGGGCATCGCGGTGCTGGAGCGGACCGTCACCGAGGCCCGCCAGGCCGGTGCGCTGGTGCTGATGGACGCCAAGCGCGGCGACATCGGCTCCACCATGGCCGCCTACGCGGAGAGCTTCCTCTCCCCGGACCGGGCGCTGTTCTCGGACGCGCTGACCGTCTCGCCGTACCTGGGCTTCGGCTCCCTCCAGCCGGCCGTGGACCTGGCGAAGGCCAACGGCTGCGGCCTGTTCGCCCTGGCGCTGACCTCGAACCCGGAGGGTCACGAGGTGCAGCGCGCGATCGGTGCGGACGGTCTGACGGTGGCTCAGGGGGTGCTGAACCGCCTGAAGGCGGAGAACGGCGACGCCGAGCCGCTCGGCTCCTTCGGCGCGGTGGTCGGCGCCACCCTGGCCGAGGCCGGCGCGGACCTGGCGATCAACGGCGCGCTGCTGGCCCCCGGGGTCGGCGCCCAGGGCGCCACTGCGGCCGACCTGCCCCGGGTGTTCGGCGACTCGGTGGGCCACGTGCTGCCCAGCGTGAGCCGGGACGTGCTCAAGCACGGCCCCTCGGTGGCGGCCCTGCGGGCGGCCTCGGAGCGCTTCGTCGAGGAGATCGCGGCCGTGGTGAAGTGACCCGCCAGGTGACGGGCCTGCTGTGAGGCGCGTCACAGCGGCCCGGCGGACGGGCCGCCGGTGCGGATGATTTGCCCGGAAAAGTCCTGGTCGACCTTGGCTGACCAGGACTTTTCGTGTTCTTTTCCTGACGCGCGGCCCCAAGTTGGGTAGTGTCCGGCGAGAGGTCACCGAGGGGCGGCGGAACCGTTGCTCTCGCAGGTCAGAGCCGTCAGGTTCTGCGTTTCGGTGCGCTTCGAAGGCACCACCCAGTCATAGCTCATTTCCTTCCATCTACACCTGAGGTGAACGGCGTGGCTCTTCCGCCCCTGACCCCTGAACAGCGCACCGCCGCGCTCGCGAAGGCTGCCGAAGCCCGTCGGAAGCGCGCCGATGTCAAGAACAAGCTGAAGCACTCCGGTGCCTCGCTGCACGACGTGATCAAGGCGGGCAAGGCCGATGACGAGGTCATCGGCAAGATGAAGGTCTCCGCACTGCTGGAGTCCATGCCCGGCGTCGGCAAGGTCCGCGCCAAGCAGATCATGGAGCGCCTGGGGATCTCCGAGAGCCGCCGCGTGCGCGGGCTCGGGACGAACCAGATCGCGTCCCTGGAGCGGGAGTTCGGTTCCACCGCCTCCTGACCTCGGCCAGCAGCCGACCCGGTGGTCCCCGGATCGTCCGCGATCCGGGATAATCGGGGCATGAGTGAACGTCCGCGGCTGACCGTGCTCTCCGGCCCTTCGGGGGTCGGCAAGAGCACGGTCGTCGCTCATCTGAGGAAGCAGCACCCCGAGCTCTGGCTCTCGGTGTCGGTCACCACCCGGCACCCGAGGCCCGGCGAGAAGAACGGGGTCCACTACTACTTCGTCGACAACGACGAGTTCGAGAAGCTGGTCGCCAACGGCGAACTGCTGGAGTGGGCCGTGTTCGCCGGGAACCGCTACGGCACCCCGCGCGCGGCCGTGCTGGAGAAGCTGGAGAGCGGCAAGCCGGTGCTGCTGGAGATCGACCTCCAGGGCGCCCGGCAGGTCCGGGAGTCGATGCCCGAGGCGCAGCTGGTCTTCCTCGGCCCGCCGAGCTGGGAGGAGCTGGTCCGCCGGCTCACCGGCCGGGGCACCGAGCCGCAGGACGTGATCGACCGCCGGCTGGAGGCCGCCAAGGTGGAGCTCGCGGCCGAGCCGGAGTTCGACACCACGCTGGTCAACCACTCCGTCGAGCAGGTGTCCGCCGAACTGCTAAGGTTGCTCGGTGTAGCCTGAGCGGATATTTCCGCTCAGGATTTGTTTCTTCTTTCGGAAGGTTTTCGCGTGTCCTCTTCCATGACCGCGCCCGAGGGCATCATCAACCCGCCGATCGACGAGCTGCTCGAGGCGACCGACTCGAAGTACAGCCTGGTCATCTACGCCGCCAAGCGCGCGCGTCAGATCAACGCGTACTACTCGCAGCTCGGTGAGGGCCTGCTGGAGTACGTCGGCCCGCTCGTCGACACCCACGTGCACGAGAAGCCGCTGTCGATCGCGCTGCGCGAGATCAACGCCGGCATGCTGACGGCCGAGGCCGTCGAGGCCGCCTGAGTCTCCCGGTACGTGACCGCAGGGCCCGTCCGAGCATCCGCTCGGACGGGCCCTGCGGCGTTCCCGGAGGCGGCCGGCGGTGTGTCGCGGGCCATGGTGCGACGGCCGACTGACGGGTCGTAGGGTGGGGCTCGTCCCGACCGCCCGGCAGAGAGAGCCACCGCGATGAACGCCAGCCCGCCCAATGTCGTCCTCGGCGTGAGCGGCGGCATCGCCGCGTACAAGGCGTGCGAGCTGCTGCGCCGGCTCACCGAGTCCGGGCACGCGGTCACCGTGGTGCCGACCGCCGCCGCGCTGCACTTCGTCGGCGAGGCGACCTGGGCCGCGCTCTCCGGCCGGCCGGCCGCCACCGAGACCTGGGAGCGGGTGCACGAGGTCCCGCACGTGCGGATCGGGCAGCAGGCCGACCTGGTGGTGGTCGCCCCGGCCACCGCGGACCTGATGGCCAAGGCGGCCCACGGGCTGGCCGACGACCTGCTCACCAACACCCTGCTCACCGCCCGCTGTCCGGTGGTGCTGGCCCCGGCCATGCACACCGAGATGTGGGAGCACCCGGCCACCCGGGAGAACGTGGCCACCCTGCGCCGCCGGGGCGTGATCGTGCTGGAGCCCGCCGTCGGGCGGCTGACCGGCAAGGACACCGGCAAGGGCCGGCTGCCCGAGCCCGGCGCGATCTTCGAGGCCTGCCGCCGGGTGCTGGAGCGCGGCGGCCTGGACGCCGACCTGACCGGCCGTCACGTGGTGGTCTCGGCCGGCGGCACCCGCGAGCCGCTGGACCCGGTGCGCTACCTGGGCAACCTCTCCTCCGGCAAGCAGGGCTACGCGCTGGCCACCACCGCCGCCGCGCGCGGGGCCCGGGTCACCCTGCTCTCGGCCAACGCCACCCTGCCGGACCCGGCCGGGGTGGACGTGGTGCACGTCTCCACCGCGCTGGAGCTGCGGGAGGCCGCGCTGACGGCGGTGGCGGACGCGGACGCGGTGGTGATGGCGGCCGCGGTGGCCGACTTCCGCCCGGCCGAGTACGCCACCGGGAAGATCAAGAAGGTGGACGGGCAGGACCCGGCCCCGGTCGCCCTGGTGCGCAACCCCGACATCCTGGCCGAGCTCTCCGCGCACCGGGCCCGGCCCGGCCAGCTGGTGGTGGGCTTCGCCGCCGAGACCGACGACGTGCTCGCCAACGGCCGGGCCAAGCTGGCCCGGAAGGGCTGCGATCTGCTGGTCGTCAACGAGGTGGGCGGCGGTAAGGCTTTCGGGCGGGACACCAATGCGGCGGTGCTGCTGAGCGCCGACGGCGGCGAGACCGAGATCGCCGACGGCCCCAAGGAATCGCTGGCAGACGCGATCTGGGACGCGGTGGCGAGCCGTCTCGGCTGAGGTCGGGGAGCGGTGCATTCCGTCTCGAACTTCGAGGGGGGATTCCCCCGGCCTGGTAGCCGACCGTTACACTCGCGGAATCAAAGTCTTTCCGGATGCCCGGATCGCCGGGCATTCAGTCAGCAGCCGCTGCAACCCCAGGGAGCGCTGTGTCTCGCCGCCTGTTCACCTCGGAGTCCGTCACCGAGGGGCACCCCGACAAGATCGCTGACCAGATCAGCGACACCATCCTGGACGCGCTCCTCGCGGCCGACCCCACCTCGCGGGTCGCCGTCGAGACGCTGATCACCACCGGCCTCGTGCACATCGCCGGTGAGGTCACCACCAAGGCGTACGCGCCGATCGCGCAGCTGGTCCGGGAGAAGATCCTGGAGATCGGCTACGACTCCTCGAAGAAGGGCTTCGACGGCGCGTCCTGCGGCGTCTCGGTCTCGATCGGGGCGCAGTCGCCCGACATCGCGCAGGGCGTCGACACCGCCTACGAGGCCCGGGTCGAGGGTGACGAGGACGACCTCGACAAGCAGGGCGCCGGCGACCAGGGTCTGATGTTCGGTTACGCGAGCGACGAGACCCCCGAGCTGATGCCGCTGCCGATCACCCTGGCGCACCGCCTCTCCAAGCGGCTGTCCGAGGTCCGCAAGAACGGCCAGATCCCGTACCTGCGCCCCGACGGCAAGACCCAGGTCACCATCGAGTACGACGGTGACAAGGCCGTCCGCCTGGACACCGTGGTGGTCTCCTCGCAGCACGCCAGCGACATCGACCTGGACTCGCTGCTCACCCCGGACATCCGCGAGTTCGTCGTCGAGCCGGAGCTCAAGCGCCTCGCCGACGACGGCATCAAGCTGGTGACCGAGGGCTACCGCCTGCTGGTGAACCCGACCGGGCGCTTCGAGATCGGCGGCCCGATGGGCGACGCCGGCCTCACCGGCCGCAAGATCATCATCGACACCTACGGCGGCATGGCCCGTCACGGTGGCGGCGCCTTCTCCGGCAAGGACCCGTCCAAGGTGGACCGCTCGGCCGCCTACGCGATGCGCTGGGTGGCCAAGAACATCGTCGCCGCGGGCCTGGCCTCGCGCGCCGAGGTGCAGGTCGCGTACGCGATCGGCAAGGCCGAGCCGGTCGGCCTGTTCGTGGAGACCTTCGGCACCGAGACCGTCCCGGTGCTGAAGATCCAGGCCGCGGTCTCCGAGGTCTTCGACCTCCGCCCGGCCGCGATCATCCGCGACCTCGACCTGCTCCGCCCGATCTACGCGAAGACCGCCGCGTACGGCCACTTCGGCCGCGACGACGCGGACTTCACCTGGGAGCGGACCGACCGCACCGAGCAGCTGAAGAAGGCCGTCCAGGCCTGAGCGTCCTGACGGAGCGGCGGTCACCCCTCGGGGGTGGCCGCCGCTTCGTCGTGTCGTCGGTGCCGTCTGGTAGATGTGGGGAGCGATGAGCAGCACAGACGACGGCGGTACGGCCGACACCGGGGAACAGCTGGCCTTCATCCGGGACACGGTCCGCCGGGCCAAGCCCCGGACCTGGCGCGGCGCGCAGCTGGCCGAGCAGCTGCCGGTGGCCCGGGTGGTGGTGGACAAGGGGCTGCTCAGCCTGGACAAGTTCTTCGACTACGCGGTGCCCGCCAATCTCGCGGACGAGGCCCAGCCCGGCGTCCGGGTCCGGGTGCGGTTCGGCGCCCGGGTCGGCACCAACGGGCGGCGCGAGGGCGGCGAGCTGCACGACGGCTTCGTGGTGGCCCGGCTGGAGCACTCCGACTTCCCCGGGGTGCTGGCCCCGCTGGCCCAGGTGCTGTCCCCGGAGCGGGTGCTGACGCCCCCTCTGCTGCGGCTGTGCCGCACCGTCGCCGACCGGTACGCGGGCTCGCTGGCCGACGTGCTCCAGCTGGCCGTGCCGCCGCGGCACGCCCAGGCCGAGGCGGAGCCCTCGCCCGAGCCGCTGCCGGCGCCGGCCTTCCCCGAGGCCGGCAGCTGGACCCGCTACGAGCAGGGGCCCGCGTACCTGACGGCCCTTCGGGACGGGCTGGCGCCGCGCGCGGTCTGGACGGCGCTGCCCGGACCTGACTGGCCGTCGGAGATCGCCCGCGCGGTGGCCGCCACCCTGGCGGGCGGGCGGGGTGCGCTGGTGGTGCTGCCGGAGGGACGCTCGGTGGGCCGGCTCGACGAGGCGCTGACCGGGCTGCTCGGCGAGGGGCGGCACGTCGCGCTGGCCGCCGACCTCGGACCGCGCGAGCGGTACCGGCGCTGGCTGTCGGTCAGCCGGGGCTCGGTGCGGGCGGTGATCGGCACCCGGGCCGCGATGTTCGCCCCCGTCCGGGACCTCGGGCTGGTGGTGGTCTGGAACGACGGGGACGGCAGCCACAGCGACCCGCGCGCCCCGCACCCGCACGTGCGCGAGGTGGCGCTGCTGCGGGCGGCCGAGGAGAAGGCCGGGGTGCTGCTCGGCGGCCTGTCCATGACGGTGGAGGCGGCGCAGCTGCTCTCCACCGGCTGGGCCCGGCCACTGGCCGCGCCCCGCGCGGTGGTCCGGGCGGTGGCCCCCCGGGTCCGCACCGTGACCGACCAGGACCAGGGGCGGGACGAGGCCGCGCAGTACGCCAGGCTGCCCCGGCCGGCCTGGGAGGCGGCCCGGGACGCGCTGGCCACCGGACCGGTGCTGATCCAGGTGCCCCGGCGCGGCTACGTGCCGAGGCTGGCCTGCGGCCGGTGCCGGACTCCGGCGCGCTGCCGGACGTGTGAGGGACCGTTGGCCTCCGGCGCGGCCGGATCGGTGCTGAGCTGCGCCTGGTGCGGGCGGGAGGAGCCGGACTGGCACTGCGTGGAGTGCGGCTCGTTCCGGCTGCGGGCCCAGGTGGTGGGGGCCCGGCGGACGGCGGAGGAGCTGGGCAAGGCCTTCCCCCGGGTGCCGGTGCGCACCTCGGGGCGGGAGTCGGTGCTCTCGGTGGTGTCGGGCGAGCCGGCGTTGGTGATCTCCACGCCGGGTGCCGAGCCGGTGGCCGAGGGCGGCTACGCGGCGGCGCTGCTGCTGGACGGCTGGGCGCTGCTGGGCCGGCCCGACCTGCGGGCCGGTGAGGAGGCGCTGCGGCTGTGGATGGCGGCGGCCGGGCTGGTGCGGCCGGCCGAGCAGGGCGGCACGGTGGTGGTGGTCGCCGAGCCGACCGCCCGGCCGGTGCAGGCGCTGGTGCGCTGGGATCCGGCCGGGCACGCCGGGCTGGAGCTGTCGGAGCGGGCCCAGCTGCACTTCCCGCCGGTCTCCCGGATGGCCTCGGTGACCGGCTCGGCGCAGGCGGTCGAGGACCTGCTCGGGCTGATCCGGCTGCCGGAGGGGGCCGACGTGCTGGGCCCGGTGCCGGCCTCCGGCGGGCGCGGGGTCGAGCTGGAGCGGGCGCTGCTGCGGGTGGCGCCCGGTCAGGGGGCGGCACTGGCGGCGTCCCTGAAGGCGGCTCAGATCGCCCGGGTGGCGCTCCGGCCACCGGATTCGGTGAAGATCCGGGTCGATCCGCTGGACATCGGCTGACCGGTCGTCAGCGGTCCGGGGCCGGAGGGCTTCGCGGCGACGTCACCGGGGCTGGCGGGGGCCGGGCCTGACGAGGACGAGCTCGCCATCACCGCCGAGACGGTCGGGCCCGATCAACTCGCCTACCGGCGCGCCGACTTGCTGCGTTCGGGCCCGCCGTCGGACCCGTTCCACCTGGGCGGCCGGCGCATGCGCAGGGACCGCGACCGTCGAGTCCGAGGACGCCTTCCGGGGCCTTCGCTCGGGTCCTTCGGGAGCACGGCCGGGGCGCGGTCGGCGACGTGGCGTGGGCCTGGGCGGTGTTCGGCGCGTTCGTGCAGCTGCTCCCGCCCGGCCCGGTCTCAACGGGTCGAGGGGGAGCGGGGCTTGCCGAACTCGGCGATCAGGCGGCGGTAGGTGGCGAAGGCCGGCTTGGGGGTGTGGTCGTCGCGCAGGAGGCCGAAGTGGTGGAACAGCCCGTCGGCCGAGCTGTCGGCGTCCCGGAGGCCGAAGTAGGAGTAGCCGTCGATGGTGAGTTCGCCGGCCAGGGCGGTGACGGTCCGGACCACGGTGTCGAGGACGGCGGCCTGCCGCTGCCCGCTCCGGCCCGGGGGAGTGGGCCAGCCGTTCTCGCAGACCCGGATCGGGACGGTGGCGGGGATGCCGGCCTGCGGCAGGCTGGTGCGACGGAAGGCGGTGAGGACGGCGGCGACGGCGTCCGCCAGCTGCTCCCCGGGGATCGGCCGGAAGACGTCGGGGAAGAAGTCCAGGCCCACGTAGTCCAGGCTCTGACGGAACGTCGGCCCGGCCAGGGCGCCGAGGTCGGCCCAGAAGGTGTCGGCCGGGTCGAAGACCGGGACGGCGTTGAAGCCGACGGCGACGTCGAGGCCGAGGGTGCTGGCCTCCTGCTTGGCGGCGATGACGCCTTGGACGAGCGCGTGCAGGACGTTGGGGGTGCTGCCGTCGACGGCGGGGAGGTCGAGGTTGGGCTCCTCGCAGATCTGCACCGAGGCGAGCCGGGGCCCGCCGGTCCGGACGGCCTCCCGGACGAAGTCGGTCCATCCCGTCAACTCGCCCGACGGCTCGCGGAACTGGAGCACCAGGTCCAGGGTGCGGCCCCGTCGCAGGTACGCGTGCGGGTCGGCGGGGGTGGGAGGGGTGTGGGGTGTCGCGACGCGGGCGAAGGAGCGGTAGGCACGGACCGCCAGGGTGCCCGCTTCGCCCTGGAGCGCGTCCAGTGCCTCGTTGGCGCGGTCCGGGTCGTCCGGGCTGACCGGGTGGATGATCCCCCGGTCGTCGCCGAGGATGCCGCCGGGATAGATGCCGAAGGTGAAGGTCATGGCCGCCCCTGAAATCTTGGTGTCACACCAAAGTTTCACTGACACTATCATTCGCCGCATGGGCCTTCGAGAGACCAAGAAGCAGCAGACCCGCACCGCGATCGCCGATGCGGCCCTGCGGCTCTTCCTGGAGCACGGCTTCGACCGGGTCACGGTGGCGGAGGTGGCCCGGCACGCGGGCGTCTCCACCAACACGGTGTTCAACTACTTCCCGGCGAAGGAGGACCTGTTCTTCGACCGCCAGGCGGAGGTGGAGGGGCACCTCGCGGCGGTGGTCCGGGGTCGGGCGGCGGGTGCCTGCCCCGTCGAGGCCGTCCGGGACGACCTGCTGACCGCACTGCGGCAGGACCACCCGATGCTCGGGCTCCAGCCGGGGGCACCGGCGTTCTGGCGGGTTATCGACGACAGTCCCGCACTGCGGGCGCGCGAGCGGGAGATCGGCGAACGGATCGAGGCCGCACTGGCGGTCGCCCTGACGGAGGATCAGCCGGGGGAGGCGCCGTTCGGGGAGCTGCTGGCGGGGGCGATCGTGGGGGTGCACCGGGCGGCGCTGCGGGAGCTGCGGCGCCGGATCACGGCGGGGGAGCCGCCCGGGCCGGTTCGGGACGCCGTCGCCCCGGCGGCCGGCCGGGCCTTCGGCCTGCTCTGCGCCGGGCTGCACGCGGGTGCCGGGCGGTTCAGGGATTCAGGTCGATGACTCGGACGGCTTCTCCCTTCCAGCGGGACGGGTCGATGGTGGCGATCACCGCACCGTCGGGCCGGTCCGGGGTGGGAGCGGCGGCGTAGCGGGTGTGGGCCTGGGCCCAGGTGGTGTCCCGGGCGATGGCCAGGGCTGCGGGAAGGTCGAGTTCGAGCACGGTGACGGCGGGCAGGGCGGCGAGGTGCTCGGCGGTACCGGGGCGCTCGCGATCGGCCTCGACCAAGGCACAAGCAGGGGCGTAGAGGTACCAGCCGGGTTCGGTGTGGGCCCGGTAGATGAGCCGCGACGCGAGGAGATTGCCGCGTCCGGCCGCGACCATGGCTGAGTCGTCGAGGACGACGTGCAGCCCGGTCACCGAGGCTCGGCCTGTGCCAGGCGGCGGTCGAGCTCGGCGTCCAGGGCCTTGTTGTCGACTGCGTCCGGGTCGTAGCCGTTCCAGGCGCTGAGTTGCCGGCGAGCCTGCTCGGCGCGTTCGGCCCGCTCGCTCGGTGTCAGGACGGTCTCGGCCAAGCGGGCCAGGTAGGCGCGCAGGGAGAGGTGTTCGGCTGCCGCGACCTCGGCGAGCCGGTCGCGGGCCTCGGCGGGGATGCGGACGTTGGCGTCGGCCACGGGACCTCCTGGTGGTTGGGGCGGTGCGGTGATGCGGCCCCTGCCTGGAGGCATTCTAGCGAATGAGGGTACGGATGCGTACCCGTACCCGTACCGGTGGTGTCAGGTGATCGCGTACGCCGCGTAGCGGACCGCGTCCGGGGTGCGGGTGGCGGTGGCGACGGCGAGGGTGTGGGTGAGCCACTGGTAGCGCGGGTCGCCGGACTCGAAGCGGCAGAAGAGGCGGAAGTAGTAGGCGCTGGAGGGGACTTGACGGCCGGCGGCGAGGTCGCGGAGGACCTCGGGCGGGCCGTGGCGCAGGCCGGTGGTGGTGAGGTGCAGGTGGGCGTCGTCGGCGGTGCGCAGGGTGTAGCGGGTGTCGATGGCGATGGTGCCGTCGGGGTGGAGCACCTGCCAGTCGGCGCCGCCGGGGAGGACGGTGCCGGAGAGGCGGGGGCCGCTGAAGTGGCCGCCGGTGACCGGGACGATGCGGCGGTGGCCCTGGGGGGAGGGGCCGAGGTCGAGCGGGTCGCCGACCTCGATGCTGAAGTCGGCGAGGGGTTCGAGGTTCACGGTGGGGTGCTCCGGGATCGGCGCGGACGGGACTCGAGGTGGTCTCAGCGCGGGACGGACCAGGACGGGCGGGAGTTGAGCACGGCCGGGTCGAAGCCGGCGGTGCGCTTGTAGGCCTCGGCGATGGCGGTGCGTTCGGCGAGCGGCACGACGGCTTCGATGTCGGTGAAGCCGAGCGGGGCGCGTTCGTGGGCGAGCCGCATGACGACCTCGGGGCCCTGCTGCCGGTTGGCGAGTTGCAGGGCGGTGGTGGCGGGGCGGCGGCTCTCCTCGTACGCGGCGGTGGCGCCGGTGGTGGCCAGGGAGTGGGCGAGGGCGCGGGCGTCCAGGATGGCCTGCGAGGCGCCGTTGGAGCCGACGGGGTACATCGCGTGGGCGGCGTCGCCGAGCAGCACGACGCCGTCGGCGCTCCAGCAGGAGAGCGGCTCGCGGTCGACCATCGGGTACTCGTAGACCGCCTCGGCGGCGGTGATCAGGCCGGGCACGTCCAACCAGTCGTACCGCCAGTCGGCGAAGTGCGCGGCGACGGCGGCCGGTTCGGCGGGACGGTTCCAGTTGCCGCAGTCCGGGGCCTCGCCGGGGAGGGGCTGCTCGGCGATCCAGTTGATCCGGGTGCCGTCGCCGATCGGGTAGGCGACGAACTTCCGGGTGCCGTCGCCCGCCATGATCATCGAACGGCCGGTCAGGAACGGCGGGGCGACGGTGGTGCCGCGCCAGAGCACCAGGCCGTTCCACGGCGGTGCGCCCTCGCCGGGGTGGAGGGCGGCCCGGACGGCGGAGTGGATGCCGTCGGCGCCGATCAGCAGCTCGCCGTCGTGGTCGAGGCCGGTGATCCGGCTCCCGGTGCGGACGGCCTGGGGGCCGAGCCGTTCCAGGACGGCTTCCAGCAGCAGGAGTTGGAGCTCGCCCCGGTGCACGGAATACTGCGGCCAGCGGTAGCCGGCCGCCAGGCCGCGCGGCTCGGACCAGATGGGCTGGCCGAAGCGGTTGAAGTAGGCGAGCTCGGCGGTGGGGACCGCGATCGCGGCGAGGCGGTCGGCGAGGCCCAGCTCGGTCAGCTCACGGACCGCGTGCGGCAGGAGGTTGATGCCGACGCCGAGCGGGCGGATCTCGGGGGCGGCCTCGTGGACGGTGAGGTCGGTGAGGCCGGCGGCGTGCAGGCTGAGGGCGGTGGCGAGGCCGCCGATGCCGGCGCCGGCGATGGTGATGCGCATGGGGCGCCTCCTAGGGAAAATGTTATGGCCGTAACAATCTCCTGTCGGGGTCGCTTGCGCAAGACCCTTCGGGACAGCGGGAGGGGTGGGGTGCCCGGCGGGGGTGTCGGACCGGCCGTGCATGATCGGGTGAGGAGGTGGTGGCCGGTGGACGACGCTGGTGAGGGGCTGATCGCGGACGGGCTGGCGGTGTTGCGGGCGTTCGAGCGGGTGCTGGGCCGGCGGTACTCCGACCGGACGCCGGACTGGGCGCAGCTGGGCTTCCCGGTGGTCGACCGGGGCCGGTACGCGATCTTCCCGCTCGGGGTGCTGCCGCTGGTGGAGGGCGGTGGGCCCGGGGCGGTGCTGCGGTTGGCGGAGCCGAGGCACGCGCTGCAGCGCGCCTGTGTCCACTTCTACGGCGGTGACGACTTCCACGGGGAGCTGGAGCTCGACCGCGACGAGGGGTACGGGCGGCGGCTGGCCGAGGCCGGCGCGATCGCGGCTGGGCCGTGCCTGTGGCGCATCGAGCAGTTCGGGGTGGTGCTGGCGCACTCGGTCGACCGGTCGGCCGGGGTGGAGTCGCTGGCGCTGCACCTCGTCCCCGGTGACTGGGTGCACTACCGTCCGGTCAACGCCGGGACCAAGCGCGAGGCGTCACGGTACCGACGGATCGTCAGGGAGCGTGACGCCGCCGATGTGGTGTGGTCGTGGCCGATCCCGGCCGCGGGCTGAACGAGGACGAGCAGGACGAGCAGGACGACGAGGACGAGGGCGACGATGAGAGCACTGATCTTCAGCGACGACCGGGGCACCGTGCTGGAGTGGCACCCCGGTGACCCCGGGTCGGTCAACGAGGCGTGCCGGGAGTTCCTGGAGTCGAGGCGGGAGACCGGCAGTGCCACGCTCCGCATCGAGGACGCGGAGACCGGGGAGGCGCTGGTCTTCCTGTTCGAGGACGGGCTGGTCAGCCGGGTCGGGGGCGGAGCGGACCCCAGGACCCAGTACGGGCTGGCCGGTCAGGACGGCAAGCACCTGATCCGCGCGATGAACTTCGCCCGCGGCGGCTTCACCGCCCTGGAGCGCCACGGCCCTTGGCACCCCGACCTGGCCTCGGTGGGGCGGGCGCGCCTGCGGACCGAGTTCGACGGATCGGTCCTGCGGCGGACCCACCCGCGTGAGCTGCGCCGCCGCCTGGAGGTCCTGACCCGGGTGGACGGCCGCGAGCCGGTGACGGTCGGCGGGGTCACCCACCTCGGCTACGTCGACGGCGCCGGACGGACCGTCAACGCCTGGCTGACCGCCGGGGGTCGGGGCCTGCTGGTGACCTTCGAAGGGGAGGCGGACCCGGACCCCCGGGCTCGGGCGGCGCGGTACGACGGCGTGCCCGAGGACCTGCTCGCCCTGGTGCGGGACCTGCCCGCCACCGGGACCACCGCCAACGTCCCGCACCCCGACGGCGGGACGCTGGTGGCCGCCACCGGCGTGTTCCACCTCTCCGGCCCCTGGGCGCCGGCGGACGGCCTGGTGGTCCGGCTGGAGCAGGACGGGGCCGGTATCGAGGCCACGGGGGTGGACCGGCTGCTGGCGGGCTTCCTCGACCCGGCGGACCTCACACCCGCCGTGGTCGCCGAGGCGGCGCCGTGGTGGAGCGGAGAGCAGATCGCGCGCGGGTTCGCGGCGAGTGCCGGGCCCGGGGCTGAGCCGGCCGAGGGCGAGCCGCTCGACCCGGCGGCGGTGGACCGCTTCTGCCGGATCTGGGCCGACTCCGGCTACAACGACCCCTGGGACGTGCACTACGTCCTCTTCGACGGTGACACGGTGGCGGACGCGGGGGAGGCCCGGGGTCAACTCCTGGAGGCGGTGCGGACCTTGGGTCTGGTGCTGGTCGACTCCCCGCCGGGAGCGCCGGACGGTGAGGTGTGGGTGCGCACCGACCCCCGGATCGACGCCGAGCTCGACCGGTGGGCGTGACCGGCCGTCGGGGTGCACCGGAGGCGGGCGGGATGGGCGAGACTCTCGGGGTGGAGAGCAGCGCAGACCGTCCGGACCTCAGGTACGCCGAGTACGCCCGGGACAGGGTGGCGGCCATGCCGTCGCCGGCCGACCCGGAGGCGTTCGCCCTGGCGCACCACCTGTTGCACCTGTCGTACCTGGTGGTGGCCGATCTGGAGAGCCGCATCCACCGGCCGCGCGGCTGGACGCTGCCCGGCTTCCGGCTGATGTTCAAGCTCTGGCTGCTCGGGCCCACCCAGCCGGCCCGGCTGGCCGAGCTGTCGGCGATGTCACGCTCGGCGGTCACCAACGCCGTCAACACCCTGGAGCGGGACGGCCTGGTGGAGCGCCGGCCCCTGCCGGAGGACCGGCGGGCGGTGGCGGTGGCGCTGACGGAGGCCGGGGAGGCGGCGGTGCGGGAGGCGTTCGCGGAGCAGACCCGGCGGGAGCAGCAGTGGTTCGCCGGGCTGGACGGGGAGGAACGGGCGGTGCTGACGGGGCTGTTGGGCCGCATCCTGGCCGCCCGTCCGGAGGGGGCCTGAGGCAGCGTCACCAGTCGCGGACGGACTCCGCGCCCGCGAGCAGTGCCGTGCGGGCGGTCGAGAGGTCGCGGCCGAGGGCGGTGCGGATCTCGTCGTGTCACCCGGTCAGCGGTCGAGGAGTTCGGCCCGGCGGGCCAGGGCCCAGGTGCGTTCGGCCTCGATGTCCGGGACGAACGCGCGGTGCAGGAAGGTGGCCCAGGGGTCGGCGCCGGTGGGGCCGAGGCGGGTGATGCGGTCGGTCTCCTCGCGCTGGAGGGCGGCCAGGGTGTCGAGGACGGTGGCCGGGTCGGCGCCGTAGGCGGTGCAGAGCAGGTGGAGGCGGCGGGCCAGCGGGGCGCCGGAGGGGCCGAAGCCGGCGCGGAGTTGGCGCTCTGGGTAGCGCAACGGGACGGCGTACCAAGCCAGTTGGGCAAGGTCCTGGAGCGGGGTGCCCGGGATGGCGAGGTCCCAGTCGATGACGCCGGCGAGGTGGTCGTCGGCCCAGACCGTGTTCCACGGGGTGAGGTCGCCGTGCCGGATGATCAGACCAGGGCGCCAGTGCGCGTCCGGGTCGCACCAGAGCGCGTCCGCCGGTGGGCGGAAGTCGCGGACGGCCTCGTGGTAGCGGCGCAGCCAGCGCCCGAGGGCGGTGACGCCGTGGTCGGAGCGGAGGGCCGACGGCCAGCGGCCGAGGCCGACCTCGCCGGGGAGCAGTGAGAGCACCTCCTCGCCGGAGGCCGCGCTGCCGCCGAGCACCCGGGGCACGCCGGTCAGGCCGGCCCGCTCCAGCTGGCGCAGCAGCCCGTGCACGGCCGGGGTCCAACTCCGCCAGGGGCGGCGGATGGTGTCGCCCTCGCGGCGGACCAGGGAGAGGCCGCCCTGCATCGACTCGCCGTCCTGGATCATGGTGCGATCGTACGGGGGCGCGCGTGCTCGGGTGCGCGTGCTCGGGTGCGCGGACCCGGGGTCGGTGGTGCGGGCGTGCCGGGCCCGGCCGCTGACGGACGCGGTGTCATCTCCCGTGCTCCGTGGCCGGGTTCGTATGATCGTGCAGTGCAGACCTGGACGGAGCGCCCCGCCGAGCAGGACGTCGAAGCCGTCGTCCGCCGGTACTTCGGCCTGCTCCGGGCCGGGCGCCTTCCCGAGGCGGTGCAGCTCGTCGACCATCATCCGGTCCGTCACGTGCTCAAGGCGCTGTGGACCGCGTCCGTCGGAGCGGGCTCCGACGGTACGGAGCAGGGCGGAGGGTGCACGGCCGAGGCCCTGGAGCAGGATCTCCGCTGGCTCGGTGAGCTGGATCTCGCGGACTTCCGCTGGGGCCACACCGGCGACACCTTCCAGGTGGACGTCACCCACCGGACGCGGTTGACGGAGTTGGCGCTGGGGTTCTGGCTCAGGCCCACCGAGGACGGCCTGGTCCTCACGGGGCCGGCCACGTACTGGTAGCGGCGACGCCCCGCCCGATCCGTGCGCGGCGCCGGTCGGTTCCGGTCGACTGACGGGGCGGCCGTCGGCCCGGCCGGCCGTCGGGGATGCGGGTCGCCGTGCCGGAGTGCCGGAGTGCCGGGCCGGGGCGAACCGGCCGGATCGCGGTGTGAGCGTACGGGCGCGCGGAACCGGGATCGGTGGTGCGGGCGTCTCCGGGCGCAGCGGGTGATCTTGGTCGGAGTGGGCAACGGGGAGCGGAGCGTCATGGCGAGCGTGGTGGCGGAGCGGGTGGCCGGCGGCGCGGAGGCGACTCCGGGTGAGCGGCGGCGCGCGGTGTGGTGGCGGGTCGGGTACGTGGTGGCGGGGCTGGCCGTGGTGCCGGCCCTGGTGCTCGCGGTGGTGCGGGTCGGCGGGTTCGACGACGGCACCCTCTGGGCTGTGCCGATCGCCACGCTGCCGTACGCCGCGCTGGGTGCGCTGCTGGGAGCGGCCGGGCTGCTGGCGCTGCGGGCCTGGCGCACCGCGCTGCCGGCGGTGCTGCTGGTGGCGGTGCACCTGGCCTGGCTGCTGCCGAGGGTGGTGGCGGATGCCGGTGCGGTGCCGGCCGAAGCGCCCCGGCTCCGGGTGGCGGTCAGCAACGCGTACATGGGCCAGGTGCAGCCGGCCGCGCTGGTGGCTCTGGTGCGGGAGCAGCGGGTGGACGTGCTGGCGGCGGTGGAGCTGTACCCCGCGGCGGCCCGGCGCCTGGAGGCGGCCGGGCTGGCCGAGCTGATGCCCCATCGGATCGCCACCGGGGACACCGTGCTGTACTCCCGGACGCCGCTGGCGCCGGTCGGGGTCGGGACCACCGCCGGAGCGGCGGCGGCCGGAGAGGTGACGGTGGGCGGGAAGACCGTCCGGGTGGTGCCGGTGCACACCTTCTACCCGGTCGGTGACGCGGCCGAGTGGGCGGACGGCATGCGGGAGTTGACGTCCGAGGCGGCGCGCTCTCCCCGGAACACGGTGATGCTGGGAGACTTCAACGCGACCCTGGACCACGCGCCGATGCGCGAGCTGCTCGGTGCCGGACTGGCCGACACCCACGAGGAGTTGGGCCGGGGCCTGGTGCCGACCTGGCCGGAGGGCTACCACGACCTGCCCTGGCTGCCGCCGGTGATCCAGATCGACCACGTGCTGCACGGGGAGGCGCTGCGGCCGGTGGCGGTCTCCGAGCACGAGCTGACCGGGACGGATCACCGGGCGGTGGTGGCGGAGCTGGCCCTGACGGGCTGAGGAGGGGCCGGGGAGAGGACGGAGAACACTCTTCTGGCCACTACCAACTTATAGCGTGAGGGGGGCCTTGCCGCAAGGCCCCCCTGATGCCGCACAATCGCAGGCCGACGTCAGTACCTGCGCAATTGGGAGATTCGCGAGTTGCACACCTCTATGTCCGCATCCGCTCCGCGCGCCACCCAGAGCGCCTTCGACCTGCCGGCCCGGCTGGCGGCCAAGGCCGACCCGGCCCTGATCTCCGACGACGAGCGGCACTTCGCGGCCATCGCCCGCAGTCTGGAGCTCACCGTCGCCGATCTGACCGAGCAGTTGGACACCGCCCGCAAGGCACCCGGCGGGGCCGGCCGGGCCGCCATGGACCGCGACATCGAGGTGCACCGGCTGGCCGGGCGGCTGCGCGCGCTGGGCCGCTTCGGCATCGACCTCTGCCTCGGCCACGTGGTGGACGCGGCCAGCGGCGAGCGGGTCCACATCGGCCGTCTCGGCCTGACCGACGCCGACGGCACCCGGCTGCTGGTGGACTGGCGCTCGCCCGCCGCCGAGCCGTTCTTCGCCGCCACCCACGCGCAGCCGATGGGCCTGGCCAGCCGCCGCCGCTACCGCTGGACCCGGGGCCGGATCACCGACTACTGGGACGAGGTCTTCACCCCCGACGGCCTGGAGGGGCGGGCCGCGCTGGACGACCAGTCGGCCTTCATCGCCAGCCTCGGCAGCAGCCGCTCGCCGAAGATGCGGGACGTGCTGGCCACCATCCAGTCCGACCAGGACGCGGTGATCCGGGCCGGCTCGCGCGGCGCCCTGGTGGTGGACGGCGGCCCCGGCACCGGCAAGACCGTGGTCGCCCTGCACCGCGCCGCCTACCTGCTGTACGCCGACCCGAGGCTCGGCCACCGCCGGGGCGGGGTGCTGTTCGTCGGCCCGCACCAGCCCTACCTGAACTACGTCGCGGACGTGCTGCCCAGCCTGGGCGAGGAGGGCGTGCGGACCTGCACCCTGCGCGACCTGGTGCCCGAGGGCGCCGCCGCGCCGGCCGAGCGGGACCCGGAGGTGGCCCGGCTGAAGTCCTCGGTGGAGATGGTCGGCGCGATCGAGTCGGCCGTCCGGATCTACGAGGAGCCGCCCACCGAGGGCATCAAGGTCACCACCGAGTGGGGCGACTTCGGGCTGAACGCGCGGGACTGGGCGCAGGCCTTCGAGGCGGTCGAGCCGGGCACTGCGCACAACGAGGCGCGCGGGCAGATCTGGGACGAGCTGGTCGCCATCGTGCACGAGCAGCTCGACGAGGAGGCCGGGATCACGGTCGAGCTGCTCTCCCGCTCGATGCGCCGGGACACCGAGCTGGTCGCGGCCTTCCGCAAGGCCTGGCCGCTGATCGAGGCGACCGACCTGGTCGGCGACCTCTGGGAGGTGCCGGCCTACCTGCGGCTGTGCGCGCCGTGGCTGACCCCGGAGGAGGTCCGGACGCTCCGCCGGGCCGACCCGGGGGCCTGGACCACCGCCGACCTGCCGCTGCTGGACGCCGCCCGGCACCGGCTGGGGGACCCGCAGTCCGAGCGGCTGAAGCAGCGTCAGAAGGCCGCCGTGGCGAGCGAGCGGGCCCGGATGGACGACGTGATCCGGGAGATGGCCGGGGCCGACGACGACGGCGAGGGCGCCGTCACCATGCTGATGGGCCGTGACCTCCAGGACTCGCTGCTGGATGCGGGCGCGGTGCCGACGGCGGCCGCCGAGCCGCTGGCCGGCCCGTTCGCCCACGTGGTGGTGGACGAGGCGCAGGAGCTCACCGACGCGGAGTGGCACATGCTGCTGCTGCGCTGCCCGTCCCGCAGCTTCACCGTGGTCGGCGACCGGGCCCAGGCCCGGAACGGCTTCGCCGAGAGCTGGCAGGAGCGGCTGGACCGGATCGGCCTGGACCGTGCCACGGTCACCTCACTGACCGTCAACTACCGCACCCCGGAAGAGGTGATGGCCGAGGCCGAGCCGCAGATCCGGGCCGCCCTGCCGGACGCCAACGTGCCGGTCTCGATCCGCAGCAGCGGGGTGCCGGTCCGGCGCGGGGCGGTGGCCGAACTGGACGGCATCCTGGCCGAGTGGCTGGACGAGCACGAGGAGGGCACCGCCTGCGTGATCGGTGCACCGCGCTACCGGCCGGAGGACCCCCGGGTCCGCTCGCTCACCCCGTCGCTGGCCAAGGGTCTGGAGTTCGACCTGGTGGTGGTGGTCGACCCGGCCTCGTTCGGGGCCGGGGTCGAGGGTGCGGTGGACCGCTACGTGGCGATGACCCGGGCGACCCGGGAGCTGGTGGTGCTGGGCGGCTGACGCCCGGGGCCCGCAGGTCGGTCGGGCCCGTGGGCCGGTGGGCCGGTGAGGTCTGTGCGGGGCCGGTGCCCCGCACAGACCCGGTGGGTCGGACGGCCCCCTCGGACGCCCCCCTCGGACGCCCCCCTCGGACGCCCCCTGAGCGGTCGTCAGCGGCCGTCGGTGCTGCTGGTCCGGAGCCGGCGCTCCGGGTGGTTCGGTGGTCAGCCGCGCAGCGGGACGCCCGGGTGCTCGGGGTGCCGGGCGGGCGGGATGGCGGGCGGCAGGCTCCGGGTGGCCGGGACGCCGTCGGCGGGGCGCGCGGGGCGGGGCACCGGGAGCTCGTCGGCCGGACGCTCCGCGCGAGTCATCGACAACTCCTCGGCGGGGCGGCTCGGGGCCGGCACGGAGGGCGGGAGCAGCTCGCCGTTCGGCCGCCGCATGCCGTAACGGCGGTGCACCGCCTGCTTGGTGACCCCGAGGGCGGAGCCGACCGAATCCCAGGAGAAGCCCAGCGCGCGGTCGAACTCGACGGCCGCCGCGACCAGCGTCTCGACACTCTCGCGCAGCTCCTGCGCCAGCCGGACGGTCGGTGCGGGCGCCCGTCCGTAGACCACGAACCCGGCCGAGGTGGAGGGCCGCCGGGGGCGGTAGACGTTGCCCAGCTGGGCGGTGAGGGTGCGCAGCGCGTCCACCTGGCGCCGGACCCGTTCGATGTCCCGCACCAGCAGGTGCAGGCTGGCCCGCGCTCGGGCATCGTGGTTGATCTGCTCGGCCATGGCCTCTGCTGCCACCTCTCCGTACGTGCCGCTTACGGCTGTTGTCCGGGTGCTGGTCCCGGCCCGGGCTTTTCGGTGGCCCGGTCAATCCCACTTGACCAACGCCCGAGGGCTCCGCTGGTCACGCGACCGGTGCAGACGGGATATGCCAGAAACGCCGCTGAACGGGTGCTCCGCGATTGCATAGACTGGCCGCTGCCCCCGTACGGAAAGGCTTCACCCGCATGCGCCTCGTCTTCGCCGGCACCCCCGAGGTCGCCGTCCCCGCCCTGGACGCCCTGATCGCCTCGGACCGCCACGAGGTGGTCGCCGTGGTCACCCGTCCGGACGCGGTCTCCGGGCGCGGGCGCAAGCTGGTCGCCAGCCCGGTCGCGCAGCGGGCCGAGGAGGCGGGCATCGAGGTGCTCAAGCCGGCCAAGCCGAGTGACCCGGACTTCCTGGCCCGGCTGGCCGAACTCGCCCCGGAC
Organism: Kitasatospora sp. NPDC096147; assembly: GCF_044763225.1. NCBI lineage: Bacteria > Bacillati > Actinomycetota > Actinomycetes > Kitasatosporales > Streptomycetaceae > Kitasatospora > Kitasatospora sp. NPDC096147. Next base: position 29,221 of record NZ_JBIWFX010000020.1, on the reverse strand, counting down.
TGCTGCCCGGTGGTGGCCTACGGCGCACTGATCCGCCCCGGCGCGCTGGAGCTCCCCAAGCACGGCTGGGTCAACCTGCACTTCTCGCTGCTGCCCGCCTGGCGCGGCGCCGCGCCCGTCCAGCACGCGGTGCTGGCCGGTGACGAGGTGACCGGTGCCTCCACCTTCCTGATCGAGCAGGGCCTCGACTCCGGCCCGGTCTACGGCGTGCTGACCGAGGAGATCCGCCCGTCCGACACCAGCGGCGAGCTGCTCGGCCGGCTCGCGGTCTCCGGCGCCCGCCTGCTGGTCGCCACCATGGACGGCCTGGAGGACGGCACCCTGCACGGCGTGCCGCAGCCCGCCGAGGGCGTCACCCTGGCCCCCAAGATCAACGTCGAGGACGCCCGGATCGAGTGGACCCACCCCGCCCTGCGGGTCGACCGCCTGGTCCGCGGCTGCGCCCCCAACCCCGGCGCCTGGACCACCTTCCGGGGCGAGCGCCTGAAGCTCTCCGGCCCGGTCAGGCTCCTGACGGACAGTACGGAGCTGGCCCCCGGCGAGATCGCCGCCGTCGGCAAGAACTCCGTCCGGGTCGGCACCGGCTCGCATGACATCGAGCTCGGCGAGGTCCAGCCGCAGGGCAAGAAGCCGATGCGCGGCGCCGACTGGGCACGCGGCGTCCGCCTGGAGCCGGGCGAGCGCCTCGGGCTCTGAGCCTCGGGCTCTCAGCCCCGGGCTCGGGGACTCGGGAGGACCGGCTCCGACATCCGATGGAGGCCGGCCGCCGGCCCGGGGCATGATCCGGTTCGTGGACAGGGTCGTGGATCTCGACGAGGTGGCTGCGGAGGTGGCCGGCCGGGTCGCCGGGTGGCGGGCGGCCGGGCTGACGGTGGGTCCGCTGACCTGGCGGGACCACGTGCTCCGGTGGCCGCAGGTGCTGGAGACGGACCGGGCGCGGGTGGACGATCCCGATGCGGCGGGTGTGGTCCTTCGCGCCGGGACGGAGGCGGAGCTGTCGGTGGTGATGTTCCGGGGCGGGTGGGCGGACGTGGACCACTTCGACGGCCTGGACGCGTGCCGGGCCCTCCCGGCCTCCGGTATCGCCTCCGCTGCGGATTTCGGCTCTCGCCTGGACGGGTGGGTGAGCCTGCTCCTCGGGGGCCCGGCGGTCCGCCCGGAGGCCTGAGCCGGCGGGCACTTGCGTTCGGAGGCCGATGCCTGGTCGGATGACCGATCGTGTCCTCGAACGGTCTCCGGCCCCTGCCCGCCCGCCGCTCCGCCGTACCCGCCCGACGGTCCGCCTGGCAGCGGTTCCTGCGGCCCGGGGTGGATTCGGGGTGGGTGCCGCTGTCGGCGCACTTCGGGCTGTTCCTCTTCCTGGCGCTGCGCGCGTTCGTCGGGGTGCTGCAGGGGTCGGGGCTGTTCGGCCTGCTGGCCCTGGGCTTCGCCGGGGTGGCCGCGCGGACCGGGTACCTGCTGTGGCGGCTCGCCGGGCGGGGCCGGACCGGCACGTAGACTGGCCGCTCTGAGATCCGCAGCACCTTGAGAGGCCCGCACGTGAGCACCCCCGCACCCGGCGCCAAGCGCCCCCCGCGTCCGCACCGCCGTCCGAAGAAGGACCCGGCCCGGATCGTCGCCTTCAAGGCGCTGCGGGCGGTGGACGAGCGGGACGCGTACGCCAACCTGATCCTGCCCTCGCTGCTGCGCGAGGCGGAGCAGAAGGGGATGGACCGCCGGGACGCCGCGCTGGCCACCGAGCTGGTCTACGGGACGCTGCGGATGCAGGGCACCTACGACGCGGTGATCTCGGCCTGCATCGACCGGCCGCTGCGCGAGGTGGACCCGCCGGTGCTGGACGTGCTCTCGCTGGGCGCGCACCAGCTGCTGACGACCCGCATCCCCAGCCACGCCGCCGTCTCGGCGACGGTGGAGCTGGCCCGGGTGGTGCTCGGCGACGGGCGGGCGAAGTTCGTCAACGCGGTGCTGCGGAAGATCAGCGCGCAGGACCTGGACGCCTGGGTCGGGCAGATCGCGCCGCCCTACGAGGAGGACGCCGAGGACCACCTCGCGGTGGTGCACTCGCACCCGCGCTGGGTGGTCTCGGCGCTCTGGGACTCGCTCGGGCGCTGGCAGCCGCAGGCGAGTGGCCGGGCGGCGGTGGAGGAGCTGCTGGCGGCGGACAATGTCCGCCCCGCGGTGACCCTGGTGGCCCGGCCCGGCCGGTCCACGGCGGCCGAACTCCGGGACGCCAGGCCGGAGTCGGAGGCCGGCCGGTGGTCGCCGTACGCGGTCCGGCTGGCCGAGGGCGGCGAGCCGGGTGGCATCGAGGCGGTCCGCGAGGGCCGGGCCGGGGTGCAGGACGAGGGCAGCCAGCTGGTCGCGTTGGCATTGGCCGCCGCGCCGGTCGAGGGCCGGGACGCGCTCTGGCTGGACGGCTGCGCCGGCCCCGGCGGCAAGGCCGCGCTGCTGGGCGCGCTGGCCGCCGAGCGCGGGGCCGCGCTGGTGGCCTCCGAGAAGCAGCCGCACCGGGCCCGCCTGGTGGCCCGCGCGCTGGACGGGAACCCCGGCCCGTACAGCGTGATCGTCGCGGACGGCACCCGGGCCGCCTGGGGCGAGGGCAGCTTCGACCGGGTGCTGGTGGACGTGCCGTGCTCCGGTCTGGGCGCGCTGCGCCGCCGTCCGGAGGCGCGCTGGCGCCGCCGTCCGGAGGACATCGCGGGCTTCGGCCCGCTCCAGCGGGACCTGCTGCGCGGGGCGATCCGGGCCACCCGTCCCGGCGGTGTGGTCGGCTACGCGACCTGCTCGCCGCACCTGGCGGAGACCCGTGCGGTGGTGGACGACGTGCTCCGCGAGGGCCTGGGCGTGGAGTGGATCGACGCCCGCCCGCTGCTGCCGGAGATGCCGGGCCTGGGCGAGGGCCCGGACGTCCAGCTCTGGCCGCACCTGCACGGCACGGACGCGATGTACCTGGCGCTGTTCCGCAGGACCGGCTGACGCCGGAGCCGGCCGGATCACCCGTTGGTGGGGCGGAGTTGACGCTTCGCCGGTTTCGGCCGGAAAGAGCTGGACAGCGGTGGCGGCCGGGCTGGAGGGTGGCCGGTATGGAGTACACCCAGCTCGGCCGCACCGGCCTGTCCGTCTCCCGCCTCTGCCTCGGCACGATGAACTTCGGCCCGCACACCACGGAGCCGGACTCGCACGCGATCATGGACACCGCCCACGAGGTGGGCATCAACTTCTTCGACACCGCGAACGTCTACGGTGGCCCGGGCCACCGGGGCCGCACCGAGGAGATCCTCGGCAGCTGGTTCGCCCAGGGCGGTGGCCGCCGGGAGAAGACCGTGCTGGCCACCAAGCTCTACGGCCAGACCGGCGACTGGCCGAACGAGGGCCGGCTCTCCGCGCTGCACGTGCGGCGCGCGGTGGAGGACAGCCTGCGGCGGCTCGGCACCGACCACATCGACCTCTACCAGATGCACCACGTGGACCGGGCCACGCCGTGGGAGGAGATCTGGCAGGCGATGGAGGTGCTGGTCGCCCAGGGCAAGGTGCTCTACGTGGGCTCCAGCAACTTCGGCGGCTGGCACCTGGCGCAGGCCCAGGAGGCGGCCAGGGCCCGGCACTTCCTCGGCCTGGTCAGCGAGCAGTCCATCTACAACCTCGCGGTGCGCAGCGTGGAGCTGGAGGTGGCCCCGGCCGCCGAGCACTACGGCATCGGCCTGATCCCGTGGTCGCCGCTGTTCAGCGGCATCCTGGGTGGGGTGCTGCGCAAGGAGCGCGAGGGGGTGCGGCGGCTCGCCGACGGCTGGGTGGCCGAGGAGGTGGCCAAGCGGCGCGAGCAGCTGGAGGCGTACGAGGACTTCGCGGCCGAGCTGGGCGAGGAGCCCGGCGACATCGCGCTGGCCTGGCTGCTCAGCCGCCCGGCGGTCACCGCGCCGATCGTCGGCCCGCGCACCCTGGAGCAGCTGCACGCGGCGGTCCGGGCGCTGGACCTGACGCTGGACCAGAAGTCGCTGGACCGGCTGGACGAGATCTTCCCGGGCTTCAAGCCCGCCCCGGAGGCCTACGCCTGGTGACCTGCGGTCGCCCGTCGGGTCCGGCCCGCCCCCCCGTCGGGTCCGGCCTGACCGGCCGTCACCCCGGTGGGTGGCGGCCGGTCGGCGGCTCACTGCTTGGGGCAGCGGCTGGGGTCGGGGACGCAGGCGAAGTCGCCGTGCGAGCGGTCCTTGATCTTGCAGCGCAGCCGGACGTCGGCCGGGCCGCCCTTGCGCTGCTGCTCCTGCTCGGAGCGGCCCGCGCCGTCCCGGGCGGGTGCGGTCTGCTGGGTCTGGTCGCGTTCCATGGTCGGGGTCCTTCCGCCGGGCGCCGCCGGTCGGGCGGCGCCTTCCACACGCTACGGTCCGGCCGGGTCGGTCGCACGGGGCGCTGGTCCCGTTCGTGTCCCGGGTGTTCGGGCCGGTGCGGGTGAGGTCAGGGTGGGTCCGGTCCGTCTGCTCGGGGTGGGTCGGGGCAGGGGCTCGGGCCGGGCGGGGTCGAGGGCGAGGGCAGCGGGAGGACGGCACGGGCGGCGGTGCCGCCGGCCGCTGCGGGGGTGAGCGAGAACCGGCCACCGAGCTCCTCGGCCCGGTCGGCCATCGAGCGCAGGCCGATCCCGCCGCCGTCCCTGCCCGCCGCCGGCGGGGTGAAGCCGCACCCGTCGTCCGTCACCTCCGCCTCCACCTGCCCCTCCCGCACGGTGAGGGCGAGCCGGATCCGGCTCGCCCGGGCGTGCCGGACGGCGTTGTGCAGCGCCTCGGCGCAGATCCGGTACGCGGCCACCTCGACGGCGGCGGGCAGGGCCGGCAGCGGATCAGGTGTCAGGACGAGGGTGAGATCCGGCCCGGCCCCGGCCAGCCGGCCGACCAGGGTGGTCAGCGCACTGCCCAGCCCGTGCCGGTCCAGGGCGGCCGGGGCCAGCCCGTCGGTGATGTGCCGCAGCTCGGTGATGGCCTGGCCGATGCCGGTCGAGACCTCGGTCAGCGGCCGGTCGGCGGGGCCGCCCGGGCCGCCGGGGAGCTCGGTCGCCCGGATCGCGTCCACCCGCAGCCGCAGGCCCGAGAGCATCGGGCCGAGCCCGTCGTGGAGGTCGTGCCGCAGCCGCCGCCGGGCCTCCTCGCGGGCCAGCACGATCCGCTCCCGGCTGGCCTGGAGCTGCTCGTAGAGCCGGAGGGTGGCGATCGCCGGGGCGGCGTGCGCGGCCAGGGTGGCCAGCACGTCGGTGTCCTGCCGGTCGAGCGCGGACTGGCCCGGCCGGGGCGGCACCAGCAGCCGCCCGATCTCCTCGTCCTGATGGGTCATCGGGAACGGCACCGCCGTCCCGGGGTCGAAGCCGCCGAGGGCGGCCAGCTCCCGTTCGCCGTCCCTGGTCCGGGTGACCACCCGGGCCCCGGGCAGCCGGAGCGTCTCCACCACGGCGGCGCAGAGCAGCACGGGCAGCTCGGCCGGGGAGACCGCCCGGCCGAGCCGGTCGCTCAGGCCGCGCACCACCTGGTACGGCTCGGAGCGGTCGCCGTAGTAGTAGCGCTCCACCAGCCGGGTGGCCCGGCGCGCGGTCGGGCGCAGCAGGGTGCCGATCAGCAGGGCGACCGCGACCGGAAGCGGGCCGTTGGCGGTCGAGCCGTCGGGTCGCAGGCGGTAGGAGAGCAGCACCGCGAGGCCGTAGACGGTGATCAGCGCGGTGGCGGTGAGCAGCCCGGCGAGGGTGCGCAGGGCGGGGCGGTCCAGGTGGAGCGAGCGGTCCCGGACGCAGGAGAGCGCGGTGGCGACCGGCCAGCCGGCCGCGGTGAGGTACCAGAGCAGCTCGGTGGTGGTGGCACCCAGGCCGAGCAGCGAGCCGAGCAGCACCACCACGATCCACAGCAGGTACGGCAGCAGGATCGCCACCCCGGACACCCGCTGCCGCCCGCGAGACCGGGCCCAACGGACCGTCATCACCAGCAGGTTGACCCCGACCACCGCATCGCCGAGCCAGACCGCGTACGGCCAGTCGAGCGTCCACTCGTACGGGCGGGAGAGCAACTCACCGTCCAGCGGCAGGGGTTGGCCGTACCACGGGTCGAAGGCCGCCGCGCCGACGCCGGTCTGCACGGCGGCCAGCAGGGTGAGCAGCAGCAGGTACGGCGGGCCCCAGCGGCGGGGCAGCCGACCGCCGGGGAGGAACAGCGGGAGGGCGAACAGGCCGAGCAGGAAGAGGGTGCGGCCGATCAGTGCGAGCCCGCAGGCGAGGGTGAACAGCGGTGTGCCGGGCAGGAGTTCGGCGGTGACGGCGGGCAGTGCCTCGGCCAGCACCGCACCCGCACCGCCGGCCAGCAGCAGCCGGCCCAGCCCGACCGCCGGGTGCTGGGTGGCGAACAGCACCCCGGCCAGCGCCATCCCGGTGCCGGTCACCACCTGGACGGCGCCGTAGCCGGTGGCGAAGGCGCGCAGCTCCGCGCTGTCGCTGCCGAGTGCCACCAGTACCCAGGCGAGCGTGCCCAGCAGGGTGACGGCGAAGACCGCGTAGGCGGGCAGCAGGCTCGGGCGGGTGACGGTGGGCTTGCCGTCGGGGGAGCCGTCGGGGTCTCCGAGCGGGGTGGCGGTGGGCGCGGCGGCGCTCCCGGACGCGGCGCCCACGGGTGCGGCCACCTCGGGTGTGGTCATGCGGGCTTCCTGCCCGGCGGGTGTCGCCGTGCACCCGGCCCGGCGGGTGTTTCACCCGTCCGGTCCCGTCCGCAGTGGTCCTGGTCAGACGGCCTGCGGGAAGTCGAAGGTGCGGTCCGGGTCGTAGGCCGCCTTGACGGCCCGGAGGCGGGGGAGGTGCTCGCCGTAGTAGGCGATGCGCCAGTCGGTGAGGGTGGGGTCCCGGTAGTTCTGGTAGGCGTGGCCGTTGGCGTACGGGGCGAGTGCGGTCCGGGCGTCGGCGACCCAGCGCAGGCGCGGGGCCGGATCGGCGTCGGCCGGCCACTCGGCGATCAGCTGGGCGAGCAGCACCGAACTCCGGTGGCGGAAGGCGGTGTCGGCGGCCGGGACGCGGTTGACCGCGCCGCCGAGGGCGGTGAAGGAGATCGACGCCTCGACCGAGTCGCGGCGTTCGGCGAAGCGGCGCAGCTCGGTCAGCGCCCGGTCGGGGAGGAAGTCGTCGAAGAAGTGCGAGGCGGCGGCGAAGGCCCGGCGCTCCTGGTCGAGGCACTCCCGCGCGGTCGGGATGCGGTCGGCCGGGTCCCCGTCGGCCGGGGTCGGGCCGGCCGGGGTCGGGTCGGTGGAGCAGCCCGCGTACGCCAGCATGGTGTCCAGGTAGGGGCGGGTGACGACCCGTTCGGAGGTGGTCCGTCCGGTGCGGGCGAGCAGCGGGGCGGTCAGCTGCCGCAACTCCTCGGCCGGCCCGAGCAGGATGCCGCCCGCGTCCACCGACGGCCCGTCCGGGCGGGTCCAGACGTGGAAGTTCGACCAGAGCCGGTCCGGCGCCGCGTACGCCCAGCGCTGCCACTCGGCCAGTGCCCGGCCGGCCTCCGGCCAGTCCCAGGAGTACTGGAAGACGGTGCAGTCCGGCGCCGGGTGGGTGCGCAGGCGCAGCGAGGTGACGATGCCGAAGTTCCCGTTCCCGCCGCCGCGCAGGGCCCAGAACAGCTCCGGCTCGTGGTCGGGGTCGCACCGCACGGTGCGGCCGTCGGCCAGCACCACCTCGGCGGACAGCAGGCTGTCGCAGGTCAGCCCGTACGCACGGCTGGTGACACCGTGTCCGCCGCCGAGCGCCAAGCCCGCCAGGCCGACGGTCGGGCAGCTTCCGGCCGGGATGGTCACGCCGTGCCGGGCCAGGGCGGCGTAGACGGTCATCAGCGGTGTGCCGGGGCCGAGTTCGGCCTGACCCTCCGTCACCCGGACGGAGTCCAGCGCGGCGAGGTCGATCACCAGCGGCGCGTCGCTGGACCAGCCGCCGTAGCAGTGGCCGCCGCTGCGCACCGCCGGGCGCAGGCCGTGGCGGCGGGAGAACCGCAGGCATTCCGCGACGTCGGCGGCGTCGGCACAGCGGGCCACCGCCTCGGGGCGGGCGGCGTCGGCGAAGCGGAGGTTGCGGGGGAGGCGGGCGGCGTCGTAGCCGGGGGCGGCGGGGCGGAGCAACTCGCCGCGGAGCGCCGTGGCGAGGCCGGTCCAGTCGGGGCCGGCGGTGGCGGCGGCGCGGGGGGCGGAGGAGGGCAGTGCGGCGCCGAGGCCGAGGGTGAGAAGGGTGCGACGGCTGGGTGCGGTCATGGGGACACGGTAGGCGCGGGGCTGCTTCGTGGACAGAGGGCGCGCAGGGGGTGGACGGGGCTGTCGGGGCAGGTGGGGAGGGGCGGCACCAGTGTGACCAAGAGTGCCGCTCATGGTCGGCAGGACCCCCGGCGATGAGTGAGGATTATCAGATGAAGCCGATCACTCATCAGGTCCCCTACCACGCACAGTGGGAGTCACCCGAGCTGGTGCCCGGGATTCTGGCCGGGACGGCGCTCGCGGTGGACGATCCGCTGTGGGCCCGCTCGGGGGCGGCCGACGAGGAGGAGTACGAGTACTGGTCGTGGCGGCTGTGCGGGGTGGCCTGCCTGCGGATGGCTCTCGACTACTGGTGGGGCGTCAGCCCGCCCGCCGTCCGGCTCGCCGAGGAGTGCCTGGCGGCCGGGGCGTACGTCCGGCACCCGGACGGACGGCTCGACGGGCTGATCCACCGGCCGTTCGCCGAGTACGTCCGCACCCGCTGGGGCCTCTACGCCGACGCGAGGTCGCCGCTCCCGGAGTCCGGCATCCAGGAGGAACTGGCGGCCGGGCGGCTGGTCATGCTGTCGGTGCACCCCTCCATCCGCACCCTGGACCCGGACCCGCCGCGGCAGGGCGGCCACCTGGTGCTCGCGGTGGGCGGCTCGGACCGGGAACTGCTGATCCACAACCCCTCCGGCTATCCGGACGGCTCGCAGAGCTACGCCCGGGTGCCGTGGGAGGCGCTGCCGCTGTACTACGCGGGGCGCGGCATCGTGCTCGGCAGCCCGTCGGTCTGAGGACCCTCCGACCCGGGGTCGGAGGGTGTCCGCCGCCCCGCCCGGGCCGCGGGCGGGACGACGGACGGTCCGGTGGTCAGCGGTGCACCTCGTGCCGGTGGCTCCCGGTCTTCGACTTCGTGATCGTGACTCCGTCCTCCCGCCACCACCGGGAGAGGCCCCCGATCACGGAGTAGAGTCCGGCCGCCGCGCAGACGAGGTCGAAGACGACCGCGGTCCCCGATCCGCCGAGCGCGTCCAGCGTCTGGTCCACGCGGAACACGCAGAGGAAGATGGCGGTCGCCCCGGCCAGCGCGAGCAGGAGCCACAGTGCCCGCCGCACCCGGGTGGGCAGGGTGCCCCGGATCCGGTACGGGACCGCCTCATTGCAGACCCCGCAGACCAGGACCGTCCGCGCCTCGCCCCGGGTCGGCCGGGATCGGATAGGTCATCATCCTCGTCTTGATCTTCCCGCCGGTGACGGTGGTGTCGAGGACGTGCGCGTGCCTCGCGTGAATCGACGTGCCCAGACTCCTGCTGCCCATTCCACCCCCCCAGGATGCTCTCGGACGACAGCACGCTATCCGCCTCGACGGCGGCGCGTGGCACCTTCGGGAGAAGGCGGACCGGGTGAGATCGCGGCCCGGCGCGCGTCGCCTCCTGAATCCTTCACTCCCGTCCCACTGGTGCTCAACTGCACCTGTGGGAAGGGGGGTTGACGGAATCCGACCGGGTCGGCCGGGCTCGCAGATCGCCGTTCAGCCGGAGGGCGCGTCCTGGGTGCGGGCGGCGTACGCCCGGACCGCGTGGGCGAGGCCGGAGCGGTGGAGCACATGGCCGGTGACGTCCACCACGGCGAGCGCGAGCAGGAGCAGGGCCGTCCCGGAGACCTGGTCGGAGGCGCCGGTCAGAGCGGCGGCCAGGGCGGGCAGGGTGGCGACCACCGCGCCGAGGAGGGCCCCGGCCCAGGCCACCCGGCGGCCGACGTAGGAGACGTACTCGGCGGTCGGCCGTCCCGGGCGGATGCCGGGGACGAAGGCGCCCTGGCGGGCCAGCCGGTCGGCGTGACCGTCCGCGTCGACGGCGTGGGCGGAAGCGATCAGGGCGAACAGCAGGACCAGTAGCGGAAGGGCCGTCAGGTAGACCGGGCCGTCCTCCCGCAGCCGCAGGCCGACGGCGGCCGGCAGGTGGAGCAGCAGCAGCGCGAGGAGGGCGGCCGACGGCCACGCCGGCCCGAGGCCGAAGGGCAGGTAGGCGGAGCGGCCACCGGGCGGGCGGACGCCGACCATCCGTTTCGCCCACTGGACCGGCACCCGCCGCTCGGCGGTCCGGCCGACGGCCAGCGCGCCGATCACCAGCAGGGTGACCGGGACCAGGACGGCCGCCGCCGGGCCGCCCGCCGCGCGCAGCAGGCCGGGGACCACGGCGAGGAGCTGGACCAGCAGCAGGACCGACGCCCCGTCGGCGATGCCGCGCCGGGTGAGCAACTCGGCCAGCAGGACGGTCAGTCCGGTGCCGACGGTCAGGGAGAGGACGAGCAGCGGCACCCGGGCCGCCGGGGTGGTGAGGGCGACGGGCACGGCGAGCAGGGCGCCGAGGCCGACGGCGGTGAGGCGCGGCGGCCAGGCGGAGCGTGGCCGGTCGCCGTCGCGCCGCAGCAGGAGCAGGAGCCCGGGCACGAGCAGCAGGGGTGCCACCCCCAGGCCGAGCAGGGCGAGCCGGTGCAGGCCGCCGCCGGTCAGCAGGTCGAGCAGCCCGTCGATCCGCCGGCCCCCGCGCGGGGCCCCTGGCGCGGGGAGCGTCTGGCCGAGGCGGAACAGCACGACCACCCCGAGCGTCCACAGCCAACGGCTCCGCATCTCCGGTCCCACCAGTGCGCGCATCCCCGCCCCCTCCGGTCCGTGTGGGGTGGAGGACGCCGGAGGGGGCGGGGCGGAGCGCTCGGTTTCGGCCAGAGCGGGGCACCGCGGCTCGGGTCAGCCCGCGAGGACGCCGGTGAGGTAAGCCTCCAGACGGGCCGTCAGGAGCTCGGGGGTGAGGTCGGTGCGGCCCAGCTCGCGCCAGGGGACGGCGACCTTCTCGGCGTCGGGGGCGAAGGCGAGCGCGTCCAGCAGCTGCCAGTAGCGGCGGGCCTCGCGGGACGGGGCCAGTTCGCCGCCGGCCGCGCGGTAGTGGTCGGGGAAGCGCAGGCCCGCCGGGGCGCCGTGCAGCAGGGCGAGGGCGGTCGAGCAGTGGGCGACGTCCAGGTCGGCCGGGCCCCAGGAGGTCTCGACCCAGTCCACCACGCCGCTGATCCGCAGTGCCGCGTCGGTGCCGGTGCCGGTGCTCGTGCCAGTGCTCGTGCCCGTGAAGAGGACGTTGCCCGGGTGGTAGTCCCGGTGCAGGAAACGGCCGGTGTAGGGCGGCGGGTCCTGACGGAGTACGTCGATCGCCTGCTGCCAGAGCTCGGGGCGGGTGGTCAGCTCGGGCACCCGGACGCGTTCGGGAGCGGTCCAGGCCTGGTAAACGCGAGGGCGCTGACGGTCGGTCACCCCGGTCCGGTGGATCGCGGCCAGCTGGACGGCGAGCAGCTCGGCCCGCTCGGCCGCCTCCGCGTCGTCCAGCCGAACGGTGCCGGGCAGCAGGGTCATCAGGAGGGACGGGTGGTCGCAGTGCGCTCCGGTGGCGTCCACCGCCACCAGCTCCGCCGCCGGGACGGGCCCCGGGCCGAGCAGGGTGAGGATGTCCGCCTCCCGGGTGAGCAGGCCGTCCGCGTGCTCCAGGAAGAACGGCTGCACGAAGGAGCGCAGTACCAGCGCACGCCCGCCGCCCGGGCCCCCGGTGTGCAGCCGCCGCATCTCGGACGTCCAGCCACCGCGCAGCCGCTCGGCCGCCACGACCCGCTCCCCGGATGGTAGTTGACTCTCCACCCAGGTCCGGGTGCGGGCCCAGCCGTGGTCGTCGATGGCCGGTGTTCCGTGCTCAGCATGATCCATGCCGGGCAGCCTAGGCACACGCGGGCCGCCGGTGCGGGGCAATTACCTTCGGGGGAGGACCCGCCTTCGACAACGGGTGGGCGCCGCGCCGCTGGTCGCGCTGGCGGTGTCCGTCCCGGTGCGGGCGGCCTAGCCGATCAGGCGGCGGTGCCAGTCCAGTGGGGTGACGGTGACGGGCTGGTCGGGGCTGCCGTCCCACACGGTGTGCAGGCCCGCCGCGTGGAGGGCGGCCACCAGCCGGTGGCCGACGGCGGTGGAGGTCTCGGCCGAGCCGTCGAAGGCGCCGTGACGGAGGGTCAGACCGGCACCGGCCACGGCCTGCGCGGTGTTCTGGTAGTGGAAGTGGACGAAGCCCCGTGCGCCGGGGGTGGCTCCGGGGTCGGTCTCGGTCCGGCAGCGGTCGGCGACACAGGGGCAGTGCTCGCGGGTGCTGAGGCCGTCGCGCTCCAGGGCTTCGAAGGCCCGGGTCAGCCGTTCCGGGTCGGTCTCGCCCTGCCAGGCGGCCTGCTCCGTGATGCGCTCCAGCCAGAGCCGCCGGGCCAGGACCTCGGCCTGGGCGGGCGATACCGGACGGCCCTCGGCGGTCACCAGGTAGTCCTCGGCGAGCTCGGCGAGGCGGGCCAGGTCGGTGTAGCCGAAGGCGAGTTCGAGGCGGAGCCGGTCCTCCAGGTCGGTCAGGTCCACCGTGCTCAGGTCCAGCGGCGGCACCTCGGGTGCGGGTGGGAAGACCAGCCGGGACCACTCCTTCCCCGCGTCCCAGCCCGGCTCCTCGCGGGCCCAGCCGGTCAGTGCGGCGGCCACCGCCCCGGGGTCGTCGAACAGCGTCCCGAAGTGCCGCTCGACCGAGCCGTCGCGGTGCTCCACCGCGTAGACGTCCCCCGACCGGTGCCAGGTCTGGGCGAACACGTCGGGCAGGTCGGGTGCCCGCTGGAGGATCAGGAAGCGGTCCCCGTCCGCGCCGATCCGCGCCACCAGTGCGGCCAACTCCTCGGGGGTCGGACGGACCAGCCGCTCGCCGTCCGCCGTCCGTACCGTGATCTCCAGCATGCGCAGACTCTGGCACGTCCCACTGACGTGCGGTCGGGCGGCCCCGTTGCCGGGGGAAGCGACGGTCCGTCAGGCGGACACCGGTCGGGTGGAGGTCGCCCGGGGCCGTCCGGTGGTGTCCTGCGGGGCGGTGGTCCCGAGGGGGTTGTCGGTGACGTACCGCCGGCAGCCGTCCGGGCTGCGTCGGGTGACCCCGAACCCGGGGCCCGGGCGCCGGTCGGGCAAGCTGCTGTGCACCGGACCGCGAAGCTGGGAGGACGACAGGTGCTCGACTACGACGACGAGGCCCGTGGCTACGACCGGACCAGGGGCGGCGAGCCGAGGGCGCTGGCCGCCGCCGCCGGCCTGGAGCGGCTGCTGCCCCAGGGGCCGGCCACGGTGCTGGACCTCGCGTGCGGGACGGGCATCGTGACGGAGCGTCTGGTGCGCCCCGGGCGGCGGGTGCTGGGGGCGGACCTCTCGCCCGGGATGCTCCGGGTGGCGGCCGGGCGGTTGCCCGGTGCGGTGGTGCGGGCGGATGCCGGGCGGCTCCCGCTGGCGGCGGACAGCGTGGACGCCGTGGTGATGGTCTGGCTGCTCCATCTGCTCCCGGAGCCGGACGCGGTGCTGGCGGAGGCGGCCCGGGTGGTGCGGCCCGGAGGAGTGGTCGTCTGCACCGTGGACAAGAACGCCGCGGCGTTCGCGGTGGAGAGCGACATCGGCCGGGTCAGCGCGGAGCTGCGCGGGCGCCACCGGCGGCCCGCCTCGGACGCGGCGGGCCGCGTGCTCGGTTGGGCGGCGGCGCACGGGATGGAGGTGGTGGGGGAGTCGGTCTTCCCGGGGACGGGTCAGGGCCGGAGCCCCCGCGAGTGGTGCGAGGCCATCGCAGCCGGGCGGGTTCCATGGTGCGTGGACGCGTCCCCGGCGGAAGTGGCCGAGGTGACCCGGCGGTTGGCTGCGTTGCCCGCTCAGGACACGGCACGCCCGGACCCGCTGTACCGGATGCTGGCTCTGTCGGTCTGACGGCCAGTCGACCCGCCCCCACCCCCGCCCCCGCCCCCGCGACCGGGGCCGGGGCGACGGGGGGTCAGATCGGGCGGAGGTCGCGCCGCAGGTCGGCGTAGCGGCGGGTCTCGGCGGAGGCGACGGCCGCCAGCACCAGCACCACGCCCGCCAGGCCGGCCACCGGGGAGAGGGTGGCGGCGACCGGGCTCCAGGCGAGCAGCGGGATCAGGGCGCCGAGCCGGACGGGGCTCCAGGAGCGGTGCATGATGCGGCCGAACAGGACCAGACCGGTGAGGTAGACGGCGGGCCCGCCGCACAGCGCGGCGGCGTAGAAGCCGCCGAGCGGCTCGCCGCCGTCGGCGTGCGCCACCACGCCCTCCACGCCGAGGGCGGTGAGCACCACGCCCGCCACGATCGGGAAGTGGGCGTAGCCGTACGCCCGGACGGCCAGGCCGAGCCGCTCGGAGTCCGCCGCGCCGCGCAGCCGGTGCTCGCCATGCAGGGCGGCCACGTCGAAGTAGAGCCACCAGAGCCCGAGGGCGACCGCCACGCCGAGCACGGCGGCGGCCAGCAGGGGGCCGGTGACGGCCTGGTCGGCGGCGCCCGCGCCCATCGCCAGCAGGGACTCCCCGATGGCGATGATCATGAAGAGTTCGTGCCGCTCGGCGAACCAACCCGCGTCGTGGATGCGCCAGTTGCCGCGCCGGGAGGTCAGGTAGACGCCGCCCCAGTCGACCAGGATGGCCACCGCCACGAAGACCGTCTGCACCTCGCCGCCGACCAGTGCCCCGGTGAGCAGCAGCCCGGCCCCGGCCAGCACCGGAGCCGACGAGACGGCGACCTGCCGCACCAGGTCGTGGTCACCCCGGGCCAGCACGCTGTACAGCACCAGGTGCACGCAGCGCACGGACAGGTACGCCGCCGCCAGCACCACCGGCCCGGACAGCCCGCCGGGGGTGTCGTGCCACGCCTCGGGGACGGCGAGGGCCACCACAAACATCCCGGCCATCGCCAGGGTCATCCCGGCCCGCACCACCCCAGGGTCGGCCCTGGCCTGGTTGCCCAGCCAGGCGTACGCCGACCAGGAGAACCAGACCAGGGCGAGCAGCAGCAGTCCGCGCAGCACGCTGACCGCGTCGTGGTGGTGGGCCATCGCCCCGGTCACCTTGGTCAGCACGAAGACGTACACCAGGTCGAAGAACAACTCGAAGGTGGTCACCCGGTTCCCGGCCAGGACGGAGCCCGCCAGGGTCGCCTGGCCGCCGCCGCTCCGGGGTCGTGCCGGCACGGTCCGCACGTCTCGTCCTCCTCCGCTGTCGGGCGCGCCCGGCGGGCGCTGGTGACGGGGGCAGCCTGGCACGGGCGGGCCGCCGGGCGGCCGGTGCCGACTGTCGTGATGGGTGTGAACAGGATTGCCCGGTGGGGGAGTTGACGGTGCGAGGGGAGGGGTGGCGGACCGGACTCCGCGAGGTCGGTGCGGGTACTCCGCAGAGTCCGGCCCCGCCGGGGTCACCAGGCGTGGGCCGGGCTCCCGGGCCCGGGGGCGTCGGTGCCGTGGTCGGCCCGGGCCGCGCTCCCGGCAGCCGGACGGCCGAATGGTGCAAAGGCCGCTGCCGGAGCCGTTCGAGGCGACGCCGTCGATGTCCGGGCACCGACGGCTCTTCGCACTCACCGTCGTGGGGCTCGCCCCGGTGGGCGTGCCGGCCGTCGGACGTCCGGTTCATCGTCAACTCCGTTCCCTGGAGGGGGGGGTGGTCCGACGCGCAACGGATGTCCGGCAGGTGCCCGGCCCGTGCCCTGCCCGTCGCGATCCCTGCCCGGGTGTTCCGCGCTCCGCAGCCGGTGGCGCGGGGCCGGTCGGGTGGCCTGGCGCGGCGGGTCGGGGCGCGGAGCCCGGTGGCCCGCATGATGGAGGCTCGGGCCACGTCGAGGGCGGAGGAGCGGCCGGTGCTGCTGGAACGGTTGGCGTTGACCTCGCGGGCGGTGGCCGCCGAGCCGGCCCGCAATGCCAAGGTGGCGCTGATCGCCGCCTGCCTGGAGGAGTTGGGGCCGGCCGAGATCCCGGCCGCGGTGGCGCTGCTCTCCGGCGAGGCCCGCCGGGCCGGGGTCGGCTGGGCGGGGCTGCGGGAGCTGCCGGAGCCGGCCGGGGCGCCGAGCCTGGGGGTCGCCGAGGCGGAGGACCTGCTGGTGCGGCTCGGCGAGGTGCACGGGGCGGGTTCGCGGGCTGAACGGGCCCGGCTGCTCGGCGAGCTGTTCGGGCGGGCCACGGCGGTCGAGCAGGAGTTCCTCCGGGCCGTGCTGGTGGGGGAGTTGAGGCAGGGAGCGTTGGACGCGCTGATGGGCGACGCGGTGGCGAAGGCGGCCGGCGTGCCGGTGGCGGCGGTGCGGCGGGCCCTGATGCTGCGCGGTTCGGCCCGGGTGGTGGCGGAGGCGGCGTTGACCGGTGGGGTGGCGGCGCTGCGGGCGTTCGGGCTGGAGGTGGGGCGGCCGGTCCGGCCGATGCTGGCCGCCTCCGCACCGGACGTGGCCGCAGCGCTGGAGAAGGCGGGCGCGGGGGAGGACGCGGGGGTCGAGGTGGGGGTGGAGTGGAAGCTGGACGGGATCCGGGTGCAGGTGCACCGGGACGGCGAGCGGGTCTCGGTCTTCACCCGCAGCCTGGAGGAGATCACCGACCGGGTACCCGAAGTGGTCGAGGCCGCCCGGTCGTTGGCGGCCCGCCGGGTGGTGCTGGACGGCGAGGCGATCGCACTCGGTCCGGGCGGGCGGCCCAGGCCGTTCCAGGAGACCGCCGCCCGGACCGCCTCACGGCAGGACCCGGCGGCCCTGCGGGCCGAGACCCCGCTGAGCGTGCTCTTCTTCGACCTGCTGCACCGCGACGGCACCGACCTGCTGGACCGCCCGGCCGCCGAGCGCTGGGCCGCGCTGGCGGCGGTGGCGCCAGAGGGGCTACGGGTGCCGAGGACCGTCACGGCGGTGGCCGGGGAGGCGGAGCGGTTCTTCGCGGACGCGCTGGCGCACGGCCACGAGGGCGTGGTGGTCAAGGAGTTGGCGGCGCCGTACGCCGCCGGGCGGCGCGGGGCCGGCTGGATCAAGGTCAAGCCCCGGCACACCCTGGACCTGGTGGTGACCGCCGCCGAGTGGGGCAGCGGCAGGCGGCAGGGGTGGCTGAGCAACCTGCACCTGGCCGCCCGCAATCCGGACGAGGCCGGGCTGGAGCCCTGGGTGATGCTCGGCAAGACCTTCAAGGGCCTGACGGACCGGCTGCTGACCTGGCAGACCGAGCAGTTGCTCGCCCGGGAGACCCACCGGGACGGGTACACGGTGCACGTCCGGCCGGAGCTGGTGGTGGAGATCGCCTTCGACGGACTGCAGCGCAGCCCGCGCTACCCGGCCGGGCTGGCCCTGCGGTTCGCCCGGGTGCTGCGGTACCGGGAGGACAAGCGGCCGGAGGAGGCGGACACCATCGCGGCGGTCCGGGCCCTGGCCGCTCCGTAGGGGTGACTCGGGGGAGGGTCGGGGGCCGGTCGGGGCGGTGCCCTGATGACGGGGCGTCAGCGGGAGCCCAGGATGGGCGGCATGACCACTTCGCAGCGGGCTCTCGGCCGACGCATCCTGACCCTCCTCGCCGGTACGGCCATCGGGGTGGCCACCCTGTTCGGAGGCGGGTACGTGCCTTGCCCGGGCTGACCGGCCCGGGAAGGGAGCCGCCGTCCGGGCGTCGGGCCACCGGACTGCCCGACTGTCGGCCCGGTGGGCGGTCGGTGGGCCGGGTGACCGACGGCACCGCCGGCCTGGTGAACAGGTGACCTGGTGGCCGGGTACGGAGGCTCACGCGCGCGTGGCCGCCCGTACCCGGCGATCGGTGTGCCTCGTCCGGCCCGCTCCGCTCCCGCGCGCTCCACGGCCCCGGCGGGGTCGTACGCGTGCGCGGAGCCGGACGGCCGGCTCGGGGTCAGCTGCTGACGGGGAGTCCGATCGGGTTGAGCTGGGGCAGTTCGGCCCGACACGCGGTGGCGATCGGCGTGAGGGCGCTGGCGAGCTGGTCCAGCTCGGAGCGGTGGAAGGAGACGGACCAGACCCGGGCGGCGGCCAGGTCGGTGGCGGCCTCCAGCGCCTGGTGCCGGTGGCGGCCGTCCGGGGAGACGGTGCCGTCGGGGTTGAGCCAACCCCTGGTCACCAGCCGGGCGGTGGCCTCGTCCCACTCCTCGTCCGTCCAGCCCCGGAACGGCTGGAGCTGCTCGCGCCGGGTGTCCAGCGCGCAGCGCAGCACCAGGGCCTCGCAGCCGTCCAGGCCCTCCGCGACCAGGGCGGCCATGTGCCCGTCGCCCCGGTGCTCGCGCAGCACGGTGGTGGCGTGCCAGAGCCGGGCGAGCCGGCCCTCCGGCCGGGGCAGCGCGGCGTTCGCGGCGGCCAGCACCCGGCCGGAACAGTCCAGCCCGGCCACCCCGCGCTCCAGCAGCTCCACCGAACGGTCGATCAGATCCGGCTTCACCTCGACCAGCACGCGCTCCAGCGCGGCGACCGCCCCGTCCAGCCTGGCCGCCAGCGCGGCCTCCGGCGTCGCCCTGGTCCAGACGTCCGGCAGGGCCCGCTCCACCATCTGCGGGGCGAAGTTGAAGAACGCCGCCACCACCGGGGGCGCGTCCACCGGGCCGAGCGGTGCGGCCCGCCCGGCGAAGTACCCGCGCCAGCTGCCGCGCAGCCCGACGGCCTCGGTAGCAGCTCGGCCTTCGGGGGTGAAGTAGGTGAGGGCGTGCACGGGCTCGAAGAGCCACCACAGCGCACGGGCGGGGTGGACCGGCTGGGCCATCGAAGGACCTTTCGGGTCGTCGGCGGGCCGGTGCGGCCGGGCTGTCCCGGCCGGGTGCCACGGCCCGGGCGCCGCTCCCGGGGGCTGCTTCCCCACGGCGGAGTCTCGGGTGGTGCCACGACCCGGGGCGCTGCTGTGACACGGGTCACCCGGCCCCCCGGGCTCTCACCGCCCGCCTCGGGCAGGGGAGATGATGGAGCCGGGCAGCTGCTCCGGCCGCCCCGCACCGAGTCTGAAGGTTCCCTCATATGGCCCAGATCAACCCCAGCATCCTGTCCGCCGATTTCGCCCGTCTGGCCGAGGAGGCGGAGGCCGTCCGAGGCGCGGACTGGCTGCACGTGGACGTGATGGACAACCACTTCGTCCCCAACCTCACGCTGGGCGTCCCGATCGTGGAGTCGCTGGCCCGGGCCACCGACATCCCGCTCGACTGCCACCTGATGATCGAGCAGCCCGACCGCTGGGCCCCGCAGTACGTCGAGGCCGGGGCCGGCTCGGTGACCTTCCACGCCGAGGCCGCCGCCGCGCCCGTCCGGCTGGCCCGGGAGATCCGCGCCAAGGGTGCCCGCGCCTCGATGGCCCTCAAGCCGGCCACCCCGATCGAGCAGTACGAGGACCTGCTGCCCGAGCTGGACATGGTTCTGATCATGACGGTGGAGCCCGGCTTCGGCGGACAGGCGTTCCTCGACATCATGCTGCCGAAGATCCGCCGGACCCGGGAGCTGATCTCCAAGCACGGGCTCGACCTCTGGCTCCAGGTGGACGGCGGCGTCGCGGCCTCCACCATCGAGCGGTGCGCCGAGGCGGGCGCGGACGTCTTCGTGGCCGGCTCGGCGGTGTACGGGGCGGGCGACCCGGCCGAGGCGGTCCGCGCGCTGCGGGCGCAGGCCGAGGCGGCCACGGCGGGCGCGGCCTGGGCCTGCGCGCACTGAGCCGTCGCGGTGGCAGGACCTGACAAGGGCGGGGAGCAATCCCCGCCCTTCGGTTTGCTGCGGACCCGAACTGACGGATGATCGGATGCGACCTGCCGTGCCGCCTTCCTGCCGTCCTGTTGTCCTGCTGTCCTCTCGTCCCTTCACCGCCGAACCGGATGGAGTGCTCCCGCGATGAGCAACCTCGACCTCAAGCCGACCCCGACCCCCTGCGGTGGCGAGGCCGACTCCGGACCGATCAAGCAGCTGCTGACGGGGCGTGCGGTCCAGCTCGGCGAGTCGACCGAGGTCCGCCGGCTGCTCCCCAACCTCGGACGGCGGATGGTCGGCGCCTGGTGCTTCGTCGACCACTACGGCCCCGACGACATCACCGACGAGCCCGGCATGCAGGTGCCGCCCCACCCGCACGCCGGCCTGCAGACCGTCAGCTGGCTGCACGAGGGCTCCATCCTGCACCGCGACAGCCTGGGCAGCCTCCAGCCCGTCCGGGCCCGCGAGCTCGGCCTGATGACCTCCGGCCGGGGCATCACCCACTCCGAGGAGTCCCCGCGCCCGCACGCCCGCTACCTGCACGGCGCCCAGCTCTGGGTCGCCCTCCCCGACGCCCACCGGCACATGGCCCCCGCCTTCGAGCACCACGCCGAGCTCCCGAGGGTCACCGCCGCAGGACTGGACGCCACCGTCATCCTCGGCGCGCTGGACGGCGCCACCTCCCCGGGCACCACGTACTCGCCGCTGGTCGGGGCGGACCTGACGCTCCGTGAGGGAGCTTCCCAGCAGGTGCCGCTGGAGGAGCAGTTCGAGTACGCCGTGCTCTCCATGAGCGGCTCGGTCGACGTGGACGGCGTCCGGGTCGAGCCCGGCTCGATCCTCTACCTGGGCACCGGCCGCCGAGCCCTCCCGCTGCTGGCCCGTACCGACGCCTCGGTCCTGCTGCTGGGCGGGGTGCCCTTCGAGGAGCACCTGGTGATGTGGTGGAACTTCATCGCCCGCACCGGGGAGGAGATCGCGCAGGCCCGCACGGAGTGGATGGCGGGGGCGCCGGTCTTCGGCGAGGTGCACGGCTACGACGGCGCCCGGCTGGCCGCGCCCGAGCTGCCGCCGGTGCCGCTGAAGCCGCGCGGCCGGGTGCGCTGACCGGAGGACGAACGGAGCCCGTGCCGGGGCTGCGCCCTGCGCGGACGGTTCACGCTCGCAGCGGGACCGTCCGGGACGGCATCCGGGTGAGCGGGTGGGCTGCGGACGGGCCGGAGCTCACCCGGGCGTCCCGTCGGACGATCGGACTCGTCAGGGGCGCTCCGTGGCCCCGGGCCTTCGCGGGGCCGGGGCGGCCTCGGCGGCACGCTCCAGCATCGGCGGCCGGTCGAGCACTTCGATGTACATGATCCGACCGTCGACGACGTCCAGGGTCAGCATGCCGTCGGCAGGCGAGAGCGGCAGGCACCGATGGCCGGCTCCGTACGGCTGCCCCCGCGGATGGTCGGCCGTACGGATGCTCTGACAGAGATCGTCGCCGCAGCCGCACTCGCCCACCAGCCGAACGTCCCGTACGCCGATCGCGAGGTCGTGTTCGCCCGCACCTTCCAGGAGGGTGGCCAACTCGGTGACGAGATCGGGGAAGACGTCACGGACGAGGGGGTGGTGCTGCTCCATGGGCCGAAGGTATTCGACGGTGGGCGCCACACCTCACCCGGTCCGTGCGGTCCTCGTCCCGTCACGGGCCCGCCGAGGGGCCGGTCGAGAACGGCCCGGGCCGCTGCTCGGGTCAGCCGGGGGAGAGGAGGCAGAACTCGTTGCCCTCCGGGTCGGTCAGGACCGTCCAGGAGATCGCGGACTGGTCGATGCCGGGGTCGGCGGCGCCCAGTCCGCGCAGGCGGGCTTCCTCCGCTGCCGGGTCGTCGCCGGGGTAGGGGCGGACGTCGAGGTGGACGCGGTTCCAGCCGCTCTTGGTGTCAGGGGTTCGGAGGAACTCCAGGTACGGGCCGACGCCTTGGGCCGAGCGCATGGTCGCGTGGTCGTCGGTGACCTCGTGCAGCGTCCAGTCCGTCGCCTCGCCCCAGAACCGGGCCATCGCGCGCGGGTCGGTGCAGTCGACCACCACCGCAGCGACCGGCCCGGTGTCCCGGTAGACCGGGCGGGGCTCCAGGACGCAGAACTCGTTGCCCTCCGGGTCGGCCATGACCGTCCAGGGGACGTCGCCCTGACCCACGTCGACGAGCGTCGCGCCGAGACCCTTCAGGCGCGCGACCAACTCCGCCTGATGGGCCGTCGAGGTGGTGGCCAGGTCGAGGTGCACCCGGTTCTTCACCGTCTTGGGCTCCGGGCCGGCGACGATGTCGATGCAGACCGCCACGGGGTCGGGGTAGACGAAGCCCACGGGTTCGAGGTTGGTCACGCCGGGCCCCTCGCTGTCGACACCCCAGCCGAGCGCCTCCGCCCAGAACCGGCCGAGCGCGGCGTCGTCCCGGGCCTTCATGTTGATCTGCACGAGTCTCGTTGCCATGCGACCGATCCTAGGATCTTCGTCCTGGTGGGGAGCGTGCGGGGCCTCGTGCACGGGGGCGAGGCGGGGTCAGGCGAGGCAGAACTCGTTGCCCTCGACGTCCTGCATCGTGATGCAGGACTCGTTGACGCCGTCGGCGCGCTGCGTCAGCACGTGCTTCGCGCCGAGCGCCGTCAGCCGTGCGCATTCGGCTTCGAGGGTGGCCAGGCGCTCGTCACCCACGAGCCCGACGCCGGCCCGCACGTCGAGGTGGACCCGGTTCTTGACGACCTTGCCTTCCGGCACGCGCTGGAAGAGCAGGCGCGGGGCGACACCCGAGGGATCGACGCACGCGAAGTAGACCGTGTCCTCGGGCGGCAGCGAGTCGAAGCACTCCTCCCAGGTGGCGAAGCCCTCCGGGACGGGCGGCAGGACGTACCCCAGCACCTCGCACCAGAAGGTGGCGAGACGCACCGGGTCCGCGCAGTCGAAGGCCACCTGGAACTGCTTGATCGTTGACATGGGCGCACGATAGCAGGGGATCTGCTCATCTCCGCAGGTCAGGGGGTTCGGAGGCGGTCGGGAGGAGGGTGACCGACCCGCTGCCGAAGGGCTGCCGGTCGGGTGCGGCAGCGGGAGCGGGCCATGCGGACGTCCACTTCGCCGCCCCCTTCCGCCGGTGCCGGAGGGGCGCCATGCTCGGTGCGTGGCCGAGCGCGAGAGCGGTGACGTCTTCCGCTGGGAGACGTACGAGTGCGGGAACGAGAAGGTCTCCGATCCCGGCAGGTGGGTGGGGTTCACGTTGCTGCACGCGTTCTTCGTCGGGGCGGTGCTCGTCGTCCGGCCGGTGGCGGGCCTGCTGTTCGGTGCGGCCCTCGCGGTGTTCTGGGGTGTGCTGCTGCTGCCGACCTGGTGGCAGGAGCGCCGCGCCGTTGAGTGGGCGGAGATCCGCCCGGGCGCCTCGCCGGTGCTCGTGCTGGGCCGGGTCGGCGGGGCCCAACGCACCCATCCCCTCGGGGCGGTGAGCAGGATTCAGCTGCTGCGCACCGGCTACCGCTCGGCGGCCCACCCGGACGGCGGTCAGCACGTGCTGGAGCTGTCCGCCGGCGGCAGCGCCTACCGCACGCAGGCCGGCTACGCCCCGCCCGCGAACAACCCCGCGCTGCTGGCGGAGGCACTGCGCCTCGCCTGCCCGCAGGCGACGGTGGAGCCGTACCAGGACCGGACGACCTGGACCTCCGACGGCGACTGAGCCCGGGGACGGGCCGCACCCGGGGCGCGGCGCGGACCGCCCGCAGCACCCGGGGGCGGCGGGCGGTGAGCCGACGTCAGGTCCGAGGGCTCGAACCTGTCGGCCCGGTCGACAGCGGAGCGGCGTGCAGGAGTTCGCGCAGCCAGATCCCCGTGGCGGCGAAGGCGGCGACCGCGAGGGCGATGACGGCCGTGGCGAGGGTCTGGCCGGTGAGGTGCCAGACGGCCGGGGCGGTGACGGCTCCCGCGACGCCGGCGGTGGCGGCGCACCGGAGCTGCCAGCCCTTGCGCGGCGGCGGTGGAGTGCCGAGCGGGGAAGGGAGGAGGGGGCGTCGTCCCAGTGCTGTGGCCGCGCGGACAGCAGACGGCCGTCCGGTTCGAGCGGGCTGCCGTCCGGCAGGACGAGGAGCAGACGGCCGCCGGCGGTCAACTGGCGGACCAGCACCGGCGTTCCGTCGGCCGTCGCAGCGGCGTGCAGGGAGCTCTCGGCCCGTCCACGCTTGACGGGCTGCCACCCCTCGACCGGATGGCCGGCTCCGTTGTGCCACCGCACGTGGACCACCGGACGCGACGCGGTGCGGCCCAGTGTGGCCCGCCCGGCCCGGGCGGTGCCGGGCCGGGCCGGGCACCGCCGGGTCAGCAGATCCAGCGAGGTCCGGCCGACCGCGTAGGCGGCCACCGCCGCGCCGGCTACCGCCGACAAGCCCAGCGGGACGCGGGCCTGGTCCCGCAGCGCGGTGAGGTCGTCGGCCGTCGCGGGCAGAGCCTGCGGAGCGGCGGTGCCGGGGTCGTAGCGCAGCCGGTACGCGTCGCCGGTGCGGTAGTGGTCCGGGTCGGACAGGACGAACCGTTCGGTGCGCCGGGCCCCTTGCGGGTCGGTCCAGGTGACCACGGCGGCGGAGCCCCTGCCGCGCTCCACGCGCTCGACCTCGCCGACGGCGCTCGCCGTGGCCCGCTCGATCGCGTCGTCCGTGCGGGCCAGCAGGACGACGAACACGGCGGGCACCACGGCGCACAGCGCCAGGACGAGGGCCAGCCGACCGAGCCGGGCCAGGACGTTCGAGCGCGGGACGGTCGGCTCCTCCACGGGAAGTCGCATCCGAGAAGTCTCCACCAGTCGCACTCTCCTTCGGGCAGCGCCCCCGTGGTCGGCAGGGACGTGCCGGGCTGCCTCCGGGCGGTGTCGGCCGCGCGAGTGGGGACCCACGGTGCGAGAGGCTTCGGACTCGGTCGGCGAACGGACCGTCAGTTCGCGCCCACCGGGCGGCTGCGCCGTTCGCCGGAGAGCGGCGCGGCCCCGGAGCAGCGGGCCCGTCAAGATCGAGGGGCGAGCCGTCAAGAGCCCGTCAAAGGGGCTGGCGGTGCGGAGGCTCAGGAGCGTCCACTGAAGGGGACAGGTCTCCGGCCGCGCCAGGGCTGGCAGGCCGGAGGGCTGAGAAGCGTCCGGTGCGGTCCGCCGTGCCGGACCACCGACGTGAGGAAGTGGACCGACATGAGCGCTGCTCTCCAGTGCGCCGCACCCACCGCCGGAGCCCCGGTCGGCATCCCGGCCGGTCCGGCCCGCCCGCTCACCGGGCCGCCCGTCCTCGCCCCAGAGGGCCTGCTGCCTCCGGTGGAACCGGCGGTCTCCACGGGCTCGCTGGACCCGGCCGGCGGAGGCGAGAGCTGGGTGGGTCGGGAGGTTGCGCCGGAGGAGCGCCGCCGGATGGCCGGAGCGCACTGCCGTGCCTCGATGGAGTACCTGGACTGAGGTCCCGCCCCGCCGGGTCGGCGCTCCGCCACGTCAGCGGCTCGATGCTCGGCCCGCCTTGGAAGCCCGCTCACGACGGACCGGGAGAATGGTGGCTGGCGGCGCTGACGGGAGGTCAGGGGCCGGGCGTGGGGGCACGGTGCGGCGGACGGTGCGCGTCAGGCCGGGCGGCGGCGCCGAGGGCCGGGCCGAAGGTGCCGGGCCGGAGTACGCGATGGAGAAGGTGGCGTCGGAGAAGCCGTCGGTCTCGCATGTGAGGACGCCAGGGGGACCCGCTGTCATCCGGTGGCCGGGGCGGTCGGGACTGCGGTCGGTGGGGATGACACCCGTCCCCCGCGCGGGGGAGACGGTGGTGCGGAGATCCTGCCGAGGGCGGCCGTGCGGCCCGTTCGCGGGGACGACGCCCTAGCGGCAACGCGCCGCAACGATGGTGTGCATGACGACCACTCAGCTCCACCGACCCCCGCTCGCACCCCCGCCGCGCTGGGCCGTCCGGGCCGCGCACGTCACCGCACTGCTCACCCTGCCGTCCGGGATCTGGCGCCTGCTGCTCGCTGCGGGCTTCACGGCCGGGTACACCGAGGCAGGCTACGAGGCGATGGGCTTCACCGGCTGGGGAGCGGTCTACGTGGTCGCGCTCAGCGCGTTGGGCGAACTGCTGGCCCTGCTCACGCTCGGGCTGGTCCGGCCGTGGGGCGAGGTGCTGCCGCCGTGGATTCCCCTGGTCGGCGGGCGCCGGCCGAACCCGCGCGCGGTCACCCTGGCGGCGGGCCTCGGCGCCGGGGCGCTGACGCTGATCCTCTCCCAGCTCGCCCTCTGGTGGGCCTTCCCCGCCCCGGACATGACCCCGCTCGGCCACACCGTGGTCGGAGTCCTCTACCTGCCGCTGGTCGCCTGGGGACCGCTCCTCGCCGCCGTGACCGTCGACCACCACCGGCGCCGGCGCGCAGGACGCGGGCGGCGGCCCTCGACGGGCGGAGCAGCGGCCGGACTTGACGGCCGGTGAGCAGCTGGGCGAGCATTCCACTAGATCCCTAGTGAAATAGATTTATGAGTGCGCGCCAGTGCAGTCGAGGAGCCCGGGTGAGCCGTTCCGCCGAAGAGCAACTCCCGCAGGACGTACCGGCCCTGAGGGCCCGTCGCCTCGGGGTGAGGTACCGACGGGGCTGGGTGTTGAGCGGCTGTGAGCTGAGCCTGCCGGCCAGCCGGATCTGCGCCCTGGTCGGGCCGAACGGCGCCGGCAAGTCGACCCTGATGGCACTGGCCGCCGGAGTGCTGGCCCCGACCGAGGGCACCGTCGAGGTGTTCGGTCACGCCCCTGACTCGGCCGAGGGACGGCGCCGGATCGCGCTGCTCGCCCAGGACAGGCCGCTCCACCCGCGGCTGTCGATCGCCGACACCCTCCGGATGGGGCGGGAGCTGAACCCGGCCTGGGACCAGGCCGCCGCCGAACGCGTGCTGGCGGCAGCCGACGTGGACCCGAAGACCCGGGTCGGCCGGCTCTCCGGCGGCCAGCGCACCCGGGTCGCGCTGGCGCTGGCCCTCGGCAAGCGGCCCGACCTGCTGCTGCTGGACGAGCCGCTGGCGGACCTCGATCCGGTGGCCCGGCACGAGCTGACCGGGCTGCTGCTGGCCGAGGCGGCGGAGCACGGCACCACCGTGCTGATCTCCTCGCACGTGCCGGCCGAGCTGGCGGGCGTCTGCGACCACCTGCTGGTCCTGGGGGAGGGGTACGTCCGGCTGGCGGGTGAGGTGGACGAGCTGCTGTCGGCGCACCGCAAGGTGGCCGGCGCCCACGAGGGTGTCGGCACGCCGCCCGTGCTGGCCGGCCACGAGGTGGTGGAGCTGCGCCGGACGGGTCGTCAGGCCACCGCGCTGATCCGCACCACCGGCCCGGTGCACCCGGACTGGGACCTGGGCGAACCCACCCTGGAGGAACTCCTGCTCGGCTACCTGCGCGCGCCCGGCGCCGCCGACCCGCAGCCCACCCCGTCCGGGATGGTGTTCGTCATGGAAGAGGTGGCCTCCTCGTGAGTACCGTCGTCCTTCGCCCGGGCGGCTCGCTGCGCGGCGCCGCCTGGCTGAGCCTGCGTCAGGACCGGACCGCCCTGCTGGCCGGCGCGGTGGTCCTCCTGGCGCTCTGCGGCTGGCTGCTGTTCCTCGGCGGGCAGATCGACTCCTGGATCGCGGCCAACGGCGTGCGCGAGTGCAACGCGCGCGAGTACACCCCCGCCTGTCAGAGCCTCTGGGCAAGGGCCACCGAGCAGCCCGGCTGGTGGTCGCTCGCGGTCACCGTCACCGGATGGGTGCTGTACGCGCTTCCGGTGCTGCTCGGGCTGCTGGTCGGAGCGCCCCTGCTGGCCCGGGAGTTCGAGTCGGGCACCTACCGCCTGGCCTGGACGCAGTCGGTCTCCCGCACCGGCTGGCTGGTCAGGCGGCTGGCTGCCCCGTTGCTGCTGACCCTGGTCGGGGCGTCGGCGCTCGCGGTGGTCTCCGGCTGGTTCGCGCGGGTGGTCGAAGGGCATCTGGGCGCCCTCGACTACGCGGACTGGTTCAGCCTGATGCCGCGCGCCACCACAGGGCCGGCGATGGCCGGACAGTGTGTGCTGGCGGTGGCCCTCGGGGTGGTGGTGGGCCTGTTGGTACGCCGGGTGGTCGCCGCGATGGCCGTCACCGCCCTGCTGGCGGCAGCCGCACGGGTGCTGACGGACCGGCTGCGCTACCTGGCCGTCCCGGCCCGGGAGGTGGTCGTGCCGGTGGGACCACCGGTGGACCGGTTCCACACCCGGCTCTCGGGCGTGGACCTGAACGCCATCCCCGTACCGTCGCAGGCCCACGTCGTGGAGACCGGGTTCCGGACCGTGGGCGGGGTCGACATGCCGCTCGATGCGGACAGGGTGGTGACCCTGGCGGACGGGTCCACCCGGTGCGAGCTGATGGTCTGTACGCGGGAGCAGGTCGACGCCTTCGCCCAGGTCTACTCCGCCTACCATCCGCGTTCGCAGGAGTGGCTCGTGACGTGGACGCAGGCGGGGATCTGCCTGACCGTCACCACCGTGCTCCTCGGCTTCTGCCTGTACTGGTGCCGTGCGGCGGTGCTGCGCGATCCGTGGACGGTGCCGGGGTGGTGGCGGCGGGGGTGAGGGCCGCCCGGCGGCCGTTGTTGCAAAGGTGAGACGCTGTCAGGACTGTCAATCGGTCAGGTTTATGGTCTGATGAACGGGGCTGGCTGGGGTGGACCGAGTTGGCGCCTTGACCAGGGACGACGGGGGCGGTTGTGGCACAGCGCATTGTGGTGGACTCGTACAGCCTTCGGGGAGAAGGCCAGAGCATGGCGGCGGTCGGTGAGGATTTCCAGGCCGCTGTGAAGAACCTGTCGGGAAGGCTCGAAGCCCTTGAGAAGGGTGACACTCCACCCTGGGGCGACGACGAATTGGGTGAGAAGTTCGGAGTGGTCTACGAGGGTCTCCGGGACGGGATGAAGGAGTCCATGGAGTCGCTCGGGAAGCGGATCGGCGAGATCGGCCAGAAGCTGCAGTCGATGGCGGCCGAGCACGAGGCGAACGAGGCGGCGACCGACGGCTCGATCCGCACCATGGAGGGCCGGCAGGACATGGTGGGCAGCCGGATCCAGGCGATCCAGCGGCCCCAGGTGATCTGACCGGCCTCTGCCACCCGGCCGGGTGCCCGCGTTCCGTTCCCGGTCCGTCCCGTCGTTGTCCGTAGTGAAGTGCCAGTTGTGAAGTACCAGTGTCTTCAGGGGGTTTGGCGAAGTGTCGCTGATGTTGCCGGACAGCGTCGAGTGGGTCCTGGAGATGCTGGGCTTCGATTGGCCGACGGCGGACGAGGACAAGCTGCGGGAGTCGGCGCAGGTGTGGCGGGACTTCGCCGATCAGGTGGAGGAGTTGCACTACCGGGCGGCGGGTGCGGCGAGCAATGTGCTGGCGTCGAACGCGGGTGATTCGATCGATGCGTTCGGGAAGTC
>NZ_JBIWFX010000019.1:0-133157 GCF_044763225.1 Kitasatospora sp. NPDC096147 | reverse complement strand
TGTGGTGGTTCGGGACACCGTGCCGACTGGCGTATCCGGTGCTTCGATGCGGGCCGATGGTGGTGGTGCGGACTGTCCGATCGCTGGTGGTGTGGCGGTCTGTCCGGCGGTGGAGTTGGCGGTGGGAGGGTCGGCGTCGTGGACGTTGAGTGGCACGCTTAGCCCTGATGCGACGGTGACGCCGACGAACGTGGTGACGGTGACGGGTGGTCCGGATCCGGCGTCCCCGACGCGTACGGCGGTGGGGTCGCCTTCCAACTCGCCCTCGCTGTTGGCGCGTCTGTCGGTGTCGAAGGTGCTGCTCACTGATCCGGTGGTGCCGGGGCAGGAGATTCGGTGGCGGGTGACGGTGACGAACAACGGGCCGTCGGTAGCCCGTGGTGTGGTGGTGCGGGATCAGGTGCCGGCTGGGGTGTCGAACCCGTCCATGTCAGCTGACGCTGCTGGTGGTGCGGACTGTCCGATCGCTGGTGGTGTGGCGGTCTGTCCGGCGGTGGAGTTGGCGGTGGGAGGGTCGGCGTCGTGGACGTTGAGCGGCACGCTCAGTCCTGATGCGACGGTGACGCCGACGAATGTGGTGACGGTGATGGGTGGGCCGGATCCGGTGTCCCCGACGCGTACGGCGGTGGCGTCGCCTTCCAACTCGCCTTCGCCGTTGGCGCGTCTGTCGGTGTCGAAGGTGCTGCTCACTGATCCGGTGGTGCCGGGGCAGGAGATTCGGTGGCGGGTGACGGTGACGAACAACGGGCCGTCGGTAGCCCGTGGTGTGGTGGTGCGCGATCAGGTGCCGGCCGGGGTGAGCGGTGCGTCGATGTCGGCTGATGCGGGCGGGGCGTCCTGTGCGATCAGCAATGGGACAGCGACGTGCCCTGCGGTGGAGCTGGCTGTGGGAGCGTCGGTGTCGTGGACGTTGAGCGGCACGCTTAGCCCTGATGCGACGGTGACGCCGACGAATGTGGTGACGGTGATGGGTGGGCCGGATCCGGCGTCCCCGACGCGTACGGCGGTGGCCTCGCCGAGTAGCTCGCCTTCTGCGGTAGCACGCTTGTCGGTGTCGAAGGTGCTGCTTACTGATCCGGTGGTGCCTGGTGAGCAGGTGCAGTGGCGGGTGACGGTGACCAACAATGGGCCGTCGCGGGCTCGTGATGTGGTGGTTCGGGACACTGTGCCGACTGGCGTGTCCGGTGCCTCGATGCGTGCTGACGGTGGTGGTGCGGACTGTCCGATCGCTGATGGTGTGGCGACCTGCCCGGCGGTGGAGTTGGCAGTGGGGGCATCGTCCTCCTGGACCCTCACGGGCGTGCTGGACTCGGACGCGACTTCGACGCCGGCTAACTCGGTGGTGGTGACGGGGGGTCCGGATCCGGTGTCGCCGACGCGTACGGCGGTGGCTTCGCCGAGTAGTTCGCCTTCTGCGGTGGCGCGTCTGTCGGTGGCGAAGGTGTTGTTGACGGATCCGGTGGTGCCGGGTCAGCAGGTGCAGTGGCGCGTCACAGTGACCAACGACGGTCCGTCGCGAGCCCGCAACGTGGTGGTGAGTGACCAGGTGCCGGCTGGAGTGAGTAGTGCGTCCATGTCGGCTGATGCGGGCGGGGCGTCCTGTCCGATCAGCAATGGGACGGCGACGTGCCCTGCGGTGGAGCTGGCTGTCGGTGCTTCGGCGTCGTGGACTCTGAGCGGCACGCTTAGCCCGGATGCGACGGTGACGCCGGTGAATGCGGTGGTGGTGACGGGTGGTCCGGATCCGGTGTCCCCGACGCGTACGGCGGTGGCGTCGCCTTCCAACTCGCCTTCGCCGTTGGCGCGTCTGTCGGTGTCGAAGGTGCTGCTCACCGATCCCGTGGTGCCGGGGCAGGAGATTCGGTGGCGGGTGACGGTGACCAACAACGGGCCGTCCCGAGCGCGGGATGTGGTGGTGAAGGACCAGGTCCCAGGCGGTGTCGAGGCTGCCTCGATGAAGAGGGATGTTGATGGGGCGCCCTGCCCGATCAGTGGTGGGGTCGCGACGTGCCCGGCGATCGAGATGGCCGTCGGAAGCACGGTGACCTACACCTTGGCCGGTGTCCTCGACTCGAACGCGACCTCGACGCCGGTCAACTCGGTGGTGGTGACGGGTGGGCCGGATCCGGTGTCCCCGACGCGAACGGCGGTGGCGTCGCCGACCAACTCGTTTTCACCACAAGCTCGTTTGACGGTGTCGAAGGTGCTGCTCACTGATCCCGTGGTGCCGGGGCAGGACATTCGGTGGCGGGTGACGGTGACGAACAACGGGCCGTCGGTAGCCCGTAGTGTGGTCGTGACTGACCAGGTGCCGGTTGGGGTGTCGAACCCGTCCATGTCAGCTGACGCTGAAGGGACTTCCTGTTCGATCGCTGATGATGTGGTGACATGTCCGGCGGTGGAGTTGGCGGTGGGCTCGTCGGACTCGTGGACGTTGAGTGGCACGCTCAGTCCTGATGCGACGGTGACGCCGACGAATGTGGTGACGGTGACGGGTGGTCCGGATCCGGCGTCGCCGACCCGTACTGCGGTGGCTTCGCCGACCAACTCGCCTTCGCCACAAGCTCGTTTGACGGTGTCGAAGGTGCTGCTCACTGATCCGGTGGTGCCGGGACAGCCGGTGCGATGGCGCGTCACGGTCACCAACGAGGGGCCCTCCCGGGCCCGTGATGTGGTGGTGAGCGACCAGGTGCCGGTTGGGGTGTCCAACCCTTCGATGAGCGCGGACGCCGATGGCGCGGGCTGTCCGGTGGTCGGCGGTGTGGCAACGTGTCCGGCGGTCGAGATTGCGGCCGGGGCGACACTGTCCTGGACCCTTACTGGCGTACTGGACGCTGATGCGACTTCGACACCGGTGAATGTGGTGGTGGTGACGGGTGGTCCGGATCCGGTCACCCCGACGCGTACGGCGGTGGCGTCGCCGACCAGCTCGCCTTCGCCGTTGGCGCGTCTGTCGGTGTCGAAGGTGTTGTTGACGGATCCGGTGGTGCCTGGGCAGGACATTCGGTGGCGGGTGACGGTGACCAATGGTGGGCCGTCGGTGGCTCGCGATGTGGTGGTGCGGGATCAGGTGCCGGCCGGGGTGGCGGGTGCGGTGATGAGTCCCGATGTGGGTGGCGGTGCATGTCCGATCGTTGATGGTGTGGCGACGTGTCCGGCGGTGGAGTTGGCGGTGGGGGCGTCGCGATCATGGACGTTGAGCGGGACGCTTAGCCCGGATGCGACGGTGACGCCGACGAACACGGTGGTGGTGACGGGTGGCCCGGATCCGGCGGAACCGACGCACACGGCGGTGGCTTCACCGACCAACTCGCCTTCGCCGCAGGCTCGTTTGACGGTATCGAAGGTGCTGCTCACCGATCCCGTGGTGCCGGGTCAGCAGGTGCAGTGGCGCGTCGCAGTGACCAACAATGGGCCGTCGCGGGCTCGTGATGTGGTGGTTCGGGACACCGTGCCGACTGGTGTGTCCGGTGCTTCGATGCGTGCCGATGGTGGTGGGGACTGTCCGATCGATGGTGGCGTGGCGACGTGCCCGGCGATCGAGTTGGCTGCCGGCGGTACGGTGACCTACACCCTGAGTGGTGTCCTGGATGCTGATGCGACGGTGACGCCGGTGAATGTGGTGGTAGTGACGGGTGGTCCGGATCCGGTGTCGCCGACGCGTACGGCGGTGGCGTCGCCGAGTAGTTCGCCTTCGCCGTTGGCGCGTCTGTCGGTGTCGAAGGTGTTGTTGACGGATCCGGTGGTGCCGGGTCAGCAGGTGCAGTGGCGCGTCGCAGTGACCAACAATGGGCCGTCGCGGGCTCGTGATGTGGTGGTTCGGGACACCGTGCCGACTGGTGTGTCCGGTGCTTCCATGCGGGCTGATGATGGTGGTGGGGACTGTCCGATCGCTGAGGGAGTGGCGACGTGTCCGGCGGTAGAGATCGCGGCGGGGGCGTCGTCTTTCTGGACGTTGACGGGGACGCTGAGCCCGGATGCGATGGTGACGCCGACGAACACGGTGGTGGTGACGGGTGGCCCGGATCCAGCGGAACCGACGCACACGGCGGTGGCGTCACCGACCAACTCGCCTTCATCGCAAGCTCGTTTGACGGTGTCGAAGGTGCTGCTCACTGATCCCGTGGTGCCGGGGCAAGAGATCCGGTGGCGGGTGACGGTGACGAACAGCGGGCCGTCCGTAGCCCGCGATGTGGTGGTGAGTGACCAGGTGCCGGCCGAGGTGACTGGTGCGTCGATGTCGGCCGATGCGGGCGCGGCGTCTTGTCCGATCATTAGTGGTGTGGCGATGTGTCCGGCGGTGGAGATCGGGGTCGGACAGTCGCTGTCGTGGACGTTGACGGGGATGCTTAGCCCGGATGCGATGGTGACGCCGGTGAATGCGGTGGTAGTGACGGGTGGTCCGGATCCGGCGTCCCCGACGCGTACGGCGGTGGCGTCGCCTTCCAACTCGCCTTCGCCGCAGGCTCGTTTGACGGTGTCGAAGGTGCTGCTCACCGATCCGGTGGTGCCGGGCCAGGAGGTGCAGTGGCGGGTGACGGTGACCAATGACGGTCCGTCTCGGGCGCGGCAGGTCGTGGTGAGGGACACCGTGCCGACCGGGATCACGAACGCTGTGATGCGTGCTGATGACGTTGGTGCGGACTGCCCGATCGCTGATGGTGTGGCGACGTGTCCGGCGGTGGAGTTGGCGGTGGGGGCGCCGCGGTCGTGGACTCTGAGTGGCACACTCAACCCCGATGCGACGGCGACGCCGACGAACATGGTGGTGGTGACGGGTGGCCCTGACCCGGTCACCCCGACGCACACGGCGGTGGCTTCGCCGAGTGACTCGCCTTCTGCGGTGGCGCGTTTGTCGGTGTCGAAGGTGCTGCTCACTGATCCGGTGGTGCCGGGTGAGCAGGTGCAGTGGCGCGTCACGGTCACCAACGACGGCCCGTCGCGGGCTCGCGATGTGGTGGTCGCGGACCGGATCCCGGCCGGCGTGAGGGATGCTTCGATGCGTGTGGATGCAGATCGCACACTGTGCCTGATCGATGCTGGGGTGGCGATGTGCCCGGCGGTGGAGATCGGGGTTGGACAGTCGTTGTCGTGGACGTTGACGGGGATGCTTAGCCCGGACGCGACGGTGACGCCGACGAACACGGTGACAGTGACGGGTGGCCCGGATCCAGCGGAACCGACGCACACGGCCGTGGCCTCGCCGAGTAACTCGCTTTCACCACAAGCACGTTTGACGGTTTCCAAGGTTCTGCTGACCAGCCCGGTGATTCCGGGGCAGCGGATTCAGTGGCGAGTGACCGTGACCAATGACGGCCCGTCGCGGGCGCGTGAGGTCGTGGTGAGGGACACCGTGCCGACTGGTGTGGCTGACCCCGTGATGGCAGCCGACGGAGATGGAGGGAACTGCGCGATCCTGGGCGGCGTGGCGACGTGTCCGGCGGTGGAGATCGGAGTCGGCGAGTCGTTGTCCTGGACCCTCAGCGGAGTCCTCGGCCCGAACGTGACCGCCACGCCGGTCAACACGGTGACGGTGACGGGTGGGCCGGATCCGGTGTCGCCGACGCGTACGGCGGTGGCTTCGCCGAGTGACTTGCCCTCGCCGGTGGCGCGTTTGTCGGTGTCGAAGGTGTTGTTGACGGATCCGGTGGTGCCGGGTGAGCAGGTGCAGTGGCGCGTCACGGTTACCAACGACGGCCCGTCGCGGGCCCGCGATGTGGTGGTCGCGGACCGGATCCCGGCCGGCGTGAGGGATGCTTCGATGCGCGCGGATGCAGATGGCACACCGTGCCCGATCGATGCTGGGGTGGCGATGTGCCCGGCGGTGGAGATCGCGGTGGGGGAGTCGTTGTCGTGGACGTTGAGCGGCATGCTCAGCCCGGATGCGACGGTGACGCCGGTCAACTCGGTGGTGGTGACGGGTGGTCCGGATCCGGTGTCGCCGACGCGTACGGCGGTGGCTTCACCGACCAACTCGCCTTCTCCGATGGCGCGTTTGTCGGTGTCGAAGGTGTTGTTGACGGACCCGGTGGTGCCGGGTCAGCAGGTCCGGTGGCGGGTGACGGTGACCAATGACGGGCCGTCGCGGGCGCGGGGTGTTGTGGTGACGGACACCGTGCCGGTCGGGATCACGGACGTTGTGATGCGTGCGGACTCCGATGGTGCGGAGTGTCCGATCGCGGGCGGTGTGGCGACGTGTCCGGCAGTGGAGATCGCGGTGGGCGAGTCGTCGTCGTGGACGTTGACGGGGACGCTGGATTCGGATGCGACGGTGACGCCGACGAACACGGTGGTGGTGACGGGCGGACCTGACCCGATCACGCCGACTCACACTGCCGTTGCCTCGCCGAGTAGCTCGCCCGGCGCGGCGGCGCGTTTGTCGGTGTCCAAGGTGCTGCTGACGAATCCGGTGGTGCCGGGTGAGCAGGTGCAGTGGCGGGTTGCGGTGACCAACAACGGTCCCTCGGTGGCGCGGGGAGTGGTGGTCACCGACCGGGTGCCCGCAGCTCTGTCGGGGGCCGTGATGCGTGCGGACTCCGACGGTGCCGAGTGTCCGATTGCGGGCGGTGTGGCGATGTGTCCGGCGGTGGAGATCGCAGTGGGCGAGTCGTTGTCGTGGACGTTGAGCGGCATGCTCAGCCCGGATGCGACGGTGACGCCGGTCAACTCGGTGGTGGTGACGGGTGGTCCGGATCCGGTGTCGCCGACGCGTACGGCGGTGGCTTCACCGACCAACTCGCCTTCTCCGATGGCGCGTTTGTCGGTGTCGAAGGTGCTGCTCACTGATCCGGTGGTGCCGGGTCAGCAGGTCCGGTGGCGGGTGACGGTGACCAATGACGGGCCGTCGCGGGCGCGGGGTGTTGTGGTGAGGGACACCGTGCCGGTTGGGATCACGGACGTTGTGATGCGGGCGGACTCCAACGGTGCCGACTGTCCGATCAGTAGTGGGATGGCGATGTGTCCGGCGGTGGAGATCGCGGTGGGGGAGTCGTTGTCGTGGACGTTGAGCGGCATGCTCAGCCCGGATGCGACGGTGACGCCGGTCAACTCGGTGGTGGTGACGGGTGGCCCGGATCCGGTGTCGCCGACGCGTACGGCGGTGGCCTCGCCGAGCGCCTCGCCTTCTGCGGTGGCTCGTTTGACGGTGGCGAAGGTGCTGCTCACCAGTCCAGTGGTCGCCGGCCGGCCGGTTGCCTGGCGGGTGACGGTGACCAATGAGGGGCCGTCGCTCGCCCGCGAGGTGGTCGTCGCCGACCGGGTCCCGGACGGAGTCACCGGGGCCGTGATGCGTGCCGACTCCGACGGGGCGGACTGCCCGGTGGTGGGCGGTACGGCCACCTGCCCGGCGGTCTCGATCCCGGTGGGGACGACGCTCGGGTGGACGCTCACCGGCACCCTCTCGCCCGACGCGACCGAGACGCCGCTCAACTCGGTTGTGGTCACGGGTGGGCCGGATCCGGCGACGCCCACCCGGACAGCTGTCGCCAGTCCGAGTGAGCCGATCTCCGTTCGGCACGCCCTGCGGTTGGACAAGAAGGTGAGCCCGGCCGCACCGTCGCCCGGTGACAGGGTGGTCTACACCGTGACCGCGCGGAACGAGGAGACCGGCACCTACCGGGGTGCGGTCGTCGTGGACGACTTCGGCGGGGTGCTGGGGGCGGCCGAGTACGACGGCGACGCGCGGGCGACCGCCGGGCGGGTGGACTACGCGGAGCCTCGGCTGACCTGGACGCTCGACCTTCGGCCCGGTGCGGTGGAGACACTGGTGTACGGCTTCACGGTCCGTCCCGACGCGGGTGGCCGGCGCATGGAGAACACCGTCGGTGCTCGCGGGGACGGTACCAACTGCCCCGTACCGATGCCCCGTTCGCGCCGGGCGGCTCCGGCGGCAGCCGGTCGTGTGGACGCGGGTTGTGCCACCGATATCACCGTGAACCCGCCCTCGCCGAGCCCGACCCCGACCCCGAGCCCGAGTCAGAGCCCGTCGCCCTCGCCGAGTCCGTCGGTCAGCGCTTCGCCGAAGCCGTCGCCGACCCGGACGGGGCCGCCGCTGCCGGAGACCGGCGGCAACGGTGGCCTGCCGGCCGGGCTGGCCGCTCTGGTGGCGGTGGCGCTGCTCTGTTCGGGAGGGGCTCTGCTGGCGCTCCGCCGGGGCCGCCGTTGACGCGGCGTCAGAGCACCTGAGGGGAGAAGACGGGCCGTGAGGGTCCGGTGTGGTGCGGTGCGGACGAGGGACGGGGGAGTCCGCACCGCAGCCGACCCTCGTGCCCCGTCCGGTCTGTCAGGGCAGGCGGAGCGAGGCGACCCGCTGGAGCAGGTGGTCGGCGCTGTGGCGCCGGCGGTGGGGGAGGAGCCGGCGGTGCAGGCGGGCGGCGGCTGAGTGGGCGCGGCGGGAGGTGAGGAGGGGGTAGACGTCGAGGAACTGGTGCCAGGTGGAGCAGGCAGCGTCGAGACGGCCGGCCGCGAGCTGGCGCTCGGCGAGCTTGCCGAGGACCAGGGCGTGTGAGCGGGTCTCGGTGCGGGGGCGCCGGGCAGCGGAGGTCTCCAGGGACTTGATGGCGCCCGTGAGATCACCCAGTTCGGCCTGCACCAGGGCGTGATGGTGGTCCCAGGCGGCGCGGTGGTAGTCGCCGACCGGCGGGGGCGGACCCTCGATGCGGGGGAGTAGGTCGAAGGCCTCGTGCACGTGCCGGACCGCTGCCACCTGGTCACCGGTGGCGGCCTCGGCCAGGGCGAGCTGACCGAGCACGGAGGCCCGCAGCCGGGTGGCGGTGGTGCTGAGACGCAGCTCGGCGGCGGCCCGGGCCAGCCGCAGGCTCTCCTGCGGGTGGCCCAGTTCGTAGGCCTGCGCCGCCATCGCCCGCAGGGTCATGGCCTGGGCGGCCGGATCGCCGGACTGCCGGGCCAGCTCCAGGCCGAAGCGGTAGAAGTGCAGTGCCAGGCCGTTGAGTTCGTCGTCGAAGTGCATGTAGGCGCACAGGTAGCTGAGCCGGGAGGCGGCGGCCAGGGCTTCGCTGTGCCGCACCGGTGAGGTGGCGGCGCCCAGGATGTCGGGGACGCTGGTGGAGAGGAAGGCGGCGAGTGCGGTGCGGGCATGGCCACCGCCCCGCAGGTGGTCGACGGAGGAGAAGACCGGGAGGAGCAGGGCCAGGACGTGGAGGTCGTCCGGTGCGCGGTGGGCACTGGAACCGGTGTCCTGACGGATGTCGATGGTCGCGCTGGTCGTCGGGGGGACGGCAGGGCCGGTGGCACCGCCCGGGTCGGCAGGCCTGTCGAAGTCGGTGAGGCCGCCGCGGCTGCTGAGGGCGGCGAGATGGTCGAGGCCGCCGAGATTGCCAAGACCGGTCAGGCCGCCGACGCCGCCAACACCGTCGGCACCATCGACACAACCGAGGGTGGTGAGCGTGCCGAGGGCGTCAGGACTGGCGAAGCCACGGAGGCCGGCCTGCGCGGACGGCCGGGCGCCGTCGTCGGCGCGGCCGGTGGAGTGCGGGCCGGCGCAGTCCGGAGCGTGCGGTGGCCGTGGCGGTGGCGGCGCGTGCAGCGGGGCACCGGCCGAGGGCTGGTAGGCCAGCACGCTGCCGCCCCGGTCGGGGCTGAGGGCCGCTGCGGCCAAGTGGGTCAGGAGGGAGCGGGGGCTGGCGGGTGGCGGGCTGTCCGGGCCGGGGCCGCCGGAGGGGCGGCCGGGTTCGAAGCCCGCCTCGGCCAGGTCGACCGCGCGGCCGAGGCGCTCGGTGAGAGCGGCGCAGACCAGGTGGGCGACCGGTCCCCGGGGCTGGGTGCCGGTCAGCCACTGGTGGACCGAGGCGCGCTGGTAGGCGACGCCCCGGAGCCCGGATTCGGCGCCGATCCGGTTCACCGCACGGGCCAACTGGGCTCCGGTCCACCGGGCTTCGCGTAGGAGTTCTCTGAGACGGACGTTCGGAACGCGGTGGACTGCCACCCGCCTGCACCTCCTGGACGGGCCGTCGGTGCGGTTGCGCCCTGCGTGAGCGGGCGCATCGCAGTGCTGACGGGGGCACCGGGACCCGTGTGCCGTACAACTCGGGATGTCTACGAAGAGGTTAGAGCATCTCCGTTTCAAGGAGGGCAAAGCGGGCGCGAATTGACGGGGCGGAACTCTTGACACGTCAGGTGCCGGTGAAGACGCACGGGGCGCCCGGTAGGTCCCACCATCGAAATGACCGGGTGCGCCGAGGGGCGCGCCCTCGAAGGGAGGGCACTCCGCCATGACCAGCGCACCACGGCTCCGTGCCGACCGTGCGGGCACCGTCCATCTGTTCCCCGGCCAGGGGGACTTCGGTCTCGGGCCGCTGCTGCGGGCCCTGTCCACCACCCCCTCGCTGCGGCGCGCCCTGGGGGAGGTGTTCGAGGAGGTGGACCAGGTCGCCCCCGAGCTCGGCGTGCTCCCGATCGGCCCCAGGCTGACGGCCGCCACCGCGCCGAGTGCCCGGGACCTGGCCGCCGAGATGCCGGGCACGCTCCAACTCGCCCAGTTCGGTGTCTCGCTGGCGGTGCACCGCGCACTGGAGGAGGACGGCCTGGTGGCCGGCCGGTTCGTCGCGGTGAGCTTCGGTGAGATCCCCGCGCTCACCGCCGCCGACTCCTGCTCGATCGGCGACGGCGCCCGACTCGCCGGTCGGCTCGGACAGTTGTTGACTTCGCACGGCGGCGGTATGACCCTGCTCGGGGCGGGTCCGTTCGAGGCCAGGCGTCTGCTCGCCCAAGCAGGGCCCGAGGCGGTGCGGACCGTGCTGGCCTGCGTCAACCACGCGGGGGAGACGGTGATCTCCGGCCCGCTGCCCGACCTGGAGGCGGCCGAACGGTGCGCCGGAGCGCGCGGGGTGGCCGCGCAGCGGCTGCGGCTGCCGTTCATGAGCCACCACCCCGGCCTGGCCGAGGAGGCCGCGGCGTTCGAACAGTACGCGCGGCTGCTCCGCCTGGAGCCGCCCCGCCGTCCGGTCTTCTCGGCGGTGGCCGGGCGGTTGCACGGAGCGGGCACCGACCTGCCGAAGGCGCTCGGCTCCTGCCTGGTGAAGGCGTTCTCACTGCCCACCGTGCTGCCCTCCGGACTGGGGGGCGCGGCCTTGGCGGTGGAGATGGGCACCGGGAGCGCACTGGCCGGCGCGGTCCGGGCGGTCGCGCCCGGCGTGCGGGCGCTCGCGCCCCTCGCGGAGGGGCCCTGGCCCGCCCCCGCTGCGACCTGGCTGCCCGCGCGCGTGCCGGCGCAGCAGGCGGCGCGCTCTTCCGGCGGCCGCCCCGGGACCGTAGCCGGCCGCCCCGGGACCGCTGACGCCCGCTCGGTCGGCGGTGAGCAGCCGGTCGCCTCCGCCGGGACTCCGGCCGGGGGCTCCACGGCGGTCCCCGCCGGAGCCTCCGCCGCGATGCCGGTCGGTGGACGGGCCTGCGCTCCGGCGGACGCGTCGGTCGCGGCGCGGGCCGGTCTGCCTGTCGAGGCCGCGGCCCGGGCCGTCCGACCGGCCCGCGCCGCGACCGCCGGGGGTCGGGTCTCGGAGGCACCCCGGATGCCCGACCCCCGCACCACGCGCTCCCACCGCCCGCCCTCCACCTCCACCGGGAGGACCTCATGACCACCACCATGCCGCCGACCGGTGTGACCCACGACCGGCTCGCTGCGCTCCTCCCACCGGAGCAGGCCGAGCGGGTGGCCCGCCTACTGGAGGGCGACCTGCTGCGCCGCCCGTCCGCCGCCGTCACCGACACCGGCGCGCACCGCCGGCTGGCCCGGCTGGCGGCCCACCTGCCGCCCGCTGCCGAACTGGTGGCCGATCCGGAACTGCTGGCCACCGTGAGTGAGTTGACGGCCCTGGCGGACCCGGCGCTCTACCAGACCTTCCTCTCCCACTACATCCTCTGCGTCGGCTCGCTCACCCTGCTGGGCGGCGCCGAGGCGGACCTCCACGGCGAGCTGGCCCACGCCCGCACCAAGGGCTCGTTCATGGTCACCGAGATCGGCGAGGCGTCCAGCCACCTGCGGATCCGGACCGAAGCCCGCTACGACGCCCGTCGCCGGGTCTTCACCCTGCACACCCCGGACGACGCGGCGGCGAAGTTCTCCTCCGTCGCCGCGACCGGGCTGCCGCAGCAGGCGGTGGTCTGCGCACGCCTGCTGATCGAGGGTCCGGCCGGTGCCGGTGCCGGTGCCGGTGCCGACGGGGGTGCCGTGGACGGTGGTGTGTTCTCGTTCCTGGCGGACATCACGGGGGCCGACGGGCGGCCGGCTCCGGGCGTGGCCGTCTCCGGTGCGGTCTCGGTGGACGCGGTGCCGCTGCCGTACGGGTTCGTCCGCTTC
This sequence comes from Kitasatospora sp. NPDC096147, assembly GCF_044763225.1. NCBI lineage: Bacteria > Bacillati > Actinomycetota > Actinomycetes > Kitasatosporales > Streptomycetaceae > Kitasatospora > Kitasatospora sp. NPDC096147. The sequence goes on along the minus strand of NZ_JBIWFX010000019.1, from coordinate 120,844 downwards.
GACGGGGCCGAGATCCGGTACGACCGTTGGTTGGCCGACGGCGCGACGATCGGCCCGGACGGCGTACTGCACGACCCCACGGGCAGTCAGGACCTTCGGCTCCAGCGGACGCTGAGCTGTGGTCAGGCGCTCTGGGCCACCCTGCCCTCCGCGATGGCCGCCCTGGCGGGCCGCTCCGCCGGGACGGCCTGGCGGTTCAGCGCGGCCCGGCGCAGCCACGGGCGGCTGGCTCCGGGCAGCCCGGTGCTGGCGTACCGGACGCAGCAGCACGCGGTGCTCGGGGCGCTCGCGACCGCGCACACCCTGCGCCGCGCGGCGTGGGCGGCACTGGCCGAGTGGGAGGTGCTGCGTGCCCCGGAGCGGACCGCCGCCGCGCCCGGGGCGGGTATGACGTTCTCACCGTGGGCGGCGGTGGACCGGGCCCTGGCGCTTCGGAAGGTGTACGGCACCCGGGCCGTCGCCGAGACCGTCGGTGAGCTCCAACACCGCTGCGGCGTCTCGGGGTTCTTCGGGGAGAACCGGCTCTCCGAGTACCTCGGCCTGGCCCGGGCCTTCGAGAGCGCGGGCGGGGACAATACCCTGACCCTGTTGGACACCGGCCGTGCGCTGGCCGAGCAGTCGACGGTGCCCGGCCCGCGCTCCGAACCGTCCGGTCCGCTCACCGAACTGCCCCCGCCCACCGAGGCGGGCTGGTGGTCCGTCGTGGTCGCCACGCTCCAGGATCGGCTGGCCGCAGACCTGGCGCTGGCCCGGACGGAGCGTCAGCAGGCGGGGCACGAGGGGCTGGACCTCTGGAACCCGCTGCTGGCGGACGCCCTGTTGCTGGGCGAGGTGCACGCCTGTCGTCTCGCGGCCGATGCGGCGGTGGAGGGTGTCGTACCGACCGGTGCGGCAGCGGGCTGCGGCGTCACGGGTGATGACGTGGCGTCCGCCGACGTCGGCCCGGCGGCCGGTGGCGGCGGCACCGCCCTCGACGGGGAGCCCCCCGGGGCCGTAGTCGTCGATGCGCTCGTGCCCGGCGCCGCCGACCTCGTCGCGCTGGACGGGCTGCGCCAGGCTCGCCGCCTGGCCGGTCCGCTGCTGGCAGCCGGTGTCCTCACCCCGGCGGCCGTGCGGGCCCTCCCGGTCGCGATGGATGCCGTGTGCGACCGGCTGTTGCCGCAACTCGAAGCCGTGGTCGCGGCGTTGGACCCGGGCCTCGGCGCGCACGGCGCCCTCGGCGCGGCGCACTACGCGGCCACGGTGATCGACCGGCACGCCCCGGCTCCCCTCGACCGGCTCACCGCCCGGATCGGCCGCACCCCCTGACACGGGCCGCCGCCGTGCGCCCGAGGCTCGTTCGCCCCGGAAGCCCGTCGCCCCGGGGCGACCCGAGTTCCGCCCCTGACCCGTGCTCCCGGGCCCGTCCGGCGACCCACGCAACCTGCGGCCTGCCCAACCCCTCGACCCGGCCCCTTCCCGGCCCCGACCTGGCCCTGATCCGAACGGGACCGGACCGGTGCCCCGGACAGGCCCGGTGCCCCGACCGACCCAAGCCCACCGGAAGGTCCCCGTGAACCACGCCCCGCAGATCGGCATCCTCGGCATGGGCACCCACCTGCCGTCCGCCGTCCGTACCAACCACGACGTCGCCCGCGAAGCCGGCGTCCCCGCCGACTGGATCGCCGAGCGGACCGGCGTACTGGAACGCCGCACCGCCCGGGCCGACCAGGCCGCCTCCGACCTCGCCGCCGCCGCCGTGGCAGCTGCCTGCCGGGCGGCCGGACTCGAACCGGAGCAGCTCGACCTGTTGGTGCTGGCCACCTCCACCCCGGACGAGCTCGGGCCGGCCACCGCCTGCCGGGTCCAGGCCCTGACCGGCGCGGTCAACGCGGTGGCGCTGGACGTCAGTGCGGCCTGCTCCGGCTGGCTGTTCGCCGCGAAGGTCGCACACGGGTGGCTCGCCACCACCCCGACGGCCCGGTACGCGGCGGTGGTCGGAGTGGAGGCGTACTCGAAGTTCGTGGACCCGGCCCACCGGGGCACCGCGGTGCTGTTCGCCGACGGTGCCGCCGCCGGGATCCTCGGGCCGGTGGAGCGCGGTGGCTTCCAGGGCTTCCTGCTGGGCTCGGACGGCCGGGGCGCCCACCACGTGCTGATCCCCGGTGGCGGCAGCCGGATCCCGGCCAGCCGGGAGAGCCTGGCCGAGGGGCGCCACCACATCCACATGGACGGCCGTGCGGTCGGCGGCTTCATCACCGAGATCTTCCCCCGGATCGTCGAACAGGCCCTGGCCGAACAGGACTTGGACCTCAAGGACATCGACGCGGTGATCACCCACCAGCCGAACCCGCTGCTGCTGCGCAGTGTCGCCGACCGGATCGGCATCCCGGCCGACCGCCTGCACATCACCGGCGACCTGACCGGGAACATCGGTGCCGCCTCGGCCCCCTACGCCCTCGCCGACGCCGCCGCGCTCGGCCTGTTGCGGGACGGCTCCCGGGTGCTGCTCTGCGTCTTCGGGGCCGGCCTCACCTGGGGCGCGGCCCACCTCACCTGGACCGGGGCGCCCAGCCTGCACACCCACATCCCGTCCCGAAGCACCGTTCACCGTAGTCCGGTTCAGGCCTGTAGGTCCTGAGCGTCCCGACCGGCCGGTTCCACACCTCGCCGGGGTCGGCAGGGGCCGAGCACGGTCCTGACACCACGTCACCATCGGAGGTAGCACCCATGACCATCCTCGACCGCTTCCGCCTCGACGGCCGCCGCGCCCTGGTGACCGGCGCCTCCCGGGGCATCGGCCGCGCCGTCGCCGTCGCGCTCGCCCAGGCCGGTGCGCAGCTCGCCCTCTCGGCCCGGACCGAGGCCGCCCTCAAGGAGACCGCCGAGCTGATCGCCCCCTACGGTCACACCCCGGTCCTGGTGCCGGGCGATCTGGCCGACACCGCCGAGGCCGCCCTGGTCGACCGGGCCGCCGAGGCGCTCGGCGGGCTGGACATCCTGGTCCACAACGCGGGCACCCTGCCCGTCAACCCTGACGGCAGCCCGATCCTGGCGCCGCTCCAGTACCTCCCGCAGGCGGCCTGGGACGAGGTGGTAACGGTCAACCTCAATGCCACCGCCGCGATCTGCCGCCACGCCCAGCCCCACCTGGCCCGCTCGCAGGACGCCAGCCTGGTGCTGATGTCCTCGGTGGCCGGGGTGGTCGGCACCCCGCTGATGGAGGCGTACGCGGCGACCAAGGCCGCCCAGGTCTCGCTGGCCCGCAGCCTCGCGGTCGGCTGGGCCCGCAGCGGCATCCGGGTCAACGCGCTCTGCCCCGGCTGGGTCCGTACCGACATGACCGCCGCCGTGCAGGCCGATCCCGCCCTCACCGACTGGCTGCTGGCACACGTCCCGGCCGGGCGGTGGGCCGACCCGGAGGAGGTGGCCGGGGTCGCGCTGTTCCTCGCCTCGCCCGCAGCCTCCTTCCTCAGCGGCCAGGCCGTGGTGCTCGACGGTGGCCTCTCCGTCCCGGACGGTGGCCTGGCCGGCATCCCCAAGCCGCCCTCCCCGTTCGCCGCTGCCCCTGCCCCTGCCCCCGCTGCCGGCGCCGTCCCCGCCGCTGCCGCCGCCGTCCCGGGGCCGTCCGGGTCCGCAGCCGAATCCGGGGCCGACTCGGCCGCCGCCGTGGTGTGAGGGCCACCGTGAGCTGCTCCCCCGATCCGCGTCACGGCGCCGGTCCGTTCCCCCCGGCGCCCGGCCGCACCGCCGTGGTGGCCGCCGTCGGGACGGCACTTCCGTCCCGGGTGGTGACCAACGGTCAGATCATCGCCCGGGGCCGGTTGGAGAGCACGGACGACTGGATCGTCGGCCGTACCGGCATCCACCGGCGCCGGATCGCCGATCCCGGCAGCAGCACGGGAGACCTCGCCACCGCCGCCGCCCGAGCCGCCCTCGACGCGGCGCGCGCAGCCGGGCAGACGGGTGTGGCGGGCGACGGACCTCGCCCGGACCTGCTGCTGCTCGCCACCACCACCCCCGACCGTCCCTGTCCCGCCACCGCCCCCGAGGTCGCCCACCGGCTCGGCCTCGGCCCCGTCCCCGCCTTCGACCTGGCCGCCGTCTGCTCCGGCTTCCTCTACGCCCTCAACACGGCCAACGCCCTGCTGCGCAGCGGCAGTTGCCGGGCACCCCTGGTGGTGGCGGCGGAGAAGTACTCGGCGATCATCGACCCCTTCGACCGGGACACCGCCCCGCTCTTCGGCGACGGAGCCGCCGCCGTCCTGCTGCGGGCCGGGACCACCGACGAGCCCGGCGCCGTCCTGGCGGGGGACTGGGGCAGCGACGGCGGGGGCAGCGACCTGATCACCGTGAACGCGGGCGGCACCCGGCTGCCCGCCGCCGACGGACTGCCGCGCGAGCAGCGGTACTTCCGGATGAGCGGCCGTCAGGTCTACGCCCACGCCGTCCGCCGGATGTCCGGCTCGGCCGGGGCGGCGCTGGCGGCGACCGGATGGCAGCCGTCCGAGGTGCGGGCGTTCATCGGCCACCAGGCCAACCAGCGCATCCTGGACGCCGTCGCCGACCGGGTCGGCATCGCCCCGCCGCACCGCTTCGGCAACATCGCCGAGCTCGGCAACACGGCCGGCGCCTCCATCCCGCTGGCCCTCGCCGACGCCCTCTCCCGCGGGCTCTGCGCCCCGGGCGCACCGACCCTGCTCACCGCCTTCGGCGGCGGCCTCACCTGGGCCTCCGTCACCCTGCGCTGGCCGGACGCACCGGTCCACGCCACCGTCCTGCCCGACCACGAACCGCACCGCTCTGCCCAGGAGGTCAGTACACCGTGAACGCCGTCACCAGCCCCGTCCGGGCCCACCTCGTCACCCTGCTCACCGAGAAGTTCGACGCCCCGGCCGACGCCGTGGACGACGGCGCCGCGCTCCAGGACCTCGACCTCGACTCGCTGGCCCGGGTCGAACTCGTCGTCAGCCTCCAGGAGCACTGGGGCATCGCCCTGGACGACGACGCCGACTCGGCCGCCGACGTCACGGTGGCCCACCTGATCGGCCGGGTCAGTACCTTGCTGGCCGGCTCCACCGCCCGGCCGGCCGGGCCGGCCCGGTGACCGGGGCCCGTCCCGCGCGGGGCGTCGCGGTGGACCCGGCCCGCCCGTGGCCGTCCGACGGTACCGACCTGGCCCGGCCGCCGCTGGCCGTCACCGGCATCGGGCTGGTCACCCCGGCGGGGGTCGGCACCGAGCAGACCTGGCGGGGCCTGCTCGAAGGACGCCCCACCGCCGCGCCCGACCCCGCGCTGGACGGGCTGCCGGTCGTCCTCTCCTGCCGGGTGGCCGGTGACTACCTCGCCCTGACGGGCCGTCGGCAGCCCTGGCGGCTGGACCGGGCCACCCACTTCGCCCTGGCCGCGGCCCGCCAGGCCGTCACCGACGCCGGACTCGACCCCGGGGAGTGGGACGGGGCCAGGGTGGCGATCGTGCTCGGGTCGGCGGCCGGGGGCATCGGCAGCTACGAGCAGTCCGCCGAACGCCTGCGCACCCAGGGCCCGGCGGCCGTCTCCCCGCTCACCCTGCCGGCCTTCCTGCCCAACATGGCGGCCGGTGAGCTCGCGATCGACCTCGCCGCCACCGGCCCCGTCCTGCACACCGCCACCGCCTGTGCCTCCGGAGCCACCGCCATCCAGACGGCGGCCCTGCTGCTGCGCGCCGACGCCTGCGACATCGCGCTGGCCGGCGGGGCGGATGCCATGGTCACCCCGGTCTGCGTGGCCGGCTTCGCCCGGATGCGCGCGCTCTCCCGCAATCCCGAACCCGCCTGCGCCGCCCGGCCGTTCGATGCGGCCAGGGACGGATTCGTGATCGGCGAGGGGGCCGGCTTCCTGGTGCTGGAGCGGACGGCCGACGCCGCCGCCCGGGGTGTCCGGCCGAAGGCCCTGCTGGTGGGCACCGGTACGGCGGCCGACGCCCACCACGCCACCGCCCCGCACCCCGAGGCGCGGGGCCTGACGGCGGCCGTCCGGCTGGCCCTGGCCGAGGCCGGCGCCGCCCCGGACGAGGTGGACCACGTCAATGCCCACGGCACCGGCACCCCGCTCAACGACGCCACCGAAGCCCGGATGATCGCCCGGTTGCTGGCCCGCCGGCCACCCTCGGTCACCTCGGTGAAGGGCACCATCGGCCACACCATGGGCGCCGCCGGGGCCATCGAGGCGGCCCTCACCGCGCTCACCGTGCAACGCCAACTCGTGCCTCCCACCGCCGGGTTCACCACCTCCGACGCCGACACCGCGCTGATCGACCTGGTGCACACCGCGGCCCGGCCGCAGTCCGTCGGCCTCGCCCTCTCCACCTCGGCCGGCTTCGGCGGCCACAACACGGCCCTGGCCTTCGCCCCGGTCTCCGCCCCGACACGGGCCGTCCATCCCTCCCGTCCCGCCCCTTCCGTCCCGCCCGGCGGGTGAGGCGCTGCGCGAGCGGTGCGAGTGCTCCCGGCGGGGCTTCCGCAGGACGGTGAACGGGGACACTCCCGAAGGCCGTCAGACATCCGATCCGTCCAAGGAGCCGATGGGTCATGGAAGTTCACCTCACCGCGACGGAACTCCGCCTCCTCCGCACCATCGAGGAGTCACTGCGCCGAACCGACCCCTCCCTCGACCGCCGCCTGCGCCGCCCGGCGGGCCGGCTCCGCCGCCTCGGCTTCCGTCCGGCGGCCCTGGTCGCCACCGTCCTGCTGCTCTCCCTGGTCGCCGAGGGCTGCACGGTGGTCGCCGTGTTCCACACGGCGTGGGCGGCCGTACCCGCCGTGCTCGCGGGCCTACTGGTGCTGGGTGCGTTCCGCCGGCTGGCCGGTCTGCGGCTGCGCTGACCACCGGCCGGCCCCACGGTTGATGCCCCGCCAGAGGCTCTGGCGGGGCATCAACCGTGGGCAGCAGCAGGGGAGTCAGCCGTGCCGAGGGCCGGCGGCGGCGGGGTGGCGGTGGAGCCAGTACGGATTGTCCCGGGGAAGGCCCGCGCTGACCCGGCCGTACATGCCGAAGGTCGCGATCAGCAGCCCCATGACGAAGCTGAAGAGCACGTTCGGCATCCGGAAGGCCAGGACGTTCGCGGAGCGTTCGAGCAGGATCAGATTGACGAAGCCGCTGATCACGAACAGCGTGCCGACCACGATGTTGATGGTGGAGGCGGTGTTGCCACCGATCACCGCTCCGGCGATCAGCACGGCGGCGGTGACGATCGAGATGACGCTGAGTAGCCCGTTCGACGACAGGCCCGCGACGTCCTCGCCCTCGGTGCTGAAGAACGCCAGCCCGTCCGCCAGCCCGAGGCAGCCGAACACCAGCAGCACCGCGCCGCACAGCCCGGCGCCGATCCGGTAGACCTGGTTGAGCCGGTGGTCCACCGGCAGTTCGTCCTGGAGTTTCATCGCCCGCTTCCTCCTCACGGAGACCCGGGAGGAGCCCCGGGCCGGTACCACCGACGCTCCTCCGGGCCCGGCCGCGCGGACAGCCGCAGCGCTCGCGCAGCGATTCGGCCCCGGTGCGGACGGCACCCATCCGCCGGTGTGGTCCGGACCGAAGACGGGGTACCTGTCGGTGGACCGAGGTGATGGAGGTAGCGGGAGATGGATCGTCGTCTGCTCAGGGCGGTCGGTGCCGCCACGGCGGTGTACGGGGTCGCGGTGGCCGCCCGGCCGGTGCTGCTGGCCGGCCCCTCGGGCCTGGCCCCCGGCGGCACGGTGCCCCGGGACCTCGCGACCTGCCTGAGGCCGCTGGCCCTGCGCGACGCGGCCTGCGGCCTGGCCATGGCCCTCGCCCCGGACGACCGCAGCCTGCGCACCGCCGCCGCCCTGCGGATCGCCTCAGACCTCGCCGACGCCTTCACCCTGACCACCACCCTCCCCCGGCGCCGCCACCGCGCCATGGCCCTGACGGTCTCGGTGGGCTGGGCTGCGCTCTCGGTCGTCGGCCTGGCGCGGTCGGAGCCGCACTGAACCCTGCCGACCTGCGCCGGCCCGGACTGTCCGGGCCGGGTCAGCGCCGGCTCGCCGGCTGCCGGCCCTCCTCAGGTGTCGGCCCGGGGCCGGGTTCTGTTCCCGTGCTCGGCTACGGGCTCGGTTCCCGGTCCGGCCGGCCTCCCACCTCCACGCTCAGCTGGGTGCCCAACTCCCGGAATCCCAGCGCGAGTGCGACCCGTCGGGACGCCGGGACCCGGGCGCGCCACTGCGGGAACAGTCCGCCCGCCAGCGCGTCGGCCACCGCGTGCGAACCCGCCCTCCGTGCGAGCCCGCGCCCCCGCCGCTCGGGAGCGGTCAGTACGCTGATGTGCGCTGTTCCGCCCGGCCAGATCCGGTATCCGGCGGCGGCGACCACCCGCCCACCCTCCCGGACCACGAACGCGGGCGAGGTGATCCCGTCCAGCCCGGCCTCGCCGGCGTCCTCCGGACCCGCGAGGCGTTCCAGCTCCGGCAGCCCTCGGTCGTCCGCCGGCACCTGCTCCACCGCCGGCTCGGCTGACGCCGCCTGCGGCGCCGCAGACGCCATCCCCGCTGCCCGCGCTGATTCGCCCGCTCTTCCCGCCGCCGGTCGGAAGTCCGCCTCGGCCAGGTAGGCCAAGATCGCAGGGCCGAGTACCCGACCGACCTCGGGCAGCACGCGCCGGATCACCCCAGGGTCGGTGATCGCCCGCGTCGGCAGTCCGGCCAAGGCCTCGCGCACCGAATCGGCGATACCGGCGTCGGGCGCCGTCACGATCGCCGCGTCGCCCAGCGCCACCAGCCCCACCCACCCGGGCGGGCAGAACAGCGACCTGGGGGAGACCACCACCGTGACCTCGCTGCCCTGGGCGAACTCCACTGGTGCCACGGCAAGTTGCTCCCAGAGTGCACGGGCTCTGGCAAGCAGGGGATCAGTCGGCATGCGCGCGATCCTGCCACCCCGATCCACCCGGAGCACGTCGATTTCCGGTGTCGAGAAAGCTGCGCGAAACGCTGCACAAACGCCGCACTTGGCCCGGTCGCATCGAATCGCCGCACTGTGGCGACGTGACCGTAACAGTGATCGCCACGCGACAGCCGTCCTCCCTCCACGAGGACCGGACGGCCCTCCTCGCGGCAGCCGCCCGGGGCGACGAAGCGGCCTTCGCGGCGCTGTACCGAGAGCTCGCCGGTCCCGTGTACGGGCTGGCGCTGCGGGTGCTGCGCAGCCCCGCTCACGCGGAGGAGGTCACCCAGGAGGTGTTCCTGGAGGTATGGCGGACCGCGCCCGCCTACCGCTCGGAGCGCGGCTCCGTCCTCACCTGGGTCCTGACGATCGCCCACCACCGGGCCGTCGACCGGGTCCGCTCGGTCCGGGCGTCCTCCGACCGGGAGCTTCGCTTCACCCGCCAGGACCAGCCCCTGCACGCCCCGGACACCGACCAGCTCGAGCACTTGGCGGACGCCGAGCGGGTCCGCTCCGCGCTGGCCGAACTGACCGCACCGCAGCGCGAGTCCCTGGTGCTCGCCTATTACGGCGGGTACTCCCAGCGGGAGATCGCCGCCCTGCTCGGCGTGCCGCTCGGCACCGTCAAGACCCGGATGCGGGACGGGCTGCGCAAGCTCCGCCCGATGATCCACACCTGACCCTGACCCCGACGCCGTTTCCGGCCTCGGGCCCGCCGCCGTTCCAGCCCGCCGCCTCCACCGTGATCCCCGGGCTGCGGGGGTTGCCCGTCCGACCGTGGGAGGGTGGTACGTCATGAGGGATCGTCAGACCGGGCCACCGGAGAACGCGTCGCCCGAGCCGTCCGACGGATCCGGTACCGGCCTGCCCACCGGGGCGGTCGCCCGCCGGCTCGGAGTCTCGCCGACCACCGTCCGCTCCTGGGAGCGCCGCTACGGCCTCGGCCCGGCCGAGCGCGCCCCGGGCCACCACCGGCGCTGGAGCCCGGCGGACATCGAGACCCTGGCCGCGATGTGCGCCCTCACGGCACGCGGCGTCCCCCCGGGGGAGGCCGCCCGAGCGGTCCTCGCCGAGCGCGCGAACCCGCTCACCGGCACCGCCACGGCCGTCTCCGCCACGCCTGCCACCGGCGCCGCAGCCGCAGCCGCTGTCGCTGCTGCCGATGCCGTGGTCGTACCGGACGCGCCACTGCCGGCACCGGCCCCGCCGCCACCGGACGACCACCGTGCGCTGCGGGCCGGCGCGGTCCGCCCCGAGTGCCGGGGCCTGACCCGCGCCGCCATGCGGCTGGACTCCGCCGAGGTGGCCACCATCCTCCGGGAGACCGTCGAGGCGCTCGGGGTGGTCGAGGCCTGGACCGAGGTGATGATGCCCGCCCTCCGTGCCGCCGGCCGCAAGTGGGCCACCTCGGGCGAGCAGTACGTCGAGGTGGAGCACCTGCTCTCCTGGCACGTCTCCACCATCCTGCGCACCGAGGCCGTCCGCCCGGGCCGGCCCCGCCCCGTCCCCCCGGTCCTGTTGGCCGCGATGCCCGACGAACAGCACACCCTCCCCCTGGAGGCGGTGGCCGCCGGGCTGACCGCCCGTCGGATCCCGTTCCGCATGCTCGGTGCGGCCGTCCCGCCGCGCGCCCTGCTCGACGCCCTGGAACGCACCGGACCCGCCGCCGTCATGCTCTGGTCCCAGCACCCGACCACCGCCGACACCCACCTCGTCCGCCGCGTCACCGCCACCGCCTGGGGCCCGCGCGGCTCCCGCACCCATGCCTTGGTCCTCGCCACCGGCCCCGGCTGGCACCGCGGCGACCACCCCGACGGCACCGCCAGCCCCCGCACCCTCCCCGCCGCCCTCGACCTCCTCGAACGCTCCCTCGGCTGACCCCCGCGACCACCGGCTCTCCCCTGGCGGTCGCGGTAGCGGCGGTGCGGTGGGGTGGTTGAGGGTGCGGGACGGGGGAGGGCCCCGGCGGGTGGTGGGGTGGTGGCCTGCCGGGGCCCGGGTGGTGGTGATGGTGCGTCAGAAGCCGGTGTCGTAGGTGTACTGGGCGCTGTGGTCGAGCATGTCGGCCGGGGTCACGTTGTTCCAGGGCTTCATGGTCTCGTTGAGGTCGACCACGTTGGCGGTGCCTGCGGTGGGCAGGTAGCCGGCCGAGGGGTGGCGCTTCTGCCACTCGGACCAGAGCTTGTCGATGAAGCAGTGGTGCAGCCAGAAGACCGGGTCGTTGGGCGACATGCCGGTGCTCATCATGCCGCCGACCCAGACGTGCACCCGGTTGTGGAGGTTGACGCCGCGCCAGCCCTCGAGGTTGTTGCGGAAGCCGCTGGAGGTGCTGTTCCACGGGGCGGCGTCGTAGGTGGTGATCGCCAGGACGCCGTCCGTCTCGGTGCGGGTGGGGAGTTGGGCGACCCCGGTGGCGAGGGAGCGGCGCAGGTAGTTGCGGGTGTCGGGGCGGACGGTGAGGGTCCAGTTGCCGGTGGAGTAGGCGAACGGGCCGGTGGTCACCTGGCCGTCGCTGCTGCGGCCGTTGCCGCCCATGAAGTCGGCGCCCCAGAGGGTGGCGGTGGTGGTGCGGTCGGCCGTCCAGTCCCAGTACGGGAGGGTGACGGTGGGGTCGATCGCCTGGAGGGCCTGCTCGAACTGGAGCAGGAAGCGGCGGTGCCAGGGCAGGAAGGACGGCGAGCGGTGGCCGACCCGCTCGCCGTTGTCGGTGTCGCTGACGATGAACTGGTTGTGCGTGCTGACGAAGGAGTCGTAGCCGCCGTTGCTCTTGAGCGCGAGCACGGCGTTGACGAAGGCGCGCTTCTCCTGGGTGGTCAGCGTCGACTGGTTCTTGCGGACTGCCATGAGTCCCCCCTCATTGGTACCGGTACGGGTGCGAGTGATGGTGTGGAGCGCTGGTGGCGGGCCGGGTCAGGCGACGGTGACGGGCACGAGGGCGGCGCCCTGGAGGTCGTTGACGGCGGCGCGGGCGAGGGCGCGGGGCGTCGGGTGCGTCTGGTAGTGGTTGACGACGCTGATCCAGGTGCCGTCGGCGTTGCGCATCATGTGCAGCTCCTCGCCGTCGATGTGCACGGCGTAGCCGTTGCCGCCGGCGCCGGTGGTGCCGCTGGTGTGGTGGTGGCCGGCACCGCCGTCGGTGATCGGACGGCCCTGGATGCGGCGGCCGTGGAAGATCTCGTCGAAGGAGTCCGACGCACCCGGGTCGGCAGCGGTGGCGGAGTCGCCGGCCGGGCCGACGAGGCCGATTGCGAAGGCGCCGGTGGCGACGGTGAGCGCGACGGCGGAACCCTGGAGCATCCGACGGCGGGTCAGTTCCGAGGCGTGGCTGATTTCGGACATGGGTGTACCCCCCTTGGGCGCCCGCATGCTGTTGGGGCGCCGTTCATGAAGTGGTGCAGAAACGTTAATTCGAGGGGATCTCATGATCACCCTCGCTGTTTCGATGCTCGCAAGCGGAGATGACCTACGGAACTGCCGAATGGCGGGGGTCGGAAGGATTCGATGGAATCAAGTCATCCATGCGCATGTCGCGATGCGGGACGGGCCGTAAGATCTTCACCGGCTTCACTGAATGGTCATCAGATGGGCAACGATCTTCACTCTGTGCAGTCGCTCGACCGGAGATCCTGCTGTGGGGGGCGCGGGCGCGGTGGGGCCCCGTGACTCGGCTCACGGCGGAAGGATGGCGTGAAGGCCGGGTGCAAGAGGTGAAAAGTGCATGTCAGGGGCCGTGTGCGGGCCTGCCGCTGCCGGGGTGTCCAACTTTCGCTCGCTCGAACGAATCTGACGTCTCGTCGGAGGGGGAAAGGGTCGGTTGGTGGCGGCGGGGGCGCGGTGGGCGCAGTGCGCGGGCGCGCTCCGGTGGAGTGCTCCCGAGCGACAGTGGGCGCGGCCGTCGGCGCTGCCGTTCCGGCCGGGACGGCGGTACCTTCGGTCCAACTGCCTTGTGGCCGAGGGCGATCGGAGCCGACTGTGAGTCCAGCGGGTGGCGGTGGTCCGCAGAGGACCGGGCACGCCGTGGTGCTCGGCGCGGGGATCGGCGGGCTGTGCGCGGCCCGGGCGCTCGCCGGGTGCTTCGAGCGGGTCACCGTGGTCGAGCGGGACGCCTTCCCGACCGGGCCGGCCGTTCGGCGCGGTGTCCCGCAGGGGGCGCACGTGCACTCGCTGACCGCTGCCGGGGCGGAAGCCCTGGACGGCATCTTCCCCGGCTTCGTCACCGAACTGGTCGACGGCGGAGGCACGTTCGCAGGAGCGCTGGACGAACTCGAGATCGTGTTCTTCGGCTCGCGGCTGCGACAGGTGCCGCTCGGCCAGGTGCTCCAGGTGAGCCGGCCGTTCCTGGAGGACCGGCTGCGCGAGCGGGTCGGCGCGCTGCGGCGCGTCACCCTGCGGGAGGGGGTGGAGGCCGTCGAGCCGCTGAGTGCGGACGGCGTGCGGGTGCGCGGTGTGCGGCTGTCCCGGCCCGGGCGGCCGGACTCCTCCGAGGAGGTGGAAGCCGATCTGGTGCTCGACGCGATGGGCCGGGCCGGCCGGGGCGCGGCCTGGCTGCGCTCGCTCGGCTACCGGCCGCCGCGCGAACAGCGGTTGCGCGTCGACGTCGCCTACGCCAGCCGCCGCTACCTCGTGCCGCCGGGTGCGCTGGGCGAGGCGAAGGGGGTGCTGATCGGTGCCACCCCGGCGCGACCGCGCGGTCTGGTGCTCACCCAGCAGGAGGGGGAGGCCTGGGTGCTCTCCCTCTACGGATTCGGCAAGGCCGACCAACCACCGGGCGGGGAGCAGGAGTTCCTCGACTTCGCCGACGAGATGCTCTCGGCGGACGCCCGGACGGCACTGCGGGCGGCCGAGCCGATCACCGGCATCTCGGCGTTCCGGTACCCCGATTCGATCCGCCGGGACTTCCACCGGCTGCGGCGGCTCCCCGACGGCCTGATCTCGATCGGCGACGCACTGTGCAGCCTCAACCCGATCTACGGGGCGGGCATGACGGTCGCCGCGCTGGAGGCGAGGGCCTTGCAGGAGTGCCTGGTCGACGGTGCGGCGGACCTCCCTCGGCGGTTCTACCGGAAGGCCGCCCGCGTGGTCCGGCTGCCCTGGCTGTTCTCCACCATGGCCGACCGGTCCATGCCCCAGGTCCCCGGGACCCGCCCCGTCGTCGTCGGGCTGCTGGGGAAGGCGTTCGGGGCCACCATGCGGGCGGCGGCAGCCGACTCCGAGGTCGCCGGAAGCGTCTGGAACGCCGTCAGCCTGAGCGGCTCCCCGGCGGGGCTGGCCCGTCCACGGGTGCTGGCCTCGGTGGCCCGGCACTGGTGATCGGCGTCGGGTGACGGTCGTCGCCGCGATGGCGGGTGCGGGGGGTGTGGCGGGTGCGGCAGGCAGGGCGAGGAAGGGATGGAGCGGTCGCAGTGGTCGGCAAGGTCGGAGAGGAGAGCGCTGGGATGGGTGCGGTGCGGGAGTTCGACGAGGCGGAGCGCAGGGCCTTCGTGGAGCGGTGGGTGGTGATGTGGAACTCGCCGACCGCCCCCGAGGACGCGATGGCGTACTACACCGAGGACGCGGTGATCGAGGACAAGGCGTTCGGTCACTCCTACCGGGGGCACCGGGAGTTGAACGAGTACTTCCGTCGGGCCGGTGACCTCTTCGCGGACATCGACGCCGCTCCGGCGGGCGTGCTGGTCGGGCCCACGCACGCCTTGGCCCACGTGCAGTACTCCGCCACCGTCAAGGAGCCCTTCCTCTGCCTCCCGGAGTCGAGCCGGGGCAAGAGGTTCACGCTGTACGTGATGAGCCTGCTGGAGTTCGCCGAGGACGGGCGGATCGCCCGTGGGGTCGACGCGTTCGACCGGCTGGCCGTGCTCCAGCAACTCGGGGTGCTGCCCGGCACCCTGGAGCCGGAGTCGTTCGGTACCCCCTTCACCGGCCGGGGGCCGGCCGGCTGAGCGGCGGCGAGCGGCGGCGAGCGGGGACGCGGTCCCGGCCTCGGTCCCGGCTTCGGCCGGGGACGTCGGGGAGGCATGCCCGGCGGATCGCGGGGCAGACGCGCTCGGCAGGACGGGAAAAGGGGAGAGTGGCCGATGGACGTGATCACGGCGCGGACGGCGATGTACCACCAGGTCGGACCGCACGCGGACGTGCCGGTGGAACTATTCTACAGCACGAGTGACCCGTGGGCGGTCCGCTGCTACTTCCCCAAGGAACCGGTGCCGGTCTTCTGGGCCTTCGGGCGTGACCTGTTGGCGGAGGGGCTGGTCGGGCCCGCCGGTGACGGGGACGTGCACATCAGCCCGGTGGACGGCCGGTACACCCTGCTGGCTCTGTGCGGTCCGGTCGGTGACGGCATGGCGGTGCTGCGCGCACCCACCAGGGACCTGGCCGCCTTCCTGGCGCGCACGCACCGGGTGGTCCCGCCGGGAGCGGAGGGCGCGTTGGTCGACTGGGACGCGTGCGTCGGGCGGTTGCTGGCCTGACGCTCCGTGAGCCGCTCGGCTGGTCGGCTGGGCCGTCGTTCGCCCGACCTGCCGGCGCGCGTGGTCCGGTGGGTGCGGTCGCGTGGGTGTGGTCGGGTGGGACCACCCGGTGGGTGCGGGCGTGCGCGAAGGCGTGGGGTCGTTGACAGCGGCGGGGCCGGCTCCTAGCGTGGCGCAGTCGATTACCCGCTAGTAGTCAAGGACTCCTGATGGTCGAGCCGCGCCCGTACGACCTCGTCCTGTTCGGCGCCACTGGGTTCACCGGGGGACTCACCGCCGAGTACCTGGCCGCCGCCGCGCCCGAGGGCTGTCGGTGGGCGCTGGCCGGTCGTGACCGGGGACGACTGGAGGCCGTCAGAGAGCGCCTGGCGGCGATCGACCCGCGCTGTGCGCAGCTGCCGCTGGTGGTGGCGGACGCGTCGGACCGGGAAGGGCTGCGCCGGGTGGCCGCCTCCGCGCGGGTGGTGATCTCCACGGTGGGGCCGTACCTGCAGCACGGTGAGCCGTTGGTGGCCGCGTGCGCGGAGAGCGGCACCGACTACGTGGACCTGACCGGTGAGCCCGAGTTCGTCGACCGGATGTACCTGCGCCACCACGGGCAGGCGGTGGCGAGCGGCGCCCGGCTGGTGCACTCGTGCGGCTTCGACTCGATCCCGCACGACCTCGGGGTGCTCTTCACGGTGGAGGAACTGCGGCGCCGGGGCGGCCCGTTGGGGCAGGTGGCGGTGGAGGGTTACGTCCGGGCGGGCGGCACCGTCTCCGGCGGCACCCTCGCTTCGGTGCTGCTCGCCTTCTCCCGTCCCCGGGCGATGGCGCGGGTGGCCCGGGAGCGGCGGGCGGCGGAGCCCCGGCCGAAGGGCCGTCGGATCCACACCCCCACCGGTCGGGTGCGGCGCTCCTGGCCGGCCCGGGCCTGGGTGGTGCCGATGCCCGCGATCGACCCGCAGGTGGTCGGGCGTTCGGCCGCCGGACTGGAGGAGTACGGGGAGGAGTTCTCCTACGCGCACTACGCGGCGGTGAAGCGCCTGCCGATGGTGCTCGGTGGCCTGGCGGCGGTGGCGGGACTCGCGCTGGCTGCCCAACTGCCGCTGCTGCGGCGGGTGCTGGGCGATCTGCGGAAGCCCGGAGAGGGGCCGGACGCGGCGCAGCGGGCGAAGAACTGGTTCGTGGTGCGCTTCGCGGCCCGGGCCGACGACGGGCGGGCCGTGCTGGCCGAGGTGTCCGGCGGGGACCCCGGCTACCAGGAGACCGCCGTGATGCTCGCCGAAGCGGCGCTCTGCCTCGCCTACGACGACCTCCCGCCCGTGGCGGGCCAGTCGACCACGGCGGTGGCCATGGGCCGCCCGCTGATCGACCGACTGATCGCGGCCGGCATCGCCTTCCGGGTGCTCGACGTCCCGCCCACCGGCGCCCCGGGGCGCTGAATCCCCGGAGCGGTCCCCGGCCGGTGGCGGGCGTCGGGCCCGACGGTCGGGGGTAGGGGAAGACCGAGGAGGGGGCCATGGGGTGGTGGTCGGCGTTCGGTCTGGTGCACGCGGCGGCCCTGGTCTGTCTGTTCCGCTTCGCCCGCGCCCGGCGGACGGCGATGCGCGCGCCGCTCCGACTCCGGTGCGCGGACGAGGACTTGACGCTGCACGAGTTGGCGTACCTCCGGGGGCGGGGGCAGGCCGTCCCGCGGGTCGCGCTGGCCGCGATGATGCTCGCCGGGCGACTGGTGGTGGACGAGGGGGCGCGGACGGTCACCGTCACCGACCCGGATCCGCGCGACGCGGTCGAGGCGGACGTCGTCCAGGCGATCGGCTCGCAGCCGAGCGTGAGGACCTGGGAGAAGACGTTCGAGTTGGGCCGCAGCCGGTCCGTCGTGGAGGTCGGGAACCGGCTGGGTGACCAGGGCTTGGTGCTGCACCCCGATCGCTTCGGGGCCTTCGAGCGTGCCCGCAATTGGCTCAGCGGTAGCGTCTTCGGCTGCGTGGTGCTGGACTGTGCGCTGATCCGGCCGGCGGCGGGTGATCCGCAGGCGTTCTGGCTGTTGGGTGCCTCCCTGTTCCTGGGCGGGGTCTGGTGTGTGGTCGACCGGAAGGACCGGTGGGGGGAGCCGGGCGACCTCACCGATGACGGAAGGTCACTCCTGGAACGGCACGAGGGTGGCGGAGGGCCGTGGCTCCCGCGCGCGATCGCCGACGGCCTGACTCCAGGGGATGCCGACCTGCTGGCTGCGGTGGTGCGGAGCCCGACCGCCTTCACCGGGAAGCTCCGACCCTTGGGGACGGCGATCGACCGGCCCGTCGACACCTCCCGGTCGTCCGCCGAGGCGCCCGGCCTCGGCGGAGGGGTCTGACGCGGGAGGCCCGGCCGGTGGACTCGTCCAAGCGCGGGGCGCCGTGGGCCGTTGCGAGCTTGGGGGAGAAGGGGAGAAGGAGGGTGGTGCGGTCAGGTGAGGGTGACGGTGAGGACGTCGTCCTCCCGGGTGAGGTGATCGATCGTCAGCTCTCCCGTCGCGCCGTTGAACTCGCCGGTGCCGCCCGTGACGGCGAAGGTGTGGGACCAGCGGCGTGCCGCGAGCAGGGTCTCGGTGACGGCCGGGAGCGGGCGCTCGTAGGCGGTGGCGGCGGTGATGGTGCCGCCGGTGAGGCGCAGCGCGAGCGAGGCGAGGACCACCGCGCCGTTCGCGTCCACCGTGACCGGCGTGCAGTGCGCGCTCTCGGTGCCGGCGGGCTGACCCTGCTCGTCCAGGAGGTCGTAGTGGACGAAGTAGGGGGTCCCGGGCACCAGCAGCTCGGGGAGGTTGGCAGCGGACCGCTTCCCGGTGAACCTCAACGTCCTTGACGGGCCTGCTGCTTGGGCGCTTCCAGCCGGGCCGGCGGCCGCTGCGGCGGTGAGGCCGGAGCCGACGGCCACCGTGGTGAGCCGGAGGAGGTTCCTGCGGTTGACGGTCATCTCGACGGCTCCCGGGTGCTCGCTGTCCGGGCACGTGCGGGGGTCGCGCCGCGCCGTGCGTCGCAACCTACCCCGGGCCGGGCGGCCGTGCCCGCGCCGTGCCGGGGCGCCACCCGAACGGGCGACGGGCGGTCAGTCGTTGTCGTAGGAGTGGTCCCAGGGGATCGAGCGCAGCGGGGTGTCGGTGGCCCGGGTCGGGTCGGTGAGCTCCGGGGTCCAGCGCGGGTGATCGCCCGGTCCGGCCTCCAGGGCGGGTCCGCTGCCGTCCAACTGTGCTTCACCTAGCGGGGGTTCGATCCCGAGGAACTCCTGGCCGTCCGGGCCGATCCGGTACCGGTCTGCCTGCTCTGCGGTCCATGCGTCGTCCATCTGCGGAGCGTAGGCAGCCGGGTGCGAGCGGCTGGGACGCAACGCCGGGGCCGCCGTTGGGACCACTCGAAGGAGGGTACGGCGGGGATGCGATGCGGCGGCGGAGGTGTCGGCGGAGGCCGCTCGGGGAGGGTGCTGCCGAGCCGGGGCCGGCCCGCACCCGGGCGGTGTCGGACCGGCCGAGCCGCACGGCCGACCTGGTGGAGGAGTCGTAGCCGCAGGAGCGGGCCGTGGCTCGCGGTGCGGCTCGGGGCCGCCTCGGTTGCCTGTTGTCGTCTGACCACGCAAGCCCCGGACCCGCGCGGCGTCCCGACCTGCGGCTCAGGCCGCCAGGGGCCCCTGCAGTTGCTCGGAGCCGGTGAAGAGGGCGCGGCGCTCCTCTGCGGAGAGGCCGCCCCGGACGCCGAACGGCTCCCGGGTGGCCAGGGCGTGACGGCGGCATTCGACCCGGACGGGGCAGGCGGTGCAGACGGCCTTGGCGGCCCGGATGCGGCGCTCGGCGGCGGCGCGCGGCTCGCCGGCCGGCCGGTGGAACGCCTCGGAGGTGCCACAGGCACCGTCCTGCCAAGGCTCACGGGTGTTCCGGGTGCTCTGCGGGCGGGCCGGTGCGGCGGTCGGACGGGAAGCGGTGGTCACGGTGGCCCTCTCAGGTCGCGCTGCTCGGTCGTGCGTCCCGCCTGTCCCGGAAACGGTGGTTCATGCGTGCGCGGTGGTGCCCCCCTCGGCAGCGGGCGCCCCGGTGGGTGGCCGGACCCGGCCGTGACCTGGCGGTTCGTCAGGGAGGTGTGAGACAGGTCACTCGTGCCCGGGTGTGCGGCGGCATCGACGCGCCGAGCCGGTGGCCCTGGGTGCGGTGCGACCGGCTCAGCGGCGCGCGGAGGCGCTGAACGGGCGGCCGTCCAGGGACCAGTGGGGATCGATCGGGATGCCCAGGGCGGCGTAGGCGTGAGCGGCGACGTCGGCGTGCCGGAGGCCGTCCGGGGCCGGGGCGCCCGGCGGGATGTCCGGGCCGCAGGCGGCTATCCAGGCGGTGGTCTCCTCGGGGGAGCGGCCACCGTGGCCGCCCTCGTCGCGGTGCCCGTGGTCGGTGACCACGATGACCGTCCACTCCTCGTCCGCGTGCCCGGGGCGGCGGCGGAGCCCTGCGAGCAGGGTGCCGAGGTGGCGGTCGGCGGTCTCGATCGAGGTGCGGTACGCGGGGCCGCAGCCGAGGAAGTGGGCGGTCTCGTCCACCGCGCCCAAGTAGACGAAGGCAGCGTGGAGTTCGGGGCTCTCGGCGAGGATGCGGGCGCTGTCCGTGGCCACCGCGAGGTCGCACTCCTCCCAGGCCTCGGGGGTGTCGGCGGTCGGCCCGATGTAGCTGAGCCGGCTCGGTGCGGCGAACATCGGACCGCCGTCACGAGCCACGAACAGCGGGGTCCAGCCGCCGGCCGCCAGCGTGCGCAGGCCGTGCCCGAGGGCGAGCCGGGTGGTGAAGTCCGGGAAGACGCCGAGCCGGTGGCCGTCGAAGCGATTGCCCCAGACGCCGTGCTTGACGACCGAGACCCCGGTCACCACGGTGGCCCAGCACGGGCCGGACATGGTCGGGGTGCCGGGGTCGACCTCCACCCGCCCGAGGAAGCCGGCGGCGGCGACCTCGTCCTGGTGCGGGGTGTGCAGGGAGGGGAGGAGATCGAACCGGACGCCGTCGATGCCGACGACCAGGAGCCTGCGGTTGTTCATCTGCGAGCCTTCGAGGTGCGGGACTGCCGGGGAGCGGGACTTCCGGGGGTGCGGGACGGCCGGAGGAGGTGGGCGGTTCAGTCGGTGAGGCGGGTGAGGTGGATCATGGTACTGGCGTGGTCGCCCGCCGGGAGGGCCAGGTCGATCCCGTGCCTGCGGAGCGCAGCGCCGTGGTGGATCCGGCCGGTCTCCGCCTCGCGGTAGCGGGCGGTGGAGTCGAGGGCGGGCAGGGGCAGCGGTGCGGCAGGGTGGCCGAAGCGGTTGACGGGCCGCCAGGCGAGCACGGCGTGCTCACTGCCGTCCGGGGCGGCGTAGTGGACGGCGCGGACCTCGCCGGGAGCCGGGGGGAAGGCGGGGGAGGTGGCGGCCGAGTCGCCGCCGGAGCCGGACAGCCGGTACTGATGGCCGTGCTGGACCAGTGGGCGGATGCGCTTGTACTGCGCCACCAGGGCTGCGGCCTCGGCGAGTTCGGCCGCCGACCAGCTGCCGAGGTCGCCGCCGAGGCCGAGCGCGCCCGCCATCGCGACGTGGAAGCGGAACCGCAGCGGGGTGGTCCGGCCGGTGGTGACGTTCGGGCTGTCGGTGACCCAGGCGCCCATCGTCCGGGCGGGGAAGAGCTGGCTGAAGCCGTGCTGGATGGCGATCCGGTCGACCGGGTCGGTGTTGTCGGAGGCCCAGGCCTGGTCGGTACGGGCCAGCACGGCGAGGTCCACTCGGCCGCCGCCGCCCGCGCACGCCTCGATCCGCAGGCCGGGGTGGTCGGCGCGCAGCCGGTCCATGACGCGGTGGACGGCGCGGGTGTGGTCGATCCAGAGCCGGTCCGGGTCGGGGTGGTGGGCTCGGCCGGCCTCGGTGAACGCGCGGTTGGCGTCCCACTTGAACCAGTCGACCCGGTGTTCGCGGACCAGTCGGTCAAGGGTGTGGTGCACCCACTGCTCCACCTCGGGACGGGAGAGGTCGAGGACGAGCTGGTGACGCAGCTCGGTGGCCTCTCGGGTGGGTGCGTGGAGCACCCAGTCCGGGTGCGCGCGGAAGAGGTCGCTGTCGGCGCTGACCATCTCCGGCTCCACCCAGAGGCCGAACTCCATGCCGAGCGCGTGGACGTGGTCGGCGAGTGGCCGGAGCCCACCGGGGAAGGCGGCGGGGCGAGGTGTCCAGTCGCCGAGGCCCGAGCGGTCGCTGCTGCGGGAGCCGAACCAGCCGTCGTCCAGCACGAACAGCTCGGCGCCGAGCCCGGCGGCGAGCTCGGCCAGGCGGAGTTGGCCCTTGAGGTCGACGTCGAAGCCGGTGGCCTCCCAGGAGTTGTAGAGGACGGGCAGCTCGCGGGCCGGGTCCGGCAGGACCCGGGAGCGCACGTGGGCGTGCCAGGCGCGGCTGGCGGCACCGAACCCGCCTTCGGTGGTGTGCAGCCCGGCGAAGACCGGCGTGTGCAGGGTCTCGCCCGGGCGGAGGGTCCAGCTCAGGCCCTCGTGGCCGAAGCCACCGGTCCAGGTGGTCCGGCCGACCGGGTCCCGGTGCACGGTGATCCGCCAACTTCCGCTCCAGGTCAGGGCGGTGCTCCAGATCTCGCCGCGCTCCTCGGTGGCGGTGCCGTCGTCGAGGGCCAGCCAGGGGCTGGCGTGGTGGCCGGTGAGGCCGCGGCGGCCGGTGAGGACGGTCTCGGCCACCGGGAGCCGGTCTCGCTGGAGCTGGAACTCGCTGTTCCACCCGCCGATCAGGTGGCTGATCCGGTAGTCGGGGAGTGGTGGTGCGGTCCAGGCGGCCGAGTCCAGGCGGGTGACCGCGATCGGGCCGTCGGTGGTCGGTCCGTCGGTGGTCAGCCTGTCGGTGGTCGGCCGGTCAGCGTTCGGGACTTCGGCGGTCAGGTCGTCCGGGGAAGGGGCGGTGGGCGAGGGGAGGGTGGGGGAGGTGCCGGTGTGGGTGAGTTCGGTCCAGCGTTCGATGACGTCGCTGTCCGGGTGGACGCGGTAGCAGAGCTCGGCGGCCAGCGGGTAGTGACGGTCGGTCAGGCGGAGCCGGAGCTCGCCGTGGTCGGTGACGTGGTGGCCGGTGAACCGCCACTGGGCGCCTTGGACGCCGTCGGCGAAGCGGACCTGGAGACCGGCCGGGCCGAACCGGGCGCCGGTCTGCGGGGCGAGTTCGTCGGCGGCCGGCTCGGCCTCGAAGCTGCTGGCGGCGGGGGAGCGCGGCAGGGGGAGATCGGCGGCGAAGCCGGCCGTCGGGCCCCAGTAGAGGTGGCGCGGGCTGCCGTCGGCGCCGATCCGGATGGCGTAGGTGGTGGTGGCGGTGGTGAGGACGGCCAGGCCGCCGACGGGGTCGAAGGAGACGGAGGACGGCGTCGCGGACACGGTGGCTCTCCCTGGGGGCAGTGGTGGTCGCGGTGCCCGAGCGTAGGGAGCCGGGTCGATGGAATCAATACGTGAAGAAGTTATTTATTTATGGAAGTTGATGAAGCGTCAACTCACCGGCGAACCTTCGGGCGCGCGGAGGGTAGGGGCGGGTCTGGCCTGAAATCAATACTGGACGAAGTTATTTATTCGTCGCTACATTGCTTCCGTGTTTCCCACCCACACCCAGCCGTTGGTCACCGCACCGGCCGAAACCGCCATCCTCGCCCTGCTGTTGGCCGAAGGGCCGCTCAGCCGGGTGGAACTGGCCCGTCGCGTCGGGCTGTCGGGCACCGCGATCACCAAGGCCGCCCGGCCACTGATCGACGACGGCTACCTGCACGAGCTCCCGCCGGAGCGCACCGCCCCCGGGGCCGGCCGCCCCGTCAACCCGCTCGCCGTCACCACGGACCGGGAGTTCTTCCTGGGCGTCAAGGTCAGCGCCGACGCGCTCTACGCCGTGGTCTGCGACCTGCGGGCCGGCGTCCGGGCCACCACCGGCCGCCGGCTCGGCGCCGACCGCAGCCCGGCCGCCGTCGGCGCACTGATCTGCGACTCGGTCGAACTGCTGCTCAGCCGTGACCCGCGCCACCGCAAGCACCTGCGCCACCTAGGCATCGCGGTCTCGGGGGACGTGGACCGCCACGCCGGCCGGGTCCGCTACTCCGTCCTGCCCGGCTGGCAGGACGTCCCGCTGGCCGAGCTGGTGGCGGAGCGGACCGGCCTCAACGTCATCGTGGAGAACGACGTCAAGGCGATCACCTCCGCCGAGCACTGGTTCGGCGAGGGCATCGGCACCGAACACTTCGCGCTGGTCACCATCGGCGCGGGCATCGGCTCCGGACTGGTCGTCAACGGCCGCCTGATCGCCGGAGCCTACGGCGTGGCAGGCGAGTTGGGCCACATCAGCATCGATCCTGCGGGCCCGCGCTGCCACTGCGGCCAGACCGGCTGTGTGGAGGCGGTGGCGTCCAGCAGCGCCATCCTGGCCCGGGTCCGCGAGGCCACCGGCCTGACGGCACTGGACTTCGACGGCGCCGTCGACCTCGCGCGCAGCGGTGACCCTGCGGCCCGGGAGGCGTTCGCCCGGGCCGGACGGGCGATCGGGACCGGGATCGCCACCCTGGTCAACCTGTTCGGCCCCGAGCGGGTGGTGGTCACCGGCGAGGGGCTCGACACCTACGACCTGCTCGGCACCCAGATCCGGGAGGCCTACGCCGCCCACACCTTCAAGGCCGCCGCGAACTGCCCCCTGACGCTGCGTCCGCTCGCCTGGGAGGACTGGGCGCGCGGCGCCGCCGTCCTCGGAATCCAGGCACTGTTCCCCTAGGACCCCGGTCTCGCAAGGGAGTTGGGCCCCACGACCGGCACCCGGCCGACACGACCCGCACAGTCCGCACGATCCCGCACGACCCGCACATCCCGACCGGCCGCAGTCGGCACATCCCGCACGACCCGCACACCCGGAACCACCCGCACGCACGCCACCGCACCACCGCACGGCCCCCGGCCGGTGCCCGTCTTGCCTGGCAGCAAACGACGGCGGACACCGGCCGGTACGGAGTCCACCCGTTCCCCCACCCATGAGGACGCGAGATGAGTGCACACAGAGCGGAGCTTAGCCGACGGGGTTTCCTCGGAGGTTCCCTGCTGTTCGTCGCCGGAGCGGCGGTCGGCTGCAGCACCACCCCGGGCGGCGGAGACGCCAAGGGCGCGGGGACCACCCTGAACGTCTGGTCCCACGCCTACGGCGAGGCCGGCACCCAGCAGGCACTCACCCGGTACGCGGGCGAGTTCACCAAGGCGCACCCGGACATCGCGGTGAAGGTCACCTGGGTGCCCGGCGACTACACCGCCAAGCTCAACGCCAGCCTGCTGACCGACGGCGCGCCGGACGTCTTCGAGATCGGCGACTTCAGCCAGGCGCTCGCCCGGCGCGGTCAACTCGCCCCGCTGGACGAGGTCTACGGCAGTGAGCGGTCCGACTTCAGCCAGGGCAACCTCGACTACATGTCGGTGGACGGCAAGGTCTACGGCGTCAAGATGATCGACGACGTGCTGATGCTCCACTACCGCAGGAGCGCGCTGGAGAAGGCGGGCATCGCCCCGCCCACCACCTTCGACGCCCTGGCCTCCGCCGCCAAGGCCCTCAGCACCAGGAACACCAAGGGCCTCTACCTCGGCAACGACGGCCTCGGCGAGAGCCCGGCTCTGGCCGTGCTCTCGAACGGTGGCAGCCTGGTCACCGACGGCCGGGTGGAGTTCGCCTCCCCGCAGGCCGTCGAGGCGGTCACCGCGCTCAAGCGGCTCACCGACGACCAGTCCGTGCTGCTCGGCTTCACCACCGACTGGTGGGACCCGTCCGCGCTGACCCAGGGCGTGGTGCCGATGCAGTGGTGCGGCCTGTGGGCGATGCCGGCGATCAGGACCGCGCTCGGCGACGACTTCGGCGTACTGCCCTGGCCCGCGCTCAAGTCGGGCGGCACGCCCGTGCTCCGGGTCGGCGGCTGGACCAGCTGCGTCAACGCCAAGGGCCGCCAGGTGGCGGCGGCGAAGACCTTCGTCCGCTGGCTCTGGGTCGAGCAGACGGCCCTGCAGAAGGACTGGTCGGAGAGCTACGGATTCCACGTCCCGCCCCGTGCCTCGGTGGCCGCGACCGCCGACAAGCTGACCGTGGGCACGGCGAAGGAGACGGTCGAGCTGGCCGCCAAGTACGGCCGGCACTACCCGAACACCTGGGACACCGAGCTCTCCGCACCGTTCGCCGCCGCCGCGAAGAAGGCCGTCAGCGGGCAGGGCGATCCGGCCCAACTGCTGGCGGAGGCAGCCAAGGTGGCCCAGGCCGCGCTGGACAAGCAGCGCTCCTGATGGCCGCGATCTCGGACCCCGCCCGATCGAAGCCCGCCGGATCGGACCCCGCCGGATCGGACCGCGCCCGATCGAAGCCCGCGCCGAAGTCTGCCCGCCCGAACCCAGTGCCGAGGCCGGGCCACCGCCGCACCGACCTCCGAGCCTGGGCGGCCTTCGCCCTGCTCGCCGGACCGGTGCTGCTGGGCCTCGGGATCTTCAAGTACGTGGCGATCGGCTGGAGCTTCCTGCTGAGCTTCTGCGACGCCCACGGCACCATCGCGCTCAGCCGGTGGGTCGGCCTGGCCAACTACCGTCAGTTGCTGGGCGATCCGGCGTTCCGCAGCTCGTTGGGGCAGATCCTGCTGTTCTCCGCCTTCATCGTCCCGGTCACCTTCGTCGCCTCGCTCGGCCTGGCGCTGCTGGTGCACCGGGTCCGGCGCGGCCGGGCGGTGGTGCGCACCGCCTTCCTGATCCCGGCGGCCGTCTCCTACGTCGCGGCCTCGCTGCTCTGGAAGATGGCCCTGTTCAACGGGCTTCCGTCGGGCGTTGCCAACACCGTCGGCGGCTGGTTCGGGATGGACGCGGTGCCGTGGATCCAGTCGACCGACCCGCCGCTGTACTGGGTGGTGCTGGTGACCCTGCGGCTCTGGCTCCAGGTCGGCTTCTACATGGTGCTGTTCCTGGCCGGCCTGCAGGCGATCCCGAGGGACGTGTACGAGGCCGCCGCCCTGGACGGCGCCACCGGGTGGCGGCTGGCGCTGCGGATCACCCTGCCGATGCTGCGCAACACCTCGGTGGCGGTGCTGATGCTCCAACTCATCGCGGCGTTCCAGGCGTTCGACGAGTTCTACAACCTGTTCAGCAGCGGCCTCTCCGGCTCGGCCACCGCGCCGGTGCAGACCCCGCTGGTGCACCTCTACGACACCGCCATGGGATCGCAGAACTACGGCCTCGGATCGGCGGGCGCCTTCGTGCTCACCGCGCTGATCGTGGGCGTCACGCTGGTCCAGGGACGGGTCACCGGCTTCGGGAAGGGCGAGGAGTGAGCACCGTGACGACGACCCGCGTGGGGGCGGGGCTGCGCGCAGTGGTGGTGGGCCTGCTGACCCTGGTCTTCCTGGCGCCGTTCTACCTGATGCTGCGCAACTCCCTGATGGACAGCCGGAGTCTGGCCTCCCCCGAGTGGACCTGGTGGCCCTCCAGCGCGCACTGGGAGAACTTCACCGGCCTGTTCACCGATCCCTCCCTGCACCTGGGCCGGGCCCTGCTGAACTCGCTGCTGATCGCCGGGATCACCGCGCCGGTCTCCACCCTGCTGGCCTCGGCGGCCGGCTACGCCTTCGCCCGGATACCCGTCCCCGGGCGCGGGGTGCTGATGGCCCTGGTGGTCGCCACCCTGATGATCCCGGGCTCGGTCACCTTCGTGCCGACCTTCGTGGTGGTCGGCTCGATGGGCGGGGTGAACACCCTCTGGGGCGTGCTGGCGCCGGGCCTGTTCAACCCCTTCGCGGTGCTGCTGTTCCGCAACTTCTACCTGCGCCTGCCGGCCGAGATCGAGGAGGCCGGACGGCTGGACGGGCTCGGCTGGTTCGGCCTCTACCGGCGGATCGCGCTGCCGAACTCGGGCGCCATGCTGGCCTCGCTGGGGGCACTGGCCTTCATCGACAGCTGGAACGCCTTCCTCTGGCCCCTGGTGATCGGCCAGGACCCCTCCGCCTGGACGGCGCAGATCGCGCTCTCCGGCTTCCTGACCTCACAGACCATCAACCTGCCCGGCCTGTTCGCCGGCGCGGTGGTGACGATCGCTCCGCTCGTGGTGATGTTCCTGATCGCCCAGCGGTACATCGTCGAGGGCATCGCCTCCAGCGGACTGAAGGGCTGAGGCGCCGCCACCCCTCCCTGCTCCCCGGAGCCGTTCGTGGGCGGCGGCGACGGGGCCGTACCACCCCAACTCATCCCACCTTCCTGGAGATTCGCCATGCGATCCACCAGAACCCACCGCGCCGGGCACCTGCTGTCCGCCGCACTCGTCTCCGCCTCCCTGCTCCTCCTCACCCTCCCGGGCGGTGCCTCGGCAGCCGGCCCGGCCCCGGCGTCGGCCCAGCTTTCGGCGCCCGCTTCGGTGTCCGCCTCGGCGTCGGTATCGGCGCCGGTCCAGACCGGGGCCCAGCTCGCCGCGTCCTGGACCGGCCCGCTGAGCACCCGGGGCCGGTACGTGGTCGACGCCGGAGGCAACCGCTTCAAGCTCAAGTCGGGCAACTGGGCCGGGGCCCAGGGCACCTACGAGGGCAGCGGCGACGTCAACGACGTGACCAACCACCAGGCCGACCAGATGTCCGGCAACATCCCGCTCGGCCTCGACCGCACCCCGATCAGCCGCATCCTGGCCGACTTCCACGAGCTCGGCATCAACAGCATCCGGCTCCCGTTCGCCAACGCGATGCTGCACGACTCCACCCCCGTCCCGGACGCGGCGGTGGCCGCCAACCCCGGACTCCGGGGCCGGACCCCGCTCCAGGTCTTCGACGCGGTGGTCGCCGCGCTGACGGCCGACGGCTTCGCGGTGGTGCTGAACAACCACACCACGTACTACCGGTTCTGCTGCGGCCTGGACGGCAGCGAGCGGTGGAACAGCGGGCAGTCCACCCAGCAGTGGATCGACGACTGGCTGTTCCTGGTGGACCGCTACAAGAGTGACAAGCGGGTGGTCGGCGCCGACCTGCGCAACGAGGTGCGGCGGGACACCTGGGACGACCCCAACTGGGGCTGGGGCAACGAGCACGACCTCTACAAGGCCCTGGAGGAGGCGGGCAACCGGATCCTCCAGCTCGCCCCCGACCTGCTGATCGTGATGGAGGGCATCAACTGGCAGGGCATCCCGCAGGGGATGTTCAGCCACGGCCGGCCGACCCTCACTCCGGTCCGCACCCTCTCCCACACCCTGATCGACTCCGGCAAGCTGGTCTACTCGGCGCACTTCTACGGCTTCACCGGCCCCAACCACACGGGGGCGAGCGGGGGTTGGCAGAACGGTGAGACCAACGACCCGCGCTACCGGGACCTCACCCCCGAGCAGCTGATCCAGGTGGTCGACGACCAGGCGCTGTTCGTCACCACGGCCGGCCAGCACTTCACGGCGCCGGTCTGGATCAGCGAGTTCGGTGCCGGCAGCCGCTCCACCGACCCCAAGGACCGGGCCTGGTGGAAGAACTTCACCGACATCCTGGTGCGCAACGACAGCGACTTCGCCCAGTGGCCGCTGGTCGGCTGGAGCCGGCCGACCGGTGAGGCGAACGACGACTGGGCACTGGTGAACTACGACGCGGCCGGCCGCCGCACCGCCACGGTGGGCGACCCCGCCGACTGGCGCTCCGCCGACTGGGCCAAGCTGGTCAACGCGCCGGGCCGGACGGGGGCGATCCCGCCGACCGACCACTGGAACATGCTCAACCTGGACTTCGGCGACCAGAACCTCTCCCGCACGATGCTGGCCCGGGGCGACTGGAGCACGGGCAATCGCAAGGGCAACTGCCCCGACGGCCAACGCCTCACCGGCCTCGGTCGCAGCGACTCGCGCGGCCTGTGCACCGACGCCCGCCGCCCGGGCACGGCGGCCGGGACCGGCTGGACGGTGGTCACCGACGAACGGTTCGTCAACCGCGGTGACTGGGCCTCGGGTTACAACAAGCTCCAGTGCCCCGACCGGACCTTCGCCGCCGGGTACGCGGTGAACGGCAACGCGATGGCCGCGCTGCTCTGCGCCCCCGCCGACCGGGCGCTGCCGGTCACCGGCCGCACCGTCTGGTTCGACCGCGGCGACAACCGGCCCGCCACCGGTGGTTCCAGCGCCAGTGACTGGGCGCCGGGCCACTACAAGGGACAGTGCGGCGACGACGAGTACCTGGCCGGGGTCGGCTACACCTGGCGCTGGAGCCACGGCGGGGTGCCCGACGTGCTGCTCTGCCGTCCGCTGAACTGACCGACGACCAGACATCGATGAGGAGAAGCAGGCATGCCTCTGGAGATCGCCGATGACGGCTTCCGTCTCGACGAACGGCCGTTCCGCATCATCTCGGGCGGACTGCACTACTTCCGCACCCACCCCGAGCAGTGGGCCGACCGGCTCCGGAAGGCACGCCTGCTGGGCCTCAACACGGTCGAGACCTACGTCCCCTGGAACCTGCACGCCCGCAGGCCCGGGGAGTTCCGGGCGGACGGAGGTCTCGACCTGCCCCGCTTCCTCGCCCTCGCGGCGGCAGAAGGGCTGCACGTCCTGCTGCGGCCCGGCCCGTACATCTGCGCCGAGTGGGAGGGCGGCGGCCTGCCGTCCTGGCTGCTGGCCGAGCCGGGCATCGAACTGCGCAGCCGGGACCCGCGCTTCCTGGCCGCCGTGGACGGCTACCTGGCCGCACTGCTGCCGCTGGTGAAGCCGTACCTGGCCGGCCACGGCGGGCCGGTGATCGCGGTGCAGCTGGAGAACGAGTACGGTGCCCACGGCGGGGACGACCCGGCCTACCTCGCCGAACTGGCCGGTCTGCTACGGCGGCACGGCGTGGACGTCCCCCTGTTCACCTGTGACCAGCCCGGCGACCTGGCCCGGGGCGGGCTGGACGGCGTGCTGCGGACGGTCAACCTCGGCAGCCGGGCGGAGGCCGGGCTGGCCGAGCTGCGGCGGCAGCAGCCGACCGGGCCGCTGATGTGCTCGGAGTTCTGGATCGGCTGGTTCGACCGCTGGGGCGGGGTGCACACCAGCCGACCGGTGGCCGAGGCGGCCGGTGAGCTGGACCGGCTGCTGGCCACCGGAGCCTCCGTCAACATCTACCTGCTGCACGGCGGAACCAACTTCGGATTCACCAACGGCGCCAACGACAAGGGCAGTTACCGGCCGACGGTGACGTCCTACGACTACGACGCGCTGCTGGACGAGGCGGGTGATCCCACCCCGAAGTACCTGGCGTTCCGGGAGGTGATCGCCCGGTACGCGCCGGTGCCGGCCGAGCCGGTACCCGCAGCCGCGCCCAAGCTGTCCTTCGGCGCCGTCGAACTCACGGACTGCGCCGGGCTGTTGGAGCAGCAGGAGGTGCTCGGCGAGGCGGTGGTGTCCCACCGGCCGCTGACCATGGAGGAGCTCGGCCAGGACTTCGGCTTCCTGCTGTACGAGGCCGGACTCCCGATCGCCGGGCCGGTGCTGCTGCGGATCGGGGAGGTCCGCGACCGTGCCCAGGTCTTCGTGGACGGCCAGCCGGTCGGCGTGCTGGAGCGCGAGCTGCACGAGCGGGTGCTGGCGTTCGGCTCGCCCAGGATCGGCGCCCGGCTCTCCGTTCTGCTGGAGAACCAGGGCCGGGTCAACTACGGCCCCGCGCTGGCCGACCGCAAGGGCCTGCTCGGCCCGGTCACCGTCAACGGCGTCGAGCTCGCCGACTGGAGCAGCCGCCCGCTGCCCCTGGACTCCCTGGCGCCCCTCACCTTCGCTCCGGCCGAACCGCTGGTCGGCCCGGCCTTCCACCGGGGCACCTTCGAGCTCGCCGGCCCGGCCGCCGACTGCCACCTCGCCCTCGACGGCTGGACCAAGGGGCACGCCTGGATCAACGGCTTCCCGCTCGGCCGTTACTGGTCCCGGGGTCCGCAGGCCACCCTCTACGTCCCGGCCCCCGTCCTGCGGCCCGGCCGGAACGAGGTGACGGTGCTGGAGCTGCACGCCGCCGGCACCCGGGAGGTGTGGCTGGGGGACCGGGCGGTCCTCGGCCCGACCGAGGAGTAGCGCGGGCGAGTCATCGGATGTATCCGGTGGTGGAAACCGTCTCCTCCGCGACTGATGGCCTCCCGGCCACTCTGTGTTCACCTCGGCCGGGGAGGCTGTGGCGGCGTTGGCCACGTGCGATCCACGGCCAAGTGAGGCGAAGTACCGCGTGATTCACCGTCGGTGTGCGATTCCAGACCCGGTGGCTCCGCAGCCCGACCTTCCCCGTGAGCAGTAGGAGTGCGCCATGACCAATTCCATCGGACGTCGGATGTTCCTGACCACCGCCACCGCAGTCGCGGCGGCGGCGGTGGTCGGCTCGCAGGCCGGGGACGGCAGTGCGCCGGGGCCGGAAGGGGACGCCCGGTTCGCCCCCGAGCCGGTGGCCGCCGTGGTCCCGGACCCCCGGCTGGCACCCGTGCGGCACGTGGTGGTGCTGATGCAGGAGAACCGCAGCTTCGACCACTACTACGGGATGCTCAAGGGCGTGCGGGGGTTCGGTGACCACGCGGTGATCGACCTGCCCGGCACCACCTCGGCGCCCTCGGGCCGGACGGTGTTCCAGCAGCCGCGCGGCAGCGGCTTCCTGTACCCGTGGCCGCTGAGCGCCTCGCCGAACTCCTGGGAGCGTTCGGAGTGCAAGGTGGACGGCGGCGGCCACAGCTGGAGCGACCAGCACAACGCCTGGAACGGCGGGCGGATGAACAACTGGTACGCGGCCAAGAGCAGCACCGGCCTGACCATGGGTCACATGAGCCGGGCGGACATCCCGTTCAACTACGCGCTGGCGGACGCCTACACCATCTGCGACGCCTACCACTGCTCCTCGATGACCGGCACGGGGCCGAACCGCAACTACCTGTGGTCCGGCTCGATCGGCGCCGGTCTGGCCGGGGCCAACCAGGTGAACTCCAACGGCGGTGACTTCCGCCGCAAGGGGCAGAACTGGCAGACCTACGCGGAGGCGCTGGAGCTGGCCGGCCGGTCCTGGAAGGTCTACCAGGTCTACGACAAGTCCGGCTCGAAGAACTACGGCGACAACGCGCTGGAGTACTTCGCGCCGTTCATGACCGCCGACGCGAGCAAGGACGGCACCGGGAACCAGGCACTGTGGCAGCGGGGCGTGGCCGGCGTGCCGTACTCCGGCGGGGACGTGGCGGACGCCCTGGTGGCGGCGTTCCGCTCCGACGTACTGGGCGGCCGACTGCCGGAGGTGTCCTGGATCGTCACCGACTACGCCAACTCCGAGCACCCAGCAGCCAGTCCGAGCGTCGGCGCCACCGTGGCGCAGCGCATCCTGTCGGCGCTGAACGAGAACCAGGAGATCTTCAACTCGACGGTCTTCCTGCTCACCTACGACGAGAACGACGGCTTCTTCGACCACGTGCCGCCCGCCGTCCCGGCGAACACCGGGGACACCACCGAGTACGTGAACGGCCAGCCGATCGGCCTGGGCTTCCGGGTCCCGATGATCATCGCCTCGCCGTGGACCCGGGGCGGGAAGGTCAACTCGCAGGTCTTCGACCACACCTCGGTGCTGCGCTTCCTGGAGCAGTGGACCGGGGTGGCGTGCCCGAACATCAGCGCCTGGCGCCGGGCGGTCTGCGGCGACCTCACCTCGGCCTTCGACTTCGCCAATCCGGTCTTCGGTCCGCTGCCCGCCTTCCCGAGCCCCGTGCCGGCCGGCCACGCGCTGATGACCGGCGCCGCCTGCGGCTCGCAGTCCGCGCCCACCGCCCCGGCCAACGGCGGCTCCCGCCCGGTCCAGGAGCCGGGCAACAAGACCGCCTGCCCGCTGCCCTACCAGCCCAACGCCTACCTCGACCGCTACGAGGGCACCAGCCCGACCGGCACCCAGAAGATCTGGGTCGGCATCGAGAACCTCGGCCAACAGGCCACCTCCGCCGCCCACTTCGCCGCCTACGCGAACGCCTACCGCAGCGGCGGCCCCTGGCAGTACACCGTCGGACCGAACGCCGCGACCAGCGACTTCTTCAACATCGGCTCCGGCTTCGGCGCCGGTCGGTACGACCTCACCGTCACCGGCCCCAACCGCTTCCTCCGCCGCTTCCAGGGCAACACGGCCGGCGCCAACGGCCGCTACGCCCGGGTCCGGACCTCGTTCACGGCGCAGGGCGGCGACCCGCTGGCGCTGCGGTTCGAGCTCCGCAACGACCACCCGACGCTGGCCGCCACCTTCACCCTGCTGTCGAACAACTACCGTAGTGGTAGCTGGAGTTACACCGTCGCGGCGGGGCAGAGCGCCGACCACTTCGCCCACCCGGTGCCGGACGCCGCAGGCTGGTACGACTACACCGTCTCGGTGCAGTACGACGCCGCGTGGTCCCAGCGCTTCATCGGCCACGTGGAGAACGGCCTGCCGAGCCGGACCGGCTCCGTGCTCTGAGTCCCGTACCCGCGGGCGGCTCGGGCCCGAGGCGGCCGGGGACGCCCCGGTGGGCGGAGCGGTGCGGCGGTGCGCTTTCATGGGGCCGCCGCCGCACACCGTCCGAGCCGCACACCGTCCGAGAGGTCGTCCCGATGAAGCTTCCCGCACCGTTCCGCTGGGCGAACGAGCTGCTCGCCTTCCTGCTGGAGCTGGTCGCGCTCGGGCTGCTCGCCGGCTGGGGCTGGCGGATCGGGCCGTCGGTGCCCGTCAGTCTGCTGCTGGCGGTCCTGCTGCCGGGGGCGGCGGCGGTGCTGTGGGGGACGTTCGCGGCGCCGAAGGCGCGGGTGCGGGTGCCCCTGGTCGGGGTGCTGGCGGTGAAGGCGGTGGTGTTCGGCTCCGCGGTCTTGGCCTGCTCCGCGCTGGGGTGGGCGGCCTGGGCCACTGCCTTCGCCGCGGTGGTCGTGGCGAACACCGCGCTGGCGACCCTGGATCGACGGGCGCGGGCGCGCGGCTGACGGTCGGCGGATGACCGGATGACCGGATGACCCGAGGACCCGGATCACCGGAGGGTCGGACGGCCCGGACGACGGCCGGCTCGCCTGACGGCCGGTGAGCCGGCGGTCCATCAGGAGAGCCGGCCGCGGGCCTCGGTGAGGGCGGCCTCGAAGCCGGTGGCCACCTCCAGCAGGTCGGTGCCCTGGGCCTCGACCTCGAAACGCCCGTCGGGCCGCCG
Organism: Kitasatospora sp. NPDC096147; assembly: GCF_044763225.1. Taxonomy (NCBI): domain Bacteria; kingdom Bacillati; phylum Actinomycetota; class Actinomycetes; order Kitasatosporales; family Streptomycetaceae; genus Kitasatospora; species Kitasatospora sp. NPDC096147. The sequence continues at coordinate 86,337 of NZ_JBIWFX010000019.1, read as the reverse complement.
CTCCACCCGGTAGCGGCAGGGGTGGGTGGTGAACGCGCCGGGCTCGAACTCCCACCGCAGCGCCTCCGTGCTCCGCTCGCCGCCGAGCGTACCGTCCGGTTCGACGGTGGCCCGCCGGGAGTGGACCGTCCGGCACTCCGGCACGTGGTCCCAGACCGGGCCGGGGCCGGTCCAGCGGTCGAGCCGCCGGACCACCCGGGCGTAGGCGCGGGCGGGGGAGCCCTCGGCGACCTGGCTGTTCCACAGCGCCGTGATCTCGTCGGCGATGGCGCGGCTCGCCACCGGGAGGGTGCGGGCGCCGACCCGCAGGACATGCACGTCCCCGGGGATGGGCTCCGGGGCGGCGGGGTGGTCGGTCGTCACGCTCCGATCCTCCCGCACCGGGGTGGAGCGCGGGCGCCCGGGCGTCAGTCCTGCCAGAAGAAGAGCAGGGTGTCGACGGTGAGCGGGGCCCGCGAACCGAAGTAGTAGACGTACAGGTCGGTGACCCGGACGGAGCCCGTCTCGGCGTCGATCCAGCGCAGGCCCGCCGCCTCCAGGACGGGCCGGGCCGGGCAGTCGTCGTCCTCACCGGTGGCGAACGCGCCGAGCGTGCTGACCAGTACCGGGTCCTCCGCCCCGCCGTACCGGATCACGTGGTAGGTGCCGTCGCCCTGCCGGTTGTCCTCGCGGCAGTGCACCGGCGGCTGCGGCGCCAGGCCGGCGTGGGCCAGTGCGGCCGTCGCGCGTGCCAACTGGGCTTCCTGGTCGACCGGTTCGGGCGCCGGAGTGCAGAGCGCCTCCACCCGCCAGCGCGGATCGGTCGCGCTCTGGCACCACGGCGCGTACTCGTGCAGGATCGCCCGCCGCACCTCCTCGTCCAGGCCCGGCACCGTCACCCTCGGGCTGCCCAGGGCGGCGTAGCGGGAGCGGAGTTCGGCCCGGTCGTCGGTGAGTTCGTGGACCGCGTACGCGGCCAGCAGGGCGGCCTGCTCGGTGGGCGCCCGGTCGGCGTACTCCCGCAGCCGGGCGGGGTCCGACTGGAGGTGGTGCGAGCGGAAGGCCACCGAGGGGTCGGGGTCGGCCAGTGCGTCGGTCACGTCGGCGTCGGCCCGGTACCGGGTGAGGAATCCGAACCAGCGGTCCTCCGGCCGTCCGACTCCGAGCTCGGCCAGCACGCGTTCGGAGCCCAGCCGGCCGACCAGACCGGCGAGCCCGGCCTCCCCGGTGGCCTCCTCGTGCTGCCACGGGGAGAACGCGAGGGTGGCCAACTCGCGTGCGGCGGTGAGGTCCCCGAGCCGGCCCCGGGCCTGGAGCACCGCCGGTCGCAGGCCGTGCGCACCGTCCGTCCGCTCGTCGTGGCGCAGCAGCCAGGGGAGCAGCTCCGCCCGGTCGCCGAGCAGGGCCAGCAGGGCGATCCGCACCTCGCCGCTCTCCTGCCGGTCCCGGATCCGGGCCAGCAGGTCCGGCACCCGACGCTCCGGCACCCGTCCGGCCAGCGCCTCGACGCACGCCTTCCGGCGCCACCACACGTGCTGTCGGGCGGTGGCGTACCGGGCCAGCGCCTCGGGCGGCACGGCCCGGAGCCCCGCCTCGTCGGCCCGTCCCACTCCGGGCAGCAGCTCGTCGATCTTCCTCATCCGGCGATGCTACGGCCCTGACCGCCCGTCAGCGCACGGGATTTCGAGCCGGCGGGCGGTACCGGAGTCGGCCTCTTCCGGGAAGTCCTTGGCAGAACCGTCCGGGAGGGGTTACAGTGCGGACAGGTAGACCTCCGACGCCGCCCCTTCCGAGTGCGGATTCCGGAACTGCCTTCCACGGAGCGCGGGCCCTTCGGCCCCGGCGCCCGCAGGCTCGCAGCGGCGAGCCACACCACGCACGGCCCCAGGCCGTACAGCAGTCGCACCGCCACCGCGCCGCACCACGGCACCCGCCACCCGAGCCACTCGGCTCCGGTCGGCTCCCTGCCCCGGCCTGCTCGCGCACCGCGCCGCGCTGCCGCCCCGTCCCACCGACCTCCCCCAGGAGTACCCATGACCACCGCCACACTCGAACCGACCCTCACCACGCAGCCCCTGGACGGCCTGCTCAAGGCCGATCTGCACCAACTCGCCTCCGCCCTCGGCATTCCGGGCAACTCCCGGCTGCGCAAGGGCGAACTGGTCGAGGCGATCAACGCCAAGCGCAACCCGCCGGCCGCCACCCGGCGAGTGCCCGCCCCGCAGGCCGAACCGCCCGCCTCGCCCACACCGTCCGCCTCACCCGCACTGCCCGCCTCACCCGAGCCGCCCGCGCCCGACCGGGACGGCCTGGCCACGGTCTCCGGCGTGCTCGACGTCCGCGACGGCAAGGCGTACCTGCGGACCTCCGGCTACCTGCCCGGCCCCGACGACCTGCACGTCCCGAACGGGCAGCTCAAGGCCCTCGGCCTGCGCCGGGGCGACGTGCTGACCGGCACCGTCCGTCCGGCCGGCGGCGCCGGCGGGCGGACCGCGCGCGGCGGCCGGAACGGCGGTGGCGGTGACCAGCGCCCGCAGCTGGCCCGGGTCGTCACCGTCAACGGTCGCCCCGCCGACGGTGCCCGGTCCCGCCCGGTCTTCCACGACCTCACCCCGCTCTACCCGCAGGAGCAGCTCCGCCTGGAGACCGGACCGCGTGAACTCACCGGCCGGGTGGTCGACTTGGTGGCCCCGATCGGCAAGGGCCAGCGCGGCCTGATCGTCGCGCCGCCGAAGGCCGGCAAGACCATGGTGGTGCAGTCGGTCGCGGCGGCCATCGCGCGCAACCACCCGGAGACCCACCTGATGGTGGTGCTGGTGGACGAGCGCCCGGAGGAGGTCACCGAGATGCGGCGCACCGTCCGGGGCGAGGTGATCGCCTCCACCTTCGACCGGCCGGCCCGCGAGCACATCGCGGTGGCCGAACTCGCCGTCGAGCGGGCCAAGCGGCTGGTCGAACTCGGCCACGACGTCGTGGTGCTGCTCGACTCCGTCACCCGCCTGGCCCGGGCCCACAACACCGCCGCCCCCTCCAACGGCCGCACCCTGAGCGGCGGCCTGGACGCCACCGCGCTCCAGCAGCCGAAGAAGCTGTTCGGCGCGGCCCGCAACACCGAGCAGGGCGGCTCGCTCACCATCCTGGCCACCGCCCTGGTCGACACCGGCTCCCGGCTGGACGACCTGGTCTTCGAGGAGTTCAAGAGCACCGGCAACATGGAGCTCCGCCTCGACCGCCGCCTCGCCGACAAGCGTGTCTTCCCCGCCGTCGACGTCCGCGCCTCCGGCACCCGTCGCGAGGAACTCCTGCTCGGCCCGGCCCGCACCACCGCCGCCTGGACCCTGCGGCGGGTCCTCACCGCCCAGGAGCCCCAGCAGGCCACCGAACTGCTGCTGGACCGCCTGAAGAAGACCCCCACCAACGACGAGTTCCTCCGCCAGGTGGTCACCAACGCACCCACCGCGAAGGTGGCGTGAAGGCGGCAGCCGCAGCTCTGGACGGTCCGTTGTGCCGGAGCCGGTACTGCCGGACCTGATCCCCTTGGACCGCCGCTGCTCGGAGAGCACCTCGGCCTCGGCCACCCGGGGGAGCGGACCCTTCTGGCGGCCTCCGGCCGGGCCCGCCCCGCTCCGCCCCGCTGAGCGGACGTCAGTTCTCCTGCTGGCCGCGTTCGAAGTAGGCGACCAGCTCCGGGTCCAGCGGGGGCACGTCGTACGGGACGCCGCCGTCGCGCAGGGACAGGGTGGCCAGGTAGCCGGCCGCCACGGCCATCCGGGCCGCCACCGGGGAGGTGTCGGTGGGGCCGCCGTCGCGGACGAAGCGGGCGAACTCCTCGATGATGGCCACGTCGCTGCCGCCGTGGGTGCCGTCGGCCTCAGGGACGCGGTGGGTGGCGTCGCCCTCGGCGCGGTAGCCGGTGGGGCCGGTGTTCCAGACCCGGATCTCGGCGCCGGGGGCGTCGCCGAAGTTCTCCAGCCGGCCCTCGGTGCCGATCACCGTGTAGTTGCGGACGTAGTCGGGGGTGAAGTGGCACTGCTGGTAGGCGGCGATCACGCCGTTGTCCAGGCGCATGTTCATCACCGAGACGTCCTCCACGTCGACCAGGTGGTTGAGGTCGCGCCGGGCGGTCGGCGGCCACTCGAACTCCCGCAGCCAGCCCTCGGGGCGGAGCGTCCCGGGGGCGCGGCGCGGGAGGTCGCCGTGCACCATCAGGTCGCCGAAGGCGTTCACCCGCCGGGTGTAGCCGCCGGCCAGCCAGTGCACCACGTCCAGGTCGTGGGCCGCCTTCTGGAGCAACAGGCCGGTGGTGCGCGCGCGTTCGGCGTGCCAGTCCTTGAAGTAGTAGTCGCCGCCGTAGCCGACGAAGTGCCGGACCCAGACCGTCTTGGGCACGCCGATGTCGCCGCGCTCGATGATCTCGCGCATCTGCCGGACCACGCCCATGTGCCGCATGTTGTGGCCGACGTACAGCCGGGTGCCGGTCTCCCGGGCGGTGCGGAGGATGGCGTCGCAGCCCTCCACCGTGATGTGCATCGGCTTCTCCAGGTACACCGGCTTCCCGGCTCGCAGGCACTCGACGGCGATCTCCTCGTGGGTGTCGTCGGGAGTGACGACCAGGATCGCGTCCAGGTCGGTGCGGCGCAGCAGTTCGCGGTGGTCGCGGACGCAGTCGTCCACCCCGAGCCGCTCGGCGCCGCGCTTCAGGGCGGCCGGGTCGGTGTCGCAGAGCGCGGCGACCACGGTGCCCCGGCCGGGGCGGTGGGCGGCGAGCGGGAGCGAGAGCCGCAGGCCGAGGCCGATGACGCCGAGGCGCAGGTCGTCCACGGGTGAGATCCTCTCGGGAGGGTGACGGGATGTCACGGAGCAGTGGGGGAACGTCACTTGGAGCCGGTGAAGGCGATGCCTTCGGTGATCCGGCGCTGCGCCGCGACGAACATCACGATCATCGGGAGCGAGGCCAGCAGCGAGCCGGCCATCAGGACGGGGTAGTCGGTGACGTGCTCGCCCTGGAGGTTGGCCAGGCCGACCGAGAGCGGCATCCGGGCGGCGTCGCTGGTCACCACCAGCGGCCAGAGCAGGTCGTTCCAGGACCAGAGGACGGTGAGCACGCCGAGCGAGATCAGTCCGGGGCGGGCCAGCGGGAGCATCACCGACCAGAACACCCGGATCGGCCCGGCGCCGTCCAGCCGGGCGGCCTCCTCGACGTCCCGGGGGAGCGAGAGGAAGAACTGACGGAGCATGAAGGTGCCGAAGGCGCTGAACATCCCGGGCAGCACGATGCCGGTCAGGGTGTTGAGCAGCCCGAGGTTCATCACCAGCCGGTACTGCGGCAGCAGGTAGAGCTGTCCGGGCACCATCAGCACCGACAGGATCACCAGGAACAGCGCGTCCCGCCCCGGGAAGCGCAGCCGGGCGAAGGCGTAGGCGGCCATCGAGCAGAACAGCAGCTGCGCCAGCACCCGGACCACCGTGATCGCCACGGTGTTGCCGAACTGCGCGAGGAACGGGGTGCTGCGGAACACCTCGGCGTAGTTCGACCAGTGCCAGCCGGGGACGAAGGTCGGCGGCACGCTGGTCGCCTCGCCGAAGGTCTGGAGCGAGGTGAGCAACTGCCAGAAGAACGGGGCCACCATCGCGGCGGCGCCGACCGCCAGCACCACGTGGACGGGCCAGAGGCGGTGCCCGCCGATCTGCCTACTCATAGTGGACCCACTTCTTCTGGAGCCGGAACTGGGCGGCGGTGAGCAGCAGCAGGACCACCATCAGGACCACCGCGACGGCCGAGGCCATGCCCTGCCGGTTGTCGAGGAAGGCCTCCTCGTAGAAGAGGTAGGCGATGGTCTTGCTGCCGGCCAGCGCCGGGTTGGACTTGCCGAGCATCATCAGCACGGTGTCGAACATCTGGAGCCCGCCGATCACCGACAGCACCGAGACGAAGAAGACGCTCGGGCTGAGCAGCGGCAGGGTGATGGTGAAGAACTGCCGGATCCGGCCCGCGCCGTCCAGCTCGGCGGCCTCGTAGTAGTGGCGCGGGATCGACTTCAGGCCCGCCGCGAAGATGATCATGTTGTAGCCGAGAGCGGCCCAGATCCCGACCACCGCCATCGCGTAGCCGGTCCAGCGCTCGTCCGAGACCCAGTGCGGGCCGTCGACGCCGACCAGCGAGAGCAGGTGGTTGATCAGGCCGTAGTCGCCGTTGTAGAGCCAGCGCCAGACCATCGCCACGGCGGCCGGCATCGAGACCACGGGCAGGAAGTAGAGCGTCCGGTAGAGCGCCACGTGCCGGTCGCGCACCTGGTTGAGCAGCGCGGCCAGCACCACCGAGACCGGGATCGCCAGCAGGATCAGCAGCGAGTACCGGAGGGTGTTCCAGGCCGCCTTCGGCAGCTCGGGGTCGGAGAGGAAGGCGCGGTAGTTGGCGGTGCCGATCCACTGCTGCCCGCCGAAGGCGCCCCACTCGGTGAAGCTGAAGTACACGGTCTGGGCGATCGGCCAGAGGTAGAAGACGCCGAGCCCGGCCAGCAGCGGAAGGACCATCAGGTAGCCCCAGACCCACTCGCGGGGGTGGCCGCGCTCCCGCGAGCGGCGCAGCGGCGCCGCCGTGGAGGCGGTGGGGGCGGCGGGAGTCCGTACGGTGGTGGTCACCGGCTACTCCTTGGCCAGGGCGGCGTCCATGGTCGCGGCCATCTGCTTGGCCGCGCTGTCCAGGTCCTGCTGGCCGGCCCAGACCTTGTCCAGCAGCGCCTGGGTGTCCTTGCTCCAGGCCGAGGTGTTCTTGGAGACCGGGTACGGGACGGCATTCTGCAACTGGTCGACGAAAATCCTCAGGTCGAACTGCGGGGTGGACTTCACCCAGGTGTCGGCCAGGCCCTCGTAGGCGGGGATCACCGTGCCGGTGGCGGCCTGCACCTCGTTGGCCTCCCGGCCGCCCAGGTACCGGACGAACTCCCAGGCCGCCTTCGGGTGCTTGGTCTTGGCGTAGATGACGTTCCCGAGCCCGTTGACCACGGTGGCCCGGCCCTTGGGCCCGGCCGGCAGCGGGGCTACACCGGCCACCAGGCCGGGGGCGTTCTTGTAGGTCAGGGTGTTCCAGTCGCCGTCGGCGAACATCGCCACCTTGCCGGAGGCGAACAGCTGGGACGGGTCGGTGTCGGCCATCTGCTGGGCGGTCGGCGAGGTGCGGTACCTGGTCACGAAGTCCAGTGCGTAGCGCAGGCCCTCGATCGAGGCCGGGTCGGCCAGGCCGGACCTCTTCCGGTCGGCGGAGATCACCGAACCGCCCGCCTGGTGCACGGTGTTGTAGAGGTTCTCCTGGGTCCAGGACGGCGAGGCGATGCCCCAGACGCCCTTGGCCGGGTCGGTCAGCTTCTGCGAGGCGTCGATGACGCTCTGCCAGGTCCAGCTCGCGTCGGGGTACTTGAGGCCGGCGGCGTCGAAGAGCTGCTTGTTGTACCAGAGACCGACGGTGTCGTAGTCCTTCGGCATGCCGTACTGCTTGCCGCCGACGGTGTAGATGTCGTTGAGGGCCCGGGAGAACTTCGAGGCGTCGAAACCGTCCCGCCCGGTGAGCGGGAGGAGCTGGCCCTGGCCGGCGTAGAGGCCGACCCGGGTGGAGCTCATCCAGAACACGTCGGGGGCCGAGCCGGCCGAGGCGGCGGTCTGCAGCTTGGTCCAGTAGTCGGCGTTCGGGGTGAGCTGGACGTTCACCTTGATGTCCGGGTGGGTGGCCTGGAACGCGTCGACGATCTTCTGCATGGCCGGCTGCTGGTTGGCATCCCAGATGCCGTAGGTGAGGGTGACCGGGCCGGAGCCCTCGTCGGCCTCGCCCGCGGCGGAGGAGCAGCCGGCCAGACCGGCCGTGAGCAGCCCGGCGCAGAGCAGCGCCGTCACCTTCCTGATCATCATCGGTCCTATCCGCAGTGGGGGTGATTGCGTGATGGGACGGGACGCTAGCGCTCATTTATGCGTAGAACCAGCATTAATCGCGCAGCTGCGTGCAGGCAGGGTTATAACGAGACCTGCGCGTGACCGTTCCGCGACCGTTTAACGCGGACCGGTGGGATTAAAGGGGGGCGGAGGAGGCCGCTCAGCCGAGCAGGACCTGCTCGGCGTGGGTGAGCGCGTGCCGGACGGCGCCCAGGCAGACCGAGTCCGCGCCGAGCTCCGAGGTGACCACCTCGGGCGGGAACAGGCAGGTCTCCGCCAGGCAGCGGCGGATCGGGTCGAGCAGCAGCTCCCCGGCCTGCGCCAGACTGCCGCCGATCACCACCAACTCCGGGTCCAGCGGCGTCACCAGGCTCACCAGCCCCTCGGCCAGCCCGACCGCGAACGCCTCCACCGCCCGGGCCGCCCCCTCGTCCCCGGCCCGCGCCCGGGCCACCGCGAACAGCGCGGCCTGCGAGGGCGCCCGCAGCTCGCCGGGCTCCACCGCCATCGCGTAGTCCAGCACGTGGGTGAACGCCCGCCACCGGCTGTTCGGATGCCCGCCGAGCTCGCCCGCCGCCGCGTGCGCCCCCCGGTACGGCACCCCGCCGAGCAGCAGGCCCAGCCCGATCCGGCTCCCGGTGTGCAGGTACAGCACGTGCTGCCGCCCGCGCGCCGCGCCCCGCCAGTGCTCGGACAGCACGGCGAGGCGCATGTCGTTCTCCACCAGCACCGGCCCGGGCAGCCGCCGGCCCAGCTCCTCCTGGAGCGGGACGCCCGTCCAGTCGGACAGCACGACGCTCTTCACCACCCGGCCGTCACCGTCGATCACCCCGGTGGTGCCCACGCCGACGGCGGAGAGCCGGTCGGGCGTCAGCCCGGCCTCCGCACAGACCCGCTCCACCAGCTCGGCGGCGGCCGACAGCCGCTCGGCGGCCGGGGCCTCCGGCGGCAGGTTCTCCACCCGCCGGGCCACCACCCGGCCGCCGAGATCGGCGACCATACCGGTGACGCCCGAGCCACCGATGCTCACCCCGGCGACGTGCCCGGACGCCGCACGGAACGCGAACCGCCTTGCCGGGCGCCCCCGTTGGCCTTCGGTGGGTTCGGCCTCCTCGGCCCGGCCCTCCTGCAGCAGGGTCTCCACGATGCCCTCGGTGGTGGCCCGGGACAGCTGCGCCCCACGGGCCAGCTCGGCCAGCGTGGCGCCGTCCGTCTCCCGCAGCGCCCGCAGGACCGCCACCTGGTTCAGCCGCCGCAGGAAACTCCCGTCGCCGCTCACCTGTCGCACCGATCCTCCTCAGCCCCGTCTGGTCCGCTCCGTATCCTATCCGTCAGCCGCTGACGGAATTCCGGTGGCGAATGGTGTGCCGTCGAAGAGGAAGACCAGGGACGGCGTGCCGTAGTAGTTCGCGGTCACGCCGATGAGAGGCGAGTGCGGGAGCCCCTCGCCCGCCGGGTGCCAGTCGTCCAGGCCGAGGCGCCGCAGCGGGTCGTCGACCGGGGCGAAGACCACCTCGCCGTTCGGGGCGTGGTGCGGGTCCCACCACTGGCCGGGGGCCGTGTGGCCGCCGCACGGCTGCTGCCGGACGGGGGCGCCGTCGGGCAGCGCGGTCGGGTGGGTGAGGCAGAGCCGGGTGGCGCGGTTGCGGAGCTGGACCGTGCCTCGGGGGCCGGGGAGCAACTCCCAGCTCTGGCGGGGCGATCCGTCGCACGGCGCTTCGCGGGGCCGGTTACCGGTGGCCGGCCCCGTCTCCATGCAGTGGCCGGTGGCCTTGACGCGCAGTCTGGTCGCCCCGGCCGGGGCGGACCCGGGGAGAGGAGACGGGGATGGCGACGGGGACAGCGGGGAGGAGGAGGTGGACGGCGGGGGCGAGGGCGGGAGGTTCGGTGACGGGTCGTCCGGGGGAGCGGAGGGTGCGGGCGGGGGAGTCGGGGGAGGGAGGGGTACGGGGGTCGGACCGTCGGGCAGGAGGAGGTGTCCGCCGAGCAGGGCGGCCGTCGCGGCACCGAGGGCCAGCACGGTGCCGAGCGGGCCGAGGGAGCTGAGGGAGCCGACGGGGGCCGTGCCGAGGGCCGGCGGCGTCGGGTACGAGCCCGGCCAGAGCAGCACCGCACCCGGCAGGACGGCCGGCAACCGGCGGTCCAGCTCACGCAGTTCGGCCACCGCACGGCGGCAGCGGTCGCAGTCCGCGAGGTGGCGGGCCAGATCGCGGCCGGGCCGCCGGGCCGCGCGGCGGACGGAGGCCGCCAGCAGCGGCCCGTACCGGTGGCACTCCGGATCGGTGGTGGTGCGCAGGTGGGCCGCCAGGTACGCGGTGCGGAGCCCCTCGCGGGCCCGGGCGGCGAGTGAGCCGACCCCGCTGGCGCCGATGCCGAGCACCAGGCCGACCTGCTCGGCGCTCTCGCCCTCCACCACCCCGTGCCAGAGCACGGCCTGCCAGCGCTCCGGCAGTGAGCCGAACGCCCTTGCCACCAGCGCGCGTTGCTCCTTCCGCAGGACGTGCGGCTCACCGCCGTCCCGGTCCGGCGCGGGGATCAGGTGGCGTTCGAAGTCGGGGGTGAGGTCGGTGCGGCGGGAGCTGCGCCACCAGTCGGCGGCCGTCCGCCGGACGACCGCCAGCAGGTAGGGCCGCCAGGCCGCCTCGGGGCCGCGCCCGGCCCGCACCGCACGCAGGGTGCAGGCGAACGCCTCCGAGGCCAGGTCCTCCGCGGTGTGCGGATCGTGGCAGCAGCTCCGGGCGTAGGCGAGCACCGGGCCGTGGTGGCGGCGGTAGAGCTGCGCCACCGCCTCTCGGGCCCGTTCGTCGCCCGGGGCGAAGTACTTGACCGCGTGGGCGAGTTCGGCGTCGGACGGTGTGAGGCCGTCCGGCGTCGGCGGTGGGTCCGGCGGAGCGGGATCGTGGCGAGGCATCGGGAGGGCGACCGTGTGTCCTGGAGTCGAGGGGCGTACGGGCGGGCTGGGTCGGGTGCCCGGAGCGGGGTGATGGTGCGTCGGCCGGCCGGGCCGGGGTCCGGTCGGTGGGAGACGGCGGCCCCGGCGGGTCCCGGCGCCGGGAAGCGCGCCGCCGTCTCCGTTCCGTCCCCGGAGTCCGTAGGTGGCGGACGCCCGGGACGCAGGGGGCGGCGCGGACGGGCGGAGCAGCGCCGTCCGCGCCGGAGGCAGGGCGGCGAGGGGCCGTGTGGCTGTCAGGTCCCACGGCGCGCGGATTCCGTCGGGTGATGGCGGATTCCTCCCCTCGTCCGGCCATGCCGGGATCGCATTCAAGGATCAACCGGTTTCCTCGGATGCTGCGGTGACGGTAGCGGCAGCCATGCTTGGCAGTCAATACCCGTGACGAGCACGTAACTTGTTGTTAGGAAACCGGTTGACGAGACCATGGCCGCCTCCTAGTCTCGTCGGTGCGTCAGAGGGCCGGGAGCACGGAGCCGATGCTCCGTCCGTTCCCGGTGGTCCCCCGTCGTGCCCGCGCCGTGCGGGTCGGCGGTTCCTTCGCAGCGAGCCCCCCATCGATCGCAAGGAAGGCCCCCATGCAACGCTCCTCCAGCAGCCCGAGCCGCGGGCTGCTCCGCCGGTTGGCGGCCGGCGCGACCCCGGTCGTGATCGGCCTCGGCCTGGTCGTCGCCCCCGCGCCGTCCGCCCAGGCGGCCGGCGCCACCGGCACCGTCGTCGGCCCGGCCGGCAAGTGCCTGACCGACGCGAACAACTCCAGCGCGAGCGGCAATCCGATCGTGCTCTCCACCTGCAACGACAGCACCGGACAGACCTGGAACGTGCCCGGCGACAAGACCCTCCGGGTGTTCGGCAAGTGCCTGGACGTCAAGAACGGCGCCACCGCGCCCGGCACCCGGGTCCAGCTCTGGGACTGCAACGGCAGCGCTGCCCAGTCCTGGGAGCGCGGCCCCAACTACAGCCTGAAGAACACCCGTTCCGGCCTCTGCCTGGACAGCGTCAACGCCGCGACCAACGACGGCAACCCGCTCCAGATCTGGACCTGCAACGGCACCTACGCCCAGCAGTGGGTGCTCCCGACCGGCACCGGCGGCGGGACCGGCGGCACGCTGTCCGTCGGCGCCATCGGTGCGCAGGTGTCGGCGGCCGGTGTGGCCTCCGGCCTGCGGCCGTCGGCGGCCGGCGGCACCGGCCAGTACCAGTGGTCGGCGTCGGGCCTGCCGGCCGGGATGTCGGTGAACTACATCAACGGCACCCTGATGGGCGCGCCGAAGTCGCCGGGCACCTCGACCGTGACCATGACGGTCACCGACGAGGCGGGCGCGAGCGCGTCCAAGTCGTTCTCGTGGACGGTCAACGCGCCCCAGACCGGGACGGACTGGTACCTGGACTGCTCGGCGGGCTCGAACGGTTCGGGCTCGCAGGCGTCGCCGTTCAACGCGCTGGCGACGGTCAACGCGAAGACCTTCGGTCCGGGTGACCGGCTGCTGCTGAAGAAGGGGTCGGTCTGCAACGGGCAGCTGGCCCCGAAGGGCAGCGGCACGGCCGCGGCACCGATCACGCTGAGCTCGTACGGCACCGGCAACGCGCCGCTGGTGGCCGGCGGCGGCCTGGTGAACGCGGCGGCGGTGCAGCTCACCAACCAGAGCTACTGGATCGTCGAGAACCTGGAGGTGACCAACGACGCGGCCACCGAGGCCCGGCGTTCGGGCATCAACGTCTACGGGACGGACGGCCAGGTCCACCACGGGATCACCATCCGCAACAACAACGTCCACGACGTCAAGGGCTGGTCCAACCGCAGCACCAACCTGGACAGCTTCTACCTCTCGCACGGCATCGGCGTCGACACCCCCGTGCGCGGCAGCCTGATCAAGGGCCTGGCCGTGGTCGACAACTACGTCCACGAGGTGCGCGCCGTCGGCATCGGCCTCTACGGCGACCAGTCGAACTGGAACAACAACGAGGAGCGGCACGAGAACGTCCTGATCGCCCGCAACACCGTCCGGAACACCTCGCAGGACGGCATCGTGGTCAGCGTCTCCGACGCCCCGCTGATCGAGCACAACGTCGCGGACCGGCTCGGCTGGAACCACACCGACGGCGTCTACGCGGGCATCTGGGGCTGGGGCAACACCGACCCGACCTTCCAGTACAACGAGGTCTCCAACATCCTGGTGATGACCGACGACAGCGTCGCCTGGGACTGCGACGGCTTCAACCGGGGCACCTGCACCTACCAGTACAACTACGACCACGACAACGCCAACGGCATCCTGCTCACCTGCGCCAGCTGCGGAGGCGCCGAGCGGACCAAGGTGGTCTTCCGGTACAACGTCTCGGTCGGTGACTGCCGCCTGCACAACTACACCGGCACGCTGGCCTCCTACGCCTTCTACGGCAACACGATCGACTGCCGGAACAAGAACTGGGACTTCAACGAGGTGCCGGACTTCACGGCCTTCACCAACAACGTCTTCCTCGGCAAGGGTGGGTCGGCGCTGCCGGCCCAGGCCAAGTACAAGGCGAACACCTACGTGGGCTTCACCGCCCCGTCCGACCCGCAGGGCTCGACCGCCGATCCGGCCCTGGTCGGTGCGAACGGCACCGCGCCGTACGGCATCCACTCGCTCGGCGGCTACCAACTGCTGTCCGGATCGGCCTCGTTGGGCTCCGGCGCACCCGTCACGGGCAACCGAGGGACGGACTACTGGGGCAACGCGCTGAACCTGGCGGCCCCGAACCGCGGCGCCTACGGCGGCTCCGGTGTCGCCACGCCCGTCCGGGTGGACGACAACGCGGCCACTTTCAGCGGTACTTGGACCACCACTGGGTGCTCCGGCTGCGCCGGCGGCAGCGCCCGGACCGGCACCTCCGACGGTGCGAGCGCGAGCTACACCTTCACCGGGCGCACGCTCTCGCTGTTCGGCGTGCAGAGCGGTGCCGCCGGCATCGCGAAGGTGAGCATCGACGGCGGGCCGGCCGTCGAGGTCGACCTCTACACCCCCGGCGCCACCGCCAACGGCCAGCGGATCTACACCAGCCCGCAGTTGGCCGCCGGCACCCACACCGTGACGGTGACCCGGACCGGCCTGGCCGACCCGCGTTCCACCGGCACCGCGATCACCCTCGACGGCTACGCCGTCAGCTGACCGCTCCCGCACCGAAGGCCCTCCCGGGCCGGCCTCCGACCAGGAAGCCGGCCCGGGAGGGCCCGTGGCGTTCGAACTGCCGTGCCGGATCGGCGCGTTGCCTGCGAGAAGCCGCCCTAGAGCGGCCCGGTGCCGCCCGCCGGTGGGCGCAGGCCGTAGACCCGGACGGCGTTGTAGCAGAAGACGGCGTCCTGCTCGGCGGGGCTGAGCGAGGCGGTCAGCTGCTCGGTGACCTCCACCGTCCGGCCGTAGCCGGCCGCCAGGGTGGAGACCGGCCAGTCGGAGCCGAAGAGCAGCCGGTGCGGGCCGAATGCCTCCAGGGCGATGTCGCCGTACGGGCGGAGGTGCTCGGCCCGGCGGCGACCCGGGGTGGATTCGGTCAGCAGGCCGGACAACTTGGCCACGGTGTTGGGCAGTTGGGCGAAGCGCCGGAGCCAGGTGGCCCAGGGAAGCAGGGCACCGGTGGCGATCGGCGGCTTGCCGAGGTGGTCCAGGACGAAGGTGAGGCCCGGCAGCTCGCGGGCGGCGGTGACCGCGGCCGGGAGCTGGTGCGGCCGGACCACCAGGTCGTAGGCCAGCCCGGCCCGGGCGACCGCGAGCAGGCCCTGCCGGACGTCGGGGCGCAGCAGCCACCGCGGATCGGCCTCCTCCTGCACCTGGTGCCGGATGCCCACCAGGCGTGCACCGCCCGGGAGTCGGCGCAGGGCGGCCAGGGCGTCGGCCACGTCGGGTGCGGTCAGGTCGACCCAGCCGACCACCCCGGCGATCAGCGGGCTGCCGGCCGCCAGGGCCAGCAGCTCGGGCGTCTCGCCGGGCACGCAGACGGTCTGGACCGCGACCGTGGCGGTGAGGTCCAGGCCGAAGGTGGCCGAGATCAGGTCGGCGGGCAGGAAGCTGCGGGCCAGCGGTGCCAGGGCCGGGCCGGATATCCAGGGTTGCGGACGGACCGTCAGGTCCCAGAGGTGGTGGTGGGCGTCGACGATGCGGCGCGGGGTCATCCCGGCACCACCGTCCCGCCGGAGGTCGAGGGTCGCGGACGGCACGCGCCGTCCCGGGGGCGGTGGGGCATGGGGGCCTCGCCGGGTTCGTGGAGAGTGGAGGGACGCGCCGGAGGGCACGCGGAAGGCAGTGCCGGAAGGGGCGCGGAAGGCAGAGAAGGAAGCGGCGCCGAGGGGTGTGCGGGAGGCGGAGCCGGGGGACGCGCCGGGTGAGGCGCGGTGGGGAGTGCGGAAGGAACGGGCGGAGTGGGGCGGGCAGTCGGTCGTGGCCTATTCGCCGGCCCAGATGGTTCGGCCGCCGTCGACGGTGACGGTCTGGCCGGTGACGTACGCGGCGCCGGGGGAGGCCAGGAAGGCGACCACGGCCGCCACGTCCTGCGGGGTGCCGATCCGGCCGAGCGGGATGCGGGCGCGGATCGCGGCCAGCTCCTCCTCGTCGGCGGCCAACCAGGGGGTGGTGAAGATCCCGCCGAGGCTGATCGCGTTGACCCGGGAGTGCGGGGCGCAGTCCACGGCGAGCTGCCGGGTCAGCGCCTCCAGGCCGCCCTTGGCCGCCGCGTAGGCGGAGTGCTCGCGGAAGGCGGTGGCGGCGTGGATCGAGGAGGTCAGCACGGTGCTGCCGCCGGAGTCGCCCAGCAGGTCGCGGAAGGTCCGCACGCCCCGGTAGGCGGCGGTGACGTGCAGGTCCAGCAGGACCGCCCAGCTGTCGGGGGGCGTGGCGCCGATCGGGGTGCGGGCACTGCTGCCGGAGTTGAAGTAGAGCAGGTCCAGCCGGCCGTGACGGTCCGTCACCAGCGCGTGCAGGGCGGCCCAGGAGTCGTCCGAGGTGACGTCACAGTGCGCGTAGCGGGCGGCCGGGCCGATCTCCTCGGCGGCGGCCCGGCCGGCCTCGTCGTCGACGTCGGTGAGCAGCAGCGTCCAGCCCTCGGCGGCGAGCAGCGCGGCGGTGGCCCGGGCGATCTCGCCGGCCGCGCCGGTGACGACCGCGACCCGGGGGGTCATCGGATGGTCCCGGCGGAGGGCGCGGCGGAGGGGACGGCGGAGGGAGCGGAGGAGGGCGCGGCGGCGGGGAGGGTGCCCGCGAAGCGGACGGCGGGCAGGCCCTCGGCGTCGACCCGCAGCCGGAAGGTGCGCCCGGCCAGCGGGGAGCGGGCCAGCTCCTCGGGGGAGAGCGCCACGGCGGCGGAGGTGACGACCAGTTCGTCCAGCGCGCCACCGGTGAAGGCGCAGCTGGTCGGCCGGGAGACCGGGAACTCGAGCACTCCGGTGAGCGCGCCGTCGGGGGAGTGCCGCAGCACCGCGCCGCCGTCCCAGACGGCCGTCCACAGCGCGCCCGCGGCGTCCACGGCCAGGCCGTCCGGGACGCCGAGGCGCGGGTCGAGGAAGATCACCGAGCGGGGCTCGCCGAGGGTGCCGGTGCGGTCGTCGTACGCGTAGCCGGTGACGGTGCCGGCCAGCGAGTCGGTGACGTACATGACGGTGCCGTCCGGGGACCAGCCGAGGCCGTTCGGCACGGTCAGGCCGCCGAGCGCCTGCCGTACGGAGCCGTCCGGCTCGACCACCCAGAGGCTGCCCTGCCCGGCCTCGGCGCGGCGGCTCATGACGCCCACCCAGAACCGGCCGGACGGGTCGCACTTGCCGTCGTTGGCCCGGACCACGGCCGGGTCCAGCGGGATGCGGGCGAAGACCTGCGGGGTGCCGCCGGCGGTCAGCGCGGCCACCGTGGTGCCGTAGGCGCCGAGCCAGCGGCCGTCCTGCCAGGGGACGGCGCAGCCGAGGAAGTCCGGCACCGCCGAGAAGGCGACGGTGTCGCCGTCGGCGACGCCGAACAGCCGGTCGTCGATGCCGACCAGGGCGAGCGTCCCGGTGGCGTCGTCCCAGCTCGGGCCCTCGCCCAGCAGCAGGGCGGGGTGGTCGAGCAGGGTGGGCTCGGTGTGCCAGATCTTCATGGGGTGGTGGTCACCTCGGAGGTCGTGATCAGTCGCCGGGGGCGCTGGTGGAGCCGCGGGCGATGATCTGGGGTGCGGTGGGGATGACGGTGTCGCCGGTCTCCTCGCCGTTGAAGACGGCGAGCAGGGCGTCGACGGCCGCCGCGCCTAGTTCGGCGAGCGGGGTGGCGACGGTGGAGAGGGTGGGGACCAGGTAGTCGGCCATCGGGTAGTCGTCGTTGGCCAGCACGGAGAGGTCCTGGGGCACCCGCAGCCCGGCCTGGGCGGCGGTGCCGAGCACGCCGACGGCCTGGGCGAAGGAGCTGGTGAAGAGCGCGGTGGGCGGCTCCAGGGCGGACCGGAGGTCGGTCAGGCCGCGGGCGCCGCCGCCCTCGTCGAAGGGCTGGAGGGTGATGGTCGGCTCGGGGAGCCGCAGCTCGCGGCAGCGGGAGCGGAACGCCTGGATGCGCTCGACGCTCGGGGTGTACTCGGTGGGGCCGCCGATGTGGCCGAGCCGGCGGTGGCCGAGGCCGACCAGGAAGTCGACCGCCTCGCGGGCGGACTGGGCGACGTCCATCACGACGTTGGCCCGCCCGTGCGGGCTGCTGCGGTTCACCAGCACGTAGGGCAGCTGCTTGCGGGTGAGCAGGAACGGCAGGTCGCTGTCGGTCGAGGCGGAGCCGACGATCACGCCGTCGATCCGTCCGGAGTCGATGACCATCTCCAGCCCGGCCCGTGACGCCTCGTCACCCGCGTCCTCGGCGGTCAGGGTCATGAAGCCGAGCTCCAGGGCGCGGCGGGTGGCGCCCCGGGCGATGGTGGCGTGGGTGGGGTTGGAGAGCGGGGGCAGCACCAGGGCGATGGCTCCGGTGCGGCCGGTGGCCAGCGAGCGGGCCGGGCCGTGCGGGCGGTAGCCGAGCCGGCGGGCCGCCTCGTGGATCCGGGCCCGGGTCTCCTCGCTCACGCTGGTGCCCGGTGCGTCGTTGAGCACCTTGGAGGCGGCCGACTTGGAGACGCCGGCGGCGGCGGCCACGTCGGTGAGGCGGGGGCGGGTGGGCGTCTCGGGCATGGAAGCTGCTGTCTCCTGATCCGGTCGCGCCGCCGGGTCTCCGTGGCGCTCGAACACGCCCGGCGGCCTGCGGGCGCGCGTGGGCTGGACGGGATGTCCATCAGTTCATCTACCACAGCGCTGCCCGGTGGGGTGCCCGGGTCCGTTCGTGTGGCCAGGTTAGGCCCATCGACACGCCTAGTCAACCGGTTTCCTGCTGGGCAGTAACGAACGCGTTACGATGATTGACGCTGCTGTATCCGGCTGGTTAACGTCGGCGCCATCGTAAGGAAACCGGTTGATCTGCCGAATCCCCGGCGGTCGCCGGCCCCCACTCCTGGAGGCTGAAATGCCCGGTAGAAAGCTCACCGCGATCAGCGCCCTCGCCGTCGCCGCCACCCTGGCGCTGAGCAGCTGCAGCAGCGGCGACTCCGGCTCCACCGGCACGGGCGGGACCACCACCCTCAAGGTGATCGGCTGGAAGGGCGGCCCGGCGGAGCCCGCCAAGATCAAGGAGATCAACGCCGCGTTCGAGGCCGCCCACCCGAACATCAAGATCGACTACGTCTACCAGCCGGCCAACGACCCGTACACCCAGAAGCTGAACGCCGCCTTCCTCGGCGGCAAGGCCGAGGACGTGGTGATGACCAACACCGCCAACGCGGCCCGCTGGGGCAAGTCCGGCTACCTGATGGACCTGTCCGACCAGGCGTGGGTGGCCGATCTGGCGCTGCCCGCCAAGCAGTTGGCCACCGTGGACGGCAACAAGCTGATCGCCCAGCCCAGCGAGATGGTCGGCATCGGCCTGTTCAGCAACCTGGAGATCCTCGCCTCGGTCGGCATCACCAAGGCCCCGGCCAGCTGGCCCGAGTTCCTGGACGCGCTGAACGCGCTGAAGAAGGCCGGCAAGCCCGGCCTCGCCCTGCCCGACAAGGAGGGCTGGTCGGTGGACGCCGCGATCAACGCCACCGCCTCCTCCGAGGTCTACGCCAAGACCGCCGACTGGAACCAGAAGTTCGCCGCCCGGGAGACCACCTTCGCCGCCGAGCCGGGCTGGAAGAACTCGATCGACAAGATCCTCTCGCTCGGTCAGAAGGGCCTGATCGACTACAAGGAGCAGCTCGGCATCTCCGACTTCGGCCAGGGCCCGCAGGACTTCAAGGCCGGCAAGAGCGCCTTCCTGCTGCAGGGCTCCTGGGCACTGGCCGACATCGCCAAGGACGTCCCCAAGGTCCAGCTCTCCGCCTGGCCGGGCGGCGACTCCGCCGCGACCAACGGCGCGATGAACGCCGTCGGCACCATGTGGGCGGTCAACGCCAAGACCAAGAACGCCGCCGCCGCCAAGGAGTACCTGAAGTTCTGGTCCACCAAGGCCGCGCTCGACCAGTACCTGACCGCCGAGTCCGCGTTCTCCCCGTTCACCACGGTGCCCTCGCCCAAGGTCCCGAACGCCGAGCCCTACGTGGCCACCGTCGACGCCGGCCGGTTCTTCGTGCTCCCCGAGAACTCCTGGGCCGGCGGTGCCTCGCAGACCGCGATGCAGAACGCCGTCCAGGCCCTGCTGCTCGGTCAGAAGAACGTCGACCAGACGCTGGCCGCCTTCGACGCCGCCGCCAAGGGCTGACCCGCGCCCGAGCGAGCCACCGCCCCGTACCACCGGCCACGGAGAGAACCACCGCAATGACCCGCAAACGCGCCCGCCCTCGCGCCCGGAGCCGCAGCCTCGTGCCCTTCACGGTGCCGGCGATCGGCCTGTACGCCCTCTTCACGCTGTACCCGCTGGCGAGGTCGATCCCGCTGAGCCTCACCGACTCCACCGGCGGGCCCACCGCGAACGACGTCGGCCTCGCCAACTACCGCACCATGTACGGCTCGGAGGACGTCCGGACCGCGCTGCTGCACACGATCGTCTACACCGTCGTGGTGGTGGTCGCGCAGACCGCCCTCGGGGTGGCCATCGCGGCCGTGCTCCGCCGCTGGGGGACCTACGGCAAGGTGCTCAGCGTGGTGCTGCTCACCCCGGCGCTGCTCTCCCCGGTGATGGCCAGCTTCATCTGGTCCTCGCTCTACCAGGGCGACGGCCTGGTGAACAGCACGCTGGAGTCGCTCGGCCTCGGCGGCCTCACCCAGGTCTGGCTGGGCGACCCGGCCACCGCGCTGTACGCCATCGCGGTGGTCAACGTCTGGATGTTCGCCGGATTCTCGGCGGCGATCTTCGCCGCCGGCTTCCGGGGCATCCCCGACGAACTCCTGGAGGCCGCCGAACTGGACGGGGCGGGCCGCTGGACCCGCTTCCGCCGGATCGAGTGGCCGCTGCTCGCCCCGGCGCTGACGGTCAGCGTCACGCTCAGCCTGACGGGCTGTCTGCGGGTGCTGGAGCTCCCGCTGGTGATGACCAACGGCGGGCCGGCCAACTCCACCCGCACGCTCGGCCTGCTGATCTACCAACAGCTCTTCACCCAGGGCAGCGTCGGCTACGGCACCGCGATCGCCGTGCTGCTCCTGGTCCTGGTGGTCGTCGCCGCAA
Organism: Kitasatospora sp. NPDC096147; assembly: GCF_044763225.1. Taxonomy (NCBI): domain Bacteria; kingdom Bacillati; phylum Actinomycetota; class Actinomycetes; order Kitasatosporales; family Streptomycetaceae; genus Kitasatospora; species Kitasatospora sp. NPDC096147. The sequence goes on along the minus strand of NZ_JBIWFX010000019.1, from coordinate 65,832 downwards.
CTGCGGTCAACTCGCTGCTGCGACGCCGAGAAGGACGGATCTGATGCGCGACACCAAGCTCGGCCCGAGGGCCCTGGCGGCCCGGGCCCTGGGCGCCGCCGCCGTACTGCTCTTCGTCACCCCGTTCCTGTTCGCGGTCAGCACCTCGCTGCGCCCGGCCGGGGACGTGGCGAGGGACCCGGTGGCGCTGCCCACCTCGTTCACCTTCGAGAACTTCACCCGGGTCTACTCCGAGATCGAGTACGCCCGCAGCCTGTTCAACACCCTGGTGATCACCGGCGGCACCTGCCTGGTGGTGGTGCTGGTCGGTGCGATGGCCGGCTACGGGCTCGGCCGCTCCACCCGGCGCTGGTCGGTCTGGGTCTACCGGGCCTTCATGGCCGGGCTGTCCGTCCCGTTCTTCGTCTTCATCGCCCCGCTCTACCTGCTGATGCGCGACCTCCAACTGCTCGGCACCACCGGCGGAGTGATCCTGATCTACGCCGCCGTCAACCTGCCGATCGCGGTCTTCTTCTACACCAGCTTCGTCCGGGCCATCCCCGAAGAGCTGGACGAGGCCGCCCAGTTGGACGGCGCGGGCCGGCTGCGCACCTTCGTCTCGGTCTACCTCCCGCTGCTCGGTCCGGTCAGCGCCACCCTGCTGCTCTTCGTCACCCTCTCGGTCTGGAACGACCTGATCATCCCGCTGGTCTTCCTCCAGGACGCCGGCCAGCGCACCATCGTGGTCAACGCCTACGCGCTGCTGGACCCGAAGATCGCCCAGCCGACCGACCTCTTCCCGGCCGCGCTGCTCGGCATCCTGCCGCTGCTGCTGCTCTTCGTGTTCTTCCAGCGCCGGATGGTCGAGGGCATGACCGGCGGGGCGGTGAAGGGATGACGGCCGCCGATTCCGCCGCCTGGTCCGCCGAGGACCCCACATCCCGGTCCACCGCCGATGCCCGGCTCGCCGACGCGCTGCGCCGCCACCCGGTGGTGGCCATCCTGCGGGCCCCCGACGGGCGGCACCTGGAGCGGACCGTGCACACCCTGGCCGAGGGTGGCGTCACCGCCGTCGAGATCACCGTCACCACCCCGGACGCGCTGCCCGTACTCGCCCGGCTGCGGCGGGAGTTGGACGACTCGGTGCTGCTCGGCATCGGCACTGCCAGCACCGCCGGACACCTCGCCGCCGCCGAGGAGGCGGGCTGCGACTTCGTGGTCAGCCCGCACACCGACCCGGAGCTGATCCGGGCCGCCGCCCGGGCCGGCCTGGCCACCCTCCCCGGCGCACTCACCCCCACCGAGGCGCTCGCCGCGCACCTGGCCGGGGCCACCGCCGTCAAGCTCTATCCGGCCGGCACCCTCGGCCCCGGCTACCTGAGCGCGCTGCGGGCACCGCTGCCGCAGATCCCCTTCGTCCCCACCGGCGCGGTCGAACTCGCGGACATACCAAGCTGGTTGGCGGCCGGCGCGGTCGCCGTCGGCCTCGGCGGCCCGCTGCTCGGCCGCACCCTGCTGACCGGCGACCAGGACGACCTCCGCACCCGCCTGCGCACCCTGCGGCAGGCCCTCACCGCACCCGCCCGGGAGACGGCATGACCACCGCGCACGCGCACCCCGCCCTCGTCACCCTCGGGGACGTGCTGGCCTCGCTCACCAGCGCGGTGCCCGGCCCGCTGGTACGCGGCGGCGGCCTGGCCGTCCGGGTGGCCGGAGCCGAGGCGAACACCGCGATCGGGGTCAGCCGGCTGGGCGTCCCGGCCGCCTGGCAGGGCGTGCTCTCCTCGGACGAGCTGGGCGATCTGATCACCCGTGAGCTACGGGCCGAGGGCGTCACCGTGCACGCCCGCCGGGCACCGGAGCCGACCGGCCTGCTGATCCGCACCCTGCGCACCGCCGAGCGCTCCACCGTCGCCTACTACCGGGCCGGTACGGCGGGCACCACCCTGCTGCCGGAGGACCTCGACCTGGACGCCGTCCGCCGGGCCGGCCTGCTGCACGTCAGCGGGATCACCCCGGCGCTCGGCCCCGGCCCGGCCGAGGCGGTGCGGACCGCCGTCCGGGCGGCCGTGGCGGCCGGCGTGCCGGTCAGCACGGCGCTGAACCACCGTCAGCGGCTGTGGAGCGAGGGGCGGGCCCGGCCCGAACTCACCTGGCTGGTCCGCCACAGCGCGGTGGTCTTCGCCTCGGCGGCGGAGGCCCGGCTGGTGCTCGGCAAGGACCTCCCCGCCGATGCCGCCGCCGCCGCGCTGGCCGGGCTCGGTCCCGAGGAGGTGCTGGTCTCCGACGGCGGCGGCGCCCTCGGCGTGTACGCCGGCGGCCTGGCCCGGCTGCACCACCCGACCGCCCGGACGGTGGTGGACACCGTCGGCGCGGGCGACTCGCTGGCGGCCGGTTACCTGGCCGCCCGGCTGCGCGGCCTGCCACTCGCCGAGCGGATACGGATCGCGCTGGCCACCGCCCGGCACGCCGTCACCACGGTCGGGGACTGGGACGGCCTGCCGACCTGGGACGAGGTCGCGGCGCAGGACGACCGGCAGACCGACGACATCACCCGCTGACCCGCAGGCGGGCCGGACCGGCCGACCCACAGGCGGGCTGCCCCCGACCCGGACCGCCTGCCCCGTACGCAGCTTGATCCGTACGCAGCGTCACCCGCACGAAGACTGACACGCCCTCAGGAGGACTGGCATGAAGATCACCGGCTGGGAGACCTTCCTGGTTGCCCCCCGCTGGCTGTTCCTGCGCGTCGACACCGACGCCGGGATCAGCGGCTGGGGCGAGCCCATCGTCGAGGGCCGGGCCGAGGCGGTGAAGGCGGTGGTCGACACCCACTTCGAGTACCTCGTCGGCCGGGACCCGCGGCGGATCGAGCAGCACTGGCAGACCCTCACCAAGTCCGGCTTCTACCGGGGCGGCCCGGTCTTCTCGAGCGCCGTCGCCGGGATCGACCAGGCGCTCTGGGACATCACCGCCCGCGCGCTCGGCGTGCCGGTGCACGCGCTGCTCGGCGGCGCCGTCCGGGACACCGTGCGGATGTACACCTGGGTGCACGGCCTCGACCCGGACGAGCTGGCCGCCGACGCCAAGGTCAAGGTCGCCCAGGGCTTCACCGCCGTCAAGGTCAACCTGACCGAGGCCGCCGACCCGATCCCGTCCAAGCGCGACCTGGAGTTCTGGGCGCACCGGATGCGGGTGCTGCGGGAGGCGGTCGGGGACGAGGTGGACATCGCGATCGACGTGCACGGCCGGTTCTCCACCGCCGCCACGCTGGCGATCCTGCCGCTGCTGGAGCCGGTGCGGCCGTTCTTCGTCGAGGAGCCGGTGCTGCCCGAGCACGGCGCGCAGCTGCGGCGGATCGTGGAGTCCACCCCGATCCCGATCGCCACCGGTGAACGGCTGTTCTCGCGGCGGGAGTTCGCCGAGCCGCTGGCGGCCGGGGTGGCGGTGGTGCAGCCCGACCTCTCGCACGCGGGCGGCATCTCCGAGGTGCGCCGGATCGCCGCCGCCGCCGAGACCCACGACGCCCTGCTCGCCCCGCACTGCCCGCTCGGCCCGATCGCCCTGGCGGCCAGCCTCCAGGTCGACTTCGCCACCCCCAACTTCCTGATCCAGGAACAGAGTCTGGGCATCGGCTACGCCGAGGGCAACGACCTGCTGGCCTACGTCCGCGACCCCTCGGTCTTCGACATGACGGACGGCCGGATCCGCCGCCCGGAGGGCCCGGGCCTGGGTATCGAGGTGGACGAGGGCGTCGTCCGGGAGGCCGCCCGCACCGGCCACGCCTGGCGCCCGCCGCTCTGGCAGCACACCGACGGGTCGTTCGCCGAGTGGTGAGCGACCCGCGAATCCTCCGGGAGGACGACGAACCGATGGTCCATCAGCTGCACTACGCCGCCCCGGCCACCACCGCCACCGAGGCCCTGCTGCTCGGCAACGGCCGCGACGGCGCGATGATCCACGGCGGTGTCCGGCAGGAGCGGATCGACCTCAACGCCGACACCCTGTGGTCCGGCGGCCCGGTGCCGGCCCGTACCGGGCCGCCGCCCGCCGCCGGGCTGCCCGCGCTGCGGGACGCGGTGTTGCGCGACGGGGACCACGAACGGGCGGACCGGCTGGCGGCCGGCTTCCAGGGGCCGTTCGGGCAGGGCTACCAGCCGCTGGGTGCCCTGCTGTTGGACTTCCCGGATGCGGCCGGTCCGGAGGCGGGGGGCCGGGCGGGTGTGGCTGGTCCGGAGGCGGGGGGCCGGGCAAGTGAGGCCACCGGCTACGCCCGGGTGCTCGATCTCGACCGGGCCGTCCACACCGTCGAGTACCTGCGCGGCGGGGTGCACCACCGGCGCGAGGCGTTCCAGTCCGCACCGGCCGGTGTGCTGGTGCTGGACCTCACCGTCGACCGGCCCGGCGCGCTCGCCTTCTCGGCTCGGCTGACCTCCCCCCACCCCCGCACCACCCACGCCGTCGGCCCGTCCGGCGCACTGCTCACCGGCCGGGCCCCGGCCCACCTGGAGTTCGACCGCCCGGCCCCGCTCACCTACCTCCCCGACGCCGGCACCGGCTTCGCGGCGGCCCTGCACGTCGAGGCCGTCGGCGGCACCGTGCGGGCGGCGGAGGACGGGACCCTCACCGTCACCGGCGCGGACCGGGCCACCCTGACGATCGCCCTGGCCACCGGCTACCGGGGCTGGCGCGAGCGGCCCGTCGGCCCCGAGGACGGCCCGGTGCGGGAGGCGTGCCACGTGCTCGCCACCGCCGTGGCCCGGCCGTACCGCGAACTGCTGGAGGAGCACGTCCGGGACCACCGGGCGCTGTACCGCCGCTGCTCGCTCCGGCTCGGCCCGGCCGGGGCTGTCGGCGCCCTGCCCACTAGCGCCCTGCCCACCGACGAGCGGCTGGCCGCCTTCCGCGCCACCCGCCACGACCCAGGACTGACCGCCCTGCTGTTCGCCTACGGCCGCTACCTGTTGATCGCCTCCTCCCGCCCCGGCAGCCAGCCCGCCAACCTCCAGGGCATCTGGAACGACGACACCGCCCCGCCGTGGAACAGCAACTGGACCACCAACGTCAACCTGCCGATGAACTACTGGCCGGCCGAGATCACCAACCTGGCGGAGTGTCACCAACCGCTGCTGAGCCTGGTCGAGGACCTCGCCGAGGCCGGTGCCCCCACCGCCCGTGACCTCTACGGTTGCCGGGGCTGGACCGTCCACCACAACACCGACCTCTGGCGCCCGACCGCCCCGGTGGCCGGCTCGCCGAGCTGGGCGATGTGGCCGATGGCCGGAGCCTGGCTCTGCGCCCACCTGTGGGAGCACTACCGCTACGGCGGGGACCGCGCCTTCCTGGCCGAGCGCGCCTACCCCGCGATGCGCGGCGCGGCGCTCTTCCTGCTGGACTTCCTGGTCGAGGACGGGGACGGCGCGCTGGTCACCTGCCCCTCCACCTCGCCCGAGCACCACTTCCGCACCCCCGGCGGCGGCTACGCCGCCGTCACCGCCGGTACCACCATGGACCTGGAGCTGGCGCGCGAGCTGTTCGCCGACTGTGCTGCCGCAGCACGGGAGTTGGGCACCGACGAGGAGTTCGCGAACCGGCTGGACCAGGCCCGCGCCCGGCTGCGCGAGCCGGGCGTCGGGGCCGGGGGCCGGCTCCAGGAGTGGGACGGGGACTTCCCACCCGAGGACCCGGGCCACCGGCACTTCTCCCACCTGTACGGCCTGTTCCCCGGCGAGCGGATCGATCCGGTCACCACCCCCGGCCCGGCCGCCGCCGCAGCCGCCGCCCTCCGCCACCGGCTCGACCACGGTGGCGGCAGCACCGGCTGGAGCGCCGCCTGGGCGGCGGCGCTGGCCGCCCGGCTCGGTGACGGTGCGTCGGCCCACCGCGCGCTGACCGAACTGCTCGCCGCCTACACCTTCCCCAACCTCACCGGGATGTGCCCGCCCGAGTTCTTCCAGATCGACGCCACCTTCGGCGCCACCGCCGCCATCGCCCGCTGCCTGCTCCAGTCCCACCAGGACGTGCTGCGCCTGCTGCCCGCCCTCCCGGCGGACTGGCCGGAGGGGACCGTCACCGGCCTGCGCGCCCCGGGCGGGGTGACCGTCGGCATCGGCTGGGCGGCCGGCACCCTGACCTGGGCCCGGGTCGGCACCGTCGGCGCGGGCGAGCTGACGGTCCGCCTGCCGGCCGGCACCGGCCCGGTGACGGTCACGGACGGGGTGGGACGGGTGGTCCCGCACCTCCGGAAGGACGAGGACCTGCACCTGACCGCCGGGGCCGAGACGGTCCTGACGATCCGTCCGGCCTGACGGCAGGAGAGGGCGGGGCGGACCGGTCGGGGAGGGGCAGTGGCCGCTCATCCCTCCCCGACCGCCGCCCGTGCCTCCGCTCACCACCCGTCAGGTGCTCAGCCGCCGCCGGGGATTCCGCTCTCCGCCTGCCAGGGCCGCGGCCAGTTGCCCGAGGGCGGCGGTGGCCCGGCGATCCCGAGGTCGCCGCGCGCCCGCTCGTAGAAGGCGTCCCGGGCCCGGCTCATCACCTGCTCCGCCTGCGCCCACCCGACCGGATCGGTCCGCAGACCCCGTGCGTACAGCTCCACGTTCCACACCGCCTCGTGCCAGGCCCGGGCAGCGGCGACGGTCTCCGCGTCCCCCACCAGCAGCACCGACTCCCACTCGGCAGCCCGCCGCGACTCCGCCTCGGCGAGCAGCTTCAAGCCCTCCTCCGGCTCCAACGGGTCGACCACGTTGGCGAACCCCCGGGCCGCCCCGATCCGTTGTGCGATCCGGATCTGCGCCTTCAGCGCGTTCGCGTACCCCACGTAGATCTGGAACCGCTTCTCGTCCCACCGCTCGGCCCGTGTCCGCCGCCACCGGCTCCGCTCCGCGACGCTCGACGCGGCGATCGACCCCACGGCCCCCACCACCACCCCGACCAGCGCCGGCACCTGCTCCCACAGTCCCATCGCTCCCCCTCACCCGCGTACCTGCCAGCACCCTGCCACGCACGGGCACCGCACGGAACGGCGATCGGCGAAGTCCGGCTACCAGGGCGGGTTTTCGTGCGGGCCGACGACCTGCTGCCTGCGCCGGCGGAGGTCCCGCACTGCTCTGGTGTCGAGAACCCGTCCGAGGCTGAGGGTGGATCCTCGGTGATCAACCCCGGAGGGGCTGGTCGGTCACTGCGTACCCAAGAACGACAGTGCCTCCCCGGCGGTCCGGCGAATGTCCTCGTCGTCGTGCCGCTCCATTGCGCGAATGAGGGGAAGAGTGTCCGGCGCGTCCGGCCACAGCAGTGTGAGCAACTTGATCACGCACATCCTGACGTCAGGCGGCTGCTCCTCATCGGTGTGCCCGCACACGACCGGCCATGCCAGGGCCGGGAACCGCACCGCGAGGACCTGTAGGGCAGTGCGGCGGACCTCGGTGTCGGAGTCGGCCGTGGCGGCCAGGAAGGCGTGTCGGCTGTCCTCCCGTTCCGGCCAGTACTCCCCGAGCAGGTCCAGGGCGGTGCGGCGGATGCGGGGATGGGTGTCCTGGGTGGCGGCCAGCGCGGCCTGTCGGCTGTCCTCCCGTTCCGGCCAGTACTGACCGAGGATGTCGAGGGCGCTGTCGCGGATGTCGGGGTGGGTGTCCTGGGTGGCGGCCAGGACGAGGCCGTGGCTGTCGTCCCGTTCCGGCCAGCAGCGTCCGAGCAGACGGAGGGCGGTGCGGCGGACCTGGGTGTCGGTGTCCCTGGTGGCGGCTACGGCGGCGTGGTGGCTGTGGTCCGACTCTGGCCAATACTGTCCGAGGGAGTCGAGGGCGCCGGCACGGACGTGGGCGTCGGTGTCCTTGGTGGCGGCAACGGCGGCGCGGTGACTGGCATCGCGTTCTGGCCAGCAGTCTCCGAGGACTTGGATGGCACTGCGGCGGACTTCGGGGTGGGTGTCGGTGGTGGCGGCCAGGACGAGGCGGTGGCTGTCGTCCCGCTCACGCCAGTGCCGACCGAGGGCGTCGATGGCGATGGCGCGGACACCGGCCTGGGTGTCCTGGGTGGCGGTCAGGACGGCCGTGTGGCTGTCGTCGTGGCCCGGCCAGTACTCCCCGAGTGCGTAGAGGGCGGTGTGGCGGACTTCGGGGTGGGTGTCGGTGGTAGCGGCCAGGACGAGGCCGTGGCTGCCGTGCCCTTCCGGCCAGTAGTGTCCGAGGGCATCGAGGGCGATGGCGCGGAGGTTGGGATCGGTGTCCTGGGTGGCGGTCAGGACGGCTGTGTGGCTGTCGTCGCGTTCCGGCCAGCAGTCTCCGAGTGTGTAGAGGGCGGTGTGGCGGACTTCGGGGTGGGTGTCGGTGGTGGCGGCCAGGACGGCTCGGTGGCTCTCACTCCGATTCCGCCAGTACTCCCCCAAGAGGTTGAGGGCGGTGCGGCGCAGGTCCGGGTGGGTGTCCTGGGTGGCGGCCAGGACGGCTGCGTGGCTGTCGTCGCGTTCCGGCCAGTACTCCCCGAGCGTGTCGAGGGCGGTGCGGCGGACGATGGCATCGGTGTCGGTGTCGGTGTCCTCGACGGCGGCCAGGACGGCGTGCTGGCTGTCGTCCCGCTCCGGCCAGTACCGCCCGAGCAGGCGGAGGGCGGTGCGGCGCACCTGGGGGTCGGCATCGGTGGTGGCGGCCAGGACGGCTCGCCGGCTGTCGTCCCGCTCCGGCCATCGTTCTCCGAGCACCCGCAACGCTGCAGTACGGAGGAACGGGTCCCATGGAATGCGCGTGTGCTGGTGGGCCCCGTCCCAGTCCCAGCTCAGAGCCGCGGCGACGCTGCCGGCGGTGCTCGAGCCGCTCTGTGTCCCGTGGGCGTGGTACCAGCGCAGGTAGCGTTCGCGGCCGCTCCAGAAGCGGTCGAAGGTCCCGAGGGCCGGCAGGGCCTCGTGGATGGAGGGATACGGGATCCAGCGAAGCGTGATGGTGAGGGCGTCGATGACGGCGTCGCTCTGCGCGGCTACCGACAGGTGCCGGTCCTTCGTCCTCGGTGTGGGCGAGGCGCCGATCTCCTTGACCTCGGCCAGGACCCGGATGGCCAGTACCAGCATCGGTACTGACCATCCATCGGACTTGCGTCGGCGTTGGTGCTGGTGGAGCAGGTTCGCGATGAGAGCCGCCACGCCCCGTTGAGGAAGGCTGCCGGCCGTGAGCAGCAGGACCTCGTGCCAGGCGGGGTCCTGTGCACGTTCGGCCAGGATTGCGACGGTCTCGTCGCGGGTCCACTCCTCCTCGCGGGAGCGCTCCAGGAGGTCGCTGGCGGCCAGGTACTCGAGGAAGGTGCGGTGGACGAACCCGTAGATGCCGCCACCGTAGTGGGCGAGCAGGAAGTTGCGGTCACGCAGTCGCGCGACCACGTGGCCGGCGGCGATGTCGGAGGCGGTGCGGGAGACGTTCTGCTCGGTCAGGTAGGCGCTGATGATGGCGGTCAGCTCGCTGTGCTGGATGAACGTGCCCGCCGGGCGCCCGGCGCCTTCCTGCATGCGGCGGGCGATGCGCTGCAGCACCTTCAGGCGCCGGTCGACGTCGAGCCACTCCAGCGCCTGGGCCGCCTCGCCGGTGACGTGCGCGTGCGGGTGGAGAAACTTGGCGTCCTTGTCCCACTGCTCGATGAGCACCTCCACCGCGTGGGCGTAGACCTCGCGCCGTTCCCGGGGGATGGTCTTGCCGAGCCCCATCGAGGCGACGACGGTGAGCAGCAGCGGGTTGCCCGCCAGCTCCGCCACCGCCCGCACCCCCCGCACCGCCCCCAGCAGACGCTCGCTCAACTGCGCAGCCAGTGACGGCCTCTGCGGATGCGCGGCGGCGTACCAGAGCCGGATGAACCGCTCGACCTGCCCGCGTTCCAGGTCCTGGAGCATCACCTGGGTGAAGCCCGCCGCGGTGAACTCCCCGGCCCGGTAGCCGTATTCACGCGAGGTCACGACCACCCGAACCCCCGGGTGGGCTGCGGCGAACGCGGTGATCCGTCGTGCGGTCTGCGCCCGCACCTGCGGATCGAAGACCTCGTCCAGGCCGTCGAAGAACACCACCGCCCGGCCCAGAGCCAGCAGGCGCTCCAGATCCGTGCGCGGCAGGCACATCCGGTCCTGCTGCTCCACGTGCTCCAGGAAGTCCTCGATCGTCCGCTCACGCCACTGTGCCTGCGCGTACTGCCGCAACTCGACCACCACCGGCACCAGTCCGGACAACCCGGCGAGTTCGGCCGGTACCTCCTCCGGTGCTCCGGCCAACGCCAGCGCGGCGAACTTGACCAGCGTCGACTTGCCCGCACCGGGATCTCCCAGCACCACCATCCGCCGCCCGCCCTCGCCCGCGAGCACCTCCAGCACCGGCCGCGCGGGCTGCCCGTGGTAGTCCTTGCGCAGGTCGCGCGCCGCGTCGGCCTCCAGGCCGGGCGGCAGATCCGCCTCCGCCAGCTCGCCTGCTGCCATCAGCAACCGGCGGACCTCACCCGGGACCTTGACCACATGCGGGCGGCACGACTGCGGCATGAAGACCTGCCGCACCTCGATCTCCGGCTGCTCGCCGGCACTGCCCGAGGCCCCCAGGACGTCGAGGTCCAGCCGCCGGTGCACCTGCTGCACGCGCTGCCGGTACGCCGCCACCGAGGCCGCCAACTCGACTTCCTGCAGCCGCTCTTGGTCATCGGTGCCGTCAACGGCCGTCCGGGCGGCGTCGCGTTCCGCACGGGCCTCCTCCAGGAGCCGCTCCCACCGGGGCCGCTCCGCGCGCAGCCAGCGCGCGTTCAGCCGGCCGTCTTCCACCAGTGACTGCGCCCCGGCCCACGAGGACCACACCGCCACCACCGCCATCAGCACCTCGATGTCCTGCGGGACCTGTGCCTCACGGCCGCGGTCGGCCGCAGGCACCCAGGAACTGATCCGCTGGCCGGCGAAGGTCCCGGTCCCGGCTCGCTCGGTGCGGCGGACGGCACTCTCCAGTACCGCCTGCCCGTAGAGGGCCCCCTGCGCCTTGCGAGCCTGTTGCGCCCGTTCCTTCAGCTCCAGCAGGCCCAGATGCAGCGAATGCCGCTTCGGACCCGGCTCCGACTCGCCCCCCGGCACCGCCATGCCGCCCCGCCTCTCACCCACCCGCAGGTGCCCGCCCTGCCCGCAAGGGGGTCGGCGGGTACCCGGGGTACCCCGTCACCGACCAGCAGCGTAGTGCTCACCATGCCCTCTGCGCCCGCATGTTGGGACTCCCGGTGGCTGTCGGTGACACCTTCGAAACCAACACCGGGCCCGGCGACCCCGTATCAGCGGCCACCGAGAGGACCCCCTGTGACCAACGCCCCGACCGCCAAGCCCGAGTCCGCCGACGAGTCCACCTCTGACGTGCCGGTGGGCACCTCGCCCACCCGCACCTTGACCGTCCGTCAGGTCGGCCGCACCGCCCTGCTGGCCTTGCTCACCCAGGCCCCGGCCCCCGTCCTGGTCGCCGTCGTCGACTGGTGGCTGAAGACCCACTGACCTCCGGCCCCTGGCCGGTGTGGCCGGTTCCCCGGAGCCGGCCACACCCGGTCCGTGCGCACGCACTCCTGACGGGGCGTCACTGATGTGTGGAGCGTCGCGATGCCACGCGGGGCGACCCCGTCCTATGTCTTGGCCTCACCGTGAACCGAGCGGCCGTGGCGCCTGGCTGGACGATCCCGATCGGCCGATCTGACGCTCTGCGCTCCGGGACCCGCCCGCCGCACTGTGACGGTGTGTCAGCGTCCCCGGCCGCAGGCCCGACTGACGGAGCCCGTGCGGAGCTCCGGCGTGCCGCAGGCCGAGTCGGCGCCGCTATGCGAGGTCTCCTACGGACGCACGCCTCGGCCGGCGTCCGCGTCGGCCAGTGCGCGGAGCTCGCCGACGACGGTGGGCCAGACCGGTTCGGGCAGTTCATGGCCGACCCCGGGCAGCAGCAGCTTGCGGGCGTTCGGGATCCGGGCGGCGATGGCCGTGGCGGCGGTGGGCTTGATCAGGGGATCGTCGGCACCGTGCAGGACCAGGGTCGGGTGCCGGAGGACGCTGATCGGCCCGCCGTGCCACTGGGCGCCGATCTGGCGGCTCTGCGCCTGCTGGTCGTGGACGCCCGCGTCGGCGGTGCGTTCGGCGGTCGCGCGGGCGGCGTCCTCGTCGAAGGGGCGGGCCGGGGAGGCGAGCAGCCGGGCGACCGCGACGCTCGCGGCGACCGCGCCCTCCCGGGTGGCTGGGAACTTCAGCCGGGTGAACTTGGCGAGGGTCCCCAGCCGGATGAACCGCAGGGTCCGCAGGCCCGCGACATCGCCGGGAACCGCCGACATCGTCGTCACGGTCCGGACCCGGCCGGGGTGTCGCAGGGCCACCCGCTGGGCGATCGCCCCGCCGAGCGAGACGCCCAGCAGGTGGGCGGACGGCCAGGCCAGCGCGTCCAGGACGGCGATCGCGTCGTCCGCCATGTCCTCGGCCGTGTAGGCGTCGCCGCGCTTGCGGAACAGTGCGGTGACGGGGTTCCCGGTGGCGACGGGCGGCAGGTGGGTCGACTCGCCGCCGTCGCGCTGGTCGTAGCGGGCGACGGCGAAGCCGGCGGCGGTGAGGAGGTGGCACAGGCCGTCCGGGAGCCAGAGCCGGTTGACGCCGAGGCCGGTCATCAGCAGGAGCGGCTCCCCGGCGGCCGGCCCGGCGAATCGGTCGTACGCGAGGCGGACCGGCCCGTTCTCGGCGAAGCGGACGGGGGTCCAGGGGTGCTGGGCGGATTCGGACATGGCGGCCTCCCGATAAAGTGCGAATGTAGTTCGCAGTTTCAGCATAGGGGACGCTTGCAGGCAGCGACAGGACAGCGGAGCAGAGAGGAAGGTGCACGCGTGGCCCAGGAGCCCGTCATCGTCTGGACCCGGCCGGAGCGTGGTGCCCGCGGGCCCGCCGCCGGGCACACCCGCGCGGAGCTGGCCGGGGTCGCCGTCCGGCTGGCTGACCGGGACGGCCTCGCGGCGGTGTCGATGCGTCAGGTCGGCGCGGAGCTGGGCACCGGGCAGGCGTCGCTGTACCGCTACCTCGGCTCCCGGGACGACCTGCTCGACCTGATGACCGACGCGGTCGCGGGCGAGATCGACCTGGCCGTGCCGCTCACCGGTGACCCGGTCGAGGACCTGGTCGCACTCGCGGTCCGGGCGAGGGCCGTGCGGCTGCGGCATCGCTGGCTGGTCGACGTGCCCCCGGAGCCGCTCCGGATCGGTCCGCGCGGGATGGACTTCCTGGAGTACGCGCTGCGGGCGCTCGCCCCGGCAGGGCTGCCCGGCCGGGCAGCCCTGGAGGTGACCGCCGTGCTGAACGCCCTGACCGAGCAGTTCGCCCGCGCGGAGTCGCAGGCCGGCCGTGAACTGAACGGCCGTCAGGCGGCGCAGGCCGGGTACCTCGGGGAGACCGCGGCCCGGGGTGGACACCCGTACCTCGCGGCGGCCATGGCCGGGCAGTCGGAGGCGGAGCCGGCGGAGGACGAGGGGGTGCGGTTCCGACGGATCGTGCGGCAGGCACTCGCCGGCCTGATCGCCCGGGGCCCGCACGGCCCCGAGGGTGGCTGAGCCGGTCCTGCGGCGGTGATTCGGCCGGCCTTCCGGTCAGTGTCGGCCGGTGCCACCGCCGGAGTCGGAGCTTGTCCCGGTGCGGCGTTCGGTGATCCAGGTGGCGATCTGGGCGCGGGAGGTGAAGGCGAGCTTGGCCAGGACGTGTTCGACGTGGGACTCCACGGTGCGGGTGGAGATGACGAGCCGTTCGGCGATCTCGCGGTTGGAGAGCCCGTCCGCGACCAGCTCGGCGACTTCGGTCTCCCGGCGGGTCAGGGGCCCGCTGCGGCCCGGGCGGGCGGTGGCGGCCGGGGCGGGGGGTTCGGGTTCGTCGAGGGCGAGGGCCACCGTCCGTTCGTAGCCCAGGGTGCGGCCCTCGGCCACGGCCCGGTCGAAGGCGGTGTCGCCGAGCTGCTGCCGGGCGAGGTCCACGCTGCGCCGGCGGTCCTCCCGGAGGTGGTCGAAGAGGTGCGAGCTGGCCGACTCCTGGACGGCCTCGGCCGCGCCGAGCAGGCGGGCGCCCGCCCCGGGACGGCCCTGGGCGACGGCGGTCCAGGCCAGGGCCGCCACGCAGAGGCCGACCCCGAGGCGGTCGTCGAAGGCCCGGCGCAGTTGCAGGGCCTCCCGCACCAGCAGCTCGGCCCGGGCCGGAGCGCCGTCCCGCAGCACCTCGACGCCCCGGGCCCAGAGCGCCCAGGAGCGGAACCAGCCCTCCCGGCGCTCCGTGCACATCCGCAGGCAGCGCTCGTGCAGGGCGGCAGCCCGCTCGCCCGTGCCCAGCCGGGCCTCCACCGAGGCCAGGTGGATGCCGGTGGTGACCAGCCCGGCCGGGTCGTCGGCCGCCTCTTCCTGGAGCGCGAACGCCTCCCGCAGCAGGGCCCGGGCCCGGGGGAGGTCGTCGTCGGTCAGCGCGGCCAGCCCGGCGGCGTACCGGGCCTGGGCGAGCGCGGGCGGGTCGGCCAGCCGCTCGGCGAGGGTGCTGCCCTCCGCCAGCAGGGCGGCTGCTGACGGGCCGTCACCCTGGAGCGCGGCCAGCCGGGCGGCGGTGCAGAGCGCGAGCGCCCGGGGCGGGCCCGCCGAGTCGTCGGCGGCCAGCAGCCGGGCCAGCCAGTGCCGGCCCTCGGAGAGGAAGCCGGTGGCGATCCAGTGGTAGGCCAGCAGGGAGGCCAGGGTCAGGCCGTCGGTGGTGCGGTCGGGCCGGGTGGCGCAGAGCTCCAGGGCAGCCCGCAGGCTGGGGTGGCAGGCCCGGAGACGGGTGAAGACCTCCGCCTGCTGCTCGCCGAACCAGTCGGCCCGGGCGGTGGCGGCCAGCTCCAGGCACCAGTCCAGGTGCCGCAGGGCGACCCGTTCGGCCGCCGCCGGGGCGTCGGCGAGCCGGTGCCGTCCGTACTGGCGCAGGGTCTCCAGCATCCGGTACCGGGCCCGGGGGCCGCTGCGGTCCACCGTCAGCACCGACTGGGCGAGCAGGCCGCCGAGCAGGTCGAGCACCTCGTCCACCGCGAGGCCGTCGCCGGAGCAGACCGCCTCGGCGGCGTCCAGGTCGAAACCGCCGGGGAACACCGAGAGCCGCGCCCAGAGCAGCCGCTCGGGCGGGGAGCAGAGGTCGTGACTCCAGTCCACCAGGGCCCGCAGGGTCTGCTGGCGCGGCCGGGCGGCCGGGCTACCGCCGACCAGCAGGCGGTAGCGGTCGTCCAGCCGGCCCAGTACCTGGGGGACCGTCAACACCCGGAGCCGACGGGCGGCCAGCTCCAGGCTGAGCGGGAGGCCGTCCAGGCGGCGGCAGAGCTCGGCCACGGCGGCCGTGTTGGCGTCGTCCAGCCGGAAGCCGGGTGAGACGTCGCCGGCCCGCTCGACGAAGAGGTCCACCGCGTCCGAACCGGTGGGCGTGCCGGTGCCCGTCGGGTCCGGGAGGGAGAGCGGACGGACCTCCAGCACCCGCTCGCCGTCGATGCCCAGCACCGTCCGGCTGGTGGTCAGCACCCGCAGCGCCGGGGCGGCCCGGAGCAGGGTGTCCACCAGGGCCGCGCAGGCGTCGAGCAGGTGCTCGCAGTTGTCGAGGACGAGCAGGGCGTGCCGGGTCTCCAGGTAGCGGGTGAGCACGGCCTCGGGCGGGCGGCCGGAGGGGTCGTTGAGGTTCAGCCGCTCCGCGACGGTCTGGGCGAGCAGCGCGCCGTCGGCGGTCTCGGCCAGCTCGACGAACCAGGTGCCGTCCGGGAAGGCCCGGCGCAGGTCGGCGGTGGCGCGCAGGGCGAGCCGGGTCTTCCCGACGCCGCCGATGCCGTGCAGGGTCAGGCAGCGGGTGGCCGCGAGCGCTTCGCGGACCGCCGTGAGTTCGCGTCGCCGGCCGACGAAGCTGGAGACCTCGGCCGGCAGGGTGTCGGTGGCCGCCATCAGGCTGCCCAGTCTATTCCGGGCCCCGGAGGCAGGGCGGGGAGTCGGGCGCGGGCGTGTCCGGCCTCCGGGGACGGGCAGGACCGTGCTCCGGAGGCTGTCCGGCGTTGCCGGGCCGGCGGCACCTCGGCCGACTCCGGCGGCGGGTGGGAGGCGCTGCTGTCGAGGGTGGGCGGGCCCGCGTCGGTGAGCTCGACGGGGCCGGGGTGCGGGCGGGACGTCCGTGGTGCTGTCCGTGGTTTCCCCGTACCGGGGCCGGGCCAGGGCGAGGAGGGTGGTGCTCGGAACCAACCGGCCGGGCGGTCACCCGCCACGGCCGGGCCCGCAGACCCGAGGAGCCGACGATGGGTACCCTCAGCCCCGTCCCCGTCCCCGTCCCCGTACCGGCCGTCTACCTGCGCTGCCACCCGCAGGACCCGCGCCGCATGACGGCCTATCAGGAGGCCACCCGGCGCTTCGCGCTGCGCCTGGGTATGAGGCCGCCGACGATCTACCTCGACAGTGGCTACGCCGACGCCGAACACCGGCCCGCCTTCGAGCAGTTGGTCCGGCAGGTGCTGGCGGGTCGGCACCGGGTGGTGCTGATCCCCGGACCGTGGGTGTTCTCCGCCGACGACGCGGAGAGTGCGGCAGCCCTGCGGTTGCTCGGTGCGGCGGGTTGCCGGGTGGTGCGGATCCCGGCCCGGGCCCGGCCGAGCCGTCGCACGATGGCGGCCTGAGTGCAGGGCCGGGCCCCGGACGGCGGTCCGTCCGGGGCCCGGTCGGTCAGCGGCCGTGCCGGGAGGCCGCGCGGGCGCGGCGGCGACGGTTGCCGAGCAGCAGGCCGGCGCCGAGGCCGAGCAGGGCCAGGCCGCCGACGGCGGACACCAGCAGGGTGTCTGAGTCGGTGCCGGTGGCCGCCAGGCCGGTGCCGGTGTCGGGGGCGGCGGTGCCCGACACCGGGGTGCTGCCGGCGGGGCGGGCCGAGGGGGAGGTGCTGCCGGACGGGCGGATCGGGGCGTCCGGGACGGCCGCCTTGGAGCGGGTCGGGCTCGCCGAGGGGCGGGCGGTGGGGGTGGAGCCGGAGGTGGTCGGCTTGGGCGCGGCGTTCGGGGTCGGGGCCGCCGAGGGCACCGGGGCGCCGGCTGGCAGCAGCTTGTAGCTGCCGCTGTCGCCGCCGCCGGCGATCCGCTCGGTGGTGGCCCGGTTGATCAGCTGAAGGTGGTCCTTGAGCGGGCCGTAGCCGTCCTCCACCCACCAGTTCTGCCGCTGGTCGCCGTCGTTGCAGGCGGCCAGGGCGGCGCCCTTCGGGTCGGTGGCCGGCGCGGTCAGGCAGGTGCCGGTGCCCTTGAGCTCGAAGCGCAGGTAGCCGTCGGCGCGGACGGTCCGCTGCCAGGTCTCGGCGGGGCCGCAGGCCCGGTCCGGTCCGGCGGCGGTGAGGCAGGCCCCGGTGGAGAGGTTGAGCAGGCGGACGTCCAGGGCGGGGGTGGGCTGACTGCGGATCAGGTAGGCGCTGTTGGCGACGTTGCGGCCGGGCTCGCGGTCGAGGACGCTGCCCGGGGCCGGGCGCGGGTCGAAGTAGGCGAACTCGTCCTTGCGGCAGTCCAGGACGAAGCCCGCCAGCACGTCGTCGCAGCGCGGGGTGGGGTCGTAGCCCCGGCAGATCGGGTCGTTGCCCTGCTCGTGGTTCTCGTCGCAGTGGCTGATGCCGAAGCCGTGGATCAGCTCGTGGGTCATCGCGGCCTCGCCCCAGCAGTCGAGGGTGGTCATGCCGAAGCCGTCACCGAGGCCGCCCGCGTCGCTGCCGCCGCCGATGCCGCAGCCGTCCGCGCCCTCCACGTCCACGAAGTAGAGCGGCTTGTGGCGCTGGAACCAGCGGTCGTCGCCCTTGGCGACCTGGCTCCGGACGGCCTTCTCCACGGCCTCGCCGACCTTGCCCAGGGCGAGGGTGTCGGGGAGCCCGGCCAGGGCGATCGGGGTGACCTCGATGCGGCAGTCCGGGGTCTGCACGAAGCGCAGGCGGCGGCTGTCGTTCTGGCCGAAGCGGCGGGCGCTGGCGTCGAAGGTCTGGTCGACGTCCCAGGCGATCCGCTGGATGCCCTCGCGCAGCTCGCCGAAGCGGCTGCGGCCCTCGCGGTGGACGTAGAAGACCTGGATCCAGCCCTTGTCCGGGGAGTCCTGGCTCTCGCAGGCCACGGTCGGAACGGTCGTGGCGGGCGCTGCTGCGGGCGGCGCCGCAGGTGTGGCCAGCACGGGTGCGGCCCAGGCGGGGGTGGTGGTGACGGCGCCGGTCAGGGCCAGGACGGCGGCGATGGCGGCCGGGACGGTCAGGCCGTTCCGGGGGCGGGGGCGTGCGTTCACACTCGGTTCCTCTGCTGCGCGTGAGCGCCGCAGGCGGCCCGGGGCCGGGAGTGCAGGAGGTCGGGCCGGACCCTACCAGGCGGAGGTGGGTGCCTGCCCCGGATGCCCGGCCGACGGGACGTCAGGTCACGGATCGGCAACGGTGCGGGACGCCCGGCCGACCGACGGCTCCTCCTCGGTGAAGCACCGCAGCGGTGCTCGACGAGAACCAGCGCCCCGGGCAGCTCCGGGCCGTGAGCAGCAGGAGGTCAGCGGGTGGGGGTGCGTTCCCGGTGGAGCGCACCCCCACCCGCCCTGTGCCACTCGTCCGAGGGAGGGTGAGGGAGGAAGGGGAGGGCTGGAGGTGAAGCGGTGTCAGGAGGACGGCGCCGGGCCGGTGGTGTTGCGGACCACGAGCTCGGGATCGAAGAGCAGCTCGCCGGCCGGGGTCTCCCGGCCGCCGACCAGGTCGAGGACGGCGCGCGAGACGCCGTGCGCGAGGCGTTCGGTGGGTTGGCGGACGGTGGTGAGCGGGGGATCGGTGAACTCGGTGATCATCGTGCCGTCGTAGCCGACCACCGAGACGTCGTCGGGGACGGAGCGGCCCTGGCGGCGCACGCCCCGGATCACGCCGAGGGCCATGAAGTCGCTGGCCGCCACGATGGCGGTGGCGCCGGCGGCGAGCAGGGACGTGGCGGCGGCCTGGCCGCCCTCGACGGTGTAGGACTGCCGGACCACCGGGCGATCGGCGTCGGTGAGGCCGCGCCGGACGGTGGCGTCGAGGAAGCCCCGGACCCGGAGGTCGGCGGGGCGGTTGCCGGCCGGGCCGGAGACCATGCCGATGCTGCGGTGGCCGAGCTTGTACAGGTGGTCGACCGCGAGCTCCGCCGCCTGCCGGTCGTCGGTGGAGAAGACCGGGGCCGGGACGCCGTCGGCGAAGGCGCCGTTGACGCCGACGTAGGGGATGCGGCGGGTGCGCAGGATCTCGTAGACCTCGGTGTCCGCGTCGTCCAGGGTGTTGGACGCCGAGAGGAAGACCACGGCGGCGATGCCCTTGTCGATGACGGAGGAGATGTAGTCGCGCTCCTGGACGCCACCGGAGAAGACCGGGCAGAGCACGGTCTTGAGGCCGTGCGGGGCGAGGTCGGTCTCGATCCGTTCGGCGACGTCGGTGAAGAAGGGGTTGGAGACGTGTTCGGTGAAGACGGCGATCAGCTGGCCCTGGACCGGGCGTTCGTAGCCCAGCTCGGCCATGGCGCGCTCGACCGCGTCCCGGGTGCCCTTCGCCACGCCTTGGCGCCGGTTGATCACCCGGCTGACCGTGGCCTCGCTGACGCCCGCGTGTGCGGCGATCTCACCGATCCCGACCTTCATCGGCTTCCTTCCGTCCTGGCCGGTGCCCTCCCGAACGGGCGACCGGCCTGATCAACGACTTGCAGTCCTACCACGGATACCCGCTCGGGGTGAGTTCAGGGCGCTCGGGCCGGTTGGGTCCGGGTGCGTCGGCGAGGCTCTCCGGCCCGCCCCGCCCCGCGCCGGTGGCGGTCGAGTCGGGTCGGGAGACCTGGCCGGTGTCGCTCGTGGGACGGTGGTGAGGATGGTCGGCATGCCCGGTCGCGGTCCGCCCCCCCGGGGGGAGCGCGACCGGACCGGATCCCGGGATGCCCCGCACGGGTCGCCGCTGGGCTGACGCCCGGTCGGCCGGGCGCCGCCGGGGCTGGTCAGCGGCCGGGCAGCGGGTGGGCCGGGTCGCGGCCGGTGAGGGCGATCAGGCGGGTGCCCGGGTCGGCGTCGGCCGGTACCGGGACGGGCCGGTCGAAGAGCCCGGAGGCGGCCAACGCGTCCTGCTGCGGGGTGAGTTCGGCCAGACCGAACGCGGTGGCGGCCGGGTCGAGCGTGCTGTCGGCGCCGATCGCCTCGGCCAGGTCCCAGGCGTGCACGATCGCGTCCACCGTCATCTCCCGGGCGTAGCCGTCGGCGTGCCGGGCGCCGTAGGAGAGGTGGACGGTGCGCCGCAGCGCGCCGGGTGCGGCGAAGGCGGCCCGGGCCGCCGCCTCGGCCGCCGTCCAGGCCCCGGCCGGGTCGGCGCCCAGCACGTCGCCGTCGAAGCGGTCGCCGACCTCGGCGACGGTGGCTCCGGCCAGCAGGTCGGGTACCCAGAGCTGTTCGGCCGTGAGGTGGTTGACGAGCTGACGCACCGTCCAGTCGGCACATGGGGTGGGCGCCTGCCAAGCGTCGTCGGGGACGGCGCGGACCAGGGCGCCGAAGCGGTCGACGGCCTCGGCGCGGAGGGCGAGCAGGGCGGAGTCGGTGAGGTGGGCTGACATGGCCTCAGCCTCGCCCACCTGGTGGGGGCGGGCAACTTCGGCTCCGGCTCGTTCCGATCATCCTGACGGGCCGTCACCGTCCGCCTCCGCAGCGGGCGGAGCGCCGCCACGGCGAGGGTGCCGGTGCGGACCCGTCGCGGACTCCGGGTCGGGGCCGTCCCTCGGCCGGCCTGCCCGGAGCAGGCCGGCCGAGGGACGGCTGTCGAGTGGTGCAGCCGGACTACTTCTTGGCGGCGCCGTCCTTGCTGTCCTTGCCGTCCTGGTTCATCATGCCGCCGAGGCTGGTGAGGTTGCCGCTGCCGGGCGGCAGCCCGAGGGCGGCGGGGGCGAGCTTGGTGGCGGCGTCGACCGCGATCTGGCTCATCTTCTGCATGTGCTCGGTGGCGGTCTTGAGGGCTTCCTGGCCGCGTTCGCCGGCGGCCTTGTCGTTGCCGGCGGCGGCTTCGATGCCCTTGGTGAGGATCTGGGTGACGTTGTTGATGCCGCTCATGTCGCGGAACAGGTTGGCCGTGGCGATGGCCTGCGCGGTCTGGAGACCGACCGGGTCGGGCATCGCCACCAGCGGGGTGTACCTGGCCTCGGAAGCGGCCAGCGGTGCGACCTTGGTGTCCAGGTTCTGCGCGCGCGAGGCGGTGGACACGGGGGCGATGTCGGCCGGGGTGATCTGGATCGGCGAGTCCTTCCAGTTCCAGAACCGGGTGAGGTCGATCTTCTCCGCGGAGTTCGCCCGGCCGAGAACGGCCTCGGCGAACACGCCCTTGGTGGCGATGGCCACCGTCGAGGTGACGGGGGCGCCGAAGGTGTTGTCGGCCGCCTTGCGGGTCTTGGTCCAGTCCTCGCGCTCCTTCTCACTGGCGAAGTTCCAGCGGAAGCCCAGGTAGTTGCCGGTCGCGGCGATCGGCCGGGGGTCCAGCAGCATGCCCAGCGGTACCGGTGCGGCGGTCGAGCCGGCCGGGGTGTAGGAGTAGTTGGCGAGGATCCGGCTCAGGGTCAGCTCGTCGGCGTTGGCCCACACCGCCTGGCTGTAGTGGCGGCGGTTGTCGTTCAGGTGGTCCAGCACCTGCTGGGAGACGTTGCCGCCGCGCACGTGGAAGCCGAGCGAGGAGACGTAGGTGCGGCTGCCGGTCTTCACGGTGGAGCCGAAGATCCCGCAGATCGCGGAGGCGCCGCCGGCGTCCTCGGTCAGGTCGGGGGCCAGCGTGGTGGTCTCGGCGATGCCGAAGTTGGCCACCCCCGAGGTCATCGTCAGGCGCAGGCCGGCCAGGCTGCCGCGGGCGGCGGTGCCGGACCAGGCGTCGACGGAGATCAGCTTGTCGGCGCCGCCGAAGGTGTAGGAGGCCTGGCGCAGGATGCCGGAGCCGCCGGTGTCGCCGCAGCGGGCGGTCTGGCCGGGGAAGACGGCCTGGATGCTGCGGATGCCGACCTCGTCGTACCAGACGTCGATCCGCGAGGCGTACGGCGAGTCGGTCTTCGGCGGGAAGTCGAACGCCGCCGGGGTCTCCCGCGCCGTGGTGAGGTGGCGCAGCAGCGTCCCGTCGTTCCTGAGGACCCAGTGGTCCCCGCTGACGGCCGAGACGATGGCCGCCGTCCCGCCCGTGAACGACTTGAGGACGGGGTTGGTGGACTGCCCCCAGGTGGCCGCACCGGGCTCCAGCACGAGGGCCGCCGAGGTTTCGCCGGACTTGAAGAAGCCCCAGAGCGAACCGTCGGCGGTGGCGGACAGGCGGTTCGGGGTAGCGGCGGCCCGCTCCGACCAGCCGGTGGCGCTGCGCTCGAATATCTTCCCCTGCCGGTGGTACCAGACCTTGCCGCCGAACGCCGTGACCTCGTCGGCCTGCACGTTCAGGGGCTGCCAGGTGCCGAAGTGAGGGGACTGCCAGAGCGTGTTGTCCCCGCCGACGACGTAGAGGGTGCCGTCGCCGCCGCAGGCCAGGCTCAGGCCCTTGAAGCCCTGCGGGTCGGCCTTCCAGGTCGTCCCGTCGAAGTGCACGACCGTCTTGTCGGCCCGGAAGCCCCAGACGACGTCCTTGCCGGGCGCGATCCGGTTGAGGCTGCCCGACAGGCCGGTGGTGGGCATCGGGTTCCACTGCCGGCTGACGGGGTCGAAGCGCACCGGGCTGCCGTCGGCCTTGCGGACCCCGTACACGCCCAGCGGCCCGGCGGCGATGTCGGCCAGGTCCACTCCGTCGAAGGTCTGGGCCTGGAGCGCCTCGGGCGCGGTGAGCGCGTCGAGCTTGCGCACGGTGGTCTCGAACGGGTTCGCCGCCCGGATCGCCGCCGCCCAGTGGGCCGGCGCTGCGGAGGCGAGGACTTCCTTGTAGCGCTGGAGACTGGAGTAGGTGAAGGTGAGCTCCTGGAGCGGGATGAACAGACAGCGCTCCAGCTTGGTCGGCTTGGTCGTCACGGTGTAGACCTGCACGACCTCGTAGTACTGCACCGACAGCGCGTGCATGTGGTTGTAGTTGGTGACGACCCGCGTCAGCACCTGGTCCTTCTCGGCCTGCGAGGTCTCGCGCACCACCGTCATGTTCCGGCTGCGCGCCGCCGTCGCCAGCTGCTGCGTCCGCGCGCTGATCCGCTGCGTCGCCTCGTCCGCCACCGACTTCACCCCGGTCGAGCGCGACACCGCCGTGGAGAAGCCGGTGTTCTCCGAATTGCTCCAGTTCCCCCCGATGCCGCCGAAGAACCCCGCGAACCCGACGCTGCCGCCGCCGCTGGAGGACTTGCTGAACTGGAAGCCCATCGAGTCGCCGTGCTGCTCCTCGCGGGCGATGGCGTTGGCGACCTCGCTGATCGAGCGGTTCTGGTCAGTGGTGGAGGACAGCGTGTCGGCCTCGGTGGTCTTCTCCGTGCCGGTGGCCTTGGTGGTGTTCTGCCAGTCCACCACCGCGACCTTGGTGCTCTCCCCGGGCGCCAGGGCGAGGCTGTGCAGCAGGCGGCCGAGCGTGACGCCCTGGGCGGACCAGCTCTGTTCGGTGGTGACGATCATGCCCTCGGCCGGCCGGTCGTAGAACGGCAGGTTCTCCTCCCCGAGGTCGATCGCACCCGTCAGCTTCCTGGTCGGCTTCGCGTTCGGGATGTCGGTGAGCACCACCGACCGGTAACGGACGATCTCCGTCGGGTAGTTGCCGGTACTCGGCAGCAGGTCCTTCGGCGTCGCGCCGTCCAGCGCCGCCCTGTCCACCTCGATCGCGGGCGACGGCGTGCTCGCAGGGGTGCTGGTGCTCGCCGGGGTGGTGGCGGGGGTTCCGGTGCTCGGGGTGCTCATACGTGTCCCGTCTTCGGAGGTGAGGGTGGCGGCAGTCGGGTCCTGTCGGTCTTAACTGCCCCCGATTGCAAGGCGAATGACACCTTCCGGATCGTGAACCTACACAGCCCGATCACAGTACCGGCACGCTTTGGCGGGAATGGCCGGAAACGGTGCCCGAACGAACGGCGCCCCGGCGGCGGGCAGCGGAGGGGACTCGGGCCGTCGTCCTGCAACAACCCGTTCATGCCGTGTGCATGGTCTGCCGGGCGGTGGTGGCCGATGATCGACGCAATCCCCCGTGGCCGTCGAGGAGTTCCGTCATGCCCACCCGTCGCACCTTCCTGTCCGCCTCGGCCGTCGCCCTCGGCGCCACCGCGACCGGCGCCGGGGTGAGTCTCGCCGCCGCCCCGGTGGCCGCTGCTCCCGACCCGGCCCGGCCGAACCTCGTCGTGGTGCTCGCCGACGACCTCGGTTACGGTGAACTGGGCGCTTATGGGCAGAAGTTGATCCGGACCCCGCGCCTGGACGCGCTGGCGGCCGAGGGTCTGCGGTTCACCGACGCCTACTCCACCGCCGCCGTCTGCGCCCCGTCCCGGGGCTCGCTGCTGACCGGCCTGCACACCGGCCACGCCACCGTGCGGGCCAACCCGCAGGGCGGCGGGCAGGGTTCGCTCACCGCCGAGGACACCACCTTCGCCCAGCTGCTCCGGGCGCGCGGCTACCGGACGGCCGTGATCGGCAAGTGGGGCTTCGGCCCGGAGGCGGCGGGCCAGGAGAGCCACCCGACGGCCCGGGGCTTCGAGGAGTTCTACGGCTACGTCAGCCACGACCACGCGCACGACTACTACCCCGACTACCTGTGGCACAACGACGTGAAGGAGGCGATCCCGGCGAACGCCGGTGGTGCGAAGGGCACGTACGCGCCCGACCTGTTGGAGCGGCACGCCCTGGACTTCATCGACGCGCACGCCGCCGAGCCGTTCCTGCTGCTGCTCACCCCGAACGTGCCGCACGCGCCGAGCGACGTCCCGGACACCGGTGCCTACGCCGGGCGCAGCTGGTCGGCGGCGAACAAGGGGCATGCCGCACAGGTGAGTTACTTCGACACGCTGGTCGGCCGGGTGGTCGACCGGCTGCGCGAGCGCGGGCTGGACGGGCGGACGGTGGTCCTGGTCACCAGTGACAACGGCCCGCACGAGGAGGGCGGGGTCGACCCGGACCTGTTCGACGCCAACGGGCCGCTGCGCGGCTACAAGCGCAACCTCTACGAGGGTGGCGTCCGCGTCCCGCTGA
The DNA here is from genome assembly GCF_044763225.1 of Kitasatospora sp. NPDC096147. Taxonomy (NCBI): domain Bacteria; kingdom Bacillati; phylum Actinomycetota; class Actinomycetes; order Kitasatosporales; family Streptomycetaceae; genus Kitasatospora; species Kitasatospora sp. NPDC096147. Next base: position 40,734 of record NZ_JBIWFX010000019.1, on the reverse strand, counting down.
TCGCCTGGGGGCCGGGACGGGTCCGGCCGGGCACCAGCGACCGGCCGACCCCGCTCACCGATGTGCTCCCGACGCTGGCGGAGCTGGCCGGGGCCCCGGCCCCGACCGACGTGGACGGGCTGTCGGCCGCACCGCTGCTCACCGGCAGCCCGGACTCCGCCCGGCACGGCCACCTCTACTGGTACCGCGACGAGTTGGGCGTCACCAGCCGGGCCAACGCGCAGGACGCCAAGCGCGCCACCTGGCTGGCCGAGGCGGCCCGGCGGGAGAACTGGAAGGCGGTGCGGTTCGCCCCCGAGCGCAACCGCGCGCTGCCGGACGACAAGTGGCAGGTGGAGCTCTACGACCTGGCCACCGACCCGGGCGAGACCCGGAACGTGGCTTCCGCCCATCCGGCCAAGGCGGCCGAGCTGGTCGCCCTGATGCGGGCCTCCTGGCAGGACGTCTACCCGCGCAAGCCCTTCGGCGCCCGGCTGGTGCTGCCCGCGACGGTGGTCCCGGGCCGCGCCTTCACCGTGACGGCCACCCTGGACAACGGCTCGGCGCGGCCGTGGAGTTCGGCCGCACTGGCGCTGCGCGCCCCGGCCGGGTGGACCGTCACGGCGGTCGGCCCGGTGACGGCGGATCAGCTCGCGGCCGGGGCGCGGCTGTCGGCCTCCTGGCAGGTCACCGCGCCGTCCGTCCCCCCGGGCGCGGTGCTGGTGGCGGAGGGCAGCGCGGTCGCGGCGGCGGGGGCGGTCCGCTACTCGGCCGCCCGGGCCGTCCCGGCGGTGCCGCCCGCGCCGACCTCGGACGCGTACCTCTCCGACCTGGCCTGGATCAGTGCGGCCAACGGCTGGGGCCCGGTGGAGCGGGACGCCTCCAACGGGAAGAACGCGGCCGGGGACGGCCCGCCGATCGCCTTCGGCGGCACCGCGTACGCCAAGGGGCTGGGGGTGCACGCGCCGAGCGACATCGCCTACCACCTCGGGGGAGCGGCGGTGCGGTTCACCGCGCTGGTCGGGATCGACGACTTCTCGGCGCAGCAGAGCAGCCTGGGCGCCACCCGGGCGAAGGTCTACGGCGACGACCGCCTGCTGCTGACCACGCCCACCCTGACGGCGGCCGGCGGGCCGGTGGCCGTCGACCTGGACGTGCGGGGTGTCCGGGTGCTCCGGCTGGTGGTCGAGGACGCCAACAGCCGGACCTCCTTCGACCACACGTCCTGGGCCCTGGCCCGGGTCACGGTCGGCTAGTCGTCGAGGGCTCCCGGCGCCAACGCCGGGGCAGGGAAGGCGAATCGGGCCTCGGCGCCCGACCACCAGACTCCGACGGCGAAGACCGCCGTGGCCTCCAGCAGGGCCGCACGATCCAGCCCGCCGCAGGGCAGCGGCGTGTAGCCCATGGAGGTGATGAGCTCCGCCACCCGGGTGGCGGCTCCCGGCTGGTCGGTGCAGAACGGGACCGCCAGTGGGGCCCCCTCGAAGGCGGGCCGGTCCAGCGTCCAGATGCTCTCGTGGCACACCCCGAACGCCTTCACCACGTGGGCGCCGGGGGCGGCGTCCGCGATGAGGCGGGCGACGGAGGTGCCGCCGGCCGTGGTCAGGGCCGGGCCGTCCGCGCCCGGTGCCATGGGAACGGTGCAGTCGATGACCGTCCGCCCGGCCAGCCGGGGGGCGAGCTCCTCGGCCAGCGGCGGGGCGGCGCCCGCCGGCACGGCGATCAGCACCACGTCCCCGTGGGCTGCGGCGTCGGCGAGGCTGCCGTGCCCGGAGGCGCCGGTGAGGAGGGCGGTGCGGGAGGCCGCTCCGGTGTCCCGACCGCCCACCCGGACGTCGTGGCCGGCGCGGACCCAGGCCGCGCCGAGGGACGTGGCCATCGCCCCCGTACCGAGAATGCCGATGCGCATTGCTTGCTCCTGTCGTCGGTGTCGCGAGACGTGCGGGGTCTGACGGGGAGGACGCTAGAGGTGCCGATGCACACCGCACGGTGTGCATCGGGCCGGGCAGGATGGGCGTATGGGCGACACGGTGGAAGAGGCGGCAGGGCAGGACCTGGGCGAGGACCTGGGCGGCGGTGGGTACGCTGCGGACTGCCAGGCGAGGGTGGCCTTCGAGGTACTGGCCAACCGCTGGGACAGCGTGATCGTGTACATCCTCGGCGAGAGCGGGCCGATGAGGCCGCGTGCGCTGATCACCCGCATCGGCGGGATCAGCCCCAAGGTCCTCAACGAGGCCCTGCGGCGCCTGGAGTACAACGGCCTGATCGTGCGTCAGGCGTACGCCGAGGCCCCGCCGCGCGTCGACTACTCGCTCACCGAGGCCGGCCTCGCGCTGCTGGGCCCGATCCGTGCGATGGGCGCGTGGGCCGGGCGCTACACCGAGGCCGTCCTGGCGGCCCAGGCCCGGTTCGCACCATGACGGGGACACCACGAGGCAGGGCACCCGGGGCGGGTTCGAAAGCGGCCGGAAAAAGTTCGGGGTGATCGTGGCCGACGTGTCGATCCACCGGTTCGCCGTTCGACCTGAGGTGGAGAGGGCCGGAGGACCGGCCCCTTGAACGAGGAGTGATGACGATGGCGAAGTACATGCTGATCATGCGCGGCTCGGACGAGTCCAACGCGAAGATGATGGAGACGCCGTTCGAGGAGATGCTCGAGACCGTGGGGCGGTTCAATGAGGAACTCATCCGGGCCGGTGTGCTGGTCGCCGCCGAGGGCCTGGACGACCCGGTCGGCGGGGTGGTGGTGGACTTCGGCGGGGAGTCCCCGGTGGTCACCGACGGCCCGTACGGCGAGACGAAGGAGCTGTTCGGCGGCTTCTACCTGATCGACGTCGCCTCGAAGGAGGAGGCCGTCGAGTGGGCCAAGCGGCTGCCGGCCTTCCCCGGGTCGAAGTGCGAGGTCCGCCGGGTCCCCGGCATCGAGGAGTTCCCGCAGGACAACGAGTGGATCGCCAAGGAGCGGGCGTGGCGCGAGCGGACCGGCCAGCTGTGACATCCGCTCCCTCCGACGGCCCGCCGATCGCCGAATCGGCACGGCGGGCCGTCGAGGCCCTCTGGCGCATCGAGTCGACCCGGATCGTCGGCGCACTGACCCGCTACACCGGGGACTTCGCGCTCGCCGAGGACGTGGCGCAGGAGGCGCTCGCCGAGGCGCTGGTCAGCTGGTCGCGCGACGGCACCCCGGCCAGCCCGGTGGGTTGGCTGCTGGCGACGGCCCGGCGCCGGGCGATCGACGGGTACCGCCGCAAGGCGGCGCTGGAGGAGCGGTACGCGTCGCTCGCGGGCCGGCTGGCCGAGGGCGAGTTCAGCTCGGGCGTCGGCAGCACCGCCCGGGAGCCGGACGAGGAACTGCTGTGGGATCCGGACCGGGTCGACGACGACGTGCTGGCGCTGGTGTTCACGGCCTGCCACCCGGTCCTGGCGCCGGAGGCCAGGGTCGCGCTCACCCTGCGCGTGGTGGGAGGGCTGACCAGTGAGGAGATCGCCCGGGCGTTCCTCGTGCCGGTGCCCACCGTCCAGGCGCGGATCACCCGCGCGAAGAAGACCCTGGCCGCCGCCCGGGTCCCGTTCGAACTGCCACCGGCCGAGGAGCGGCAGAGCCGGCTCGGCGGCGTCCTCAGCGTGCTGTACGTGATCTTCACGGAGGGCTCCACCGCGACGGCCGGCGAGGACCTCCAGCGCCCCGACCTCGCCTACGAGGCCGTCCGGCTGGCCCGCACGCTGACCGCCGTGCTGCCCGGCGAACCGGAGGTGCACGGGCTGCTCGCCCTGTGCGAGCTGACCGCCGCACGGTTCCCGGCCAGGACCGGGCCCGACGGGGAGGCGGTGCTGCTGGAGGACCAGGACCGGCGCCTGTGGGACCGATCGGCGATCCGACGCGGCCGGGCCGCCCTCGACCGGGCCTCGGCAGTCGGGCGCGGCCTCGGCCCGTACGGGCTCCAGGCGGCGATCGCGGCCTGTCACGCGCGGGCCGCGTCCGTGGCGGAGACCGACTGGGACCGGATCGTCCTGCTGTACGAGGCACTCGGCCGAGTCGCCCCCTCGCCGATCGTGGATCTCAACCGCGCGGTGGCCGTCGCGATGGCCGGCGGACCCGCACCGGCCCTGCTCATCGTGGACGAGCTGGCCGCCACCGGGCGGCTGTCGGGCTCGCACCTCCTCCCGACCGTCCGGGGCGAGCTGCTCGCGCGGCTCGGCCGCACCGCCGAGGCCCGGCAGGAGCTGGAGCTCGCCGCCCGGCTGTGCCGCAACGCCCGAGAGCGGTCGGTGCTGCTGCGCAAGGCGGCCGGGCTGGGGTAGCGGCGGGGGGATGTCGTAGCCGGGCCCATCCGCCCACGCCGAACGGGTCCGTGCGGCCGTCCTCGCACACCGTCGGCTGGGGTGGAGCGGCCGAGGTGAGGGCGGGTCAGGCCGTGGCGGCGGGGTGGGGTGCCGGGAAGCCGGGTCAGGCCGAGGGGTCGGGGGCGCAGCCGCGCAGGACGAAGGCCACCACGTCGTCCAGTCCGGCCGCCGCCTCGCCCGGGGGCAGCAGGCCGCTGGCGGCCAGGCCGGCGTAGCCGTGCACGGCTGCCAGGGCGGGCAGGCAGAGCTGCTCGGCCGGGCCGGGGCGGACCTCGCCGGTGCGCTGACCCTCCGTCACCAGCTCGGCGGCCAGCGCCAGTCCGTGGTGGGCGACGGTGAGCAGCGCCTCGGTGGCCTGCGGGTCGTGCTTCACCGCGTACATCAGGTCGAGCAGCTGCGGGTGCGCGGTGGCGAAGCCGACGTAGCCGCGCACCAGGGCGCCGAGCCGCTCGGCGAACGGGCCGTCCGCCGGGGCGTCGGCGGTCAGCGCGGTGTTGAGCCGTTCGAAACCGGTCAGGGCGAGGGCGTCCAGCAGGGCCTGCTTGTCCCTGAAGTGGCGGCTCGGCGCGGCGTGGCTGACGTCGAGGTCGCGGGCGAGCTCACGGAGCGAGAGGGCGGCCGGGCCCTTCTCCCGGAGCACCTGCTCGGCGCGCTCCAGCAGGGCGGCGCGCAGGTCTCCGTGGTGGTAGCGGCGGGTGTGCATGGCTCGCACTCTACCGGGATGTGTCCGCCGCCTACATTGTTGTCATTGACAGCATTGTTGGCGCTGCCTACATTCGTGCCATGGCCAACACAGTGAAGTGGAACACCGGCGACATCCCCGACCAGAGCGGCCGACGGGCGGTGGTGACCGGGGCCAACAGCGGCCTGGGCATCGCGACCGTCGACGCCCTCGCCCGGGCCGGCGCGCACGTCGTGCTCGCGGTCCGCGACGTCCGGCGCGGCGAGGCCGCCGCCGCGTCCGTCGTCGCGTCCGTGGCCGGGGGCAAGGGCAGCGTCGAGGTGCGGCGGCTGGACCTGGCGGATCTCGCCTCGGTGCGGGAGTTCGCGGCCGGCTGGGAGGGGGAGCTGGACCTGCTGGTCAACAACGCGGGGGTGATGAACCTCCCCGAGGGCACCACGGCCGACGGCTTCGAGACCCAGTTCGGCACCAACCACCTGGGTCACTTCGCGCTCACCAACCTGCTGCTGCCGCACCTCACCGACCGGGTGGTCACGGTCGCCTCCGGCATGCACAAGTACCCCGGCAACCGGATCCACTTCGAGGACCTCAACCTCCGGCGCGGCTACCACCCGGTCCGCGCCTACGCCCAGTCCAAGCTGGCCAACCTGCTCTTCACCCTCGAACTCCAGCGCCGCCTGACCGCCGCCGGCTCCACGGTCCGCGCCCTGGCCGCCCACCCCGGCTACGCCGCGACCAACCTCCAGGGCCACGACGGCAGCGCCGTGCGCCGCGCCCTGATGGCGATCGGGAACCGGGTGGTCGCCCAGGACAGCCGCTCCGGCGCGCTGCCCTCGCTCTACGCCGCCACCATGGACCTGCCCGGCGCCTCCTACGTCGGCCCCGACGGCTTCGCCGAGGGCCGGGGCGCCCCGACCCTGGTCGGCCGCTCCACCGCCGCCAGCGACCCGGAGACGGCCGCGCGGCTCTGGGTCGAGTCGGAGCGGCTGACCGGGACGGCCTTCCCGGCGGCGGAGCCCGACAGTGGGCGGCCGTCCGCCGTCTGACCCGACGTCCGGTGACGGACCGTCAACCGTGACGGCGGGTGGTGGGGCCGGACGGGTGGGTCACGTCACTCGTTCGAGTGGTGGGGTGGTGAACGGGCCGCGGAGTGGGGAGGCACGGGGCGCCGGACAGTCCGGCGTGTACGTACTTGAGGAACCATCATGCGACTCCGTCACTCCCTGCTCGCCGCCGCCGGGGCCTTGCTGATCACCGTCTCCGTACCGATGTCCTCCGCCTCGGCTGCCAACGGCGAGTTCGAGTACAAGGGCGCGCTCGGGAAGACCCGTACGCTGCTGGACCCCGAGAGCGGGGAGTGCATCAACCTGCCGCACACCACCGACCTGCTGCCGGGCTCCGCGCCGTGGAACAAGACCGACGCCACCGCCACCGTCTTCCTGGACTTCGACTGTGACGGCGACACCTACTACGTGATGACCCCGGGCAAGAAGCTCGGCCCGCTCCTCAAGCTCCGGTCGGTCAGCTTCTCCTGACGGCCCGTCCGGAGCGGTGCGGGCGACCGGGCGCATTACCTGCCGGGTAATCGCCCGCCGCCCGCACCCCCGGATAGCTTCGGTCCATCGACGCCGCCCGGCCCGGGCGGCCCGGACCGGGGGAGCCCGCCATGACCGCCTACGCCTTCGCCAACCTGCGCACCCGCCGCCCGCACCTGGACATCGTCGAGTACCTGGAGCGCATCCAGGCCACCCTGACCCCCTACGCCGGCCGCTTCCTGGTGCACGGGGCGCCCACCGAGGTGCTGGAGGGCAGCTGGCCCGGCCACATGGTGCTGATCGAGTTCCCCGACGCGGCCACCGCGCGGGCCTGGTACGACTCGCCCGGCTACCGCGCGATCCTGCCGCTGCGCACCGCGCACATCGAGGCCGACGTGGTGCTGGCCGAGGGCGTCGGGCCGGACTACGACCCGGCGGCGAGCGCCGCGTACGTCCGGGCCGAGGTGGAGCGGGCGGCGGCGAACGCCTGAGGCCGGGGGCCGCGCCACCTCGGCCGCAGGGTGACACGGCAGCCGGGTGAACTCCCGGAGTGCTCCCGCAGATCGGGAGCGGCCGACCGTAGCCTGAGGTCTTCCGACCGATTCGTCCCGGTCCGTACCGGGCGCCGGAGGTGCCGCATGTCCGTGTCCCCCGCCCGCGTGGTGTTCAGCGAGGACGACCGCGCGGCGGTCGCGGCGGCGGTGACGGAGAGCCTGACCACCGGCGCGCTGACGCTGGGCCCGCACACCGAGCGGTTCGAGGCGGCCTTCGCCGCCGCGCACCAGAGCACGCACGCCGTTGCCGTGGCCAGTGGCACCGCCGCCCTGGAGATCGCCCTGCGCTGCGTCGGGGTGACGGACCGGGAGGTGGTGGTGCCCGCCAACACCTTCTACGCCACCGCCGCCGCCGTGCTGCACGCGGGCGGGCGGCCGGTCTTCGCCGACGTCGAGGCGTCCACCTTCGCGCTGAGCACCGACAGCGTCGAGGCGGCGCTCTCCGCCGACACCGCCGCCGTGGTGCTGGTGCACATCGGAGGGCTGATCACCCCTCGGGTCGACGCCCTGCGGCGGCTCTGCGACGCCCGGGGCATCGCGCTGGTCGAGGACGCGGCGCACGCCCACGGGTGCAGCCACCAGGGGCGCCCCGCCGGGACCTTCGGAGTGGCCGGGGCCTTCTCCTTCTACCCGACCAAGGTGGTGACCAGCGGCGAGGGCGGGATGATCCTCACCGAGTCCGCCGAGCTGCGCGACGAGGCCCGGATCCACCGGGACCAGGGCAAGGGCAGCTTCGGCACCAACCTGCACGTCCGGCACGGCGCCTCCTGGCGGCTGAGCGAGCCGAACGCGGCGATCGGCGAGGTGCACCTGCGCCGGCTCAAGGAGTTCGTCGAGGTCCGCCGCTCGGTCGCGCAGCGGTACACCGCCGCGCTCGCCCCGCTGGACGGCCTGGAGCCGCTGACCGAACCGCCCGGCGGTCGGAGCAACTTCTACAAGTACGTGCTGCTGCTCCCGCCGGGCACCGACCGGGCCCGGTTCAGGACCGCGCTGCGCGAGCGCTTCGACGTCCGGCTCGCCGGTGAGGTCTACGAGCTGCCGCTGCACCGGCAGCCGGTCTTCGCCGGCCTGGCGCACGGGCCGCTGCCGGTGGCCGAGGACGTCTGCGCCCGGCACGTCTGCCTGCCGGTGCACTCCGACATGACCGACCACGAGGTCGACCAGGTGATCACCGCCGTCACGGCGGTGCACGCCGAGCTGGTGGGGTGAGGGAGCGTCATGAGGGTGGTCGTCACCGGGGGATGCGGATTCATCGGCTCGCACGTCGCCGACCGGCTGCTCGCCGCCGGGCACCGGGTGCTGGTGGTCGACACGGTGGCCGACGGCCTGCCGGCCGGCGCCGGGTACGCCCCGGTCGACATCCTCGACCCGGACGGCCTGGCGGCGGCCTTCGAGGGCAGCGAGGCGGTCTTCCACCTCGCCGCGATGGCCGACGTCGGCCGCATCGAGGCCGACCCGGTGCGCTCGGTGCGGCTCAACGTCGAGGGCACCACCAGCGTGCTGGAGGCCGCCCGGCGCAGCGGCGTGGGCCGCACCGTGCTGGCCAGCACGGTCTGGGTGTACGGCGCAGCCTCCGGTGAACGGGACTCTGATGCAGCGGAGTTGACGGAGGACGCGCCGATCGACCTGGGGCGCAGCGGGCACCTCTACGTGGCCGGCAAGCTGGCCGCCGAGCTGGTCGCGCACAGCTACCGCGAGCTCTACGGGCAGCACTTCACCGTGCTGCGCTACGGCATCCCGTACGGCCCCCGGATGCGGGACGAGTTGGTGATCGCCCGCTTCGTGCAGGCGGCGCTGGCGGGGCGGCCGATCACCATCGCCGGGACGGGCGCGCAGACCCGCAACTTCGTCTACGTCGAGGACCTGGCCGAGGCCCACGTCCGTGCGCTGTCCGCCGCCGCCGAGGACCAGACCATCGCGCTGGAGGGCAGCACCCCGGTCTCGATCCGTCAGATCGCCGACACCGTCGACGAGTTGCTCGGCCCGGTCACCGTCGAGCAGGTCCCGGCCCGGGCCGCCGACTACGCCTCGCGCCGGATCTCGAACGCCAAGGCCGCCCGCCTGCTGGACTGGTCGCCGGTCACGCCGTTCGCGGAGGGCGTCCGCCGCTACGTCGACTGGTACCGGGAGCGGGACGGCGACGGCAGCGGCGCGTGGGATGGCGGGCGAGCCCGATGACCTTCCGCCGGTGAGGAGTTGACCGTGCCGCACGCCCTGCTCATCTCGGGCTCGCTCGGCCAGGGCCACGACGTGATGGCCCAGGCGTGCGCGGACTCCCTGCACGCGCGCGGCTGGACCACCCGCACGGTGGACGCGATGGCCCTGCTCGGCCGCTCCGGCTCGGCCGTCGGCGAGCGGGTCTTCCGCCGGCTGCTCGACCTGCCCGGTGCCTACGACGCCTTCCACTTCGCCGCGCTGCGCCCCGGGGCCCGGGTCGCGCTGCTCGCCGAATCGGCAGCGCGGGCCCGACTGGCGCCGAGGGTAAGGGAGTTGCTCGCGGAGCGGCCCGCCGAACTGGTGGTGTCGGTGTTCGCCACCGCCACCGCCGCCGTCAACGCGCTCCGCCCCGAACTGCCGGACACCGCCCACCTGGTGCTCTGCACGGACGCGACCCCGCACCGGCTCTGGGTGCAGGAGGGCACCGACCTGTTCCTGGTCACCTCCGAGGTGGCCGCCTGCGGAGTGCGGCGCTACCGCCCGCAGGCCGCCGTCGAGGTGGTGGCCCCGCCGCTGCGGGCCGCCTTCTACCACCCGCCCGAGCGGGCGAAGGCCCGGGCCGAGCTGGGCGTGCCGCCGCACGCGCGGTGCGTGCTGCTGATGTCCGGCGCGTGGGGCCTCGGCCCGATCGCCCGGACCGCCCGGGCGCTGGCCGACGCCGGGCCGCACGTGCTGGCGGTGGCCGGGAGCAACCGCGAGCTGGAGCGCAGGCTCGGGGCGTCGGCCCGGCGGCAGCCGCGCCTGCACGCCTTCGGGCACACCGACCAGGTGCCCGCGCTGATGGCCGCCGCCGACCTGGTGGTCACCAGCTCCGGCGACACCTGCACCGAGGCCCGGGCGATCGGCCGCCGCCTGCTGCTGCTCGACGTGGTGCAGGGCCACGGCCGTGACAACCTCCAGCACGAGCTGGAGCTCGGCCACGCCGACGTCACCTCGGCCGCCCCGGCGGAGGTGGTCCGCAACGCCCTGGCGGCCCTGGACCGCCCGGCGCCGACGCCCTCCGCCGCCGCTTCGCCGGAGGCGTGGCGGGCGGGCTTCGAGGCGGCGTTGGCCAGGGTCGGGCTGCTGGGGGCGTGAGCCGTGAGCCGTGAGCCGGGCGGTGGTGGGCCTGTGGGCGGTACTGGCTGACGCGGCGTCGGGTCCGGCGGTCGTCGAGGTGCAGGCGGGCTCCGGCATCCGCAGTGCGCCGACGCACATGCGGGGCCGGTCTGCGGCGGGCCGGGTTTCGGGTGGGATGCCGAGCGCGGGAGTGAGCGGCTACCGGCTGTGACGGCCCGTCAGTCCGTGCTCGCGCAACGGGCCGAGGGTCAGGCCGAGTTGACCGCAGCGGGCGGCCAGCAGCGGCAGCGCGTCCAGGGTGGCACGCCAGGAGCCGGGGGCGGAGGTGCAGTCCGAGTCGTGCAGCAGGACCGTCGCTCCGCCGCGCAGCCCGGGGCGGAGCGTCCGGTAGACCGAGGCGGGGGTGGCCGCCGCCGTCCAGTCGCGACCCCAGGCCGTCCAGAGCACCGGGTGCAGCCCCGAGCGCCGGGCGGCGGCCAGCAGCCCGGTGGTGAGCACGCCGTACGGGGGCCGGTACCAGCGCGGGCGGACGCCGCAGAGCGCGGTCACCGCCTCGACGGTGCGCCGGAGTTCGGCCGTGTCCCGGGCGGGGGAGGGGAGCCACTGCGGGCGGTGGTGCCAGCCGTGCACCGCGACCTCGTGGCCACGGGCGGCCAACTCCCGCCCAAGGTCTGGGGATTGCTCCAGCATCTCGCCGAGCACGAAGAAGGTGGCCCGGACCCCGAGGGCGTCCAGCCGGTCCAGGACGAGTGGGGTGCCGCGCGGGTCGGGGCCGTCGTCGAAGGTGAGGGCGACGTGGCCGGGCGCGCCGTGGCCGGCCAGGCGGGGGAAGCAGACCCGGCGCACCGGGCCGAGCCGGACGGCCGCCGGTGCCAGGTGCGCCACCTCCACGGACGCCCCGGCCAGCAGCGCCGCCCGTCCCGGGCCCATCAGCCGAACCGCGCGTTCAGCCGTTGGAACAGCTGGGGCGCCGCCCCGTGCAGCCGCCCCGGCAGCCGGAACCAGCCCGGCACCACCAGTTCGTCCCGGGAGCCGGTCACCGCCCGGTGCACCGTCTCGGCCACCCGCTCCGGCCGACTGGGGCGGGGGTGCTCCCGCTGGTACGGGGTGCCCCGGCGGGCGAAGAACGGTGTGTCGACCGGGCCGGGCACCACCACCCGGACGCCCACCCCGGAGCCGCGCAGCTCGTAGCGCAGACTCTCCGCGAACAGCCCGAGCGCGGCCTTGGTGGCCGCGTAGACGGCCTCCTCGCGGACGCCGACCGCGCCCGCGATCGACCCGACCAGGACGATCCGGCCCCGACCGCGCTCCAGCATGCCGGGCAGCAGCAGCCGGCTGAGCCGGAGCGGGGCGGTGAGGTTGAGCTCGACCATGCTGGCGAGGGTGTCGAGCGGCATCTCGGCGAACGGTCCGCGCCAGCCGATGCCCGCGTCGGCGATCAGCACGTCCACCCGGCCGTCCACCGCGAGGGCGCTCGCCGCGAGGCGTTCGGGCCCGCCGGGGGCGGTGAGGTCGGCGGGGAGGGCGAGCCCGCCGGTCTCGGCGGCGACGGCGCGCAGCCGGGGGCGGTCGCGGCCGGAGAGCAGCAGGCGCCAGCCGGTGGCGGCGAGGCGGGTGGCGGTGGCGGCGCCGAGCCCGGAGGAGGCGCCGGTCAGCAGGACGACGGGCGGCCAGGGGGTCGCAGCGGAGTGCGGGGCGTCAGCCATGGATCACCGTCCACCGGATCGGCGCGGGAGGCGGCCGGGGCCGCCGTGCCGGGAACCACCACCGTCTCACCGGAACGGCCGGACCGCGCTTCTGCCGAGGGCACCGGGCGTTCGCGACCGCGTGGTCGTGCGGGCGGACGGTGCGCGCGGGGCGGGATCGGCGGCGGGGATTCCGGGCGTCGGTCGTTGCGGATCGGTGCGGGTGCTCGGGACAGCTCGGCCGGGGGTGATGGTGCGTTGGTTCGGTGGACTCTGGTGGGGTTCTGGCGATTGCCAGGGAGGCTCGTTCACGGGCCGGGGCGCCGTGTGCTGTCAGCGGGCCGGTCGGATGGGCCCGGGCTCCGGTCGGCGGCGGGGGCGACGGGTGCGGCTGACGGGTCGTCGGGGCCGACCTCGCCGAAGCGGGCCAGGGCGGACACGCCGCCGACCGCGAGCGCGAATCCGGCCGCCGCCAGCCAGCCGAGCCCCGGGCGGGCGTGGTCGCCGAGGGCGAGCACGCCGACCGCGCCGGGGCCGACGGTCTCGGAGAGCCCGGAGGCGGCGGTGGCCGCCGTCACCGACCCGCGTTGCAGGGCCAGCGCGTAGGCGAGGTAGCCGCCGAGGCCGCCGAGGGCGAGGGCGTAGGCCGCCGGGTCGGTGAACACCGTGAGCGGCCCGGAGGCGTCCAGCACCCGTACGGCCAGGCTGGTGACGCCGAAGCCGACCCCGGCCAGCAGGCCGAGACCGACCGCCACCCCGTCGCCCTCCCAGCGGGCCAGCAGGGCGGTGAGGAGGAGCATCAGAAGGGTCGTCAGCAGCAGCGCGAAGTGGAACGGCGGCCCGGCCCGGTCCCGGCCGGTGGCACCGGAGGCGGCGGCGAGCAGGATCAGCCCGCCCACCACGGCGGTGATGCCCGCCAGGTCGCGCGGGCGGAGCCGGACGCCCAGGTAGCGGACGGCGGCGGCTGCGGTGACGGCGAGGCTGGCGTTGGTCAGCGCCTGGACCAGGAACAGCGGCAGGGTGCGCAGCGCGACGATGCTGAGCCCGAAGCCCGCGACGTCCAGCGCGGTGCCGAGCACGAACGGGCCGTTGCGCGCCAGCCGGGCGGGCAGGCCGGCCCGCAACGCGGATTCCCGGGGGACGGCCCGGGCGCCGCGCGCCTGGAGGACGGACGCGAAGCCGAAGCAGACGGTCGCGGCCAGTGCGGTGGTGAGCCCGAGGATCATCCCCACCAGTCTCCGGCCGCGCCCCGCAGCCCGCAGGCTCACGACCCGTCGGGTCCTGCGGATGGGCGGTCCGTGCTGACGGCCCGCCGGACCCGCGGGAGACGCGGCCGGGCTGATCCGGCGTCAGGGCGTCAGGCCGCCCGGGCGGTCAGCGGGCGTGGCTGCCGTGGCGGTCGTAGCCGTTGTGGTCGGGGGTGTTGCGGAGATGCAGCTCGACCAGCCGCCGCCGTGCTCGGGCCACGCCGAGCCGACCGATGGCCGCCGCGCCGCGCCCCGGGCGGAGCAGGGCGGCGACCACGAAGATCAGCGCGAGCAGGAGTGGCGCGGACAGCAGGACCAGGACGGACATCGACGGGCTCCTCACGACCGTGTTGCATCCCGGGGACCCCGGGAGGACGCTCCTGCCCCGTTCGTGCGGAACGAACCCACCCGGACCGGCGGGCGCCGCAGCGCCCGTCGGCCGGGCAGGGTGGTGCCCGGGGCACGGCGGGTGGGCGACCCGGTCGGGGGCACTCCCGGAGCCGTCGGCCACGGCCGGTCGGGCGTTCACCGCCGGATCCGGCGCACCCCGCACGACCGGGTTCACCGCCGTGCACGCCGTGGCCGCGTCGGCCGCACCGGATGCCCCTCCCGGCGGCGGTGAGGGCCCTGACGGTACGTCACCCGGGGGGGCCGGCCGGACGCCGCGGTGACTCCCGAAAGTCCGGGGGAGTGTGTTGCCGTTACGGGGGTATCCGGGTGGTGTCCGACGTGGTGCGGGATGAAGGGAGAGGTCCGTGCGGGGCAACGGGGAACTGGTCTCGGACCGTCGGGCCTTGGCGGTGTCGTTCGTGGGCGACGAGCCGGTGTCGGCCGCTCGGCGGCGGGCCCGGGCGTTCCTGGCCGAGTTGGAGGCCGGGGCAGGGGTCGGGGTTTCGGCGCGGGCGGCGCAGGCCGTCGAGCTGGTGGTGAGCGAGCTGGTGACCAACGCCCGCAAGTACGCGCCCGGGCCGTGCCTGCTGGAACTCGAGCTGGAGCCGGAGCGCGGCGCGGAGGCCGTGCGGATCAGCGTCTGGGACAGCGAGTCGGCCCTGCCGATGGCGCTGCCCCCCGATCCGGCGCGGGTCGGACAGCACGGTCTGGAGGTCGTCCTGGCCCTGTGCCTGCGCTTCGAGGTGCAGCGCGAGCCGGTGGGCAAGCGGGTCACCGTCGCCGTCTCCCTGCCGGACGACCCGAGCGGAAGCCCGGCCGGCCGGGTGGTGTGAGCCGCCGCCGGGCGGACCGTCCGGTGCGGCGGAAGCCCGGGGCCGGCGCCCTCAGCTGCTCCCCTCCGGCTGGTGGACGCGGATCGCCGAGCCGGTGTCCTCGGACCGGGTCGGCGCCGCCGGGCAGGGGGCGGTGAGGTAGTCGAGCGTGCCGGTGACCTCCAGGACGCGGGCCAGCTGCGCGGGGCGGTCGTCGAGGTGCAGGCGGGCTCCGGCCTCCGCGGTGCGCCGACGGATCATCAGGAGCACGGACAGGCCGGTCGAGTCGATGAGGCCCAGCCCGCCGCAGTGCAGGTGCAGGTCCGTCAGACCCGGCCGGCCGGTCAGCTGGGCGGTGACCTGGTCCAACAGCACGTCGGCCGTGTCGTGGTCCAGGTCGCCGTGGAGCTCCATGCGGAGGGTGTCCTCGGTGTCGACCGTGATGAGCCGGAGCGGAACGGAGGACGGGCCGGTCATGCGGTCTTCCCCTTCGGGGTGGTGTGACGGTGGGCGAGCTCGCGCAGCCCGTGCCGCAGCAGCCGGGTGGCGCGCGGGAAGTCCTTCAGCTCCTGCACGAGGAGGCCGAGGGCGGGCGGAAGGCTGTGCGCCGGGACGCCGCGCGCCGTCAGGACCTGGCGGGTCCAGCCGATGAACGAGGTGAAGAGGGCCTCGTCGTCCAGGTACAGCGCGGTGGCGAGGAAGTCCACGATGTGGGCGAGGTCCTCGGCGGTGCGCTCGCGCTGGACGTCGCTGTAGGCCCGCATGGCGGGCCAGGCGTCCTCCAGCCCGGCGAGCACGGTGCGGACCAGGGCCGGGCCGTTGCGCGTGACCAGGGTGTACTCCTGGTCACTGAGGTGCGGCAGGTCGTCCAGCGGCTGGTGGTCGGGCAGCGGGCGCGGCAGCGGCTCGGCCGCCAGGAGGTCGGCCGCGGTGCGGGCGTCGGGAGCCCAGGCGTCCGCACCCAGCAGCCGGGCGTAGCGGCCGTCGGGGCCGAAGGCGGCGCCGCCGGTCAGCACCGGCACGCCCACGGCCTGGCAGGCGGTGATGGCGGCGTGGGCGGCGGGGAGCCGGGTGGAGATCGAGCCGGACAGGGCGACCGTGTCGGTCCGGGTGGTGTGCAGGTGGGCTATCAGGCGCGGGGAGGGCACCTGCGGGCCCAGGAAGTCGACCTGCCAGCCCCGCAGCCTCAGCACCTCGGTCAGCAGCCGGGCGGGCAGCGCGTGCCACTCGCCGTCCACGCAGGCCACCGCGATCCGGCCCCGGCCGGCGGCGGAGGCCGCCGTACGGGCGGCGCGGGCGGTGCGGTGGTCGGCCAGGGCGGCGACGGCGCGCTCGTTGACGGCGGTGGCGGCGTGCTCCTGCGCGACGCTGATCTCGTTGGCCGCCCAGTGCTCGCCGATCCTGCGCTGGACCGCCGCGATCACCTCCAGCAGCAGGCCCTCCGGGTCGGCCCCCTCGTCCAGGGCGCCGACCACCAGGCCGGTGGCGGCGGGCCCGTCCTTGGCCAGGACGGCGTCCAACAGGGCGTCCCGGAGCGCTATCTGACGGTCCTTCGGTGCGCCCTGCCGGGCTCGCGGCACGCCCTGCCGGTCCGGCGGCCGGTGGCCGGCCGTGAGCTCCCCGGACCCCCGGGCGGTGCCGCTCATGTGTACCGGCCCTTGGTGTGCCCGTCGACCATGCTCAGGTGCCGGGCGGGCGGCGCGGCGATGACGACGACGGCCATGTCGTCGTGGCGGCGTCCGCCCAGCCACTGGGAGGCCAGCATCTGGACGTGCTCCACGACGCCTTCGGCGGGCATGCCCGCGCATCCGGCCAGCGCCCGCCGCAGGCGGGCCTCGCCGTACTGGGTGTCCCCCAGCGGACCGCCCCTGGCCTCGGTGATCCCGTCGGTGTACAGCACGCAGAACTCGCCCGGGGCGAGGGTGACTTCGGCGCTGTGGGCGAAGACCCGAGGGAGGACCCCGATCAGGCTGCCGCGGGTGTCGGCCTCCTCCACGGTGCCGTCCGTCCGGACGATCAGCGGGGCCGGGTGGCCGCCGCAGGTCAGCCGCAGGTCCACCTCGCCGCCCCGGCGGACCGCCGAGGCCAGGGCGACCGTTGCGAACCTGGTGTGCTGGGAGGTGAGCAGCGCGGTGTTCAGCAGGTCGAGCATCCGCTCGTGGTCCCGGGCGAGCGGCAGCAGCGCGTGCAGGGTGTTGCGGATCTTCCCGGTCAGCACGGCGGCCTCCAGGCCCTTGCCGCACACGTCCCCCAGCACCACCAGGGACGGGTCGCCCTCCACCGAGGCGGGGTGCACGTCGTAGAAGTCCCCGCCGACCCGCTCGTGGTCGGCTGAGGGCCGGTAGCCGCCGGCGTACTCCACCCCGCCGATCCGGTGCAGGGCCGGCGGCAGCAGCTCGCGGGTCAGGACCTCACTGATCGCGGCCTGCTCCGCGTACAGCCGCGCGGCGGACATCGCCGCCCCCGAGCGGGCGGCGAACAGGCGGGCGAAGACCTCCTCCTCCTCGGAGAACGCCGCGCTCTCCGAGCGGCGCAGCAGCACCAGGGCGCCGGCGGGCACGCCGTGGCCGGGCAGCGGCGTGATGACGATCGAGCCCACCGGTCCGAAGCCCTCGGGCACCATCCAGGCCGGAGCCGCACCCGGGTCGATCCAGCGGGAGGGCACCGGCGGGAAGCCGCGCAGCGCCTCTCCGAGCCCCGGCACCTCGTCCGGGTCCACCGCCTGCCGGGACTCCACGGCGGCGCCGCCGCGCGCGCAGCTCACCACCGGCAGCCACGGACCCCTGGAGGGGGCCAGGACCAGGGCCGCGTCCGCCAGGTTCTCTGCGGCCAGCTGGGCGGTGACGGCCATGCAGCGGTCGAGGTTGAGCGAGGCGAGCAGGGCGCTGGACGCCTTCGCCAGGAAAGCGGTCCGCTCGCGCTCCATGCGCAGCGCCTCCCGCGCCAGCCGGTGATCGGTGTCGTCGACCAGCCACCACGCCACCGCGCCGTCCGACCGGACGCTCGGGTGCGCCTCGAAGCTCCGCCCCCCGATCGTGCCGGAGGCCGGTGGGCGCTCCACCCCCGCGTCCCCGTCCGTGCCGCCGGCCGCGACCAGGGCGAGGTGGGCCTCCAGGAGCCACTCCGGGACCGCGCCCGCGAGCGTGGTCCCCGGATCAGCGAGCGGCAGCAGCAGACCGGCCGCGTCGTTGCGCTGGATGAGCACGGCCTGCGCGTCGGCGACCAGGACCGGGCAGGGAGCCCCGGACCACGGGAAGTGCCGTTCCCGCGCTTCGGCCGCCTGCGTGTGGGTGTAAGCCAAATGTCGAGGATCCGCTGGGCGAATCCCTCACCTCATCAACTCGACGGAATAGTTGTCGTAGGGCAACAATCCCCCATTCCGGTTCTCCGTAGCAACCTCCTGTCACTCCCCCGGAGGGTGGCCGGCCCGCCCGGCGCCCGCGCGGAACGCCCGGCGTGCACGCCCGCGCGCACCCGTCACCGAGCCCGGCCCGAGGTGTGGGCGTGTGCCCGCCTCCGGCGGGGAGGTCGGCCGGGCCGGCACCGCTGCCACCTGCGGTCCGGCGGCCGGGCGGGCGCTCCGGCGGCCGGGGGCGGACCGCGTCGGCGCCGGCCGGGCGCCCTCCGGCCGGCGCCCGTCGGAGCCCTGCGGGCGGCGGGAGGACGTGCGCAGGCCGGGTGCTCGCTCGTGGAAGAATTGCGTGGTCCCTCACCGAAGATCCCCATACGAGGAGCCGAGATGTTCAGGCGGTGCGCGCCTCCGGCCCCGGCGCACGGTCCCCGGCCAGCTCGGCGCTGGCGGCCCGGAACCCCTGCAGCCCGGCCAGCAGCGCCCGCCGATCGGCCCCCGACATGACCGCCAGGACCCTGGCGAGCGACTCCTCCCGCGCGGCGCGGATGTCGGCGACCAAGGCCAGCCCGGCCGGTGTGAGGTGCAGCTCCAGCTCACGGCGGCTCACGGCGCTGGCGGTCCGCTGAAGGAGCCCGACCGCCTCCAGGCGGTCGCACAGCCGGCTCACCGACGAGGGCCGCGACTCCAGCCGCTCGGTGAGGGTTCGGAGATTGATGCCGTCCCATTCCTCCACGATGTAGAGGACGCGTAGTTGGGATACGGAGACCGGGGTAGCAGCCAGATCGCGGCTACCGCCCCACAGCACCTCCAGCAGCTCGGCGACCACCGACGCGCTGGCCGCGACGTCGGCGGGGCCGGGGAACTGCGAGGCGGGGTGCATGCACCCATCCTGGCACCGCCCCCGGCGGCATGGACAACCCGCCGACCCGATTTGTCGACCTTCCGAGACACCCGAGGAGCACGAGTGACCTCCGGCCTGACCGCCGTCGAGCGCGCGCTGCGCACCGCCGCCCCGTACGCCCTGCTCGACGCCCTGCGCGAGCACCTGGCGCGTTCCTACGGCGTGGCCACCACCGAACTGCTGCTGGCCGACTACAGCCTGACCGTCCTTCAGCAGGTCACGGACCTGCCGCTGACCGCGCCGCCGGTCTCCGTCCACAGCAGCGCTCCCGGCCGGGCCTTCGGCTCCCAGCAGCCGCACGCCGAAGCCGCGGACGACACCGGCCGGGTGCTCCTGCACCTGCCGGTCACCGTCCGGGGCGACCGCCTCGGCGTGCTCAGCCTCTCCCTGGACGGCGACGCCCTGACGCCGGAGCGCCGGGACGAGCTCGGCGAGATCGCCGAGATGCTCGGCCACCACATCCTGGTGGCCGAGCGCGACACCGACCTCTACCTCCAGGCCCGTCGCAAGGACCGCCTCACCCTGGCCGCCGAGATGCAGTGGCAGCTCCTGCCGGCCCGCGCCTGCGCCCGCGAGGAGTACGCGATCGGCGCCCAGCTCGAACCCGCCTACGCCATCCGCGGCGACAACTTCGACTGGTCGGCCACCGAGGACCGCCTCACCCTGGCCGTCACCAACGGGATGGGCGAGGGCATCGACGCTGCCCTGCTCACCAACCTCGCCGTCAACGCCCTGCGCAACGCCCGCCGGGCCGGTGTCGCCATCGCCGACCAGGCCGCACTCGCCGACCAGGCGCTCTACGCCCAGTACCGGGGCGACGCCCACCTGTCGGTCCTGCTGCTGGAGTTCCACCTCGACACCGGACTGGTGGAGATCGTCGACGCGGGCTCACCCCAGCTGCACCGCCTGCGGGACGGCGTCGTCGAGCACCTGCCCTTCGTGGCCCAGCTGCCGCTCGGACTCGCCGACGACACCCCCTACGAGGCCCAGCGGATCCGGGTGCGACCCGGTGACCGGCTGATCTTCGTCAGCGACGGCGTCCACGCGGTGGCCTCCCGCTCGGGCGAGGTCTACGGTCACGCGGCGCTGGCCCGCGCCATCCAGTCCACCCGCCTGCTGCCCGCGGCCGAGGTGCCCCGGGCCATCCTCACCGAGCTCGCCGCCCACCGCGACGACGAGCCCCTGGACGACGCCCTGATCGTCTGCCTGGACTGGTACGGCCGCCACCCCGCCCCCGCCGACGCCCACCCCCGCTGACCCGTCCCGCGCGCCGAGGGGGCCGGCCGGACGGTCCGCCGCGTCGCCTCGCAGCCTGCTCCGGACGAGCCGCAGAGCACCCGGAGGGGTGGGGCTCGCGGAGCCGGTGCCCGCGAACCCCACCTGGTGCGCGCCCGACAACCCCAGATGTCCAGCGCCACACCGTCCCGCCTGCCCCGCTGCTCCCGGGGCAGGCGTCCCTCCCCGACGATCCACCCGTTCGGCCGCTTCGCCTGACGCTCCGTGAATCGGCCCGCCCGTCCGCGCAGTTGGCCCCGCCGGTCCGGAGGAGGGCCCGAGCGGCGAGGACGGTAGGGTCCGAGGCACTCCGACCGGCCGGCCCCGTGCGCCGCCGGCCGGTACGTCTCACCCACGGCCCGCCCCGCACCCGGCGGGCTGACGACCACTCAGGGGGAAGAGCACATGAGCACCACGGCGCAGCAGCGGATCGGCGTCTACCTGGCGCACCCGCGATCCGGAAGCTTCAACCACGCCCTCCACGAGGCGGTGGTCCACGAACTGCGCGGACGCGGCTGCGAGGTGCTGGCCCACGACCTGTACGCCGAAGGCTTCGCCCCGGCCCTCACGGCCGAGGAGACCGGCACCGTCGCCGACGCCGCAGCCGCCGAGGACCCCCAACTCGCCCTGCACCGGGCGGAGGTGGCCACCCTCGACGCCCTGGTCCTGATCCACCCCAACTGGTGGGGGATGCCGCCCGCCGTCCTGGCCGGGTGGGTGCAGCGGGTCCTCGTCCCCGGCGTCGCCTACAAGCTCGGCACGGCGGACGGGGAGCCTGCCGGTCTGCTCAAGGCGGGCCGGGCCCTGGTGGTGAACACCTCGGACACGCCCGCCGAGCGGGAGCGCGAGGAGTTCGGCGACCCGCTGGAGCGGATCTGGGCGGCCTGCGTCCTGCCGTACGTGGGCGTCACCGACGTGCGGCGCCTCGTGCTGCGCACCGTGACCGACTCGTCCGACGACACCCGCGCGGACTGGCTCCGTGAGGTCCGGGCGGCAGCGGCGGCGCTCCTGGCGGACGCCCCGGCCGCCGGCTGACGGGGCGGGACGCCCCCCTTGCGGAGTCGGGCGCAGGCGATGCGGAAATCGGGTGTTTGAAGATCGCAGGTCGGTGAAGACGAGTGCTGACACCAGCCGCTCAGCGACGTAGGAGAAGCACATGGGCATCATCGCCTGGATTCTGATCGGACTGTTCGCAGGCCTCATCGCGAAGGCCCTGATGCCGGGCAAGGACCCGGGGGGCATCATCGTCACGATCCTCATCGGCATAGCGGGTGGTCTGCTGGGTGGATGGCTCGGCAAGGTCATCTTCGGGGTCGACTCGATCGACGGCTTCTTCGACCTGTCCACCTGGGTCGCCGCGATCGTCGGGTCGCTCATCCTGCTCGTGCTCTACCGACTGCTGACGGGCAACCGGCACCGGAGTCACTGAGCACGGCACTCCGCTCCCGGGCCGGGCTCCCGCATCGCACGATGCGGGAGCCCGGCCCGTTCGTGTCCGCCGGGAGGCCGAGGTCGTCGCGTCGCCCGTCGGCGCCCGGGCTGACTGCCCGTCAGAAGCCGTCACCCGAAAGGATCACGGCCGCTCCACGGCGAGTGAAGCGGCTCAGAACGGTTAGACGGGAGGAGTCCTGAACTACAGGCCATGACCCGAGGAGGGCCGTCATGACGGTGGAGACGTACGACCCGGACGGGGCCGACCAGCAGATCACGGGGCCCGATCTGACGGGGTTCCGGGTGGAGGCACTGGACGCCCGGCTGGGCCGGGTGGAGCAGCACATCGAGGACGAGGCCGGGGTACACCTCCTGGTCGCCGCCAGCCTGTTGGTGTCGGGTGAGTACCTGCTGCTCCCGCCCGGCGTCGTTGCGCGGATCGACCTGGAGGACGAGTCGGTGTGGCTGAACCGCACGCTGGCGGTGGTGGAGGGTTCGCCGCTGGTCGAGTTGGGCCGGGCCCACGATCCGTGGGTCCGGCACACGGTCGATGCCTACTACGCCGCATCGGCCTGACGCCCGGTCGGCCGCGCCCCGTCTGCCCCTGCACAGGGGGTGGGTGGGGCGCGGCCGACTGTTCTCCTGGGGATCGGAGCGGCCCCCCACCTGGCAGGGGCGGACGCCGGGGTCGTTGACGCATGGGGAAGGGCCTCCGGTTCGGACGGTTCGGGTGGGTTCGGGCGGCGGACTGCGGTGCGGCGGGGGCTGATCCAGTTCTAGGGCCCCGGTGGCCCGGTCGGCATCGGGGTGGCACCCCTACCCGGCCCCTCAGGTTCCGGCCGCCCCCGTACGTGCCCCGGGAGCCGGGTCAGCGCAGCGCGGTGCCGTCGCCGTGCGCCAGCAGGGCCAGGTCGGCTCGGGTCGGCAGGGACTCCCAGTCGCCGTGGCCGCCCACGCAGAACGCGCCCGCGACCACCCCGCGCGCGAGCCGTTCCCCGACCGGCAGGCCGTCGAGCGCTGCCGAGAGGTAGCCCGCCACGAAGGCGTCGCCGGCCCCGATGCTGTCGGCTACTGTGGTCGCCGCCGCAGCCCGGACGTGGCTCCGGCCGGGGGTGTGCGCGCGGGCGCCGGCGGCCCCGGCGGTGACCACCACCTCGGGCACTCCGGCGGCCAGCAGGGCGGGGACGGCGTCCTCGGCGGAGGTCAGCAGGTCGAGCTCGTCCTCGGAGGCGAAGACGGTGTCGACCAGGGGCAGCAGGGCCCGCAGGGCAGCGGCGGCCTCGGCCCGACTCCACAGTCGGGCACGGTAGTTGACGTCCAGGCTGACCCGGGCGCCGACGGTCCGGGCCGTCCGGGCGGCGGCCAGGACGGCGGCTCCGGCGGTGCCGGACAGCGCCGGGGTGATGCCGGTGAGGTGCACCCGCTCCGGGGCGCAGCCGGCCACGGCGGCCTCGGCCTCGGCGGCGGTCAGGGTCGATCCGGCGGAGCCCCGGCGGTGGTAGCTGACCCGGGTGACGTCGCGGGCGGCCCGGTCGAAGGCGATGAAGCCGGTGGCGGCGTCCGCGGTGGTGCGTGCGTACCGGAGGCCGACGCCCTCGGCGCGCAGGGTGCGCAGCACCAACTCGCCCGGCTGGTCTGCCCCGACCACGCCGAGCCAGTCGGCCCGGTGGCCGAGCCGGGCCAGGCCGATCGCGACGTTGCTCTCCGATCCGGCGACGGAGAGCCGGGCCGGGCCGCCGAGGCGCAGCGGGGCCTCGGTGCGCAGTGCCGCCATGGTCTCGCCGAGGGTCAGGACGCCGCTCACCGGGCCGCCTCCGCTCCGGCGCCGACCGCCCGGAGCAGCTCGGCAGCGCGGTCGGCGAGGGCGGTGAGGCTGCCGCCGCGTCCGGCGTCGCCGAGCAGCGGGGAGCCGATGCCGACGGCGAGCGCGCCGGCCGCCAGGTAGGCGGGGGCGGTGCGGGCGTCGATGCCGCCGATGGCGATCAGCGGTGCGTGCGGCAGCGGGGCCCGGAGGTCGCGCAGGTAGCCGGGGCCGAGTGCGGCGGCGGGGAAGACCTTGACGGCGGTGGCGCCGCAGTCCAGGGCGGCGATCACCTCGCTCGGGGTGAGCGCGCCGCAGAGCAGCGGGAGGCCCAGGGCCGCGCTCCGGGCGGCGCCCGGGGTCAGGCCCGGGGTGACGGCGAAGGCGGCGCCGGCCTCGGCGGCGAGGTCGGCGTGCTCGGCGGTGAGCACGGTGCCCGCGCCGATCAGGACCTCGGGCGGGCTGTAGGCGCGGGCCCGGGCGATGGCGCCGAACGCGCCCGGGGTGGTGAGGGAGATCTCCAGGGCGGTGATCCCGGCCTCGGTCAGGGCGCGGACGCAGGCGACGGCCAGGCGGGGGGTGTCCGCCCGGACGACGGCCAGGACCTTGCGGTCGGCGAGCGCCTTCAGTGGGTCCACGGGTTCCTCCGGTGGTCAGGGGGTTTCTCGTACCCCGGTGAACGTGGATACTACTTTCACCATACGCAAGCACCAAGCCAGTATGTGAATGATCCAATCCATGGAGCCCCCTTGCGCATCACCGATGTGACGACCTTTGTCCTCAAGCAGCCCATCGGCCCCGACGGCGGGCGCGAGCCGGAGGCCGGCTACTCCACCCGCCCGCCCTGGCGCAGCCTGTACTCCGCGCGGATGGAGACCCTGCTGGTCCGCCTCACCACCGACGACGGCCACCAGGGCTGGGGCGAGGCGCTCGCCCCCGTCGCCCCCGAGGTGGTCGGGGCGATCGTCGACCGGATGCTCGGCCCCTGGCTGACCGGCCGCGACCCGCGCGCCGTCCGCCCGCTCTGGGACGCGATGCGCGACCTGATGCGCGAGCGCGGCCACCTGACGGGCCATCAGGCCGACGCGATGGCCGCCCTCGACATCGCGCTCTGGGACCTGCTCGGCCGGATCACCGGCCTGCCGGTCGCCCAACTCCTGGGCGGCGCCTACCGGACCGAGATCCCCGCGTACGTCTCGGGGCTGGCCGAGCCCACCGACGAGCTGCGCGCCGCGCTCGCCGCCCGGCTGGCCGGTGAGGGGGCCACCACCATCAAGCTGGCGGCGGGCCAGGGCGTGGAAGCGGACCTGGCCACCTACGACGCGGTGGCGGCCGCCGCGCCCGGCGTGCGGATCGCCCTGGACGCGCACTGGGTCTACTCGCTGGCCGACGCGCTCCGGCTGGGCCGTGAACTCGACCGGCGCGGCGCACTGTTCTTCGAGGCGCCGATCGCTCCCGAGGACGTCGAGGGCCACCGCGAGCTGGCCGCCCGGCTCGCCACCCCCGTCGCGGTCGGCGAGTGCCTGCGCAACCGCTACGAGTTCCGCGACTGGATCACCCGCCGCGCGCTCCACCTCGCCCAGCCCGACGTGGCCCGCACCGGCCTCACCGAGGCCACCGCGATCGCCGCGCTGGCCGGCGCCCACCACGTCCCGGTCGCCCACCACCACTCGGTCGGCCTGGGCGTCTCGCTGGCGGCCGGCCTGCACGCCTCGGCGGCCGCCGCCGACTGCCCGTTCTTCGAGTACCAGCCGGGCCCGCTGCCCTACGCGCAGCGCATCCTGCGCACCCCGATCACGGCCGGCCCGGCCGGATTCGTCCTGCCCGAGGGCCCCGGCCTGGGCATCGAGATCGACACCGAGACCGTCGAACGCCTCGCCAAGGAGAGCTGAACCGTGCCCCCCACCCACACCCCCACCGGGCTCGTGCCCATCCTCGCCACCCCGTTCGAGGACGGCGGCGCGCTGGACCTTCCCTCGCTGCACTCCCTGGTCGAGTTCCAACTCGCCTCCGGAGCCGACGGGTTGGCCGTCTTCGGGATGGCCAGCGAGGGGTTCGCGCTCACTGCGGCCGAGCGCCGCACCATCCTGCGCGAGGTCCGGGCCGTGGCCGGACCGGACGTCCCGCTGGTGGCCGGCGTCAACGGCACCGGCACCGCCGTGGCGATCGAGCAGGCCCGGCTCGCCGCCGAGGGCGGCGCCGACCAGCTGATGGTGCTGCCGCCCTTCCTGGCCAAGCCCAACCGGCAGCAGGTGATCGACTTCTACGCGGCCGTCGCCGCCGCCACCGACGCCTCGGTGATGGTGCAGGACGCGCCGGGCGTCACCGGGGTGACCATCGACGCCGCCGCGATCGCCGAGCTGGCCACCGTGCCGGGGATCACCTCGGTCAAGGTCGAGGCCCCGCCGACCCCGGTGAAGATGGCCGCCGTCACGGCCGCCGCCGGCCCGGACTTCGCGGTCCTCGGCGGGCTGAACGCGGCGGCGCTGTGCGAGGAGTACGACAACGGCAGCGTCGGCACCATGCCCGCCTGCGAGTTCACCGACCTGCTCCGGCCGCTGCTCGACGACCTGGCCGCCGGCCGGCGGCGGGCCGCCCGGGCCGCCTTCACCCGGCTGCTGCCGCTGATCCACCTCGGCATGCGGCCCGGGCAGGCCTGGGCCGTGCACAAGGAGGTGCTGCGCCGGCGCGGGGTGATCGCCACGGCCGCCGTCCGGCTGCCGGCCCAGGACCTCGACCCGCTGACCGCCCGGGCCCTGGACACGGTGCTGACCGACCTCGGGCTCGACGCCTCGGTCGGCCTGGTGCCGGCCGGGCGGGACGGGGCCCTGCGGTGAGCCGGGCCGTCCTGCTGATCGGGTCCTCCTCGCCCATCGGGCGGGCGGTCGCGGAGGTGTTCGCGCGCGGCGGCGACCGCGTGGTGGGCGTCAGCGTCGAGCCGGTGCCCGATACCGCGGACCCCTACCTGGCCGACGCCCTGGTGCTGGACGCCGGGACGCCCGACGGCGCCGAGCGGGCGGTCGCGCACACCGTCGACCGGCTCGGCGGCCTGGACGTGCTGGTCCTGGCGGCGGCCGTGATGGCCCCCGGCCGGGCCCACGAGATCGGCCCCGAGCAGTGGCGGGCCGCCCTCGACAACACCCTGGACACCGCCTTCTTCCCGGCGGCCGCCGCCCTGCGGGTGCTGCCGCCCGGGGGAGCGGTGGTCGCGGTCGGCTCGGTCAACGCGACCCTGGCCGCGCCGTGGCTCCCGGGGTACGCGGCGGCGAAGGCGGGCGTCGAGGGGCTGGTGCGGCAGCTGGCCCTGGACTACGGGCCGCGCGGGGTGCGGGTCAGCGCGGTGGCGCCCGGGATGATCGGCGGCGAGCACCTGCCGCACGTCGCGGACGGCTATCCGCTGGGCCGGGTCGGACGACCGGAGGAGGTGGCCGAGGCGGTGCACTTCCTCGCGGGGGCGAGCTTCGTCACCGGCGTGGTGCTCCCGGTCGACGGCGGGCTGTCGATCGCCTCCCCGGCGGCGTTCCTCCGGCCGGACCTGCGCGAGCGGTTGTACGGCGGGATCTGACGGGACGTCGGTGCCCTGCCGCCCCACTTCTGGTGGGGCGGCAGGGCACCGACGCGTTCGGGCGGGCGGCCCGGCGCGGCCCGGCGGACGGCGTGGAAGGCGGCCGGGCACCGAGCGCAGGGAGCACACCGGCGCGGTCGGCCAACGGCCCACCTCGGTATTGCGGGGACGCGGAGTGTCTGGTCGGGCCGGCTGGTCGCTCCGGTCCGCCACCGGACGGGCGGACCATCAGGACGGCAAGGCCGGCGACCGGCTCCGCGTGCCCCGACCGGCCGTACCGGTGACCTTCACCCGACGGTCGCCAATGCCAACTACCAACCTCCGTGCGCCAGTTGGTAGTGCGGCGCGGTGCGCGGCGATCGTGTGCGGGATTCGGCGCCGTCCGGTCTGACGTGCCGTCGGTTCAGTCGCCGGTCGGCAGTGCGGTGCGGTGTGTGGCGGGCCTGTGCGGGCTTCCGTGCTGTCCGGCCTGATGTGCCGTTGGTTCAGTCGTCGGTCGGCAGTGCGGCGCGGTGGGCGGCCTGCCCGGTGACGCCGACTTCCACCGTGTAGGTCCAGCCGGAGCCGTCCTCGCCCTCGACCGTGGCGGTGGTGACCACCAGGTGCGGGCCGACGAAGGCGCAGGCGGTCGGGCGGGAGCAGGGCATCGGGATCCGGCCCAGCTCGGTGCCGTCCGGGGCGAGGCGGACCACGGCGGCGCCGTCCCAGAGCGCCACCCACAGGCAGCCCTCCTCGTCGACGGTCAGTCCGTCCGGCACCCCCGGGACGGGTAGCGGGGCGCCGTCCGGCTGCGGGAGGCCGTCGCCCGCCAGCCGGAGGCGGTGGATGCGGCGGTGCCCGGTGTCGACCACGTAGGCCAGTGAGCCGTCGGGGCTCCAGCCGATGCCGTTCGCGGCGAGCATGCCGTCCAGCAGGACGGCCGGGGGTCGGCCGGGGGCGAGCAGGTGCAGCCGGGCGACGGGCTCCAGCGGGCGGCGGTGGCCGATCGAGCCGACCCAGAGGCGGCCGAGCGGGTCGACGGCCCCGTCGTTCAGGCGGGCGCGGGTCGGGTCCGGCTCCGGGCGGGCGGCCACGGCGGCCCGCTCCGGGGCGGTGCCGGGCCGCCAGCGCAGCACGGTTCCGTCGAGGGCGAGCAGCCAGTCCTCCCCGTCACCGGCCCGGACGGCGCAGCCCAGTTCGCCGGGGAACTCGCCGGCCAGGACGGGTGCGGTCAGTGGTTCGGGGGCGTCGGGCCGGGCCTCGGCCAGCCAGAGCCGCCCGGCCACCAGGTCGACCCAGCTGAGGGTGCCGGTCGCCGTGTCCAGGCGGGGTGCCTCGCCGAGCCGGGTCCGGGGCAGCGCGGTCCGGACCGGCCGGGCGCCCAGGACCGGGCCGCCGCCCGAGGTCTGACGGCCGGTCAACTGCCGGGCTCCGCCGCCACCGCCGCCGGGCGCGGCTGGGGCGCCCGGGTGGGGGAGAAGCCGAGGCCGACGGAGAGCTCGTCGGCGGCCTCGATCACGGTGAGCGCCAGCTGCTGCTGACGGTTCGGCAGGTCCAGCTCGGAGAGCGGGCCGCTGATCGAGAGGGCGCCGACCACCTGGCCGCCCCGGCCCCGGACGGGTGCGGCGACGCAGGCGCGGCCGAAGGCCAGCTCCTCCACCTCGGTGGCGCAGCCCCGGCTGCGGATCTCCGCGAGGGCGGCCTCCATGGCGGCGAGGTCGGTGAGGGTGTGCGGGGTGTAGGCGGCGGCCCGGCCCTCGGCGTAGTAGGCGCGGACGAAGGCCGGGTCGAGGTCGGCGAGGACCGCCTTGCCCATGCCGGTGGCGTGCAGGGGTGCGGTGCGGCCGGCCATGGTGAAGTTCTTGGGGGCCCGGGCGCCGTCGAAGTTGCCCAGGTAGGTCAGCTGGTCGTCGCGGTACTCGGCCAGGTTGACGCCGAGGCCGGTGCTCTGGGCGAGGTTCTGGGCGAGTTGACGGGCCGTCCGGAAGAGCGGGGAGCTGTTGAGCGCGACCGAGCCCAGCGTCACCGCCGTCGGGCCGAGGCGGTAGAGCCCGGTCCGGCTGTCCTGGAGCACGAAGCCGAGGCGGTCGAGCGAGGCGACCATCCGCGAGACGGTGGACTGGCCCAGCCCGGTCCGGGCGCACAGCTCCGAGATGCGCAGCTCGCTCTCCTCGTCGGAGAAGCAGAGCAGCAGCGACATGGCCCGTTCGACGGCCTGGGTGCCGGCCCCGGATTCGGCGGTCATGGTCCTCCTCGGTCGGGCGCGGCGGCAGCGCACGCGCCATCGGTCATCCACGGCTTGCAAGGTGCTTGCATACTATGCGCGTCCCGGAGGTGCCACGCGCGCCACCGCCCGAACCGCCCGAGCCGCGACGGGTGCCGAGCCGCCCCGCCACCCGTCGGGGCGGTGGGGCGGCTCGGCCCGTCGGGGCGGGTCAGGGGTTGCGGGCGAGGATGTCCTCGACCTTCTTGCGCAGCTCGTTCAGCCCGCCCTGGACCGAGGACTGCCCGGCCAGCACGGCCGCGACGCCGTCACCGATCGCGGTGTCGATCTGGGCGTACGAGGCCAGCCGGTCCCAGGCCGCCGCCCGGGCGTGGTCGGCGATCTCGGTGCGGAAGCCGGTCTGGAAGGCGTCCTCGGCCAGGCCCGGCACCCGGGCCGCGACCTTGGCGTCGGCCGGGGCGAGGGCGGACTGCTGGTACAGGGCGGTGGCCGCGCTCAGGTCCCCGGCGACGTAGGCGATGAAGTCCTTGCTGGTCTTCTCGCCCTTGCCCGCGCTGCAGAACAGGCCGCTGCCCCAGAACCGGTTGTACGACGGCGCCCCCTTGGCCTGCGGGCGCGCGAGCGGCCGGATCGCCGCCGCCAGCGCGGGGGTGCCGCCGTTGGTGGTGACGAACTTCCGGGCCAGCGGCGCGTCGTCGTACACCACGGCCTGGCCCCGGCCGAACAGGATGCGCGCGTCACCCCGGGCCACCCCGGACTTGGTCAGCCCGGCCTCCTGGAGCTGCTTGTACCAGGTGATGGCGGCGACGGACTCGGCGTCGCCGATGGTCACCTTGAGGTCGTCGGTGACGACCGGGCTGCCCCAGCTCCACATCCAGTGCACGGCGTCCTTGAGGTCGGGGTTCTTGGTGACGGCCGCGTACGGGACGAGCTTGCCGTCCTGCTTGCGGATCCGCTCCAGGGCGGCCGCGAAGTCCTCCACGCTCTGCCCCGACCGCAGGCCCACCTCGTCGGCGATCCGGCCGTCGCAGACCAGGCCGATGCCGGAGGCGTTCACCGGCAGGTAGTGGAGCTTGCCGCCGACCCGCAGCGAGTCGATCGTCTTGGTGGGCAGGCTCATCCCGGCCGCCAGGTCGGAGACGTCCGCCAGGATGCCGGTGGGCACCAGCACCTGCCAGGGGCCGGCCTGGCCGACCCCGGCGAAGTCACCGGATCTCGCGGCCAGGGCCAGCTGGGTGGAGGCCTGGTCGTACGGGTAGACCACCGGCTTGACGGTCCGTCCGCTCTTCTTCTGCCAGCCGTCCACCGCCGCCTGCCAGGCGGCCTTCTGGGACTCCTCGCCGAGGACGTTGTTGTAGAAGTTGATGGTGCCGATCTCGGTGGCGCCGTCGGCCGCCGCGGTCGACGGGGCCGGGGTCGAGCAGCCGGCCAGGCCGGTGGCGCCCAGGGCGCCGAGCGCACCGAATCCGGCGAGCACGCTGCGCCGGGACGGCGGGCGGTGGGACGGCTGACGGTGCGCCAGAGTGCGCTCGGCGGAGGCGCGGTGGGTCGGGGTGCGGTGGGTGTCGGGGACGTGGGACATCGCTGCTCCTGGGGGACGGGAGGACGGGTGCGGGGAGGGAGGGGAGACGGTCAGCCCTTGACCGCCCCGGCCGCGAGGCCGGAGACGAAGTGGCGCTGGAGGACCACGAAGACGAGGGCGAGCGGGAGCGAGGTGACCACCGAGGAGGCCATCAGCGCCGGCCAGTCGGCGGCGCCCTCGTGGATGAAGGCGGTGGTCAGGCCGACCGGGAGGGTCTGCTTGTCGGGGCCGGCCAGGGTGAGGGCGAAGAGCAGGTCGCTCCAGGCCCGCATGAAGGCGAACATGCCGGCGGTGACCAGGCCGGGGGTGATCAGCGGGGCCACGATCCGGTAGAGGATCGCCAGGTTGGACAGGCCGTCGACCCGGCCCGCCTCGATCAGCTCGCCGGGCAGGCCGTCGATGATCCCCTTCAGCAGGAAGGCCGAGAGCGGCAGCGTGAAGGTGGTGAAGGCGAGCACCACGGCGGTGTAGGTGTGCAGCAGTCCGGCGGAGCTGAACATCAGGTAGAGGGTGACCAACAGCAGGGCGCCGGGCAGGAGTTGGCCGAGCAGGAACATCACCATGATCGCGTTCCGGCCCCGGTAGCGGAACTTGGAGAGCGAGTAGGCCATCAGGCCGGAGACCAGCACCGAGAGCAGTGCGGTGGCGGCCGAGACCACCGCCGAGTTGCCGAGCGCGTGCAGCAGCGCCGGGTCCTCGAAGAAGGAGCGGAAGTTCTCCAGGGTCGGCCGCACCGGGAACAGCGGCCGGTCGGCGGCGAAGACGTCCGCGCGGTGCATGAACGCGGTGGCGAACAGCCAGTAGACCGGCAGCAGGCCGAACAGGCTCAGCACGGCGAGGGCGATCCGGCCCCACGGACCGAGGGCCGGGTTGGTGATGCCCTCGCCGACGTGGCGTGAGGGCCGGCGGCGGCCGGTGGCGAGCAGGGCCATCAGCGGGACTCCAGTCTCTTGTCCAGCAGGAAGTACGCCGCGCAGACCACGGACAGGGAGATCAGCCAGAGCACGCCCATGGCGGCGGCCCGGCCGAGCGAGAACTCGGTGAAGGCGTAGCGGTAGAGGCTGACGGCCAGGGTCATGGTCGAGGTGCCGGGGCCGCCGCCGGTCATCACGAAGATCATGTCGAAGGAGCCGAAGTTGTAGATGAACTCGAGCATCGCGACCAGCGCGACCGGCCCCGCCAGGTGCGGCATCGAGACGTGCCGGAAGCGCTGGAGCCGGGTGGCGCCGTCCAGTGCGGCGGCCTCCAACTGCTCGCGCGGCAGCGACTGCAGGGCGGCCAGCGCGACCACCATCACCCAGGGGAAGGAGTTCCAGGTCTTGGCGACCACCACGGCGGCCATCGCGGTGGCCGGGCGGCCGAGGAAGTCGACCTCGGGCAGGCCCGCGCCGGCCAGTAGGTGGTTGAGCACGCCGTAGCTGTCGTTGAAGATCCAGGCCCAGAGGAAGGAGACCACCACGCCCGGCAGCAGCCAGGGCAGCATCAGCGCGCCGCGTAGCAGGCCCCGTCCGCGCAGGCGGGCGTTGAGCAGGACCGCGAGGCCGAGGCCGACGGCGAGCGGGAAGACGGTGGCCAGCCCGGAGAAGACCAGCGTGGTGCCGAGCCGGTCCACGAAGTCGGGCCAGACGGCGGTGTAGTTGGCGAGGCCGACGTAGCGGCGCTCGGGGCGGACCAGGGACTGGTCGTAGAAGCTGGTCACCAGGCCGGCCACCAGCGGGTAGACGGCCACCACCAGGAACAGCGCCAGCGCGGGTGCGGCCAGCAGGAAGCCGAAGGTGCGGTCACGGGCGCCCGCCGAGCGCGGCGGGGCGGTGGGGGTGGCCCGGGCCGGTGTGCGGACCGGCGGGGGTTCGGTGGATATCGCCATGTTCACTCCTCGTACTGTGACGACACGTCACCGTATCCCAGAAGACACATCCAGTAAATGGATGCTTGATTCACTATGCGCATGGACGGACTGCCAGGGGATGCGAAGGGTCGGGGTCGCCGCATCCCCCGGCAGCCGCGACGGTCAGCCGAGTGCGCTGACGGTCAGGTCGGAGACGGTGAACGCCTGCTGGTAGCCCTTCACCCCGATCCGGCCGGTGCCGAACAGGAAGTCGTCCTTGGCCAGCTTGCGCACGCCGTCGACGTAGCCGGTCAGGGTGTTGTCGACCACCGTCAGCCGCAGCCGGTGGGTCTCGCCCGCCGCCAGCGCGGCCGGTGCGGTGGCCAGCACGGTGGAGACCCCGGCCGCCTTGCGGACCAGCGCCACCTGCTGCTTGGCGGGCTGGAGTTGGAGGTAGTAGTAGTTCTGGTCGTCCTTGGCCCGGGCCATCAGGCCGGCGCCCTGGCCGTCGCCGTCCAGGCTGACGTCGGCCTCCACCGCGACGTTG
The DNA here is from genome assembly GCF_044763225.1 of Kitasatospora sp. NPDC096147. Taxonomy (NCBI): domain Bacteria; kingdom Bacillati; phylum Actinomycetota; class Actinomycetes; order Kitasatosporales; family Streptomycetaceae; genus Kitasatospora; species Kitasatospora sp. NPDC096147. Next base: position 7,745 of record NZ_JBIWFX010000019.1, on the reverse strand, counting down.
GTCCAGTCCGGGGCGAACGGGAGGGTGTTGGGCAGCGGCGGGTCGGTGACGGGCTGTCCGAGCAGCGCGATCGCATCGCCCTGCGCGGAGGGGTGGCGCAGCCCGCCGCCGGCCGGGGCGGTGGTCCAGACCGAGCCGGGCTTCTTCCACCAGCGGGCCCCGCCGTCGGCGAAGTCCTCCTGCACGGTGGTGAACGCGGGCGGCAGCGGCGTCGGGTCGTCGACCGGCGGCACCTGGCCGCCGGGGGCGTAGTAGGCGACCCGGTCCACCTGGTAGGTGCCGAAGGTGGTGCCGACCGGCGCGTCGGCGGGGATGTAGGAGGTGGTGGTCAGCACCGCCGAGATCCAGATCGACATCGGGGAGTTGTAGGCGGCGGCCGGGTAGCTGGCGGTGCCCGGCATCGGGTCCTTGATCGGGTTCGGCACGGTGCCGAGCACCTTGCCGTCGAGCACGTAGGTCAGGCCGGTGGGCGTGTAGTGCAGGCCGTAGCGGTGCTGCTCGTTCCAGAGCGGGGTGCCGTCCGGCTTCTTCCAGGGGAAGCGCGGCTTGAACTCGGTGTTCTTGATGTCGTTGCCCGAGGTGTTGTTGTTCCAGGTGATGACGCCGCCGTCGAGCTTGGTGGTGGCGGGCGTGGTGCCGTGCGGGGCCACCGACTGGACCTCGAAGACGTCGAGTTCGGTGAACGGCCGGTCGTAGACCGGGCGTCCCTCGGCGCCGTCCCAGATCTGGGTCCAGAAGGCGGGGTGCCAGCCGGGGGTGAGCGACGGGAGGGTCGCGGTGATCTCGTAGTAGCCGTAGCCGAAGCGCTGCCTGGAGGAGACGCCGCCGCCCCGGAAGCCGTCCTTGCCGGTGGCGGCGCTGACTCGCTTCATGTCGATGCGCAGCTTGCCGCCGCTCACCGAGACGTTGGAGTCGTTCGACCAGGAGGTCTGGCGGACGTTCCACTTCGCGGGGTCGAGCGCGGTGCCGTCGAAGTCGTCCGAGAACACCTCGGACAGGCAGGGCAGCGGGTAGCTGACGCCCGCCGGCCCGGTGGGGTTGGTGCAGGGGGTGTCGGCGGTGGCGCTCGCCGGTCCGGTGACCGAGAGGACGCCGAGGGCGGTGGCGAGGCCGAGGGAACCGGCGAGGGAGCGGCGACGCAGGCGCGTGAACCGGCCAGCAGTCATGGGGGACCGCCTTTCGAACTGGTGGGTGGTGGCTCATATGGTGGTTCTCCCATCCGCTTTTAGCAAGAGATATGCACCATTCGGTTTTTTCATCCATCATGTTTCCGGGCAGGCCACCACGCCCCACGTCACGATCCAAGGGCGGCCCGCGCCGCAGGACCACCCCGCACCCGCCCGGGGCGGCAAAGATCGGGGGGTCGGGTAAGGGGTCGGCGGGGCTCAGCCGCGCAGGGCCTCGGCCAGCTGCGCGCGGGCCGAGATGCCGAGCTTGCGGTAGATCCGCGACAGGTGGACCTCGACGGTCTTCGGCGTGATGAACAGCTGCTGCGCCACCGCCCGGTTGGTCGCCCCCGTGGCCGCCAGCTCGGCCACCCGCAGCTCACTCGGCGTCAGCGCCGCCGGCCCGGCGAGCGCCGCCCGCCGGGGACGCGCCCCGGCCGCGCGCAGCGCCGCTCCCACCCGGTCCGCCAGCGGCCGGGCCCCGCACCGGTCGGCGTCGTCCAGCGCGGTCCGCAGCACGGCCCGGGCCTCCGCCGTCCGGCCGGCCGCCTGCAGGGCGGTGCCCAGATCGGCCCGGGCCGCCGCCAGCTCCAGCCGCGCCATCGAGCCCGACAGCACCTCGACCGACTCCCGCAGCAGCTCCAGCGCGCCCGCCCGCTCCGGCGCCAGCCCGGCCAGCAGGCGCAGCGCCCGGCCGACCGGCGCGGGCGCCCCCCACGTCCGGGCCAGCTCCAACTCCTCCGCCGCCAACTCCCGGGCCCGGTCCGGCCGTCCGTCCGCGTGCAGCGCCAGCGCCGCCGGCACCCGCCACTGCACCACCGCCGGATTGAGCACCCCGAGCTCCCGGGCGGCCCGGCCGACCTCCAGCGCCTGCTGCGCCACCAGGCCCGGCGCATCCCCCCGGGCCAGCGCCAGCCGGGCCCTGGGACCGCCCAGCAGGTGCAACGGTCCCTCGCCCGCCAACACCCGCCCTGCCTCGCCGAGTTCACCGCGCAGCACCAGCACCTCGCCGAGCGCGGCCCGTACCACCGGCCCCAGGACGGTGATGCGCAGCCCCGCCCGTTCGTAGATCCCGGCCGCGTCCAGCGCCTCCCGGGCGTCGGCCTCGGCCTCCGCCAACTCCCCGGCCAGCAGCCGGCCCCGGGCCCGTACGGCGCTCACCGAGGCCAGGATCCGCAGCGAGCCGCGCCGCCGGGCGTCGGCCATCAGGGCGTCCAGCCGGGGCAGCGCGCCCGGATCCTCGGCGAGCAGCAGCACCGCGAGGGCCAGCGCCAGCGCCGTGACGGTGTGTTCGGAGGTCTCCAACAGCCCGCCGGAGAGCGCCCGTCGGGCCCGTTCGGCCGCGTCCTGACGACCCGTCATGGCGTCCTGGTAGGCGATCGCGCAGTCCAGCATCCGGGCGCCCGGCCCGTCGTGCTCCGCCAGCCGCCGCAGCTCCGGCATCCGGGCCGGCAACTCGCCCCGGCCCGAGCGGGAGGCGAAGGCGGTGAACAGCATGGTGGCCGCCAGCCGCCGCCGCAGGTCCTCGGCCGGGACGCCGCCCTCCTCCCGCTCCAGCGCCGCCACCGCCTGCTCCAGGTCGGCCATGGCCCGCTCGGTCGGCTGGACGTAGGTCGCCGCCTCGCCGAGCAGCGCGGCGATCCGGGCTCGCTCCACCGGCCCCGAGGCCAGCCGCAGCGCCGTCCGCAGGTGCCCGGCGGCGCCGGCGATGTCCTCCGTGATGGCCGCCTCGGCCAGCTCCAGCAGCACCGGCACCCGCTCCGCCTCCGGCGGCGGCTCCTCCAGCGCACGGTGCAGGAATACCGCCGCCTCGCCGGGCGCACCCACGGCGGTGGACCGGTCGGCCGCCCGGCGCAGCAGCTCCACGGCGTGCGGATCGGCGGCCGGAGCGGCGTGCAGCAGGTGCGCGGCGATCCGGGTCGGGTCGCCGGTGCGCGCCTCGACCAGCCGGGCCGCCTCCCGGTGCAGGCGGGCCCGGACGGGAGCGGGTAGGGAGGCGTACACCGCCGCCCGGATCAGCGGGTGGACGTACCGCACCCGGCGCGGCCCCCGTCCGTGGTCCCGCTGATCGCCGTCCCGGACGGTGTCGGGGTGGCCGATCTCCTCCAGGCACCGCAGCGCGCCCGCCGCATCGGTGCCGGCCAGTTCGGCGACGTCGGCCAGCGGAGCGTCGTCGCCGAGCACCGCCAGCGCGGCGGCGAAGCCCTGCGCCCGTGGCCCGAGCCGGGCCCGCCGCCGCTCGACCAGCCGGGCCACCGCGTGCGGCCCCAGGTCGACCACGTACCCGGCGTGCGCCGCGTCGGTCGGCAGGTCCTGCTCCCGGACGGCTCGGGCCAGCTCGCGCAGCAGTAGCGGACTGCCGGCGGTGGCGTGGTGGCAGGCCCGGACGAACTCCGGGTCCACGGCGGGCAGCGCCAGCGTCCGGGCCAGCATCCGGCCCGCCGCCGCCCGGCCGAGCGGGCGCGGGCGCAGCACGGTGAACGCCGGATCGGTGGCGATCCGGTTGACCAGCTCCCCGCCGCCCCCGCCGCCCCCGCTGCCCCCGGTGCTGCCGGTGCGGACGGCTGCCACCAGGGCGATCGGCAGCTCGGCCAGCCGGGGCAGCAGGAAGGCCAGCCAGCGCAGCGACGGCGGATCGGCCCACTGGAGGTCGTCGACGGCGAGCAGCAGCGGGCCGTCCTCGGCGGCGTTGACCGCGAGCCGGAGCAGGCCGTTGAGCGCGGTGAAGTCGCCGATCACCGCCGGGGCCGGGCCGGGCTCCAGCACCGCGAGGGCGTCCTGCGCCGGGCCGGCCAGCAGCGTGGCCCTCCGCTCCGGGGGCGCCCCGGCCGGCAGCGGTTCGAGCAGCTGGCGCACGACGCCGTACGCGAAGCTGGTCTCCAACTCGGTGGCCCGCGCACCGAGTACCCGGACACCGCTCGCCCGGCTGCGCTCACGGGCGTGCGCGAGCAGCGCGCTCTTGCCGATCCCGGCGACACCCTCCAGCAGGACCGCCCGGCCCTCACCGCGAGCCGATGCGGAGAGGGCCGCGTCGAGGACCGCCGTCTCGTGCTCGCGTTCGAGCAGGGTCGGTTCGAGCAGGGCCGGGTCGTCGGCGGAGGTCGGAGGGGTTGCGTCGCTCACCCGCCCATCCTTGCCGCTCGGACCGGGGCGGGCACCCCACGGCCCGGCCGGAGGGGTCGGGCCCCGGTGCCGGTGCGTGCTCCCGTCCCGGCAGGCACCGCTCGGGTCATGCGGGGGCAGCCGTCTCCGCAGTACCTCGGTGAGCATGCCGGGGTTCCCGCCGTCGGCCGCGTTGCCGCCCAGCAGGCCCTTCGCGCGGGAGACGACCGCGAGGAGGGGGCGGCTGCGCAGGGGAGCACCCTGGGCAGCCGCAGCACCTGGCGGTCCTCAGCCGGTCAGCTCCCGGACGGGCGTCTCCCTGCGGGTCCGGTCCTCACCGGCGGTGAGGCGGACGTGGGCGGTGCGGCCCCCACCGGTCCGGAGGCAGAACCGGGAGCCGCGCTTGACCGCGTCGCCGCGCCTGACCGCGTCGAAGCGGCTGACCGGGCTGCGGCCCGATGCCTCGGCGCACCGCTACTCGGTCGGTGAAGCGTCACCGCCCCGCCGCACCAGGACGTCGGGCTTCCCCGGGTCGGGCGTCACGCGGTCGTCTTCCGGCGGCGGACGGTGGCCGCCGCCGCGGGCAGCAGGGCGAGCGAGAGGAGGCCGCCGGTCAGGGCGAGGGCGGGGAAGCCGGCGGCCGAGACGATCAGTCCGGAGCCGAGGCCGCCGGTGGCGCCGGCCAGGGCGATGGAGACGTCGACCGTGCCCTGGGTCCTGGCGCGGGTGGCGAGCGGGACGGTGTCGGTGATGATCGCGGTGCCGGCGACGAGGCCGAAGTTCCAGCCGAGGCCGAGCAGGGCCAGGGCGAGTGCGAGGAGGGCGACCGAGTCGCCGGGGGCTGCGGCGGCGAGGACGCTGGCGGCCAGCAGGGTGGTGCCGGAGGCGGCGGCGACGGTCATCCGGCCGTAGCGGTCGGCCAGCCAGCCGGTCAGCGGGGAGGGGAGGTACATCGCGCCGATGTGGATGGCGATGACCAGGCCGGTCGCGGCGGTGCCGTGGCCGTGGTCGTGCATGTGGACGGGCGTCATCGTCATGATCGCGACCATCACGAGCTGGGTGAGGACCATCACCAGTGCGCCGGTGAGCACACCGTTGCGGGCGTGCCCGGGGTCCGTGTCCGCTGACGGGTCCTCAGGAGCACCGGTGCCGGCGCTGGTGCTCTCGGCGGTGGTCCGGGCGAGGAGCAGCGGGTCGGGCCGCAGCCGGAGGACGAGGACCAGGGCGGCGAGCGCGTAGGCGACGCCGGCCAGCAGGAAGGGGCCGGCGAGGGCGGGGATGCCGAAGTGCCGGGCGAGGGTGCCGGTGGGGGCGGCGAGGTTGGGGCCGGCGACGCCGCCGAGGGTGGTGGCGACCAGGACGGTGGAGACGGCGCGGGCGCGGTGACCGGGGGCGGCGAGGTCGGCTCCGGCGTAGCGGGCCTGGAGGTTGGTGGCCGTTCCGGCGCCGTAGACGAAGAGCGCGGCGAACAGGAGGGGCGCGTTGCCGAGGGTGGCGGCCGCGATGACGGCGGCGGAGCCGATCGCGCCGGCCAGGTAGCCGGCGGCGAGGCCGGGACGGCGGCCCCGGGTGTGGGAGATCCGCCCGACGACGATCGCGGCGAGGGCGGAACCGGCGGTGAACAGGGCGCTGGGCAGTCCGGCCAGGCTGGTGGAGCCGAGCATCTCCTGGGCGAGCAGGGCCCCGACCGTGACACCTGCGGCGAGGCCGGCGCCGCTGAGGATCTGGGAGGTCACCAGCACGCGCAGGACGCGGCGTTGGGCGGCGGCGGTGTCGGGTATCGGCGGCTGGGGGGTGGTGCCGGGCATGGGGGTTCCTGCTCCGTGGTCGGAAGGCGCGGGTGGGCCGGGCCGGTTGGGGTGGTGGCCAGGGGGAGGGCCGCTGCCGCGGTCTCGATGCCCTGGGGCGTGGCACAACAGTAGGGCGGCGCGTGCGTGCCCTTGCCCCCGGCCCACGGTGATCAGGACGGGTGGGAGTGGGTGCCGGTGTGGCAGGAGGAACCGGTGGCGGCGGCGATCGGCCCGGCACATTGAGGAAGCGTGTCGGCCCCCGCCATGCCGGTGTCGGCGATGAAGGCGCAGGCCTCGATGGCGGCGGCCGGCGCACTGGGGCGGACGTCGCCTGTCCGTCGTCGAAGGCGCTGCGCAGCCGGGCGAGGTGACGTTCCCTCAGGTCGAGCCGGACGACCTTGCGGTCGGACGGGCGCCAGCCCGGGTAGGGGGCCACGGCGCCGAGCATCAGCAGGGTGTCGCAGGAGTCCGGCGCGTGAGCGGGAAGGCGTGGATGACGGGCTCCGGCCTTCGTCCGGCCCGCGCGGAGTGGGTGACCGGGTTGCTCCGTTACGTCCCGGCCACGACATCACCCGTGCCGCCGCAGGGGCTCCGTCCGTGGTTGACCGTCCGTCAACCCGCCTGTGCAGCAGCCTTCCTGGGCCTTCTCGGTGCCCCCGCCGTGGCCGGTCCGGCGCCGCCGCCCGCCGTCACCGGCCGGCCTGCTTGGTGCGCTCGTAGTGGCGGGCGGCGCGGGCGCGGTTGCCGCAGGCGGGTGAGCACCACTCGCGGCGGGGGTGGTCCTTGAGGAAGTACAGGACGCAGCCGGGGGCCTCGCAGGCGGTGACCTTGGGCAGGTCGGGGCCGGCGAAGAGCTCGACGGTCTGCTGGGCGACTTCGGTGAGGGCGGCGCCGACGGGGTCGGCGGTGGTGTGGGTGGTGGCGGTCGGAGTGGTGTCGCCCCAGCTGAGCTCGCGCCAGCGGGGGACGGTCCGGACCTGGTGGTTGACGGTCTCGATGGCGTGCTGGGGCGGGCGGGTGCGGTGCGCGGCGGCGTCGGTGAGCTGGCGGATGGCGTCGCGGAGCAGGCGGGTGGCGCTGAGCTCGCCGGGGCCGACGGCCAGCAGGTCGCGGTCGGTGACCTCCCCGGTGAAGCGCGCGCGGTTGTCGCGCAGCCAGGCCGCGACGTGGCCGGGGGTCTGCAGGCCGTCCACCAGGCGCCCGCGGACGGCGTAGGTGGCATTGGCGAGTTCGATGGGCAGGGGTTCGCCCAGCAAGGGGGCCCCGCCGCTCTCGAGGTCGTCGACTCTCATGTTTCTAATGGTATGGGAGGGTTGCATCCATGAGAAGCGCTGTCACTGTTCTCACGGCAGCCGACGTGCCGATCGGTGGCGTAGCGGCGGATGCGATCGCCGACGGGGCGGCGAAGGGGGCGGCGAGGTGGTCCGGCGCGTCGGCGTGCCGGTCGGCCGGGGTGAGGCTGTCGAAGCGCAGCGCGTCGTCGGCTCCGATCGGGGCCTCGGGCCGGAGGGGTGACGGTGCTCCTGAACGGCCGGACGGCATGCCGCAGCTGCGGCAGCACGAACGGCGGGGGGGGGGCCCCCCCGGGGGGGGGGGGGCCGCCCCGGGGCGCGCGGGGGGGGGGGGGGGGGGGGGGGGGGGGGGGGGGGGGGGGGGGGGGCCCGGGGGGGGCGGGGGGGCCGGGGCG
>NZ_JBIWFX010000018.1:0-138473 GCF_044763225.1 Kitasatospora sp. NPDC096147 | reverse complement strand
CGCCCGGTTACATTCCGAACCCGGAAGCTAAGCCTCACAGCGCCGATGGTACTGCAGGGGGGACCCTGTGGGAGAGTAGGACGCCGCCGAACAATTCTTCAAAGGCCGTGGCCCCAGCGAATCGCTGGAGCCACGGCCTTTTTGTTTTTCCCGAAGGCATCAAGCCGGCTCCCGCCCGACAGCGGGGACGGTCCGGGTGCCGGACAATGGAGCTGGTGCGTGGCCACGCGGGCCGCCGCCAGACCGCACCGGACGAGAAGTCTCGTCCAGGCCGCGCGGTTGAGCTGAAGCAGCAGACAGGAGTCACCACGATGTCGAATCCTCCCCAGGACCGCCCTGACCGTCGCGACGACGGCCGAGGCTACGAGCCCCGGTCCCGTGGCGGCTGGTCGAACGACCGGGGTCCGCGCCGGGACGACCGTGGCGACCGTCCGTCCTATGGCAACCGCGATGACCGCGGTGGCCGCCCCTCCTACGGCAACCGTGACGACCGTCCGCGTCGTGACGACCGTGGTGACCGTCCCTCGTTCGGCAACCGCGATGACCGTGGCGGCCGGCCTTCCTACGGCAACCGCGACGACCGTGGTGGTCGCCCGTCCTTCGGGGACCGTGGCGACCGTCCGTCGGGTGGCGGCTTCCGCCGGGACGACCGTGGCGACCGTCCCTCCTACGGCAACCGCGACGACCGTGGCGGCCGACCCTCGTACGGGGACCGTGGCGACCGTCCGTCGTACGGCAACCGTGACGACCGTGGTGGTCGCCCGTCCTTCGGGGACCGTGGCGACCGTCCGTCCTACGGCAATCGCGATGACCGTGGTGGCCGTCCGTCGTTCAACCGTGACGACCGCCCGCGTCGTGACGACCGTGGCGACCGTCCCTCGTACGGCAACCGTGACGACCGTGGTGGCCGTCCGTCGTACGGCAACCGGGATGACCGTCCGTCGGGTGGCGGCTTCCGCCGGGACGACCGTGGCGACCGCCCCTCCTACGGCAACCGCGACGACCGTGGCGGCCGGCCTTCCTACGGTGACCGTCCGTCGTTCGGCAACCGTGATGACCGTGGTGGTCGCCCGTCCTTCGGGGACCGTGGTGACCGTCCGTCCTACGGCAACCGTGACGACCGTGGTGGCCGCCCCTCGTTCAACCGTGACGACCGCCCGCGTCGTGACGACCGCGGTGACCGTCCCTCGTTCGGCAACCGCGACGACCGTGGCGGCCGGCCCTCGTACGGGGATCGTGGTGACCGTCCGTCCTACGGCAACCGTGACGACCGTGGTGGCCGTCCGTCGTTCAACCGTGACGACCGCCCGCGTCGTGACGACCGTGGTGACCGTCCTTCGTTCGGCAACCGCGATGACCGTGGCGGTCGCCCGTCGTACGGCAACCGGGATGACCGTCCGTCGGGTGGTGGCTTCCGCCGGGACGACCGTGGCGACCGTCCCTCCTACGGCAACCGCGACGACCGCGGCGGCCGCCCCTCCTACGGGGACCGTGGTGACCGTCCTTCGTTCGGCAACCGCGATGACCGTGGTGGCCGTCCGTCGTTCAACCGTGACGACCGCCCGCGTCGTGACGACCGCGGTGGCCGCCCGTCGTACGGCAACCGCGATGACCGTGGCGGCCGGCCGTCCTACGGGGACCGGCCGCAGCGTCAGGAGCGGTCGGACTACGACGACCGCCGGGGCAACTACGAGCCCGTCAAGCGGCTGCCGATCCCGGAGGACGTGACCGGCTTCGAGCTGGACGCGGATGTCCGCCAGGACCTGAAGAGCCTGCCGAAGACCCTCGCCGACGACGTGGCGCGCAACCTGGTGATGGTGGCCCGGACGCTCGACACCGACCCGGAGGAGGGCTACCAGTACTCGCGCGTGGCGCTTCGCCTCGCCTCCCGCGTGGCGTCGGTCCGTGAGGCGGCTGGCTTCGCCTCGTACATGACGCAGCGTTACTCCGAGGCGCTGACCGAGTTCCGTGCCGCGCGTCGGATGACCGGTCGGGTGGACCTGTGGCCGGTGATGGCGGACTGCGAGCGTGGTCTGGGTCGTCCGGAGCGGGCGCTGGCGATGGCCGGTGAGCCCGAGGTGAAGCAGCTGGACAAGGCCGGCCAGGTCGAGATGCGTCTGGTCGCGGCGGGTGCCCGCGGCGACATGGGGCAGTTCGACGCGGCCGTGGTGACCCTGCAGAGCCCGGAGCTGGCCTCCAACGCGGTGCACCCGTGGACCGCCCGCCTGCGGTACGCCTACGCCGACGCGCTGATCGCGGCCGGCCGGGCCGACGAGGCGCGCGAGTGGTTCGCCAAGGCGGCCGAGGCGGACACCGACGGGGCGACCAACGCCTCGGAGCGGCTGGCCGAGATCGACGGCCTGGAGTTCACCGACGCGCTCGACGACGAGCTCGCGGGCGAGGGTGACGTCGAGGAGTCGGCCGACGCCGAGGCCGACCGCGACGCCGGCACCGAGGCGGAGGACGAGGCTGACGAGGCCGTCGCCGAGGAGCGTCCCCGCCGCAAGATCTCCGTGGACGACACCGGCGAGGACCGGGTGATCTACGAGGACGAGGAAGACGTCGAGGAGTACTACGACGAGGACGACCTCGAGCTCGAAGAGGCCGACGACGAGATCCGGGGCAACGGCGACCGTCGCTAGGAGTTGACCGAACGTCAGCGGGCCCCGACCACCGTGAGGTGGTCGGGGCCCGCTGACGTTCGGGGCCCGCTCAGCCGGTGATCGCGATCCAGGCACCGAGGGAGGTGATGCCCAGGTAGCCCATGAACTGCACGACCCAACCGAGCCACTTGTTGACCGACTCCTCCAGGAAGCGACCGAGCAGCACCACCAGCGGCGCCACGAAGACGATCAGTACGAGGCCGACCAGGAACATGCTTCCCCCAGGAGTCCGATGCGGCCGGATCGAATGATCGTCGCCGCTCGGTGCCGCACCCTAGTGGACGATGATCTTCCCCCACCACGGGTTTGTCGGGGTGCTCAGCCCAGTTCGAGGCTGCGGACCACCAGGCCGGTGGCCGGCTTGGGGCCGAACGAGGTCGACTTGCGGGGCATGGTGACGCCCTGTTCGGCGAGCCGGCGGACCACGCTCTCGTCGACCGGGTGGAGCAGGACGGCGGTTCCGCCGGTACGGGCGGCCTCGCGTTCGGCGGCGGCCGAGGCGTGCAGGTAGCCGATGTCGTCGGGGCCGTCCGGCACCTGCCAGGTGTGGTCCAGCAGGACCGAGTGCAGGACGGTGGCGTCCAGGTGGCGCCACTCCTCGGGCCGGTCCGGGCGGACGTGGGCGTCGAGGAGAGCCGGGTCGGGGTCGGTGAGCAGTTGGAAGGTGCCGTGGCCGTCGGTGAGCAGGAAGGCGTTGCCGCCGTGCCGCTTGGCCTCGCCGAGGGCGGCCAGGGCGTGCTCCAGCGGCCCGGGGACGTCCTTGACCTGCCACTGCTCGCCCAGGGCGGACAGCGCCCGGTCGAGCGGGAGGCGGTAGAGCACCCGGTGGATGGCGCGCACCCGGAGCGGGTAGCGGGCGGTGTCGACCAGCAGGACCATGCCCCGGTCCCAGGGGCTGCGGGGCAGGTGCCTGTTCTCGCGCTGGAGGCGCAGGTACATCTCCCAGCGGTGGTGGCCGTCCGCGATCAGGGCCCGGCAGGTGGCCAGGTCCCGGGTGACGGTGGCCAGTTCCGCCGGGTCGGTGACGGCCCAGAGCCGGTGGTGGGTGCCGTCGGTGGTGGTCGTGGTGAGCAGCGGCTCGCCGAGCACGGTGCGCTCGATCACGCCGGACGCGCCGCCGTTGCCCCGGTAGGTGAGCAGCAGCGGTTCGAGGTTGGCCTTGGTGGTGCGCATCAGGCCGACCCGGTCGGCGACCGGACGGGGCATCACGTCCTCGTGCGGGAGGACGATGCCGGCCTCCTTGCCGCTGACCGCGAGGGAGCCGATCAGGCCGCGCTGGAGGATGCCGCCGGCGGTCTGCTCGTAGACGTAGAGGGCGGCCTCGGGGTCGGGGGCGAGCACGCCCTCGCGCTGCCACTCGGCGAGCAGCCGGGCGGCGTGCCGGTAGCGGGTGTCGCGGTCGGGGCGGTCGCCGCTGTCCTCGGGCTCGGGGCGGGGGAGGATCAGCCGGACGATGTTGTGGGGGTCGGAGGTCTCGAGGTCGAGCCGCCGGTTGGGGTCCACCACGTCGTAGGGCGGCGAGGTGACGGCGGCCAGGTTACCGACCCGGTCGGGGCGGTAGCGGAGGGCGCGGAACGGGGACAGGGAGAGCCCCGCCGTGGCGACCTGGCCGGGGTCTCCGGGGCCGCCCGTCGGGACACCTGCTCCACTGGGTGCACTGGGTGTCGTCATCCTGGGCATGGTAACCGGGTATGAGCTGTTGAGTGATCACAGTGCTTGGAGGCTGTGTCAGATTCCGCGCGGTGGCCGGAGGGAACGGGGACGGTATGAGCAACGGTGACGGGGTGCCCGAGGGCGAGGTCTACGACTGGTACCGGCGTGGGGCGGAGCTGCTGGACCAGGGCCATCCGGCGGCGGCCGTGCAGCTGCTGCTGCGGGCGGCGGACGCCGAGCCGGGGTCGCGCAGCATCCTGGAGGCGCTGGCCCGGGCGCAGTACGGGGCCGGGCTGTACCGGGATGCGCTGGACAACTTCAAGACGGTGGCGCAGGCCGATCCGTCCGACGACTACGCTCAGTTCGGCTGGGGCCTGACGGCGGCCCGGCTGGGTGACTTCGAGTCCTCGGCCGAGCACCTGGCGCTGGCGGTGGCGATGCGGCCGGAGGCGGAGCACTACCGGGCGGCGTTGCGGCAGACCAAGGCGACGCTGGCGGCGCGGGCCGGGGCGTACGGGCCGTTGCAGCCCGGGGCGCCGGGCTACCGGGGGCCGGGGCAGGACTCGGCCTGACGGTGCGATGCCCGACGGTGTGATGCCTGACGGTGTGACAGCGGTACGACGGACGACGGACGATCACGAGGTGGCAGCAGCATGACCCAGACCGCGAGCGGTACGGCCCGGACGGCACCCGGGGGCAGCGGGCTCCCGCTGGCCGAGGCGTACGACACGGCGCTGCTGGACCTCGACGGGGTGGTGTACGCGGGCCCGGACGCGATCGACCACGCGGCGGCCTCGCTGGAGGTGGCCCGGGCGGGTGGGATGCGGTTGGCGTACGTCACCAACAACGCCTCCCGTCCGCCGCGCGTGGTGGCCGAGCACCTGACCGAGTTGGGGGTGCCGGCCGAGCCCGGCGACGTGATCAACTCGGCCCAGGCGGCGGCCCGGCTGGTGGCCGGGAAGGTGCCGGCGGGGGCGAAGGTGCTGGTGATCGGCGGGGCCGGGTTGGTGGAGGCGCTGGCGGAGCACGGGCTGGTGGCGGTGCGTTCGTTGGACGAGGAGCCGCTGGCGGTGGTGCAGGGCTTCGATCCCACGGTCGGCTGGCAGCAGCTCGCGGAGGCCTCGTACGCGGTGGCCTCCGGACTGCCGTGGGTGGCCTCCAACACCGACCTGACGGTGCCGACGGCGCGCGGCATCGCGCCGGGGAACGGCTCACTGGTGGCGGTGGTCCGGACCGCGACCGGGGCGGAGCCGGAGGTGGCGGGCAAGCCGCTGCCGCCGATGCACCGGGAGACGGTGATCCGGACCGGCGCGGAGCGGCCCCTGGTGGTCGGTGACCGGCTGGACACCGACATCGAGGGGGCCTGGAACGGCGGCGTGGACAGCCTGCTGGTGTTCACCGGCGTGACCACCCCGGCGCTGCTGCTGGCGGCTCCGCCGGAGCACCGGCCGACCTACCTGGCGGCGGACCTGCGCGGGCTGCTGACGGCCCATCGGGAGGTGCTCGCGGTGGACGGCGGGTTCGAGTGCGGTGGTTGGCGGGCGTGGGTCGAGGACGGGGCGCTGCGCCTCGGCGGGAGCGGCGAGGACCGCTACGACGGGTTGCGGGCGCTGTGCGGCGCGGCCTGGTCGGCGGAGCGGCCGGTGGACGGGCGGAAGGCGCTGGCGGAGCTGGGGCTCTGACCGGGGCTTCCGACTGACGGGCCTGGCCTGGCCGTGCCTGGCCGGGTCCGGTGCGGAGGCGGAGTACTGAGGCGGAACACGGAGTGCGGGCGGAGGGCGGTGGCCGGGTGGCTGCCGCCCTCCGGCGTTCCGTCAGGTGGTGTTGCGGGACAGCCAGGTGACGGTGGTTCCGGTGTCGAATGACTTCCGGTCCGTCGGGGTGAACAGGGTGGGGGCGAAGCCGCCGGCCACCATCGGGATGCCGGAGCCGGCCAGCACGGGGTAGCTCTTGACGACCAGTTCGTCGATCTCGGGCAGCAGCGCGCCGGCTAGCAGGCCGCCGCCGCAGAGCCAGATGTCCCGGCCCTCCTGCCGCTTGAGTTGGCGTACCAGGCCGAGCGGGTCGTCCTTGACGACGGTGACGGCCGGGTCGGTGTCGGCGGGCAGGGTGCTGGAGACGACGTAGGTGCGCAGGTGCGCGTACGGGTCGGTGAGGCCGGCGTCCAGGGCGGGGCGGTAGGTGCCGAGGCCCATCAGGACGGTGTCGAAGCGGGCGGCGGGGGTCTCGGTGAGGCCGAGGGCGGCGCGCATGGGAGTGGGGACGGTCTCGGGGAGGTGGCCGTTCATCCAGGCGCTGTAGGAGTCGTTCAGCGGGAAGAAGTCGTACTCGCCGCCGGGCCCGGCGATGTAGCCGTCGATGGTGACGCCGACGTAGTAGACGAGCTTGCGCAAACCTTTACCACTTTCTCTGGAGTACTCTGAGCGGAGTGGTCAGACCGTAGTACTACGGATGGAGTGGTGTCAATGGCGCGCAGGAACGAGGGGCGGCGGGCTGCCCTGGTCGACGCGGCGATCGAGGTGCTGGCGGCCGAGGGGGCGCGCGGACTCACCTTCCGCGCCGTGGATGTGGCGGCTGCCGTTCCGCCGGGGACGGCCTCCAACTACTTCGCGAACCGGGACGACCTGCTCACCCAGGCCGGTGCCCGGGTCTACGAGCGACTGCAGCCCGACGAGGAGACGGTGGCGCGGCAGCGCGCGGCGAAGCCGGACCGGGAGACGTACGGGGTGCTGATGCGTGAGCTGGTGGGGCGGGTAAGCGCTTACCGCACCGGCTACCTGGCGCTGCTGGAGCTGCGCCTGGAGGCCACCCGGCGGCCCGGTCTGCGGGACGTGCTGACCGAGCGGGTGCGGGCCGACGTGGAGGCGAACCTGGCCTACCACGAGGCATCGGGGCTGCCCGGGGACGCGGAGGCGGTGAAGCTGCTCTACCTCGCGTTCAACTGGCTGATCGTCGAGCAGCTGACCCTGCCGGGTGTGTTCTCCGAGGAGGAGCGGGAGCGGCTGGTCATGGCGGCGGTGGAGCGGATCGTGCCGGCGGGGTGAGGCGGGGTCAGATCTGGCGGCGGTGCGGGTAAGCGCTTACCCGCACCGGTGGGGCCGACGGTAAGCGCTTACCGCCGGGGGTCGTTCAGAGCAGCGAGCGGAGCCGGAGCAGGTCCCGGAAGCCGGCCTCCAGCTTGACCCGGCCGGAGGCCCAGGCGGAGGCGAACTTGAGCGAGCCGCCGACCATGGCGACCAGGTCGTCGCCGGTCATGGTGAGGCGGATGTCGGCCTTGGCGGCGGGCGGCCCGGGGTGTTCGGTGAGGTCGGTGATCTCGCCGCCCCGGAGGCGGCCGGTGAAGGTGAGGTCGAGGTCGGTGAGGCGGCAGCTCAGCGAGCGGTCGAGGGCGGCGGCCTGGCGGACGTCGCCGTTCGCGCCCGCGAGGTTGCGGCTGAGCTGTTCCAGTGCCGTGCGGCACTCCTCGGTGCTGGCCATCGCTGTGGTCTCCCCTTCGGTCCGGCCGCCCACGCTATCGCAGTGCCCGGGGCCTCCCTCGGGTAGCGTCGACGACGACGGCACGGTACGGCACGGTGGAGGCGGAGATGCTGCGGGATCTGGTGCGCGGGGTGGTCGTGGTGGCCACCGAGGTCGCCGAGGAGGCGGGCAAGCAGGTGACCGGGCTGCTGGTACAGCTCCCGCCGGTCGTGAAGCGGGTGGAGACCCTGGCGGAAGAGGCCGTGACGGTCGGCCGGGCCGGGATCGACCTCGCGGTGGGGGTGACCCGGGCCGAGGCGGAGAAGGTCTTCGAGAAGGTCGGCGACCAGGTGGTCAAGGTCGGCGTGGTGCTGAGCTACCTGGAGGCCCAGCTGACCGGGCGGCAGCAGGAGCGGGACGAGCCGCGGCCCGCCCGGGAGGAGAAGCCGACGCAGCCTCAGGAGCGCCGGGCGGAGGGGCTGTTCGACCAGGGATGGGAGCAGGAGGTCCGGCAGACCGCTCCTGATGTCGAGGTCGAGGCCGAGGAGGACGCCGAGGAGGAGGTGGGGCCGGACGCCTGGTACGTGCCGGAGGCGGAGGAGGAGCCCGCCGTGGCCGAGCCGGCGAAGGAGGCCCCGGTGAGGAAGGCGGCAGCCAGGAAGGTGGCCGCCAAGAAGGCCGCGCCCGCGAAGAAGGCCGCCGCCAAGAAGGCGGCCACCGAGCAGGCCGCGCCGGTCCGGAAGGCCGCCACCAGGAAGACGGTGGTGAAGAAGACCGCGACGGCGAAGAAGGCGGCCACCAAGAAGACGGCCACCAAGAAGGCGGCCGCGAAGAAGCCCGCGCCCGGGAAGCCCACCGATGACTGACCCCGGAGTTCCCCCGGAGGAGACGTACGACCCCACCGGACTCCCGGAGGTGGACGCCGAGCTGCTCCGCCTCGCCGAGTCGGCCGGGGCGGAGACCGGTGTCCAGGTGGCGGTGTACGAAGATGTACAGCAGCGGCTGGCGGACGTGCTGGCCGCGCTCGATCGGCAGTAGGAGATGGGACCCCAGTGGCAGTGGCACGACGCCGACTCGACGCGGAGCTGGTCCGCCGCAAGCTGGCCCGTTCGCGTGAGCACGCGAGCGAGCTGATCGCGGCCGGGCGGGTCACCGTCGGCGGCACCACCGCGACCAAGCCGGCCACTCAGGTGGAGACGGCGGCGGCCGTGGTGGTGGCGAAGGACGAGAACGACCCCGACTACGTCTCGCGCGGTGGTCACAAGCTGGCCGGGGCGTTCGCCGCCTTCGTGCCGCAGGGGCTGGTGGTCGAGGGCCGCCGGGCGCTCGACGCGGGCGCGTCCACCGGCGGGTTCACCGACGTGCTGCTGCGGGCCGGGGCCGGGCACGTGCTGGCGGTGGACGTGGGCTACGGGCAGTTGGCCTGGTCGCTGCAGAGCGACGAGCGGGTGACGGTGATGGACCGCACCAACGTCCGCGAGCTGACGGTGGAGCAGATCGGCGGCGAGCCGGTCGACCTGGTGGTGGGCGACCTGTCGTTCATCTCGCTGGGGCTGGTGCTGCCCGCGCTGGCCGGCTGCTGTGCGCCGGACGCGGACCTGGTGCTGATGGTGAAGCCGCAGTTCGAGATCGGCAAGGACCGGCTCGGCAGCGGCGGGGTGGTGCGCAGCCCGCAGTTGCGCGCCGAGATGGTCCGTCAGGTGGCGGGCCACGCCTGGGCGCTGGGCCTCGGGGTCCGGGCGGTCACCGCGAGCCCGCTGCCGGGGCCGTCGGGGAACGTCGAGTACTTCCTCTGGATGCGCCGGGACGCCCCGCAGCTGGACCCGGCGGACGCGGAGCGGGCGGTGGCGGAGGGCCCGCAGTAGGCGGGCCCGGAGCGGGCAAGGCCGTGGCCGGCGGGTGGGAACCGCCCCCGGTGGGTGGGCACCCGGATAGGGTGCTCCGCAGGCGTCCGGTGCGCCGCGCGGCGCACCGGGGTCCCGGGCCCGGGGGCGGTCCGGTGGGTGTGCTCGGCAGGTGTGAGGGAGAGGGCAGCAGCATGAGCGACGAACGTACGGTCTTCCTGATCGCGCACACCGGACGGGAGACCGCGCTGCGCAGCGTCGAGGCGCTGGTGCACGGCCTGCTCAAGGCGGGCATCAAGATCCGCCTGCTGTCCGCCGAGGCGGTCGGCCTGGACCTTCCCGACGGCGTGGAGCTGGTCGGCGGCGGGCACGGCGCGGCGGACGGCTGCGAACTGATCCTGGTCGCGGGCGGCGACGGCACGCTGCTGCGCGGCGCCGAGCTGGCCCGGGAGTCCGGGCTGCCGATGCTGGGCATCAACCTGGGCCGGGTCGGCTTCCTGGCCGAGGCGGAGCGGGACGATCTCGCGGTGGTGGTCGAGCGGGTGGTCGAGGCCGACTACGAGATCGAGGACCGGATGACCCTCGACGTGGTGGTGCGGACCAACGGCGAGGTGCTGTACGAGGACTGGGCGCTGAACGAGGCCTCGATCGAGAAGGCGTCCCGGGAGCGGATGCTGGAGGTGGTGACCGAGGTGGACGGCCGCCCGGTGTCCAACTTCGGCTGTGACGGGGTGGTGCTGTCGACCCCGACCGGTTCGACGGCGTACGCGTTCTCGGGCGGCGGGCCGGTGGTCTGGCCGGAGGTGGAGGCGCTGCTGATGGTGCCGATCTCCGCGCACGCGTTGTTCGCCCGGCCGCTGGTGACCTCGCCGGATTCGGTGCTGGCGGTGGAGGTGCAGCCGAAGACGCCGAACGGGATCCTCTGGTGCGACGGGCGCCGCTCGGTCGAACTCCCGGCCGGGGCACGGGTGGAGGTGCGCCGGGGGAAGACCCCGGTACGGCTGGCCCGGCTCCACCGGGCGCCGTTCACGGACCGTTTGGTGGCCAAGTTCGCGCTGCCGGTGACGGGGTGGCGCGGGCGCGGCGGCGGCTGCTGAGACGGCCTCGGCCGGGCGCTGCGGCCCGGTGGGCAGCGCCCGGTGGTGCGGGGACCGCGCGGGTGCGGAAGGCGGCCAGACGGTCGTCCTGAACCGCCACCGGCCGGTTCCCAGGGCTGCCGTGCCCCTGCGCGCGGTTCCCCGCCCCTGAGCGCCCGCCCTTTGGAGCCGCCCGCCCTTCCGGGCCGTGCGCCCGGGGGCCTCGTGCCTCGGCGATGGCCGGGGGAGCTGACCCGGCGTCAGACTGCCAGCGGGAGGGCCGAGTCGAGGCCGGGCCAGCGGCCGGTGGCGGCCAGGCGGGCGGTGGCGGCGAGTCGGGCGACGGCCTCCTCACAGGCGGCGGCCGGGACGGTGAGCGGGATACGGATGTGGTGCTCGAAGGCGCCGTCCACGCCGAACCGGGAGCCTGCCGCGATCCGGACGCCGGTCTGCTCGCCGGCCTGGGCCAGCGCGGCGCCGGACAGGCCGTCGGTGCCGACCCAGAGGGTGAGGCCACCCGGCGGCAACTCGACCTGCCAGCGGGGGAGTTGTTCGCGCAGCGCGCCGATCAGGCCCTCCGCGCTGCTGCGCAGCCGCTGGTGCCGGTCGGCCCGGGCCTCGGCCAGGTGCTCGGTGAGCAGCTCGGCGGCGATCAGCTGGTCCATCACCGGGCTTCCGATGTCGGTGAAGGCCCGGTCGGTGGCCAGTTGCCGGATCAGGCCGGGGTGGGCGCGGACCCAGCCGATCCGCAGGCCACCCCAGAGGATCTTGCTGGCGGAGCCGACCGTGACCACCTGGGCGCCCCGGTCCAGGGCGGCCATGGGGCGGGGCAACTCGTCGGTGTTCCAACCGAGTTCGACCGGGGTCTCGTCGACCAGCACGGTGGTGCCCGAGGTGCGGGCGGCGGCCAGCAGGGCGCGGCGCTGGTCTTCGTCGATCAGGGCGCCGGTGGGGTTGTGGAAGTCGGGGATGACGTAGGCCAGCCGGGGGGCGGCGTCCCGGATCACCCGCTGCCACTCGAGGAGGTCCCACCGCCCGCCGACCGCCGCGCCGCCGCCACCGCCGCCGCCGGTGCCGGAGCCGCCGTACCCGGCGTCGCGCCGGGCGCCGTGCTGGGCGACGGGCACCAGGCGGGTGTCGGCCCGCTGGAGGGCGCGCAGGGTGTGGGCGTAGCTGGGGGCCTCGACCGCGACCCGGTCGCCCCGGGAGAGCAGGGCGTGGTGCACCAGCTGGAGGGCCGTCATGGCGCCGGTGGTGATCAGGATCTGGTCGGCGGTGGTGGGCAGGCCGCGCTCGGTGAAGCGGCGGGCGACGGCCTCCCGGAGGACCGGCACGCCGGTCGGGAAGTTGCCGTGCCCGGCGGCGTACGCAGGGAGCTGCTCGACCGCCCGGGCGGCGGCCAGGCCGAGCCAGGGCTGCGGGGCCGGCAGGGCGGCGATGCCGAGGTCCAGGGTGCGCCCGCTCTCGTCCGGCGGCACGGGGTGCAGGGCGTCGCTGGGCGGGCGGCTGCCCTCGGGCAGGGTGGTCCAGCTGCCGGAGCCCCGGCGGCTGCGCAGGTAGCCGTCGGTCCGCAGCGCCTCGTAGGCGGCGGCCACCGTGGTGCGGCTGAGCGCGAGGGCCTGGGCGAGCTCGCGCTCGGCGGGCACCCGGGTGCCGACCGCGAGCCGGCCTTCGGAGACCAGTAGCCGGACCTGTCCGGCCAGTTCGCGGTAGGCGGGGCGGTGGCCGGCCGGCTCCGGGAGGTGCGCGGTGCGCAGCTGCCGGGCCAGGGCGGTCGGGGAGACGGTGCTCTGCCACTCGGCCATTTCAGTCCACTTCCATCGGATTGGCCCTGTCGATGCTCCAGGTGGACTCCCCATGATGGCAGGGCGGCCACTCGGACCGCCAGTACCCACCCTCGAAGGAGCGCCCTGCCATGGCCACTGCCACCCAAGCGCCCAGCAGTGTCTGGACCACCGACCGGCTGGGCCGCCGGGTGCCCCAACTGCTGATCGGCCTCTGGCTGTACGGGGCGAGCCTGGCGCTGATGATGCGCGGCTCACTGGGCGTCAATCCGTGGGACGTGCTCAACCAGGGCCTGCGGCACCACCTCGGCCTCAGCATGGGCAGCTGGGTGACCATCGTCGGGGCGCTGGTGCTGCTGCTGTGGATCCCGCTGCGCCAGGTGCCCGGGGTCGGCACGGTGGGCAACGTGGTGGTGCTCGGCATCGCCATGGACGTCACCCTCGGCCTGCTGGACACCCCGGACGCCTGGGCGGCCCGGATCGCGCTGTTCGTCTCCGGCCTGTTGCTGAACGGGCTGGCCACCGGCCTCTACATCGGTGCCCGGCTCGGCGCCGGCCCCCGGGACGGGCTGATGACCGGCCTGCACCGGCTGACCGGCCGGTCGATCCGGCTGATCCGCACCTGCATCGAGGTGGCGGTGCTGGCGGTGGGTGTGGTGCTGGGCGGATCGGTCGGTGTCGGTACCGTCGCCTACGCTCTGGCGATCGGACCGCTTGCACAGTTCTTCCTGCGTCGGTGCACCGTGCCCGAGGACGCCCGGAAGGGATGAACTTGGCCCGGAACTTGCCCGCCCGGCACGGGCGCTCGTCGCGCTTCGGGGGTGGAACCTCGTATGGTCGTCACCGTGCTGGACGAGATGCGGATACGGGATCTGGGTGTCATCGACGACGCGGTGGTCGAGCTGGCGCCGGGCTTCACGGCGGTCACCGGTGAGACCGGTGCGGGCAAGACCATGGTGGTGACCAGCCTCGGGCTGCTGCTCGGCGGCCGCTCCGACCCCGCCCTGGTGCGGCGCGGGGCCGAGCGGGCGGTGGTCGAGGGGCGGCTCTCGCTGCCGGCCGGCTCGTCGGTGCTGGAGCGCGCGCTGGAGGCTGGGGCCGAACTGGACGAGGGCGAACTGCTGATCAGCCGGACGGTCTCCGCCGAGGGCCGCTCGCGGGCCCACGTCGGCGGCCGGTCGGTGCCGGTCGGACTGCTCGCCGAACTGGGCGAGGACCTGGTCGCCGTGCACGGCCAGACCGACCAGCAGCGGCTGCTCCGGCCCTCCCGCCAGCGGGCCGCCCTGGACCGCTACGCGGGTGCCGCCGTGGCCGGCCCGCAGGCCCGCTACCGCGAGACCTACCGCGAGCTGCGCTCGGTGGCCGACACCCTGGAGGAGCTGACCACCCGGGCCCGGGAGCGCGCCCAGGAGGCGGACCTGCTGCGCTTCGGCCTGGACGAGATCGCCGCCGCCGAACCGGTGGCCGGCGAGGACGTCGAACTGGCCGCCGAGGCCGAGCGGCTCGGCCATGCCGACGCGCTCAGCTCCGCCGCCACCCTGGCCCAGGCGGCCCTGACCGGCCACCCCTCCGACCCGGAGGGCGTGGACGCCGGCACCCTGCTCGGCCAGGCCCGCCGGGCGGTGGACGCCGTCCGCCACCACGACGAGCGGCTCGGCGCGCTGGCCGACCGGCTGAACGAGGTCGGCTACCTACTGGCCGACGTCGCCCAGGACCTGGCCGGCTACGCCGACGACCTGGACGCCGACCCGGTCCGGCTGGCCGCCGTCGAGGACCGCCGGGCCGTACTGGCCCAGCTGCTGCGCAAGTACGGCGGCGAGGAGAACTCGCTGGCCGAGGTGCTGGAGTGGTCCGAGACCTCGTCCGCCCGGCTGAACGAGCTGGACGGCGACGACGACCGGATCACCGAGTTGACGGAGCGTCACGCGGCACTGCGCGAGGAGCTCACCGAGCTGGCCGCCGAGCTCTCCGCCGCCCGGCAGGCGGCGGCCGGCCGGTTCGCCGAGGCGGTCTCCGCCGAGCTGGCCGAGCTGGCCATGCCGCACGCCCGGGTCACCTTCGACCTGAGCCGCACCGACGACCCGGCCGGCCTCGAACTCGACGGCCGGACCGTCGCGTTCGGCCAGCACGGGGTGGACGAGGTCGAGGTGCTGCTGGCCCCGCACCCCGGCGCCTCGCCCCGGCCGATCGCCAAGGGCGCCTCCGGCGGTGAGCTGTCCCGGGTGATGCTCGCGGTCGAGGTGGTCTTCGCCGGTGCCGACCCGGTGCCGACCTACCTCTTCGACGAGGTGGACGCGGGCGTCGGTGGCAAGGCGGCGGTGGAGATCGGCCGCCGGCTGGCCAAACTCGCCGAGTCCGCCCAGGTCGTGGTGGTCACCCACCTCCCGCAGGTGGCGGCCTTCGCCGACCGGCACCTGGTGGTGGAGAAGACCAACGACGGCACGGTGACCCGCAGCGGCGTCAAGTCGCTCACCGACGAGGAGCGGGTGCGCGAACTCTCCCGGATGCTGGCCGGTCTGGAGGACTCCGAACTCGGCCGGGCGCACGCGGAGGAGCTGCTCGCCGCCGCCCGCGGGCCCCGACAGGGCTGATCCGGACGACCGGCCGGGGCGGTGGCTGGAGTTTCCGCCAAGCCCCCGGCCGGTCCCGGCCCGCCGACACGGAGGCCCGCCGACTGTCCAAAGGGGCGCCTTACCTGGCATGGTGGCCGCTGGACAGAGACTGACCGGGCCGTGATCGAGTCGGAGCGAGACGACGTGGACCATTCCGCCACCCGTGCCACCAGGGGAAGCGAGACGGGGCAGCTGCACGTGGTGCTGGTGCTCTCGGCCGGCAGCGGGGGCATCGGCGCCCATGTCCGCTCACTGGCCCAGGGTCTGGTCGAGCACGGCGTGGTGGTCACGGTCTGCGCCCCCGGCGGCACCGACGCGCTGTTCGGCTTCGCCCGCACCGGCGCGCGCTTCCACCCGGTGGACATCACCCCGACCTCCGGCGCGCGCAGCGATGCGACCGCCATCGGCGAGCTCCGGCGCGCCTTCACCGGCGCGGACATCGTGCACGCGCACGGCCTGCGCGCCGGTCTGCTCTCCGACCTGGCGCTGCGCACCGCCGGCCGCTTCCCCGGCCTGCGCCCGGAGACCCCGCTGGTGGTCACCTCGCACCACGCCATGCTCGCCACCGGCCTGGACCGTCGGCTCCAGCGCCTGATGGAGCGTCGGGTGGCCCGCTCGGCCGACCTGGTGCTCGGCGCCTCCTCCGACCTGGTCGCCCGGGCCCGGGAGTTGGGCGCCACCGACGCCCGGCTCGGCCCGGTCGCCGCCCCGCCGATGCCGGCCGGCGGCCTCGGCCGGGAGGCGGCCCGGGCCGCCCTGCTCGGCGGCGGTCCGGACCGTCCGCTGGTGCTGGCGGTCGGGCGGCTGGTCCACCAGAAGTCGTTCGGGCTGCTGCTGGACGCGGTGGCGCTGCCGGACTTCGGTGCGGCCGACCCGCTGGTGCTGATCGCCGGGGACGGCCCGGAGCGGGAGCAGCTGGCCGGGCGGATCGCCGCCGAGAAGCTGCCGGTCGAGCTGCTCGGCCACCGCACCGACGTCCCCGACCTGCTGGCCGCCGCCGACCTGGTGGTGGTCAGCAGCCGCTGGGAGGCCCGCTCGCTGGTGGTCCAGGAGGCCGTCCGGGCCGGTGCCCCGGTGGTCGCCACGGCGGTCGGCGGCATCCCCGAACTGATCGGCGAGGCCGCCGCGTTGGTCCCCTACGGCGACCCCACCGCCCTGGCCGCCGCCGTCGGCGGCCTGCTCGCCGACCCGGCCCGCCGCACGGCCCTCGCCGAGGCCGCCCACCAGCAGGCCGCCACCTGGCCGGGGGAGTCCGACACGGTGGCCCAGGTGCTCAGCACCTACGACGAACTGGTCCAGCGCACCTGACCGGCCCGGACGGTGATCGACCGTCAGGGACGCGGCGAGCTGCGCGCAGCGGGGGAGTCGATCGGTCTGCCGGGTGCGGTGGGCCGCTGGCAGGTGAGCCGCCGTATCCGGCACGAGGCCGGTTCCTTCCGCCGCGCGCCGTTCCCCGCGCCCCTGACGGCTGGGCACCATCGCCGTCGATCACCGGGGGAGCTGCGCGCAGTGGGGGAGTCGATCGGTCTGCCGGGTGCGGTGGGCCGCTCGCACATGGGCCGCCGTACCCGGAGCCGAGGTCCGTTCCTGCCGCTGCGCGCGGTTCCCCGCGCCCTTGGCCCCGGGCCGACCCGGGCGCGCGGCCCGGTCAGACCAGCGCCTCGTCCGAGGCCGGAGCCGGGGCCGGGGTGGCGGGACGGTTCAGCAGGTAGGCGGCCAGGGCGCCCGCCAGGGCGATGCCGGCGCAGGTCCAGGTGCCGGCGTGCATGGCGGTGGTGAAGGCCTGGTCGGCGGCTTCGACGAGGCGGGCGGCCGGGCCGGTCGGGAGGTGGGCGGCGACGGCGTGGGCCGACGGCAGGTCGGCGTCGGCGGGGGCCGGGACGCCCGGCAGGGCGGTGCGCAGGCGGTCGCGGTAGCCGGCCGAGACCACGGTGCCGACCACGGCGATGCCGAGCACGCCGCCGAGTTCGCGGGCCACCCCGTTGAAGGCGCTGACCATCGGGGCCTTCTCGCGGGGGATCGCGGTCATCGCGGTGGCGCTGGCCGGGGCCATCACCAGGCCCATCCCGGCGCCGACCACGGCCATGGCCACGCAGAGCCGGGCGTACGGGGTGTCCACCTCGGTCAGCGAGAGGCCCGCCAGGCCGAGGGCCATCAGCGTGAGCCCGCCGGTGACCGCGTTCCGGGTGCCGAAGCGCGCGGTGGTGACGGCGCTGGTGGCCGAGGTGGCGGCCATCGCCAGGGCGAACGGCAGCGCGCCCAGGCCGGCCTTGAACGGGCTGTAGCCGTGCACCAGTTGGAGGTACTGGGTGTAGACGAAGAGCAGGCCGAACAGGGCGAAGAAGGTGACCGCGAGCACCGCCCCGGCCAGGCTGACCGAGCGGATCGCGAACATCCGCAGGTCGATCATCGGCTGAGGGGTGGTCAGCTCCCATCGGACGAAGATGCCGAGCAGCACCACGGCCGCGGCGGCCTCGGCCAGGGAGGTGGTGGAGAGCCAGCCCCGCTCCGGCCCCTGGATGATCATGTCGACCAGGGCGGCCAGGCCGAGCGCCGAGAGCAGCAGACCGGGCACGTCCAGGCGGCCGGTGCGGCGGCCCGGCAGTGCGGGGATCAGCAGCAGGGCGGCGGCCAGCGCGGCCCCGACCAGCGGGACGTTGATCCAGAAGACGCTGCTCCAGGAGTAGTGCTCCAGCAGCAGGCCGCCCGCGATCGGGCCGATCACGATGCCGAGCCCGGCGGTGGCGGACCAGACGGCGATCGCCTTGGGCCGCTCCCGTTCGTCGAAGAGCGTCACGATCACCGACAGGGTGGCGGGCATCACGAAGGCCGCCGCCAGCCCCATCACCGCGCGCAGGGCGATCAGCTGGGCCGCCGAGTCGGAGAGCGCGGCCACCGCCGAGGCGAGCGCGAAGACCGCGAGGCCGACGGTCAGGGAGCGCCGCTGGCCGATCCGGGTGCCGAGGCCGCCGGCGGTGATCAGCATCGCGGCGAAGACCAGGGTGTAGGAGTTGTTGATCCACTGCAGGTCGGCGGTGGAGGCGTGCAGGGCGTCGGCCAGGGCCGGCAGCGCGGTGTTGAGCACCGTGTTGTCGATGGTCACCACCACCAGCGAGGAGCAGAGCGCGGCAAGCGCTCGCCAGCGACGCGGATCGGGCACGGCGGAGGTGGACACGGGAGTCCCCTAACTCTCGTAACCTTACGACTGTTAGCTGTCGTCGGAGAAGCTAGCGCCTTGACCTAACAGGTGTAAAGTCACGCCCATGGAGCAGCAGGAGGCACCGGCCAGGCCGAGGAACCGCCGGGGTGAGGGCACCCGGCTGCGGGAGGAGATCGTCCGGGCGGCGATCGCCCTGATCGAGCGCGAGGGCTCCAAGGAGGCGGTCACCCTGCGCGCGGTGGCCCGCGAGGTCGGCATCGCCGCACCCTCGATCTACGGGCACTTCCCGGACCGCGAGGCGGTCGTCGAGGCCGTCGTCGCCGAGGCCCTGGACCGGCTGAACCGGATGACCACGGGGGCCCGGGACAGCATCGCCGACCCGGTGGACGCGCTGCTCGCGGGCTGCGCGGCCTACGTCGAGTTCGGCACCCGGGAGCCGGCCTGCTACCGGATCATCTTCGGATCGGCCCCCCAGCGGCTCGCCACCGGAGCCTGCCGGACCCCGGCCAGCCCGGAGGGTCCGGAGGCCCTGATGGGCCTGGTCCGCAGCCTGGAGACGGTGGTCGCGGCCGGGCGCTCGGCCAGCACCGACCCGTTCGGCGACGCGGTCGCGCTCTGGACGGCGCTGCACGGACAGGTCACCCTGCGGGCCGCTCTGCCGGACTTCCCCTGGCCGCCCACCGACACGGTGGAGCAGCTGGTCCGCCGGCTGGGCCGGATCACCGACGGCCCGCTGCCCGACGCCGCAGCGGCGGAGCCCGCAGTCACTGGCGGAGCGTGAGACGGAGCCCCCGGTCCCTGGCGGAGCGTGAGACGGAGCCCCCGGTCCCTGACGGAGCGTGAGACGGAGCCCCCGGTCCCTGACGGAGCGTGAGACGGAGCCCCCGGTCCCTGACGGAGCGTGAGGCCGCTCCGGGGCCGGAGCGCGCGAAGGGCGCCCGGCGCGTAGCCGGGCGCCCGACGCTCCGTCAGGAGGCGTGCCTCACAGCGTGGCCTGCTCCCGCCCGCGCCCGTCCGGCTGGGCCGAGAGGTAGGCGCCCGCGCTGGCGGTCAGCCGCAGCGCGGTGTCGATCAGCGGCACGTGGCTGAACGCCTGCGGGAAGTTGCCGACCTGCCGCTGCGCCCTGGAGTCCCACTCCTCGGCCAGCAGCCCGAGGTCGTTGCGCAGCGAGAGCAGCTTGTCGAACAGCTCCCTGGCCTCCTGCACCCGCCCGATCATCGCCAGGTCGTCGGCCAGCCAGAACGAGCAGGCCAGGAAGGCGCCCTCGTGGCCGGAGAGGCCGTCCACGTTGTTGCCCTGGTCGTCGTGGGTCGGGTAGCGCAGCACGAAGCCGTCCTCGGTGGAGAGCTCGCGCTGGATCGCCTCGATGGTGCCGATCACCCGCTTGTCGTCCGGCGGCAGGAAGCCGACCTGGGGGATCAGCAGCAGCGAGGCGTCCAGCTCCTTGCCGCCGTAGTACTGGGTGAAGGTGTTGCGCTCCGGGTCGTAGCCCTTCTCGCAGACGTCCCGGTGGATCTCGTCGCGCAGTGCCTTCCAGCGCTCCAGCGGGCCCTCGGCCGGGGTCTGCTCGATCAGCTTGATGGTCCGGTCGACCGCGACCCAGGCCATCACCTTGGAGTGCACGAAGTGCCGCCGGGGGCCGCGCACCTCCCAGATGCCCTCGTCCGGCTCGCGCCAGTGCTGCTCCAGGTAGGTGATCAGCTTGAGCTGGAGCAGGTGGGCGTGGTCGTTGCGGGTCAGGCCGGTCATGTGGGCCAGGTGCAGGGCCTCGACCACCTCGCCGTAGACGTCCAGCTGGAGCTGGTTCGCGGCGCCGTTGCCGACCCGGACGGGCTGCGAGCCCTCGTAGCCGGGCAGCCAGTCGAGCTCGAACTCCTTCAGCTCCCGCTCGCCGGCGATGCCGTACATGATCTGCAGGTTCTCCGGGTCGCCCGCGACCGCCCGCAGCAGCCACTCGCGCCAGGCGCGGGCCTCCTCGCGGTAGCCGGTCCGCAGCAGCGAGGAGAGGGTGATGGCGGCGTCCCGCAGCCAGGTGTAGCGGTAGTCCCAGTTCCGCTCGCCGCCGATATCCTCGGGCAGCGAGGTGGTGGGCGCGGCCACGATGCCGCCGGTGGGGGCGTAGGTGAGCGCCTTGAGGGTGATCAGCGAGCGGACCACCGGCTCCCGGTAGGGGCCCTGGTAGGTGCAGTGCGAGACCCAGTCCCGCCAGAACTCCACGGTGTCCGCCAGCGCCGCCTCGGCGTCCGGGGCGGCGGGGGCGGGCAGGTGGCTGGCCTGCCAGGTGAGGGCGAAGGCGATCCGCTCGCCCTCGGCCACGGTGAAGTCGGCGTAGGTGGTCAGGTCCCGCCCGTAGGTCTCGGCCTCGCCGTCCAGCCAGACCGAGTCCGGCCCGGCCACCGCCACCGTGCGGTGCCCGCCGTCGGGCTGCTCGACCCGGTGCACCCAGGGCACCACCCGCCCGTAGCTGAACCGCATCCGCAGTGCCGAGCGCATCCGGACCCGGCCGGAGACGCCCTCCACGATCCGGATCATCTGCGGCACCGCGTCCAGCCCGGCCAGCGGGCGCGGCGGCATGAAGTCCGTCACCCGGACGGTGCCGCCCTGGGCGTCCCACTCCTGCTCCAGGATCAGCGAGTCGCCCCGGTAGTGGCGCCGGTCGGCCGGCACGGCGGGGGCGGCGGCGGTCGGCGGCGGGATCCGCAGGTCGCCGGTGTCGGTGAGGGCCGCACGGGCGGCCGGGGTGTCGGCGTCCGGGGCGGTGACCGGTTCGGCGGGGCCGATCCGCCAGAAGCCGTGTTCGTCGGTGCCCAGGAGCCCGGCGAAGACCGCCGGCGAGTCGAACCGGGGCAGACAGAGCCAGTCCACGGCCCCGTCCCTGCTGACCAGGGCGGCGGTCTGCATGTCCCCGATGAGTGCGTAGTCCTCGATACGGCCGGCCACGTTCGGTTCTCCAGTTCGCAAGATGTGCTCGGCGGCCACCGACGGGCGGGCGCGCGCGGGCGCTGCGGAACCGGAGCCGTCCTGGGCGGGCGGGGCTGGTGGCCACCGGGGCGGGGCCGTGGTGGGCCCCTGACCTGGGACGGGTGAACTGGTACGGGAGGATCCGGTCGCGCATCGGGGACCGAGAGGGGCGTCGTCCGGCCCCCTCGCCCTCCGCGTCGTGCTGTGCTGTCGGCGATGCGTCCGTGCAGGATACTTCGGGCGGCTTGGGCAGGGCACGCGCAGATCGCCCGAACCCGACGCAAGCCCACTGATTGCCCGCAAACTGGTCCGAACGGGTCAGCCCGGATGATCCACTCGGACCACCCGGAGTTGATCCTTCCGGGCCAGTCCATCCAGTGTCGAGGGAACGGTGGATGAACGTCACACGGACGGGCCACACCGCCCGGGACGCCGTCAGGTCCGGCCCGCTGATACCCTGGTAT
This sequence comes from Kitasatospora sp. NPDC096147, assembly GCF_044763225.1. Taxonomy (NCBI): domain Bacteria; kingdom Bacillati; phylum Actinomycetota; class Actinomycetes; order Kitasatosporales; family Streptomycetaceae; genus Kitasatospora; species Kitasatospora sp. NPDC096147. The sequence continues at coordinate 116,799 of NZ_JBIWFX010000018.1, read as the reverse complement.
CCCGTGGACTGGTGGGCAGACGCCCCGGACCGCCGACCCCGACGACCCCGCCGGAGCAGCCGAGAGGCTCCCGGCCGAGTGCGAACTCCTCGTCGTAACCGGCACCCCGGTGGCCGCCCCACCGGCGTTACACCTCGACACGCGACCCACGGGAGCCCCCTCTTGGCACAGCCCCATTCCGGCAAGGCAGCGAACGGCCGCGCCGTGACGACCAAGCACCTCTTCGTCACCGGGGGTGTCGCCTCGTCGCTCGGCAAGGGCCTCACCGCCTCCAGCCTCGGTGCCCTGCTCAAGGCACGCGGCCTGCGCGTGACGATGCAGAAGCTCGACCCGTACCTCAACGTGGACCCGGGCACCATGAACCCGTTCCAGCACGGTGAGGTCTTCGTCACCGACGACGGCGCCGAGACCGACCTCGACATCGGTCACTACGAGCGCTTCCTCGACACCAACCTGCACGGCTCGGCGAACGTCACCACCGGCCAGGTGTACTCGACCGTCATCGCCAAGGAGCGGCGCGGCGAGTACCTGGGCGACACCGTCCAGGTCATCCCGCACATCACCAACGAGATCAAGTCCCGGATCCGCCGGATGGCGACCGAGGACGTCGACGTGGTGATCACCGAGGTCGGCGGCACCGTCGGCGACATCGAGTCGCTGCCGTTCCTGGAGGCCGTCCGCCAGGTCCGCCACGAGGTCGGCCGGGACAACGTCTTCTTCGTGCACGTCTCCCTGCTGCCGTACATCGGCCCCTCGGGCGAGCTGAAGACCAAGCCCACCCAGCACTCGGTGGCCGCGCTGCGCAACATCGGCATCCAGCCCGACGCGATCGTGCTGCGCGCCGACCGCGAGGTGCCGCAGGCCATCAAGCGCAAGATCTCGCTGATGTGCGACGTGGACGAGGAGGCCGTGGTCGCGGCCATCGACGCCAAGTCGATCTACGACATCCCCAAGGTGCTGCACGGCGAGGGCCTGGACGCGTACGTGGTGCGCCGGCTGGACCTGGCCTTCCGCGACGTGGACTGGACCACCTGGGACGACCTGCTGCGCCGGGTCCACGAGCCCCAGCACATCGTCAAGGTCGCGCTGGTCGGCAAGTACATCGACCTCCCCGACGCCTACCTCTCGGTCACCGAGGCGCTGCGCGCGGGCGGCTTCGCCAACAACGCGCGGGTCGAGATCAAGTGGGTCACCAGTGACGACTGCCTGACCCCCGAGGGGGCGCAGGAGCAGCTCGGCGACGTGGACGCGATCTGCATCCCCGGTGGCTTCGGCGACCGCGGCGTGGACGGCAAGGTCGCCGCCATCACCTACGCCCGCGAGAACCGCGTCCCGCTGCTGGGCCTGTGCCTGGGCCTGCAGTGCGTGGTCATCGAGGCGGCCCGGAACCTGGCGGGCCTGCCGGACGCCAACTCCACCGAGTTCGACGCGGCCGCGAAGTACCCGGTCATCTCCACCATGGCCGAGCAGCTGGCCATCGTGGACGGCAAGGGCGACCTGGGCGGCACCATGCGGCTCGGCCTCTACCCGGCCAAGCTGGCCGAGGGCTCGATCGTCCGCGAGGTGTACGCCGGCGAGCAGTACGTCGAGGAGCGCCACCGCCACCGCTACGAGGTCAACAACGCCTACCGGGCGGACCTGGAGAAGACCGGCCTGCAGTTCTCCGGCCTGTCGCCCAAGGGTGACCTGGTGGAGTACGTCGAGTACCCGCGCGAGGTCCACCCCTACCTGGTCGCCACCCAGGCGCACCCGGAGCTGAAGTCCCGGCCGACCCGCCCGCACCCGCTGTTCGCGGGTCTGGTGGCGGCGGCCATCAAGATCAAGACCGGCGCTGAGTAGTTTTCCGCGCGGTTCACGGACGGCGGTCGTGCGTTTCGCACGGCCGCCGTTCGCATGTGGGTTAATGTCTGACTGACGAGAAGGGGAGTGGCCATGACTGACGCTCAGCAGTGGGACATCCGGGACGAGGCGGAGGAGTGGGCCGTCCGCGCCAGTTCGGAGCCGTTCCGGGGGAAGGTCACCGGGGTGCGGACCGACGAGGTGCTGATGCCCGACGGCAGCTACGCCCGGCGGGACTACCAGACCCACCCCGGGTCGGTGGCGGTGCTGGCGGTGGACGAGCGGCAGCGGGTACTGATCCTGCGTCAGTACCGCCACCCGGTGCGGCAGCGGCTCTGGGAGCTGCCGGCCGGGCTGCTGGACGTGCCGGGGGAGAACCCGCTGCACGCGGCGCAGCGGGAGCTCTTCGAGGAGGCCCACTGCAAGGCGGAGGAGTGGAAGGTGCTGGCCGACTTCTACACCTCGCCGGGTGGCACGGACGAGGCGCTGCGGCTCTTCCTGGCGACCGGGCTGTCGGCGGCGGAGGGGGACCGCTACGCGGCGCACGGGGAGGAGTTGGAGATCGAGGTGCAGCGGGTGCCGCTGCCCGAGCTGGTCCGGCTGGTGCTGGCGGGCGAGCTGCACAACCCGACCCTGACCGTCGGGGCGCTGGCGCTGCACGCGGCGCTCACCACGGGCGGGGTGGACGCGCTGCGGCCGGCGGACTCGCCGTGGCCGGCGCGGCCGTTCAGCTGACCTGGAGCCCGGCAGGACGCGGGGTGCGGTTGCGGTGACTGGGGGCGCGAGGAACTGTGCGGGGTGGAACGCGGCACGGGCAACCGGCTGACGGTGGGTCGGTCGCAGGTGGAGTGCCTCCCGACTCGCGCAGTGCCTCGCGCCCCTGGGCGCCTGGCCTGCGGGGCCCCGCGCGTCGAGTGGGGTGGGTCCGCCGGGTGGGTGATTCGGTGGTTCGTAGTACTGGTGTCCGGGGTGGTGCGGGTGCGGGGCCGAACTACGCTCGGGCGCAGGGCCCGGCCGGGGTCCGTCGGCTGACGGTCGGGAGTGGCTCGGGTGGCGAGGAAGACGGCGACGGTGGACGCGCGGCCCGAGGTCGAGGTGGGTCAACTCCCCTCGGGGACCGGCCTGTTCGTCGGCAGGCGGGCCGAGTTGGCGGCTCTGGCGGCGGGGCGGGGCGCGGTGGTGGCGGGTCGCTGCCCGGTGCTGGTGGTGGCGGGGCGGCCGGGATCGGGGCGGACCGCGCTGGCGGTCCGGTTCGCGGCCTCGGTGGCGGCGGAGTACCCGGACGGGACGGCCTTCGCCCGGCTGTCGGCGGCGGACGGGAGCCGGGTGCCGCCCGCGCGGGCGGCCCGGTCGCTGCTGGAGCAGTTGGGCGTCGAGCCACCGGCCGCGCTGCCGGAGGGGACGGAGACGGCGGGCGGGGACGACCCGGTCTGCCGGGCGCTGCTGGAGGCGGTGGCGGGGCGCCGGGTGCTGCTGGTGCTGGACGACGTCCGGGACGCCGGGCAGCTGTGGCCGCTGCTCGCGGTGGCGCCGCAGGCGCTGGTGGTGGCCACCACGGCGGGGCCGCTGACCGGGATCGAGGGGATCGACCCGGTGATCCTCGGGGGGCTCGAACTGCGCTCCTCGATCGAGCTGTTGAGCGCGCTGGCGGGCGGCACCCGGGTGGCCGCCGATCCGGTGGCGACGGCCGGGCTGGCCGAGGCGTGCGCGGCCCGGCCCACCGCGCTGCGGCTGATGGCGGGCTGGCTGCGGGCCGCGCCGAAGGCGGCGGTGACGGAGGCGACCAAGGCGCTGACCGAGGCGGCGAACGCCGGACTGACCGACCTGACCGCCGAGGGCCGCCGCCGGGCGAAGGAGGGCGGTCCGGTGCCGGCCCGGCCGACCGGCACTCCCCAGGGCGTGGGCCCGTCGGCGCCGGAGCAGCCCGGGGGTGAGCCCGCGGAGCCGCCGGACGGCAGGGCGGGCAGGAGGGCGGACGGCAAGCGAGCCTTCGGCCCGGCCGGGTCCGACGCACGGACGGCGGACGCTCAGGAGCCCCGAGGCCAGAAGGACAGTGGTCGGAAGAACAGGGTTCAGAAGGACGGGACTCAGAAGGACGGGGCTCAGAAGGACGGCGCTCGGACGCACAAGGGCCCGGAGCCCCAAGGCCCGCAGCGCGAAGCCCCGAGGACCGAGCGGCCCCCGCTGGACCGGGACGCCGCCGAGCCGGTGCCGGTGCCCGACGGCGATCCGCTGGACGCCGCCTTCCTGCTGCTCTACCGCGCGCTGCCGGCTCCGCAGGCCCGGATGCTGCGGATGCTCACGCTGGCCCCCGCGCAGCAGGCGGACCTGCGCACCGCCTCCGCACTGCTGGGCTGCCCGGCGCCCGAAGCCGCCACCGTGCTGCAGAAGTTGACGGACCGTGAACTGCTGGAGCAGGAGCCGCCCTCGGCCGACGGCACCCCGCGCTACCGGGTGCCGGGCCGCTTCCTGCCCCGGCTGGTGCGGATGCGCGAGGAGCTGGACCGGCCCTCGGAGGTGCAGCTGGCCCGGGCCCGGCTGCTGGAGCGGTTGGTGCGCCTGGTGGAGTCGGCGCGGGCCCTGCTCGACCCGGGGGGCGGCCCCGGCCCCGAGCCGCTGCCGGGGCCGCTGCGGCTGCGGACCGCCGCGCACGCCCGGCAGTGGCTGGCCGAGGAGCGCGAGCGGCTGCTCGCGGCGGTGGCGGACGCGATCGGGCAGGCGGACCTGGACGGGTCGGCCGGCCGGCTGGTCACCGCGCTGCTGCGTACCCTCCCGCTGACCGGGCGGGCCGCCCCGGCCGAGCTGTACCAGCTGCACGAGCTGGTGCTGCGGGTGGCCGAGCGCGGGGGCAGCCCGCGCCGGGCGGCGGCCGCGCTGCTCAACCTGGCGGACCTGCAGGCGGCGGCGGGGCACTGGGAGACCGGTGCGCGCAGGTACCAGCAGGCGCTCGGGCTGGCCCGCACCTCGGGGGACGAGTTGGCCTGCGCCCGGGCGTTGGAGGGCGTGGCGGAGAGCCGGCGGGCGCTCGGTGACCCGGTGCGCGCGGCGGACTGGTACGGCCGCGCGCTGGCCCTGCGGCGCGGGCTCGGGGACCAGCGGGCCGAGGCCCGGCTGCTGGCCCGGGTCGCCGAGGCGCATCTGGCGCAGCGCCGGTACGAGGAGGCCGAGCGCGAGTACCGGGCGGCCCTCGCGGTACTGCGGCGGTTGGCCGACGAACGGGGTCTGCGGGCGGTCGGCGCGGCACTGGAACGGCTGCGGGAGCTGGTCGAAGCCGAGCGCGTCCTTCCGTCTTCGGAGTAATGTCCGAGAAGTCACATTGGCCCCTGTTCGGCAGGCTATGGCCCAGGCAAGCCTACGAATCTGCCAATGCTCCGAGCTGATTTATTCAGTTTGTAAGGCTGACGGATGCCTTGGGCTTCATTACACTCGACCTTAGTCGCGCAGTGCAGCGTGCCCCGGCGTCTTCCGGCGGCTTGGCCGTGCGCGTCTCCCGCCGGTGTTCCCCGGCCGGGTTCCACAGGCAAGAGGGACGTGTTCAGTCGTGAAGGTCGGCATCCCCCGCGAGGTCAAGAACCACGAGTACCGCGTGGCCATCACGCCCGCCGGCGTGCATGAGCTGGTCCGCAACGGACACGAGGTCGTCATCGAGGACAACGCCGGTCTCGGCTCCTCGATCTCCAACGAGGAGTACGTGGCCGCCGGCGCCACCATCCTCCCCAGCGCCGACGAGGTGTGGGCCGCCGCCGACCTCCTGCTGAAGGTCAAGGAGCCGATCGCCGAGGAGTACCACCGCCTCCGCAAGGGCCAGACCCTCTTCACCTACCTGCACCTGGCCGCCGACAGGGCCGGCACGGACGCCCTGGTCGCCTCCGGCACCACCGCCATCGCGTACGAGACCGTCCAGCTGACGAACGGTGCGCTGCCGCTGCTCGCCCCGATGTCCGAGGTCGCGGGCCGCCTGGCCCCGCAGGTCGGCTCGTACCACCTGATGCGTCCGGCCGGTGGCCGCGGCACCCTGCCGGGCGGCGTCCCGGGCACCCACCCGGCCAAGGCCGTCGTCATCGGCGGTGGCGTCTCCGGCTGGCACGCCGCCACCATCGCGATCGGCATGGGCTACGAGGTGACCCTGCTGGACCGCGACATCAACAAGCTGCGCGAGGCCGACAAGATCTTCGGCACCAAGATCAAGGCGATCGCCTCCAACTCCTACGAGCTGGAGAAGGCCGTCCTGGAGGCCGACCTGGTCATCGGCGCGGTGCTGATCCCGGGCGCCAAGGCCCCGAAGCTGGTCACCAACGAGCTGGTCTCCCGGATGAAGCCGGGCTCCGTGCTCGTCGACATCGCGATCGACCAGGGCGGCTGCTTCGAGGACTCCCGTCCGACCACCCACGCGAACCCGACCTTCGAGGTCCACAACTCGGTGTTCTACTGCGTGGCCAACATGCCGGGCGCCGTCCCGAACACCTCCACCTACGCGCTCACCAACGCGACCCTGCCCTACGTGGTCGAGCTGGCGAACCGCGGGTGGAAGGAGGCGCTGCAGCGTGACGCCGCGCTCGCCAAGGGCCTGAACGTGCACGAGGGCCAGATCACCTACGCCGCCGTGGCCGAGGCCTTCGGCCTGCCGTCGGTGACGCTGGAGAGCGTCCTCGCCTGACGTCCCGTCAGCCCCCGGCCGGATCCGTTCCGGCCGGGGGCTTCGGCATGCCCGCGCCGCCGGCCGGGCGGCAGGAGTTCGCCGACGGTTCGTCAACTCGCTTTGTCGATATTTGCGTTCCGTCGGGCGACCGTGTCAATTTGTGTGCACGACGTCACCCGACGCGGAAACCTCGGGGTCCGACGACCGCGCAAGCCTTGACAGTGAGCGGTCGGGAGCCCGACACATCCGGCCCACAACCGTGGATTGTGTTGCTGCGAACGCCGCGGACAGCCTAGAGTCGCAAACCGTCGGCATGCTGCCACGCTGACGAATCGACAACAGTCCTGGATGCCCAAGGAGGTAAGACGACTTGTGAATGAGTCGACATTTGCTCCCGGGGGTGGTCAGCCTGGACTGGCGGAGCACTCGGTCGCCGTCCGCACCTTCGAGGCGCGCCAGAGCACCGCACCCGTCACCGCCGACGAGGCCGACCTGCTGCCGACCCACGGCCTGGCCTACGGCGACTTCGCGTACGGCTCCTACGAGGACCCCGACGCGGAGTACGAACCCGATCCGGAGTACGCCGCCACCTTGGCCCCCGATGCAGCCCGCCAGCGCCGTGAGCGGGTCGGCCCCACCGGGCGCCCGCTGCCGTACTTCCCGATCCCCGCGCCGCTGGCCGAGCACGGCCCCGCGCAGATCATCGCGATGTGCAACCAGAAGGGCGGCGTCGGCAAGACCACGTCGACCATCAACCTGGGCGCCGCGCTGGCCGAGTACGGCCGCCGGGTGCTGCTGGTGGACTTCGACCCGCAGGGCGCGCTCTCGGTCGGCCTCGGCGTCAACCCGATGGAGCTGGACGTCACCGTCTACAACCTGCTCATGGAGCGGGGCCTGACGGCCGACGAGGTGCTGCTGAAGACCGCCGTGCCCGGCATGGACCTGCTGCCCTCCAACATCGACCTGTCGGCCGCCGAGGTGCAGCTGGTCAGCGAGGTGGCCCGGGAGTCGGCACTGGCCCGCGCGCTCAAGCCGCTGCTGCCGGACTACGACTACGTCATCATCGACTGCCAGCCCTCGCTGGGCCTGCTCACGGTGAACGCGCTGACCGCCGCGCACAGCGTGATCGTCCCGCTGGAGTGCGAGTTCTTCGCGCTGCGCGGTGTGGCGCTGCTCACCGAGACCATCGAGAAGGTCTGCGAGCGGCTCAACCCCGACCTGCGGCTCGACGGCATCCTGGCCACCATGTACGACTCCCGCACGGTGCACAGCCGCGAGGTGCTGGCCCGGGTGGTCGAGGCGTTCGGTGACCACGTCTTCCACACGGTGATCGGACGGACCGTCAGGTTCCCGGAGACCACGGTGGCCGGCGAGCCGATCACCACCTACGCCACCAACTCGGTCGGCGCCGCCGCCTACCGCCAGCTCGCCAGGGAGGTGCTCGACCGGTGCCGCCCCGCCGAGTGAGTCTCCCGGGGGCCGACGAGCTGTTCCGGACGACCGGAGGGATGGCGCTGTCGCCCTCCCTCAACCGGCCCGAGGCACCCCGCACGGAGACCGCCCGGCCCGGCGGCGAGGAGGGCGGCGCGGCGGAGGTCCCGCAGGCCCGTACGGAGCCCCAGCAGGCCCCGGCCGAGGGCGCGGTGACCCCGCGTCAGCACGCCGAGGGCGAGGGCGCCCAGGACCCCGCCCGGCGCTCCCGGGCCCGGGGGCGCGGCGCCCGCCGCCCGACCGGGCGGGAGCGGCACGACGAGAAGATCACCGTCTACGTCTCCGCCGAGGAGCTGATGGACCTGGAGCACGCCCGCCTGGTGCTCCGCGGTGAGCACGGCCTCGCGGTGGACCGGGGACGGGTGGTCCGGGAGGCCATCTCGGTCGTCCTGGCCGACCTGGAGCAGCGCGGCGAGGCCAGCATCCTGGTCCGGCGGCTGCGCGGCCGTTAGGTTCGACCCGCACGCCTCCCGCACGCACGCACCACCCGCACCGCACGTACGGACCCCGCCCATGCCGTCGCCCGCACCGCCCGCCACCGCCGCCGAACCGCGCGCGGGCTTCCTGGTGCGGCTGGACAACTTCGAGGGCCCGTTCGACCTGCTGCTCGGGCTGATCGCCAAGCACAAGCTCGACGTCACCGAGCTGGCGCTCTCCAAGGTCACCGACGAGTTCGTGGCGCACATCCGGGCGATGGGGCCGGACTGGGACCTGGACGCGGCCACCGACTTCCTGGTGGTGGCCGCCACCCTGCTCGACCTCAAGGCGGCCCGGCTGCTGCCCGCCGCCGAGGTGGAGGACGAGCAGGACCTCGCCCTGCTGGAGGCCCGGGACCTGCTCTTCGCCCGGCTGCTCCAGTACCGGGCCTACAAGCGGGCCGCCGCCGTGCTGGCCGACCGCTGGGCCGCCGAGCAGCTGCGGCAGCCGCGCGCGGTCCCGCTGGAGCCCCGGCTGGCCGCGCTGCTGCCCGAGGTGGTGCTCGGCGTCACCCCCGAGGAGTTCGCCCGGCTGGCGGCGAAGGCGATGACCCCCCGCCCCGCCCCGGTGGTCTACGTCGACCACATCCACACCCCGCCGGTCAGCGTCCGCGAGCAGGCCGCCCTGGTGGCCGGGCTGCTGGCCGCCCTCGGCGAGGCCCGGTTCGAGCGGCTGGTGGCCGACGCCGGGGGCGACACCCTGGTGGTGGTCGCCCGCTTCCTGGCCCTGCTGGAGCTCTACCGCGAACGGGCGGTGGACTTCGACCAGCCGGAGGCGCTGGGCGAACTGACGGTCCGTTGGACGGCCGGGGCCGGGCAGCGGATCGAGGTCACCGACGAGTTCGACCGGCCGGCGGAGCCGGACGGGAAGGAGCGGCCGTGAGCGAGCAGCAGGCCGGCGAACGGCCGGAACGGCCCGCCAGGCGCTCCCTGGGCCTGCCGGGGCAGTCCCGGGCCGAGGAGTGGCAGCCGTCCGCCTACGCGTGGGTGGAGCCCCCGGACGAGGCCCCTGCGGCCCCGCCCGGGACCCCGGTCGGCGCCTTCGTCCCCGAGCCGGCCGTCCCGGCGCCGGCCGAGCAGCCCGAGCCGGTCGCCGCGCCGGTGGCGGCGGAGGAGCCGGAGGGCCCCGCCCCGGTGGCGGTCGAGGAGCCGGAGGGCCCCGGGCTGCGGGCCGAGCTGGAGGCGGTGCTGCTGCTGGTCGACGAGCCCGCCAGCGAGCACCACCTGGCCTCCGTGCTGCGGCGCCCCCGGGACGAGGTGGCCGCCACCCTGCACGAACTGGCCGCCGAGTACACCGCCCAGGGCCGGGGTTTCGACCTGCGGTTCGTGGCCGGGGGCTGGCGTTTCCACACCCGTGCGGAGTGCGCGCCGGCCGTCGAGCGGTACGTGCTGGACGGCCGGCAGGCCCGGCTCAGCCAGGCCGCGCTGGAGACCCTGGCGGTGATCGCCTACCGTCAGCCGGTGTCGCGCAGCCGGGTCTCGGCGGTCCGTGGTGTGAACTGTGACGGCGTGATGCGTACCCTGGTACAGCGAGGACTGGTGGAAGAGACCGGATCCGAGCCCGAAACAGGTGCGATCCTGTATCGGACGACGAGCTACTTCCTGGAACGGATGGGGCTGCGCGGCCTGGAGGAACTCCCGGAGCTCGCGCCCTTCCTGCCAGAGGTCGACGACGTGGAAGCGGAGTCCCTCGAAGGCACGATGATCGCGGAGGCGGTCGCCGCCGCACGCGCGGACGGCGGGGAAGTGCAGTGAGGTCGGCCGGGCACGACGAGCACTTCCAGACGGAATACGACGTACGGACATTTTGATGCGTAGCAGTGGCAACGGCAGGAACAGCGGCGGCGGTGGCGGGAGCCAGGGCAGCCGGGGCGGACAGGGCGGGGGCCGGAGCGGCGGTGCCCCGCGCGGCGGTTCGCAGGGCGGTGGCTCGTACGGCGGCGGTCGCAGCGGCGGGGGCTCCTCGCAGGGCGGCGGCTACGGCGGCGGCGGTCGCAGCGGTGGCGGCTCCTCCTACGGGGGCGGTCGCAGTGGCGGCGGTTCGCAGGGCGGTGGCTCGTACGGCGGTGGCCGTAGCGGCGGGGGCTCCTCGCAGGGCGGCGGCTACGGCGGCGGTCGCGGTGGCGGCGGTTCCTACGGCGGCGACCGCCGGGACGACCGTCGTGGCGGCTCGTCGTTCGGTGGCGACCGGCGGGACGACCGCCGGGGCGACCGGCGCGAGGAGCATCGTCCGCTGCGTCCGGAGGAGCGGCGGTACGACCGTCCCGAGTTCGGTGGCGGCCCCAACGCCACCCCCGGGCGGGGCAAGTACGAGGGTCGCCGGCCGAGCCCGGCACCCCGGCCGCGCCGCGAGGGCCAGCCGGCCCCGGGCGACCCGCGCCGCCAGCCGCAGCGCTCCCGGGAGCTGCAGGCCAAGATCGAGGACGCGGTGCTGGCCCGGCACGAGCAGGGCGTGACGGTCGGTGCCGAGGGCGAGCGCCTGCAGAAGGTGCTGGCGCGGGCCGGCATGGGCAGCCGCCGGGCCTGCGAGGAGCTGATCGAGCAGGGCCGGGTCGAGGTGAACGGCAAGCGGGTCACCGAGCAGGGCAAGCGGGTCCACCCGACCACCGACGAGATCAAGGTGGACGGCCTGACCGTCGCCACCCAGTCGTTCCTGTTCTTCGCGCTGAACAAGCCGGTCGGCGTGGTCTCCACGATGGAGGACCCCGAGGGCCGTCAGTGCCTGGGCGATTACGTGAACAACCGGGAGACCCGGCTGTTCCACGTCGGTCGTCTGGACACCGAGACCGAGGGCATCATCCTGCTCACCAACCACGGCGAGCTGGCCCACCGGCTGACCCACCCGAAGTACGGCGTCACCAAGACCTACCTGGCCGCCATCCAGGGCCCGATCCCGCGTGACCTGGGCCGGCAGCTCCAGAAGGGCGTCGAGCTGGAGGACGGCTGGGCCCGGGTCGACGACTTCAAGGTGGTCTCCAACCTCGGCAAGAACTACATGGTCGAGGTGACCCTGCACGAGGGCCGCAAGCACATCGTGCGCCGCCTGATGGCCGAGGTCGGCTTCCCGGTGGACAAGCTGGTGCGCACCCACTTCGGCCCGATCTCGCTGGGCGACCAGAAGTCCGGCTGGCTGCGCCGCCTGACCAACCCCGAGGTCGGCCAGCTGATGGGCGAGGTCGGCCTGTAAGGGTCGCTCGTCACGGCAGCTCAGAGGGCCTCCCCGCCGATCGGCGGGGAGGCCCTCCGTCGTTCGGCGGGCACGGTGTGAGTATGACCGCATACGGCTTGTCAGGGCGCGCGCTCCTGGCGGAGGATGGCCAGTGGACATCGGCGGGCCGGTTGGCGGACTCGCGCCACCAGGGGCGGTGGCGGGCGGGGGCCGGTGGGGGAAAGAGGGAACAAGGTGCTGGACGCATTCGGGGTGCTGGGCCTGGGGAGACCCGACGGGCAGGTGTACGCGGCCCTGGTGGCGGCGCCGCAGTCGACCGCCGAGGAGATCGCCGGGCAGTGCGGGCTGACGCTCGATCAGGGCCGCGCCGCCCTCGACCGGCTGGCCGACCAGGGCATGGTGACCCGCGCCCCGGTGGACCGGGACCGCTACCTGGCGGTCGCCCCCGACGTCGCCATCGGCACCCTGATCGGCCACCGCGAGGCCCAGCTGCGCAGTGCCCGGGCCGAGATGCACCGGCTGATGGACGCCTTCCGGGAGGCCTCCCGGTTCACCGACCCGGCGCACTCGGTCGAGGTCCTGACCGGCGGTGAGGCGATCGCCCAGCGGCTGGAGCACCTGGTGGAGACCGCCCAGTACCAGGTCCGGGGATTCGACTGTCCGCCCTACATCCAGGACCCGATGGCCAACCTGCCGCGGCAGCGGCAGCGGCTCAGGGCCGGGGTGCGGTTCCGCACGGTCTTCGACAAGGAGGCGGTGGCCTGGCCCGGGCGGCTGGAGAAGGAGATCCTGGTCGGCGTCGCGGACGGTGAGGAGGCCCGGGTCCGGCCGGCCCTGCCGATGAAGCTGATGATGGCCGACGACCGGATGGCGATCATCCCGATCAGCGTCGGGGACGCGGTGCTGGACGCGGCGTACGTGATCCACCCGTCGGCGCTGCTGCAGGCGCTGGACGCGCTGTTCGAGGCGGAGTGGGAGCGCGCGGTGCCGCTCCAGGCGGCGATCGGCGACGGGGACGACGGGCTGGGGCCGGAGGAGGACCAGCGCAAGCTGCTGGGGCTGCTGGCGGCCGGGCTGACCGACGAGTCGATCGCCCGCTCGCTGGGGTGGAGCGCGCGCACCACCCAGCGGCGGTTGCAGACCCTGATGCGCCAGCTCGGGGCGACCACCCGGTTCCAGGCCGGGATGGCGGCCCGCGAGCGCGGCTGGCTCTAGGCGGGTCGGCGGCCGTGCGGGGTCACGTGGTCGGAAGCCCGCTCACCCGCCCCTGAGGCTCCGTCAGCCGGCCGTCCCCGCGCGCAGTTCCCCGCGTCCGGTTCCCCGTGCCCGGTCACCCGCGCCCCGGGGCGCAGCCGGTCAGCTCCAGGGCTTGAGCTCGGCCCAGACGCCGTTGGCGTTGCGCTCCAGCTTCTCCAGGCCGAGGACGGCGGTGCGGTTGAGGCGGCCGTAGATGTGCGGGAAGAGCACGTCGGGTGCCGCCCCGGCGGGCGGGGGGCCGTTCGGGGCCTCCCACTTGACCATGGGCTCGACCAGGCGCTCCTCGATCAGCAGGGCCATCAGCGGGTCCCGCGCGTCCTGGAAGTAGGCGTTGGCCACCGCGAGGGCGGTGGGTTCGTCGGGCGAGCAGTGGATGAAGCCGTCGGTCAGGAGGGAGGCGGCGGTGTACGGCCGCCCGGGCTCGCGCAGCCAGTCGTCCAGGGGTGCGAGATGGTAGATCATGCCTCCAGTTCTACCGGAGTTGACGGCATTTCACCGGAGTGGACCGGGTGTGCCCCGCTCGGCCGGAGCGGGGCGCGGCACACCCGGCGGCCTCAGAGGCCGGCCACCTTGCCGGCGGCGGAGAGCTCGTAGACCAGGGTGACGGTCCGCCGGGCGCCGGGCTCCAGCGGGAGGTCCCAGCGGACGATGCCCTCGGCGTCCACCTCGTCGGGGGCGGGGACGCACCGCTCCTTGCGGAGCCGGACCTCGACGGCGGAGACCTCGGCGACCGGGATGCGCTCCTGGAGGGTGACGGTCCGGGTGCCCCGGTCCTCGGGGGCGGAGAAGCGGGACAGGTGCAGCCGGACGGTGCGGGTCAGCACGGTGCGGCCGGTCAGGCCGGTGGTGGTGCGCTCCTCCTCGGTCTCCCGGAGCACCCGGTGGTCGTCGGAGCTGCCGAAGGAGAGCTCGGCGGGCGCCCCGGGGGCGGTGAACTCCAGCTCGCCGCGCCCGGTGAAGCCGCCGCCGACCACCAGGTCGACCGGCCCGGCCAGCAGCGCGTGGCCGGAGGAGTTGGTGAACCGGGCCACCCGGGTGACCAGCGGGGAGAGCTCCGGGGCGCAGGCGTACTCGCTGCGCGCGGGGGTGGTGAAGGTGGTCAGCGGCACCCGGTGCGGCCGTCCGTCGGAGGGCACCCGGGCCGGCTCGGGCGCCCGGAGCACCCGGACCTCGCCGCCGTCGTCCACTCCGGGCAGGCCGTCGGCGGCCGGGCCGGTGGCGCCGATCTCCTGCTCGCGCAGCTCCACCTCGACGGTGCGGCGCTCCTCGGTGGTGCGGTCCCGGAGGGCGAGGTGGTCCTCGGTCAGCCACGGCGGCTCGCCGGCCAGTGCGGAGCGCGCGGTGGAGAGGGTGAGCCGGACGTCCGGCCAGTCCTCGCCGGTCCGCTGCCAGACCACCGCCTCGGTCTCCAGGGTGAGGGTGCCGTCCTCGCCGAGCGCGGCCCGGTAGGCGGGACGCCAGAGTGCACACGGCGTCAGGTGCTGCACCGTCAGTCCGGTGGCGCCGCCCGGGGTCCGGACGGTGAGTTCGAGGTGGGCCAGCAGGTCGGGTTCGGGCTGCTCGGTCAGGTCGAGTGCCTGCCGGACCTCGCCCAGCTCCTGCCGGGCGGCCTCCAGCCCGAGCCGGGCCTCCACCGTGCGCTCGGCGCAGGCGTCCCGCTCGGCGTCCGCCCGGTCCAGCTCGCGGGCCCAGCGGACCGGCTCGGCCTCGCCCTGGCCGGCGCCCTCGGAGATCTCCCGGAGCAGGTCGGCGGCGAGTGCGTCGAGCAGCCGGTGGCGCGAAGCGAGGCGTTCGAGCTCGGCCTCCAGGGCGGTCTCCCGGCGCTGGAGCTCGTCCTCGCGGTGGCGCAGCGCGGAGTCCCGCTCGCCCGGCGGGAGCGGGGCGGGCCTGGTCCACTCGCGGGTGATCCGGGCGTCCAGCACGGTGCCGGCGGTGAGCTCGGCGCGCAGCGTGCGGTCCACCGCGAGGGCGCTGACCGGGCCCAGCCGCAGGCGGTGGGTGCCGGCCGGCAGGTCCAGGACGGCGGTGCGCTCGATCTGGGCCCGGTCCTCCAGACAGGTGACGGCGGTGACCGGCAGCGGGACGGTGGTGACGGGAATCGGGGTGGTGGTCATCGGGGTCAGTTCCTCCGGTCTCCGCCGAGCAGGGTCTTTCCGGCCGGGATGCGGATCTCGTAGCCGCCGTCCAGCTCCGCGCGGCCGTGCGCGGGCAGCTCGACCCGGCGCAGCCGGGTGCTCGGCGGGTACTCCTCCGACGGTCCGTCAGGAGCGCTCCAGCCGGGGCGCTCCTGCACCTTGACGTCGGGCTCGCCGGCCACCGGCACCCGCTCGCGGACCTCCACGGTGACGGGGTGGGCGAGGCGGTTGACCAGCTCCAGGTGGATCCGGTGGTCCAGCACGGTGGTCTTGGAGAGCGTGCCGGTGGTGGATTCCCGCAGTTCGGTGCGGCGGGCCACCCGGACGCCCTCGGCCACGCCGAGGCCGAGCCGGCGGGTCGCACCGGGGGCGAGCGTGGGCAGGGCGGCGGTGAGCAGGAAGTCGCCGTCCACGGTGACCTCCACCGGACCGGCCAGCAGGGCGCGGTCGGTGGCGTTGGCCAGCAGCAGGGTGGCGTAGACGGTCTGCTCCACCGAGGGCACGCAGACGTGCTCGGTGGTCAGGCCGACCGGCACCTCGCCGATGGTGACGGTGTGCCAGGTGCCGTCGGAGGGGACGTCGACCGGGGCGGCGGTGTCGTGGCGCTGGTCGAAGGAGCCGGCCGAGATCCTCGGCGGCACGCCGTACCGGGGCAGGGCGGCGGTCTCGGCCGGGGCCGGGCCGGGCGCGGGCTGCTCGGCCGGGACGAGCTGTCCCCGGTGCCGGCCGGTGGGGCCTTCGAGGGTGAGGGCGCGGTAGTCGAGCCAGCGGGCGCCCGGATGCGGCGGGCCGTCCGGCTCGGGCGGGGGTGCGGGCAGCGCCGCCGCGAACTGCGGCGCCGGGGCACCGGGCGGCG
Organism: Kitasatospora sp. NPDC096147; assembly: GCF_044763225.1. Classification (NCBI taxonomy): domain Bacteria; kingdom Bacillati; phylum Actinomycetota; class Actinomycetes; order Kitasatosporales; family Streptomycetaceae; genus Kitasatospora; species Kitasatospora sp. NPDC096147. Next base: position 100,937 of record NZ_JBIWFX010000018.1, on the reverse strand, counting down.
GGGGCGCGGCGAAGGCGGCCGGGGCGACCGGGGCGGGCGCCCCGGCCAGGGTCGGCGGACCGGCCGGTCCGGCGGGGGCGGACGGTGCGGGAGGCGGCAGCGGGGGGCCGCCGTAGCCGGCCTGCGTCCCGCCCCGGGCGGCGGGGCTTCCGAAGCCACCGCCCGCCGCCTCGGCGGCCGGACCGGCGGACCGGCGCCTGGCGTTGCCACCGCCCGGGCGCTGGGCCCTGGCGAGCTCGGTCGCCGAGGGCCTGGGCATCGCGTCGGCAGCGCCTGCGGCGGCGCCGACGACGGTGCGTCCGACGGCCGGACGCCCGGCCGGTCGCTCGCCCGCGCCCTCGTAGGCCGTGAACAGGTCCGACAGGCCCGGCGGGGCCTCGCGCCAGCCGGACGGCGCCGGGGCGCTCTGGCGGCGGCCGATCCGCAGCGAGCGCAGCCGGGGCAGCTCGGTGCGGCGCTGGAGGTCGGCGGTGGACAGGCCCAGGCGCACCCCCGTCCAGTCCTCGCCGGTCCGCTGCGCCACCGAGGCGCGCAGCACCAGGCGGCCGGTGGACTCGCCCTGACGGTGGCTCAGCCGGTAGGAGGGGACCCAGCGGGCGCCGGGCAGCCCGTACTCGAGGGTGAGGCCGACGGCGGTGTCCGCCGGGTCGGCGTCCGCGCCGCGGACCAGGGTGACCAGGGCGGTCGCGGTCGGGGTGACCGGGCCGGCCGAGGCGGCCGAGCCGGCCCGGCGCAGCCGCTGGTCGGCCTCGGTGGCGGCGTGCTCGGCCAGCTCGTACGCGGTGCGCAGGCCGGCCAGGGTCTCGTGCAGGGCGGTCAGCCGCTGCTCGGTGAAGTCGGCCAGGGCCAGCCAGGACTCGGTGGGGGTGCGGCGGTGGGGCTCGTCCCGTCGGCGCTGCGGGGCGGTCGGCCGCAGGGCGGTCAGTTCGGCGATCCGGGCCTCCTGGTGGTCGATCCGGGAGCGGGCCGCGTCGCACTCCTCCCGGGCCAGGACGAGGGCGCGCAGCAGCCCCGAGGTGTCCTCCGGGGCGCGCAGCTCGGAGGCGTACTCGATCCGGGCCTCGACCACCCGCCAGCCGCCGGCGGTCACCCGGGCCCGCACCGAGGAGGCGTCCAGCCCCACCGGCAGGCCGGTCAGCCGGACCACCCCGTCCGGCGGCACCGCACCCTCCGCCCGGCGGCGGCAGAGCGCCCCGGTGGCGTACACCACCACCTCGTCCAGTACCGACTCCACGCCAGCCCCTCTCGTCCGGTTGCCTCGGGCGGCCCAGTCTGCCGCGCCCTTGACGGACTGTCAGCGGCTTTCCCGTCCGACGGGCCGCCGCGTGTCCTGGGACGTGGGACGGCGGCGGACGGTTCTGGTGCGGTGCGGTCCCGTGCGGTCCGGTGGGTGGGCCGTGGCGGCGCGCGGGGTGGCCGGTGCGAGAGGATGGGCGGAACTGGACCGCGCTGTTGGGAGACGTACGAGCCATGCGCACTGTCGCCGTTGTCGGCACCGGACTGATCGGTACCTCCGCCGCCCTGGCCCTCACCGGCCGTGGGCTGCACGTCCATCTGGAGGACGCCGACCCCGATGCGGCGCGGACCGCCGCCTCGCTCGGCGCCGGCACCACCGAGCCGCCGGACGGCCCGGTGGACCTGGCCGTGATCGCGGTGCCGCCGGCCCTGGTCGGGAAGGCGCTGGCGGACTGTCAGCGGCGCGGCCTGGCCCGCTGGTACACGGACGTGGCGAGCGTGAAGAGCGGGCCCCGGGCCGAGGTGACCGCGCTGGGCTGCGACACCGTGCACTACATCGGCGGCCACCCGATGGCCGGGCGGGAGCGGTCCGGGCCGCTGGCGGCGCGGGCCGACCTGTTCGAGGGGCGGCCGTGGGTGCTCACCCCGACCGCCGACACCGACACCGAGACGCTGAACGCGGCGCTGGAGCTGGTCGCGCTCTGCGGGGCGATGCCGATCGTGATGGACGCCTCCGCGCACGACCGCGCGGTGGCACTGGTCTCGCACGCGCCGCAGCTGTTCTCCTCGCTGGTGGCGGCCCGGCTGGAGCACGCCGACGAGACGGCCATAAGGCTGTCGGGCCAGGGGGTGCGGGACGTCACCCGGATCGCCGCCTCCAACCCGGCGATGTGGGTGGACATCCTGTCGGCGAACGCCGGGATCGTCGCCGACATCCTGGAGGAGCTGGCGGTGGACCTCGGCGAGACCGTCACCGCGCTGCGGGCCATGCAGGCGGCCGACGAGGGCGAGCGGCGGGCCGGGGCCGCCGGGATCGAGGCCGTGATGCGGCGGGGCAATTCGGGCCAGGCCCGGATCCCCGGCAAGCACGGTGCGCCGCCCACCCGGTACGAGACCGTCGCGGTGGTGCTCGGCGACCAGCCGGGCGAGCTGGGCCGGCTGTTCGGCGAGGTCGGCGGGCTCGGGGTGAACATCGAGGACGTGGCGATCGAGCACTCCTCCGGCCAGCAGGTCGGCTTCGTCCAGCTGTCGGTCTCGCCCTCGGAGGCCAAGCGGCTCACCGTGGCGCTCCGTCAGCAGGGCTGGAGCGTCCGGGACTGAGACGGGCGCGGGGGCGCCCCCGGGCCCCGGGGGGGGGGCCCCCCCCGGGCCCCCCCCCCCCGGGGCCGGGCCCCCCCCCCCCGGGGGGGGGGGCCCCCGCCGCGGGGGGGCGCTGGGGGGTTAGGGATGGGTTCCGCCGCCGCGAGGGGTGCCCTGGTGTAACGGGGGGGGGCTCGGACTGGGGGCTTGGGGGGCCGGGCCGGCCGGGGGGGGGGGCCCCCCCCGGGGGGGGGGGGGGCCCCCGCTGCCCGGCGCCCCCGTGCGACGGGCCGTCAGCCGAGCACGTCGGTGGTCCAGCCGGCCGGGTCGGTGCCGAGCGGGGTGATCCTGTCCAGCCAGGCCTGCGGGCCGCCGAGCGCGTCGAGCGCGTCCTGCTGGGTCAGGTGGACGCAGACCTTCAGGCCCGCCCCGGTCTTGCAGACGGGGCCGGGCTGAGCGTGGCCGTCCGCAGGGCCGCTCGGCAGGTCCGCGGTCGGGGTCGGCTCCGGTCCGTCCGGCGTCACCACGGTGGTGAAGTACCGGCCCGGGGCCGAGGAGAGGTTCAGGTCGACGGACCAGCCGCCCCGGCCCGTCCCGACCGGCCGGTCGAAGCTGCCCGAGCTGACCACGAAGCCCGGCGGGATGCCGTCCACCCGCAGCGGCAGCGGCAGCGCCCGGTGCGCGATGGTCACCCCGGCGGCGATCCGCAGCGGTGTCTGCGTGCGCTCCGCGGCCGGCACGTAGCTGGACTGCAGCTCCAGCCACCGCCCGTCGGCGGCCTTCCAGCGCAGGGTGTTCAGCCCTGCCGCGTAGCCGGGGTCGTCGGAGGAGAGCCAGTACGCCTCCTGCCCGTTCACCGGGGGCGCGGGCAGCTTGACCCCGTGGGACCCACCGGGGAAGTCCGGCAGCGGGGGCGTCACCCCGGCGTCGAACACCGTGAGGAAGTACAGCGGGGCGGTGTCCGACCAGGAGCCCTCCGCCCGGACCTGCACGCCGTACGGGGTGAGCTGGTAGCGGATCGTCCGCACGCTGTCCGGCAGCCAGCCGAACTCGGCCTCGACCGAGATCGGCGCCTTCCCGGAGTACGGGGCGCTGGTCTGACTGTCCGTCGGAACGGGCGTGCCGGTGCCGGCGCCGGTGCCGGTGCCCGGCAGGCCGGTCGGCGAGCCTGCCCAGGTCGGGCTCGGCAGGCTGCTCGCCGAGCTGCTCGCCGGGCTGCTCGTCGCCGGGCCGACCGGGGCGAGCGACCGCCCGCCGCCGCTGCCCGGCAGCGTCAGCGAGAGCGTCGCGGCTGCCGCCACGGCGACCACGGTGGCCCCGATCGCGGTGCGCCGCCTCCGGCGCAGCCGTGCCGTCCCGTCCCGTTGGGCGCGCAGCGCGTCGACCGTGCTGGCCGGTCCGGGAAGATCCACGATCGTCTCCAACTTCGCGGTGAGCGAAGGAAGTTCTCCAGCCATTACGCCGCCCCCTCCGCGATGGTCAGCCGGCCCGGGGCGAGCGAGCGCCGCAGCGCGTCCAGCCCCCGCGAGCTCTGGCTCTTCACGTTGCCGGGCGAGCAGCCCAGCGCGTCCGCGGTCTGCTCCACGCTCAGATCGCAGTAGTAGCGCAGCACCACCGTCGCCCGCTGCCTCGGCGGCAGCGCGGCCAGTGCCCGTTGCAGGTCCAGGGCCGCCTCCAGGTCACCGACCGGTGGCAGCGCCCCGTCGAGCGGCGTGTCGGTGCGGTCGGTCCGCCGCCACCACGAGGTGCGCTGCTCGGCCAGGAAGGTGTTCACCAGTACCTTCCGGGCGTAGCCGTCGACGTTCTCCGCCTTCCGCACCCGTGACCACTGCACGTAGAGCTTGGTGATGCTCTCCTGCACCAGGTCGTCCGCCCGGTGCCAGTCCGCGCAGAGCAGGTACGCCACCTTCCGCAGCCACCCGTTCCGGGCCGCCACGTACGCCGCGAACTCGGCGTTCCTCAGCTCACTCGCCATCCGGCCCCTCCCTCCTGTCCCTCCCGGGCGACGCTTCGGCGCACCCCCCGACAGGCTGATGCGGCCGGTCCCGGGAAAGGTTGCACGGGCCGCGCCCCGCGCCGCTCCAGTGGCCGGCTGTCGATCCCCCTGGAGGAGGAGCGGGGGATCGGCCGGTCGGCTGACGCGGGGTCAGGAGGCGGCTGCGTAGCGTGGAGGCGTGTACCGACTTCATCTGTGGTTCCTCCGGCACCCCGCCGTCGGTGATGCGCTCTGGGCCCTGCTGATGCTGCTGCTGGGCGTGCGGGAGACCGTCGCGGCGCCGGGGCCGGACAGTCCCGGGCAGTACGGCGGGCTGGCGCTCGGGACGGTGTTCGCCGGGCTGATGCTGCTGCGCCGCCGGTACCCGGACGCGGTGGTGCTGGTGACGGTGGTGCTCGGGGCCGGGCTGCTGGCCGGCGGGGCGGCACCGCAGTGGCCGGACCTCGGGTTCCTGGTGCTGGCCAGGTGGGCGACCTTCCGGGGGTCGGTGCGGGCGGCGCGGATCGCCTTCTGCGCGGCGGTGCTGGCCGGTCCGGCGCTGGCGCTCAGGAGCCGGGCGGGCGGTGACCTGTCGTCCGCCGCGCCCTGGGAGCTGGGGGTGACGGCGACGGTGTGCTCGCTGCCGTTCGTGCTCGCCTGGTGCTCGGGGGTGTGGGCCAAGGCCCGGCGGGTGCTGGCCCGGGAGTTGACGGACCGTGCGGTCCGGGCCCGGGGCGAGCTGGCCCGGACGGCGGTACGGGCCCGGATGGCCGAGGAGCTGCACGACGTGATCACCCACGACCTGACCGCGATGACGGTGCAGGCCGGAGCCGCTGGCCATGTGCTGCCCGCGCACCCCGGGCTCGCGAGGGACGCGACCCGGGGTGTGGGTGTGCTGGGGCGGCAGGTGCTGGCGGAGCTGGACCGACTGGAGCGGGTGCTGCGGGCCTGAGCCGGGCTGACGGGACGTCAGGGGGCGCCTGGGAGCGTCGGGGGCAGGTCGGGGGCGGGTCAGGGGCGCGGCAGGGCGGCGTCCAGCAGGGTCTCGGCGGCGGCGCGGGCCTGGCCGGCCGTTTCGGGGGTGCCCATGATGCCGGCCGTGGCCATCGCGCCGTTGGCCAGGATGGCCAGCTGGTCGGCCAGGGACGGCGGGCCGCCGGCGGCGTCGACCAGGGTGCGGAAGTACGCGTTCAGGCCCTGCTTGTGGGCGCGGGCCAGCTCGGAGACCTGCTCGGAGACGCCGCCGAGCTCGCCGTACGAGTTGATGAAGTTGCAGCCGCGGAACCGTGGCTGTGCGAACCACTCGGCGAGGTGGTCGAAGACGTCGAGGATGCGTTCGCGGGGTCCGGCGTCCGGCCGGGCGTGGGCCCTGATCGCCTCGGCGGAGGCCGCGCTGCGACGGCGGAGCACAGCGCCTACCAGGTCGTCCTTGGAGGGGAAGAGCTGGTAGAGGCGTTTGAGCGAGACGCCCGAAGCGGTCCGGATGGCGTCCATCCCGACGGACTGCACGCCCCGCTCGTTGAAGAGCGCCTCGGCGCTGTCGAGCACCCGGAGTTCGGCGGTCTCGGCGTCCACGTGTGATCACCCCTTGCGAAGAGAACGAAGGTTCTCTACTGTATACCCCAGAGCGGAGAACGGTGGTTCTCTGCGCTGACGGGAGAACGACCGTTCTCTCGACTCCGGTCCGCACCCCTGCCGAGGAGCCCGCCATGACCGCCTTCGCCACCCGCTACCGCACCGCCCAGGTCGACGGGGTGGAGATCGCCTACCGGGAGGCCGGTGATCCGGCCAGGCCCACCCTGGTGCTGCTGCACGGCTTCCCGTCCAGCTCCCACATGTTCCGCAACCTGATCGCCGACCTCGCCGACGAGTACCACCTGATCGCTCCGGACCACGTCGGCTTCGGCCGCTCGGCCACCCCGGCCGTCGAGGACTTCGAGTACAGCTTCGCCAACCTCGGCCGGCTGACCCTCGGGCTGCTGGACGGGCTCGGCCTGGAGCGGTTCTTCCTCTACATCCACGACTACGGCGCTCCGATCGGCCTGCGGATCGCCGCCGCGCACCCCGAGCGGGTGGCCGGGCTGATCGTGCAGAGCGGCAACGCCTACCAGGCCGGCTTCACCCCGTTCTGGAAGCTGCTCTTCGACCACGCGGCCGACCGGGCCGCCCACGAGCCGGCGGTCCGCGAGCTGCTCACCGTCGAGGCCACCGAGTGGCAGTACACCCACGGCGTGCCGGCCGACCGCCTGGAGCGGATCGCCCCCGAGGCCTGGCTGCTGGACCAGGCGGGCATGGACCGGCCCGGCAACAAGGAGGTGCAGCTCCAGCTGTTCTGGGACTACCAGTTCAACCTGGGCGAGTACCCCGGCTTCCAGGAGTACTTCCGCACCCACCGCCCCCCGACGCTGATCACCTGGGGCGAGAACGACGAGATCTTCGGTGCCGACGGTGCCGTCGCCTACACCGAGGACCTGCCGGACGCCGAGCTGCACCTGCTGGACGCCGGGCACTTCGCGCTGGAGAGCCACGGGCCGGAGATCGCCGGGCTGATCCGCGATTTCCTGCGCCGCACCGCCTGATCGGTCCCGCCGTCCCGCCGTCCTGCCTGCCCGCCCGTTCGACCGCTCGCCAGCCCGCCCGCCGTCACCGCACCGCCGCTCCGAGGGGGAGTCCCGATGTCGCTGTCCGCTGCCATCAAGCCGTCCGTCACCCTGATCCGCTTCGTCGCCGACCGGCGGGCCGCACTGACCGCCGGGGGCGTGGCGCTCGGCTCGGTCCTGCTGCTGGCCGCCGCCCAGCAGCTGACCGGTCTGCACGTCTTCGCCATCCCCTACATCGCCACCGCCGCCGTCCTGGCCCTGGCCCCCGGCGCTCCGCTGGCGGCGCCCCGGGCGGTGCTGGTCTCCTACCCGGTCGCGGTGCTCACCGCGCTGGCGGTGACCGGGGTGGCCGGGCACTCCCCGTACGCGACCGGGATCGCGGTGGCGCTCACGGTGCTGCTGCTGGCGCTGTTCAAGGCGCCGCACGTGCCAGCGGTGGCGGCAGCCGCGTTCGTTGGGCTCCAGGCACCCGGCGCCTGGTACCTGCTGGACCCGATGGCGCCGGGGGTGCTGCTGGTGCTGGCGCTGCCGGTGCTGGTGGGGCGCCTGGGCGGTGGGTACCGGTACCCGGTGCGCTGAACCGTTGGTCGAGAGGGCGTCGGGCCCCGCCGGTCCCCGGCGGGGCCCGACCGCGTGCGTGCGGGGTGACGGCCGGTCAGGTGGTGGCCGTCCCCGCCGGGGCGGCGGCTTCGGCCGCCAGGCGGCGGACGGTCGTCGGGAGGAGGGCGTGCTCGGCGGTCAGCACCCGGGCGGCCAGGGTCTCGGGGGTGTCGGCCGGGAGCACCGGGACCTCCTGACGGGCGATCACCGGGCCCTCGTCGTACTCGGCCGTCACCAGGTGCACCGAGGCCCCGGAGACGGTGTCCCCGGCGGCGAGCACCGCCGTGTGCACGGCCGCGCCGTGCATGCCGGGGCCGCCGTGGCGGGGGAGCAGGGAGGGGTGGACGTTGACGACCCGACCCCGGTAGGCGTCCAGCACCGCGGGGCCGATCCTGCGCAGGTAGCCCGCGGTCACCACCAGGTCGGCGCCGTGCCGCCGGAGCGCGTCCAGCAGGGCCCGGTCGAGCAGCTCGGGCTCGGGGTGGGTGCGGCCGGAGAGGTGGAGGGCGGGGACGCCGAGCTCGCGGGCGTGGGCGAGGGCACCCGAGCCGCTGTTGTTGCTGACCACCAGGGCGACGGCGTAGCCGGAGCCGGGGAGCCGGGCATCGGCGGTCAGGGCGCGGAGGTTGGAGCCGGCGTGGGAGGCGAGTACGGCGACCTTGAACGTCATGGGGGTGATCATGGCAGCCGGCCGCCTTCGCGGGCGGGCAGGTCGTCTCGTACCCCGGGCGGGACGGGCCCGAGCCCCGGCCTCCTGCTCCCCGTCCCGCCCGGCCCCCGGGTGGGACGGCACCGCGATCCGGGCGTCAGGGCGGCCGGTGGCGGGTGCGGTCCGGCGGCCCGTCGGCGTGGCCGGGGAAGCCCGGCGGGTCGACTAACCTAGAGGTGGTCCCCCGCCTGTAGTACGAAGAGAGGTTCGCCGTGGACACTGCCGACCGAGCGGACGCCCCGGTCGTCGTCGCCATCGACGGACCCTCCGGCTCCGGCAAGTCGACCGTCTCCCGGGCGGTCGCCGCCCGGCTCGGGCTCAGCTTCCTGGACACCGGCGCGATGTACCGCGCCATGACCTGGTGGATGCTGGCCAACGAGGTGGACGTCAACGACCCCGAGGCGGTGGCCATCGCCTGCGGCAAGCCGGTGATCGTCTCCGGCACCGACGCGGCCGGCCCCACCATCACGGTCGACGGCCAGGACGTCTCCGGTCCGATCCGGGGCCAGGAGGTCACCTCGCAGGTCAGCGCGGTGGCCGCGGTCCCGCAGGTGCGGGCCCGGCTGGTCGAGCTGCAGCGCGGCTGCGCCCGGGTCGCCGAGCGCGGCATCGTCGCCGAGGGCCGGGACATGGGATCGGTGGTCTTCCCGGACGCCACCCTGAAGGTCTTCCTCACCGCCTCCGAGACGGCCCGCGCCGAGCGCCGGGCCGCCGAGCTGCGGGCCAAGGGCCTGGACGAGGCGACCATCACCGCGATGGCCGCCGACCTGGCCCGCCGGGACGCGGCGGACTCCTCCCGGGAGACCGCCCCGCTCACCCAGGCGGCCGACGCCGTCCTGGTCGACACCAGTGACCTGACGCTGGACCAGGTGATCGGCACCATCGCCGCCCTGGTCGAACAGCGGGCCGGTCTCGCGGTCTGACGACCGCTCACACTCGCGCGTCCGCCGGAGCTGCCGGCGGACGCACCGCGCTGCCCCCGTGGGGCAGGTACGCACGGCGCATCCCTGGGAAGGGACGGGCCGGGAAACGGAAGTACGGAACATGAGCAACGACAACGACTCCTACGGCGAGCTCGACGCCGCCGACTACGCCGAGTTCATGGCGATGGCCGCCGAGGAGGGCATCGACGGCGAGCTGCTGGACGGCGAGATCGAGGGTCCGCTCCCGGTGCTGGCCGTGGTCGGCCGCCCGAACGTCGGCAAGTCCACCCTGGTCAACCGCATCATCGGCCGCCGCGAGGCGGTCGTCGAGGACAAGCCGGGCGTGACCCGGGACCGGGTCACCTACGAGGCGACCTGGAACGGCCGCCGCTTCAAGCTGGTCGACACCGGTGGCTGGGAGATCGACGTCCTGGGCATCGACGCGATGGTCGCCGCCCAGGCCGAGCTCGGCATCGAGCAGGCCGACGCGGTGCTCTTCGTGGTGGACGCCACCGTCGGCGCCACCGACACCGACGAGGCGCTGATCAAGCTGATCCGCCGGGCCGGCAAGCCGACCGTGCTCTGCGCCAACAAGGTGGACGGCCCGTCCACCGAGGCCGAGGCCGCGTACCTCTGGTCGCTCGGCCTGGGCGAGCCGTACCCCGTCTCGGCCCTGCACGGCCGCGGTTCCGGTGACCTGCTGGACGCCGTGCTGGCCGCGCTGCCCGAGGCCCCGCCGCAGACCTTCGACGGCACGCCGGTCGGCGGGCCGCGCCGGGTCGCGCTGATCGGCCGGCCGAACGTCGGCAAGTCCAGCCTGCTGAACAAGGTCGCGGGCGAGGAGCGGGTGGTGGTCAACGAGCTGGCCGGAACCACCCGTGACCCGGTCGACGAGATGATCGAACTCGGCGGCAAGACCTGGAAGTTCGTCGACACCGCCGGCATCCGCCGCCGGGTGCACCTGACCGCCGGCGCCGACTACTACGCCTCGCTGCGCACCTCCTCCGCGCTGGAGAAGGCCGAGGTCGCGGTGGTGCTGATCGACGCCAGCGAGACGCTGGCCGAGCAGGACACCCGGATCATCTCGATGGCCGTCGAGGCCGGGCGCGCCGTGGTCATCGCCTACAACAAGTGGGACCAGCTGGACGAGGAGCGGCGCTACTACCTGGAGCGCGAGATCGAGCGCGATCTCGTCCAGGTGCAGTGGGCGCCCCGGGTGAACGTCTCGGCCAGGACCGGCCGGCACATGGAGAAGCTCGTCCCGGCGATCGAGACCGCGCTGGAGGGCTGGGAGACCCGCGTCCCGACCGCCCGGCTGAACGCCTTCCTCGGCGAGCTGGTGGCCGCCCACCCGCACCCGATCCGGGGCGGCAAGCAGCCGCGCATCCTGTTCGGCACCCAGGCGGGCATCCGTCCGCCGCGCTTCGTGCTCTTCGCCTCCGGCTTCTTGGAGGCGGGCTACCGCCGCTTCGTCGAGCGCCGACTGCGCGAGGAGTTCGGCTTCGTCGGGACGCCGATCTCGATCTCGGTGCGGGTGCGGGAGAAGCGCAAGCGCAAGTAGGCGGTGCAAGTAGGTGAAGAGGAGAAGGGCCGGGCTCGGTAGCCCGGCCCTTCTGCTGTCGGTACCGGCCTACTGGTACTGGCCCGGGGGGAGCGAGAGCATCGGGCTGCTGCGGTGCCGGCCGCCGGCCGTGGGGGAGAGGTAGCCGGTGGCCACCCAACCCTGGCCGGTGGAGGGGAAGCTCTGCTGGGCGGGCATGAACTGCGGGGTGCCCTGGGCGTGGCCCGGGTAGGTGTGGAAGGTCTGCTGCTGCGGCGGGTACGGCTCGGGACGCGGCGCGCTGTCGTACGGGGAGCGGGTGGCGAAGCCCTCGAAGCGCAGGCCCTCCTCGCCGGAGCGGTCACCGGGCAGGGCGCGGAAGAGGCGGCGGTACTCGGAGTACAGCGCGTCGTAGATCGGCGTCGGGGAGCTGGGGTGCTCGGCGTCGTACGACGGGCGCATGCCCGGGATGGGACGGGTCGGGGGCTGGCGGTGGGCGGCGGCGACCTCGTAGCTGTACACGCAGGAACCAACGAGCCAGTCCGGGCATGGATGCGGGCGGCGCGAGGGGTGGCATGTGCCGACCTGCGGGGATGTGGTCGTGCGGGTGCGGGTGCGGGTGCGGGTGCGGGTGGGCGAGGGTGTGGGCGTGCGTGGGGCCCGGACGGGTGGGGCGGCGTCCGGGCCCCTGACGGGGCGTCAGGCCGGGGGGCGACCGGGGCGGTTCAGGTCCCGGCGAGCGGGAGGGAGGCGGCGACCAGCAGGCCCCGGGTCGCGGCCCGGTCGAGGGCGGCGCGCAGCAGGTCCTCACGGGGCTGGCGGCCGATGGTGCCGGCCGGGGCGGCGTACATGGTGACGGCCGACTGCTGCCGGGCGGCCGAGCGCCAGGAGTCGGTGACCTGGAGCGGCTGGTGGGCCTGCCACCAGGCGGCGTTGCTGCCCGCCGGGGTGGGGTGCAGGATCGCGTGGAGCTGACCCATCGCCATCAGGACCGACCAGCCGGGGAGCTGGCCGGGGGCCTTGTCCACGTCGGTGATCTGCTGGAAGCCCTGCTCGGTGAGCAGGTCGAGGAACTCGTCCTGGCCGGAGGAGTTGCCCGGTCGGCCGACCGGGCCGGTCGGCTCGATCACCAGGGCGGCGTGGCCGGTGCCCTCGCAGAGCACCAGGCCGCAGGTGATGCCGAGGACGGCGGGCTGGCCGGTGCTGGAGACCGAGGGCTGGCCGGCCACGGGCGCGGGCGCAGCCGGCACCGGTGCGGGCGCGGGGGAGGGGGCTGGGGCTGGGGCCGGAACGGGGGCCGGGGCGGCGGGGGCCTGCGACTCGCTGATGCTGCGGACGGCGCCCAGCAGCTGGTCCTCGGAGACCGGGACCACCTGGGAGGGGATGCAGCGGGCGTGGGCGAAGGCCAGGACAGCCGTCTCGTCGGCCACGAAGAGCACCGTGCTGGTGGCCTCGTGGCTGGAGTTGCCCGGGGTCCGGCAGGAGGCGCAGTCGTAACTGTCGGGCGCGTGGGCTCCGGCGAGCAGGTTGTCTGCTTCGTCGTCGCCGATCTCGGCTCGGACCTCGTCGCTGACTTCGAGCAAGCGCGGCACGGGGGACTCCTCGGTTCGTCTGGGGGTGGTGCGGGCAGCCCCGACCGCCATTACCAACGGGACGTTGTGGCTGGGGTCACGGGTGAACGGCGCGGCGACGGAATTTGCCGCGATTTCGACTGCGCCGGGTGGATGGGAGGTCACAATCTGTCGATGCTGTGCGCGAGGTCACAGGGGCGCGAAAGTGGCCCAGGTCACGTCGATGGGATGTTTGATCATGGAAATAGGGCCCAAAACGGACATAAGGGCTGGATTAGCTTGATCTTTACTGGAGGTAACACCCGCGTGAACTGGGAAAACCCGTAAACGTTTGGGATCTGCCGGATCGGCTCGTAGCTTCGTAACCAGTGCAACGAGCACGACCCGGGTTCACCCCCCGGCGCACAGCCCACCGGATCACTCCGGCGCGGTAGGTGCCCATCGGCGCGAAGCTCCACTGAGCGGCGCAGGTGTGCGGGGAAGGTTGCCGGGACGGTGCGGCACGTCGGAACAGCGACGTGCACGGCCGTCTTGCGGACGCGGCAGAAGAAACCAGGCTCCCACGGGGCTTGGTTCCGGCTGCCCGCCCGGGATTGTCGAGAGGATACTCATGACCTTCCGTAACGAGACCGCCGCTGCCACCACCGCCGTCAAGCGCAACCGCGTTCGTCTGGCTGTCATGGGCGGCGCCGTCGCCGTCCTGCCCGTGGCCGGCCTCGTCACGGCGACCTCCGCCTCCGCCGCCGACGTCTCCACCTGGGACAAGGTCGCGCAGTGCGAGTCGACCGGTAACTGGAGCATCGCCAACGGCAACGGCTTCTACGGTGGCCTCCAGTTCACCTCCAGCACCTGGGCCGCCTACGGCGGCACCGCGTACGCCTCGTCGGCCAACCAGGCCACCAAGGCCCAGCAGATCGCCGTCGCCGAGAAGGTGCTCGCGGGTCAGGGCCCCGGCGCCTGGCCGGTGTGCTCCGTCAAGGCGGGCCTGACCAAGGGCGGCGCCGCCGCCAAGGTCGACACCTCCACCACCTCGGAGAGCAAGGCCTCGCGCTCCGAGAGCCGCGCTGCCGCCCCGGCGCAGCAGAGCACCCCGAAGGCTGCCCCGAAGGCCGCCGAGCAGAAGGCCGTGGCCGCCCCCAAGGCCGCCGCCGCGCCGAAGGCTGCCCCGAAGGCCGCCGAGCAGAAGGCCGCCCCGAAGGCTGCCACCCCGAAGACCCAGGCCCCGGCCAAGTCCAACGGTGGCAACTACACCATCAAGGCCGGCGACACCCTGAGCAAGATCGCCGGCGAGAAGGGCCTGGACTGGAAGGTTGTTTACAACAACAACGCCGGTGTCCTGGGCTCCAACCCCGACATGATCTTCCCGGGTCAGGTCATCAACCTCTGAACCCACCGGACTCCCTGACGCTCCGCGTGAGCTGACGACGTGTCGGCCCGGCCGCCCCTCCCTCGTGGAGGGGCGGCCGTTGGCGTTTCCGCACGACACGCCGGGGCCGTCGCCTGGACGGACCCGGCCGTGGTGCCGCCGGGTGCGGGCCGTGCCTTGATGGGCCCATGCGACGACCGATACTGCTGCTGGCCCTGACCGGCGCGCTGCTCCCGTTGGCGACCGCCCCCGCCGGGGCGGCGGCCGTGCCCGACAGCACCTGGCAGCGGCTGGCCGACTGCGAGAGCGACGGCGACTGGCACGCCAACACCGGCAACGGCTTCTACGGCGGACTGCAGATCTGGCAGCCGACCTGGAAGGAGATGGGCGGCCTGCGCTACGCCGAGCGGCCCGACCTCGCCCCGCGCCGGCACCAGATCGCGGTCGGCCAGGAGATCCAGCGACGGCAGGGGTGGAGCGCCTGGCCGCAGTGCGCGCGGGAGTTGGGGCTGATCCGCTGATCCGCTGACCGGCCGGGCCGCCGCGCGGCGCCGGGGGCTGGCAGGATGGCGGCATGGAGCTCTTCCCGCGCGAGCGGTCCGACCCGGCGCCCGGCGTGGTGCACCTGCCGGACTGGCTCGGCCCGGCGGAGCAGCGCGAGCTGGTCGAGGCCTGCCGGGAGTGGGCCCGGCCGCCGGCCGGGATGCGGACGGTGCGGATGCCGGGCGGCGGCGAGATGTCGGTGCGGTCCTTCTCGATGGGCTGGCACTGGTACCCGTACCGCTACGCCCGCACCGTGGTGGACGGGGACGGGGCTCCGGTGAAGCCGTTCCCGCCGCTGCTGGGCGAGTTGGCGGTGCGGGCGGTGGCCGAGGCGTACGGGGACAGGGCGGCACAGGTGGCCGGCGCGGTCGGGTACGCGCCGGACATCGCGGTGGTCAACCACTACGCGCACGGCACCCACATGGGGCTGCACCAGGACCGGGAGGAGCGGGCGGACGCCCCGGTGGTCTCGCTCTCGCTCGGCGACGGCTGCGTCTTCCGGCTGGGCAACACCGAGACCAGGACCCGGCCGTGGACCGACCTCGAACTGCGCAGCGGTGACCTGCTGGTCTTCGGCGGGCCGATGCGCTTCGCCTACCACGGGGTGCCGCGCACCCTGCCGGGGACGGCGGACCCGGCGCTCGGGCTGACCGGGCGGCTGAACGTGACGGTCCGTCAGTCCGGGCTGGACTGACGGACCTTCGGGTACGGGGCCGGTTCAGAGCAGGGCGTGCAGGGCGCGGGCCTCGGTGAGCAGCTTGCTGGTGCCGGGCCGGGCGGCCAGGTCGGCCAGGGCGGGCAGGGTGAGGCCGGACGGGCCGCAGTGGCGGACACAGTCGGCGGCCAGGGCCAGCAGGTCGACGGTGCCGTGCGGGGGTTCGGCGCCCAGCAGGCCGGGGAGGGCGCTCGCCAGGACGCTCCAGACGGTGCGGTGTGCGCCGGTCTCGGCGGTCGCGGTCAGGGACCGGGCCAGGCGGCCCGGCTTGACCGAGCCCTCGCGCACCAGCTCGGCGCACTCCCGCCCGAGCAGGGCCGGGTCGAGATCGCCCCGGGAGGCCAGCACCAGCAGGGCGTCGACGGCGGCCGTCCGGTCCTCGGGGCGCTGGGCGCCGAGAGCGTGGGCGACGGCGAGGTGCACGGCCGGGCCGACCGGGCCGTCGGCCTCCGCCAGGTACGGGAGCAGCTGCAGCCCGTCGCCGGTGAAGTGGTGCTCGACCGAGCCGAAGTGCGGCAGCAGCCGGGCCGCCAGCTCCTCCCGGTGGCCGGGCAGGACGGCCACCGCGTGCACGTCCGGCGCAGGCACCCAGCGAGCCGGGGCCGACTGGCCGGTCGGCCCGAGCAGCCGGACCAGGTGCGGCGGCAACAGCGGTGTGCCGGGGACGACTTCGGGCAGCTGGGCCGGCTCGACCCCGGGCTGCACGGCCAGCCGGTAGCCGGCCTGCTGCCAGGAGGTGCTGCCGTGGCTGCCGGGCCGCAGGGTGGTCGGCTGGTGCGGCAGGCCGCCGCTCCGCAGCCACCGGGCGAGGTGGCGGCCGTGCGGACTGCTCAGCCGCGCGGCGGCGGCCCGTACCGCGGGCCCGGCCGCGGTGACCCGGAGCAGGGCCTGGCCGTAGTCGACCGGGCCGGGGGTGACGCCCAGCTCCTCGTAACGGGCGACCCGCTCGACCAGGGCCGCCGGGTCGAGGGCGCCGGTCTCCTGGGTGGGGGTGGCCAGCAGCAACGGGACCCGCGTACCGGCGAGTTGATGGGCGGCCTCGTCCAGCCGGGCGGCCAGCTGGGCCTGGAAGTGGCGCCCGCTGTCGGCCAGGAAGGGCTGGGCCCACTCCGCCGCGCGCTCAGCGGTGAACTGGCCGGCCGCCGCCTCGCCGACCATCCGCAGCGGCCGGTACGGAGCGGCGGCCAGCACGGGGCCGAGCGCCTCGGCCAGCACGGGGCCGTCCAGCCAGGCCCAGCGCACCAGACCGTCCAGGGCCCGCTCGAACTCCGCGACGCCCGCCCGCCCGGCCAGCGCCGCCGAGAGCTCCTCGGCGGCCTCGGCCGGCCCGGCGACCGGGGCGGGCACGGCCCGTGACACCGGGGCGGGCGGGAGCAGTTCGCGGTAGTCACCGTGGTCGTCGGCCGGGGCGGCCAGGCCGAGCAGTTCGGCGGCCTTCACGTGATGGGCCCGGTCCAACTGCTCGGCAGTGGAGCGTAGTTCGGCGACCACGCGGTCGTCGGCCGCCCGGAGGTGGCGCGCCGTCAGCTTGAGGGCCTCCTCCTGGAGCGTGCGGTCGGGGTGGCCGTAGGCATCCGCTGTGGCGAGCAGGACCGCCCCTGCCTGGGCCGGGGTCCGCTTCGCGGTGCGGTCCAGCCAGGAGAGCTGGGCCTTGACCAGCTTCTTCTCGGTGCGGAACAGCACGGTGCGGGCGGCCTCGGTGACCGTCTCGGGCGGCAGGACCCCGGTGGCGTCCAGCGCGATCAGGGTCTGCTGGGCCCAGCCCGCCACGGTCGAGGAGCCGTCCAGCAGGGCCAGCAGCGTACGGCTCTCGGCGGTGAGCTCTGCCGACGTGGGCGCGAGCGCGGTCAAGGTGGCCAGCACGGGCCGGAGTTCGGCGGGACGGCCGCCGCGCAGCAGCCGGGCCAGGACCCGGGAGACCAGCGCCGTGCGGTCCAGGACGCCCTCGGCGGCGAGCCTGGCCAGCACGGCGGGCCAGCGCTCCGACTCCGCCTGGCCGCTCCAGACCTGCTCCAACACCCGCTCGGTGCCCGCGACTTCGAACATCAGCGGGGCGAGCAGCGGGGTGAAGGAGTCGGCCAGCAGCCGGGCGTGCAGGCCGGTGCCGACCGGGAGCCGGCCGGGCAGGTCCGGCCGGGGGCGGGGGAAGGAGCGGTCCTCGGCCCAGTTGAGCACCAGGGAGTCGGTGAGCGGCAGCGGGCAGCCGGTGGTGCGCACCAGGTACTCGGTGACCTGGAACGGCACCGAGAAGCCCAGGCCAGGGGTGCGGCGGCGGTGCTCGGCCAGCCGGACGGCCACCTCGGACCGCCAGCCGTCCGGCTGGGCGTCGATCAGCCGGCGCAGGGCCGGGCGGTGCCACTCGGCAGCACCCTCGAACTCGGTGGCGCGGAGCCAGGCGGCGGCCTGCGACGGGGCCGAGTGGCAGACCGCGCCCGCGACCATCAGCGACGGGGCGGCGGTCGAACGCAGCCGCCAGTCCTCCCGGAGACGCTTGCGCAGCTCCTTCAACTCGGGCAGCAGCGCGCGCCGTTGGGCGGTGCTGAGGGGCTGGACGGTGGCGCAGACGGCGGGGGTCTGGCCGGCGGTGATGTCTTCGGCGAGGCTCATCGGGGCGGGTCCTTGTCGAGGGCGAGGTGAGGGCGAGGAGGCAGACGGGGCCGGGGACGAGCAGCGGGGCGGCGGCCGGCGAGGCGGCGGACGGGGAAGCGGTGGGCGGGGTCGCCTCAGCGGGCCGGGGCGCGCTCGGGGGTGGCGGTCAGGGTGACGGCCAGCGCGTGCTTGCACGGGCCGCGCCCGCCCCGGTACTTGGCCCACCAGAGGCAGGTGCAGCTCAGCGTGCCGTCCTCGGCGATCCGCACCCGCTGCTCGTGGTCGTCCACGGTGACGGTGGCGACCGGACCCGAGCGGTGCACGGCGCCCGCCGCTACCAGGGCCCGGGCGGCCCGCAGTCGGGGGTTGTCCAGCTCGGCCCGCTGGGCGTGGTAGGGGAGTTGGCGGTGGAAGTAGGACGCCTCAGCGGTGTCGTAGCCGACCTGGCCGGCCGTGCCGAGGCGGGTCAGGGCGGCCCGTACCCGCTCCACCGGGAGCCCCGACTCCCGGGCCAGCTCGGACGGTTCGATCCGGGGCTCCCAGGCCAGCAGGACGGAGACCAGCTCGGCGTCGGCCGCCGATTCGGCGCCGGTCAGTGCCGTCAGCACGCCGCCCTCGCCGGAGAAGCCCCGGGCGACGTCCGGCGAGAGGGTGAGGGTCAGCCGCATCCCGGGCAGCACCACCTCCCAGGCCGAGGCGGTGGGCGCGGCCCCGGCGGTGACCGGCGGGCCGTAGACCCGGAGCGCGAGCGCGTGGCGCAGCACCCGCTGGAGCGCGGTGAGCCGCTCCGGCCCCGGTAGGCAGACCGCCCCCGGCGCCGGCCGGGTGGCCGGGCGCAGGCTCCGGCCGCCCGGGCCGGGCTGCACCCAGCCGACCGGGCCCCGGCTGCTGCTCCGGCCGGTGGCGGCCTGGCCGCCGCGCGGCAGGGTGCGCAGGAAGCGCACCGCCTCGGCGGCCGGAAGTTCGGCCCGCAGGTCGAAGCCGGCCGCCACCACCTGGGTCTCGGCGAAGCCGCGCACCCAGCGCTCGGGCAGCGGCACCTTCTTCTCCAGCAGCGGGCCCTCGGTGGTGGTGACGGCCAACTCCTCCTGCCCGACCGCGAGTCGGAGCGGCTCGTGGTCGGCGACCCGGGTCAGCGCCTCGCGCAGCGGGTGGTTCACGTCCACGTTGGTGGTGCCGTGGCCGGGCGCGGCCCCGTCCAGGCCTTCGGCGGTCACGTCCAGCCGGGCGTAGACGCCGCAGCAGGCGGAGAAGGACTCGAACCGCAGCCGGTCCCCGTTGGCCGTGACCGCCGGGTCGAGCAGCACCGGGCGCTGCGGCTGGTGGTAGCGGACGGCGGCGACGTCGGCCACCGCGAGCAGGCCGGCCGCGGCGGCGGCCGGGGAGGTGAGGCGGCCGGAGAAGAAGTGCGGGTGGGCCGTGGCGCCGAGCGGACCGGCGCCGCCGGAGGTGGCCAGGGCGAGCTGCGGCCCGCCGGGGGCGGCCAGCACGGCGGAGGGGTGGCGGTAGGCGTACGCCAGTACGGCTTGCGTCATGACTGCACGTTAGGGCCCCGGGCTGACAGCGCGTCGGCTGCGGTCGGGGCCGGGCGCGGGCCGGGCGCGAGGCGGGTGCGGGGCGGCTGCGGGGTGGTGCGGGGGCCGGGGCGGGCGCACGGTTCGTCGCAGCTCGGTGACGGTTCGCCCGAGTGGATCGCGGGCGGCGGGCGGCATTCACTAGGGTGTCGCCCACAGTTGACGGAGTGCAGACGTACGCGGGGGCGGAAACCTTGTCATCGATCGATGTGAAGCCGGAGGACCTGCGCGCTTCGGCGCAGGTGGTCTCCGACGTGGGCGCCGAACTGCGCCCGTTCTCGGACCGGGCGGTCCGCGACGCGGGCGACGCCGCCGCCTCCACCGCAGGGTGGTCGGTGTCGGGAGGGCTGTCGCAGATCTCGGACAGCTGGCGCACCGCACTGACCGGGCTGCACGCCCTGCTGGAGGCGAACGCGGACGGGCTGCGCACCAACGCCGACGACTACGAGGGCACCGAGCGCCGGGAGGCCAGCCGCTTCAGGATGGTGATGTAGCCGTGGCGGGGAGCTTCGCGCTGCTGCTGCGGCAGAACTTCGGTGATCTGGAGGAGGCGGCCTCGTCCTGGCGCAAGCTCGGCGAGCAGGCGGGCGAGGCGCAGCAGCGCCACCGCTCGCAGGCCGCCGGGCCGTTGACCTCCTGGAGCGGCTCGGCCGCCGAGGCCGCCAAGCCGCAGCTGGAGAAGGCCGAGCAGCAGCTCGGCATCGTGAACGCCGAGGCGATGGCGATCGCGGTGGTGCTCGACACCGTGCACCGGCGGATGTCGGAGGCCCAGCAGGAGTTGCGGCGCGCGGTCAGTGAGGCGGAGGGCAACAACTACCAGGTGGGCGAGGACGGTTCGGTGACCGGGCCGCAGCTCGACCCGGCCTACCGGAACGACCCGGACTACCAGGAGATCAACCGTCAGCAGAACGCCCGGCTGGGCGAGTTCCGGCAGCGGATCGACGAGGCCGTGCAGAAGGCCGAGCGGGCCAGCGCCGACGGCGCGGCGGCGCTCGGCAGCCTGAACGGCGACGTCGTCACCTCGGACCCGGACAAGGCCCAGGGCGAGGTGGCCAACGACATCAACGCGGTGCGCTCGCAGCTCGGGCTCGGGCCGGTGGTGCCGACCTCGGACGACCCGACCGCGAACGCCACGTGGTGGGCGGGGCTGTCGCCGCAGCAGCAGCGCGAGTACCTGGCCCTCTACCCGGGCGAGATCGGGAACCTGAACGGCATCAGCAGCGAACTCCGCGACCTGGCCAACCGGGAGAACCTGGAGCGGCAGCTGGACCTGGCGGGCCAGGGCGGCCACAACTACCAGCAGATGCTCGACCTGCGGAACCGGATGGACCAGGAGGAGGCCAAGGGCAAGGACGTGTTCCTGCTCGGCTTCGACCCGAAGGACGACGGCAAGGCGATCGTGTCGTTCGGCAACCCGGACACCGCCAGGAACACCGCCGTCTTCGTCCCGGGAACCACGGTGGATCTGGGGTCCATGAACGGCTACATGGACAAGATGCGCGACCTCCAGCGGGCCGCTGACCAGAAGAGCAACACCGGCGACACCGCGACCATCATGTGGCTCGGCTACGACGCACCCGACGACATCGTCAAGGACGCTCCGTTCAACAACTACGCCGAGGACGGCGCGCCGAAGCTGGACAGCTACATCGACAGCCTCGGCACCACCCACGACCCCGGCACGTCGCGGCACACCACGGTGATCGGCCACAGTTACGGTTCGGTGGTGGTCGGTGAGGCGGCGAAGAACGGCAACGGCCTGGCGGTGGACGACATCGTGGTGGCGGGCAGCCCCGGCATGCACGTCCCGTACGCCAGGGACCTGAACATCGACCCCCGGCACGTCTGGGCGGCCGAGGCGGACTGGGATCCGGTGCCCTCGGTCGGTGGCCTGGGACACGGCCGGAGCGACGGTTGGTTCGACCTGCCGAACACGCCCACCTCGGAGGAGTTCGGAGCGAACCGGATCACGACCGAGGGCAACAGCGGGCACAGCAGCTACTGGGACGACAACGGGAAGCCGCACAGCTCGCTCGACAACCAGGCCTCGATCGTCGCCGGCAACTACCGCGACGTGCAGCTGGAATGGGGGAGCGCGCCGTGAGATCCGCTCGCCTGGCTGCTGTCGCCGCCATCTTGACCCTGTTGACATCCTGCGGGTCGACCGCAGGCTCCGAGAAGGACACGTCGTTGCGCATCGCTCCCGAGATCCAGATCAAGGCCGAGTTGGAACGGGTCTCCGAGCAGGTCTACCAGGCCCTCGGGGTGACCGGCTCGCGGGAGCAGGGCAACGAGGTGAACTTCTCCCAGTGCGAGGGCCAGAAGGACGCGAAGGTCCGCAGTGCGATCCACTTCTGGCAGGTCGACGGCCTCGACCCGGAGGGGTTGAACCAGGCGGTCGAACGGGTGCGGGACCACCTCAAGGCGTCCGGTTGGATCGGCGCCGGCGAGCAGTGGGACGCCACCCACACCGATCTGGAGGTCTGGGCCAAGAACCCCGAGAAGACCGTCGCCGTCTGGAGCCAGGCGCTTCGTGACCGCAAGCGGGTGATCTTCCGGGTGAGCTCCTCCTGCTTCCGGCTGCCCGACGCGTGAGGCACCCGCCACCTGAGAACCGGGTGATTTTCCGGGTGAGCACCCCCTGTTTCCAGCCTGCGGGAGCCCAAGTGGCATAGATCACAAGGGTCCGCCACCTGCCCCGGATTTGGTAACGGTGCGGGTTTCGTTGCCCTGGCGAACCAGCCATGAGCCTCTGATTCGAAGTGAAAATCTCGCCAACACCTGGTAATCAGCGGCGAAACTCGGATCAGGGGCGCATGATTCATGTCACGGTTCGTCACCGGCGCGCCCCTGAGCTGCGGAAACAGTTCAACGTACGGTCGGGTCCATGGTTCAGCTCGACTCCAAGCCCACGACCGGCCGCAGCGCGGCGGCCGGCGGAGCTGACGCCGCCAAGGGCGTCCGCTCCAAGGGGCTCAACAGCAACTCGGTCGGCCTGCTCGGGAACTCCGTGATCGGTGTCTCGACGGTGGCCCCGGTCTACTGCCTCACCACCACCCTCGGGACCACGGTGGCGGCGGTCGGCCTGCAGATGCCCGCGCTCTTCCTGGCCGGGTTCCTGCCGATGATGCTGGTCGCCTTCGCCTACCGGGAGCTCAACAAGGCCGTCCCGGACAGCGGCACGTCCTTCACCTGGACGGTGAAGGCCTTCGGCCCGAAGGTCGGCTGGATGTGCGGCTGGGGGCTGGTGGTGGCCACCATCATCGTGCTGTCCAACCTGGCCGGCGTCGCGACCGAGTACTTCTACATCCTGCTCGGCGAGATCACCGGGAGCGACTGGCTGGCCGGCCTGAACGACAACAAGGCCGCCCACGTCCTGACCTGCCTGGCGCTGATCGCGGTCGCCACCGCGATCAGCTACCGGGGCATGACGGCCACCAAGGGCGTGCAGTACGCGCTGGTCGGGCTGCAGCTCACGGTGCTGGCGGTGTTCGCCGTGATGGCGATCTCCAAGGCGGTGGCCGGGGACGCACCGGGCTCGCTGGACTTCTCCTGGAGCTGGCTCGACCCGTTCCAGGCGTCCTCCTGGTCGTCGTTCATCGCCGGGCTCTCGCTCTCGCTCTTCATGTACTGGGGCTGGGACGCCTGCCTGAGCGCCAACGAGGAGACCGGCGGCAGCGAGAAGACCCCGGGGCGGGCCGCGCTGCTGGCGATGGTGGTGCTGGTCGGCTCGTACCTGTTCACCGCCGTCGCGGTGCAGATGTACGCGGGCGTCGGCGAGACCGGGACCGGCCTCGGCAATCCGGAGACCTCGTCCAACGTGTTCCAGGCGCTGGCCGGGCCGGTGATGGGGCCGACGCTGGGCGTGCTGCTGTTCGTCGCGGTGCTGGCCTCGGCCGCCGCGAGCCTGCAGACCACCTTCATCCCGGTCAGCCGCACCGTGCTGGCGATGAGCGTCTACGAGGCGCTGCCGCCGTCCTTCACCGAGGTGAACCGCAAGTACGGCACCCCGGGCCGGGCGATCGTCACGGCGGGCGTGGGCACCGGGGCGTTCTACACCGTGATGACGCTGATCAGCGAGAACGTGCTGACCGACACCATCGCGGCGCTGACCCTGATGATCTGCTTCTACTACTCGCTGACCGCCTTCGCCTGCGCCTGGTACTTCCGCAAGGACTTCACCCGCTCGGTCCGGGACGCGGTGCTCAAGGTGGTCTTCCCGGTCACCGGCGGGCTGATCCTGACCGGGATCTTCCTGCAGAGCCTGAAGGACATGTACAGCACCGACTACGGCAGCGGCAGCTCGGTCTTCGGTGTCGGTTCGGTCTTCGTGATCGGCGTCGGGGTGTTGACGGTGGGTCTGCTGGTGATGCTGGTGATGACGAAGCGCAGCCCGGCCTTCTTCCGCGGCGAGGTGCTCACCAAGGAGACCCCGGCGCTGGTGCTGCCGGAGTGACCTGACGGTACGACAGGAGGGGCGGGCACCCGGGCCGGGTGCCCGCCCCTCCCGTGTCCGTCAGACGTCGGCCAGGTCCGGCATCTCGCCCTCGACGGTGGTCAGGTCGATCACCGAGAAGTTCGCCCCCTGCGGGTCCGTCAGGGACGCGAAGCGGCCGAACGGGCTGGTCATCGGGCCGAACTGGAGGGTGGCGCCGAGCTTCTTGGCCTTCTCCACCGCGTCGTCGCAGTCCGGCACGGCGAAGTAGACGTTGACGTACGCGGGGACCTCGGGCGGGAACTCCTCGCCCATCTTCATCCGGCCGAGGGCCGGGCCGCCGGAGAGGTTGTAGGTGCGGAAGTCGACGTGCTCGTCGGCCATCGTCTTCACGCCGTACGGGAAGACCGCCGGGAAGAAGGCGTCGGCCTTCGCCGGCTCCCGGGTGAAGACCTCGGCCCAGCAGAACGCGCCCGGCTCGTTGACCTTCTCGAAGCCCCGGTGCGCGCCGCCCTGCCAGACGCCGAAGACCGCGCCGCCCGGGTCGGCGGCGATCGCCATGGTGCCGAAGTCGCCGACCTGCATCGGGGCCATCAGCACCTGGCCGCCGGCTGCGGTGATCTTCTCGGCGGTGGCGGCGGCGTCCGGGGAGGAGAGGTAGAGGCACCAGGCGGACTGGCCCTCCTGGCCCGGCATCGGCGGCACCACGGCGGCCACCGCCTTGCCGTCGGAGTACGCCTGGGTGTAGCCGCCGTACTCGGAGGCGGCCTCGGCGAAGGTCCAGCCGAGCACCTCGGAGTAGAAGGACTTGGCGCCCTCCACGTCGGCGAACATCGCGTCGACCCAACAGGGGGAGCCCTCGGTGTATTCGGTCATGGCCCTGATCCGTCTCTTCGTGGGGAGGTGTGGTGTGTCCCCCGTCACGCTAGCCAGGGCCACCGACAACCGCGCGCCGACGGTGCGTCAGCCGCGTGCGGGCAGCCGGGAGGCGAAGGAGTCGAGCAGCAGGTCCAGGGCGAGCGGGTAGGCGGAGCGGTTCATCTCGGCGATCAGCAGCGGGGTGGTGGCCGCGATGTGCGGGTGGGTGTCGGGGGAGAGGCCGGCGTAGCGGGTGGACCAGACGGCGGAGTCGGCCGCCTGGGCGGCGGCCGGGAGGGCGGCCACGGCGGCGTCCAGGGCGGCGAAGGCCAGGCTCTGGTCGACGAAGACGTGGTACAGCCGGACGGCGTCCCGGTCGGGGAAGCCGGCCCCGCGCAGGATGCCGAGGATGGTCTCCACCGCGCGGATCTCGTGCTGGCGGCCGGTGGTGCGGGCGGCCGAGAGGGCGGCGGCCTGCGGGTGGGAGCGGTAGGCGTGCTGGATGCGCAGGCCGATCTCGCGCAGGTCGCGCTGCCAGTCGCCGGTCGGCTCGGCGCCCTCCTGGGCGCGGGCGATCAGTTCGTCGGTGATCGCCACCACCAGGTCGTCGGTGGAGTGGAAGTAGCGGTAGAGGGCGCTCGGGTCGGCGCCGAGCGCCGCGCCGAGCCGACGGACCGTCAGGGCCTCGGCGCCGTGCTGGCCGAGCAGCCGCAGCGCCGTCTCCACGATCACCTGCTCGGAGAGCACCGTACCGGTCTTGGTGGGCCGGCGGCGCCGCCGGTCGGGTTCGCGCACCACGCGTTCACTCATGGTTCGGAGCCTAGGCCGGGTGTGTTCTTATGACAACGGCATTGACGTGAGAAGGGGGCCGGAGTTTCATGACCGCACCCGGGGCTGACCGAAAGCCCCCTGGTCAAGGCGGTGGCTTGTTGGGCGCAACAGCGAAGGACGGGGTAAGAACCCCGGTCCCGGCCCCTGTGATGAAGAAGTCCATCGGGATGGTCGACGGCGTGGCGATCGCCGCGTCCAGTACGGCGGCCACCTCCAGCATCGGCATCGGGCTCGGCCTGACCGCCGGGGTGGTCGGCCTGCACCTGCCGGCCATCATGCTGCTGGCCTTCCTCCCGGTGCTCGGCATCGCGGTCGCCTACGGGCGGCTCAACCAGGTGGAGCCCAACGCGGGCAACGCCTACACCTGGGTGGGCCGCACGCTCAACCCCTGGCTGGGCTTCCTGACCGGCTGGGTGAACACCGTCGGCACCATCGTCTTCATGTCGTACACCGTCGCGGTGACCGGCTCGGCGCTGATCCAGCTGGCCGCCAAGGGCGGGGTGGAGAGCGTGGCCGGGCTGCACCTGGACCCGGACTCGACCCTGCAGACCACCCTGATCGGCCTGGTGGTGCTGGCCGGTGCCACCGCCATCGCGGTGCGCGGCCTGGGCCTGGCGGCCCGGCTGCAGAAGTACCTGCTGGGCTTCGAGTACCTGGTGCTGCTGGGCTTCTGCGGGTACGGGCTGTTCGCCGGCGACCAGCCGTTCTCGCTGGAGTGGTTCAACCCCTTCGCCATCCCGACCATGGGCGCGCTGGCCCAGGGCATGGTGCTCGCGGTGTTCTGCTACTGGGGCTTCGAGTCGGTCTTCACGGTCGCCGAGGAGACCCACGACCCCAAGGACGCCTCGCGTGGCGGCATCATCGCGCTGGTCATGATGCTGCTGCTGTTCCTGCTGGCCGGCACCGCCTTCCAGCGGGTGCTGCCGCTGGACGAGCTGGCCGACAACGGTGCCCAGGGCCTGACCTACTTCGGCGAGAAGCTGGCCCAGCAGCCGCTGGCCGCGCTCCCGCTGATCGCCCTGACCATGTCGGCGGTGGCCTCGCTCCAGGCGTCCGTCATCCCGACCGCGCGCGGCACCTTCGCGATGGGCCGGGACCGCACCCTGGGCCCGGTCTGGACCCGGATCCACCCCAAGTACGGCACTCCCGCGATCGGCACCGTGCTGCTGGTGGTGATCGCCTCGGCGATCGCGCTGCTCTCGCTGGTCATCCCGACCGTCACCGACCTGATCAGTGCCGCCGTGAACGCGATCGGCATCGTGGTGGTGCTCTACTACGCGCTCACCGCGCTGGCCGCCGCCGTCCGCTTCCGCGGCCTGCTGCGCACCGAGCCGCTGGCCGGTCTGCGGGTGGTGGTCGCCCCGCTGCTCGGCGCGGCCGTGCTGCTGGCCGTCGGCGGCTACCTGGCCTGGAGCTTCTGGGACTCGGCCGACCACTTCGAGGTCAGCGCGGAGAACGGCTGGTTCCAGCTGCTGGTGCCGGGCCTGATGATCGGCACCGGGCTGGTGGCCGCCGCCTGGGCCAAGTGGGTCCGCAAGTCCGCCTACTTCACCACCGGCCGGGGCACCGACGCCGACAGCGCCGACCTGCTGCCGCACGGCTGACCGCCCGCAGACCGGGGCCGGCCGGCCCGCGCCGAGCGCCGCGGCCGGCCGGCCCCCACCACACGAACCACATCGAACGACCCGTCAGGAGCACTCCTCATGACCCATGCCGACCTGGTCTTCACCGGCGGCCCGGTGTTCACCGCCGACGCCGCCCGCACCCGGGCCACCGGCCTCGCCGTCACCGGCGAGCGGATCACCGCCGTCGGGCACCACGAGATCCGCGAGTTGATCGGCCCGCGCACCGAGGTGGTGGACCTGAAGGGCCGGCTGCTGGTGCCCGGCTTCCAGGACGCGCACGTGCACGCGGTCTTCGGCGGCATGGAGCTGGGCGAGTGCGACCTGAGCGACACCATCGGCGTGGCGGACTACCTGGAGCGGATCCGGGCCTTCGCCGAGGCGCACCCCGAGCGGGAGTGGATCACCGGCAGCGGCTGGTCGATGGAGAGCTTCGAGGGCGGGCTGCCGAGCCGTCAGCTGATCGACTCGGTGGTGCCGGACCGGCCGGTCTACCTGGTCAACCGGGACCACCACGGCGCCTGGGCCAACACCCGTGCGCTGGAGCTGGCCGGCGTCACGGCCGACACCCCGGACCCGGCCGACGGCCGGATCGAGCGGGAGGCCGACGGCACCCCGAACGGCGTGCTCCAGGAGGGCGCCACCGCGCTGGTCGCCAGGCTCGTCCCGCCGAGCACCGCCGCCGACCGGCTGGCCGGGCTGCTCCGGGCCCAGGAACTGCTGCACTCGCTCGGCATCACCGGCTGGCAGGACGCCCTGCTCGGCGTCTTCAACGGCCAGCCGGACCCGTCCGACGCCTACCTGGCCGCCGCCCGCTCCGGCGAGCTGACCGCCCGGGTGACCGGCGCGCTCTGGTGGGACCGCGAGCGCGGCGCCGAGCAGATCGCCGAACTGGTGCAGCGGCGGGCCGAGTTGACGCACGGTCGGTTCCGGCCCTGGTCGGTCAAGATCATGCAGGACGGCATCGCGGAGAACTTCACCGCCGCCATGACCACCCCCTACCTGGACGGCTGCGGCTGCGCCACCGCCAACTCGGGCCTGAGCTTCGTCGATCCGGAGGCGCTGCGCGAGTACGTCACCCGGCTCGACGCGCTCGACTTCCAGGTGCACTTCCACGCCCTCGGCGACCGCGCCGTCCGGGAGGCGCTGGACGCCGTCGAGGCCGCGCTGGCCGCCAACGGCCAGCGCGGCAACCGCCACCACCTGGCCCACCTCCAGGTGGTGCACCCGCAGGACATCGGCCGGTTCGCCCCGCTCGGTGCGATCGCCAACCTGCAGCCGCTCTGGGCCGCCCACGAGCCGCAGATGGACGAGCTCACCATCCCGTTCCTCGGCGCCGAGCGGGCCGGCTGGCAGTACCCCTTCGGCGACCTGCTGCGGGCCGGCGCCACCCTGGCGGCCGGCAGCGACTGGCCGGTCTCCAGCCCCGACCCGCTGGCGGGCATCCACGTCGCGGTCAACCGGATGGAGCCGGGCACCGAGGACGACCGGGTCTTCCTGCCCGAGCAGCGCCTCGACCTCGGCACCGCGCTCGCCGCGTACACCGCCGGCTCCGCGCACGTGAACGGCTGCGAGGAGGCCGGCTCGCTCCAGGAGGGCCTGCTGGCCGACCTGGTGGTGCTGGACCGCGACCCGTTCGCCCACCCGGCGGCGGAGATCGCGCAGGCCCGGGTGGAGCGCACGTACGTGGGGGGCAAGCAGGTCTTCCAGGCGGGCTGACACGCCGGGGCCGTGGGCCCGACGGGTGACGCGTACGCCCCTTTGGCGCGGGGCGTACGCCGTCCGGGGTGTGGCGGGGATAGAAGTGCAGAGACCTTTCCGCTCCTGAGGAGACGAGAACCTCCGTGCGCCCCTGGCACACCCTAGGCGCCGTCTGCGGCGCCCTCGCCGTCACGGCCGTGCTCAGCACCCCGGCCCCCGCCACCCCGTCCGCCCCGGCCGCGTCCGGGGCCGCCGAGGCCGTCCAGGTCGCCACCGGCACCTTCAGCTACCGGTACGCCGCTCCGGACGGCCGGGTGCTGACCCGGACGATGCAGGACCCCACCGCCGGGGTCTGCATCACCATCGAGGAGGCCGCCGACCCGGACACCTCGGCCCCCGCCTTCGGTCCGCAGAACGGCACCGACTGGTGGACCCTGGTCTACGACGACGCGGTCTGCGCCGGTGACACCCGCACCCTGCGCCCGCACGGCGGTGCCACCGCCGACCGCCTGAAGCTGCGCGCGGTCAAGTTCCTGTACCGCTGATCCGGCCGAGCGCGCTGCCACCCGCCGGCCCCGCTGCCACCCGGAGAGCGCCTCGCGCGCAGCCGCCAGGTCGGGTGGCACCTGCGGGCCGCCGGCCGCGCCCCGCCCGTCCATCAGCCGTTCGGGCGGGGCACCGTGGCCGGCGGTCCACCCGCCCGGGGCGTCACCGGGCCGCTTCCCGAGCAGTTACCCCCTCTGACGCTCCATCGGGAGCGCGGTGTCCCGGTCACCCCACCGCCGGAGAGGGACGGTCCTGTGCTCGGAGTTCTGAGGTCCCGCGTACCGGCCGCCGTGCTGGCGCTGGCGTGCGCGCTGACGGCGGGCGGTGGCGGCAGCGCGGCGGCGGCCGGGCAGCGGCCGGTGGAGACCAACTTCACGGTCGGCTTCCTGAAGGGCTTCGCGCAGCCCGGCCGGGCGGCCGACGGTGCGAACGACCTGGCCTGCCGGCCGAGCGCGGCGCACCCCGCCCCGGTGGTGCTGGTGCACGGCACCTTCGAGAACCAGAACGACAACTGGGGCGGCGCGGCGCCGCTGCTGGCGAACGAAGGGTACTGCGTCTTCTCCTTCAACTACGGTGCGGCGGAGGGGAATCCGATCCAGGGCACCGGGCCGGTGGCGCGCAGCGCCGGGCAGCTGGCGGCCTTCGTGGACCGGGTGCTGGCCGCCACCGGGGCGGCCGAGGTGGATCTGGTCGGGCACTCGCAGGGCGGCATGATGCCGCGCCACTACCTCAAGTACCTGGGCGGGGCGGCCAAGGTCGGCGCCCTGGTCGGCATCGCCCCCAGCAACCACGGCACCACCCTGGACGGCATCGGCACCCTGGCCTCCGCCCTCGGCCTGCTGGAGCCCGCCAACGCCTTCCTGCTCGGCCCGGCCTGTCCGGCCTGTGTGGACCAGGAGGCCGGCTCCCCGTTCCTCACCGAGCTGAACGCGGGCGGGGACACCGTGCCCGGGGTCCGCTACACGGTCGTCGCGAGCAGGTTCGACCAGGTGGTCACCCCCTACGCCTCGGCCTTCCTGGACGGCCCCGGCGTCACCAACGTCACGCTCCAGGACGCCTGCCCGCTGGACGCCGCCGACCACACCGAGATCGCCTACGACCCGGTCGCGCTGACGTACGTGCTGAACGCCCTGGACCCGGCCCACCCGCGTCCGGTGCCCTGCACGGTGGTGCTCCCGCTCACCGGCCCGCTGCTCTGACGGGCCGTCGGGCGGGGCGGCGCGGAGCCGGGCCGCCCCGCCCGTTGGCGTGCCGGCCGCCGGGCAGGCTAGTTTGCCCGGATGAGTCTCCTCGATGACGTGGCCGAACGCGACGGCTGGCGCTGCTGGGTCTGTGACGAGCCGGTCGATCCGGACGAGTCGGTGAACGACCCGCGCGGGCCCAGCGTGGACAGCCGCACCGCCGACCGCAAGGCCAAGTTGGCCGAGCGGCTGGCCCACCGCGGCTGCAACTCCCGCAAGGGCGCGGTCAAGGTGGTCATCGCCTGGCCCGAGCGCCTCTACGTGGTCGAGCCCGCCCCGCTGCTCACCGTGACCGAGCGGCTGGAGCGCAAGGGCGGCCGTGAGGTGGTCGGCCGCTGCCCCACCCGCAAGGACGCCCAGGAGGCGGCCGACTGGCTGGCGGACCGCCTCTCCCGGCTGGTCCCCGGTCTCCCGCTGACCACCGGTGTCGAGCCGGGCGGCGGCCAGTTCCTGCTGGTCCTCACCGCCGGCCGTCGCTGATTCGGGGTCAGAAGGGTTGCCCTAAAGGGCAGTTCGAAGGTCACGGGATGGACACGGGGTCGTTCGGGTGATTACCGTGCGGGTGATGTCCGGTTCGCGATCTTCATCTTGAGGGGTCGGCCGGCAGGACGAAGGAGCTTCCCCCATGGCCTCGCACCGGCGACCTCGGCGGCCCGGCCGCGCCCACACCTCGGTCCTGACGGCCGCCGCCGCGACGGCGGTGGCGCTGTCGGCCCAGGGTGGTGGCACCGCGCACGCGGTGCCCGGGCCGGTCGGCAAGGAGCAGGTGAAGGCGCAGGTCGACCAGCTGCTGTTGGAGCAGGAGGCGGCGACCGAGAAGTACAACGGTGCCACCGAGCGGGCCGATCAACTGCGGCAGCAGGCCGGGCAGTTGCAGGACCGGATCGCCCGGGGGCAGGAGCGGGTGGCCGAGCTGGCCTCCGGGCTGGCGGCGGTGGCGGGGGACGAGTACCGGCACGGGGGGATCGACCCGGCGGTGCAGTTGATGTTCTCGGCCGATCCGGACGCCTACCTCTCGCAGGCCTCCTCGGCCGGCCAGGTGGCGAGCACCCAGGCGGGGGTGCTCAAGGCGCTGCGGGCCGAGCAGGGCCGGCTGGACCAGCAGAAGGCGGAGGCCGCCGCGGTACTGGGCGAGTTGGACCGCTCGACCCAGCTGCTGAGCAGCACCAAGGCGGAGATCCGGCGCAAGCTCCAGGAGTCGGAGCGGCTGCTCGGCACCCTGAACGCGGCCGACCGGGCCGCGATCGTCCGCGGCACCGACGCCCCGGTGACGGTCGGCCGCCCGGCCGGTGGCGGTGCGGCCTCCCGGAGCGCGGCGCGGGGCGGGGTGCAGATCGACCCGGCGGCCCTGCCGCAGGCGAGCGGGAACGCGGCGACGGCGGTCCGGGTCGCGCTGGAGCAGCAGGGCAAGCCGTACGAGTGGGCGGCGGGCGGGCCGGGCTCCTTCGACTGCTCCGGTCTGATGGTCTACGCCTATGCCAAGGCCGGGGTGGCGCTGCCGCGCACCTCCCAGGCCCAGGGCAACGTGGGGACCGGCATCGGGACGGACTGGCGCAACGCGCAGCCGGGCGACCTGGTGGTCTACCGGGCGGACCGGACCCACGTCGGGATGTACATCGGGAACGGGATGGTCGTGCACGCGCCGCGCAAGGGCGACGTGGTGAAGATCATGAAGGCGGACGCGATCACCATCAACACCATCCGGCGGATCTGAGGAGTCACCTGACACTGTGTCAAGTGGACTTTTCTGCACGGTGATTGGACAGAACTCGGATACTGGTCTGGACCATTGACGGCCAGTCGGCCCGGTGCCTACGGTGTGGTCAGACCTGGCGCAGGCATGCCATCGGTGGCTCCCACGGCGGTGCACCCCCACGTGCACCGCGCTGCCGTCCGCGTCCGGCGTGACACTCCATCCACCCCCACGGAGGAGCACCATGCGCACTCGTACCATCGTCGGCGCGGCAGTGGCCGCGCTCGCCGTGCCGATCGGCCTGGCCGTGCCGGCCCAGTCGCACGGCTTCATCAACCAGCCGCCGAGCCGGGCCGCGCTCTGCGGAGCCGGTGTGGTGAAGAACTGCGGCGACATCCAGTGGGAGCCGCAGAGCGTCGAGGGCCCGAAGGGCTTCCCGAGCCGCGGCCCGGCGGACGGCACCATCTGCGCCGGGGCGGACGCCCGTTGGGCCCCGCTGGACAACCCGCGCAACGGCGCCTGGCCGACCACCAAGGTGACGGCGGGCGCGCAGCGCACCTTCACCTGGGAGATCGAGGCGCGGCACGCCACCACCAACTTCCGCTACTTCCTCACCAAGCAGGGCTACGACCCGACCCAGAAGATCACCCGGGCCAGCCTGGACCTCACCCCCTTCCTGACCGTGCCGTACGGCGGCAAGCAGCCCGCCGCCGTCACCACCCACACCGCCACCCTGCCGACCGGCCGGACCGGACACCACGTGGTGGTGGCGGTCTGGGACGTGGCCGACACCAACAACGCCTTCTACTCCTGCACCGACGTGCAGTTCTGAGCGGGCGTCAGGCCGTGACGTGCCCGCCCGCCCCGCAGTCGTGGGGCGGGCGGGCACGTCCGCGTCCGGGCCCTCCCGGGCGGCTACCAGGCGACCGGCAGGGCCACCGGGCCCCGGTTGACGGTGCCCCGGTGCCAGCGGACCTCGGTGGCCGGGACGGCCAGCCGCAGGCCGGGCAGCCGGGTGAGCAGGGTGGAGAGCACGACTTCCGCGTGCATCCGGGTCAGGGCGGCCCCGACGCAGTAGTGCGGGCCGTGGCCGAAGGCGAGGTGGGGCGGTTCGTCCCGGGTGAGGTCCAGGGTGTCGGGAGCGGTGTAGACCGAGGGGTCGCGGTTGGCGGCCAGGTAGGAGACGTAGACCGGCTCGCCGGCCCGGATCAGCACCGCGCCGACCTCGACGTCCTCGGTGGCGACCCGGGGCATCCCGACGCCGTTGCGCTGCGGGATGAAGCGGAGCAGCTCCTCGACGGCGGCGGGGAGCCCGGAGGGATCGGCGCGTAGCGCGGCGAGCTGCTCCGGGTGGGTGAGCAGGGT
This sequence comes from Kitasatospora sp. NPDC096147, assembly GCF_044763225.1. NCBI lineage: Bacteria > Bacillati > Actinomycetota > Actinomycetes > Kitasatosporales > Streptomycetaceae > Kitasatospora > Kitasatospora sp. NPDC096147. The sequence goes on along the minus strand of NZ_JBIWFX010000018.1, from coordinate 67,405 downwards.
GTAGACCATGGTCGAGGTCTGGTTCCGGATCTGGTCCAGTGCGTTGAGCACGATCATCACCGAGAGCGAGATCAGCTCGGGGCGGCTGAGCCCGCCCGCCCGGTGGGCCGCCACCAGCTCGCTGAACAGGTCCTCGGCCGGGTGCTCGGCCCGGTGGTCGGCCAGTGCCCTGAAGTAGTCGGCGATCTCGGCCTTCACCGCGCCCGCCTCGGCGGCGCTGTGGTCGCTGGAGAGGATGACGGCCCGCCAGCCCTGGAGCAGCCCGAGGTCGGCCGGCGGCACGCCCATCAGCCGGGCCGTGACGGCGGCAGGCAGCGGGCCGGTGAGCGCCTCGGTGAGGTCGGCGGGCGGGCCCTGCTCCAGCATCGCGGCCAGCAGCCCGTCGGTGATCCGCTGGGCCTCCACCCGGAGCAGGGCGACCCGCTTCCGGTGGAAGGTCTGCGCGGTGAGGCGGCGCAGCCGGGTGTGGTCCGGCGGGTCGGCCCGGCCGACGCCGCCGGGCGGGGCGACCGCGTGCGGGGTCATGCTGGTGATCGGCCGGTCCACGGTGAGCGCCCGGCTGAACCGCGGGTCGGCCGAGACGAGTTTGACGTCCTCGTACCGGGTGGCCAGCCAGGCGTCGCCCTCGCCGTGCGCCAACTTCACCCGGGCGACCGGCTCTTCGCGCAGCAGGCGGTGCAGCAGTGGGTCGAAGGCCAGCTCGGGGAGGTGGTCGACCGGCCAGGGGTGGACGCGGACGCCGGGCTCCGGGCGCTCGGGTGCGGCGGCGGGGTGCTCGGGTGTGCCGGTAGGGTGCTCCGGTCCGGTGGCGAGGTGCTCGGGTGTGGCGGCGGGGCACTCCGGCGCGGTGGCGGGGCAGTCGAGTTCGGTCATGCGGGGGCCTCGTCGGGGAGGGTGTGGCGCAGCGGGGTGAGCTGCTGGATGTCGTAGCGCTGCCGGAGGGCCTCGACCGCCTCGTGGTCGATGCCGCCGTCCGCGTTCAGCAGGTCGAGCAACTCCTCGAAGTAGCGCTCGTGGTGGGGCGGCGGCGAGGCCTGGAAGAACATCCGGGCCGGGCGGCCGGTCGGATTGGCGAAGGCGTGCGGGCAGCCGGGCGGCACCAGGATCACGGTGCCCGCCTTCGCCCGCTGGTAGGTGGCGCCCTCGGGCGAGCGCCAGCTGCGCCAGTCCTGCGGCGAGCGGTCCTCCGGTTCGAACGCCAGCACGTCCAACTCGCCGTCCAGCAGCAGGAAGAGCTCCTCGCTGCGGCCGTGCGCGTGCGCGCCGACGTCGAAGCCGGGCGGCACCACCACCTCGAAGCTGGAGGCGGCCAGCGAGTGCGCGCCGGTCACCTTGAAGGTGACCTGCTGGGCGGCGGCGTGCACGGTACGGCCGCCGCCGGGCGGGACGATCAGACCGTCCCGGGGGTTCAGATAGGTCACGGCCGCCTCACCACTCCACCGGAAGGGTCTCCGGGCCGCGGATCAACGCGCCCCGCTGCCAGACCAGTTGCTCCACCGGCACGGCCAGTCGCAGCTCCGGGAAGCGGTCCCAGAGCGAGGACAGGATCAGCTCCGACTCCAGCCGGGCCATCGAGGCCCCCGGGCAGTAGTGCGCGCCGTGGCCGAAGGAGACGTGCGGGTTGTCCTCCCGCCCGAGGTCGAGGCGGTCCGGGTCGGCGAAGACCGAGGGGTCGCGGTTGGCGGTCAGGTAGGAGACGTAGACCGGGTCACCGGCCGGGATCAGCACGCCGCCCACCTCGACGTCGGCCAGCGCGATCCGGGACAGCCCGACCGCGTTGCGGTGCGGGATGTAGCGCAGCAGCTCCTCCACCGCCCTTGGCAGCAGGGCGGGTTCGGCCCGCAGGCGGGCCAGCTGGTCGGGGTGGGTGAGCAGGGCGAAGACCATGTTGGCGCTGTTGTTGCGGACGGCGTGGCCGCCGCCGAGCTGGATCAGCACGGCCAGGCCGACGGCCTCCTTCAGGGTGAGGGTCTCCTCCTGGACCGCCTCGGCCAGCACCCCGGCCAGGTCGTCCCGGGGCTCCAGGCGGCGGCAGCCGAGCAGTTCGGTGAAGTACTCGGCGAACTCCTCCTTGGCCCGCTCGCTGGCCTCCCGGCCGGCCCCGGCCGAGATGATGGTGTCGGTCCAGTGCGCGACCAGGTGCAGGTCGGCCTCCGGGATGCCCATCAGCTCGCCCATCATGGCCAGCGGGAAGGGGCGGTTGAGACCCGCCATCAGGTCCACCGGCCCGCCGTGCCGGGCCCGTTCGGCCGCCATCGCGTCCAGCAGGCCGTCCATCACCTGCTGGGCCCGCTCCCGCAGCCTGCGCATCGCCCGGGCGGTGAACGCCTTCGCCACCACCCGGCGCATCCGGGTGTGGTCCGGCGGGTCGGCGAAGCCGAGCGCCCCCTCCATCGGGATGAAGTGCGGCGCGACCCGGGTGACGTCCCGGCCCCAGACCGCCTCCCGGCTGAACCTCGGGTCGGCCGAGACGAACTTCACCTCCTCGTACCGGGTGACCAGCCAGGCGTGGCCGGTGCCGTTCGGCAGCCGGACCCTCGCCACCGGGTCCTCGTGCAGCAGCCGGTACAGGGTCGGGTCGAACGCCAGGCCCGGCAGGTCGGGCGGGGCCCAGAAGTGCACCTCGGCGGTGTCCGTGGAGGTGGTCAATTGACGCTCCTGATGAGGGTGTTGGCGAAGGAGTGGGGCGTGACCGGGACGGTCCAGCGGCCGAGCGCGACCTCGGCGGTGATCCCCGGGCCGAAGCCGGCGATCAGCCCGGTGGCCCGGTCGGTGGCGCTCCCCTCGTCGAACAGCCGGGCCAGCGCGTCGAGCACCACGGCGCTGGCGATGTTCCCGTACTCGGTCAGGGTGGCCCGGCTGAAGCGGAACACCTCGGGTGCCACGCCGAGATGGGTGCAGAGATCGTCCAGGATGCGCGGGCCGCCCGCGTGCACCAGGTAGAAGTCCAGGTCGGCGACGTCCCAGCCGTGCCGCTCGGCCAGCGCGGCGAGCACCGGGGCGAGCGGCTCCATGGTGCCGGGCACCCGCTTGTCCAGCAGGAAGTGGAAGCCCGTCTCGCGCACGCTGTAGGCGATCCAGTCCTCGGTGCCGGGCACCAGGTGGGAGGCGTTGCGCTCCAGCCGGATGCCGGTGCCGCCGCTGCCCCGCACGGCGGTGGCGGCCACCGCGTCGCCGAACAGGCCGTTGGAGAGCAGGTTCCCCACCCCCAGGTCGGTGGGCTGGTAGCAGAGCGAGCAGAACTCGCAGGCCACGATGAGCGCGTTGGCGTTCGGGTAGGCGGTGCAGAAGTCGTGCGCGCGGTTGATCGCGGCGCCGCCGGCCGCGCAGCCGAGCTGGGCGATCGGGAGCTGGCGGGTGTCCGGGCGGAAGCCCATCGAGTTGATCAGCCAGGCGGTGAGCGAGGGCATCATGAAGCCGGTGCAGGAGACGTAGACGATCAGGTCGATCTCCCGGGGCGTCAGCCGGGCGTGCTCCAGCGCCTGCCGGACCACCGGCGGCACCCGGCGCTTGGCCTCGGCCTCGTAGCGGCGGTTGCGCTCCTCGAAGCCGGGGTGCGCGAGGGTCTCCTCGATCGGCTGGACCAGGTGCCGGGTGCGTACCCCGGTGTTCTCGATCAGCCGTAGGGCGAGCGGGAGTTGGGGGTGCTCGGGGTGCAACCGCCGGGCCAGGTCGAGGGTGTCCTCCAGGGTGATCACGTACTCGGGCACGGCGACGGCGGGACGGCACAGGGTGGCCACGGGCGGGACGTTCCCCTCACTGGACGACGGCCGGCGCACGCCGGGGGACACCGCCGCACGGGCCGGGAGCCGGGACCGGCTCCGGCCGGGAGCCGTTCCCGCCGGGCCGGGGCCGGCCGCGCGTGTCGCTTTCAAGTGCACACGAAGGAACCAGCCGGGCCGGTGCGGGCGCCTGCCGGAGCGTGCGTACGAGGCGGAAAACCGGATGCCGCCGGGGCGGGGCCGGGCGATACTCGGCCGGTGACCGAGCCCCCCGCCCCCGCCGTACCCGTACACCCCGGCACCCGGTCGGTGGCGTGATGGGAAGCTTCCGGACCCAGCGGGCGCGCGTCCTGGACGAGACGCTGCCGCTGCACCGCCGCCACCTGGCGCTGCGGTACTGCGTGGCGGAGTTCCCGGCCTACGGCTTCCAGGCCACCTATCACCACCTGACCGTCCATCAGCGACGGCCCGGCGGGCCGGTCACCGACCCGGCCTGGCTGCTCCGGGCGGTCGGCGAGCTGCACGAGGCGCGCGAGCTCTGGGTGGCGGCGGGCCGGGAGTACGCGGCCCGCCGGAAGACGGAGAAGCGGGCCGGCCTGCGGGCGGCCACCCGGCCCGAGCACCGGTGGCGGTCGGCGGGATGGTCGGTTCCGGACGACGCGCTCTGCCACCCCGCACTCTCGCTGCCGGCCTACGTGCGCCGCCGGCTGCTGGTGCTGCGGGGGGCCGAACTGCCCGGCTGCGAGCGGTGCGGCGACGAGCGCGGCCCGCTGTCCCGGTCGACCGGGCACGGCTTCCTCGACCTCTGCCGGGGCTGCGGCCTGCTGCGCAGCCCGTGCGCCTGCGGCCCGCACCACCTCCGGGCACCGGAGCCCCGGCTCTGGGGCGCCCTCTGGCGGGGGGAGCACCTGACCGACACCGGGGCTGCGGCACCCGGCCGGCCGGGCACCGTCGAGGAGCGGCTGAGCGGGCTGGAGCTCTCACTCCCCGTCAGGCGCTGGTGGGGTACCCGGTCTCCTTGACGTCCTCGGCGAGGTCGTCGAGGGTGAGCTCGGGGTTGAGGGCGCGGACCACCTGCTCGGTGAGCGGGCGCAGCGCGAAGACGTGGCGGACGGCGTCGAGGTCGAGCTCGGTCTCGTAGTAGTCGGCGGCGAACTCCGCGTACGTCTCGGGCGCGGTGTCGGTCAGCGAGCGGAACAGCCAGTCGGCGCCGTCCGCGTCGGGCAGGCCGGGCGGGAAGTCGATCTCGCCGGTGCGCCAGGCGGTGTCGCCGGTCAGCCGCCAGATCGCGGCCGTCAGGGTCGGCATGCCGCCGTCGCAGAAGGCGGGCTCGGTGACGCAGTGCCGCAGCTCGGCCGGGACGGCGTCCACCACCCCGGGCCAGACCCGGCCCTCGGCGTACGGGCTCAGGTAGGACTCGTGGTCGAAGCCGCGCAGGTAGACCCCGGCGGGGGTGAAGACCACGGAGTGCTCGTCACCGCTCCCGTTCCGCATCGAGGCGAGCTGCTCGCCGGGTGCCCAGTCGGCGTCGAAGGCGTGGTAGCGGAAGTCCTCCTCGGGGCAGAGGATCGCCTCCATCATCGCGAGGGCGAGGCAGTGCTCCCGCAACCGGTCGGGCTCGGGCAGCAGGCGGGCGACGTCGGGTGCGCTCATGACGGTCATTCAACCGTCTGCCGCTGACAGCGCCTACAGCCCGGGCAGCCGCTCCGCAGGCCCGGGAGAGCGGCCCTCCGCCAGCCAGTACAGGTACCGCCGCAGGTCGCCCTCCAGACCGTCGTCCAGGTAGCTGACCAGCCCGCGCAGCCCGGTGGCCGCCGCAGCCCGGTGGCCGCCGTCGGAGCAGGCCGACCACTCGCCGGCCGGCCCGGTGGCCCACTCCCGCAGCCGGCCCCGGTCGTGCCACCAGCCCCGGACGGAGTCCGGGGTCCAGTGCCGGTCCCCGTCCCAGCCGTAGCCGTCGAACGGGTCCCGCCAGGCGGCCAGCAGCAGCCGGTCGACCTCGGCGGCGTTCCGGGGCTGCCGGTGCACGAACTCCCGGCCGTCCTCGTCGCACAGCACGTGACCCGGCGCGGCCGACGGCCCGGCGCCGCAGGTGTCGGTCCCGGCCCCGTAGAACGGGCCCGGCACGTTGCGCCAGTTCCGCTCCTCCCAACGACCCGTCAGGTACGCCTCGGGGTAGGCCCGCTCCGGCGATCGGAGCGCCTCCGGCACCGGCCGCGCCCCGCCCGCCCGGGCCGCCGGGACCGGATCCCAGTACCCGCCGCGCTCGTTCATGCCCGCCCCCGTCCACTCGGTGGCCGCACTCTACGCCACGGCGGGCGGCCCCTAGTTGAGGCTGTACGTCCCGTCCGGGCGGAAGGGCTCGCCGAAGGGGAGCGGGGTGGTGAGGGTGAGCCGGATGCCGACGGTGCCGGCCAGGCCCAGGCGCAGGCGGCTGCGGGCCAGGGTGAGCAGGGCCGGGAAGCCGTACTTGTTGAGCAGCGAGGTGCGGTAGCAGGCGGTGGCCTCCGGGCCGCAGAGGGCGGCGCGGGCGGGGTGGCTGCCGCCGAGCGGGCGGCCGTGGGCGTCGCAGGGCTGGACCAGGACGCCGGGGTGGCGGCGGATGCGGCGGACCTCGGCGGAGTCGGCCCGGGTCCAGACGCCGAGGCCGGAGCCGTCCGCCACCACCCAGACGGGGGCGGCCGCGGCGCTGCCGTCGGGCTCGAAGGTGGTGAGCAACAGGTAGCGGGTGGCGGCCAGTTCGTCGCCGTCGAGGCTGCTCATCGGGGGCTCCCTCAGTGCGCGTCGGTGAGTTCGCGGTGCTGCTCGGCAGGCGGCTCGGGGAGCCGGCCGGCCGGGCCGTGGTAGGCGTGCGAGAGCCGGACCCGGAGCCTGGTCAACATCCCGGCGCCGGGCGGGAGTTCGATGGGGGAGTGCGGCCGGTGGGCGGTCAGGCGGTGCGACTCGGCCGGTGACAGGGGCTGGTGGAGCTCGACGAACTCGCCGTGCGGCAGCCGCTTGATGATGCCCGTCTCGCGGCCGTGCGACACCTTGTCGCGGTCGCGCCGTTGCAGGCCGAGGCACCAGCGCCTGGTGACGGTGAAGACCAGGACCGGGACGGTGAACACCCCGATCCGGGCGGCGGTGGTGATGGTGTTCAGCGAGAGGTGGAAGTGGGTGGCGAACAGGTCGTTCCCGCCGGCCGCCAGCAGGACCAGGTAGAGGCTGATCCAGGCCGCGCCGAGGGCGGTGCGGACCGGCGCGTTGCGCGGGCGGTCCAGGAGGTGGTGCTCACGGGTGTCCCGGGTGACCCAGCCCTCCAGGAACGGGTACAGCGCGATCGCGCCGAGCACGGCGGGGAAGGCCAGGAAGGGGATCAGGATGCCGAGGTTGAGGGTGTGGCCCCACAGGCCGATCTCCCAGCCCGGCATGACGCGGATCAGGCCCTCGGCGAAGCCCATGTACCAGTCGGGCTGGGCGTCGGTCGACACCTGGTCCGGGCGGTACGGGCCGTAGGCCCAGATCGGGTTGATGGTGGCGACCGCGGCGATGGCGGCGATGATGCCGAACACCAGGAAGAAGAAGCCGCCGGCCTTGGCCAGGTAGACCGGCATCAGCGGCATGCCGACGACGTTCCGCTCGGTCCGGCCGGGCCCCGCCCACTGGGTGTGCTTGTGGTACCAGACCAGGATCAGGTGCGCGACCAGCAGGCCGAGCATGATCCCCGGGACCAGCAGCACGTGGATGGTGAAGAACCGCGGCACGATGTCGGTGCCGGGGAACTCGCCGCCGAACAGGAACATCTGGGCGTAGGTGCCGACCAGCGGCACCGCCAGGGTGACGCCCTCGACGAAGCGGATGCCGGTGCCGGAGAGCAGGTCGTCGGGGAGCGAGTACCCGAAGAACCCGTCCAGCAGCCCGAGGAAGAGCAGCAGGAAGCCGAAGACCCAGTTCACCTCGCGCGGCTTGCGGAACGCGCCGGTGAAGAAGACCCGCATCATGTGGACGAACATCGCGGCGACGAAGACCAGCGCGGCCCAGTGGTGGATCTGACGGATCAGCAGACCGCCGCGGACCTCGAAGGAGATGTCCAGGGTCGAGGCGTAGGCCTCCGACATCCTGATCCCCTGGAGCGGGGCGTACGAGCCGTGGTAGACCGTCTCGGCCATGCTCGGGGTGAAGAACATCGTCAGGTAGACGCCGGTCAGGATGATGATCAGGAAGCTGTAGAGGCAGATCTCGCCCAGCATGAAGGACCAGTGGTCCGGAAAGACCTTCCGCAGGTTGGCCTTGGCCAGGGTGTGGATCCCCAGTCGGCCGTCCAGCCAGTCGGCCGCGCGAAGGCCGGACGGGCCGGACCGGTCGAACGGGCCGGGGCGGCCGGATCGGTCGGAGTGGGCCGGGTGCTCGCGGTTCTGACGGGTGGTCATGGCACTCCCCTGGTGCGCGGTCCGTGGTCCGGGGTCGAAACGGGGACTACTCCTCGTTTCCCGGGCAGGGGCAGCGTAGCAGTAGTGGGGAGTGGTCCCCACTTGTATCGGCAGGGCCTAGGGTTGACGCATGACGGATGAGCAGGCCGCCCCCCGGCGGCGGGACGCGCGGCGCAATCGCGAGGCACTGGTGGCGGCGGCCTCCGAGCTCTTCGCCGAGCAGGGGCTGGACGTGCCGCTGGACCTGATCGCCCGTCGCGCCGGAGTCGGCAACGCCACCCTGTACCGGCACTTCCCGGCCCGGGAGGAGCTGATCCGCGAGGTCTTCGCCACCGCCGGGGACGGCATGCTGGCGGCGGGGGAGGCCGCGCTGGCCGAGCCGGACGGCTGGACCGGCATCGAGCGGTACTTCGACGGGGTCTTCGAACTCGTCGCGGCGAACCGGGGGTTGAACGACCTGGTGACGGCCGCCATCCCGGCGGTGCCGGCCATGATGGAGATCAGCCGGCGCAACGCCGAGACGGTCGGGGCCCTGGTGGAGCGGGCGCAGCGGCAGGGCACCATGCGGCCGGACGTGCTGGTGATGGACCTGCTCTTCCTGCTCGGCCCGCTCTGCCGCGCCGTCCCGGCGGCGGAGGCGGTCCGGCCCGGCCTGTGGCGCCGCTACCTCGCCCTCCAGCTCGACGCCTTCCGGGCCCGGGCGGAGCACCCGATCGCCGAACCGCCGGTCGGCACCGAGCAGTTGGACGAGCTCTTCACCGGTCTCTGGGAGGCCGAGCGGCCGTGAGGCGGGCGGTCGACCGCGCACGCGCGGCTCCCCAGGGGGCGGGCTCGCGGGGAGCCGGGCGGGGCGGGGGTGACCTCCGGGGCGGGTGGTCCCGGAGGGTCAGGCGGACCACTCCCGGTGGTCGCCGAAGCCCCGGGAGTTGTCGATCAGCCGGAGATCGGTGGGGGTGAGCTCCCAGAGCGCGGTGCGGGCGAGCGCGGCGGTGAGTGCCGGGTCCTCGGCCAGGAAGGTGAACCGGGCCGCGTAGACGGCCCAGGCGGCGTCCCGGGCGGCCGGATCGGTGACGGTGCGGCAGGTGCCGTGGCCCTGGAGGCCGGTGATGGTGCGCCACTCCTGGCCGTCGGCCTGCACGGTGAAGGCGGCCCGGGCGCCGTCCAGGGCCCGGCCGTGTCGGGTGGTGGGGGAGGAGAGGAAGAGCAGGGTGGCACGTTCGGTCGGCGCGTAGAGGACGGCGCACGCCTGCGGGCCGTCCGCGTCGGCGTAGGCGAGCGTGACGGTGGTGTGGGCGGCGAGGGCCTGCTGGAAGGCCGGGTCCGGAGGGGTGCTGGTGGTCATGGGGACATGATCGCCCGGCTCGGCCCCGGCCGCCGCACCGGCGCCCCGGTGGATGGCCAACGTCCGCTTGCCGCACGAGGTTTGGCGACGGGTGAGGCTGGTTAGGGTGAGCGCGTGAACACAGGGATCTGGTCCGAGCCGCCCCGGCACGTCCTGGGTGTGCCGGTGGCGGTGCAGCGGTTCGTGGCGCGCGGCGAGCACGCGGTGGTGGTGGTCCGCTCGGTGGAGGCGTACCCGACCGGCTGCCTCGTCGACGTGCTGGTCCTGGCCCGGCGTGGCTCGCTGCCGTCGGAGGTCTGGGCGCGGGTGGTCCGCGACCTCGCCCCGCTGCCGCCGGACCGGCTGCCGCCCCGGACGGACCTGCGCTTCGGGATCGAGGCGGGCGAGGGCTACCGGGGCCGCGCCTTCGAGACCGCCGGCTCGTCCGGCAGCAGCGACGACTCCTACGACTCGGAGCAGCGTCTCTGGCTCTCGCCGCTGCCCCCGGGGCCGTTCGCGTTCACCGTCGAGTGGCCGGGCCTGGGCCTGGAGCGCACCGCGCTGGAGCTGGACGGCGCCGCACTCGCCCGGGCGGCGGAGGGGTCCGAGCCGTACTGGCCCTGACCGCCGCCGCCCGGCGGGCCGTCAGCCGCCCTCGTAGGCCCGCCGCAGCGGCTCGATGTCCAGCTTGGTCAGCTCCAGCATGGCCCCGAAGGTGCGGGCCGCCCGCTCCGGGTCGGGGTCGGCGATCCACTCGGTCAGCACGGTCGGGGTGACCTGCCAGGAGACCCCGAAGCGGTCCTTCAGCCAGCCGCAGGCCACCGCCTGGCCGCCGTCGGTGAGCCGGCTCCAGTAGTGGTCCAGCTCGGCCTGGTCCGCGCAGTCGATCTGGAGCGAGACCGCCTCGTTGAAGGTGAACTCCGGCCCGCCGTTCAGCGCCACGAAGCGCTGGCCGTTCAGCTCGAACTCCACCGTGAGCACCGGCCCGGCGGGCCCCTGCTTCGAGGCGGGCCGGCGGAGCACCCGGCCGGGCCGGAAGTCCGGGAAGACCGAGGCGTAGAACTCCGCCGCCTCCTCGGCCCGGCCGTCGAACCACAGGCAGATGGTGAAACCGTCGCCGCTCATGACCGCCTCCCGGGCGTGTCCGAAGGACCCCCTCCTCCCATGGTGGCGCACGGAAATCGTTTGCCGGGGTGCGACACGTGGGCCAGGGTGGGCCGGTCGAAGCGATCGGACAGAGGAGAGCACGTGCCCGCGCCGTCGGGATTCGAGTACCAGCAGCGCCCGGACGGGACGGTGCTGATCCTGCACCGCCGCAAGCAGGCCGGCACCCTCCGGGGGCAGCGCGCGGACGAGTTCCTGGCCGAGGTGGAGTCGGGTGACGCGCAGCTGGTGATGGCCCGCTGGACCGGCAACTACAAGCGGGGGAACGAGCGTTCGGCCAAGCGGCACCCGCGCAACTCCGGCTCGCGCTGAGCGGATCCGGGGATCCGTGGGGGTTTGAGGGCGGTTCTGGTCGATTCTTGCTGACGTAATGTCAGGAAGATGGTCGAAAGCCTTGACGCGTCCCCGGCGTGCTCGCGATCCTCGTCGCACTGTGCACGCGGGCCGTGTCGGCCCGCCACGGCCGGATCGCGGAGGTATGGGATGACCCCTGCTCGTCGCCCGGACCGCAGACGCGTACTCGTCGCGCTGCTGTCGCCGATACTCGCCCTCGCCGTGCTGCTGGTCGGCCCCGCCCCGGGGTCGGCCGCCGCCGGGGGCAACTGGTGGGACCCGACCGCCCGGCCCGCGCCGGACTCGCAGATCAACGTCACCGGGGAGCCGTTCAAGGGCACCGACGCAGGTGGCAAGGTGCGCGGCTTCGTGGACGCGCATGACCACCTGATGTCGGCGGAGGCGTTCGGCGGTCGGCTGATCTGCGGTCAGGCGTTCTCCCAGCAGGGTGTCGCGGACGCCCTGAAGGACTGTCCGGAGCACTACCCGGATGGCTCGCTGGCCATCTTCGACATGATCACCAACGGCGGCGACGGCCGCCACGACCCGGTCGGCTGGCCCACCTTCAAGGACTGGCCGGCCCACGACTCGCTGACCCACCAGCAGAACTACTACGCCTGGGTCGAGCGCGCCTGGCGCGGCGGCCAGCGGGTGCTGGTCAACGACCTGGTCACCAACGGCGTGATCTGCTCGGTCTACTTCTTCAAGGACCGCAGCTGCGACGAGATGACCTCGATCCGGCTCCAGGCCCAGAAGACCTACGAGCTCCAGGACTACGTGGACCGGATGTACGGCGGCCCGGGCAAGGGCTGGTTCCGGATCGTCACCGACTCGGCGATGGCCCGGCAGGTGATCGAGCAGGGCAAGCTGGCGGTGGTGCTCGGGGTGGAGACCTCCGAGCCGTTCGGCTGCAAGCAGATCCTGGACGTGGCCCAGTGCAGCCGGGAGGACATCGACCGGGGGCTGGACGAGCTGCACCGGATCGGCGTGCGCAGCATGTTCCTCTGCCACAAGCTCGACAACGCGCTGTGCGGCGTCCGCTTCGACGAGGGCGCGCTCGGCACCGCGATCAACGTCGGGCAGTTCCTCTCCACCGGCACCTTCTGGAAGACCGAGAAGTGCGCCGGTCCGCAGCACGACAACCCGATCGGCATCGCCCCCTCTGCCCAGGCCCAGGGCCTGCTGCCGGCCGGCACCTCGGTGCCCGGCTACGCCGCCGACGCGCAGTGCAACAGCCGGGGGCTGACCGAGCTGGGCGCCTACGCGGTGCGCGGACTGATGAAGCGTCACATGATGCTGGAGATCGACCACATGGGCGTCAAGGCGGCCGGTGCGGCCTTCGACATCCTGGAGTCCGCCTCCTACCCGGGCATCATCTCCTCGCACAGCTGGATGGACCTGGACTGGACCGAGCGGGTCTACAAGCTGGGCGGCTTCGTGGCCCAGTACATGCACGGCGCCGAGGGCTTCTCCGCCGAGGCGAAGCGCACCGACGCGCTGCGCGACAAGTACGGCGTCGGCTACGGCTACGGCACCGACATGAACGGTGTCGGCGGCTGGCCCGGCCCGCGCGGGGCGGACACCCCGAACCCGGTCCGCTACCCCTTCCGCTCCACCGACGGCGGCTCGCTGATCGACCGTCAGACCACCGGGCAGCGCACCTGGGACATCAACACCGACGGCGCCGCGCACGTCGGCCTGGTGCCGGACTGGATCGAGGACATCCGGCTGGTCGGCGGCCAGGGCGTGGTGGACGACCTGTTCCGCGGCGCCGAGTCCTACCTGACCACCTGGGGCGCCTCGGAGAAGCACAACGCCACGGTGAACCTGGCGGCCGGCCGGCCGGCCGCCGCCAGCACCACCGAGTGGAACCCGTTCGTCAGCTACGCCGCCGGGCGGGCGGTGGACACCGACTCCGGCAGCCGCTGGGCCAGCGACTGGAGCGACGGCCAGTGGCTGCGGGTCGACCTCGGCGCGCCGACCGTGGTCGGCCGGGTCACCGTGCTCTGGGAGCGGGCCTACGCCAAGGGCTACCGGATCGAGGTCTCCGACGACGGCTCGGCCTGGCGCACCGTCTGGTCCACCACCGAGGGCAACGGCGGCCTGGACACCGCCGTCTTCGCGCCCACCCTGGCCCGCTACATCCGCCTCTACGGCGAGCAGCGCGGCACCCAGTGGGGGTACTCGGTCTACGACCTCGGGGTGCACGGCAGCTGATCCTGCCGGTCCCTTGCCGGGCGCGGGCCCCGTCGGCGGAAGCCGGCGGGGCCTTCCGTCGTTCGGCCTTCCGTCGTTCGGGCTTCCCTCGTTCAGCCGTCCGTCGTTCAGCCGTCTGCCGTTCAGGCGCTCGGCGGCAGCGTCAGGTAGACCGGGCGGCCGGTGCGGCGGGCGTCGGCGGCGGCCCGGAGCACCGCGCCCCGGCGGGGGTCGGCCAGCGCGATCAACTCCTCGGCGGGGCGCAGCGCGAAGGCGTCGTGCTCCACCGGGTCGAGCACGATCCGGGCAGCCTCCGCCTCGGTGATCACCCCGCCGTCGAAGAACGCGGCCAGCCGCCAGGGCCAGGGGCCCTCGGGGGCCGACCAGGCCAGCACCAGCAGCGGCGGCTCGGCCGCCGCGCAGGCGGCGGGCAGGAAGCCGAGCTCCTCCACGGTCTCCCGGCGCGCGCAGGCGAGCAGGTCCTCGCCCTCCTCCAGGAAGCCGCCCGGCAGCACGTACTGGTCCGGGCCCCGGACCGAGCGCAGGGCCAGCAGGCGACCGGACCGGTCGGTCAGGAGCAGGCCGGCGCAGGCCACGCCGTGCGGCAGCGTGGGCACGAACCGTTCGGGCGGGAGCCAGCCGGGCGGCAGGGCGGAGGGCACGCTTCCACCGTAACCCGCGGGGGCGGAGGGGCTGACGAGGCATCAGTGTGCCGGGGGAAAAGGATTAATGACCTGCGATCAAGACAGAGCCGGGCGTATGGTCATGAACCCCCTGAAGGTGGAAGGAGGTTCACCAACCATGGGAATGTTCAAGGACGCCCCACCACGTGAGCACCCGGACTACACCCAACTCCGTTTCATGGCGGCGGGTTCGCCGTCCTGGTGGAAGCAGCACCGCCACAAGGTCTACGCGGTCGCCGGCCTGCTGGCCGGATTCTGGCTGGCGGGCCAGCACGACCAGGCACCGGCCCAGTGCCCGGCACCCCCGGCGGCGGCCGTCACCCGCTGACCGGCGCACCACCCCCGGGCGTGCGCCCCTCACCCGTACGCCCACCCGCTCTGCGCACGTCCCGGCGGATCGCCGCCGTCGGGGCGTGCGCCGAGTCCGTTCCGGGGCCGGGCGCCGGGGCCTCTGTTCAGCCGTGCTGTGTTACGGTCCCGGGGTGACTGCCGGGTCGGCCTCGGGCCATCAGCGAGTGGGCTTCCCGGCCGACGCGTGATCGCCGGGCGGGCCGGTGGAGCCCGCCGGAATCCGGGGCGTGGGCGCCTGAAGCGCCGCCCCGTGGAGCGATCGGAGCGCCGGCCGCCGTTGGCGTCCGGGCGTGCTTCCGTCCCTCATCCGCTCCATCCCCTGCATCACTCCTCGCCGCCGTGCCCCTCGGGCGGGCGGTCACCGAATCACGTCTGGAGACGACCGGGTATGACGACGAATCCTTCCGGTGCGGCCGAGCGGTTGACGGCGCTCGGGGGCGAGCTGGTGGTGGTGCACGACGGGCTGCGCGAGGAGTTGGCGCGGCTGAGGGCCGGGGTGGCCGGGGGCCGGCGGCGGGAGCGGGGGCTGCGGGAGCACTGCGCGGCGTTCTGCGGCGCGTTGACGGAGCACCACACCGGGGAGGATGCCGTGATGTTTCCCGAGCTGGCCCGGGAGTACCCCGAACTGCGCCCGGTGCTGGAGCAGTTGACGGAGGACCACCGGATGATCAGCGGGCTGGTGGAGGCGCTGGAGCAGGTGCTGGCGGGAGTCGGCGACGAGCCCGGCGAGGAGGAGGTGGCCCGGGTGCGGAGCCGGTTGGACGGACTGGGAGCGATCATGGAGTCGCACTTCGCCTTCGAGGAGCGCCGGATCGTGACGGCGCTGAACGGGCTGCGCGGGCCGCGCGGGCCGCGCGGCTGAACGGGGAGGCCGGGTCGGGGCTGCCGTCGCCGCGCGGCCGGAGCGGTACGCCGGGACGAGTTAGGTCGGCCCACCTGCCCGCTGCCCGGCTGTACTGCCCGCCCGCAGGTCGCACCTGCCGTGTGCCCGGTGACGGCGCCCGTGCTCGTCCTCGCCGGGTGCCCAGGGGCCGGCGGAGTCGCCGGCTTCGCGGTCGGTGTGATCCGCCGGTCGGACCCCGCTGCCCGGACCTGGCTGCCGGGGCCTCGCCGCCCGGACGGTCCGGGCCGCCGCCGGGTGGTGGCGGCGGCCCGGGGCCGTGGCAGGGGGTCAGTCCTGCTGCATCCGCTCGCGCAGGTCCCGCAGGATGGCGGCGGCCTCCAGCAGGCCGGCCCGGGTGGCGCGGTCGATGCCGGCCTCCAGGCGGGCCGCCGCCGCCTCGGTGCGGCCCAGCTTGCCGCCCTCCAGGACGGCGGCCAGCCGGACGCCCTCGGCGCGCGGGCCCTCGCCGCGTTCGGCGCCCACGCCGTAGGCGGCGATGGAGAGTTCGGCCTCGGCCAGGCCCTCCTCGAACTGCTCGGCCATCGCGTACACCCGGGCCCGGGAGTCGTGCGCCCCGCCCTCCAGGTACCAGAAGTCGAGCTCCTCGCCGGCCGCCCGGGCGGCCTCCCGGATCCGGTCCGCCTCGGCCAGCAGCCCCAGCGCCTCCGGCAGCCCGTCCGGACCCTTGGCGCTCATCGTCAGGCGGGCGAACTGCTGGAAGACGTCGGCCAGTTGGCCGGTGCGCGGAGCCACCGCATGGGAGGCGACGGCCCGGTCCCGGGCGGCCTCGGCGGCCTCCCAGTGGCCGGCTTCGGCCAGCGCCACGGTGGCCTCGCAGGCGACCATGGTGTGGATGTCCTGGTCCTCCCAGCCGGCCACTACGTCGGCCAGCCGCAGGTACTCCTCGGCCGCCTCGCGGTTCTCGTCCAGCGCGTACAGGCCCCGGGCCAGGTCCAGCCGGAGCTGGGCGGTCAGTCGCTCGTCCAGCCCGTCGGTCTCCAGCAGGGCCGACTCCAGCACCGCGACGGCGTCCGCCGGGCGGCCGGACTCCCGCAGCTGGTCGGCGAGTTGGCCCCGGATCTCGGTCGCACTGGCGGCATCGCCGGCCGCGTCCAGCCGGGCCGCCGCCTCGGAGAGGGCGCGGACCGCGCCGGCGTGGTCGCCGCCGTGCGCGTAGGCGTGGCCGAGCATCGCGTAGGTGGAGCCGAACGGGAAGGAGGTGTCGCCCCAGCGGTTGGCCTCGGCCAGCGCGCGGTGCAGCAGCGGGACCGCCTGGTCGGGGGCGCCGGCCTGGAAGCGCAGCTGGCTGAGCAGGCTGAGGGTGCGCGGGCTCTGCCACGGCGTGCCGGCCTTCTCCTGGAGGGCCAGTGCCTCCTGGCCGGCGGCCTCGGAGGCCTCCAACTGCCCGGCCCGGCCGAGTGCGTCGGCCCGGTACATCAGCGCGGTCGCGGCGCGGTGCGGGTAGCCGTGCGCCAGTGCCTCCGCGTGGTAGGCGGTCACCTCGCGCTCGAACACCTCGGTGGCCTCGGCGGTGGGCTCGGGCAGCCCGCCGACGTGGCCCCGGTAGCCGGCCATCGCCCGGCACTGGCGGACCACCAGGAGATCCTCGGGGCCGGTGGCCCGGCCGGCCGCCAGCGCCTCCCCGGTGATCCGCAGCGACTCGTCCAGCAGTGCCCAGTCGGCCGTCCAGTCGTCCTCGGTGAAGTTCACCAGGGCGCCCCGGGCGCGCTGCGCGGCGGCCTTGTCCGGGTAGCCGGCCAGCTCGAACAGCCGCTCCGCCTCGACCAGTTCGGCGGCGGCGAGCTGGTCCTCGTCGCGGTCGAAGGCGTCCGAGGCGCGCTGCAGGGCGAGATCGGCGAGCAGCCGCTCGACCGGGCCGAGCGCCTCCGGCAGCGGGCCGTCCTCGGCGGCCCGGCGGTCGGCCACCAGCTGCCAGAGCCGGTCCGCCTCGGGGTGCGCGGTGAGCCGCAACTCACGGGCCCGGAGCACCAGTTCGGTGAAGTCCTCGGGGGCGGGCTCGGTTGGCCGGGCAGGTGCCGCCGGGGCCGTCGGCACGACGGTGGCGGCGCGCAGCCCGAGGGCCAGCGGCTCGGTCAGCAGCGGTCGGCGGGCCAGCCGCTCCAGGCGCCGAGTGCCGATCCGGTCGGTGCCGTTGCGGGCGTCGAAGCGGGCAGCCAGGTCCTCGGCCTCGCCGCGCACCAGCGCGAGCAGCCCGGCCACCGTGGACGGGCCGCCGGGCGGGCCGCTGACGGTCAGGTCGCCGTGGTCCTGGTCCGCCAGGGTGGCCAGCAGCAGTTCCACGCCGGTCAGGAAGGACAGGTGGGAGATCGGATCGCCCTGGCCGGCCGCGAACAGGTCGCGGTTCTCCGCCAGGATCTCCAGGCCGCGCGCCGCGTTCCCGGAGAGCGCGCAGAACTCCAGGTGCAGGCCGATCTGGCCGGCCGCGTTGGACTTCCCCCGGGCCGCCCGGTAGCCCGCCAGGTGGGCCGAGCGCGCCTGGTCGGTACGGCCGAGGCGGAGCAGCGGCAGCAGCGCGTGGGCCTGGCTGGTGTAGGGCTCCTCGGTGCAGGTGTCGGTGCCGTCCAGCACCGGGGCCCAGGTCTCCAGCGCCCGCTGGTCGTCGCCGCGGCCGACGTGGTGGCGGGCCTGGGCGCGCAACTCGCAGGCGTGGCAGTCGCTGTAGCGGGTGCGCGGGCGGCCGGCCCACAGCTCGTAGGCGTCCTCGGTGCCGGTGCCGGTGTGTGCGGCCAGGTGGTACCGCTGGGCGTAGTACGGCTGGAGGCCGAGGCCTTCGGTGCGGTACCGCTCGCGCATCTCGGCGTGCCAGCGCTCGATCGCGGCCAGCGGCACCTCCGGCACGCTGAGCAGCGAGCTGGCGACCCACTTGAACCGCCAGAACAGCTGGAGCCGGCTCCACTCGTTGAATTCGTCCGGGTGCTGGTCCCAGAGCTTGAGGATCCGGGCGAAGACCACCGGGGCCTTGCGCGGCTCGGCGTCGTACTCGTACGCCTCCATCAGGTCGAAGAGCGCCAGCAGCAGCAGCTCACGGTCGTCGAACTGCTCGGCCGCCTCGGCGAGTTCCTCGGCCTTGACGGTGCGCGGGCGGCCGTGCGGCTCCTCGTCGTTGTCGCGCAGCGCCTGGTAGAGCGCGTCCTTGGTGTCGGTCATCAGGACTCCTCGTGCGGCGCGGTCGGCTCGTGGCCGAGCATGGCGTGGTCCAGCAGGCTGATGAAGGAGCGGTTGAGCAGGGCGCTCTCGCTCGACTTCAGCGGGCGGCGGGTGAGCAGCAGGGCCTGCCCGTAGAGCGCTTCGACGGCCGTCACCGCCAGCTCCCGGTGGCCGATGCCGGCGGCCCGGCGGACCAGCGGGTTGAGGTGGTTCAGCACCAGCTGGGCACGCGGCACCTCGGAGCGCAGCGAGCCCAGGATGTCGGCCCACAACCCGTCCGCCTCGTCGGCGAGTTGGGCCCGGGCCCGCTCGTGCCGGGCGTCCCGGTTGTCCAGCAGCAGGGCCGGGGCGTTCGCCGGGTGGAAGGTGCGCAGCACCACGTCGCAGTCGAACCGGCCGATCACCTCGCGGGCGATCGCCAGGAAGGCGGCGGCGGCCAGCTCGGCGTCCGGGGAGACGGCGTCCAGGTGCGCGGTGACGGTGCCCGGGTCGAGGTCGGCCACCGAGCTGCCGGGGCGGATCTCGGGCAGCCGGTGCACCAGATCCCGGTCGTAGGTGTAGCCGCCGTTGACCACCCCGAGCCCGGCGGCGGCGGCGATCGGGGCCACCTGGCGGAACTCCTCGACGGTGCGGGCGACCAGGACCACCGGATGCGCGCGGGCGAACTCGTCCAGCGTGACGTTGCCGTCGGTGGTCTCGAACGGCAGCCAGGGCAGCAGCATCCGCAGCAGCTCGTCGTCGTGCCGGGCGAGGGACTTGACGGCCAGGTGGTGGGCGCCGATGAAGCGGTGCAGCAGCGCCGGGTCGCTGGCCGACAGGCCGGTCAGCCAGTCCCGGATCCGGGCGCCCAGCGCGTCCCGGACGGCGGCCAGCGTCTCGTCCGCGTACAGGCCCTCGCGGGACGCGGTCGGGCGCAGGCTGTCGGCGTCCACCACGCAGCGGACGAAGAAGGCCCAGTCCGGCAGCAGTTCGGGCGCGGTGTCGGAGACCAGCATGCCCTTGAGGTGCACCCGGTGGCCGGCCTGCCGGGACGGCGGCACCGCGTCGGGCAGCACGTAGGCCACCCCGCGCAGGCCGACCAGCGGCAGGTCCAGCTCGATCGAGTCCAGCGGGGTGAAGTCGAAGGCCGAGCGGCAGTAGGCGGTCAGCGCCTCGCGGCGGGCGAGCGGCGAGCCGTGTGCGGCGGCCCAGGGCGCGGGGGTGGGGTTGACCGGGATCTCGGTGCCGCCGCCGTCGATCACCGTGACCTCGTGCCGCAGCAGGCTGCCGTAGTGGCGGGCCAGTTCGAGCACCCGGCCGGGCGTGGTCCACTCGGTGGCGTCGGCCCGCGGGCGCAGCGTCACGGTGGTGCCGGGCTCGGGCTTGGCGCTCGCCGGCAGGGTGTTGATGGTGTACCGGCCGTCCGAGGAGCCGCGCCACTCGATGACCGGCGCGTCCGGGGTCTTGGCCGAGCGGCTGACCACGGTGATCTCGTCGGCCACCACGAAGCAGGCCAGCAGGCCGATGCCGAACTGGCCGATGAAGTCGCCCCGGGCCTGGGCCAGGCCGGAGCCGTCCAGCTCGCCGTCGGCGGTCCGCTTGGAGCTGCGGCCGATGGTGGCCAGGAAGGTGTGCACGTCGGCCTCGCTGAGGCCGACCCCGGTGTCGGTGACGGAGAACTCCGCCCCGGCCCGGATGGTGATCTTCGTCGGGGCGGCCGGGTCGAGCGCCCGGCGGGCCGAGATCGCGTCGACCGCGTTCTGCATCAGCTCGCGCAGGTAGACCCGGGGGCTGGAGTAGAGGTGGTGGGAGAGCAGGTCGACCAGGCCGCGCAGGTCCACCTGGAAGGTGTGCGCGCCGGAGGCGGGGTTGCTGGAGGACACCGGTGGAGGCTCTTTCGGGTTCGGTGAGGAGGCGGGCGCGGGAGGAGGGGGCTGACGGTGGGTCAGCGGGCGCAGGAGTCCCGGAGCCGGGTGAAGGCGGCGACCGGGTCGCGGTCCAGGTACTGCCACGGGAACTCGGTCACCGCGTCGTCCAGCTCCTCGAACAGGCGCCGGGCGTAGAACTTCTCGCCGACCATGGCGAACGCCATCGCGAAGGTGTTGTGCGCCGCCTGCCAGCCGGGCTCGCGCCGGTAGTCGGGGTGGCCGAGCGAGCGCTCGTACGCCTCCCGGAGCTCGGAGACCACCTGGGGGCTGGTCAGGTAGCGGGAGTCCTCGCCGGACTCCAGGTCCAGCCAGTGCTCCAGGTGGGCCAGCACCACCAGCTCGGCCAGCCGGCTGCCGACCGGGGCGGCCAGCATCGAGGAGCGGGCGAAGGCGTGCATCCGCTCGTGCGAGCCGCCCCACTTGCGGCAGTTCTGCTGGAGCTGCTGGGAGTGCGAGGCCCGGTGGAACGGGTAGCGGCGCACCGCGGCGTCGAAGCGGGCCCGCACCACGGCGTGGCCGAGCGAGGCACCCCGGCCGGAGATCTGCAGGAAGTACCAGGGGGCGAGCCGGTCGGGCTCCCGCTCGGCCACCTCCAGCAGCTGCTCCTCGGCCTTCTCCAGCCGCTCGCCGAACACCTTCCACTGGTCCTCGGAGACGTACTCGGCCCGGGAGTTGCTGCGGGCCTCCCAGGCCCACTTGACCTGCCGGGCGCCGGAGACCAGCAGGGCCAGCGCGTCGGCCGGGTCGGCCGCCAGGGCGGCGGCCAGCGTGCGCTCCAGGCCCTCGGTCTCGGCCACCAGGTCTATCGCCCGGGTCAGTTCGGCCTGGTCCTCCAGGGTCACCAGCTCCGCCCGCAGCGCGGCCCAGCCGGCCGCGCCCTCGGCCGCCGCTGCCAGCCGGAGCAGCTCGGCCAGCCGGGGGTCCCCCAGGGTCGGGTCCACCGTCGGCACCCGCTTCGTCCGGGCGGACCGCCCGAAGCCCCAGCCGGAGCGGTCTGACGAGCCGTCACCGCCGGAGCGCCGTCGAAATAGCGCCATGATCGTGTCCCCCGGGATCGTCCTCGGAATCTCCACCGGCCCGCCATGATCGACGTCCGTGCCCGCATGCCTATCACGGGCCGCCCACAGGGCCGACGCCACCCCGGCGGTTCGGGCACGGGCCGGTGCCGGGGCAGTCGTCCGCATGCGTCCAGCCGCCCGGAAGGCGCGGGCGCCGGGCTGCCCGCCACTGTCATAAGCTGGGGCCCCGTCCGACTGGTGCACCCGTGGCAGCACCGCCCGCTCCGCTCCGAAAGGCCCGCCAGCCGATGGCTCCCCAGCTCTCCGTCGTCGTCCCCGTCTACAACGTCGAGCAGTACCTGGAGGAGTGCCTGGACTCCATCGCCGCCCAGACCTTCACCGACTTCGAGTGCGTGATGGTCGACGACGGCTCGACCGACTCCAGCTCCGCCATCGCCCTGCGCTACGCGGCCAGGGACGAGCGCTTCCGGCTGGTCCGGCAGGAGAACAAGGGCCTCGGTGCGGCCCGCAACACCGGCTACCGGCACATCACCCCGGGCACCACCTACCTGACCTTCGTGGACAGTGACGACACCCTCCCGACGGGTGCCTACCGGCTGATGATCTCCACCCTGGAGCAGACCGGCTCGGACTTCGTCACCGGCAACACCCTGCGCCTGCGGATCGCCGGTCTCCAGCCCTCCGGCGCCCACCGCCGGGCCTTCGGCCGGACCCGGCTGAAGACCCACGTCAGCGAGTTCCCCGCGCTGCTCACCGACCGGACGGCCTGGAACAAGGTCTACCGCCGCTCCTTCTTCGACGCGGCCGAGGTGCTCTACCCCGAGGGCATCCTCTACGAGGACGCCCCGGTCAGCGTCCCGCACCACTTCCTGGCGGAGAGCGTGGACGTCCTCTCCGAGCCGATCTACCACTGGCGCATCCGGGAGGACGGCGCCTCGATCACCCAGCAGCGCACCGACACCCGGGGGCTGACCGACCGGGTGCGTTCGATGCAGCTGGTCCGCGAGTGGCTGCAGGCCCGGCCGGAGCCGAAGTTCCGCGAGGAGTACCTGGCCGCCTACGACGCCAACTGCCTGACCGAGGAGATCCCGATGTTCTTCTCGACCGTGCCGGACGGTGACGCCAACTACCGTGCGGCGTACCAGGAGCACGTCAGCCGGCTGCTCAAGGAGATCGGGGTGGAGAAGCTGGAGGGGCTGCGCCCGCTGCCCAAGCTCAAGTACCGCCTCACCCTGGAGAACCGGATGGACAGCCTGGTCACCCTCCAGCGCCTGCACCGCCGCTACCGCAAGCTGCGCGGCTGACTGCACGGCCCGGCCGCGCGGTCGGCCCGGAGCAGTCGGAAGGTGCTGACCGGGCTGACCGCGCGGCCGGGCCGTCGGTGGTCGAAGTCCGGGGCGGTGACGACGCGTTCGGTAGGGCCCACGGGTCGTCCGCCGACGTGGCCACCGGTGGGCCCTGAGCCCGCCGGTGGGGTCGGCGCCGGGTCAGGCGGGGCGCAGGGCCTCGGTGAACGCCTTGGCGCGGCGGGTGATCTCGGCCCAGTCGCCCGCCGCCACCACGGCCGGGGGGACCACGTCGGTGCCCGCGCAGACGGCGAGGGCGCCGTGGGCCAGGAAGTCGGCCGCGTTGCCCGCGTTGACCCCGCCGGAGGCGACCAGCGGGACGCCGGGGTAGGGGCCCTGGAGGTCCTTGAAGTAGCCGGGGCCGAAGCTCTTGGCGGGGAAGATCTTGACGGCGGCGGCGCCCAGGTCGAGGGCGGTGGCCACCTCGGTCGGAGTGAGCGCGCCGAGCAGCACGGGGGCCCCGGCCCGGTGGGCGGTCTCGGCCACCTCGGGGCGCAGGCCGGGGGTGACCAGGAAGCCGGCCCCGGCGTCCAGGGCTTCGCGGGCCTGCTCGGCGGTGAGCACGGTGCCGACCCCGACGGGGTGCCCTGCCTCGGCCGCCCGGGCCAGATGGGTGGTCACCTCGGGTGTGGTGAAGGTGAGTTCGGTCCAGCCGATGCCGCCGGCCGCCAGCGCGGAGCAGAGCGCGGCGGCGTCGGGTATGTGCGGGGCGCGGACCACGGCGATCACCGGGTCGGCGGCGAGTGCGGTGCGCAGCTCGGCGGGGGAGGGCACGGTGGTGGTCATCGGGCTCGGGTCCCTTGTTCGGTGCGGCGCAGGGCCCGGCCGGGCAGGGCCCCGGTCGGGCGGCCCTGCGAGAGGACGGGGCGGCCGTTGACATAGACGTGCTCGATGCCGACGGCGGGGGTGCGCGGGTGGTCGAAGGTGGCCGCGTCCCGGACGGTCTCCGGGTCGAACAGCACCAGGTCGGCGTGGAAGCCGGGGCGGACCAGCCCGCGCCGGTCCAGCCGCAGCCGGCGGGCCGGGCGGCCGGTCATCCGGGTGACCGCCTGCTCCAGCGTCAGGACGCCCAACTCCCGCCCGTAGTGGCCGAGGTAGCGCGGGAAGGTGCCCCAGCCCCGGGGGTGCGGGCGGGCGCCGACCAGCAGGCCGTCGCTGCCCACGGTGTGCGCGGGGTGGGCCATCACCTCCCGGACGTTCTCCTCGTGGCCGACGTGCTGGAGGATGGTGGTGGCCAGCCGGTCCGCGATCAGCAGGTCGAGGAACACCTCGGTGCCGGACCGGCCCTCGGCGGCCGCGATCCCGGCCACCGTGCGGCCCACCCGGTCGGCCAGCTCCGGGGCGCCGACGCCGGAGACCTGGATGGTCTCCCAGTCCGTCACCACGCCGTGGCAGCCGTCGCTGCCCTTCTCCTCCACCTCGATCCGCACGCCCTCCCGGACCGCCGGGTCGGTCAGCCGGGCCAGCGTGGCGTCCGGGCCGCCCTCGGTGGCCCAACTGGGCAGCAGCGCGGCCAGGGTGGTGGAGCCCGGCAGGTAGGGGTAGCTGTCCAGGGTGAGGTCCAGGCCGTCGGCCAGCGCCTGGTCCACCAGCTCCAGCAGCTCGCCAGCCCGGCCCCGGTTCACCCCGAAGTTCATCGTGGCGTGGGTCAGGTGGAGCGGGCAGCCGGCCCGGCCGGCGATCTCCACCATCTCCGCGTAGCCCTCCAACGCACCCGCGCCGTACGAGCGTTGGTGCGGAGCGTGGAAGCCGCCGTAGTGCGCGACCACCTCGCAGAGGGCGACCAGCTCCTCGGTGTCCGCGTACATCCCCGGGGTGTACGTCAGCCCGGTGGAGAGCCCGACCGCACCCTCCGCCATGCCCCGGGCCAGCAGCCCGCGCATCCGGCTGAGCTCGGCCGGGGTCGGCGGGCGGTTGTCCCAGCCCATCGCCAGCATCCGCAGCGAGCCGTGCGGCACCAGGTAGCAGGCGTTCACCGCGATGCCCGCGTCGAGGCGGTCCAGGTACTCGCCGACGCTGCGCCAGCTCCAGTCGAAGCCGTCCGGATCGCCGTTCCAGCCCGCCAGTTGGCGGCGCAGCGCGGGCAGCGTGGTGTCGTCCACCGGGGCGTAGGAGAGGCCGTCCTGGCCGAGCACCTCGCAGGTGACGCCCTGGGTGACCCGGGACGGGTGGGCGGGCTCGGCCAGCAGCCGCAGGTCGGAGTGGGCGTGCATGTCGATGAAGCCGGGGGTGAGCACCAGGCCGTCGGCGTCGATCACCTGACGTGCGGTCAGGCCCTCGCCGCCGACCGCCTCGACCGTCCCGTCGGTGACGGTGACGTCGGCCCGGAAGCGGTCGGCGCCGCTGCCGTCGATGACGGTGGCGCCCCGGAAGAGCAGATCGGCCATCAGAAGAAGGTCCGCACCAGGTCGACCACCTTGGGCTCGGCGGCGTCCGCGTCGTCCAGCACCGGGATCAGCTGCCACTTGTCGAAGGCGGTGCAGGGGTGCGAGAGCCCGAGCCGGACCACCGCGCCGACCGGGGCGGCCTCGCCCGCGCCGCGCAGGAAGGCGTGCTGGTCGTTCAGCGCGGTGACCGTGGCGTCCTTCAACTCCTCGCCGCCCCGGACCAGCTGGGGCTCGGGCAGGCCCTCGTCGTAGGGGAAGTCGCGCTTGCCGCCGTCGAGCAGGGAGAGCTGCGGCTCGGGGTGCGAGACCACCCGGGCCCAGCCGTGCATGGCGGAGCGGAACGGGCGGCCCCGGCCGTCCCGGGCCAGCGGCGAGATGCCCCGGTAGAAGCCGTCGTCGTGCACCAGGTAGGCGCCGGAGCGGAGCACCAGCGGGGCGCCGCCGACCTCCCGGGCGACGGGGGCCAGCTCCTCCACCACGGTGTCGAAGTAGGCGCTGCCGCCGGCCGTGATCAGCGGCTGCGGGCCGGGGTAGTCGTCGGCCAGCGAGCGGTGCAGGTAGGCGAGTTGGCGCAGGTAGTCGCGGACCGCGTCCAGCCCGGCGGTGGACGCGTCGTGGGCCAGTGCGCCTTCGTAGCCGCCGACCCCGGCGAGCCGCAGGGTGGGGGATCGGAGCACCTCGGCCGCCACCTCCAGTGCCCCGTCGACGCCCCGGGCGCCGGTCCGCCCGTGCGGGCCGCCGAGCTCGACCAGCACCTCGACCGGGCGCTCGGCCCCGGCGGTGCGCAGGGCCCGGTCCATCAGCCGCACGCTCGCCACCGAATCCACCCAGGAGACCACGGCGAAGTCCGGGTCGCTGGCCAGCTCCCGGGCCAGCCAGCCCAGGCCGACCGGGTCGAGCAGGGTGTTGGCCAGCAGCACCCGCTGCACGCCGAAGGCCCGGGCGACCCGGAGCTGGGAGAAGTTGGCCAGCGTGATGCCGTGGCAGCCGGCCGCGATCTGGGACTGCCAGAGGGCGGGCGCCATGGTGGTCTTGCCGTGCGGGGCGAGCGAGACCCCGGCCTCGTCGCACCAGGCGGCCATGGTGCGCAGGTTGTGCTCCAGGGCGCCCGCGTCCAGCGTCAGCAGCGGGGTGCCGAGGCCGGTCAGGGTCGGTTCGGTCGCCAGGTACTCACGGACCGTCAGGCCCCAGGCTCCCGGCGGCAGGGCCTTGAACCGCCAGTCGAGGCGCTCCTCGGCCAGGGCGGCCACCAGGCCGCCGTCGATCCCCGGTCCCTCGCCGCTCGCGGCGTAACACTGCGGGCCCACTGCTGTACCTCCGGTGAAGTTGCAACATATGCAACGCACATTGCGTATGTTGGTATGACGGTTCTAGCATTCACGCCGGGCGCAGTCAACGGACCGCCCGGTCACAGGGGAGTGCACACCATGACTGTTCACGACGGGGGTGCCGGAGCGGCCCAGGCGGTCTGCATCGGCGAGTCGATGGCCGTGCTGCTGCCGGACCGTCAGGGGCCGCTGGACACCGTCGCCTCCTTCAGCCCCGCCGTCGGCGGGGCCGAGTCCAACGTCGCCTGCGGGCTCGCCGGGCTGGGCGTCCCCGCCGCCTGGGTCAGCCGGGTCGGCACCGACGGCTTCGGCCGCCGTCTCACCGAGGAGCTGGCCGCGCGCGGGGTGGACGTCTCCGGCGTGCTCACCGACCCGCACCGGGCCACCGGCGTCTACCTCAAGGAGACCGGCGGCACCGCCCACCCGCACGACCTCGGCCCCGGCCGCAGCCGCCTGCACTACTACCGGACCGGCTCCGCCGCCTCCGCGCTCTCCCCCGCGGTGCTGGCCGAACCGGCCGTCGCCCGGCTGCTGGACGGCGCCCGGCTGCTCCACCTCTCCGGCATCACCCCGGCGCTCTCCGACGGCTGCCTGGCCCTGACCCGCGCGCTGCTCGCCGACCGCCGCCCCGGCCGGCTGGTCAGCTTCGACCTCAACTGGCGCCCGGCGCTGTGGCGGGACCGCGACCCGGCGGTGCTCCCCGCCCTGCTGGACGCGACCGACCTGCTGCTGCTCGGGGCCGACGAGGCCGAGGCCGCGTTCGGCGCGGTCGGGCCGGCCCGGCTGCGCGAGCTGTTCCCCTCGCCCGAGGTCCTGGTGGTCAAGGACGCCGAGCACCAGGCCAGCGCGCTGGCCAGGGACGGCAGCGCCGTCACCGAGCGGGCGCTGGCGGTCGAGGTGCTGGAGCCGACCGGAGCCGGGGACGCGTTCGCGGCGGGCTACCTGGCCGGCACCCTGCGCGGGCTCGGCGCGCGCGAGCGGCTGAGGCTCGGCCACCTCTCGGCCGCCTCCGCCCTCACCACCCCCGGGGACCACGGCGTGCTGCCACCCGCCCGGGTGATCACCGCCCTGCTGGCGGCCTCCGCCGAGGAGTGGGCCGCGACCCGGGTGACGGCGGATGGCATCGTGTCCCCTGTCCTGCCCCTCACCCTGCCCCGGCCCCGAACGCCATGAACCGAGCCGCCATGAACCGCACCGTCCCGCGCCGCAGCACCCCGTGCCGTGCCGCCTCGCACCGCACCGGCCTGCCCTGCCCCGCCTCGCCCCGCACCGCCTCGCCCCGCACCGCCCCGCAGGGCGCCTCATGAGCCAGACCGTCACCCGCGCCCTGCGCCTGCTCGCCGAACTCGGCGAGGGCGAACGCTCGCTGGACCAGCTCGCCGAGCTGATCGGCGTGCACAAGACCACCGTGCTCCGGCTGCTCCAGTCACTGGAGGAGGAGCGCTTCGTCTACCGCGACGCGGCCTACCGCTACCACCTGGGCGCCGGCCTGTTCGCGCTGTCCGGTCTGGCCCTGGAGCAGCGCGGCATCCGCGCGGTGGCCGCCCCGCACCTGCGCGAGCTGAACGCGGCCACCGGCCAGACCGTGCACCTGGCCGCCTACGAGGGCGGCGAGGTGGTCTACATCGACAAGTACGACTCCCGGCACCCGGTCAGGATGTACTCCCGGGTCGGCCTGCGGGCCGCCCTGCACAACACCGCGGTGGCCAAGGTGCTGCTCGCCGACCTCCCGTCCGCCGAGCGGCGGCGGGTGGCGGAGACCATCGAGTACACCCGGCACACGCCCCGCACCATCACCGAACCGGCCGCGCTGCTGGCCGAGTTGGACCTCGTCGCGGCGCAGGGCTGGGCCCAGGACCACGCCGAGCACGAGTCCTTCATCAACTGCGTGGCGGCACCGGTCCGGGACGCCACCGGCCGGGTGGTGGCCGCCGCCTCCATCTCGGTGCCGGACGTGGTGCTGCCGTACGAGCGGGTGCTGGAGCTGGTGCCGCAGCTGCGCGCCACCGCTGCCGCGATCTCGGCCGACGCCGGCCTGCCGCCCAAGACCCCCTGATGACCCTTCAGCAAGGAGAGACCCCGAAGATGACCGAGAACGCGAAGCTCGTGAAGACCGAGATCCGCACCGACGGTGCCCCCGCCCCCGCCTGGAGCTTCTCGCAGGGCGTGCGCAAGGGCCCGATCCTCCAGGTCTCCGGCCAGGGTCCGCAGGACCCGGCCACCGGCGAGTACCTGTACCACGGTGACGTGAAGGCCCAGACCCGCCGCACTCTGGAGAACGTCAAGGCGATCGTGGAGGCGGGCGGCGCCACGGTCGAGGACGTGGTGATGTTCCGCGTCTACCTCACCAAGCGCTCCGACTTCGCGCTGATGAACGAGGTCTACGCCGAGTTCATCGAGGAGAACATCGAGCCGGGCGCCGTGAAGCCCTGCCGCACCACCATCTTCTGCGAGCTGCCGCAGGAGCCGATGCTGGTCGAGATCGACGCCCAGGCCGTGGTCGGCTGACCGGCGGTCAGAGCAGCGGGGTGCCGTCCGGTCCGGCCGGCGGCACCCAGCCGACCGCCGAGGCGCGGTGCTCGGTGAAGGCGGACAGCGCGTCCCGCTCGGCCAGGCGCTGCTGCACCCGGACGAAGAGCGCCGGATCGCGCAGGTAAGCGCAGAACGCCAACCCCCGCTCGTCCGGCCCGTCCTGGTAGCCGTAGCCGAGCCGGAGCATCCGGGCACCGCCGTCCAGCCGGGGGTTGGCCTGCCGGACGTGGGCGCCGGCCGGCACCACGTACCGGCCGTCGGGGTGCTTGGCGTGCAGGTCCGGCTCCTCGTGCTCGGCGGTGCCGCCGAGCGGTCGGCCGTCCTCGCGGCGGCGGCCGATCACCTCCTCCTGGCGCTCCGCCGGGAGCGCGCCGAACCCGGCCGTGTCCATCGCGATCCGGCGGTAGACCAGGTGGCAGCCGCCCGCGTGCGGCCCGTCGGGCAGCCAGATCCGGCTCCGGTCGGCGGGGTCCGGATTGGCGGTGCCGTCCTTGAAGCCGAACGCGTTGCGCGGCGTCGCGCCCGGAGCGGTCGGCGCCAGCTCCCCGGCCTGCCGCCAACGGGCCGTCAGCTGCCCGGCCGCCGCCCGGTCGTCCAGCCGCGCGGCGGCGGCGGTGAGCTGCTCGGCCCCGTCCGGGCCGCAGAGCTGGACCAGCACGTCCCCGCCGCCGCGCGCCGGGTCGAGGCGGTCGCCGGGGAAGGCCGGGAGTTCGGCGAGCGCGGGTGCGGCCAGCGGTAGCCGGCGCAGCGGGCCCGGGCCGAGGGCCAGCACCGCCCGGACCTCCGGTGGGAGACCCCGGAGCCAGTCGGCGCACAGCGCGCGCAGCGCGGCGGCGCCCGTGCTGCCGGTCAGGCCCGCCGGGAGGTCGTAGGAGAGCACCAGGGTGTACGGCAACTGCGCCTCGGTGAGCGCTCGTTGGGGTGTGCCGAGCGGGCGGACGGTGGCCGGTGGGCGGGGCGTGCCGGATGCCCGGGGCGGGCCGGCCGGGCGCAGGGTCGTGGCCGGGCGCGGGGTGCCGACCGGCCGCGGTGTGCCGGCCGGGCCGGGCGGTGTGGTCCGGGTGGTCCGGTCCGCCCGGGTGGCGGTGGCGACCAGGGCGGCGGCCCCGCCGGTCAGGGTGGCCAGGACGCCGCCCAGCAGCAGCCGGCGGGGGAGCGGAGCGGGACCGGGCGGCGAGGGGTGCACGGCGGCGATTGAACCCGGTACACAGGGTTTCATGCGAATTGTGCGGATCTGCCGGGCCGTCACCCCCGGCCGCCCGGAGGGCGGTGCGGCACGGCGTCGGCGCCGGCCGCTGCTCGGGACGTTCTTCCTGGTGAACGCGGTGCTCACGGCCGTGTCCGGCTGCGCCGGCACCCCTCCGGGCGGGGACGCGGCGGCCCCGCGCCCGGCCGCCGTGCTGCACGTGCCGGGGGAGTACCCGACCGTCCAGGCGGCGGCGGATTCCGCCCGTCCGGGTGATCTGGTGCTGGTCCGTCCGGGGGTCTACCGGGAGGGCGTCACCCTGCGCACGCCCCGGGTGGTGCTGCGCGGCACGGACCGTCAGGGCGTGGTGATCGACGGCGAGTTCCGCCGGGCGAACGGGATCACCGTGACCGGCGCCGGATCGGCGGTGGAGAACCTGACGGTGCGCCACCACCTGGCCAACGGGCTGCTGTTCACCGGCGTGACGGACGAGCGGCTCCAGCAGCGCGGCGCCGGCGGCTCCGGGTACGACCCGCTGGACACCGTCAAGTACCCGCCGCTCCAGGGCTTCCGGGCCTCGTACGTGACCGCCGACGCCAACGCCCTCTACGGCATCTACGCCTTCGACGCGCACGCCGGGGTCATCGAGCACTCGTACGCCTCCGGCCAGGCCGACTCCGGGATCTACGTCGGCCAGTGCCGCCCCTGCGACACCGTGGTCCGGCAGAACGAGGTCTCCCACAACGCGGTCGGCATCGAGGTCACCAACGCCTCCGAGAGCCTCTGGTTCCTGGGCAACCGGATCGTCGGCAACCGGGTCGGCATGACCCTCAACTCCAACGACGTCGAGGCGCTCGCCCCGCAGCACGGCGCCGTGGTGGCCGGGAACGTCATCCGCGACAACAACGACCCCGACAGCCCCGAACAGGCCGACGGCGGCTTCGGCATCGGCCTCGGGATCGGCGGCGGCACCGGCAACCTGGTGACCCGGAACCTGATCACCGGCAACGCGGCGGCGGGCCTGCTGGTCACCGACGTTCAGGGCCACCCCGCCGACGGCAACCGGCTGGCGGGCAACGCGCTCTCCGGCAACGGTGCCGACGGCGTGCTGACCGCACTCGCCCGCACCGGCAACTGCTTCTCGGCCCGGCCCGACGGCCCGTGCACGCCGGTGGCCGACCGCCCGGCCGCCGTCACCGCACCGCCGGGCCGCTCCTTCCGCACGCTGCCCCCGGCCCCCGCGCGACCCGGATCGGCGGACCCGGAGACCGCCCCGCCGATCGCGGCGGTCGGCCTGCCGGGGCCGGTCCCGGCGGACGACTACCCCCTGCCGGACTCCTGACGGACCGGTGCTTGCTTGCCTGCCCGCCTGTCGGTGCCGGGTTGCGCCAGCTGCCGGGACGTCAGGGGCTGCTGTCCCTCCTGGTGGGGCGGTCGCCGTCGTACGCACCCACCGGGCTGCCTCTACCCGGGAGTCGGACCGCTCGACGGAGCGGGCGTCCGGCCGGTGCCCCGGCCCGGTACTTCCCAGGGGGTGGCCGGTACCTGGTGGGTCGCCCGACGCTCCGTCAGGTCCACCGTCACGGGCTGGGCCAGGCCGTCCACCCGGAGCCGGAAGCGGCCGAGGTTGCCCTCGCCGTCCACCCAGTAGGAGAGCCGGGCCTCGCCGCCCGCGTGGTCCCTCGGCAGCGGTCCCGAGAACACGTCGTAGCCCCGGCCGTCCGCGAGCCGCTCGGTGCGCAGCCAGCGGGCGCCGGACTGGGCGAGCAGTTGGGCGTTGTCCGGGCGGTCGGTGCCGAGCACCATGACCACCCGTAGCGCTGCGTCCAGCGGATCGTCGGTGTACGCGCGGGCGGACCAGGCGTTCGGCGGCATCCCCGCCGCCGCCCCGACCGCCTCCGGGACCGTCCGCCGCTGCCCGGGGGCGACGCCCAGCCCGGTGGCGTCCCAGGCGAGCAGCCCGGTCGCGCCCGCGGTGGACTCGTAGCTCCCGACCGCGTGCCCCGTCCGGTAGTCCACCAGCCCGTGCACCCGGGTCCGGGCGTCCCCGTCCGGCACCTCCACCTCGACCACCACCGGGCTGGCCTCGTAGCTGGTCAGTCGGGACAGTGCCAGCCGCCCGGCCTCGTCCGTGGTCACCGGCCGGCTCGGGTGCTCCTGCTGACGCGCCGTCACCCCACCGGCCACCGCCACGGCCACCAGCCCCGTGGCGGCCGCCACCACCACTGCCCTGCCGCGCCGTACCCGCACGTCCTCCGCCTCTCGCCGCCGGGCCGCCAGTTCAACGCCCGGCAGCTGGCACGGCAACCGAACGCGCCCCGCGCGGCGGCGACTTCACCCGGTCGGGCTCCGGAGTGCGGCCGGGATGAGCAGTACCCGGTTCGGCGTCCAGCAGTCCGACTGCCGGGTGCCGACCTCGGCGCCGCAGCCCGCGCAGACCAGGTTCGGACCGTCCTGGCCGTCGAGCCCGCAGCAGCCGTTGAGGCGGCTGTCGTCCGGGTGCTCCACCGTCCCGGGGACGTCGTCGGGGTGCAGCAGCAGCTCCCCGTCGTGGGCGTCCTCGCGGTAGGTGCCCTCGATCGCGGACGGCGGGGCGTCCAGGCGGCCGGTCCGGCCCCGGCGCTTGGGGTTGCCGGTGTCGGCGGCGCGGCGGGTGATGCGGAGGTCCTCGGTCAGGGTGTGCCCGCAGGCGCGGCAGGCGAAGACGGTCATGTGCCCATTCTGTGCCGTGGGCCTCCGGGGCCCGGCGAAGGGGGCCCCGCCCGCCGGGCCCCGGCAGGAGCGCGGGGCGGAGCCGGTGCGGTGGCCTTCCACCCCGCACGTACGGGCGCAGGGACGCCGGTGCGGCCCAACTCTGCTGGCATCAGCATGCCCTGACACAGTGACAGTCCGGCCGCTCGCGGTGTCGGTCCCCGGTCGTACGGTCCGGGCATGGATACCACCACCGCCCCCGGCGGCACCCGGAGCTGCCCCGACACCGCAGGCCACCCCGGTCTGGACGGCGCTCCCGTCAGCTGGATCACCCCCACGCTCTGGGAGGCCCTCACCACCCTCGCCGTGCACCTCGACCCGTCGGCCGTGATCGAACCGGACCTGGCGGCCTGCCAGGCGCTGCGCCTGGTGCTCGCCGCCGCCTACGACACCGGTGAGCCCGGCGAGCCGCGCGGTCAGCTCTACGTCACGCCCGCGGTGGCCCAGCTCGGCCACCGCCCGGTCTGGATCCACCGCTCGGCCCCCGGCGGCCCGCTGACCGCCCGCTTCCCCACCGACCCCTGGCCCGACTGACGATCCGGCGATCCGGCGATCCGATGGCCCGCCGGCCCGCCGGCCCGCCGGCCGGCTGACGGCCGGTCAGCCCTGCGGCAGGTGGGCGGCGATGGCCCGGGCGCAGTCCGCCGGGGTGGCGTGGGTGCTGTCGACCTCCAGGTCGTACCGCACGCCGAGGTGCACCACCGCCGCCTGCCGGGCCGCCATCCCCGCGATCCGGTCGCCCCGGGCGGCCTCCCGCCGGGTCGCCTCGGCGGGGTCGCAGCGGACCCCGACCCAGAGCGCGTCCGTCCCCGCCAGGGCCGTCTCCCAGCTCGCCTGGGACTCGGCCCCGCCGAGGAAGACGTCGTCGACCACCACCCGCGCCCCGGCCCGCGCCGTCGCCACCACCCCGGCCATCCAGGCCGCCTCCAGCACCCGGAAGTCCGCCCCCACCTCCACGCCGCCGTCCTCGGTGAGGACGATGCCGTCCTCGGCCTCCCGCAGCCGGGCGGGCAGGGCCTCCACGAACCCGTCGATCGCGAACGCCAGCCACGGGTCCGGCAGGACGGCCTGGAGCTCCCGCACGATGCTGGACTTCCCGGCGCTGGAGCCGCCGTTGAGGATGATCACCCGAATCGTCATGCCCTCACGGTAGGCGATCCCCCGGGGTCGGTCGGTCGGCGGGAACGGTGCGGGCGAGGGGCCGAGATGATCATCGTAGGGTCCCAAGTGTCCACTCGGTGGGGCCCGTTCACCCTCGGGAGTGGTCCCGCGCCGGGGGGTCGGGGGGTGGTGGAAAGCTGTGCCGGAGTGGCTGCGGCATCGGCTACTGTCCACCTCGCTGCGGTGACGGTCCGTGGTGCGGGGAGCGCGGACGGTCAGGGGTCGAAGTGGCGGTGGGCGGCAGCACGTTCGGCAGGTACCTCGCGCTCCGGCGGGCGGAGTTGGGGTGGACGCAGAGCCGACTGGCGGCCGAGGTGCGGCGCAGTGAGGACTGGATGTCGTCGGTCGAGCGGGACGTGCAGCAGGTCAAGGACCTGGTGCTGCTCCGGCGGTTGGCGGAGGTGCTGGGCTGCGGCTTCGAGGAGTTGGCGGAGCTGCCGCAGCCGGCGGCGGGGCGGGTGAGGGTACGGGCCCGGGGGCCACGCGGTGGGCGGGCGGCCTCCGTCGCTCCGGCCTCCACGGCTCCGGCCGGCGGCGGGACGGTGGAGGGCGAGGGGCGGCGCCGCCCGTTCGAGACGGTGGCCGCCGCCGCGCTGTTCGTCCCGCTCCCGCCTCGGCGGGCGGCGGACGCGGTGCACGCCGATCCGGAGCACCCGGGCGGTGTGGCGGGCTGGCCGCTGGCCGGGCTGGAGGACCTGCTGCTCTACGGAGCCGTCCGGTGGCCGGCGGGGGAGCGGGAGCCGGGCCGGGAGATGGTCGCCGAAGACCTGCTGAGGTCCCGTCAGGAGTTCGGCGCCGCCCGGTACGACGCGCTGGCGGCGGCCCTGCCGGGGCGGATCGCGGTGGCCGGCGCGGTCGGCCCGGCCGAGGAGCGGGCCCGCGCTCTCGCGCGGCTGTACAACCTCGCCGCCCGGCTCTGCATAAAGCTCGGTGACAACGGCCTGGTGGCGGTGACGGCCGACCGCGCGCTGACGGCCGCCAGGGCGGGTGGAGACCCGCTGGTCACTGCCGAGGCGCGGCGGATGGTCTCCAGTGCCTGGCGGCGGCAGGGCAGCCTGGTCAGGGCGACCGACATCGTGGTGCGCGCGGCGGAGGAACTCCTCGGCGAGACCACGGTGCCGGAGCCGGACCGGCTGGCCACCCGGGCGGACCTGTACGCGACCGCCGCCTACACCGCCGCCAAGAACGGGGACCGGGCGTACGCGCACGCGCTGATCCGGGAGGCGGCCGACAGCGCGGCTGCGGCCGGTCGGGCCTCCGGGCTGGTGGACGGCGTCCGGGGGGTCGTGCTGCACGAGCTGTCCGTGCACTACGAACTGGGCGATGCGGGACGGGCGGTGGAGGTGGCGGCGGGAGTGGACCCGGCCGCGCTGCCGAGCGCCGAGCGCCGGGCCCGGTACTTCATCGATCTGGCCAGGGCCTTCGACCAGTGGGACAAGCCCGAGCGGTGCCATCAGGCCCTGCTCGCGGCGGAGGAGGCCGCCCCGCAGGAGATCCGGCGGGGCGTGGTCCGGGACCTGACCGCCGGTCTGCTGCGGCACGACCGGAGGGTGCCGGGGGTACGCGACCTCGCGGTCCGGGCCGGCGTCCCCGGCGTCTGACCGGACGCCGGACGCCGGACGGTTGGCGGAGGCCCGCCCCGAGCCCGGTCCGGGCCCGCCCCGAGCCCGCCCTGCGGCCGACCCGTAGCCCGGCCACGGGTCGTGGTGCGGCTGCGGGCCCGGGGCGGACCCCGGGGTGGCCCCGGAGGCGGGGCCGGGGCCGGGCGCGGGCCGTAGCCCGGCGACGGCTCGTAGCGGGCCTGCGGATCGGCGCGGTCGATCGGCTGTTCACTGGTGCAACTCCCGTTCCCCTCAAGGCTGGAGGCCATGTGCCCAAGCAGAACGCGCCCGTCCCGGACCGGCTGGACCGCCGGACCGCCCCGTCCTACTACGTCGACGTCCGGCAGGTCACGGACCCACTGGTGCGGCAGCTGCTCGGCTCCTGTCCGAGCGTGTTCGGCCTCAAGGCAGCGGCGGCCGAGCTGATCGCCGACCTGCCGGACCCGTCCCCGGGGGGTGCCGCCGGGACCGTCGAACCGGGGGCCGAGGTGCGGGGGCGGGTGATCGTGGCACCCGGTGCGGTGATCGCCCGGGGGGCGTCCGTCATCGGCCCGGTGCTGGTCTGTGCCGGTGCGGTGGTCGGGGCAGGAGCCCGGGTCCGGGACAACACGGTGATCGGGCCGGACTGCCGGATCGGCTTCGGGGCCGAGGTGACCCGGTCGCTGCTGGTGGGGCGGGTACTGATGAAGCACGCCGGGTTCGTCGGCGACTCGGTGCTCGGACTGGGCGTCAACATCGGTGCGTTCGTCTCCACCACCGGCCTGCGGATCACCTCGGGGCCGGTGACCGAACCCGCGGTCGAGGAGATCTGCGTCCGGCTGGACGGTCGTCGGCTGGCGACCGGGCAGACCAAGTTCGGTGCGGTGATCGGGGACGGGGTGGTGGTCCCGGCGGGCACCGTGCTGCAACCCGGCACACTGGTCGGCGCGCACAGCCTGCTGCACCCGAGGACCCAGGTCGGCGGGTTCTTACCGGCCGGAAGCCAGGGGCGGTGACCGTGTCCGGAACCGAGCCGTCCGTGCGGATCACCGGAGGCCGCCCGCTGCGCGGCACCGTCACGGTGCAGGGCGGCAAGAACATCGCCCTGCACCTCTACGCCGTGGGCGCCCTCGCCGACGAGCCGCTGACCCTGACCGGTGCGCCGGAGATCCTGGACACCGGGGTCTGCGCCGAGATCCTGCGCCGTACCGGCGCCCGAACCACCGTCCGGGCCGGGGAGTTCACCGTCCGTCCGGCGGGCCACCCCCATCCGGTGATCCCGGCCGGCCCGGGGCGGCGGATCCGGACCACCGCCGTCCTCGGGGCCGCGCTGCTGGCCCGGGCCGGGTGGGTCGGCTTCCCGATGCCGGGCGGGGATGCGTTCTGCGTGCGGCTGATCGACCGTCACCTGGCGGCGATGACGGCGGCCGGCTGCGAGGTCGAGGTGGCCCGGGGCCGGGTGCGTGCCCGGTTCGGGCCCGGCAGGCGGCGGCCGTTCGCGGTGGACGCCGCCACCCGGCGCTGGGGGCCCAGCCTCGGGGCGACGGTCACGGCCATGCTGCTGGCCGCCAGGGCGCCCGGCACCTCGGTGATCCGCAATCCCAGCCGGGAACCCGAAGTGATCTGCGCCGCAGCGCTGTTGGAGCAGTCCGGGGTGGGTGTCGAGTGGGGCGACGGGGAACTGCGGGTGACGGGCACCGGGTACGTCCGGGGCGGGGTGTTCGCGGTGCCGCCGGACCGGCTGGAGGCCGCCACCCTGGCGCTGGCGGCGGCGGTCACCGGCGGCTCGGTGCGGTTGGCCGGTTTCCCGGTGAGCGCCTTTCCCGCCGGGCTGGTCGCGGTGTTCGCGGCGGCGGGGATCCACCTGAGCGACGGCGACGGCGACGACACCGTCGGTGGTGACGCGGCCGGGGCAGGCGGCGGGACGGAGGTCCGGGCACCCGCCGGGCTCCGGGCGGTGCGGCTGGCCACCGGCCCGCACCCCGGCTTCCCCACCGACGTGCAACCGCAGTTGACCGCCGCGCTGGCCCGGGCCGAGGGCACCTCCCGGATCGAGGAACGCATCTACCGGAGGCGGGACAGCCATCTCCCCGCGCTCATCGCCTTCGGTGCCTCCGTCGGTGCCGCCGGTCCGGTGATCACGGTACGCGGGCCGTCCCGGCTGACCGCTGCCGACGTGGTCGGCCAGGACATCCGGGCGGTCAGTGCGCTGGTGATCGCGGCACTGGCCGCGCACGGCACGTCGACCGTACGCGGGCTCTACCACCTGCGCCGTGGCCACGGCCATCTGCTGCCCAAACTCGCCTCGCTGGGTGCGGAGTTGACGATCGAAGGGGATGTGACGTGACGCGTCCGTGGAGTGGGGCCGCGCTGGTCCGGCTACGGGAGGGCCTGGAGCGGCTGACCGCCGACGGCACCGTCCCGGGTGGGGTGATCGGCTACGGGACGGTCGGTGCCGCCCCCGGCTTCCTGGCCGCCGGGGTGGTCGCGCCGGAGTGCGGCGGGGCCCGTCCGGGGTCGGACACGCAGTACGACCTGGCCTCGCTGACCAAGGTGCTGGCGGTCTGGCCGCTGATCGGACGGGCGCTGGCCGCTGGGGAGTTGACCCTGGATACCCGGCTGCGGGACCTGCTGCCCGAGGTACCCGCCGGGGCGCCGGGCGGCCGGGTGACGGTCGGTGCGATCCTCACCCACACCTCCGGTCTGAGCCCGCAGACCAGGCTCGACCGCTACCGGGGCCGGGCGGAGCCACTGGTCCGGCTGATCTGTGAGGAGCCGTTGGTCGCCAGGAGCGGGGATGAGGACGGGGGCGGGCACCGGTACGTGAACCGGGGGTTCATCCTGCTCGGGCTCGCGCTCGCGCAGCTCCACGGCCGGCGCCTGGACGACCTCGCCGCCGGGCTGTGGGCGGACCTGCGGATGACCCGGACGCAGTACGGGCCGGTCGCCCGTTCCGCGGCGGTGGCCCCGACCGAGCGTCGGTTGGCCGGAGCACCCTGGCTGTGGGGCATCCCGCACGACGACAACGCGGCGCTGCTCGGCGGGGTCGCCGGCCACGCCGGGGTCTTCGGGACGGCCGCCGATCTCACCACCTTCGCCGCTCGAATCCTGGACAGAGGAGGGGAGTTGGAGGCGTGGCTGGAGATCAGCAGGCGTCCCCGCGTGGTGATCGAGCCCGGCTACCGGCGCGGTCTGGCGTGGGCGCTGACCGACGACGGGGTCTGCCTGCACCACGGTTTCACCGGCACCAGCCTCTACCTC
Source organism: Kitasatospora sp. NPDC096147 (assembly GCF_044763225.1). NCBI lineage: Bacteria > Bacillati > Actinomycetota > Actinomycetes > Kitasatosporales > Streptomycetaceae > Kitasatospora > Kitasatospora sp. NPDC096147. The sequence goes on along the minus strand of NZ_JBIWFX010000018.1, from coordinate 28,717 downwards.
GCCCCGGCCACCGGCCGCTACCTGGCCCTGTGCACCAACGCGGTCTACCACCACCGGGACAACCGCGCGGCCGTGGCCCCGCTCTGGGCCCTGGCCCTGGCGGAGATCGCCGACCACCGGGTCGACGGCGGTGCACCGTGACCGGCCGCTCCCTCGCCACCCTGACCACGCTGCGGCTCGGTGGTCCGGCGGCCGAGGTCCTGACCCTCTCCGACCCCGCCGACCGGGACGAGGCCCTCCGGGGCCTGGAACGTCGCACCGGCCGGGCCCCGGTGGTGTTGGGCCACGGCAGCAACGTCCTCGCCGCCGACGCCGGCCACCCCGGCACCGTCCTGCTGATGAACACCCGTGGCATCGCCCCGGTCCGGGGACCGGGCCGGACGGTGGACGTCACCGTGCAGGCCGGGCACCCGCTCGCCGACCTGGTCGGCTGGGCGGCGGCCGAGGGGCTGGCCGGCGTGGAGTGCCTGGCCGGCATCCCCGGCACGGTCGGCGCCGCCCCGGTGCAGAACACCGGCGCGTACGGGCGGCAACTCTCCGACGTGCTCCACCGCCTGACGGCCTGGGACCGGGAGACCGGACTGCTGCGGACCCTGCCCGCCGTGGCCTGCCGACTCCGCTACCGGGACAGCCGGTTCAGACGGGCACCGGGCCGGTGGGTGATCCTCACCGTGACGCTGCGCCTCACCCGCTCGCGCGCGGTCCCGGTGGTCCACCGGCCGTTGGCGCAGACCCTCGGTGTGCGGCCCGGCCTGCGGACGGGGGCATGGGCGTCCGTCGAGGAGGTGGTGGCAGCGGTGCTCGCCGACCGGCACCGGCGGGGCCTGCTCCGGGACCGGCACGGCGCCGAGGCCCGGCAGGCGGGATCGGTCTTCCTGAATCCGGCCGTCACCGCTGCGGCTGCGGCCCGCTGGTCGGCCCTCGGCTGCCCGGTCCACCCCGACCCGGACGGTCGGCCGCGGGTGAGCGCGGGCTGGCTGCTGGAGCACGTCGGCCACCGCCCGGGCAGCCCGGTCGCGGAGGGCATCCGCTGTTCGGCACGGCGGGCCCTCACGCTCACCGTCCACGACGGTGCCACCGCGACCGGCTTCGCCCGGGCCCTGGACCGCTTGGCCCACCAGGTGGAGGCGGCCACCGGGGTCGTGCTCCGGCCGGAGCCGGTGCGGATCGGCGCGTGGGCGTAGCGGGTCGCCCTGGCCCGGGACGTGGACATGCCTGCGGGGTGGGACCGGCCTTCGAGGCCGGTCCCACCCCGCAGGGATCAGGAGCTCAGGAGCTCAGTGATCACGCCTTGCGGCGACGCTGACGGAGGGTCAGCAGGAGCACCAGGCCGGCTGCGGTGAGCAGGGCGGCGGTGGTGGTGAGGAGGAAGGTCGGGATGCCGGTCTTGGGGAGGGGCTTCCGGGGCTTCTCCGGGGGCGGCGGCGGGATGCGGTCGTTGTCGACCGTCACGGTGGTGGAGGTGGTCGGGCCGTCGGTGCCGAGGGTCAGTTCGGTGACCGGCACGGTCGGGAGGCGGTAGCCGTCGGGGGCCTTGGTCTCCTCGGCGTAGTAGCGGCCGGGGGGCAGCGGGCCGAAGTGGCAGCCGCCGTCGGGGTCGGTGGTGCAGGGGGTGCCGATGCGGGTGTCCCCGTCGGCCTGGAGGCCGTCGGTGCCGTTGGTCTCCTGCCAGAGCTGGAAGACGGCGCCGGCCAGGGCGGCGTGCGTCCGGCCGTCCCGCTTGAGGAGGTGGACGTACCCGGGGCGGGGCTCGTTGACCACCGTGGCGGAGAGGCCCTTTCGGTAGTTCTCCTTGGTGATGGTGAGCGGGCCGAAGACGGTGGGGGACGGCAGCAGGTAGCCGACGGGGGCGGCGGTCTCCTCCCAGTAGTAGCTGCCGAGCCCGACCTCGGCGCTGCACTGGCCGGAGGCCGAGGTGCTGCAGGGGGTGCCGATCCGGGTGTCGGTGTCGGGCTGGAGGCCGGGGGTGCCGTTGGTCTCCTGCCAGAGCTGGAAGACGGCTCTGCCGAGGGCGTTGCCGGCCGGGTCGGTCTTGAGGACGGTGACCCAGCCCCGGAGCGGGCGGTTGACGGCGGTGACACTGACGCCCTGGTCGAAGGTGGCGACCGTCAGGACCAGCGGGCCGAACACCGGTCGGGCCGGGAGCTCGTAGCCGTCGGGGGCCTTGCTCTCCTGCCAGTAGTAGGTGCCGATCGGGACGTTGCTGAGGCACCGGCCGTCGGCCGGGGTGGTGCACGGGTCGCCGACCTTGGTGTCGCCGTCCGGCTGGAGGCCGTCGGTGCCGTTGGCCTCGCGCCAGAGCTGGAAGACGGCACCCGGGAGGGGCTTCCCGTCCGGATCGGTCTTCAGGACGCTGACCGCGCCGGGGAGGGGCTGGTCGACGGCGGTGACGCTCGCACCGGCCGCGTGGTTGGCGGCGGTGATGGCGAGCGGGCCGAAGACGGCCGGTCGCGGGAGCTGGTAGCCGGCCGGAGCCCGGGTCTCCTCCCAGAAGTAGGTGCCGATCCCGACGGTGGCCGAGCAGGTGCCGTCGAGCGGGGTGGTGCAGGGGGTCCCGACCTTGGTGTCGGTGTCCTGCTGGAGGCCGTCGGTGCCGTTGGTGTCCTGCCAGAGCTGGAACTCGGCGTCGGCCAGCGGGGTGCCGCTCGGGTCGGTCTTGAGGACCGTCACCTTGCCGGTCACCGGCTGGTCGACGGCGGTGGTGCTGACGCCCTGTCGGTGGTTGGCGGGGGTGAGGGTGAGCGGGCCGAAGACGGCCGGGTCCGGGAGCAGGTAGCCGTCGGGGGCCTTGGTCTCCTGCCAGTAGTAGGTGCCCAGGTCGACGGTGGTGGTGCAGCGGCCGTTGGCGGGGGTGGTGCAGGGGGTGCCGACCTTGGTGTCGGTGTCCTGCTGGAGGCCGTCGGTGCCGTTGGTGTCCTGCCAGAGCTGGAACTCGGCCCCGCCCAGCGGGGTGCCGCTCGGGTCGGTCTTCAGGACGCCGACCTGACCGGTCATCGGCTGGTTCACCACGGTGAGGGTGGCGCCGGCCGAGGCGTTGGCTGCGGTGATCTCCAGCGGTCCGGCCACCGGGCGGTCCGGCAGCAGGTAGCCGTCGGGGGCCTGGGTCTCCTCCCAGTAGTAGGTGCCGATCTCCACCTGCCGGGCGCAGCGGCCGTCGGCCGGGGTACGGCAGAGCTCGCCGAGCACCAGGTCCGGGGTGCCGCCCTCGCGCTGGAGGTCGGCCGTGCCGTTCGACTCCCGCCAGAGGCGGAACACGGCACCGGTGAGGACCTTGCCGTCGGGGTCGGTCTTGGTCACCGTGACCAGGCCCCGGACGGGCTGGTCGACGGCGGTGGTGCTGACGCCCTGTCGGTGGTTGGCGGGGGTGAGGGTGAGTGGGCCGAAGACGGCCGGGTCGGGGAGGACGTAGCCGTCGGGGGCCTTGGTCTCCTGCCAGTAGTAGGTGCCCAGGCCGACGGTGGTGGTGCAGCGGCCGTCGGCGGGGGTGGTGCAGACGGCGCCGACCTTGGTGTCCGTGTCCTGCTGGAGGCCGTCCGTACCGTTGGTCTCCCGCCAGAGCTGGAACTGCGCGCCCGCCAGCACCTTGCCGTCCGGGTCGGTCTTGGTGACGGTGACGGCGCCGGTCATCGGCTGGTCGACGGCCGTGGTGGTGACGCCGGTCTGGTAGTTCGTCAGGTCGAGGACCAGCGGGCCGAAGACGGCCGGGGCGGGCAGCTCGTAGCCCTCGGGGGCCTGCGTCTCCTGCCAGTAGTAGGTGCCGAGCTCGACCGCGGTGGTGCACCGGCCGGTGGAGGGGGTGGTGCAGACCGGGCCGACCTTGGTGTCGCCGTCGGTCTGGAGACCGGAGGTGCCGTTGGTCTCGTGCCAGAGCTGGAACTGCGCGCCGGCGAGGGTGTTGCCGGCCGGGTCGGTCTTGACGACCGTCACCTCGCCCTTGACGGGCTCGTTGACGGCGGTCGCGGTGACGCCGGCCTGGTAGTTGGCGCTGGTCAGGACCAGCGGGCCGAAGACCGGCTGGGCAGGAAGGTCGTAGCCCTCGGGGGCCCTGGTCTCCTGCCAGTAGTAGGTGCCCAGGCCCACGGTGGCGGTGCACTGCCCGTTGGCGGGTGTGGTGCAGGGGGTGCCGACCTTGGTGTCGGTGTCCTGCTGGAGCCCGGCCGTGCCGTTGGTGTCCTGCCAGAGCTGGAACTCGGCCCCGGCCAGCAGGTTGTTCCGGGGGTCGGTCTTCACCATGGTGACCACACCCGTCATGGGCTGGTCGACGGCGGTGGCGGTGACCCCGGCGGTGTAGTTGGCGGAGGTGAGGGTGAGCGGGCCGAAGACGGGCTGATCGGGCATCAGGAAGCCGTCGGGCGCCTTGGTCTCCTGCCAGTAGTAGGTGCCGAGCTCGACGGTGGTGGTGCAGCGGCCGTCGGTGGGGGTGGTGCAGACGGCGCCGACCTTGGTGTCGGTGTCCTGCTGGAGGCCGTCGGTGCCGTTGGTCTCGCGCCAGAGCTGAAACTCGGCGCCGGCCAGCACCTTGCCGTCCGGGTCGGTCTTGGTGACGGTGACCGCGCCGGTCATCGGCTGGTCGATCGCCGTGGTGGTGACGCCGGTCTGGTAGTTCGTCAGGTCGAGGACCAGCGGGCCGAAGACGGCCGGGGAGGGGAGCAGGAAGCCTTCCGGTGCCTTGGTCTCCTGCCAGTAGTAGGTGCCGAGCTCGACGGTGGCGGTGCAGCGGCCGTCGGCGGGGGTGGTGCAGGGGGTGCCGATCTTGGTGTCGGTGTCGGTCTGGAGGCCGGTGGTGCCGTCGGTGTCCTGCCAGAGCTGGAACTCGGCTCCGGCCAGCACCTGGCCCTTCGGGTCGGTCTTGGTGACCGTCACGCTGCCCTTGACCGGCTGGTCGACGGCGGTGGCGGTGACCCCGGCGGTGTAGTTGGCCGAGGTGAGGGTGAGTGGGCCGAAGACCGGCTGGGCGGGCAGCTCGTAGCCGGCCGGTGCCTTGGTCTCCTGCCAGTAGTAGGTGCCGAGGCCGACGGTGGCGGTGCACTGTCCGTTGGCGGGGGTGGTGCAGGGGGTGCCGACCTTGGTGTCCGCGTCCTGCTGGAGGCCGGTGGTGCCGTTGGTCTCGCGCCAGAGCTGGAACTCGGCCCCGGCCAGCACCGCACCCTTCGGGTCGGTCTTGGTGACCGTCACGCTGCCGGTCATCGGCTGGTCGACCGCCGTGACGGTGACGCCCTGCCGGTAGTTGGCGGTGGTCAGGACCAGCGGGCCGAAGACCGGCTGAGCCGGCATCAGGAAGCCGTCGGGGGCCTTGGTCTCCTGCCAGTAGTAGGTGCCGAGCTCGACGGTGGTGGTGCAGCGGCCGTCGGCGGGGGTGGTGCAGACGGCGCCGACCTTGGTGTCCGCGTCCTGCTGGAGCCCGGCGGTGCCGTTGGTCTCCCGCCAGAGCTGGAACTGCGCGCCCGCCAGCACCTGGCCGGCCGGGTCGGTCTTGGTGACCGTCACGGCGCCGGTCAGCGGCTGGTCGACGGCCACGGTGGTGACGCCCGCCTGGTAGTTGGCGGAGGTCAGCACGGCCGGGCCGAAGACGCTCGGGGTCGGGAGGGAGTAGCCGTCGGGTGCCTGGGTCTCCTGCCAGTAGTAGGTGCCCAGGTCGACGGTGGCGGTGCACTGGCCGTTGGCGGGGGTGGTGCAGGGGGCGCCGACCTTGGTGTCGGTGTCGGTCTGCAGGCCGGCCGTGCCGTTGGTGTCCTTCCAGAGCTGGAAGACGGCGCCCGGCAGCACCTTGCCCGCCGGGTCGGTCTTGGTCACCGTCAGCACGCCGGTCATCGGCTGGTCGACGGCCGTGACGGCGCCGCCCTGCTGGTAGTTGGCCAGGGTCAGCGTCATCGGCCCGAAGACCGGCTGAGCCGGCATCAGGTAGCCATCGGGGGCCTTGGTCTCCTGCCAGTAGTAGGTGCCCAGGCCGACGTCGGCGGTGCACTTGCCGTCGGCCCCGGTGGTGCAGGGGGTGCCGACCTTGGTGTCCGGGGTGGCGCCGTCGGTCTGCAGCCCGGCCGTGGAGTTGCTCTCCCGCCAGAGCTGGAAGACGGCGCCCGGCAGCACCTTGCCCGCCGGGTCGGTCTTGGTCACCGTGACCGTGCCGGTCGGCTGGTTGAAGCCGAAGTCGTAGGTGTGGTTGTTCTGGCCCGGTCCGCCGGTGGTGAGGGAGTACTCGGGGTACGTGCCGCCGGGCGGCACCCGGCCGTCGCTGTCGATGAAGTCGTTGCTGCCCGCGTCGGCCTGGGTCGGCACCCACTGGAACAGCGGGCCGCCGGAGGCGTAGTCGGCGGGCAGGTCGACCTTGACGGTGTACCGGGTGTTCGGCTTGAGGCCGCCCGCCACGTTGGAGTCGTCGAAGTAGTACTCGCCGCGCGCGGTCGTCTTCATGGTGCCGACGATCGTGCCGCTCGCGTCGTAGAGCCGGACGGTCGCACCGACCACCGGGTTCTCGCCGGGGTCCTGGATGCCGTCCTTGTCGACGTCGTACCAGACCCGGTTGCCGATCTGGAGCGGCGCCTCGTCGCACAGCACCTCCAGGTCGGCCATCGAGCCGCCCTTGCCGAAGGTGGTGGTGAGCCGGTTGCCGTGGGTGGCGTCGCGCGGGCTCTCGGAGCCGTCGCGGTTGGCGAAGGCGGTGCCGCCGGAGAAGATCTCGCCGACCGGGTCGACGGCGGAGCTGGCGATGGTCGCCTCGACCTTGGAGAGCGCGTTGCCGGCGAACATGCCGTTGCCGTGCTCCCAGTAGGTGCGGTTGTAGTAGTAGTTGGTGCCCCGTCCGGTCTTCCCGCAGCCGCCGTTCTCGGCCATCACGAAGGTGGTGCCGGAGAGGCAGGCCCGGGCGAGCGAGCCGCCGGAGGCCGGCTGGTAGAGGCCGCTGCCGGGGGCGATCACCTGGCCCTGGCCGAGCTGGTCGGTCAGGCGGTCGCGGAAGCCGAGGATCAGCGAGCCGTCGGTGTCGACGATGATGTCGGCCAGCATCGGCTCGGGGTTGGCGTAGTACCCGGCCGGGCAGTTCTTGCCGTCCTGCTGGTTCGGGATCCGGTCGTTCCAGGGGTACCAGGAGGCGCCCTTGCAGTTGGACGCCGACTCGAAGGAGATCGGGCGCGGGAAGTCCAGCTTCTCGTCCATCACCACCGCGCCGAAGGTCCCGGCCACCGGGTCGAAGGTGCGCACCACGGCGCGCAGGTCGGACTTCAGCTGGGTCGACTCGCCGGAGCAGACGCCGCCGACGTAGACCACGCCGTCCTGGATGCCGAGGCCGTACGGACGCCAGTCGCCGTCCGCCGGGCACGGGACTGTCGGCTGCGGGATCGGGTAGACGGCCTTGGCGGCGCTCGCGGTCTTCGCGGTGGCGTCGTAGCGGTAGAGCTGACGGTCCGCCAGGTTCACCACGTAGAGGTCCTGGCCGTCCTCCGAGACCTCGACGTCGCCGAGCGACTCCTTGGCCACGTACGGGGTGAAGCCGACGTCGGTGTCGGTGGCGAAGGCGTGGGCCGTGGTGCCGGCGTTCGGGACGGTGGTGAAGAGGGTGGTGGTGTTGGTGGCGCGGTCGGTCAGGTAGATCGCGCCCTGGCCGGACGGGCCGTAGCCGGCGCCGCGGTGGGCGTGGGCGCCGCTGAAGATCCACTTCTTCTGCTTGCCGTAGCCGATGCCGTACAGCGCACCGGTCTGCGCCTTGGTGGCCAGGTTGGTGGTCTGGTTGTCCACGCCGCGGGCGTTGTAGGGGAACTGCACCAGGGTCCGGGTGGTGGCGGCGTCCACCGGCGCGATGTCGCTGCGGATGCAGGCGGTGACCAGCGGCGCGTTCTTCTGGCAGTAGTCGCCCGGGTTCCAGAAGGCCGTGGTGTAGGAGACGTTCTTGCCGCCGGAGAGGTCGACGAACTCCTCGGTGCTGCTCAGCTTGTTCGGTGCCCCGGACAGGCCGGTGCGGTCGGCGAAGGCCGAGTACAGCACGCCCGGCTTGGGGTTGATCACCTGCACCCGGTACTTCCCGCCGGTCAGCGTGCTGGTGCCGGCGTTCAGGGTGACCTGGCCGTTCGTCCCGGTGGTGCCGCTGATCGTGGTGCCGGCGTCGTCGGTCAGATTGACCGTCACCCCGGCCATCCCGGGCTCCAGGACGCTGTCGTACGCGCCGTTCCCGTTCACCTCCCGGACCACCCGGACGGTGACCGAGCCGTCTCCGGCTGCGGCCTCGGCGCCGGGGATCCAGGCCCCGAGGTAGCCGGCGCAGAGCGAGAGGACGGTGAGAGCTGCTGCTCTCCTGGGTGGGCGGCGTAGCGCGGGCACCGGCGTTACCTGGGCCTTTCTCCGGGGGTCGTTCTCCGGAGAGTGCACCGGCGGGAACGGCCCCCACCTCCTGAAACGCCGTCAAACCGTATTGTCCGACACCGCTTTTCATCCGCTCGGACGATCAACGGTTGCGCGAACGGCCGAGGCCGCCCCCACCGTGTCGGCGGGGGCGGCCTCGGTCGGCCGTGGCTCCGGACGGTCGGTCAGACCGTGGTGGCCGGGGCCGGGAAGGTCGGGTACTCGACGCCCGAGACGTGCTGGACGACCCGCACGACCTGGCAGGAGTAGCCGAACTCGTTGTCGTACCACAGGTAGAGGATGGCGTTGTCGCCGTCCACCTTGAGCGCGCCCGCGTCCACGATGGAGGCGTGGCGGGAGCCGATGAAGTCGTTCGACACCGCGTCGGGGGCGTTGGTGAAGTCGATCTGACGGCGCAGCGGCGAGGTCAGCGACACCTCGCGCAGGTGGTCGAGGACCTCCTCGCGGGTGGTCTCGCGGGACAGCTGCAGGTTCAGGATCGCGATCGAGACGTCCGGCACGGGCACCCGGATCGAGGAGCCGCTGATCTTCGCCTTGAGGTCCGGCAGGGCCTTGGCGACGGCGGACGCGGCACCGGTCTCGGTGATCACCATGTTCAGCGCGGCGGCGCGGCCACGGCGGTCCGAGGAGTGGTAGTTGTCCAGCAGGTTCTGGTCGTTGGTGTACGAGTGGACGGTCTCCACGTGGCCGCGGAGCACGCCGTACTCGTCCGCCATCGCCTTCAGCGGCGGGACGATCGCGTTGGTGGTGCAGGACGCGCAGGAGATGATCTGCTCGTCCGGCTTGATGGTGTCGTGGTTGACGCCGTGCACGATGTTCGGCACGTCGCCCTTGCCGGGCGCGGTCAGCACGACCTTGGCGATGCCGGGCTGCAGGTGCTTCGACAGGCCCTCGCGGTCGCGCCAGATGCCGGTGTTGTCGATCAGGATGGCATTGTCGATGCCGTAAGCGGTGTAGTCGACCGTGGTCGGGTCGTTCGAGTAGATGACCTGGATCGCGGTGCCGTTGGCGACGATCGTGTTGGTCGCCTCGTCCACCGTGATGGTGCCGTTGAACTGGCCGTGGATCGAGTCGCGGCGCAGCAGCGAGGCGCGCTTGACGAGGTCGTCGCCCTTGCCCTTGCGGACCACGATCGCCCGCAGCCGCAGGCCGTTGCCCGAGCCGGCCTTCTCGACCAGCAGGCGGGCCAGCAGTCGGCCGATCCGGCCGAAGCCGTAGAGCACGACGTCGCGGGACTCGCGGCGCTCCAGCTTGTTGGGGCCGACCGCACCGGCCACCGCCTCAGCCGTGAACTCCTCGACCGTCAGGCCGCGGGTGTCGTGCTTGTACGTCGAGGCCAGCATCCCGAGGTCGATCTGGGACGGGCCGAGGTCGAGCGAGGTGAGCGCGTGCAGGAAGGGCAGCGTCTCGGTGACCGAGAGCTCCTCGCCGGCGATCTGGCGGGCGAACCGGTGGGTCTTGAGGATCGAGACCACCGACTTGTTCACCAGGGAGCGGCTGTACAGCAGGACGTTGACGTCCTTCTCCCGGTGCAGTCGGCCGATGATCGGAATCATCGACTCCGCGATCTCCTCGCGGTTGTTCCAGTTCGTGAGCACGTCGTCGTTGACAGTCACAAGTCCATCTTTCGAGGGTAGGGCCTTGCCCCCATGCTAACTTCGGCCCGTTTCGATCTTGCCGCCGGACCGCCCCTGACCAGGGACGGAGCCCCGCCGGGGTGACGGACTTCACGGAGGCGCCCCCCGCTCACCGTCAGCTCGGCCCCCCTCCGGGGCGGTGGCCGGGCGAAGGTTCAGGGGCGAACGGCCCGTGCGGCGGCGGTGGTCAGCCCGGCCACCACCCCGGTGGCCGCCAGGCTGCCGACCGCGACCATCGCCGCCCCCACCAGGAAGAGCCCGCTCCCGTCGTCCGACCAGTCGAGGGCGACCGCGAGGGTGAGCCCGGCCGAGGTGCCGAGCGCCGCCGCCGCTCCGTGCCGCCGGGCGGCGGCCCACACCACGGCGGGCAGCAGGGTCAGCGCCAGGCCGATCACCTGCCACGCCTCGTACGGGCCGGAGACCGAGCCGTCCGGGTGCACGTCGCGCTGCTGGTCCCAACCGAGCCAGCCGGCCCAGGCGGTGGCCGCGAGCAGGGCGAGGAGGAGGGCGGTCGTTTGCGGGAGCCGGTTCGTCATGGGGCCAGCCTTCCGGCCGGGGGGTAGGGCGGAACAGAGTAGGCGTACTCAGGTTCGGTGTGGGGTGCTCGGTGCGGCCCGGTGCTGGCGGAGGGGGCGTCGGGGGGCCAGTGGCGGGGCTCGGTGCGGTGGTCGGTCGGTGGTGCTGCTGATCCGACGTGGTCGTCGGCCGGCGGCGGGTGCTCCCGCCCAGGGGCCCAGGCCCGGTTGTGCCGACCCCATCCGGAGCCGGATGCCGCGGAAGCCGACCTGGCCAACTCATCCGTGGTGCGGTGGAGTTCGTGGCGCGCGGCGCGGGTGCGGGGCATCGGTCGGGCCCGCTGCCCGAGTGGTGGGGCGGTGTCCTGCCCCGGGTCGACCTCGACGGTCGGCCGGGTCACGGTCCCGTGCGGCGGTGTTGAAAAGGAATTTGCCCGGGGTGGTGTGGGCGCCGATGATCGGGCGGGCGCCCGATCATCGGCGCCCACACCGACCTCCGGAGGAAGAACCCGTGCACCCCGATCTCGCCACGGCGGAAGAACTGCTCGCTGCCGAGGACCTGCCCGGCACGGCCCGGGAGCTCCGGCGGCTCGCCGACCGGCTGTCCGCCGGTGAGCTCGCACCGCTGGTGGTGCGGCTGGCCGGGCTGGCCGAGATCGACGAACTGTACGGTGCGGCAGCGCAGTTGGCGGACGACGTCGACGATCCGGGGGCACTGTACGACTACGGCTACGCCTGCATCGAGCACGGGCTCTCCGCGCTCGCCGTGCCGGCCCTGCGGGAGGCGCTGGCGATCGTCCGCGAGCCGAAGCGCGGGCTGTTCGGTCGGCCCAAGGCGGTGGATCCGCAGCGGGTGCGCAAGGTGCTGATGGAGCTGGTGGCCGCACTGGAGGACGGGGACCGGCACGGCGAGGCCGTCGAGGTGCTCCAGGACCAGGCCGCCCGGCCGTCGGGGCTCGACGACTGGCCGGAGGGGTACCTGCTGGCGTTCAACGCGCTGATGGGGGGTCGGCTGGAGCTGGCCCGTGAGGTCTTCGGGCGGCTGGCCGAGCCCGAGCAGCCGTGGCGGCCGGCCGCCGACCGGATCGCCCGCTCGCTGGCCCGGGCGGCAGCCGCCCCGCCGGTGGACGACCAGGACCTGCGGGGCTGGCACCACGTGCTGACGGGTGGTCTGCTGGCCACCCTCTCCCCGTACGGCTTCGAGGCCGGGATGACCGGGCGGTACGCGTACCTGGGCGACTCCTTCGACAACTGCCGGCTCGGGTTGGACCGGCTGCGGGTGGTGCTGGAGGCCACCGGGCGCCGGGTGACCTTGGTCGGGCTGCTGCCGGACCGGGGCAGCCGGGCGCTCGGGCTGGCGGCGGCCGAGCTGTTCGGCCTGCCGGCCGCGCCGTACCGTCCCGGCGTCGCGGGGGCGCTGGTGGTGGCCTACGACCTGAACGCGTGTGACCAGGAACTGGTGGCGGCGCTGAACGAGCGCGCACCGGACGAGATCCTCTACGAGCACGTCACCTGCTGGACCGACACCCCGATCGTCTCGGCCGACGTCTGCGGCCTGCTGGCTCAGACCGTGGTCGCGCCCTGGGAGCCGGGGATGGGCTTCGACGCGGACGGCGAGCGGATCGCGCCGGAGCCCGACCGGCGTACGGCGGAGGAGCTGGCGGAGGCGATCCTCGCGGCCTCGGGCACGCCGGACGAAGGCGACGGCGGGACTCCGGCGGACTCGGCGGAGGTGCTGGCGGCGTACGCGGCGCGGGTGGCCGGGACCTGGGCGCAGGCGGAGGCCACCCGGGACCGGGTGCGGTCGGCCGGGCCGGTGCGGAGCAGCCGGTTCGCCTGACGGAGCGTCGGGCGGGTCGGCTGTTGGGGCGGTTGCTCCGGCGCGTGCCCCTCCGGTCCGGGAGCGGGCGGGACGGGCTCCGCCCGCTTCGGTGGCCGCTGGTCGCGTGCCGATGGCCGCGTACGGCACGTCGCCCGGTCTCCGGTGTGGTGCCCCCTGCCCGGGGATGCTGGGGTGCGCTGCTTTTCGGTCGGCTCCCCGGTCTGCTCCTCGGGCCGGTGCCGGGTGCGCCTCAGAGGGTGCGGAAGTCGAGCAGCGGCGGGTCGGCGGGCCAGGGGGAGTCCGCCGCCGCCGTGGCAGCCAGGCGGAGCGCACCGAGCAGGGGCGGGCCGTCCGGGGCCTGCGGGTGGAGGTGCGGGGGGAGCGCGGCGAGGGTCGCCGCGCGCAGCGCTGCGAGGTTGAACAGGCCACCGGTGAGGGCGAGTCGGGCGGTGACCAGGCCGGTGGCGGCGGCGGTCGCGGTGGCCGCGATCTCCTCGCCGGCCCGGCGGAGCAGACCGTCGGCGATCGGGCAGCCGTCGGCGGCGGCGGTGGCCACGTCCGGAGCGAAGGCGGCGAGCAGGCCGGCCCGGTCGGCCCGGGTCTGGAGCGCGGCGGGGAGGCCGGCGGCCGGGCCGTAGCGGTCCTGAGCGAGCGTCAGCAGGGCCACGGAGCCGCCCGGCCGGCCGTCCACGGCGCGCAACGCGGCCTCCAGAGCGGCCCGGCCAAGCCAGGAACCGCCGCCGCAGTCGCCGAGGAGTTGGCCCCAGCCGTCGGCGCGGCGCCAGGTGGCGCCGGGAGTCGCGGGCACGGCCTGCCGCTCCGCCGGCCGCTCTGCCTCGCGTTCGGGCCGCTCGCCCGGACGGGGTCGGGCCTGCGGGGCGTGGCCGGTCCGCTGGGGCACGTGTCGGCCGGCTGCCTCGTGCTCGCCGTTCCGGTCGCCGGACGGCGCCGGATGCAGGCCGAGGGCGACCACGCCGGTGCCGGCGGCGACGACCACGCCCGGGTGGCTGCCGAGGGCCCCCGCGTAGGCGGTGACCGCGTCGCTGGCCAGCACCAGGTGGCGGGCGCCGGTGGCCCGGATCAGGGGGGCCGGCAGGGCGGCGGCCAACTCCCGCCCCAGCATGGCCATTCCGGTGGCGCCCACCGCCACCGTGCCGACCCGGGCGCCGGACGGGAGGAGCTCGGCTAGGGCGGGCAGCAACCCGTCCAGCAGGGCGGCTGCGTCGAGGCCGCCGGCGGTGATCCGGGCGGGGGCGGGGATGCGCACGGTCCGCAGCGCCGCGTCCAGGTGGTCGGTCCGATCGTCGGGCAGGCGGGCCGGGGCGAGGGCCAGCCGGATGCCGGTGCCGCCGACGTCGATGCCGAGGAGCAGGTCGGGGTCGGTCATCTCAGCGCTTCCTCCGAACGGTGGTGCTGCGGCCCTCGCGGACCCGGACGGCCTCGTGGGCTCGGTGCAGGGCGTCGGCGGTACGGGACTCCAGCAGCTGGGCGAGTCGGACGTAGAGCGAGTCCACCACGGTGAGTTGGGCGATCCGGCTGACGGTCGAACCGGTGCGGAAGGCGGTCTCCCGCCCGGCGAAGGTGAGCACCAGGTCGGCTGCGCCGGCCAGCGGGGAGCCGGGGTCGCTGGTGAGGGCCACCGTGGTGGCACCCCGGCGGGCGGCCTCGGCGATCGGGTCGAGCACCTCGGAGGTCCGGCCGGAGTAGGAGATGCCGACCGCCACGTCCTCGGGGGTGAGGTGGGCCGTGCCGATCAGGGCCCGGTGCACGTCGGAGCGGGCGGTGCCGACCAGGCCGAGGTGCTGGAGCTTGTACTCCAGATCGGCCGCCACCACCGCGCCCGCCCCGGCCGCGTACACCTCGACGCGGCGGGCTGCGGCGAGCTTCCCGACCACCGACTCCAGGACGGTCAGGTCGAGTTGGGCGGCGGTCTCTTCGACCGCGCGGGCGCTCAGCCGGGCCACCTTGGCGACCACGGTGCGGGTGTCGTCGTCCGCCGTGACGTCGCCGTCGGCACCGACCCGGACGGCGTACTCCTCGTCCGCCGCGACCTGGGCGGCGGCCAGTGCCACCCGCAGGTCGGGGTAGCCGCGCAGGCCGAGGGTGCGGCAGAAGCGGGTGACGGAGGTGTCCGACACGCCTGCCGCGGCGGCGAGTTGGCTGATGCTCAGGGCGGCGGTGCCGGCCGGATCGGCCAGGACGCGTTCGGCGACGGCCCGTTCGACGGGGGACAGCGAGGGCAGCCGCCCGCGCAGCCGGACGACCAGGGTCTGGGCCGGGCTGCGGTCCACGCGCTCTCTCCCGCTCATGGTGCTCTGCCACATTCAGGCGTTGCCGTGTGAGAATCCTCGACATCACCACGGGTGTCAACCACCGGTGTGAGCGAAGTGTGCCACCACCGAACCGGAGGCGGGCGTCGTCGTGCACCGCAGTGCCGTCCTCACCACCCCTGCCCACGTGGACTTCTGCCGGGTCACCAGCGCGGCCTGTCGCCGCCGCGCGCAGCAGCGCTGACCGTCCGTCGGCTCCGGTGCTCGCCGACGGTCGGATCTCGCACGACCTGACGGCCCGGAGGTCGACCGCGCGGACCCGTCGAACCAACCCGCACCCGCCGACCTCCCTCGCGCGGCCACCCGGAGGGACGGTGGCGCGGCCCGCGCCTTCGCACCTCCGGGCCGGCCCCTTCGAGGGGGACCGGAGTAGGTGCCAGGGAGGAACGGTGAAGGCTCGGCGGCACCTGGGTGAACTCGTACGGCGCGGTGCCCCGGCCGTGGTGCGGGGCGGCGTCGCGCGGGGCTGCCCGAAGCGCCCGCCGGGGATCGGCCCGCAGGCGTCCCCGCAGGTCGGGGGCGGTCCGCCCGGCGGTCTGGCGGTGCACGAACCCGGGCGTGGGGTGGCGTGCGCATGCTGGTTATCATCGGTCCGGCAGTTCGTCGGACGGCGGTCGACGGAAGCGTTCCCGGGGCAGTGCCCTGCCCGGGAAGGGAACCATCGGCGCGGGGGCCGGTCGGGTGCCCGCGGCGTGCCCGCCGAAGCCGTGCCCGGCCCCGCACCGCGCGATCCGTCGGGATGAACATGAACAAGGGCCTCGCCAGCCGTCGCACCCACCTCGTCACCGGAGCCGTCATCGGCGCCCTGCTGCTCACCGCCTGCGGTTCGAGCACCTCGGGCGGTGGCGCGGGTGAGAAGAAGGTCTCGCTCCGGGACCAACTGCCCAAGCAGTACCGGGACGCCGGAGTCATCAAGGTCGGCGCCTCCTTCACCGCGGCCCCGGTGATCTTCAAGAACGGCGAGGGCAAGGCGGACGGCCTGGACGCCGATCTGGCCGCCGCGATGGAGCCGCTGCTCGGGGTGAAGCTGGACTTCTTCGACGCCGGGGCGTTCGCCAACGTGCTGCCCGGTCTGCTCTCCAAGAAGTACGACATCGGCATGTCCGGCATCACCGACACCCGCGAGCGCCAGCTCGGCGTCGACAAGAACGGCGACCCGGTCAACGAGGGGGTGGACTTCGTGGACTACTTCATGGCGGGCATCGGCATGGTGGTCAAGGAGAAGAACCCCAAGGGCGTCTCCAGCATCGACGATCTCTGCGGTCACTCCGTCACGGCGAAGAAGGGCACCACCCACAACGACCTGGTGACCCGTCAGCAGAAGGCGTGCGAGCACGTCGGCAAGCCGCTCAAGGTGCTGGAGACCGCTTCCGACGACGAGGCCCTGGCCAACGTCCGGGGCGGCGGTGCCGACGTCTACATCACCGACTACCCCAAGGCCCAGTACAACGCGCTGACCCTGGACGGCGGCAAGACCTTCGACCTGGCCGGGCCGCAGTTGCAGTCCCGGCCGTTCGGCATCGCGGTCCGCAAGGGCGACCAGGAGCTCCGGGACGTCCTGGTCAAGGCGGTCAACACGCTCATCGTGAACGGTACTTACGACACCGTGCTGCAGAAGCGCCAGCTCGCCGAGGGCGCGATCCAGAACTCGGTGGTCAACGGCAGCCACTGAACCGGCAGCCGGTGAACCGGCAGGCGCTGGACCGGCAGCCGCTGATCCGGCAGCCGGTCCGTCGGGCCGTTCTGACCCAGTACGCCCGCACTCGGGGAAACTCCTCCTGGTGCGGGCGTTCGGGCTGCTTGGATGGCGGGGTCCCGATCCGAGCGACCCTGGAGGTACCCGGCGATGACCCACCGTCTCTTCTCCTACGGCACCCTGCAGCTCGAACAGGTCCAACTCGACCGCTTCGGAAGGGTGCTGGAGGGGAGCGCCGATGCCCTGCCGGGCCACCGGATGACCGTGCTCCGGATCACCGACCCGGCCGTGATCGCCACCAGCGGCACCGACCGCCACCCGCTGGTGCTGCGCTCCGAGGACCCGGAGGACTCGGTCGAGGGCCGGGTCTTCACCATCACCGACGAGGAGTTGGCCGCCGCCGACGACTACGAGGTGGACGACTACGCCCGCCGCGAGGTGGTGCTCGCCTCCGGTACCACGGCCTGGGTCTACCTCGCCGCCGAGCAGGGCCGGTAGCCGCCCGGAGCTTCACCCGTGCGGCCGATCGGCCGATGTAGTCCCCAGGGCGTGCCGCCGGACGGGTGCGGCACGCCCTGAGGACGAGGAGGAGCGCGGTGAACCAGCAGACCTTCGTGGTCGGTACGGCCCCCGGAGCGGTGCCCGGGGTCGGGCACGCCTGGCAGATGACACGCAGTCCGGTCCGGTTCATGACCTCACTGGCCGCCCACGGGGACCTGGTCCGGATCAGGATCGGCCCGTCCACCGCCTACGTGCCCTGCCACCCCGAACTGCTGCGCCGGGTGCTGACCGGGGACCAGGTCTACGACAAGGGCGGGGTGTTCTACGACCGGGCCCGCGACGTGGCGGGCAACGGCCTGGTCACCTGTCCGTACCGGGACCACCGGCGGCAGCGGCGGCTGATGCAGGGTGCCTTCACCCGCCCTCAGCTGCGGCACTACGCGGTGGCGATGCATGCCGAGATCGAGCACACCACCGGGCGGTGGCGGGACGGCCAGGTGATCGACGCCTTCCCGGAGTTCTACGGGCTGGCGCTGCGGGTGGTGGCCGGCACGCTCTGGTCCACCGCGCTCGACGCGGAGCTCACCCGGGGCGTGGAGCGGGCCTTCGACACGGTGCTGAACGGACTGTTCCGCCAGATGTTCCTGCCCGCGCCGCTGCGCCGACTGCCCACCCCCGCCAACCGCCGCTACCGGTCGGCGCTGCGCCACCTGCACGGGGTGACGCAGGGTCTGATCGCCGGTCACCGGGGCCAGGAGGGCCTGGAATCCGGGGAGTTGGACCTGCTCGGGGCGCTGCTGGCATCCCGGGACGAGGACGGCGGGCGGCTGACCGAGGCCGAGGTGCACGACCAGGTGATCACCGTGATGGCGGCCGGCACCGAGACGGTGGCCGCCACGCTGGCCTGGGTCTTCCACCGGCTGAGCCAACACCCCGCGATCGCCGAGGAATTGTACCGCGAGATCGACACCGTGCTGGCGGGCCGCTCGGCCGTCTGGGAGGACCTGCCGGCGCTGGCACTGACCGACCGGGTGATCACCGAGACGCTCCGGCTGCACCCGCCCGGCTGGCTGTTCACCCGGCTCACCAGCGCCGGCACCGAGTTGGCCGGGGTGCCGCTGCCGGCCGGCGCGACCCTGGTCTTCAGCCCGGCGGCGGTGGCGATGGACCCGGAGGCGTTCCCGCTGCCGCACGAGTTCCGCCCGGACCGCTGGCTGGCCGGCGAGGAGACCCAGGCGGCCCGCCAGGCCTTCACCGCCTTCGGCGCCGGGGCCCGCAAGTGCCTCGGTGACCTCTACGCCCGCACCGAGGCCACCCTCGCGC
The DNA here is from genome assembly GCF_044763225.1 of Kitasatospora sp. NPDC096147. NCBI lineage: Bacteria > Bacillati > Actinomycetota > Actinomycetes > Kitasatosporales > Streptomycetaceae > Kitasatospora > Kitasatospora sp. NPDC096147. The sequence continues at coordinate 10,541 of NZ_JBIWFX010000018.1, read as the reverse complement.
TGGCCACCGTGCTCAGCCGCTGGCGCCTCACCCCCGAACAGGACGCCGACACCCGGGCCGTCCCGCTGGCCACCGTCTACCGCCCGAGGCGGCTGCGGCTCCGCCTGACGGCCCGTCCGGCCGTCCCGGCGGCGGTGGCGGACCGGCCGGTGCTCGGTCAGGAACGGGTGAACGGGAGTACGGAGGGTGCGCGCGGGGCGTAGCGGCCGACGGCTCGGCCTCCGCCCGCAGTCGGCTTCGGCCCGCGTGCGGGGCCGGGACCGCCCGCCCCTTCGGGCGGCTCCGGTCGGACCTCGGGGCGGAGCCGGCCCGCCCGGCGGCGATGCTGCCGCGCCCGGCTCAGTCCCAGCAGAAGCGCCAGGTGCCGGAGTCGATCAGGGTGGGTGCGTACCCGGCCAAGGTGTCCGTCGGGCCGTACCGGATGCCGTCCGGGCAGAACGCGTAGTGCTCTGCGGCGATCCGCAGCGCCTGCGCCTCGTCGGAGGGCGGTGCCGCCACGCTCAGCACCAGCTCCGAACCGTCCACGGCCACCAGCCGGGCGCCGAACCGGTCCTCCCAACTCGCCAGCACCGCCGCGTAGGTGCCGAGGTCGTCGTCCTGCTCCGCCACCCCGTCCCACCCCAGCAGCGCCAGCGCCTCGGCGCCCGACTCCGCCGCCACCAGCCCGAGCCGCACGTGTGACCGCCGGGACACCACATCCCGGGCGCAGCCCGCCGCCGCCCGTGCCGGGTCGGCCGCAGGCGGCCCGCCCGGCACGAGGCCCGGCCAGCGGACCCCGAACGGCGCGATCGGCTCCGGACCGTCCTCCGCCAGGCGCTCCGTCCACCAGCGGGCCAGAAGCAGGCCCGGATCGTAGAGGTCCGGCCGGGACGCCCGGCCCGGGTGGAACTCGCCTCGCTCCCACATGTGTTGACCCTCACGGCTCTCGCCGTCGAGCAGGAGCGGCCACAGCTCCGACCGGGGATGCTCGGCCAGCACCGACTCCCACAGTCCGGCCCCGACCGGCCCCGCGCTCAGCCAGAGCACCGGCTCGGTCCCGTCCTCGTGCTCCACCCATCCCCCGGGCGGCAGCAACGCGGCTACGCTCCTTGCCAGTTCAGCCCTCATGCCGTGCACGCTAGCGGGCCCGGCCGACAGCCGCCCGGCCCGAGGTGCGTGAGTGAGCTCTGTGAGTGCCGCGCGGCAGAATGAGACCATGACCCCTCTGGAGACCACCCCGAAGGTCCGGGCACGGATGAGCAGCCAGCGCAGCCGCGACACGGGCATCGAGCTCAGCCTCCGCCGACTGCTGCACGCCGGCGGACTCCGGTACCGGGTGCACCGGCGTCCGCTCAAGGGTGTCCGTCGGGAGGCCGACATCCTCTTCGGACCCGCCCGGGTCGCGGTCTTCGTCGACGGCTGCTACTGGCACGGGTGCCCCGAGCACGCGACCTGGCCGAAGAACAACTCCGCGTTCTGGCGGGAGAAGATCGAGAAGAATCGCGCCCGGGACCGTGACACCGACGCCCGCCTCGCGGAGGCCGGTTGGGCTTCCGTCCGTGTCTGGGAGCACGAGGCACCGGAGGAGGCAGCGGTGCGGATCACCGCACTGGTCCGGTCGCGCAGGGCGGAGGGCTGATCCGGGCAGATCGCCGCCCTGCAGCTCGCGGCGGTGCGAGTGAAGCGCCCGGTGGTCAGGCGGCTGGGAGCCTGGGGTGGCGGACGCCGAACCACTGGTCGGCGCCGAACTCCTCGAAGCGCTCCAGCTCGGCGAAGCCGAGCTTCTCGGCCAGGCGCACCGACCGGGCGTTGGCGCTCTGGGTGCAGAGCACCACCGGCTCGCCGGGCAGGGCCGCGGCCGTCCACTGCAGCACCGCCGTGCAGGCTTCGGTAGCGTAGCCGCGGCCCCAGGCGTGCGGCAGCAGCAGGTAGCTGAGCTCGGCGTCCCCGCCCGCCGGGCCGACCCGGCCGGGCCGCCCGGCCGCGCGGCGGTCGACCGTGACGGTGCCGATCATCTTCCCGTCCAGCTCCACCACGAACAGACCGGGCCGCTGCCCGGGGGCCTCGGGCACCGCCGCCTCCAGCTCCGCCCGGGGCCGGGCGCCGCCGAGGTACTCGTACACCTGCGGTGAGGCGAGCAGCTCCACGAACGCCGCGCGGTCCCCGGGCCGGGCGCCGCGCAGCACCAGCCGCTCGGTGCGGAGCGGGGTGGGCGGCCAGTCGGTGACGCCGAGATCGGTCATGGTCGGCACGCTATCCGACGGAGCGAACCGCCGTGCCGGGAGCCGTGGATGAGCCCGCGTCAGCCCGGCGGGCGGGCCTCAGCCGAGGAAGTCGACGCGGTCGATCAGGCCCGCGCGCACCCGGTAGGCCACCAGCACCCGGACCGGCTCGGCGGCCACGCCGTGCGCCAGCTCGTGGTCCACCACCCAGTCGCCCTCGGTCAGCCGGCCCAGGATCTCGGCCCGGCAGCGGCCGGCCGCGAACTGCGGCCCGTACACCTCCCGCAGGGCCTCCCGGCCGCGCAGCGGGTCGCCGCCGCGCCGGTTCACCTCCACCTGCTCGGCGTAGGTGGCGAGGAAGGCGTCGAGGTCGTGGGCGTTGTAGGCGGTGAGCTGACGCTCCACCACCTGCTGGGGGTCGTTCATGGCGGGCGGTCTCTCGGTCTCTCGGTCGGGGACGGGCTGCGGCGCCAGCCTAGGGAGGAGACGGGTTCCTCCGGAAGTAGTGGACGGCGAGCGCGGGAGTACTGCGGACGCAGTACGGCAGCTGCCTGCACAGGGACGACGACGGGTGAGGGGTCGGCCGCGAAGGATGGAGCACGCTGCGGGCGGACCGTACCGGAGACGGTGGCGGGCCGCTCGCGGCGCGTTCCGGGACCCGGGCGCCGACCCGCACGGCACCGACCCCGCACCACACCGACCCCGAAGGAGGCCGCACCCCGTGGCCACGTTCCTGTACCGCCTGGGCCGCTGGTCCTTCGACCGGCGCAAGTGGGTGACGCTGATCTGGGTCGCCGTGCTGGCCGTGGCCGGTGTGCTCGCGGCCAAGGCGCCCGCCGCGCCCGACGACGGCTTCGCGATGCCCGGCACGGAGGCGCAGCGCGCCTTCGACCTGATGAACGAGCGCTTCCCGGGCGGCCACGCCGACGGGGCGCAGGCCCGCCTGGTCTTCGTCGCGCCCGACGGCCAGAAGATCACCGCCGGGCCGGCCAAGGAGGCTGTCGACCGGACGGTCGCCGAGCTGGCGCACGCCGAGCAGGTGACCGGTGCGGTCGATCCGTTCCAGGCGAAGGCGGTCTCCCAGGACGGCACCACCGCCTACGCCACCGTCAGCTACTCGGCCAAGGCCGGGGAGCTGTCCGACGGCGCCACCGCCGCGCTGGAGCAGGCCGCCCAGCACGGCCGGGACGCCGGCCTGAAGGTCGAGATCGGCGGCACCGCGCTGCTGACCAAGGGCGAGGCGGGCGGCAGCAGCGAGGCGATCGGCATGGCGCTCTCCGCCGTCGTGCTGGTGATCACCTTCGGCTCGCTGCTGGCGGCCGGGCTGCCGCTGCTCACCGCGCTGGTCGGGGTCGGCCTCGGCATGGCGCTGATCACCGCACTGGGCAGCACCCTCGGACTCTCCACCACCACCGGCACGCTGGCCATGATGCTCGGCCTGGCGGTCGGCATCGACTACGCGATGTTCATCGTCTCCCGCCACCGGGCCGAGCTGGCCGAGGGCCGGGAGCTGCGCGAGGCCGCCGGACGGGCGGTCGGTACGGCCGGCTCGGCGGTGGTGTTCGCCGGGCTGACGGTGGTGATCGCGCTGGCCGGGCTGTCGGTGGTGAACATCCCGATGCTCTCCAAGATGGGCCTGGCCGCCGCCGGCACGGTGGTGCTCGCGGTGCTGGTCGCGCTCACCCTGGTGCCCGCCCTGCTCGGCTTCCTCGGCCGGCGGGTGCTCCCGCGCAAGGCCCGCAAGGGAGTCGTCGGCAAGGGTGACAACGGCGGGGCCCGCTGGGCCCGGTTCGTGCTGCGCCGTCCGCTGGCCGTGCTGCTCGGCGGTGTGGTCGGCCTCGGCGTGCTGGCGGCCCCCGCGCTGGACCTGCGGATGGGCCTGCCCGGCGACGAGTCCAAGCCGACCTCCTCCACCCAGCGCCGCGCCTACGACCTGCTCTCCGAGGGCTTCGGCCCCGGCTTCAACGGCCCGCTCACCCTGCTGGTGGACGTCAAGGGCTCACCCGACCCGAAGGCCGCCACCGACCGGGTGGCGAAGACCGTGGCCGGCCTGCCCGGCGTGGTCGCGGTCACCCCGCCGATGTTCAACCCGGCCGGGGACACCGCCCTGGTGAGCGCCGTCCCGAAGACCGGCCCGGCCGAGGCCGCGACCAAGGACCTGGTCACCGCGATCCGCGGCCACGCGGGCGGGCTGAAGGCGGAGACCGGTGCGACCGTCCTGGTCAGCGGCACCACCGCGATGAACATCGACGTCTCGCAGAAGCTCACCGACGCCCTCCCGGTCTACCTCGCCGTGGTGGTCGGCCTGGCCGTGCTCCTGCTGCTGCTGGTCTTCCGCTCGGTGCTGGTGCCGCTGAAGGCGGCGCTCGGCTTCCTGCTCTCGGTGGCCGCCGCGATCGGTGCCGTGGTCGCGGTCTTCCAGTGGGGTTGGCTGGCGAGCCTGATCGGGGTCGAGCAGACCGGCCCGGTGATGAGCATGATGCCGATCTTCCTGGTCGGCGTGGTCTTCGGCCTGGCCATGGACTACGAGGTCTTCCTGGTGACCCGGATCCGGGAGGGCTTCGTGCACGGCGAGAGCCCGGAGGAGGCCATCGTCACCGGCTTCCGGCACAACGCCCGGGTGGTCACGGCCGCCGCCTTCATCATGATCGCGGTGTTCGCCGGCTTCATCGGGATGAGCGAGCCGATGATCAAGATGATGGGCCTGGGGCTCGCGGCGGCCGTCGCCTTCGACGCCTTCGTGGTCCGGATGACCATCGTGCCGGCCGTGCTCGCCCTGCTCGGCCGCCGCGCCTGGTGGCTGCCGCGCGGCCTGGACCGGGTGCTGCCGGACGTCGACGTCGAGGGCAGCAAGCTCCAGGACGCCGCCGCCCCCGCGCCGGCCCCGCAGCGCGAACCCGCCCGCGTCTGACCGTGTGACACCCCCTCCGCCCCCGGCCCGACGGCCGGGGGCGGAGGGCTACCGTTGGCAGCCAGGACCACCCCTTCCCGACCGGAGCGCAGATCCCGATGAGCGACCTGTGGCGGCGCGTCCGCCGCGACCACCCCCGGCTGCTGGACGCCGTGGGCGGCGCCACCCTGGTCGTCGTCATGGTGCTGGGCGTGACGGTCGATCAGAACGCCGGCCACTACAAGGCCCCCGGCCTGGCCACCGCCCTGATCGCCGCCCTCTCCACCGCCGCCGTCTTCCTGCACCGCCGCCACCCGCGCGCGGTGGTCCTGGTCACCCTGCTCTGCACCACCGCCCTCACCACCACCAGCGCCAAGCTCACCCCCGCCCTGGCCACCCCGCTGCTGCTGGCGCTCTACTTCCTCGCCGTGCGCACCGACCGCACCACCTCGCTGCGCGCCTCGCTGGTCACCGCCGCCCTGCTCACCGGCATGTCCCTGGCCTTCGGCCCCGGCGGCCCGATCGCCGAACGCCTCGGCGTGCTCGCCTGGTCGCTGCTGCCCGGCGCCATCGGCGACTCGATCCGCAACCGCCGGGTCCAGCTGGCCACCATCGAGGAGCGGGCCGAGCGGGCCGAACGCACCCGTGAGGAGGAGGCCCGCCGCCGGGTCGCCGACGAGCGCATCCGGATCGCCCGCGACCTGCACGACGTGGTGGCCCACCACATCGCGCTGGCCAACGCCCAGGCGGGCATCGCCGTCCACCTGATGGACCGTCACCCCGACCGGGCCCGCGAGGTGCTCAGCCACCTCACCGAGGCGACCGGCTCCGCGCTCCAGGAGCTGCGCGCCACCGTCGGCCTGCTGCGCCGCGCCGAGGAGCCCGCCCCGCTGGAGCCGGCCCCCGGCCTGGACCGGCTGCCCGAGCTGCTGCAGACCTTCGAACGGGCCGGGCTGCCGGTCCGGCTCAGCGTCGAGGGCGAGGCCCGCCCGCTCTCCCCGGGCATCGACCTGACGGCCTACCGGATCCTCCAGGAGTCGCTGACCAACGTCGCCAAGCACGCCCGGGGCGCCGAGGCCCGGATCGCGCTCGGCTGGAGCGGCAGCCGCCTCACCCTCACCGTCGCCAACGGCCGCCCCGCACCGGACGGCCGGGCCCCGCTGACGGCGGGCGGCGGAGGGCAGGGCGGCTTCGGGCTGATCGGCATGCAGGAGCGGGCCACCGCCGTCGGCGGCCGGGTGACCACCGAACGGCGCCCCGACGGCGGCTTCCTGGTCACCGCCGAACTCCCGCTGCGGACCGGTGGCCCCGCCGCGCTGGACGACCGCCCGGCCGCGCTGGACGATCGCCCGGCTGCCCCCGACGTCCCGGCTGCCCCCGACGCCCCGGCCGACCGTGCCGGTGGTGCCGGTCGCGCAGGCGGTGCCGGCCGGACCGACCCGACCGACCTGACCGATCCGATGGAGGAGGACGGCTCCGTATGACCATCCGCGTACTGCTGGCCGACGACCAGGCCCTGCTCCGGGGCGCCTTCCGGATGCTGATCGACTCCGAGGACGACATGGAGGTGGTCGGCGAGGCCGCCGACGGCCACCAGGCCGTCGAACTCGCCCGCGCCACCCGGCCGGACCTGGTCCTGATGGACATCCGGATGCCCGGCTCGGACGGTCTCGGTGCCACCGCCGAGATCTGCGGCGATCCGGAACTGGCCGGGACCCGGGTGCTCATCCTGACCACCTTCGAGGAGGACGAGTACGTCGCCCAGGCCCTGCGCGCCGGAGCTGGCGGCTTCCTCGGCAAGGGCGCCGCCCCTGCCGAACTCCTGGCCGCCGTCCGTACGGTGGCCGCGGGTGAGGCCCTGCTCTCGCCCGCCGCCACCCGGGCCGTGATCGACCGTCTGCTCGCCCAGCCCGGCCCGGCCGCCGCAGCCCCACCCTCGGCCCGGCTGGCGGTCCTGACCGCCCGCGAACGCGAGGTGATGGCGATGGCCGCCACCGGTCTCACCAACGAGGAGATCGCCGAACGGATGGTGGTCAGCCCCTTCACCGTCCGCACCCACGTGCACCGGGCGATGGCCAAGCTCGACGCCCGCGACCGGGCCCAGCTCGTCGCCATCGCCTACCAGTCCGGCCTGGTACCGCCCTCCCACCCGGCCTGACGGACCGTCGGCCGGTCGCCCGGCGGGTGGCCGTCCCGGCGGGTGGTCGGACCGCACGGAGGTGCTGGAATGTCCCCCGTGGAAGATCGACACCCCGACCCGCCGACCCGCCGCCTGTTCCTGGCGCTGGCCCCGCCCGACGATGCCAAGGACGAACTGGCCCGGGCGCTGCAACCCGCCTACCGGGCGTACCCGCAGCTGCGCTGGAACCGGATCGAGGACTGGCACGTCACCCTGGCCTTCCTCGGCGAACTCCCCAGCAGCGCCGTGCCGTTGCTGCGCACCGCACTGGCCGGTACGGCCGGCTCCCGCCCTGCCCTGCGGCTGGCCCTGCGCGGTGGCGGCCACTTCGACGACCGGCTGCTGTGGAGCGGCATCGAGGGGGACCTCGACGGTCTGCACGACCTGGCGGCCGAGGTCCGGGGTGTGGTGCGGTCCTGCGGGATCACCTTCCTGGAGCGCCGGCTGCGTCCCCACCTGACGCTGGCCCGGGCCCGCCGTGACGACCCGCTCAGCGTCCCGGCCGTCGCCGCCGGGCTGACCGACTTCAAGGGGCGGACGTGGCCGACCGAACGGCTCCACCTGGTCGGCAGCAACATCGGGCGCGGCCCCGGCCCGATCTACTACCGGGACATCGTGGCCTGGCCGTTCGCCGCCTCTGACGGGTCGTGACCGACCGGGTCGTCAGCCGCGCACCCGCACCACGCCGTCGGCGTCGGGCAGCACCGCGTCCGGCAACGCCGTGGACTCCTCCGGGACCAGGGCCACGCTGTGGGCAGCGGCCAGCACCGCGAGGTCCGCCGGGTCCTGGAGGTCGAACCAGTCGGTGGCGAGCCGGCCGTCCGGGAGTTCGCACAGCAGGCGGTGGTGCTCCTCGGGATCGAGCCCGGACAGCACGGCGGCCGGCCCGACGGTGAACAGGTCCGGCCAGGCGGTGAGCCGCGCGCGCGGTACCAGCCGGGCGCGCACCGCGTCCACCGCGCCGGGGGAGCGCAGCCAGTGCCACCGCGTCATGGCGGAGCGCTCCTCCAGCAGCCGCACCCGGCCGTCCGCCACTGCGTCCCGCAGCCGGGCCCAGTACGACGCGTCGGCGGGCAGCTCCCGCGCGCTTCCGTCCGGCTCGGGGGCGTACGGCGACTCGTCGATCCGCTCCGGGTACAGGCCCAGCTCGCGCGCCCGCTCCACCCCCGGCCGGATCGGCCCCGCAGTGCCGACGTACAGGTACTGGTCGTAGCCGACGTGGACGAAGAACCGGTCCGCCACCTCCAGTCGGCACCAGCCGCCGCTCTCCCGCAGCATCACCCGGACCAGCTCGATCCCGGTCGCCAGGCTCACCTCGGCCCCGTCGTGGAAGTCCGTCGGCTCGGCGAACAGGTCGGCCAGGCCGCCGCCCGGCAGCCTCGGCCCGAGTCCGAAGTGCACCGACCCGCCGAGCTCCGGCTCACGCACCGTCAGCCGCTCCACCCCCGCCGCCCGGGCGAACGCGGCCAGCGCCTCCAGGTACGCCGCCTCGATCGGCCCCTCGTCGCAGGCGGAGTCGAGTGTGCCCACGTAGTACCCCCGCTCGTTGCGGTCGGCGGGGTCGTACTTGGTCACGCGGTAGACGATCGGTTCGGGCATCCCCGCATGGTAGGTCCTGCTTGAACGGTGCTCCGACGGGGCAGCATCATCTGTCGCCGACCCCGTCCTACCCGGCCGGGCGACCAGCCACTCGGAGGTGGGGCCGTGGAGATCCTGCGCCAGGCCGTGTCCGTGATCGCGCACGATCGGGAGAGGGCGGCGATCGCGCTGCTCCGGTACGCGTCCCCCGGCTGGGACGGCACCCCGGCCTGGACGATCCCCGGCGGAAAGGTCGAGCCCGGCGAGCAGCTCGATGTCGCCGCCGCCCGCGAACTGCGCGAGGAGACCGGCCTGTTGACGGACCCGGAGCGGCTGCGGCTGGTGCACACCGTCCAGGTCCGCGAGGGCTGGGACGGCAAGGGCGCCTTCCTGGTCTCGGTCTTCCTCGCCACCACCTGGAGCGGCCGGCTCACCAACGTCGAGCCGGAGAAGCACCTGGAGGCCCGCTGGGCCCCGGCCACGGGCCTGCCGCTGCCGATGTTCGCCTCCGCGCACGCCGCACTCTCCGGCTACCTGGCCGGCGGGCGTGGCTTCTCTACCCACGGGTGGGGTGACGGCTTCGACCCGCGCTCACTGGTCGAGGCCCACAGCTGAATCCCGGACGGCCGAGGAGGCGGGAATGTCCGACGGACACGGTCTGCACGATGCCGCGCGCGAGGTGCGCGATGCCTACGACCGGCTCAACGAGCAGCGTCTCGGCCGACGTTGGGACCTCACCGACTACGCCCTCGGCTTCGCCGGTGACGTCGGCGACCTGGCGAAACTCGTCATGGCCCAGGCGGGGCACCGTATCGACCTGACGGCGGACCGTGAGCGGATCGCCCACGAGTTGTCGGACTGCCTGTTCTCCGTCCTGGTGATCGCCGAAGCGCTCGGCATCGACCTGGAGGCCCGCTTCCCCGTCGACATGGCCACCCTGGCGGCCCGGGTCCGCGCCCTGACCGAGGCGGGGGACCCCGCACGGACCGGTGCCGCCCGTCCCTCGGCCGGTTCGCTCTGACGGTCATTCAATCGCGCCCTCGCATAACGGCGTTGACCGGATCTGCCCTTTCGGGCACTGTCGATTGCCCTCCGGTCTCTTTACTTCCCTGCTGCCGGTGAAAGGCCGAGCGCGATGGTGCGGTATTCGAACTCCCTTAACCCGTGCGTTGCTTCCGCAGTCGCTCGATGGCACCCCTTGGTCACGTACGACGGATTGATTGGCACCGGATGTGTGCCGCGCCGGCGGTCAACTGTGGTGGGAGTAGGGGTAGATGGCCGGGAGTTCCGGTTCGTTCAGTATCGATCTGGCTGAGGTGGATTCGTCGGCGACGATGATCCAGCGGATGTACGACGATCTGCAGGAGGCGTTCGTCGTCCTGAAGACGTATGTGGGGACGGTGAACAAGGAGATCTACGGCAAGGATCTGGTGGGGGAGTCGCTGGGTGGGAAGACGGCGGCGGTGATCGGTCTGTCGGAGCAGCAGGAGAAGACGCTGGCGGCGTTGAAGGCGTTCCTGGACAACACGGGTCAGGTGGCGGCGAATCTGAAGTCGATGGTGGCGAGTCACCGGGGGACGGATGACGAGAACGCGGAGGAGATGAAGAAGATCGAGCAGGGGAACGACATTCCGCTGCCGTTGCCGCCGAGTACGGGTCCGGGGCCGGGGTACGTGGCGCCGCAGGCGCCGCC
>NZ_JBIWFX010000017.1:0-147417 GCF_044763225.1 Kitasatospora sp. NPDC096147 | reverse complement strand
AAGCGCTCGAAACACAACGAGGTCACAGGCCGGAACCGGGCCCGTAGCCCGCCCCCAGTTCCGTCACACACCAGGTGTGACGCAACCACCCGGCCCCGACCCCGGCCCCGACCCCGACCCCAGGCCCCAGGCCCCAGGCCCCGACCAACCCACCACCACACCAACACTCCCCCTACCGCACGCCCCCGCTCAAGCGACGGCCCTGGGGCGTTTGGAGGCGGGGCAGAGCTCCGAGCGCAGCACCCGCACCTGCCACCACGGGCCGGTGAGCTAGTTCTTCCGCAGCAGCTTCCACTCCTTCGCCGTGGGCACCGGCAGCCACAACGGGCCGAGATCCTCCTCCTCCCGTACCGCCACGCAGTCCGGGCACTCCGCCACCTCCGGCTCCGCCTCGACGCGCAACTCCCCCCTCGGAGCCGAACCGCCCACCCAGCGGGCCCCTGCACGTCCAACACGGCGCCCGCCCGGTGTGCGCGGCCCGGGCGGCCTCCAGCGCCTCCTGGTCCTCCCGCAGCGCTTGGGCGGCCTTGCGCTCCAGGTGGCCGGAGTGGCAGGTGCCGCCCGCGCGTGCGTCCAGTACCCGTCCCGATTGTGGGGGTAGACCTGCTCCCGTTCCAGGACGGCGCCGCAGTCCACGCACGCCAGCAGCTTCATCGCCTCCCGGTGCCGGCGCTGCTCCTCGGCGGCCAGCTCGGCCTGCGGCAGCCAGCCGTCTCGGTGCTCTGCTCCCTCGCCAGACTCGGCGCCTCCTACGTGGTCACCGCCGCCCAGGGCAGTGCCTACGCGGCGCAGCGGTGGCTGGGCGGGCGGCGCATCGAGGCAGTGGAGCGGGCGCGGATAGCGGGGCCGAGCCCCTCTACCGGCCGGCCGGGCAGCCCAGGAGTGCTGCGTGTCTGGCGCCCGCCCAAACTGGTGGGGCGGGCGCCAGACAGGGACATGCTCGCTACCGCCTCACGACGAGACGAATGGCATCCGCCACCTCGACGGCGGTACTCCCCGTTTTGGGGTCTTCCAGCCAGCGGACCATCCGCTGGCGCAGGGGTACGACACGGGTTTCCCGTGCGGTGCGGATCGCACCGCCTGCGACCAGGGAGAGTGAGAACCGCAGCCCGGCGAGGTAGCGGCCGAGCGCGGTGCCGTCCGGGTTGTCGATGGTCTCGTACAGATCGGCCTGCCAGATGGGGTGGAGCAGTCGCCACTTCGTGCCGCTCATCATCAGCCGGGTCAGGCGGAGCAGGACGAAGGGGAGCCTGGCGGTGATCTTGCGGACGGTGACCTTGATGAGCAGTTCGTAGGCGATGGCGGCGATGACCGCGCAGATCAGGGCCATGACCCACTCGGCGAGCGGGATGGTGGTGAGTTCGTGGAGCAGGCCCTGGCCCGCGCCCCCTGCGGTCCGTTCATGGTCAGCCTCCTTGCGGGGTGAGGCCGGGCTGCCAGCCGGTGCTGTCAGCAGGTGCCCGGGTGAGTTCGTGGAGTTCGGCGAGTTCCTGACGGGCGGCCCGCAGTCCGTCGCCGGTGATGGTGTAGAAGCGGCGGGCGGGCCGGCCGGCGGCGGCGGGATCGACCTGCTCCTGTTCGCCGGCAATGACCCCCTCGCGCTCGAGGCGGGCGAGGATCGGGTACAGGCTGCCGCTCTGCAGCCTGGTGGCCCGCATGATCTCCCTCCCGTACCGCTCGGTGGCGGGGTCCCGGACAAAGACCTGCAGGACCTTGGTGGTGGCCAGGTCGCGGGCGAGGTCGTCTACCCGGGCCCGGTCCGCCTCCGGCTCCAGGCCCGTGACATTCAGGGAGCAGTCCGCCGACCAGCTCGCGGTAGGCCCGGCCCGGCTCTGGACTCTCCGACTCGATCCCGCGCACCTCGCCCCTGCCCGCCCCCCTACTGCGTCCACCGTCGCCGTGCCCAAGGGCCACCACCACCTGAAAATTGGGGATGCCGCCTTGTCGAGCAAGGGTGCCGGGAGTGGCACCCTCAGCCTCACCGGCGTGGCAAGAATTCGTGCGCGCAAATATCCGCCACCGATGATCGGCCTTGGGCTTTGCCCATTCCTTCGACTCATCGTCCACCCAGGACGTTTGTAACGATTCAGAGCGAGCGAGCCCCCGGATCTGCTCGCGGCACGAGAGCAGCAGGTGGAAGATTCTAGCAAAAATCGGCACATTCAGGGCGCTTTGATCACTCTCTCGGAATCAGCCCCCCACGAATTGGCATGAGCGCGCCAGCTTTTCTTTATGCGCCTTTGACAGCCAGGCATCTCGATAGCTAGCGTTCGATCTAATTTTCACCGCGGGGGGCGGCATGTCTTCCGTGAGCACTTTTCGGGAGAATTGCTTTATGCGCAGACTTATAAGGTCGTCCTGGCTTCTGGCCGCAGCTCTGGTGGTGCCCGGCGTAATGGGCTCGATACCGGCTGCCGCTGCGGACCCCACGCCGCCACTGGCAGTGGAGGACTTCTCCTACCCGATCGCTGATCTTCCTGCAAACCCTCCTGTCGCGCTGAAGTCCGGGGACGGGAACATACGTGTCGCGGACTGTACGTCGACTAACAGCATGATCGAGGTTTTCAGCTTCACCTTCGATCCCGGGCCGCCCAAGTTGTGCTTCAGGGTAACGGGACCGTCCGGCTATCTGACAGCGGAGATCCCCAAGGTCTACGGCATCAAGGGCGACAACCACACGGTCACGGCCACGGTCCGCAACGGCAGCTCGACCAGCAGCGTCGCCATCGCTAAGAACCGCTTTACGAAGATCGGTGTGGAGCTCGAGGGCCTCCCCCTTCTGGAGCTCGTCGCCTCCGGCGGGCCGGCCGCCACGGTCGGAAGCGACTTCCCGGCCGTCGGGTCGGTGGTCGTCGGAACGCCAGGCCGGTCTGGATCCCGCAGTTGCACGGGCACGGTGGTCGATCCGCTGTGGGTGCTCACCTCTGCAGGCTGCTTCACCAACACCCCCGCCTCCCTCACCGCAGGCCCGCCTGCGGTGAAGAGCGCGTTCACCGCAGGCGGCAAGACCGTCGACATCCTGGAGATCGTGCCCCGCGCCGACCGCGACCTCAGCCTGGTCCGGCTGTCCCAGGCGCTGCCCGGGGTCACCCCGATGAAGCTCGCCGTCGGCGCTCCAGCGGCCGCCGAGAGCCTGCGGGTGATCGGTCACGGCCGCACCACTACGGACTGGATCCCGGCCAAGCCCCACGCCGCCACCCACACCGCTGGTGCCATCACCGCGACCACTGTCGACACGGTCCCGGCCTCCGGTTCTGCTGCTGTCTGCGCCGGCGACGCGGGCGCGCCGCTGCTGCGCGAGGTGAACGGCTCCGTTGAGATCGCCGCCGTCGCTTCCCGCTCCTGGCAGGGCGGCTGCCTCGACAAGCCTGCGAGCGAGACCCGCACCGGCGCGCAGAGCAGCCGCGTCGACGACATCGCCCAGTGGATCACGCGGACGGTGAGCATGACCCCGTCGGGCACCTCCGTCACCGGATCGCCGTTCACCATCGTGGACCCGGTCGACAACCACCTCGTCACCTACCTGCGGGACAGCACCGCGCAGCTGTGGTCGGTGGACCCGCAGGGCGAGGGCTGGAGGAACTGGGGCGTCTACGCGGCCGGCGATCCCACCGCGGTAGTGAACCCGGCGAACAACCATGTCGTCGTCTACGTGAACGGCCCCGACAACAAGCTGTGGTCTTTTGACGAGCGGGACAGCAACAGGTGGACCGAGTTCACCAAGACGTCGTCCGGCACTGTCCTGGCACCGGACGCGGTGCCCAGCACTGTGGTGGACCCGGCCGACGGCCACCTCGTCACCTACATCCGCGACACCGCCAACCACCTCTGGTCCGTCGACCCGCAGGGCGAGGGCTGGAGCGACTTCGGCGCCATGGCGGCCGCCGACCCCACCGCCATCGCGGCCAACGGCCACGTCATCGTCTACGTCAACGGCCCCAACAACCTTCTCTACTCCGTCGACCAGCGCGGCAACGGCTGGACCACCTTCGACAAGACACCGGACGGTACGGTCCTGGCCGCCGACAATGTCCCCCAGACCGTCGTCGACCCCGCTGACGGCCATCTCGTGACCTTCGTCCGCGACACCCGAAACGTCCTGTGGGCCGTCGACCCCCAGGCTGAGGGCTGGACCAAGTACCACGGCGGCCCCTCCGCCCCCTGACCCACCGTCAACATCCACCCCCTGGTGGCTGGTCCCCGTTGCACAGCGACCAGCCACCAGGCCGCCGGCTTGCTCGGCGCGTCCGGTAGCCCTACCAGCAGCGCCATCGCCATGGCGTGAGCGTTTCGCTGGCATCGAGACCGACAACATCGCGAGCTGGGTCCAGCAGACCCGAGGCAGCCCTGTGGGGTGGAAGACCCAGGCGCTGGTGACGGCCGGCACCGGCCTGTTCCACACCATCCGACTGCACGACACATGGGCCCAGAACGGTGACGTCCAGGCCGCCGTGACCGCAAGCGCCTGGCTCCGGTCCGCCCCGGCGCTCAGGCCCTGTGCTGAAGCCGCAGCCCACCGGCTGGACGGGTGGGCTGCGCTTCAGTGCCCAGCTCCCTGGGTCCCATCCGCAGCTGCACACCGGCGGAGATGGCACCAGATCTCACGCCCCCTCACACCTTCAACGAGACACCGGCCCGCGCGCCGGTGCACAGACGAATGGGTTTCTGATCTTGAGGATCACCGAGAAACGACTCACAGTACGGTGGCAGGCCGCCATCGGCGTCGTGGCCGGCAGCCTGCTCCCAGGACTGCTGGCGATACCGGCAGCAGCGGACACTCCTGCGAGCGGGCCGCTTCCCGACCGGGTCAAGGCCGTGGCGGCCTGGAAGGCCGGCGGCCCGACAGTACGCCGCGCCGCCGAGATCGCACTGGCCGGCTCCGATGCGGACGTGACGGCGTTCGTGGACTCCGGCCGAGCCGCCGCCGACGACCAGGATCTGCGCGCCCGCATCGAAGAACTGATCGCGGTCGCCGGTCCAGGGGTACGCGGCAGGGCCGCTGCCGTACTCGCAGGCACCCCAGCGGAGCGGCAGGCGTTCATCCACGGCGGCGGCCGAGGCCAGTACGAGCACGACCAGCGTGCCCGGCTCATGCAGATCATGGCCGCTGGCGGCCCCGCGGTCCAGGACTCGGCCAACAAGGCAATGGCTGGGACCCTGGAGGCCGTCGAGACCTTCCTGGACAGCGGCCAGTTCTCCGCCCGGGAGCACGACGACCGCGCCAAGCTCATGCAGCTGCTGGACGCCGGCGGCCCGCAGGTCAAGAACGCCGCGAACGCCGCCATGGCCGGCAACGGCGAGGACGTCCGGGACTTCCTGCGCTACGGCTACCAGACCGCCTCCGCCCACGACCAGGAAACCGCGAGTATCGCCCAACTCGCAGACGTAACAAGGAACGCGGCCGGACAAGCCGGCGAGCAGGCCGCAGCGGCGAAGGACGGCGCCGACCAGGCGCTGGCAGCGAGCGCGCTGGCCAAGCAGTCCTCCGAGCGCGCCGTCGAGGAGACCCGCCTCGCCCGGGGCGAGGCCGGGAAGGCGTCCAACGCGGCCGGCCGCGCCGCCGACGCCGCCACCCGTGCCGCCGTCTCCGCCCAGGGCGCCTCCTCAGCGGCCCGCAAGGCCAACGAGGCCGCCCGCCAGGCCGCCGTCGCCGCTGCCAACGCGGCCTCGACCGCCACCCGCGCCGACAAGATGGCCGGCATCGCCCGCACCACCGCAGCTGACGCCGCCACCAACAAGGACAAGGCCGCACCCGCGAGCAAGGCGGCATCGGACGCCCGAGACGCGGCCAAGAACGCCCGCTCGGCCGGCGAATCCGCCGCCTGGGCATGGCGCACCCTCGGCCAAGCCATCATCGCGGTCCAGACCGCCGACCTCGCCAGCGCCAACGCCGACGCAGCCTCGAATGCCTCCGACGCAGCCGCAAACCTCGCCGGAGTCTCCGACGAACAGGCCCAACGGGCCCGCACCTCGGCTTCCCGAGCCAAGGCGTCGGCTGCGGAGGCACGACGCGCCGCAGCCGCTACTCTGAAGATCGCCAATGAGGCGGCATCGGCCGTGGCCGATGCAGAGCGTGCGGTCAAGGCCGCCGCGGACCACGCCGACGCGGCTGCTGTTGCGGCCGACTACGCGGCGGCGCACGCAGGTGACGCGAACCTCGCCAAGGGCATCGCCGAGACCGCGTCCAGCGAGGCGGCGAAGGCCGCCACGGCGGCGGCGGGCGCTGCCGCGCAAGCCCATAAGATCGCCGACATCGCGCGGGCCTCCGACCAGGAGCGCCTCGACGCGCAGACCGCCGAGCAGTTCGCCGAAGCCCAGCAGGCATACCGTGATGAGGAGTTGAGGAAGCGCAAGGCCCTCTGGCAGGCCGGACAGGCCAACACCCTCGCGGCCGAAACCGAGCAACTGATCACCGCCGCAACCACCCCGGGTGTCGCGCAGGACGTGGCGGTGGCAAAGGGCAGGCAGGCGGCCGTACGGCTGCTGGAGGCCGGCGGACCCTACACCCAGGCCGCCGCCGAGAGCGCGCTCGAAGGTGACGGCTCCGACGTCCTGGCCTTCCTGAGCACCGACCTGGCGATCGCCCGCGAACGGGACGACCGAGCCACCGTCTACGCGATCGCCGAAGGCTCCACCAAGCTGGAACAGCGCTTGGCCGCCGAGACCGCTGCGGTCGGCACCGCAGCCCAGGTCCGCGACTTCGTGGCCACCGGCGCCTACCCGGGACAGGAGCACGACGACCGGGCCCTGCTCATGCAGATCATGGCCGCCGGCGGCCCCGGCGTGCAGGACGCCGCGAACACCGCCATGGGCGGCAACCACGCAGCCGTGCGCGCGTTCCTGACAACCGGGCAGTACAGCGCGCGCGAGCACGACCAACGGGCCCTCATCACCCAGGCCCTCGCTGCGGAGGGGCCCGAAGTGAAGGCTGCCGCGCAAAGCGCCCTCGCCGGCCCCGGGTCGAAGCTGGTCGCATTCCTGGATGTTGGCCTGCCGCAGGCACGCCAACGCGACGCCTTCACCGCCGCCCACGTGGCGACCATCAACTCCTACCTGGCCGCCATCGACGGCTCCGTCGAACTCGCCCGCCAGTACGCCGCCCAGGCCGCCCAGTCCTACGCCATCGCCCGCCAGGCCGCCGCCGAAGCCGACGGCCACGCCGCCCGCGCCCGGGCCGCAGCCGACGAGGCCACCAAGTGGGTCGCCAAGGCCCAGCAGTCCGCCACCCAGGCCCAAGCCTCCGCCGACCAGGCATTCGGCTACGCCAAGCAGGCACGCACCAGCGCCGCCAACGCCACCGCCGCAGCCGGCCGCGCCAGCGTCTCCGCCTCGGCCGCCAGCGTCTCCGCGGCCAACGCCAAGGCCTCCGCCGCCGACGCCAAGAAGTCCGCCGACCAGGCCAAGCAAGCCGCCGCCGCCGCCAACAAGAGCAAGGCCGAAGCCCAACAGGCCGCACGTCAGGCAGGCGAGGAGTTCTACAAGCGCAAGAAGGCCGAAGAGGCCGAAGGCAAGACCCAGATGGAAACCGCCTACGTCGACGAGAACGGCCGCATCAACTTCGTCGTCGCCATCCCCGAAGGCGAGATTCAGAACCCCAAGGTCACCGAGCACAACAAGTGCAACACCCTCGTCAGCCTCACCGCCCTCGATGTCGTCTTCTCATCCAAGTGGAACATCGACTGGGCGAACGACAAAATCACCTGTGACATGAAGGTGACGGTCGAGGGCGAGGTCAAGGTCCGGTACGTCCTGAAGACCTGCCCCGACCCCAACCTCTCCATCACGCAATGCCAGGGACGCTACTCCCTCGCCGACACCGCCCAACTGGAGACCCGGACCGAGAAGGTCAAGCCCTTCGACACCGTCATCAAGGTCGACTGGAAGGCGCCGGCAGACCTGATCATCGACGGCATCACCGAAGACTTCGTGCAATGCTCGAAGGACTTCGACTTCAACGCACACTGCGCCTGGGCCGCCTCCAACTTCATCCCCTTCGGCACCCTCCTCAAGGGCGTCAAGGGAATCGCCGCATTCCACACCGCGCTCGAAATCGGCGGCGACCTCACCATGGCCAAGGCCGCCCTCAAGGTCAGCCTCGAAGGCATCGGCGACGCCACCAGACTCCGCCTCACCGCTGCCGCTGACGCCATCACCAACTTCCGCGGTCTGCTCACAGCGGGCGGGGTCGGCAGCGAGACGGCCCTCAACAACCTCCGCAACATCCCCGACATCCGGCCCTCGACAATCGACCAACTGAAGATCGAAGCAGAACTGG
The DNA here is from genome assembly GCF_044763225.1 of Kitasatospora sp. NPDC096147. NCBI lineage: Bacteria > Bacillati > Actinomycetota > Actinomycetes > Kitasatosporales > Streptomycetaceae > Kitasatospora > Kitasatospora sp. NPDC096147. Next base: position 139,142 of record NZ_JBIWFX010000017.1, on the reverse strand, counting down.
CCGAGGACGCCCGCACGGCGTGCAAGTGGAACAGCTTCCCGGCCGGCACTCTGGTGGTCCTGGCTGACGGAACGCGTCGGCCGATCGAGCAGCTCGAGCCAGGGGACAGTGTCCGCGCCACCGACCCCGCCACAGGCGCCACCGAGCCCGCAACGGTCACCGATACCTTCACCCACGGCACCGACCACCTGATCGACGTCAGCACCGACAGCGGCACCGTCTCAACCACTGCGGGCCACCGCCTCTACGTCGACGGCGACGGCTGGAAGCTGGCGTCCGAACTCCGTACGGGCGACCGCCTGCGCTCCTCCGACGGCACGGTGCGCAACGTCACCGGTTTGAACGACCGCGTCGGACTGGCCCTGCCCGTCTACGACCTGACGGTCGGCGGCCTGCACACCTTTTTCGTGGCGACCGCCAGCGACGCCCGGGGCGATCTCCTGGTGCACAACTGCCAGGACATCGTGGCCGACGAAGGATTCGACCAGGCTCACACCCTCGATCAGCATGTCAACATCTCCGGCCTGAAGCTGGAAACCAAGGTAGAGAAGGACGGAGTGGTCGGCGTCTGGGCCAGCCAGGACATGGCTGCGCGGGCCGTGGCCGAAGCCTTCACCCAGTGGGAGAGCGTCCCGGCGAACCGGGCGTACCTCGCCAGGTTCGCTCAGAGAAAGACCAGCGAAACCATCCGTACCATCCAATGGGAACTGAGGGATCCTCAGTTCGCATCCCTCGGGAAGGTCTACACGAAGAATCCCCTGTACGGCACTACACCCGGGGAGCCATTCCTGAAGGAGCGACAGGCGGGAAACGTGGTATCCATTACCATTAAGTACGCAAAGAATCACAGGCCGAGCAAGTTCGTCATCTACACTTCCTATCCGGTTTAGGGATATCGGAATGCAACCACACGCAAGCCTCGACCACGACTTCGGAATCACAGGGCTCACGAAGCTCTTGAAGATCAGGGAGAACCCCCGTGATCCGGAAGGGATCCTCGACTTCACCAGAGGAATCCTGGAGGTCGGGGGAGAAGAAGACGCGTACGAGATCGTCGCGGACGTCCGCCGTCTCACCGAGTCGGAGCTCTCCGATGATGTGCTGTCGGTGCTATGGCTCGCTTCCACCGACTCCCGCTTCGACCCCGCCAGTACCGGTGTCGGGATCCGGGACTGGCTGGACCGGATCGCCGACGTTGCCCTGCCTCATGCGAGGCTCTGCGCCGCAGCGGGGTCACCGCCCCTGCTGTCCGGATCTTGCGCGGAGCTGCGGCCAGCCGTACTGAACGAGATCCACAGCATGGCAAAGGACCTGACGGAAAAGGCCACGGAATCCTTCCATGCCGCACCTCTGCCAATGTTGATCCCCTCACTGGTCTCCACGGTTAACGCCGTCGGAGCGGACCTCGGATTCCGTCTGTTCCTCCGCGCGATGAAGGTGTACTTCGTCCGCATCGGTCCAGCACGCCTGGCTCGGTACCACGAGATCGGCGAACAGCTCGGATACCACGAGTACGTCGTGGAGGACGGCAGCCTCAACGTCTGGTTCGACCTCGACGACTGACCGACTCGGGGACCGGGACACACGACGGTGCGGCCCCGGACGGAAGTCCGGGGCCGCACCGTCGTGTGCCTGGCTGCTGCCCGCTCGGCGGCGCCGGACCACAGGCCGGGTGGGCCGGTTCTGGGCGGCGGTCAGGTGGAGCCCGGCGCGGGCAGGCGGGATGTGCAGCGGGTCGGCCACCGCTCCGGCGAGCCGGCGGTGCGCGGCGTCGATCCGCAGCCGGGCCTCGCGGGTGGCCTCGGGGCGGATGCGCTGCCACTCCTCGGTGGCCGCGGCGGTGGCCGTGACGGCCTGGCCGTCTCCGGCGTCGGCGTACCGGTCGGCGACCCGCAGGTCGAGGTGGGCGTCGGCAAGGTCCTGGTCGATGGCGTCCAGGGTGAGACCGGCGGCCTTGCGGCGGATCCGGGCGCGGGTCTCTCCGAGCAGGCCGTCCTCCTGGTCGTCGCTCTCGTCCTCGGCCGCGCTCTGGCCGTCGGGGTGGGCGGGGTGCTGGGCGAGAGCGGGGTACAGGGTCACCCCGGCCTCCCACGACTCGGCATGCAGCACCGGCCGGATCTCGCCGTCCTGGTCCCGGGCGGCGACGAGCCGCCCCTCCAGCAGGCCCACCCAGCCCTGGTGGCCGTCGACATCCTTCTCCGCCCAGCCACGCGCCGGGCCGCCGTCCTGCTGGAGCGTGCGGATGCCGTCGTGGCCCGACCAGCGCAGCCAGACCGCGCCGCGCACCAGCGGCGAGTCCAGGACCGCCCGGCCCAGATCCCGCTCAGCGGGCAGCGGCCGACTGCGGGCGGGAAGCAGTTCCAGCGGGACGAGCAGGGCGACAGAGTCGGGACGGGTGGTGTCGGTCATCGCGAGGGCCTTCCAGGTCGGCGGGATCGGAGGTGCGAATCGGTCCGGGTGACGGGCGGTCAGTTGCGGTGCGGCCAAGCCCAGGTCATGTCGTCCAGCAGGGTGCCGCCCCGGAGGAGGTGGGTGCCACTGGCCGACGGCGCAGTGGTGGCTGGAGTCGACGTGCTCGCCGTCGGTGAACTCGGCCTCGGTGGCCCAGCCGCAGGCGGAGCACTCGGCCCGGCCCTCCCAGCCGACCTGCGGCTCGCCGTCGTCCTGGTCGCAGTCGTGGTCGGCGTCCACGCTGGTGCCGTCGTCGAACCGGTCGTCCCCGCCGTCGCCGCACGCGCCGCAGATCCACTCGGCGGTCCAGGTCACCTCGGCCCCGGTCTCGGTCTCGGTCTCGGTCTCGGCCGCACCCTGCTCCTGGTTCTGCCCCGGCTCCTGCCGGTTCTGCTGCTCGGCCCAGGCGGCGGGCAGGGCGTCCAGGAGGGCGAGCTGGTGGGCTGTCAGCTTGCCGTCGGTGCTGGCCTTGTCCTGCTTGCGCAGCCACGCCCCGGGCCGGAACGCCGGGTCGGCGTCGCCGCCGGTGCGGTTGGCCGGGCCGTCCAGGGTTCCGCCGGTGGCGAGGTAGGCGAGCAGGCGGCGGTACGACCTTGTTCCAGTCCGGGTCGATCCGCCACATCGCGTCCAGTGCGGTGAGCTTGGCGTCCTGAGCGGCCGTCAGCTTCGTGTTCTTGCGCTGGCGTCCGACCCAGGCGCCGACCGTGTGGCCGTCCAGCTTCTCGGCGGCCGGGATGGCCAGGTGGCCGTGGGTGCCGGCCCAGGCGCGGGCGTGGGCGAAGCCGCATACGATCAGCCGGTCGACGACCTCATGGCGACCCGCGTACGCGGCGGCGGCCAGCAGGACGAGACCGTCGTCATCGGTGAGTTCGCTTCTTGGCGCGTCCTCCAGGTCCAGGAACTCAAGGAGCGTGAAGTCGTCGCCGCACTCGATCGCGGCCAGCAGGGCAGAGAGATCCACCAGCCGATCATGCCCGCCGCCCGAGCACCGGACGAATGGGTTTTCCGGCCCGCGAACCCCGCCACGGCGCCGAGCCGGACGCCCGCATCTGCTCCCCGGCCGGGAAGCCACCGCTCCAGCTCTCCGCCCAGCGCGACCCGGCCGTCACCGCGCCGTTCGTGCGGACCCGGGTGCTGGGGCCGGAACCGGAAGAGTTACGGCGCGGCCTGGAGGAGCTGACCGCCTACAAGAAGACGTGAAGGTCGTCGACGCCCATCACCGCGCCGTCCGGGTACCGGCTTGGGTCCTGGGTGGCCGACCAGCGCGGGTACGAGGCCGCCGGGGTGCTGCCGACCGGGCGGAAGGCAGCGTTGGACGGGATGGACCCCGCCCGGTGTCCCACCTCGCCGGTCAAGTGGCAACGCCGATTCACCCCTCGCCTGGCAGTACAAGAAGAGCGGCGGCACGCTGGCGGGTACCCCGGGGACCGTCGTGCTCCTAGGCGAAGACCCCACCGGCAGGACACCAACCAGCGCACCCGCCAGGGTGGTCGTCCGGGGCGAAGACCCCACCGGATGGGCACGGGCGCAGCGGACCGGCTGGGACAGAGTCGGCCCGGCACAGCAGTGGCTCGTCGAGCATTTCCTCGGGCTCGAACCGCCGCCCGCCGAGGAGCTGCCCCCCGCCGCCAAGGTCAGCCACGCGGAGAAGGAACGACGCAACCTGCCGGCGGCGGCGCAGAACCACGAACCCGAAGGCCACCTCAACGTCCGCCGGGGCCACGAGGAGCCGCTCGTCCTGGACGACGGCACCACCCGTCCAGGTCGGTCTGGTGCTCTTCATCGCCGAAACAGCCGCCTCCGACGCGCGACCATCCCCACCGGACGCGCCGCCCGGCTCACCCCACTCGGCATGCGCCGACCATGGACCGGCCAGTGGGACCGGACCCGGGACGACAGGCTGGCGGCCTGTCGTCCCAGGCCCTGTCGCTTCCGGATCCCGCACGGGGGTCGGCGAGTACCGGCCGCCCCGGCCCGGGGGGCCAGCGGCGACGGGGTCACGAACCGAGGCGGTGGGCTTCCAAGAAACCCGCGCCATGGAAACCGCCGGCGGGCGGGAGCTGACGGCCGACGGAAGCGGCGAAGTCTTCGATCGCGGTGGACTCGGTCCGCCAGCCGTGCGCCTCCAGCCAGTCGCCGGTGCCGGGTCCGAGGCCGCCGCGCCACAGGGCGGTCATCTCGGTGAGGCCCTGCTCGGCGGGTGTCCGGGAGACGTCGCGGCCCTGCTCGGTCAGCAGTCGGCTGCCGGGGGCTGACAACCGGCCGACCGCGCTCAGGAGTCGGGCGGCCTCGCCGGCGTCCAGGTAGACCAGCAGGCCTTCGGCGAGCCAGAGGGTGGGTTGACCGGGGTCGAAGCCGGCATCCGTCAGGCGGCGCTCCCAGGCCGGGTCGGCGAGATCGGCGGGCAGTTCGGTGCGGTCGCAGCCGGGCTGCGCACCCTGCGCGGTGAGGACCTGCTGCTTGAAGGCGAGGACGGGCTCCAGGTCGATCTCGAACAGCCGGGTGCCCTCCGGCCAGGTGAGGCGGTAGGCCCGGGTGTCGAGTCCGGCTGCGAGCAGCACCACCTGACGGGTACCGATGGCGAGCAGCCGGTCGTCGTAGTAGCGGGTGCGCAGGATGCCGCTCGCCAGCAGTTGCCGAGCGAATGGGCCGGCCGGGCCGGTGGTGGGGGTCGGGGTGCCGGAGGCGCTGATGAAGGCCAGTGCGTACGGGTCGGTGAACAGCGGGTCGGGTTGGGCGCTCTCGTAGGCGCGGACCCGGGCCACCGCCAGGGCGGTGCGGGACACGGGGCTCAGCCGTTCGGCGCGGCGGGTGCCGGGATCGGAGCCTGTGGGCTCGGGGGTGGTCATGGCGCAAAATTACATCTCTACAGATGCATCTGTGAAGATGCAGTTTCTGATCCCTCTCCCCTGGCTTCGACCCCGAACCCAGCCCCACCGCATCGGCTGCGATGCATCGGCGCCGCTGTAGCCTGTCGGCCATGGACGGCGTACGGCTTCTGCGACTGGGCAAGCGGCTCACCGAGCTCGGCCGGGAGATGGTCACCGACGACGCATCGGAGACCCTCACCCCGGGCGAGATCGCGGTGATCTCCGATGTCTACCAGCACCCCGCCAGCGCGGTGCAGGACATCCGGGTCCGCACCGGCTTCGCCCAGAGCCACGTCTCCACCTCCGTCGCCCGGCTACGCGAACGCGGCCTGCTGGACGCCGCCCTCGACCCCTCGGACGGCCGCCGCACCCTGCTGACCGCCTCCGCCCTCGCCCGCACCTACATCCGCACCCAGGTCGCCCGCCCCGCCGAACCGCTGATCGCCAAGGCCGTCGCCACCCCCGCCCACGCGCAGCGGGTCACCGAACTCCTCGACGAACTCGCCACCCTGCTGCTCCCGAGCCAACCACCCCCTCCCTGACCCCCCTGAGCGACGCTCCTGGACGAAGCGCAGCACCGGCGGCTCGGGTAGGCCGCCGAGGTCCAGACCCAGCCCCTCAAGGAGCTCGAGGCGCAGTACGGTGGCCGGGTCTTCGCCGGGCTCGACCAGGCTGCCGGGCAGGGATTGCCGCACGCCGTCGGGTCGCTCGCGCAGGATCAGGGCCGGGCCATTGTGGTGGAGCAGGATCGCGCGGCGGACGGCTGCCGTACTCCCATGTCTGCGGCGGGACGTAGACCATGCGGCCACGCAGTCCAGTCGCCGCCACTCCGACGAACCAGTTCCCGAAGTACCCCGCTCGTTCACCCACTGGATCGGGTCTGGAGGGTGAGGTGTACCGCGGTGATGTCCAGGATCTGGAGCTCACCAGGATCGTGGCGATTCGTGTCGCCCAGGACGTCGAGCTGGTGGGTGAGGTGCATCCGCAGCCCGCCGCCGTCGTGGGCCTGGAACTCGATCACCGGGGCCCGCCGGACCGACACACGGCGTGGCAGCAGGCCAAGGACCTGGTGGACCGCGACCGTCTTGCCCTGGCCGGCGTCACCGTAGACACAGGCGATCCCGCGCGCAGCAACCGTGTGGGTGAGCGCCTCGGTCACCTCGCCGAGCTGGCTCGTCGCGAAGAGATGGGCACCGGGAACGCACAAGCGCACACCCAACGGCGCATTGGTGACCGGATGTTGGGGAGCGGACGGGTCGTCAGGCGCGGCGGGCCGCGCCGGTGCGGTGGCAAGCGGGGCGGAGGCGGGGGCGGTCATATCGAGCGTGCCGGGTAGCGCCGGCTCGGCCAGCGCCCGGTCGTAGACCGCCGGGTCCACCCGGCCACGTCCGGGCCGAATGCCCTGCAGGACACGGCCGGTCCGGCGTCCGCGCTGGATCGCGCGGTGGAGCGTCGCCGGCGACGGCACCACCGAGGCCGGCCCCCGTGCGGGATCGTGCGCCGCGGCGCATGCGGTCAGCCAAGTGCAGCGCCGCCACGTTCCCGCCCAGATCCGAAAGCCTGTCCCACACCTCGTCCGTGACCGCGTACCCGCCCCGGCGCGGGGACACCTCGATGCGGCCCGAGGTACGGGCTTCGGCCAGCCACCGCCACACCGTCCGCACCGACACCCCGGCCGTCTCGGCGGCGATCCGCACATGCACCGACGAGAGCGTCCCGGCCTCGTCGACCGCGAGCGTGCGCCTGACCACCACCTGCCGGGCAAGCGCACGCTCACCGGAGCGCAACACCAGCGGCTTGCCGCCGACCGGAGAAGACGCCGCAGAAGCCCCCGTAGCGGGGGCGGAAGCCGCAGGCAGGAGAACGGAACTCATACTCACCAGCCCACTCGCCCAACACGGCCACCCGCACAGGAATGAGCAACCCCAGGTCAGCCGACCACCCCACGTGATGAGTGCCAACCCGCAAGTCGCGACAGCGAGACAGTCACCTCACGACAGCCACGATCCATGGACCACGCCATGAAGCACCCAGCTCGATCGACCTCACACCCTCAACTGGATGGCTGCCGCACAACCCGCCGCCACCCCACCCACCCACACACCCGGTCCAGGGGCAGGGTCCCCTCCCCGCGCGGGGCGCAGCGCGGGGAGACACCGCCTCGTCCTCCAGGCCCTCCTGGTCCTCACCGTGCGGGCGGCGTGCGGCCGCGCGGGGTGCCGGCCCGACGGCCGGACCGGGTGGCCGGGGGCGCGGGCCTGGCGGCCCGGCACAAGGGGCGGTTGCGGGGGCCGGGCCTACAGCACCAGCCGGGCGGGTGGTGGCGGACGGGCGGTGCGGGCGGGTGGTGGTGGCCTACTGCCCCCAGGGGCGGGGGCGGATAACGGCCGGGGGCGGGGCCGGGACGGGGCGGTGACCGGAACGGGTGACCTGCGGCCCCCAGCCGAGGGGAGTGAGCCGGGCGGCGATGGCCGGGGCGGGCAGGGGCAGGAAAACCTGATGACACCGAGCCAGGCGCACCACAGAATCTAGCCCTACAACCGCTCGGGGGTCCGACACCAAAGCACCGTCCTCACCACGATGCCGCCGGTCCAAGCCCTCCCCAGCGGATCGTGCGGGCGTAGCTCAACTGGCCAGAGCAGCTGACTCTTAATCAGCAGGTTGGAGGTTCAACTCCTCCCGCCCGCACCACACCCCAGGCTCCTCACAGCCACACCCACGCCCGTCCCTCCCCCAGGGACGGGCCGTAGTCGTCTTGGTCCTCCAGTGCGGGCGGCCTGGGGGCCGCGTGGGGGTGCCGGCTTGGCGGCCGGACGGTGGGTGGCCGGGGGCGGGGCCTGACGGCGCGGCAACGGGCCGGTAGCCTGCGGCCCCCGGGCGGGACGGCGCCTGACAGACCGGCAGCACCCGCACGCCCAGCCCGGCCTGACGGCCCGGCAGCCGCCCGGCACCGGGCGGCGGTAGCCCGTCTCGAGATAGTTCGACGAGTCTCATCGAAGTACGGCTACCGGTCAGAGCACGCCGAGATCGCCGGTCACTGCGGCCGTCCACCCGTCAGATCCTTCGCTTGGCAGTGCCAGGACCGCCCGGAGGCAGTCCCGCCAGGCGGGCCGGGTCAGCAAAGCAGCCAACTGGGCACGGTACGCCTCGTGTTCATCTTCCGACCAGACCACCTGGGCACCAGGTCGCGGCTCGCCGGTGAACGCGGCGAGCAGGCAAAGTACGGTGCGGCAGCGCTGCGACGTGGGCGCAAGGCGGGCCACCTGCTCGCGGTAGTGCCGCAGCAACGCCGGAGCGCCCTGGAGTTCGTCGAGGGTGGCGCCCATGCCACCGCACCAGGTGAGGGCGCACAGCAGACGCCCGGTGTGATCAACGACCTCGGCGTCGACAAACGAATCTGCGATCACCTCCGTGATCCCTGCGGCTATCACGACATCAGCCGCGAAGTAGCCGGTGAAGTCTCCGCCGTCGTCGGCTTTGCGGCGCAGCCAGTGCATGACGCCGGGATCGTCCGGCCGATCGGGGTCTGCCCGGGGATGAACGCCGGAGGGGTTGGTCCGGCTCTCCCGCCAGGAGTAGCGGGTCCGGGGGGCAGCCAGGCGCAGCAGTGCCTCGATGTAGAGGTCCCGTCCCGGGGTGCAGGTGCTGGTGTGCTCGGCGAGCTCGATCAGGACCGCTGCTCCGCCCGGGATCCCTTCGAGGGCCAGTGACGTGGATGCGGCGAACCTGGTCAGAAGTCCGATGGTGCGTAGCAGGGGTAGCTCCCGTTCGGTGGCCGTCTCGATGAGCAGGACCAGGCCGGCGGTCACCGTGTGTTCGTCGGTGCCGTTCCTGACCAGCCACCGGCCCGCCCGAGCCACGGTCTGCGGATCGTGGCGGCCCACCACCCGTCGGATCTCGGGATCCAGCGGACCCGCTGGACCGATCCCGGCGAGCGCACTCGCCAGCAGCCGCAGCGAGGCCGGATCGGTCCCCCGGCGCAGCCGGTGCTCGAGGAGCCCGGCGACCTGGTAGTCCCGGTGACGGGGCCACGTGACTCCCGCTCCCCCGCCGCAGCTGCGCTGCCAGTGGCCGGACGACTCGTTGCGAGCTCCAGGCGGCAGGTCCCGGATGGCGCTGAGCCGTGCCAGGAAGTGCGCCCGGTCCGCGTCGATCTCGTCCTGGGCCGTGCCGGCGAACGGGTCCGGGTACCGCCGCCAGACGTGGATCGCGTGGTCGAACAAGGCCGCCGGGGCCTGCGCCCCGATGATCGCGGTCACCGAAGGACTGCGGACTCGATTCTCTTCATGCACCGGATCCTTCCATCACCGGCGGCCCAGCGGAAGCTCCTCACCAGCAGGCGGCCCACCACCGGTCGAGCTCCGGAGGTGGCGATCGCCATGACCGCGAGGGCCTCGCGCAGGTCCTCCAGCCGCTCGACCGCCGGCTGCGGCTGCTGGAGCTCGGCCGGACCGCCCGAGGCGGCCGGCTCGGGCGCGGTCCGCACGGCCAGGGCGCGGTCGGCGTCGGTGGGCTCCCACGACTTGTCCCGCTGCTGCCGCTCGGCTTCCTCGGCCGGCTCGGCGATGATCGTCCGCATCTCCACGGGCCACACCGTAGTGCCGCTGCCGGATGGGCCGCCGCTCGAGTCGGGCCGGGTTCTCACCGCGCGAGCGGCAACCACCTGGCCACCGGTCAGCCGATCGGCTTCGGCCGCCCGCGGGGCGGGGCGGGGCTGGGTCGTTGGTCAGGCCGATTCACCCACCTTCGGCTCGCCCGTGCGGGTACACGGGCGAGCCGGGCGTGGTCGGGGTGTCAGCGCCCTTCACCGATGTGATGGATGATGTCGTCGATCTTGTCGCCCAGGTCCCAGTCCATGTCGTCGGACTCCGCGATGAAGAAGGGGGAGGGGTAGATCCCGACGAGCTGGACCTGGCCGTTGTCGTTGCTGTAGGCGACGGCCTGGATCGTCGTCGCCTCGGCCCTGAAGAATGCCGAGATCGGGGAGAGGAGCTCGTCGATCTCCGGCAGGGCCACCGCGGCCACCTCCAGCGCCTGGAGGACCGTCTCGGTGTCCGAAACGACCATCTCGGCCGCCGCCTTGTTGAGGTGGATGAAGTAGTAGGTCACCACAAGAAGAACGGTTTCGGTCTCGCAGTAGACCTGCGGGTAGTCCTCGCTCAGGTGCTCCTGGACGAACGCCTCAGCAGCCTCCCCCGTCAGGCCCTCCGCCTGGGCCTTCCGCTCCCACTGCGGCCGGACCGCATCCAGCAGGGCGGGTCCGGACAGCGCCGGCCGGCCCTGCCGCTCCAGCAGGCGGCGCGCCATAGCCTCCACGTCCGGCTTCTCCGGGGCCTGAAGGCCCTCGGTCCTGTTCCAGCGGTCGATGTGCTCCTGGATCTCGGCGGCCTTCGCCCGTACCTGCTCTTCCGTGATCTGGTGATCCGACATGATCCCCCCAGCCTCCCCTGCTGTCCGGTACCGACCCCTCCATTAAGAGGTGAAGCCACCCAGCAGCACAGTGCACGAACCAGCCAGAATCCCAACCACGGCGCGGCACCCCTCCGGGCCGGCGCCCGGCCGTCCACGACCGCTGCTGGCCGCCGGCCCCCGCTCTGGTGGCGGCCGGCGGGCCAGGGGCAGCAAGGGCGGCAGGGATGCTGGGACACACCTCAAACACACCCTCGGCGCCCCTGGCCTCCAGCAGCTCCACCACCGGCGCGGACCGGGCCGCGAGCACGAACGCGTTGGCGTCACTGGCCGTGCTGGTGGTCGGGACGGAGCGGGGCAAGCCGGGCCCAACGCCGCTGCCACGGCAGCATCGGGCCGGGCCGGCCGGGGTGAGGCGGAGCCGCCGGGGAGCACCTGCGCGAAGCCGCCGAGCGGGATCACCGGGCAGCACTCCTCCCGGACCGGGGCGCCATTCATCGGAGGCCCGCCGACGACTTCGGTTGCAGGGCCATCCGAACGCTACCGCTCGGCTCGCGTGCGCTCGGTCAGCCGCCCTCGCGTCGACGCCGGCGTCCGGTCGCGATCCACCCGGACCGAACGCACCGCACCCACAGGCCGCTCCCTCGGAAGGGCGTCCCCGAGCATCTGGAGCCGGGCCTGCGCTCGTGGATCCGGGAGTCGGTGACGACGGAGTTGCTGGTTCATCGGGTCGTGGCCGCTCTCGAGTTGAACCAAGAGGTCCACGTCTTCTTCAACGGCCAACTGCCCTTCAGCGGCCGGGACCTGTCCAGGGTGCCCGAGGATCTGCTGCTCGATGTCGTCGGCTGCCTGCTCTACCTCGACATTGGGGAGGCCGCTCACCAGGAGTACCTCGTCAAACACCCGGGCGCCGTCTCACCGCTGAGCGCTCTGTTGTCGAAACCCCCGAGGTTCGTGAACCCGGTCGACACACTGGACGCGCTGCTCGGCGATGCCTCCTCCGCCTAACAGGTCCGCGACGGTGACGACGCCTCACACGCCGGCCTGGAGCGGATCGTGGACGCCACCGTCGCCCAGTCCGCCGCCACCACCACCATGGAACAGGCGACATCCTCTGGGCGGCCCGATGCCGCCTTCTACCTGCGCAGCTCCTGGGCAAAGGCGTACGCGCTGCACCCGGACCCCAGCGGCGCCCACGTCGGCGCGGTCCGAGCTGTGGAGGACGTCGCGATCCCCCTCTACACCAGCCCCGACTCGCGGGCGACCCTCGGCCACGTCATCCGCGAACTGAACGACAACGGGACCAACTACTCGATGACCATCCTCGACAACCAGGCCGTGCCCGCCAAGGTCGACACCGTCGTCTCGCTCATGAAGCTGCCCTGGCAAGGCCACCGACTCCGGTTGTAGCCAAGCCCGTTGGAGGATGGCAGTAGCACACTCCAAGCGGCTGCCGTGCGATGCGGGAGCGGTTCACGGAGGTGGCGTGAGCAGCGTTCCCGGGCACAACACGGACGGGGCCGCACTGAAGATCCGGCACGCTGACGGGGCGGGGAGTACGGGAACGGGGGTGGCCGTGGCGGCTGTACTGCGGTGGGTGCGGGTGGTGGTGGAGGCGGTCGTCGGGCTGGCGGTGGTGGCCGGGGTCAACGAACTGCTGGTATGGGTGTCGTACCGATGGTCGTGGGCCGGCATCTGGCTGGCGGTGACGATGGGCGGGCTGCTGATCCTCGCCCTGTTCCCGCTGGGACGGTTGGTGTCCGACGCGGCGGAGCGGAAGATCGCCTCGCGGTGCGCGTTCTGGGTACTGGTGCTCGCGTGCGCGGGCCTGCTGATCAGCCGGACGGCGTTGACGGAGCAGCAGATCATGCAGGAGCGGGGCCGCACGTCGACCGCGGTGGTGACGCGGACCTGGCAGGACATCGGTGACCGGGCTGCACGGCCGGTGGTGGATCTCCGGCTCGAGGACGGCCGTGAGCGGAAGCACCTGCCGAACGACTTCAGGCTGGTGGTCGGTGACCAGGTGTCCATCACCCTCGACCCGAAGGGAGGGGCCGTTCCCGTCCTGGGCGGGCCGTATCCGCCCGATCCGTTCCCCCTGCGGATCGTGCTGTGCGTCGCCGCCGCCGGCGCACTCGCGACCTCCGCCGCAGCGAACGGCTTGCGGGACCAGTGGAGCAAGGAACGCAGGCGCCGCCGCCGGACGGCCGCCAGACTTCAGGATTCCGGACCCTCCTTAACAGAGCCGGCGGCGGTGAGCAGGTCCCGGGAGAGCGCGGCGCGCAGGCGGGCGAAGGCCTGGCACCTCACCGAGCAGGACTCGGCCTTACCCAGCGCACGCCGCACTGGCCCCCGGACGCACCCGAGCAGGCCGCACTGCCTTACGGCCGCGACCGCCTCCTCGCGCTCGGCCACGGGCACTCCGCCTTCGTCGAACTCCGCCGCCCCGACAGCGGCACCCAGCAGGCCGCCGAGGAGAACCCCACCGACACCGGTCGTCGTCCCGGGTCCTGGCCCGGAGCAGCTCGCGATAGCCGGCAAACCTCTCCCCCAAACGAGAAATCCCCCAGCGGAGAACCCGCTGGGGGCCGACACAAAGCTATCCAAGCACCTCTGAAATGAACAGGAAGTACCCCTCGTACTACTCCGGCAGTGCCGGGAGGTCGGTGATCGGGGTGTCGTACGGGTCGGCGTAACCCCAGAATTGATCGGTGGAGTTCGAGTTGCACGGCCACTGGATGAGCTGCTTCTCCCAAGCCATGCTGGAGCCGACCCCCAGGCACTTACCCGAGTAGACGCTCCTGATCACTCCGCTGCTGTACACCCAGAACTTCTCATCGACCTCCCCGTTGCAGTCCCACTGAATGACCTTGGCTCCGTCGCGGAGTTTGGAGCCCATCCCCATGCACTTGTTGGTTCCGGTGTTCTTCAGGAAGAACGCCCGCCTGCCATCGTTGTCCCTCGTGGGAATGAACTGCCACACCTGCGACGTGTTGATGGAATCGCAGGGGAACTGCTTCACCGGGGCACCATTGCCAGAAGGAAGACTGACAATGACGCACAGTCCGCTGTATGCGTTGACGATACGAGACTCGACCCCCACCGCATTCGCCGTGCCGGACCCGAACGCCACTGTCGCAATCGCCGTAGCCACGACACCAAGAGCCTTGAGAGACTTCATTGCCACCCCTTTTCCACTACATGAAGCGAGCAAGATCATACACAGGGCCTGACGGGCACTGTTGACCCCTGCGCGGCGAGCTCGGCCCGGATGCCGGCCGCGCCATCGCCGGCTCGGCGATCGGCTCTCCGCGCTCCCCGCTGCCGAGGTCGCCAGGCGGTACGGGGGCGGAGCAGCGAGCGAGCCGGAGCGCGACCGCGAGCGAGTGGGCCCGGCGGGTGGAGGACTTCAACGGCCTGGGACGCGGACGTCCACGCCTACTCCCGCTCCAGGACGGCGCCGCAGTCGACGCACGCGAGGAGCTTCATCGCCGCCCGGCGACGGCGCTCCTCTGCGGCCTGGCGCTCGGCCTGGCGAAGCTCGTGGGCCGCGCGGTCCTTCGGGTTGTCGAGGGCGTCGGTCAGGGAGCGCAGGCCGGCGCGGCCGTAGCGCCACCACACCTCGCCCATCCGCCCGAGCTCGGTGAGCCCTTCGAGGGAGGCCAACAGGATCGGCCCCGAATCGGCGTGGTCGAGCCGGCTGTCGGTGGAGTGGTCCTCGGTGCGGCGCCGACCGCGCCGGAACTCGGCGGTCGGATCGATCCGATGAGCCGTCAAGTTCCCCTCTCCGGCTTCACTCCCCCGCCCGCCGGCGGGGCGACAACGGCCTGCACGACCGGCGGGCCCGCAGCGCGCCACCAGGGTCTAGTGACCCTCGCGGACCTCGAAGACGCCGCTGTCCCAGTACACGGACGGCTCTTCGGCATCGCTCGGCCAGTCACTCTGCAGATGGCGGCGGCCGTGTCCCAGAGCCCCCACCCGGTGCGGACTCATCCGCCCCGTCACCAGGTCGTCCGCCTCGGCGTCCGTGATCGGCAGCACAGTGCTGTACTGCGCGTCCTGCGAGGCGACCCAGTCGATGTACTCGGTGAACACGCTCACGAAGGCCTGCGAGCACAGGCCGCACCGCTGAACGGAGACGATGAAGTGCGAGTCGTCCCGAATCATCCTCTCGAGCCGCACCCCGTCGGGGCTGCGATGGTGTGCCCGCGCCACCGCAACGTCCTCGGCGCAGCACGCCAGGCACCCGAAGACCGCACGGTCACCACCGTCTTGCGAACCCATGGATCCCCACCCTCCGTAGTCCCTGAACGGCCCTCACCGTAGCGGCCCACGGTGACGACCCGGCCGAAGCCGCCCGAGCCGAGCCCACGGACGAGGCCGTAGCGGGCCCCGCCGACCCGAGGAGCTCCGCCGCCAGGCTGAGGCGCCCGCCTGCGGAGCTCCTCCCCGATGGGCAAGATCTGTCGGCGATCCTGGACCGCCGCCACCACTCCGCCGTTGGTTCGGGAGGCAGGCGGCAAGACGCAGTCGGCGTGCACCCCGCGAAGAGCTTCGTCACCCAGGTCCTCGCCGGGTACGCCTGCTCGCACACGTCGGGCGCCGCCCCGGCAATCGCAACGGCGCCCTGGGCTGCGCTCCGAACCGAACGTCCCCGGAGCCCGGCCCGGGGGGTGGAGGCTGAGCCGCCCATGGGCCGGCGGCTGGGGGACGCCGCCGGGCCGAGGGCGGCGTCCCCCTTGGGTTGTCGGGGGGGGTCAGAGGATCTCGATGTCCTTGACCTTGGGCGGGTGGTTGGGGAAGGAGATGTCGGTCCAGCGGTTGATCCGGACCGAGTCGCCGTTGGCGTCGTAGTAGATCAGGTCGTTGTTGCCGGTGATGATCCGGTCGACCCACCAGTTGCCGAAGGAGGTCCGCCCCCGGTTCGCGTAGCAGTCGACGCTCTGCCGGCCGCCGTTGTGCGAGTAGATCTTCAGGAAGTTCTCCCCGCCCCGGCACTCGACGTGGTCGATGGCGAAGGCGTTGCCGGTCGGCATGGTGAGGGTGAAGGCGGCTGCGGCGGCGAGGGCCACGGTGAAGGAACGCGCGAGTCTCTTCTTCGAGGTCACGGAGTCTCCCTGGTGGGGAGAGGTCGGCCCGGGCCGACCTCTGGCGGTAGGACGGAACGCCAAGCTACCGACCGGTGTCCGCCATTCGGCAGCAACGCTCCGAGTGCGAACCATGGCAGGTGCGTTTCACCTGAACGGGTAATCACCGTACGGCCGTTGACGGTCGCGGCCCGACCCGGGGCCGACCCCGACGAAGCCGGGTCACGAGGCTGCTTGTTCGCAGCGGCGGAGCGCGGCCACCGCCATGGGGATGTCCTCGCGGTGGTCGAAGGTGAGCTCCCGGCGGCGAAGTCGATGGGCGCGGTCGCCAACTCGGGCGGGGCGAAGGGGAGGGTGAACGAGGGTAGGCCGACCACGACCGGCACATCGGCCGGGTGCAGGACGCCGTCCTCCGTGGTGCGGAACGCGGTCACCACGGAGACGCCGCCGGTCCTTCGGCAGGCCGCGGCCCTGAGCGTCCGGTCGAGTCGGGAGTTCCGGTCAGCCGCCCGGTCGGCCCGGCGATCCAGCCGGCGCACAGCTCCCGCCGGTGCCGGCCGGCCAGCCGACTGCGGGACGGACCACCCCCGGTCCGGCGGATCCCCCGCCGGGTCCTTCGAGCGATGTGCTCCGCCAGGTCGAGCCCGGCGGCACACCCGCTCGTCGGCAGCCCGCTCCCGCCCCCGGCGTCGGCTCGTCGGGGGCGGCTCCGCCGTTCCGCTGACGGGCGGCCGTCGCCTCTGAGACGGTGTGCGCGTGAGGCAGCAGAGCCGTTCGCCCCGTTCCGGACCGGACCGGGCTGGGCGGTTCGGTGCCGTGTCCAGATCCTTGCCCGAGGGAGTTCCCATGCGTCCGCTGATACGCCTCCTGGCCATCGGCCTCTCCGTAGTCCCCGTCGCAGCATGCAGCAGCGGCTCGCCCGCCACCAGTTCGGCGCCGACGGTGAGTGCCTCTGCGGTTACCGGCACACCGCGTCCCGCCGCCGCTCCGACCCTCTCCGCGGACGAGCAGGTCAAGCTCGTCGCGTGGTTCCAGGACAGTGCTCACAAGCAGGGCATGGGCGTCCTCGACCGCGGCCTCGACCGGTTCACCCGGGGCTTCGCCCTCGACTCCGGCGGGTCCAGCGGTTTCAGCAACATCCGTTCGGCCTGCAACGACCTCGACCACGACCTCGCCATCATCAAGGACTTCGCTCCCGTCCCCGAACCGTCGATCCAGGCACTGTGGTCCTCGGCGATCACGAACCTGCGCCAGGGGGCCACGGACTGCCTCGCCGGGGCCACCGCCGGCGATCCCGCTCAGGTGGCCAAGGCCAAGAGCACCCTCGCCAAGGGGGAGACCGACTACGAGGCTGCCGTGGCCCGACTCGGCGCGTCGCTCGGCGTCACTCCTTCCCCCACACCCAGCTGACGCCGTCCCGGCGTCGTGCCGCCCCTGCCGACTGGGTGCCGCACGGTGAGAGGAGGGCTTGCCCGCAGGGTGGCCGGTACCGAGTCGGGCCGGCCACCCTGCGGGCGAACGAGCGGCACAGCGCCTTCCCGTGAGCGAGGTGCTTGCCCCACACCCCTCGTGGCACCCGACGCCCGCCGGGCCCGGGCAGCCCGCAGCGTGGTGCTGCACCCCGCTGCGGGCTCCCCACCCGGCGTGGCGGCCCTCCGGGCCGGCTCCCTCGGCCGGCACCTCCACCTCATCGGAGACTCCCCGTGCGCGACCAGCCCGCTCACATCCCTGATGTCGTCGTGGAGTTCCTGCTCCGGGAGGCGACGCTGCGCGCGCTCACGGACGGCACCGTTACGGAGTTCTCGGCGCGCTGGACCGGGGAACGCGGCGACTTCGAGAGCGCACGCCATGGTGCCCCCAACGCCGCGCCGTACCTCGTCGGGGCACTGGCCGGCTCTTGGCCGCCCGTCCGACGTACGCCGCCGACACCTTCGGGATGATCGCCCACCAGGCCCGGCACGAGTACGGGATCCCACCGGCCTTCACCGCCGGACGGCTCGCCTCGAACGTCCACTGGGGCGGCAGTCGGCGCGAGCCCCTGCCTCACGGAGTCGACATCGATGCCGTCATCCAGGCCTCCACCACCGAGGAGGCACTCCGGGAGCTGTAGCAGGAGCCCGCTCGCTCCGGGGCCCACCCGTACCTACCAGCGGCCCCGGACGGAGCAGGAGGTGCACCGTCGGTGCGCGTGGAACGGGTGGTGCGGGTGGTACGGGTGTTCGCCCAGAACGAGGCGACGGCGGAGAGCACCCGGGTGCGGCCCTCGCGGGAACCGCCGAAGGGCGACCTCCTCCGGTCGATCCGGCTGCCCACCAGGAGAGCCTGCCAAGTCGCCACGCCGACCCGGTGCCCGGGCGTTGGCTCCTACGGGAACACCGCGGAACCGACGGCACCTGACCCGACCCACCGGTCCGATGCGCCGCACAGGTGGCGGACGGCCAGCACGACGTCGGCAACCTCCGGCGGCTCCCACTGCATCGACCTGCCCCGGCCGGGCGGGTCGGCGGATCGTGCCTGTGACCTGCTGGGCGGCGACGTACATGCCGAAGGAGGGCGTGCAGTTCACCCTCGGGTGGGCCGGCGGGATGGCGGCAGTGATGCCGCGCAGCACGGTCGGGTGGGTCTGGGTCTTGCTGCCGCAGGCCTTCAGCTTGGCCATGGAAGAGCGGGCCTCGGCCTCGATGTCCCGGGGTTGTTCCACCCATCAGCCGCATCTCCCGTCCCGTCAGCAGCTTGCCGGCCTGCGGGACTTCGTCCATGGCAGGACCTACTCGGCTGCCTGGGTCGCCGTCCGGCCCGACGGCGCTCCGCCTCATGCCGAGGGGTCGCCGCTGGACGACGTGGGCAAGGTCGCGGACGCCCTGTACGAGGTCGTGAACGCTCTCGGCAGGCCAGTGCCGGACGCGGTGCACTCCGGGCAACCGAACGAGGAGGCGTGCGACTCGTGGGTTGCGCTCCTGCTGATCGCCCGGCACTGGCGGGACTCCCCTGATCTGCCGGCGAACCTGAAAGCCCTGGTCGATGGAGCGCTTCCGCTCTGACGCACCTCGCCCGGCAGGGCCCCGTCAGGCTGTCGCGTTCTTCCTCGGCCGTGTGGTCGCCGACTGGAGCCCTGCACATGGCCGGGTACGCAGTCGCCGCTGACCCCGACGCCGGGTCCGTGGTGGTGTCGTCCGGGACGAGTACCGGGACTTCCGGGCCGCACACAGGTCGAACCCGTCCGCCCCGCCACCAGATCAATCATGAGGCACGGTGACGGCGCCGCGCTGATGGCAAGGGGGGTACCGGGTAGGTGAACGGCCAGCCGTGGACGAGTTGCCGCACGGTGCTCAGCAGGCCGTGGAAGCGCGTGAACCACGGCACCTCGTCGAGGACCTTGTCCGCGTCGGCGTTGACGAAGGCGTCGACCATGGCCTGCAGGTCGTCGGGAACGGGGTGGTCGGTGAGACAGAGCCACCCGAGTGCGGCCGCGACGCGCGCGTCTGCCGGCTGGTGCGGGTCGCGCCACAGGGCGCCGAGCCAGGCGGCGACCGCGGGGTCAGGGTGGTTGTGCGCCAGTTCCGCGCAGGCCAGGACGAGCGCGGCGCGGACCGGGGGCCTCTCCTCGACGGCCAGCCGGGCACGCAGGGCGGCGGTGATGCGGTCGGCGTGGTCCAGCGCGGTCGCGAGCGTGTAGGCGGCCTGGACCCGTACCCCCGCGACCGGATCGTGCAGCAGGGGCAGCAGCAGGTCGGTATCGGCGGTGATCGCCTGGCGGGAGGCCTCGATGGTCCAGGTCATCAGGTAGCCGTCGCAGGAGAAGTAGAAGCCCGGCGGGACGGTGACCAGGAACCTGTCGCGGGTGGCCCCGCAGTCGCCGTGGCGGGCCACGCCGGCGGCCAGACCCAGGGCGCGAACACGGACCGGGACCGCCGGAACCACGCCCAGGCGCAGCAGGAACGGGACGAGCAACGCGGCGCTGGCGTTGACCTCGTAGTCCGGGAACAGATGGCTCGTCAGGTCGCCGAGGGCGCGGCCGGCGGTCTCGCGGTCGGCGGAGCAGGCCTGGACGAGCAGGTTCCTCACCCGTAGACCGCCGTGCGGGCTGTGCCCGAACAGAAAGCGTTCCCAGGGGACCTGGTCGAGCAGGAAGCCGTCCTTGACCTGCTTCGGCATCCGGGCGAGCACCGCCCGCGAGTCCAGACCGGTGCCCTCGTAAACCTCCCACCCCTCCCGGCCGATTCGCTCCAGGTCCCACACCAACTCGTCGTCCGTCATGGCCGCCCCTTCTCGAAGATCAACAGTCATGCCTACCACCCGGCGCCGACGGCGGGTCCTTGCGGCCGGGTCCGATCTGGGTTCGGCCGGTCCGGTCGCTGACTGTGATGGGTCGAGATGGGCGTCACCAGGAGTGCCGTGCGACCTGCACGTCTGTCCGGTGCTGATCGCGGTGCCCGTCACCACTCGGTCGATCTGGTTGTCACCCTTCTTCCTTGATCACGGACGTTGTCACCCGGCGGCGGAGCGAGCCGACGGGTCACAGCAGGTCTGCGCTGACCGGCTCGCTCCCGGCGGCGATGGCCTCGGCCGACATCGCCCTACCCTTGGCCGCCCCGGGCCGCGAGGTCCCCGCCAAGCGTCGCAACGATCACCCAGCCATCGGGGCCACGGACCTTCCGTGCCTCTAACTCGCCCTGACGGCCCGCGGGCGTCCCGGGCCAGCGCTCCCTCAGCCCGCCGGCGTGCCCGGACCGGGCGCCATCGCGCTCGCCAGCAGGTGCTCCGTCAGCCCCGGTCGGCCACCCTCCGCGTACCAGCGGCGCTGACGCTGCGCGCCGTTGCCCTCCCGGGTGAACGCGTGCCACAGCTCGGCCACCCGCTCGGCATCCCCGGCGGCGGCCAGGCCGGGGGCCGCGTACTCCCACAGTTCGGCCACCACCTCCTCCGCCGGACGGGCGCGGGAGGTGAGCGGCGAGACCAGCGAACCGGTCAGGCCGGTGCGAGCCGCATGCCAGGTCGCGCCGCGCAGCAGTTCCTCGGACGGGACCGGCCACGGCCGCCCGGCCCGGGCGGCGAGCAGGGCCGAGGCCGCCAGCCCACGGATCACACCGGCGAGGAGTTCGGCGTCGGCCACCGTCAACTGCACGTCCGCCGCGCGGACTTCGACCGTCGGGTAGCGGGCCGACAGCCGCGCGTGCCAGTACAGCTGGCCCCGGTCCGCGATGACGCCGGACTCCTCCAGGGCTCGCAGCCGGGCCCGGTGGTCGGCCGCGTCCGCGAAGTGCGGGGGCGGCCCGCTCACGGCCCAGCGGTCGAACTCCACCGTGCGCCAGCTGGCGAAGCGGCTGTCCGCTCCGCCCCGGTACGGGGAGTTCGCGGCCATCGCGACCAGGACCGGGAGCCAGGGCCGCAGTCGGCCGAGCACCGCGACGCGCTCCTCCTCGTCCGCGATGCCGACGTGCACGTGCATCCCGTTCAGCAGCAAGTCGTCCACCAGCAGCGGCGCCTGACGCTCCGCCCGGCGGTACCGGGCCGCGTCCGTCACCCCCACCGGGCGCTCGGCGTCGAACGGAGCCGACCCGACGGCCACCACCCGGCAACCGTGCCGGGCCGCCGCCGCACTCAGAGCGCCCCGCACCCGGGCCAGGTGCCGCTCCACCTCGGCCAGCTCCTCGCACACCGGGGTCGCGGTCTCCACCTGCGCCCGGAGCAACTCGTGCTGCGCCTCCTGCTCGCGCAGCGCGGGCGCCAAGCCGGCGGTGGCCAGCACCTCGGGGGCCAGCGGGACCGGCGCGCCGTCACGCGGGTCGACCAGCAGGTACTCCTCTTCGACTCCCAGACTCAGCATGCCGCCCGGCTACCCGATTGCGATCACTTCACACGGCCGCGCCCCGGCACGACGGTGCGGATCGGCGCGGGGCCCGGCCCTCGGAAGGTGCTGGGTGAACGGGTGACCACTCGTTCCTGAGCTCGTCGGCGAGGCGGCGGGCCGCTTCACTCGCGAGCGAGCGGTGGGGCCCGACCTCGTCGCCGGGGAGGCGGTCCAGGCCGGCCCTGCGGGCTCCACCCGCAGAACCCTCGTCGAGCCGCCCCGGTGCGCGGTGCATCCGAGTGATGGCCGAGCCCACGGCTGGCTCCGGGGCATCGTCGTCGATCGCGTCGCCACCTGTGCCCCGGAGCCGGGCCCGGGCTCGGAGCAGCGGGATCGACCCCATTCCTCGAAAGTCCGGTGAGTCCTTTGCGAACCAAGTACATTGACGGCCAGTCACGTCAGGTCGGCCGAGGGGGACACGGCAACCGTCCGGCGGCCGGCCGCTGCGAGCTGTGGTGTCACACGTGGGGGGTACGGTGCGGAATGCGGAGGACGAGCGGGTCGTGGCGGCGCTGGGCCGCGCCGGGGTGCAGGGTCTCGCCCCGGGAGAGATGCCGCTGTTCACCCAGTTGAGCGAGGCGTACTTCGCCCGTGGGGTCAGGCTCGAACGCTCCGACCGGGATGCGCTGTTGGGGTTCGGCCTCGACGCCGCGGTGGTGCTGCTGACACCGGTGGTGCTGGAAGCGTGCCGTCAGCTGTGGGGCGCGCTCAGCGCGAGGGCGGCGGAGCGGGCGGTGGAAGGGGCCGGAGGTCTGCTGAGCCGGATCCGGTTGCGCCTCGGCAGGGCCGGTGCGCCACCGGACGGGGCTGCCCGGGTGGAGTTCAGTGCCGAGGAGCTGGCCCTGCTGCGCACCGAGGTCACCAGGTGCGCAGCCGACCTGGCCCTGACGGAGGCTCAGCAGCGCCTGCTGGCCGACGCGATCGTCGGAGCACTGGCCGTGCCCTCCCCGGCCCTGCCCGCCGGGGAGTGACGTGGGATCGGCGGGCGCCCGGCCGAGCGGGCGGGCCGTCACCTCGGTCCTGTTCGCGCTGCTCTCGCTCGAGGTGGCGCTGTCGACCCTGATCGTCGCCCGGGGAGCCTTCGCGATCTCTCCCGGCGGCCGGAACTGGATCGGCCTGTGGAACCGGTGCCTGACCGCCCATCCGCTCGGCGGGGTGCCGACCGGCATCACCGACCTGCCGTCCTTCGCCGACTGGAGCTCGTCCTCGAGCGCGCAGCTCGCCGCGGTCGAGGCGTGCGCGGCCCCCGCTCAGCACGACCAACTGCGCTGGCTCGTCGGCGGTCTGGTCCTCGTCCTGGTCGTCGCGGCGCTCCTGTACGCGGCGCATCCGCCGGTCCTCGCCCGCCGCTACCGCCTGCGCGGTTTCGACCCCTCGGACGCCGCACTGCTGCTGGCCGAGCTGGAGCGGCTGCGCCGGACGGCCGGCGCCGGACGCGTGAGATTCCTCAGCCGCCCCTTCGATCCGGTGCCGTCGGCCTTCGTGGCCGGTCTGCCGGGCCGGCGCACGGTCGTCCTCAGCGCCGGGCTCGTGGTGCGTCACCACACCGACCCGGCCGCCTTCCGGGCCACCGTCCTGCACGAGCTCGCGCACCTGCGCAACCGGGATGTCGACCAGACCTACGCGGCTCTGACGCTCACGGGGGCGTTCGCCCTGGTCGTGGGCGGGGCCGGGCTCTGGTTCGCGACCGCCGGCGGTGCCCCGCCCGGGCTGGTGGCGGGGTTCGTCCTGCGGGTCATCGGTCTGCTGATGGTGAGCGTGGTCCTGTTGGCGGCGCTGGTCCGATCCCGGGAGTTCCAGGCCGACGCCCGGGTCGGTCCCGGGACCGCGGAAGGGGACGCGCTGACCCGGATCCTCTCGGGCATGCCCACCCCGCCGCGCCGAGCACGGCCACGGCTGCACCCGGCTCCCGGCGCTCGGCTGGCGGCCCTGTACGGCTCCGTGCCGTTGTTCGGACAGAACTTCTCAGGAGGTCTCGGCATCGGCCTGGTCGCCATGGTCGGGCTGACCGGGCTGAGCCGGGCGGCATGGCTGCTGGTGTCGGACCCGGCCCGGGCCGCCTGGACGGCTGCGGCCATCGCCGTACCGGTGGCGGCGGCCGTGGTGGGTGGCCAGTGGCGACCGGGCCCGCAGGCCCTGGCCGGGAGCGAACGGGCCGGGAGCAAACGGGTCTGGCCGTTCGCCTTGGGCCTCTCGGTCGGTCTGGCGCTCGGTCCGCTGCTCTCCCTGGAGACGGCCTTCGGACGGATCGACGCACTGGGCCTGCTGGTCTGGAACGCCACCTGGGTACCGCTCGTCGTCGTGCTCGCCACTCCGGTGACCTGCTGGGTGGTCCGAAGCGCGGCCACCGCGGCCCGGGCCGTCGGTGCGGCCCCGGCCGGGTCCGCACGGACCGCGCGGGCCACCCTGCTGACGGTGGTGCTCGTGCTCGCCACGGCCGCCTACACGATCGTGCTGCGCCTGGTCGACCAGGCGTTCCTGACGCTCGCTCCGCTGTCCGGGCAGGGCCCGGGTGCCGCGCTGTCCACCCTGGCGCAGCCGTTCGCACTGCCCGGTCTGGCACACGCCTCCGCTGCCGTGCCCGCAGTGCTCGGCTGTGCGGTGGTGTCGGCCGCCGTGGTCGCGGGCATCGCGATCAGGCGCCGACTGCGGGACCGGCCGCCCTGGACGGGCGCGTCGATGGCGGCGATCAGGGCGGGTTCGCGCGCGGGGCTGATCGGGGGTGCGGCCCTGGCGGTGCTGATCCTGCTCTCCGCCTGGCAGGCGCACCAACTGCCCTTGCTGGAGCGGTGGAGCCACCAGTTCGTCATCCGCTTCCAGCTCTGGCTGATCCTGGCCGCCGATGTGATCGCCCTGCTGACCGGCTTGGTCGCGGCCGGCCGGGAGCCGCGTACGGGGCTGCTGCGCGGAGGGACGGCAGCCCTCGTGTGCGCCACCGTAGGGGCGTTCGCGATGGTCGTGCAGCCACTCCTCGGTCACTGTGCGGACGCCTTCGCGCTGCGACCGTCCAGCCGGGGGTGCCTGACCGCACCTACCGGGGACGGCGTCGTGCTGATGGTCAACCTGCTCCCCGGAGTGACCGGCGTGCTGTGCGTCCTGCTGCTGCCGCCCTGGCTCGGCCTGCGGAGCCGGCTGGCGGGGCGGCTTCCGCAGCGTCTTCGGGTCCGGCGGTGGGCAGTCGGCAGTCGCGGGTTCGCCCTGGCGGCGATACTGCCGCTGCTCGCCGGCCTGTACCTGGCCGGCCACCTGGTGACCCGGCAGAGCCGCGCCGCGCCAGCCCTGGCCGGGGCCTCGGTCGGGGACCACGGCTGGGTCGGGTCGACCGGCTACCGGTTCCGCCTGGCACCCGGCTGGTTCGATGTCAGCTCCCAACCGGACGACACCGGAGCGCAGCTGCGGATCCGTCCGGAGGATTTCGTGCTGCGCGCCCAGGTCACGATCACCCGGATCACGGAGTTCCCGATCGACTCCGCCAGGACGACCCTCCTCGCGCAGGGCGGCCACGAGACCCTCGTCGGCGGACACCGGGCCCTCGTCCTCGAAGGCCAGCCACCGGGAGAGGACCCCTCACGCTTCGTCCTGGTGGAGGACGGCGGCGAGCAACTGCTCATCCGCCTGTCGGCCCAGCCGCAGACCTGGTCGGACCGGGTGCGGGAGCTGGACACCATGCTGGCCGGCTGGCAGTGGACGGGGTGAGCACGGGATCGCGGTGGGAACGTCGCCCCCGGCGATGCGAGTCCCCGCACGCGCAGCGGGCGGACGTGGGGCGGCCCGGCCCCGGGCGTCGAACCCGTACGACCCCGACTGACGCGGGTGACCTGCGGGCCGTCACCCCGTTGACCGGCGGTGACCAGCGGCTGCGCACGGCCCACGTGGCCGGGCCCACGCGCGGCTGCTCGGCCCGGCGCCCCCGGGGGCAGGTGCTGCGGCCGGCAGCACGTCGATCCGCGGCGCCCGTGCCACCGGCACGTCCCCCTCGCCGGCCTGCGCCACACTCTCCGGCCCGGCACCCACGCGGACGCCGCAGCCGTCCGCTCCGGACGTCAGCAGGGCACCACCACACTGGTGCTGATCGGGGCGGTGTACCAGCCGTCCGCGGAGACGGAGAAGCTCGCGGTGACGGTCGAGCCGCACGGGACGGCGCCGCCGACGCCTGCGACCTGGAGCGTGGTGGCGCGGAACGACAGGAACTGCTGCACGGTGCCGAGCGACTCGCCGCCCTCGACGGCGGCGGTCAGGGTCGCGTCGACCAGCTTCGTCGGCAGCGGCGGGCTGCCGGGGCTTCGCGGTCCGGCCAGGCCGACCCGGCCGGTGAACTGGATGCCGTCCTCGGTGACCGTGTGGCACAGCTTCGTCCAGAGGCCGGACTGCAGGCCGGACGCGTCGCAGACCTCCACGGCGGTGACGGTGGCGACGGTACCGGCGGCGACGGCCGGGGTGGCGGCGGCGAGTGCAAGTGCGAAAGCACCCGTAGCGGCGGCCGTCGTCAGCATCGTGCGAGTCATGAGGTGCCTTCTCCTGTGTGCAGAGGCTCTGGTCCGTCCAGAAGCACTGTTATGTGATATTGTACTATCTCTCTGTAGTCAAGTCGTCGCCCATCTGAATGGAACGGGTCCGGTTGGCGTGGACTCGGTACGTGGAATCGGAACGTTCCGATCGCGCGCGAGCCGTGAAGATCCCTTCCCGCAGCATCCCGGCATGGGCAAGGCCCGTCGTTCCAGGACCGCCGCCAGGTGAGGTGCCCGGGCGATCCTCCGCGGTCGTTTCGCCCGCCGGACCGAGGTCGGTGAAGACCGCCTCACGGAACGAGACGTACCACTCGGCGGCATGACACGGTGCAGCGGCCGGCATTGGTTCCTGGAGGCCGGGCGGCCGACCCCCGTCCCGGCCGGCGCGCGGCAGCTTCGGCGCCGTACCGGGGCTGCCAAGAGCTCTCAACCCGACAGCACCCGGGTGCGGCAAGGGGCGCGACAGACCTCGCGAGAGGGGCGGCAGAGCCTGGCCCGGGGAGCGGTCAGGTCGTCTGGACCTTGACGACCGCGTCCCCTGCCTCGGCAGCAGCGGCGTAGAACTCCCTGACCGCGGCCAGATCCGCCACGAGCTCAGCTGCCCACTCGGAGTCCCAGGAACCGGGGATCCCCCGCTCGGCAGCTTCCTCCGCCAGATCGGCATCGAGCCGCCCGACCAGTTCGTCGAACGCGATGCCCTGGAGGAAGGCGGCGACTTGGCGTACCTCCTGCGGGTCGACCGTCCAGATCCCGAACTCACCGTCATAGGGCACGTGCGCGGTGCCCGCGTACACCGCGAGCTGGGCATGCCGGAGCACGGGCGGCTCCGCTTCCATCAGCACCGAATGCATCAGGGCGGGGTGGCGTTCCACGCCCAGGATCGAGCCGGCCGCGAGCAGCCGACCGAACTCGGCGTCGAACCAGTGCGGCACCAGCGCACGGATCCGGTCCGGGTCGAGCCCGTCCGTCGCACCCGCCTCCACCCGCCGCCAGAAGAAGTCCACGCTCACCGCTGCCTCCACGTCCACACGTCGATCCGGCGCTCGACAGCCGGCCGGGCCAGAGGCTAACCGGTCACCCCGACAGGCCTCCGTCCCAGCTCACAGCGCCCGCCGCGCACGCGGCCGTCCGACCCGGCCGACCGTCCCACGCCCCGGTCCGCGGCCGGGTCGAGGCGGCGTGCTGCACCCCCAGCCCCCACGGGTCGGACGAGGTGGAGACCCGGGCGGCCGGCCACTCCCGCCGGGTGGGCAACGGCAGCACCACCAAACCCCGCTTCTTGTCTCTGCGGGTCTTCTCGCGGTGAGGGCGTTCCGTCCGGCTCGGGCCGACCCTCTCGGTCAGCTCCGGCGGGGAGCCTCCCTCCCGCCGATCGGGCCGTGGCGGGTCCAGCACGGGCGCAGCTTCGCGTTGGCCGCGCGGGCCTGGGCTTCCACCGGCAGCGACCGCCCCGGCGGCCTGCCACGCCTACCGGACCGTGTGACCCCGTGCCCCCGGCGCCCCCGCCCGATCGGCGGATCAGGCCGACGGCCGCGAGAGGGTGAAGCCGGTGTAGCCGTTGCGCGCCGAGGCGTCACATGCTTCGCGGTAGCGGTCGGCGCCGCCGACGTAGGCGAGGAAGACCCGTGGCTTGCCCGGCACGTTCGCGCCCAGGTACCAGGAGTCGGCGGCCGGATAGAGGGTCCCGGCGGCGAGCTCCGCGACGTGGGCCGTCCAGGCCGCCTCGGCCTCGGGCGTGGCGTCGATCTCCGTGACGCCGCTGCTGAGCAGCTGGGCGATGCAGTCGGTGATCCACTCCACGTGCTGCTCGATGGAGACGACCATGTTGGTGAGCACCGACGGGCTCAGCGGCCCGGTGACGGTGAACAGGTTGGGGAATCCTGCCGAGACCAGGCCCAGCTGGTTCACCGGCCCGTCCGCCCACTTCTCGCGGAGGGTGACGCCGCCCTTGCCCACGATGTCCGGGGCGAGCAGCGAGCCGGTGACGGAGTCGAACCCGGTGGCGTGGACGATCACGTCGACGAGGTGTTCCCGGCCGTCTGCGGTCCGGAGCCCCTTCGGGGTGATCTCCTCGATCGGGGTCTCGCGCAGGTCGACCAGCGTCACGTGGGACTTGTTGTACGTGGCGTAGTAGCCGGTGTCGAGGCAGGGACGCTTGGTGCCGAAGGGGAAGCCGCGCGGCGAGAGCCGTTCGGCGGTGGCCGGGTCAGCGACGATCCCGGCGATCTTGGACCGGATGAACGCGGCGACCGTCTCGTTGGCCTCCGCGTTCACCAGGATGTCGGTGTACGAGCGGAGTATCGCGCTCAGCAGCCCCTCCTGCCAGGCCGCCTCGTAGGCGGCGGTCCGCTCCTCCTCGCTCACCTCCAGCGCGGAGCGGGTCGGCATCTCGCAGACGCTGCCGCCCTTCGACCGCCGCTGGGCCGCCCGGAACTCCGGGTAGCCCGCCTTCCACTCGGCGACCTCGGCGGCGGTGAGCGGGCGGTTGTGGGCCGGGAGCGCGTACGCCGGTGTCCGCTGGAAGACCGTCAGCTCGGCGGCCTGCTCGGCGATGAGCGGTATGGCCTGGACGCCGGAGGAACCGGTACCGATCACCGCGACCCTGCGGCCGGTGAAGTCGGTCTTCTCGTGCGGCCAGCGGGCAGTGTGCAGCACAGGGCCGGCGAAGGTGTCGGCCCCGGGGAACTCCGGTTCCTTCACCGTGGAGGAGCAGCCCGACGCCATCACGAGGAACCGGCTGGTGACGCTCTCGCCGGTGTCGGTGGCGAGCAGCCAGTAATGCCGCTCCTCGTCGTACACCGCCCGGATGACCCGGGTGTTCAGCGTGATGTCCCGGCGCAGGTCGAACCGGTCGGCGACATGGTGGAGGTAGCGCAGGATCTCCGGCTGCGTCGCGTACTTCTCGCTCCACACCCACTCCTGGTCCAGCTGGGGGGAGAAGGAGAACGAGTACGACATGCTCTCGATGTCACAGCGGGCGCCGGGATAGCTGTTCCAGTACCAGGTCCCGCCGACATCGGCACCCGCCTCGAACACACGCGTACGCAGACCGAGTCCGCGCAACCGGTGGAGCTGGTAGAGGCCGGCGAGACCCGCCCCGACGACAACGGCGTCGAGCGAGGGCGCGTCCGTCGCTGACACGTCGACCGGCCGGGCGGTGGACTGCGGGGTGGTGGGCTGCTCGGCGGCGTTCATGGGAGAGGTCCTCCTGGGTCGCGGTGTGCAGGGGAGTCGCGTCGGCCCGGTGCGGAGCACACCGGCCCGGCCGACCCGGCCGGGATGACGCGCCGCCCGGGTGTGCTTCTCGCGAAACGGAATCCTTGTCCACCGGGAGTCACTTGGGAAGACCGCCTCCACGGGCTCGGTGGGCTTGTTCCTCCCGAACAGCTTCCGCTCCTTCACCACGGGCACCGGCAGCCACAACGGGCCGAGACCCTCCTCCTGGCATACCGCCGCACGGTCCGGACACCCCCCACCCCCACCCCCGCCTCGATGCACTCGGAGCCGAACCGCCCGCCGAGCGGCCCCTTGCACGTCCAGCACGGCAGGCGCCGCGCCTGCGCGGCCCGGCCGGCGGCCCAGGCCTCCTGCTCCTCCCGCGTGGCCTGGGCGGCCTCGCGCTTCTGGTGGCAGGAGTGGCAGGTCCCGCCCTCGCGGGACGACAGGCACCCGCCCTTCTCGCGAATGGAGACCTGCGCCCGCTCCGGGACCGCGCCGCAGTCCACATACGCCGGCAGCATCATCGCCTCCCGGTGTCGGCTTCCTTCTCGGCCCGGCGCTCGGCCCGGCGCAGCTCGTAGGCGGCGCCGGGCCTTCGAGTTGTCGAGAGCGTCGGTCAGGGAGCGCAGGCCGGCCCGGCCGGGGCGCCACCACAACTCGCCCACCAGCCCGAGTCCGCCGACTCGTGTCAGCAGCGGGTCTCGATCCGCAATCCTCCCCCGTGGTCACCCGGCGGATGGGCCCGCTCGCCAGCAGGTCGTGCGGCCCGCCGGGGGCGCCCCGGTCCGCCGCGTCGAGCCGGGCCAGTTGAGCGTCCGTCAGCTCGACCGCCAGGCACCCAGGTTGTCCTCCGACTGAGCGGGACCCGGCCTCCGCATCGTCCAGGCCAGCGCCACCTGGACCGGCTGTGCGCGCAATGACCGGGCCCGACCCACGGTTGGTGACAAGAAGCCTGACCCGTAGGGGCAAGAAGCACAGCCGACCAACCCTCACCGAGGCCGCCGCAGACGGGTGACGACCACTACGCCTCGCGCGCTGCTGGTGACGAGGCAGCGCGCCGAACCGTTGACAATCGCCCTGCTTCCCCCGCATGGCGTCGCAGTTCGGCAGGCGCTCCCGGTGAGGACCGTCGTGCCTCGGCCCAGTGGGGGGCCGCAGTCGGATCGGGCGGACGCCGGCACGTCGGCGCCAGGCACCGTGTCGACAGGTGGCCGTGCACGGGAAGGGCTGCTGTCCCAGGCGCTGGAGACGACGCAGTGGGCCCGGAGGCCCTGCATACACCGGCTGACCGGCGGCACGGACAAGACGGTGGGCGAGGCGGTCACCGGCCGGTGGCCGGGTGGTCGGCGTCATCGGGCAGGACTGGCAGCGGCCACGCGGGATCGGGAGACCATGCGGGCCAGCCACCGGCGAAGGGACCGGCGCGGTCGTCGAGCATGGCGACCACCCGGTCCTTCGCCTGCTCGACCTGGCGGTGGAGGTAGTCGTCGATCACCCCGAGGCGGCGCAGCTGGGCGTACTCCTCGCGGTCCTTCCAGTGGTGGCCCGACAGGTCGGGGGTAACGACCAGGTCCAGGCACAGGTCCAGGGTGTCGATCCCGGCCGGACGGCGGGTGTAGGGCTTCTCGAAGTTCACGTACCAGCGCAGCGGGTCACCGGTGGCGGCGTCCTGGAAGCAGTGGATCGAGAACCACTCCCCGGCCAGGAAGTGGGAGAGGAGCGCGGTGCCGGTCCAGCGGTGGCGGCCGAGCGTCCAGGTGCCGGCCGCGAGGTCGGCCAGCATCCCCTCACGCGCGGCCTGGTCGCCGGTTGTGGTGGAGTCGATCCAGGTCCTCGGGGCGAGGCTCTCGATCCCCGGCCAGTAGGCCAGGGTGAGCACGTGGCCGGTGTCCGCGACCACCCGTTGCGGCATCGCGGTCCACACCCGCCCGGCGTGGACGTCGCGGCGCACCACCGTGGTACCGGGCTGGAAGGGCAGGTCGGTATCGGTCACCGCAGGAGCCTTCCCGGCCGAGGCGGCGGGAAGTCCGCTCGAAGGTGTGACAGCGTGCCAGGCCCGGGCCGACTCCAGCCCCTGTCAGCAGGCTCAGCCCCCGGTCGCCCGGCCGAGCGTGGCCCGTGCGCCGTTCAGAACGCGGACCCGGATCGTGGCGCCTGCCGCCTCACCCACCCCAGGCGCACGGCCGCCAGCGATCAGTACGTACACCGATGAGCGTGTCCTCCGCCGGCACCCGCACCGCCTGGAAGGCTCCGCAGTCGAGCGCGGGCCGGGCTCGAGAGCGCAGCAGCACCAACGGGAGGCCGGGCGCCTCAGCTCGGCTCACCCGGTCCGATAGCCCGCTTCGGCGAGGATCCTGACGACCGCCGAGTCTGCACTGGCTGCGTCGCTTCCCGCGATGTCCAAGTCGTAGGTGGCGAGGATGAGGGCGAGGTATGCGTTGGTGTCGAAGGGCCGCTGGTCGACGGCAGCCAGGCATGTGCGGCCCCCTTCACGTGCACCGGTTCCGAACTTGTGCCAGTCCGCTTGGGCATCGGTGTCGGGGACACGGAAGTAGTAACCGTCCTCCCACGCACCAATCGCCGCGATGTCGACGCAGAGTGCCCGGATACGGCTCAGCGAGAGGTCGCGTTCCGCGGACGTGCCGTTCATCGGGACCTTCAGGACTCGCAGTTGGTCGGCGTACCGGATGGCGTTCGCCAGAAGGTACTGGCCGCCGTGGTCGTACCAGGCACGGACCTGTCTGGCTCGCGTCTCCGCAGAGACCGGTGGCTGTTGGACCAGCAGCCTCTGCACCTGACGCTGCGCCGTCGCGTAGTCGGGGCGAGAAGTCTGGTAGCCGGACAGGACCACAGGTTCACCTACTGCCAGCACGAGCACCATCGACGCGGATGTGGCTACGGCCGACCAGCGCGCGATCGGCCGCGCGGAGGACAGCTTGACGGGGTTCGCCTCGGTTCTGCGGTGAATCCTGCCTGCCACCTGCTGAAGGAACGCGGCCACGACGGCGGCCGAGCAGGCGACGAGCAGAACGGCGTTGACGAAGCCGAACACTTCGAACTTGGGGAAGACCCGCCACGCGGGGTGCCAGCCGCACGTGCTGCCACGAGAGCTCAACGGTGCGAGGCAGCCGTCGAAGGAGACGAGCAGACCCGAACCGACCAGGCCGACCGCAGCGGTGGTCTGCGCTGCGATGAGGGGTGCGAGGGGATGTCGGGCGCCGATCGCTGCCAGCGCCGCGAGAGCTGTCGGCCCGACCACGGCTGGGAACAACCCGCTCTCCACACGCACTGCCCAGTTGCCGCTGGCGCCCGCCTGCCACCCCTGCCCGGCGTGGAAGTAGGCCAGCACACCTGCGGCTGCGAACCAGCTGACCACACCGGCCACGAGGCCGGGCATCAAGGCCCGGCGCAGCGTCGGCGGGGCCTCGGAGCCGACGAGCCGGCCCGTGCCGGCGGGCCTCGCTCGCGCCGCCCAGCGGGGAGGGTTGGCGGGCCGTCCGAGCGCGAGGGCCAGCGTGGGAACCATCCAGGCGGCAGCGGCTGCCGCAGCGAACATCGGCCAGGTCATCGAGGTAGCCACCAAGGGGAGCACCGTGGCAAGGACGAAGACAGTGGCTGACCCCGCCTTCGGACCACCCGGGTACAGCTGTTCGATCAGATGGCGCCGATCGGGTGCGATCGTGCGGAAGTACTCCTCATAGGCGCCCTGCGGTGTCAGCCAGGCGAACCAGACCGCCGCCACGACGAAGGCGCCGACCAGACACAGGAGCAGGGCGGGCCGGAGTGACCGTCCACGCCACACGCCGACCCACAGGCGGGCACACAGGGTGAACCACACGGTGAACACGACGGCGGAAGCCGCGACCGTCGCCAGTCCGACGAAGCTGCCGCCCAACCACTGCGCGGACCCGGCGCCCCTACCGCCGACGAGGGATCCCGCAGCGAGCCCCACCCCCAGCCACCCGCCGGTACGCATCCCGATCGGAGGCCGAGCTCCCGTCAGTGCCGCGTAGGCCACCGATCGCCACAGCGCAGTTCCGAGCACACCGCAGACCAGCAGGGCAGGAAGCAGCGCCGCACCTTGGTAGACCCAGGGGATGAGTGGGCGGTACGCGCTCAGGGCGCCTATGAGGTTGACGTGGATGAGAACCGCGCTCACTCCCGTGAGCAGGGCCGGCGCTGCGTGCTGAGCGAAGACGGGCGCCGGGTCGGTGAGGGCCGAACGGCGGACCTGTGACTCAGGGTGGGTGCTCCACAGTGCCTTCACCGGGGCAAAAGTCCGACGGAGACGTCCGGCAACCGGCTGCTGGGCCGTGATGACGGCGCGGTGGAGGTCTGCGCCTGCGCGGATCGCCGTGAGGTCAGCGTGGATCTCCCGCACCCGCAGCACATCAGACCGTGCCAGGCCGACGAGTCCGGCCAGGACGAGGGGCAGCAGCAACGTCCGGACGTCCAGCGGCGACAGCTCCAGCCAGGCCGTCGCTCCGAAACCACTGATCTCGTAGCCGGTCCACACCAGGTACGGCAGCAGGACGAGCACGCCGAAGGTCCGCCACAGAGCCACGGTGGCGTAGGTGATGGTGATGTCCCGGTTGGAGATGTGGGCGAACTCGTGCAGCAGCACGGTGCGAAGGTGCGCGGGATCGCTGCTCCGACGGGCGATCAGGCCGCCGTGCAGGACGAGGACCGGTCGGCGGGTGCGGCCGAAGATCGCTGCCCCGGCCGTCGGTGCGGCCCGGTCGACGACGACACGCGGGACACGGACCAGTCCGGACACTGCCGCAGCCTCGTCGACCAGCCGGAGGAGGGCACCGTCGGAGTCGACGGTCTGCAGGCCCACCAGGCGCCGGCGGCGGATCTTCCATGCCGGCAGGAGCAGGAAGAGCAACGCGGCCACGGCCGCGAGCAGGCATGGGGCGACGGCAGCCTGCCACCAGGGCGGGACTGGCACGTACCGGTCCATGCAGGCCCAGAAGGGGAGCCACTGGCCGGACAGGCGGACGGATTCCGCGGACGTGCCGGCCCGCTCCGGGGCCCCGCCGGCCGCAAGGACGCAGCCGACTCCGTCAGCAGCGTGCAGAAGCCACAGGACGCTCAGAGCCATCGCCCCGGTGGTGACCAGCATGAGCACGAGCAGTACGGCGAAGCGCGCGCCGGTCCCGGCTCCGACCACCCTCTCGTCGACCGACGGCTGCGAGACCGCAGCACTCACTGTGGGGCACCAGCGGTCGGGTCCTCCCCCTCCGGCGGGTCCGAGGGGGGCGGATCCGCTGCAGCCAGCACCAGCGCCGCGACAACGGCGTCCGCGAGTTCCCGCGCGTCTTCGGCGGCGGACCCCCGCCGGACGGCCTCGGCAAGGACACGCTGGTGGACCTCCGCCAGCTGGTCCCGGCCCAGCGGCGGCAGGACGGCCGGCGGGGACGGACGGCGCAGGACCCGCCTGAGCCAACGGCTCGACCGTCGGGCAGCACCGGCTGCCGCCGCACCAGCGAGAGTCGACGCCATCTGGTTCAGCACCAGCCACACCACGGGCGTGACCAGGGCGGCAGCCTCGGCCAGACCGAACCCCAGTGGATCCTGCTTGTCACGCCCTGACAGCCGCCGCACAGCAGCGACGTCGTCGAGGACGCACAACCCCTCCACCAGGACGACCTCATCCGGAGCCACGCGTGCAGCGACGTCCCGGACGACGTCCCGGACGAGACGCTCACCTGACAACGCACCCGTCGAATCCATCCCCCACCCCCATGACGGACTGTCAAAGACAGGCACTCACCATGGCATGGCACGGGTCGTTGCACCATCCCGCCTGCCGGTCAGGTCCGGCGCCACCGGGCACTGGTGCGCTCCGCCTCCACGACGGCCCGCTCGCACTCGGCGGCCTCCGCGCCTGCCGGTCGGCCGCGCACCGTGAGTCGCCGAGCTCTCAGGCTGCCCCGGCCCTGCCCCACGCCCTCCCACCTGCGGCCGGTGACCGCCGCCCTCGCCCAGTTGCCTCCTGACGGACGATGGCGGGCGGCGCAGTCGAACCGGATGTGCCTGGCGCCTCTCCAGGCCCCGCGCAGGCGCCCTCCTGGCGCGCCGTCAGTGTTCGGGGGGAGCGTCAGTCCGGAGGAGCCGGCGATGTGATCGGCGACCTGCGGGATCGTGAGGTGTTTCCGGCGGCGCGGCGGCGGATCCGGGTGCGGGCCCCTCACCGAGCAAGCCCTCCTCGGAGTCCTCGCTCACCTCATCGTCCGCAGCCGTGCCGTGGTTCTCGACCCGACGCATCGGCAGGCGGGGCGGCAGCCTGTGCTGCCGGGTCGCGTAGAGACCGAGACGGGCACCGTCGACCTGACGGACGATCAAGTGGCCTTGGTGGAGCCGCTGCTCCTCCCGACTCGGGTGGGTACGAAGGACGGTCGGCGAGCGGAGCCGGCCCTGGTCCGCCACCGGGCCGACGTGCACACCGTGACCCGCGGCGCCGCGCCGTGACACACCGTCGGACCAGCCCCGGTGGCGCCGACCCACCCGGACAACGGCACCCCGCCGAACTCCCGCCCGGCGCCCGGCCTCCCACTGCCGAGGGCTCCACCCGCCGCAGCCCCCGCCCCGACGGACCGTCAGCCGCCGTACGCCGCCGCGCGTTCCGGCTTGCACCGCGACCGTGCCCCCACCGGCGGAGTCGGCCATGACCACCCTTCTACTTAAGATAGCCTTACCTAACTTGATGGCGGGTCGGCGGCACGCTCCACGACCCCCTAGCGCCGGGGGGCGACCAGTGGCACCCGTTGAACCCGCCGACCGGACCGTGCCCACGGCCGGCCCCCACCCCGACCCCGCCGCTCCCGCGCCGCCCTCCCGCCCGGGGCCGGGGCACCGGCGCGGCCACGTCCTGCGGGCGGGCGGTCTCGTGGTGGCGGTCCTGGTCCTGCTGCTCACCACGGCGGTCAGCATCGCGGTGGGCACCAAGTCCATCCCCCTCGCCGTCGTGCTGGACGGCCTGTTCGCGCCCGACGGGTCGGAGAACGCCGTCATCGTCCAGGACTACCGCCTGACCCGCACCCTGCTCGGCCTCGCCGTCGGCGTCGGCCTGGGCCTGGCCGGGGCCCTGATGCAGGCGCTCACCCGCAACCCGCTGGCCGACCCCGGCCTGCTCGGCGTCACCTCCGGCGCCTCCGCCGCCGTGGTGCTGTCGATGTGGGTGTTCGGCGTGACCGGCCTCAGCGGGTACGTCTGGTTCGCCTTCCTCGGGGCCGCCGTCACCTCGCTCGCGGTGTACGCCCTCGGGACCTCGGGGCGCGGTGCCGCCTCGCCCGTCCGGCTGGTGCTGGCGGGCACGGCGGTCAACGCCTCGCTGATCGCCGGGATCTCCGCGCTCACCTTCCTGGACCGCGACTCCTTCCAGGAGCTGCGGATCTGGTCGATCGGCAGCCTGGCCGGCCGGGACCACGCCGTCCTGGTCCAGGTGCTGCCGTTCCTCGGCGCCGGCGCCCTGCTCGCCCTGGCCCTGGCCGGGCCGCTCAACGCGCTGGCGCTCGGCGACGAGCTGGGCAGTGCGCTGGGCGCCCGGGTGGTGCGGACCAGGGTGCTCGGCGCGGTGGCGATCACCCTGCTCTGCGGGGCGGCCACCGCCGCCGTCGGGCCGATCGGCTTCCTCGGCCTGATCGTGCCGCACGCCGTCCGCCTGGTCACCGGGCCGGACCAGCGTTGGCAACTCCCGTACTGCCTGGTGCTCTCCCCCACCCTGCTGCTCGCCTCGGACGTCCTGGGCCGGGTGCTGGTCCGGCCGGACGAGCTCGCGGTCGGCATCATGACCGCCGCCCTGGGAGCACCCGTTCTGATCGCCCTGGTCCGCCGCAGGAAGGTTCCGCAGCTGTGACAGTCACCGCCCCGACGGCCGAGGGGCCGACCGCCCCGGCCGCACCCGCGCCCGTGCTGATCCCCGGGATCCGGGTGCGCGTCGGCAGCTCGGTCCGCCTCCGGATCGCCCCCCGGAGCGCCTGGACCGGCCTCGGGCTGCTGGCCGCCCTGATCGCCGTCGCCGTCACCACCCTGGGCACCGGCGACTTTCAGGTCTCCCCCGCCGACGTGGTCCGGGCCCTCGCCGGACAGGGCACCCAGGCGACCGACTACGTGGTCAACACCCTGCGCCTGCCCCGCCTGCTGGTCGGCATCGTGGTCGGCGCGGCGCTCGGCCTCAGCGGCGCGGTCTTCCAGAGCCTGGCCCGCAACCCGCTCGGCAGCCCCGACCTGATCGGCTTCGAGACCGGCGCCGCGACCGGCGCGCTGCTCCAGATCCTGGTCTTCGGCGGCGGCGCCTTCGCGGTGGCGGCCGGCGCGGTCGGCGGCGGGTTCGCCACCGCGCTGGTGGTCTACCTGCTGGCCTACCGGCGCGGGGTCCACGGCTACCGGCTGATCGTGGTGGGCATCGCGGCCGGCGCGCTGCTCTCCTCGGTCAACGCCTACCTGATGACCGAGGCGTCCATCGACGAGGCGCACGCCGCCTCGGTCTGGCTCACCGGCTCGCTCAACGGCCGGGGTTGGACCCAACTGGGCCCGGCCGCGCTCGCCGTCGGCCTGCTGCTGCCGGTGGTCCTGGTGCTCGGCCGCCACCTGCGCATCATGGAGACCGGTGACGCCGCCGCCAAGGCCCTCGGCGTCCCGGTGGAACGCTCGCGGCTGGTCCTGGTGGTGGTCGCCGTGCTGCTCTCGGCCGTGGCCACCGCCACCGCCGGCCCGATCGGCTTCGTCGCCCTGGCCGCACCGCAGTTGGCCCGTCGCCTGGCCCGCGCCCCGGGGGTGACACTGCTGCCGTCCGCCCTGATGGGCGCGGTCCTGCTCTGCCTCGCCGACCTGGCGGCGCAGCGGGTACTGGCCCCGGTCCAACTCCCGGTCGGCATCATGACCGCCGCCATCGGCGGCGTCTACCTGGTCTGGCTGCTCACCCACGAATGGCGGGCCGGCCGCCGCTGAGGCGAGTCCGACGATCCGTCAGGTGGCCGGAGCAGGGCGGTCGGTCGCCCGCTCGCCGCGCTGCTGGGGCCCCGGCCGGGGCTCTCGCCACCTCGGCGAGACCGACGGCCTCGTCCGCCTTCTAGAGGATCCCGTCGAGGTCGGCGGTCACTGCCATCGGGTGGGTCCCGTCGGGAGGTGTCTCCCCCGGCCGATCGGCCGGAGCGCGGACCCGCACCCCGGCGCGACACCGCCCCACCTCCCCCGGACACGGCCGGGGAAGGTGGGGCGGCGGGCTGTCGGGGCGTCAGGCCTTCTCGGGCTGCGGGCCGTCCTCGTCGTCGTCCTCGTCCGGCTCGTGGTGGTCGAGGTTGACGGTGCCGCGCTTCCAGTAGCCGTCCACGTCGGTGTACTCGCGGTCCAGGCCGAGGCCGCGCAGGTAGCGGCGGATCGGGCGCAGCTCGCCCGCCTCGCCGGTGATCCAGACGTACGGCTGGCCGGGCGGGAACTCCAGGGCCTTGATCGCCTCGAAGAGCAACTCGCCTTCGCCGTGGGCGAGTCCGTTGCGGTAGAGCCAGGTGATCTCGGCATCGGCCTTGGTCGCCAGGTCCTCCACCTCGCCGGCGTCGTCGACCTGGACGAACGCCTTGGCGACGGCGCCCTCGGGCAGCGACTCCAGCCAGCGGGCCAGGCCGGGCAGGCCGGTCTCGTCACTGGCGAAGAGGTACCAGTCGAAGTCCCTGGGCACGAGCACCGAGCCGCGCGGACCGGCCAGGCCGAGCAGGTCACCGGGCTGCGCGTTGGCGGCCCAGGCGGTGGCGACACCGTTGCCGTGCAGCACGAAGTCGAGGTCCAGCTCGTTCGCCTCGCGGTCGAAGCGGCGGGTGGTGTAGTCGCGGGTGATCGGGAAGGGCGGCTCGGTCGGCATCACGATGCCGTCGCCGTCCGGGTCCACGCCGGGCAGCACCGGGATCCGCTCCCCCGGCACCGGGAAGAACGCCTTCACGTGGTCGGCGGGGCCCTGGTCGATGAAGCCGGCCAGCTCGGGCCCGCCCAGGGTGACCCGGACCATCCGGGGCGTGGGCCTGGTCACCCGGAGCACCTCCAGGGTGCGGAGGGTGATGTCGTGGTAGACGATCTCGATCGGCTCGGTGTGGATGACGGCCATCGGTGTTCTCTCCAACTCTCTTGCGCAGAAGGGTGTTCGGCAGGTCGCGGGGTCAGACGCCCGGCGCGGCGGCGATCAGGCTCTTGGGCCGCAGGTCGGTCCACTCCCGCTCGATCAGCTCCAGGCAGCCGGCCCGCGGGGTGTCGCCGAGCCGGACCTCCCAGCCGCCGGGCACGTCGAGCCAGGCGGGCCAGAGGGAGTACTGGCCCTCGTCGTTGACCAGGACGTGGTAGTTCTGGGTCTCGTCCTCGAAGGGGTTGCTCACGGTCGTTCGCCTCTCGTCGGTGTCGTCGGTGGTGTCAGTGGTGTCAGTGCTGCCGATCCGGGTGGAGTGCCCGGTCGATCAGGGGGCCGATGACCGCGAGGGCCTCGGGGGTCATCAGCTGGTCGTGCGTCAGGTCGAGCACGTGCTCGGTGAGTTCGCCGTCCAGGAAGGGCGGCCAGACCTTGCCGGGGGCGTCGTCCGCCCCGGTGGTCCGCGCGGCGGTGAAGAACAGCACGTCGCCGCCGTGGGCCGGGGTGCGGCTGGCCGCCAGCAGGCGGACGCAGTGCAGGTTGGTGTCGACGATCGCGCCGAGCAGCTCCTCGTCGAAGCCGGCCAGCATGCCCTGACTGCCCCGGATGGCGGCGATCGCCTGCTCCCGGCTGACCGTTCCCCTCGCGGAGCCCGGAGAGCCCAGCGAGTCCGGGGCGCCCGCGACGTCCGCGCTGCCGAGCCCGGCCACCCCGAGCAGGAACTCGGCCTCCTCCGCCGCGAGTCGCTCCCGGAAGCGCGGGTCGTCGACGAAGGCCCAGTCCTCGTTCTCCGGCGGGTAGGCGTCGATCAGCCCGAGGAAGGCGACCCGCTCGCCGGCCTCCCGGAGCAGCGCGGCCATCGCGTGGGCGACGGTGCCGCCGAAGGAGTAGCCGAGCAGGTGGTACGGGCCCGCCGGCTGGACCTCGCGCAGCTCGGCGAGGTAGAGCGCCGCGAGCGCGTCCACGTCGGCCACCTCGGGCAGCTCGCCGCGCAGACCGGGCGACTGGATGCCGTACACGGGGCGGTCCCGGTGCAGGTGGTGCAGCAGCCCGGCGTACTGCCAGGCGAAGCCGGAGGCCGGGTGGACGCAGAACAGCGGGGCGAGCGTGCCGCGCTGACGCAGCGGCAGGACGGTGCGCAGCGCGTCGCGGCGGGCGTCGGTGCCGATCCGGGCGGCGGTGTCGGCCACGGTCGGGGCGGACATCAGGGTGGCCACCTGGACCGGGACGTTGAGCTCCTCGCGGATCCGGCCGGCCAGCCGCATGGCCAGCAGGGAGTGCCCGCCGAGGTCGAAGAAGTTGTCGTCCACGCCGACCCCGGGCAGGCCGAGCACCTCGGCGAACAGCCGGCAGAGCAGTGCCTCGCGGGCGTCGGCGGCGGGCCGCGAGCTCCCGGCCGAGGCCGGGTCGGGCCCGGGCAGCGCGGCCCGGTCGACCTTGCCGTTGACCGTGAGCGGCAGCGCGTCCAGCGGGACGAAGGCGCCGGGCACCATGTACTCGGGCAGCACGGCGGCCAACCCGGCGCGCAGCGCGGCCGGTTCGGCGCCGCCCACGGTGTGGGCGAGCAGCCGGCCGCCCCGGACGGTGACGGCGGCGGCCGTCACCCCCGGGAGGGCGAGCAGCGCGGCCTCGACCTCGCCGGGCTCGATCCGGTAGCCGCGGATCTTCACCTGCTGGTCGGTCCGGCCGAGGTAGTCGATCACGCCGTCGGGGCGCAGCCTGACCTGGTCGCCGGTGCGGTACATCCGGCCGCCGTTCGCCGCGAACGGGTCGGCGGTGAACCGCTCCGCGGTCAGGCCGGGGCGGTCGTGGTAGCCCCGGGCCAGGCCGTCGCCGGCCAGGTAGAGCTCGCCAGGGACGCCGGGCGGCACCGGGCGCAGCGCGGTGTCCAGCACGTAGGCGCGGGTGTTCATGACGGGGCGTCCGACGGTGGCGGTGGGGCTGTCGGGGACGGCCGCGCCGAGCGCGTTGATGGTGTACTCGGTCGGGCCGTAGAGGTTGTAGCCGGTGGTGCCGGGGGTGCGGTCCAGCAGCTGCCAGAGCGGCTCGGGGACGGCCTCGCCGCCGAGCAGCACCAATGCGGGCCGGTGCCGGTCGGGGTCCAGCAGCCCGGCCTCGACGAGCTGTTGGCCGTAGGAGGGAGTCACGTTGACGACGTCGATCCGCTCCCGGTCGTAGTGCGCGGTGAGGGCCGCCGGGTCCATCCGCAGCCGCTCGCCGATGACGTGCACCTCGTGCCCGTCGACCAGCCAGAAGAACTCCTCCCAGGACATGTCGAAGGCGAACGAGACGGTGTGCGCGATCCGCAGCCGCCGCCCGCCGGCCGCCGCGACGGCGGGGGCGAAGATCCGCTCGCGGTGGTTGGCCAGCATGGTGGTCAGGCCCCGATAGGGGACCACCACGCCCTTGGGCCGGCCGGTGGAGCCGGAGGTGTAGATCACGTAGGCGGGGTGGTCGAGGTGACGGGGCGCCAGCAGTTCGTCCTCGGCGAGCGGTGCGGCGGAGTACCCGGCCAGCTCCTCGGCGAGCCCGGCGGCGTCCAGCCGCAGCGGTGCGTCGGTCAGCCCGTCGGCCAGGCCGGCGACGCCGATCAGCAGGGCGGGCACCGCGTCGTCGAGCATCGCGGAGAGCCGTTCGGCCGGGTGGTCGAGGTCCAGCGGCAGGTAGGCGGCGCCGGTCTTGAGGACGGCCAGCAGGGCGATGACGAAGTCGGCGGTGCGCGGCAGGGCCAGCGCGACGGTGCGCTCGGGGCCGATGTCCCGGGCGATCAGCGCGCGGGCCAGGCGGTTGGCCCGGCCGTCGAGTTCGGCGTAGCCGAGCCGCTGCCCGTCGAAGACCAGCGCGGTGGCGTCCGGAGTGCGGGCGGCCTGCTCGCCGAACAGCTCGACCACCGTGCGTGCGGGCACCCGGTGGCCGCGGTCGTCGCCGAGCGCGAGCAGCCGGCCCCGCTCCTCGGCGCCCAGCGGGTCGAGCCGGCCGACCGGGGCGGCGGCGTGCGCGGGCAGCGCGCGGACCAGGGCGGCCAGCCGGTCGGCGATCCGCTGCGCGCCGTCCGGGTCGAACAGGTCGGGCCGGTACGCCACGCTCAGCTCCAGCTCCCGGTCGGGGGTGACGGCCAGGGTGAGCGGGTAGTGGGTGCCGTCCACGCTGTGGGTCCAGCCGATCGCGTGCCGCTCGGTGGCGGCCTCACGGGCGGTGTCGTCCAGCGGGGTGTTGCGGAAGACGTAGAGGGTGTCGAAGAGCCGGCCGACGCCGCCGCCGCTCTGGATGTGGCCGAGGCCGACGTGGTGGTG
Source organism: Kitasatospora sp. NPDC096147 (assembly GCF_044763225.1). Taxonomy (NCBI): domain Bacteria; kingdom Bacillati; phylum Actinomycetota; class Actinomycetes; order Kitasatosporales; family Streptomycetaceae; genus Kitasatospora; species Kitasatospora sp. NPDC096147. The sequence goes on along the minus strand of NZ_JBIWFX010000017.1, from coordinate 96,337 downwards.
CGGCAGCAGGGCGGCGTGTTCGCGCTGGAGCCGGACCAGGAAGTCCCGCACCGGCTCGTGCGGGTGGAGGGTGACCCGGAACGGCAGGGTGTTCATGAACATCCCGACCATCCGGTCCACGTCCGCGATCTCCGGTGGCCGGCCGGAGACGGTGGCGCCGAAGACCACGTCGTCCCGGCCGGTCAGCCCGGCCAGGGTGAGCGCCCAGGCGCCGCTGAGCACGGTGTTGAGGGTGACGCCGCAGGCGCGGGCGAAGGCCCGCAGCCGGTCGCTGTCGGCGGTGTCCAGCAGCACCGGGCACACCTCGGCGAGCACCGGCTCGCGGGCCGGGTCGGCGGGCGAGACCAGGGTGCCCTGGTCCAGGCCGGCCAGGTGCGCGCGCCAGGCGGCGGCGGACGCCTCGCGGTCGGTGCCGGCCAGGAGCCGCAGGTACTCCCGGTACGGCGTCACCGGGGGCAGCGCGTCCAGGTCCCCGCCGTGCTGGTAGAGGGTGAACAGCTCCTCGAAGAACAGCGACTCCGACCAGCCGTCGGTCAGGATGTGATGCTGCGTCACGCAGAGCACGTACCGCTCGGCGGCGAACCGGTAGACCGTGACCCGCAGCAGCGGCGGGGCGGCCAGGTCGAAGCGGGTGGCGCTGTCGGCCAGCGAGAACCCCTCCAGCGCCGCGTCCTGCGCCGCCCGGTCCAGGTGGCTCAGGTCGACCTCCCGCCAGGGCAGCCGCCACTCCCCCGGCACCAGCTGCACCGGCCCGTCGAAGCCCTCGTGCCGGAAGCCGGCCCGCAGGTTGGGGTGCCGGCGCAGCAGCGCGTCGAAGGCGCGGCGCAGCGCGGCGGTGTCCACCGCGTGCAGCAGCTCGGTGAAGTTCTGCATCAGGTAGACGTCGAGTGCGCGGTCGTCGTAGACCGCGTGGAAGTACAGGCCCTCCTGGAGCGGGGCGAGCGGGAGCACCTCCTCGACCGAGGGGCAGAGCTCGGCGGCCAGCTGCTGCTGACCGGCCGTCAGGACGGGCAGCTCACGGCGGGGCCCGGCGGGCTGCTCGGTGCGCTGGGCGCAGGCGGCGGCCAGCCGCTCGGGGGTGCGGTGCTCGAAGACCTCGCGCGGGGTCAGCACCAGCTGCTCCTTGCGGGCCCGGGTGACCAGCCGGATCGAGCTGATGCTGTCGCCGCCCAGGGCGAAGAAGTCGTCCTCCACCCCGGCGTCGGTCAGGCCCAGCACCTCGGCGAAGACCCGGCAGAGCGCGGCCTCCCGCTCGTCCCGGGGCGGGCGGGAGCCGGCCGTGCCGCCGAGCTCGGGGGCGGGCAGCGCGGCCCGGTCGAGCTTGCCGTTCACGGTCAGCGGGAGCGCCTCCACCGTGACCAGCGCGGCGGGCACCAGGTGGTCGGGCAGCGTGGCGGCCAGCGCCCGGCGGGCCGCTGCCGGGTCGGCGGTGCCGGTCAGGTAGCCGACCAACCGCCGGACGCCGGGCGCGTCCTCACGGACGATCACGGCGGCGGTGGCCACCCCGGGCAGGGCGGTGAGGGCGGCCTCGATCTCGCCCGGCTCGATCCGGTGGCCCCGGACCTTCACCTGCTCGTCGGCGCGGCCGAGGTAGTCGATGACCCCGTCGGGCCGCAGCCTGGCCAGGTCGCCGGTGCGGTACATCCGGCCGCCGTCGCCCGCGAACGGGTCGGCGGTGAACCGCTCCGCCGTCAGGCCCGGCCGGTTCAGGTAGCCCCGGGCCAGGCCCGCGCCCGCGAGGTACAGCTCGCCGGGCACCCCGGGCGGCACCGGGCGCAGCGCGGCGTCCAGCACGTACGCCGTGGTGTTGCCGATCGGGCGGCCGACCACCGGCAGCTCGCTGTCGGCGAGGTCGGCGGCGAGCGCGTCGACGGTGTACTCGGTGGGGCCGTAGAGGTTGACCGAGCGCACCCCGGGGGTGGCCCGGACGGCGGCCCACTGGGCGGCGGGGACGGCCTCGCCGCCGAGCAGCAGCAGCGCCGGGCGGTGCCGGCCGTCGGCCAGCAGGCCCCACTCCAGCAGCTGTTGGGCGTAGGTGGGGGTGAGGTCCAGCGCGTCGATCCGGTGCCGGTCCACGTAGCCGGTGACCAGTTCGGCGTCCCGGCGCTCGATCTCGTCCAGCACGTGCAGCTGGTGACCGGCGATCAGCCAGAACAGCTGCTCCCAGGAGGTGTCGAAGCTGAACGAGGCGGTGTGCAGTGCCCGCAGCTGCCGCCCGGCGGCCTCCGCCGTCGGGTCGAGCAGCGCGGCCCGGTGGTTGGCGTACAGGTTCGCCAGGCCCCGGTGGGTGAGCACCACGCCCTTGGGGCGGCCGGTGGAGCCGGAGGTGTAGATCACGTAGGCCGGGTGCTCGGGGTCCGGGACCACCGGCGTACGACGCGGGGCCTCCGGTCCGTCCAGCAGGAGCACCGGCGGGCCGTCGGCGGGCAGCGCGGGGGCGGTGGCCGCGGTGGTGACCAGGCAGACCGGGGCGGCGTCGGCCAGCATGTACGCCAGCCGCTCCGCCGGGTGGTCGAGGTCCAGCGGCAGGTAGGCCGCTCCGGTGCGCAGCACCGCGAGGATCGCCGCGACGGTGTCGGCGGAGCGCGGCACGGCGAGCGCCACCACCGACTCCGGGCCGACCCCGGCGGCGGCCAGCCGGTCGGCCAACCGTTCGGCGCGGGCGTCGAGTTCGGCGAAGGTCAGCCGCTCGCCGGTGGTGACCACCGCGAGTGCACTTGGGTGCGCGGCGGCCTGCTCCGCGAAGCGGTCGGCGACCGTCCCGGCGGGCGCGGGGAAGCTCGCGCCCCGCGCGCCGTCCAGCAGGCGCCGGCGCTCCTCGGCGCCGAGGGTGCGCAGCCGGCCGACCGGGGTCTGCGGGTCCTCGGCGAGCTGACCCAGCAGGTCGGCCAGCCGGGCGCCGATCCGCTCGGCCTGACGGGCGGTCAGCACGTCGGCGCGGTGCTCCAGGTGCAGGGTGAGCCGCTCGCCGAGGTCGGCCGCGACGGTCAGCGGGTAGTGCGTGGCGTCCCGGGCGGTGACGCCGGTGACGGTGGTGCCGCCGGTCAGCGCGGCCCGGGCGGCCGGGTCCACCGGGTAGTTCTCGATCACCAGCAGGGTGTCGAACAGCTCGCCGCCGCCGGCCTGCTGCTGGATCGCGTGCAGGCCCAGGTGCTGATGGGCCAGCAGTTCGTTCTGCTCGTCCCGGAAGCGGCGCAGCAGGTCCGCGAAGGGCTCGGCCGGGTGGGTGGCGACCCGGACCGGCAGGGTGGTGATGAACAGGCCGATCATCGACTCCACCCCGGGCAGCTCCTCCGGGCGGCCCGAGACGGTGAGGCCGAAGACCACGTCCTGACGGCCGGTCAGCGCGCCGAGCAGCAGGCCCCAGGCGCACTGGAGCAGGGTGCTGGGGGTGGTGCCGAGGCGGCGGGCGGTGGCGGTGAGAGCCGCCGTCCGCCGCTCGTCCAGTTCGACGGTGTGCACGGCGGGCCGCACCGCCGGCCCGCCCGGGCCGCCGGGGCCGAGCAGGGTGGGGCCGTCCAACCCGGCCAGCGCCCGCCGCCAGGCGGCCTCGGCGGCCGGCCGGTCCTGGGCGCCGAGCCACCGCAGGTGGTCGCGGTAGGGGCGGACGGCCGGCAGCCCGGCCTCGTCCCCGGCCGCGTCGTAGAGCGCCAGCAGGTCGCGCACCAGCAGCGGCATCGACCAGCCGTCCACCAGGATGTGGTGCACCGTCACCAGCAGCCGGTACTCGGCCTCGTCGAGCCGGGCCAGCACCAGCCGCAGCAGCGGCGGCCGGTGCAGCTCGAAGCGCTCGGCCAGGGCGGCCCGTTCGAGCTCGGCCAGCGCCTCGGCGGCGGGGCGCCCGCGCAGGTCGGCCTCGGTGACCGGGAGCCCGAGCTCGGCGGGCACGAACTGCACCGGCTCGGGCACGTTCTCGTGCCAGAACCCGGCCCGCAGGTTGGCGTGCCGGCGCAGCAGGGCGTCGGCGGCGCGCCGCAGCCGCTCGGCGTCCACCGGCCCGGCCAGGCCGACCGAGACCTGCACGGTGTAGACGTCGACGGCGTGCTCGTCGTAGCCGGAGAGGAAGAGCATGCCCTGCTGGAGGGGGGAGAGCGGGAGGAGGTCCGCGAGGCGTGCCTGGTTCACTGCTGGGCCTTCCACATCTGTTCGAGCATGGCGATCTGGTCCTGGTCGAGGTCGATCAGGTCGAGGTCCGACGGGGTGTGGCCGCCGCCGTCCCCGCCCCGGGCCCAGGCCGCCAGCCCGTCCAGGGCATCGGTCCAGGCGTCGGTGAGGGCGGTGACGGTGGCGGACGGCAGGGCGGCGGCGGCGACGATCCAACGGGCCGTCAGGCGGGGTCCGCCGGGCCCCGGTTCGACCCGGGCCACCACCTCCAGCGGGTGGGAGAGCGGGGCGTCCGGCTCCGGGCCGACCGCCAGCGCGTCCACCTCGGGGGCCGGGCCCCAGTCGGTGTCCGGGGCGGCGGCGGTCCGGCCGAGGTAGTTCCAGAGGATCTCCGGGGTGCCGTCCGGGTCGAACAGCCGCGCGGTGGCGGCGTTGGCGTGGCGCAGCAGGCCCGCGCCGAGCCCGCCGTCGGGGACGGCCCGCAGTTGCTCCTTGACCGCCTTCAGGGCCGCCCCAGCGTCGGCGCCGCCTGCCGCGCCCGGGGCCACCGGGCCCGGGTCGAGCCGCACCGGGTAGAGCGAGGTGAGCCAGCCGACGGTGCGGGACAGGTCGGCCCCCGGCAGGTGGTCCTGCTCGCGGCCGTGGCCCTCCAGCTCGACGGTGAGGGCCCGTTGGCCGCAGACCCGGGCGGCGGCCAGGGCGAGCGCGGTCAGCAGCACGTCGTTGACCGAGCCGTGGACGGCGGCCGGCACGGCGTCCAGCAGCGGCGCGGTCCGCTCGGCGGAGAGCGCCACGCGCACCTCCCGGGCGGTGGCGGCGGTGTCCACCGCCGGGTCGAGCGGACGGCTGCCGAGCGGGCGCCCGGCACCCCGGGTGACCTCCGGCCAGTGGGCGGCCTCGGCGGTGCGGCGGGCGGTGTGCGCCTCGGCGAGCAGGTGCGCGGTCCAGGCCCGGAGCGAGGTGCCGACCGGCTCCAGGGCCGGTGCGGCCCCGCGGGCCACCGCTTCCCAGGCGGCCCGCAGGTCGCCGAGCAGGATCTGCCAGGAGACCTCGTCCACCACCAGGTGGTGCGCGACCAGCAGCAGCCGGCCGGGCTCGCCGGGGCCGAGGTCGAAGTGCACGCCCTGCACGGTGCGGCCCTCGGTGGGGCGCAGCCGCGCGGTGGCGGCGTCGGACTCGACGGTCACCGCCTCCCGCAGCGCGTCGGCGGGCAGGCCCGCCACGTCGACGGTGCGCAGGCAGTCGGCCGCCGTCAGCGCACCGACCGGCCCGGTCTCGGCGCTCCACACGCCCGGCCTGGCGATGGTCAGCCGCTGACGCAGCCCGGCGTGACGGTCCAGCACCGCCTGGAGGGCGGTGACCAGTTCGGCGTACCGGGCACCCGGCGGGAGCCGGAGCAGGCGTGCCTGCGCGAACCGGTCGACGGGGCCGCCGCGTTCGGCGAACCAGTGCGCGATCGGCGGCAGCGGCAGGTCGCCGACGCCGTCGTCCGGCGGCGCGGCTGCGGTGCCGGTGGCGGGGAGCGGGCCGAGCTCGGCGGCGGCGGCCAGCGCGGCCGGGGTGGCGTGCTGGAAGACCTGCCGGGCGGTGAGGGTGATCCCCGCCCTGCGGGCCAGCGAGACCAGCCGGATCGAGACGATGCTGTCGCCGCCCAGCTCGAAGAAGTTGCCGTCGGGCGGGACGGCCGGCAGGCCGATGGCCTCGGCCATCAGGGCGGCGATCAGCGCCACCGGGTCGGCGGACAGGGCGGGTTGAGGACCGGCGGACGGCACCTGGCCGCCCGGCCCGCCGATTACCGACGGCGCGGCGGCAGCTCCGGCCCGGGCCGGACCGCCGGGCTCGCGGTCGGCCGGTGCGGGCGAGGCGGTCGGCGCCGCCCGATCGGCCGGGGCCACGGGTGGCGCGGCGGTCGTCCCACGCACCGTCACCGGATCGGCGGGCGCGGCGGGTCGGGGTGCTGCCCCGGCCGGGGCGGGCAGGGCCCGGCGGTCCAGCTTGCCGTTGACCGACAGCGGCAGCCCGTCGAGCGCGACCACCACGGCCGGGACCATGTACGCGGGCAGTTGCTCGCCCGCCAGCCGGCGCAGCTCCGCCGGATCGGGTGCGGCGCCGCGCGCGGCGACCACGTAGCCGACCAGCCGGGGCCGGCCCGGCACGTCCTCCCGGACCGTGGCGGCGGCCTGGGCGACCCCGGGTGCGGACGCCAACACCGCCTCGATCTCGCCGAGTTCGATCCGCAGCCCGCGCAGCTTCACCTGCCCGTCGGCCCGCCCGAGGTAGTCCAGCCGGCCGTCCGGCAGCCACCGGGCCAGGTCCCCGGTGCGGTACATCCGGGTGCCGGGCGGCCCGTACGGATCGGCGGTGAACCGCTCCGCCGTCAGCCCCGGCCGCCCCAGGTAGCCCCGGGCCAGCTGCTCCCCCGCCAGGTACAGCTCCCCCGCCACCCCCACCGGCACCGGCCGCAGCCCCGCGTCCAGCACCCGGACGGCGGTGTTCCAGACCGGACGGCCGATCGGCACGCTGCCGCCCGCCGGGCCGGGCCGGTACCGCTCGTAGGTCACGTCCACGGCGGCCTCGGTCGGCCCGTACAGGTTCTCCAGGGCGACCGGCAGACCGGCCGCCGAGGCGGTGAACCGCTCGGCCAGCTCCACCGGAAGGGCCTCGCCGCTGCACACCACCAGCCGCAGGCCGGGGCAGTCGGCGATCCGCTCCTCCGCCAGGAAGGCGCGCAGCATCGAGGGCACGAAGTGCAGCACGGTGACCGCCTGACGGCGGATCAGCCCGGCCAGGTAGTGCGGGTCCTGGTGACCGTCCGGGCGGGCCACCACCAGCGGCACGCCCTCGGCGAGCGGCCAGAACAGCTCCCAGACCGACACGTCGAAGCCCGCCGGGGTCTTGTGCAGCACCCGGTCACCGGCGGTCAGCCAGTGGGCGTGCTGCATCCAGCGCAGCCGGTTGACGATCGCGCCATGGCTGACCTGGACGCCCTTGGGGCGGCCGGTGGAGCCCGAGGTGAAGATCACGTAGGCCGGGTGGCCGGGCCGCAGCGGTGCGATCCGGTCGGCGTCGGTCACCGACTCCGCCGAGAGCCCGGCGAGTTCGGCCTCCGCCGAGTCCAGCACCAGCCGCGGCGCGGTGGCCGCCGTCGGCAGCCGCTCGGCACCCGCGCGGTCGGTGAGCAGGCAGACCGGCCGGGCGGTCTCCACCAGGTAGGCCAGCCGCTCGGCCGGGTGGTCCAGGTCCAGCGGCAGGTACGCGCCGCCGGCCCGGACCACGGCGTGCACCGCCACCAGCAGGTCGGCCGAGCGGGGCAGGGCCACCGCGACCACCGACTCGGGGCCGACGCCCCGTCCGATCAGCAGCCGGGCCAGCCGGTTGACCCGCTCCTCGAAGGCGGGCCGGGTCAGCGCGTGGTCGTCCAGCAGCAGGGCCGGGCCGGTGGCCCGGGCGGCGCCCTCGGCGACGAGGTCGGCCAGGGTGCCGGGCGGCACCGGGTGCGCGGTGTCGTTCCAGGCCGTCAGCCGGTCCTGCTCCTCGGCGGAGAGCAGGTCGAGTTCGGCGAGCGGCCGGTCCGGCTCGGCGACCGCCGCGCCGATCAGCCGCACCAGGCGGTCGGCCAGCGCGCGGGCGGTGGCGGGCTCGAAGCGGTCCAGCGCGTAGCGGACGCCGCCGAGCAGACGGCCGGAGCCGTCCGGAGCGGCGCCGAAGGCGAACTCCAGGTCGAACTTGGCGCCCCCGGCGTCGAGTTCGACCTCCTCGGCGGGCAGGCCGAGCAACCGGGCCGGGCTGGCCGGCGCGGAGTGGAAGGTGACCATGGTCTGGAACAGCGGGTGCCGGGCCGCCGAGCGGGCCGGCGCGACCGCCTCCACCACCTGCTGGAACGGCAGGTCGGCGTGGTCGAAGGCGGCCAGGTCCGCCGCCCGCACCCGGCCCAGCAGCTCGGCGAAGCCGGGGGTGCCGGACAGGTCGGTGCGCAGCACCAGGGTGTTGAGGAAGAAGCCGACCAGGCCGTCGAGTTGCTCCTCGCCGCGCCCGGAGACCGGGGTGCCGACCACGATGTCCTCGCCCGCGCCGAGCCGGTGCAGCAGCGCGGCCACGGCGGCGTGCACCGTCATGAAGACCGTCGCCCCGTGCTCGCGGGCCAGGGCGGCCAGCGCCTCGGCGGTGGCCGCGGGCAGCTCGAAGTGCGCGACCGCGCCCCGGTGGCCGGGCAGGGCCGGCCGGGGGCGGTCGGCGGGCAGCGCGATCTCCTCCGGCAGTGCGGCCAGCGCCGCCCGCCAGTGCTCCCGCTGTCCGTCCACCGGCAGCTCCGCCTGCCAGAGCGCGAAGTCCGGGTACTGCACCGGGAGTTCCTCCCACTCCGGGGCGTGACCGGCCAGTCGGGCGGCGTAGCCGCGGTCCAGATCGGCCAGCAGCGGGCCGGTCGACGCCTCGTCACCGGCGATGTGGTGCAGGGCGATCACCAACAGGTGGTCCTGCGGGCCGACCCGCAGCAGTGCGGCCCGCAGCGGCGCCTCGGCGGCCAGGTCGAAGGCGGGGGCCAGCACCGCCCGGGCCGCCGCGTCCAGCTCCCCCTCGGCACAGTCGGCCACCGTGAGCCGCACGCCCGAGGCGCCGGCCGGCAGCACCCGCTGGCACGGCTCGCCGTCCCGCTCTCCGTAGACCGTGCGCAGCGCCTCGTGGCGGTCGACGACGTCGGTCAGCGCCGCGCCGAGGGCCTCGGCGTCCAACTCGCCGCGCAGCCGGACGGCCAGCGGGATGTGGTACGCCGCTCCGGTGTCCTGCACCTGGTGCTGGAGCCAGACCATCCGCTGCGCGGCCGACAGCGGCAGCGGGTCGGGACGGACGGCGGCGGGGGCCAGCGGCGGGCGGTCGTTCCCGGTCCGGTCGGCCAGCCGGGCGGCCAGGGCCGCCACCGTGGGCGCCTCGAAGACGTCCCGCACCGCGACCGCCACCCCGAGCACCGCGCGGATCCGGCCGGCCAGCCGGGTGGCGAGCAGCGAGTGCCCGCCGAGGGCGAAGAAGTCCTGGTCCGCCCCGACGGCGGCGAGGCCCAGCAGCTGGGCGTAGACCCCGCAGAGCAGTTCCTCCCGCGCGTCCCGGGGTGCCCGGCCGCCCTCGGCGGCCAGCGGCCCCGGTGCGGGCAGTGCGGCCCGGTCCAGCTTGCCGTTCACGGTGGTCGGCAGGGTGTCCAGCACGACCACCGCCGAGGGCACCAGGTGCTCGGGGAGTTCGGCGGCCAGCGCCCGGCGGAGCAGGGCCGGGTCGGCGTCGCCGGTGACGTAGGCGACCAGCCGGGGCAGCCCGGGGGTGTCCTCGCGGACGGCGGCCACCGCCGCGTCCACCAGCGGACGGCGGGTCAGCGCGGCCTCCACCTCGCCGAGTTCGATCCGGAAGCCGCGCAGCTTCACCTGGTCGTCGGTGCGGCCCAGGTACTCCAGCAGCCCGTCGGCCCGGCGCCGGGCCAGGTCCCCGGTGCGGTACATCCGGGTGCCGGGCGGCCCGTACGGATCGGCGGTGAACCGCTCCGCCGTCAGCCCCGGCCGCCCCAGGTAGCCCCGGGCCAGCTGCTCCCCCGCCAGGTACAGCTCCCCCGCCACCCCCACCGGCACCGGCCGCAGCCCCGCGTCCAGGACGTGGGCGCGGGTGTTGTCCAGCGAGCGGCCGACCACCGGGGTGGCGGCGTCCCCGATCCGGGCCACCAGGGCGTCGACGGTGAACTCGGTCGGGCCGTAGTAGTTCACCACCTCCACCTCGGGGTGCCCCGCCAGGGTCTGCCAGAGCGCGGGCGGCACGCCCTCGCCGCCGAGCAGCAGCACCCGGGGGCGGGCCTGCGGCTCCAACAGGCCGCAGGCGAGCAGCTGTTGGGCGTAGGACGGGGTCACGTCCAGGGCGTCCACGGCGTGCCCGGCGCAGTAGGCCACCACCGCCTCGGCGTCCCGGCGGTCGGTCTCGTCCAGCACGTGCAGCTCGTGGCCGGCCACCAGCCAGAGCAGTTGCTCCCAGGAGGAGTCGAAGGAGAACGAGGCGGTGTGCAGCGCCCGCACCCGGCGGCCGAGCCGCTCGGCGACCGGGCGGTAGAGCGTCCGGTCGTGGTCGTGGAAGAGGTTGGTCAGGCCGCCCTGGTCGAGCAGCACGCCCTTGGGGCGGCCGGTGGAGCCGGAAGTGTAGATCACGTACGCGGCGTGCCGGGGGTCGGTGGCCACCCGCACCGGTCCTTCTCGCCCCTCCGCCAGGGCCGTTCGGACCGCCGGTGCGTCCAGCACGATCCGGGCCGGGCCGTCTCCGGCGGCGGGCAGCAAGGCCTCCGTGGCGGTGGTGGTGAGCAGGCAGTGCGGCGCGGCATCGGCCAGCATGTACGCCAGCCGCTCGGCCGGGTGGTCCAGGTCCAGCGGCAGGAAGGCCCCGCCGGCCCGGAGCACCGCGAGGGTGGCCACCACGGCCTCGGCCGACCGGGGCAGCGCGAGCGCGACCACCCGGTCCGGGCCGACCCCGCGATCGGCCAGCAGCCGGGCCAACGCCTCGGTGCGGACGTCGAGTTCGGCGAAGCTCAGCCGCTCCTCGCCGCAGACCAGCGCGGTCGCGCCGGGGGTGCGAGCCGCCTGGGCGGCGAACAGCTCGGCGATCGAACCCCCGGGCACCGACCGGGCCGTGTCGTTCCAGGCCGCCAGCCGGTCGTGCTCCTCGGCGGAGAGCAGGTCGAGTTCGGCGATCGGCCGGTGCGGATCGGCCGTGACCCGGCGCAGCAGCCGGACCAGACGCTCGCCGAGCGCGGTGACGGTGGCGCGGTCGAACAGCGCCTCGGCGTACCGGATGCCGCCCGCCAGCTCCGTCCGGCCGGGGATCCGGCGCAGCAGGACGTCCAGGTCGAACTTGGCGGTGCCCGGGTCGACCACCAGCTCGGCGGTCTCCAGCCCGAACACCCGGCGGGTGTCGGGCCCGTCGGCCTCGAAGGCCACCATGGTCTGGAACAGCGGGTGGCGCAGCGGCGAGCGGGCCGGGTTGAGCGCCTCCACCACGCGGTCGAACGGGGCGTCCGCGTGCTCCAGCGCCGCCAGGTCCACCGTCCGTACCCGGTCCAGCAGTTCGGCGAAGCTCGGGCGGCCGGACAGGTCGGTGCGCAGCACCAGGGTGTTGACGAAGAACCCGACCAGTCCGTCCAGCGCCGCCTCCCCGGCCCGGCCCGCCACGGGGGTGCCGAGCGGGATGTCGTCCCCCGCGCCGTGCCGGTGCAGCAGTGCCGCGACGGCGGCGTGCACCAGCATGAACAGGCTGCTGCCGCGCTCGTGGGCCAGCTCCGCCATGGCCGCCGCCACCTCGGCGGGGACGGTGAACTCCACCTCGCCGCCCCGCCGGTCGGCGGCGGCCGGCCGGGGCCGGTCGGCGGGCAGCGCGATCTCCTCCGGCAGTCCGGCCAGTGCCGTCCGCCAGTGCTCCAGCTGTCCGTCCACCGGCAGCTCCGCCTGCCAGAGCGCGAAGTCCGGGTACTGCACCGGGAGTTCCTCCCACTGCGGGGCCCTACCGTCCAGCCGGCCGGCGTAGGCCTGCTGGAGGTCTGCCAGCAGCGGCGCGGTCGACCACTCGTCACCCGCGATGTGGTGCAGCAGCAGGAGCAGCAGCTGATCGCCGTCGGGGGCGTTCAGCAGGGTGACCCGCAGCGGCACCTCGGTGGCCAGGTCGAACGCGTACCGGGACGCCTCGACGGCCTCGGCCGTCAGCCGGTCCTCGGCCACCTCGGCGACCGCGAACGGGACCTCGGCCTCCGCCGGGGTGAGCACGCGCTGGTACGGCTCGCCGTCGCGCTCGCCGAAGACCGTCCGCAGGCTCTCGTGCCGGGCCACCACATCGGCCACGGCCGCCCGCAGCGCCGCTGCCTCCAGGCCACCGCCCCGCACGCGCAGCGCCACCGGGAGGTTGTAGGCCGCCCCCGGCCCCTCCAGCTGGTGCAGGAACCACAGGCTGCGCTGGTTCGCCGAGAGCGGCAGCGGCTCGGGCCTCGGTCCGGCGACCAGCGCGGGCCGGGTCCCGGCGCCTCCCGCGCCGCGCCGGGCCAGCCGCAGGGCCAGGCCCGCGACGGTCGGCGCCTCGAAGACGTCCCGGACGGTGACCTCCGCACCGAGTGCCGTCCGCAGCCGTCCCGCCACCCGGGCGGCCAGCAGCGAGTGGCCGCCGAGCGCGAAGAAGCCGTCGTCCGCCCCGACCTCGGCCGCGCCGAGCACCTCGGCGAAGACCTCCGCCACGGCCGTCTCGGCGGGCCCGGCCGGGGCCCGGCCGGTGGTGCCGGCGGGCTGCTCGGGGGCGGGCAGGGCGCGCCGGTCGATCTTGCCGTTGGCGGTCAGCGGGATGGCGTCGAGCGCCACCACGACGGCGGGCACCATGTACTCGGGCAGCACGGCCGCCACCCCGGTGCGCAGCGCGGCCGGCTCGGCGGTGCCGGTGACGTAGCCGACCAGCTGCCGTCGGCCGGGGACGTCCTCGCGCACCAGGACGACCGCGCGGGTGACACCCCGCTGGGCGGTCAACGCGCGCTCCACCTCGCCGAGTTCGATCCGGAAGCCGCGCAGCTTCACCTGGTCGTCCACCCGGGACAGGAAGTGCAGCACCCCGCTCCGGTCACGCCGCACCAGGTCACCCGTGCGGTACATCCGGCTGCCGGGCGGCCCGTACGGATCGGCGGTGAACCGCTCCGCCGTCAGCCCCGGCCGCCCCAGGTACCCGCGCACCACCTGACGCCCCGCCAGGTACAGCTCTCCCGGCACCCCCGGCGCGACCGGGCGCAGGGTCCCGTCCAGCACGTACGCCCGGGTCTCCGGGAACGGCCGCCCGATCGCCGGGGTGCCCAGGTGGCCGGCCCCGAGCTCGGCGCCGGTGGCCCAGACGGTGACCTCGGTCGGGCCGTAGACGTTGGTGGTCCGGCGGGTCGCCCGGGCCAGCCGCTCGGCCGGCTCGGCGGGCAGCGCCTCCCCGCCCACCAGTGCGTGCACTCCCGCCAGGGCGGCCGGGGCCCGCTCCGCGAGCAGCGCGTGCCAGAGCGTGGGCGTGGCCTGCACCACCTTCGGCCGGTGACGGTCGATCAGTGCGGCCAGCGCGCGCGGTTCGCGGACGGTGTCGCGGTCGGCGAGGACGACGGTGGCGCCGCTGATCAGCGGGACGTGGATCTCCAGGGCGGCGATGTCGAAGGAGACCGTGGTGACGGCCACCAGACCGTCCCCCGGGCCGAGGTCCAGCTCTCCGCGCATGGTCTCCAGGAAGCAGGCGAGCGCGCCGTGCGGCACCACCACACCCTTGGGCTTCCCGGTGGACCCGGAGGTGTGGATCACGTACGCCGGGCTCCCCGGGTCCACCGGCCCGGGCAATGCCGGTGCCGCATCGGCCAGTTCCGTGGCGGTCGCGGGATCGTCCAGCACCAGCACGGGTGCCCCGGCCGGCACCAGGTGCGCGGTCGCGGCCAGCGTCAGCACACAGACCGGCCGCGCGTCCTCCACCATGAACGCCAACCGCTCCGCCGGATAGTCCAGATCCAACGGCAGGTACGCCGCCCCGCTACGCAGCACCGCCAGCATCCCCACCACCAACTCGGCCGTACGCGGCAACGCCAAGCCCACGAACGACTCCGCACCCACCCCCCGCGCACGCAGCACCGCCGCCAACGCCCCCACCCGGGCATCCAGCTCCCCGTAGGACAGCCGCACCCCACCCGCCACCACCGCCGACGCATCCGGCACCGCCACCGCCCGCTCCGCGAACAGCTCCACCACCGAACGCCCGTCCCCCACCCGATCGTTCGCGTTCCACTCGATCAGCTGCCCGCGCAGCGTCTCGTCCAGCAGGTCCAGCCGGGAGACCCGGAGCGCGGGATCGGCGGTCACCTGGGCGAGCAGGGAGATCAGCCGGTGGCCCAGGTCCTCGGCGGTGGCCCGGTCGAAGACGTCCGAGGAGTAGAACACCCGGAGTCCGAGCTCCTCACGGCCGGCCGTGTCCGCGAAGGTGAACTCCAGGTCGAAGCGCGCCGTGCCCGGGTCGACCGGCTCCGTCCGGGCGGGGCAGCCGAACAGCACCGAGGTGTCCTGGGTGACGGTGTTGTGCGACACCATGGTCTGGAAGAGCGGGTGACGGCCCAGCGAGCGGGCCGGGTTGACCGCCTCCACCACCCGGCCGAACGGCGCCTCGGCGTGCTCCAGTGCCGCCAGGTCGACGGCGCGGACCCGGGCCAGCAGCTCGGAGAAGGCCGGGTCCCCGGACAGGTCGGCGCGCAGCACCAGGGTGTTGACGAAGAATCCGACCAGGCCGTCGAGGGCCCGCTCGCCGCCGCGCCCGCCGACCGGGCTGCCGAGCGGGACGTCGTCCCCGGCACCGTGCCGGTGCAGCAGCGCCGCCACGGCGGCGTGCGCGACCATGAAGACGCTGACCCCCGCCTCCCGGGCCAGCGCCCGGACGCCGGAGGCCAGTTCGGTGGGCAGCCGCAGCTCCACCAGGCCGCCGCGCCCGCTGGGCCGGGCCGGGTGCGGACGGTCCACCGGGAGCGGGACCTCCTCCGGCAGACCGGCCAGCGCCGTCCGCCAGTACGCCAGGTCGCGGGCACCGTCGAGTCCGGCCTGCCGGAGCGCGAAGTCGGCGTACTGCACCGGCAGCGGCTCCCAGGCCGGGGCGTGCCCGGCCAGCCGGGCGGCGTACGCCCGCTGGAGGTCGGCCAGCAGCGGGCCGCGTGACGCCTCGTCACCCGCGATGTGGTGCAGGGCCAGCACCAGCGCGCTGCTCCGCCCGCCCGGCGCGCGCAGCAGCGCGACCCGCAGCGGCAGGTGGTCCGCCACGTCGAAGGGACGGGCCAGGACCTCGGCGACGGCGTCGGCCAGGCCGTCGGCGGGGACCTCCCGCACGGTGACGGTGTCGGCCGCCTCGGCGGGGGTCAGGACGCGCTGGTACGGCTCGCCGTCGTGCGCGCCGAAGAGCGTCCGCAGGCTCTCGTGCCGGGCCACCACGTCGGCGGCGGCTGTCCGCAGCGCGTCGGGATCGGGGCTGCCCTCCAGGTGGGCCACGAACGGAATGGTGTAGGTGGCGCTCGGGCCCTCGACCTGCTGGAGGAACCACAGACCGCGCTGCGCGTACGACAGCGGCAGCGGCTCGGGGCGGGCGAGCGGGACCAGCGGGACGGGCTCGGGACGGGCGGCGGCGCTACGGCGACCGGCCAGCCGGGCGGCGAGTGCGGCCACCGTCGGCGCCTCGAAGACGTCCCGGATGGTCACCTCGGCCGCCAGCACGGACCGGGCCCGGCTGACCACCCGGGCGGCGGGCAGCGAGTGGCCGCCGAGCGCGAAGAAGTCCTGCTCGGCACCGACCGAGGGCAGCCCGAGGGCCTCGGCGAAGATCTCCGCGAGCGCGCTCTCGACCGGCCCGGCCGGGGCCCGGCCGGTGACCTCGGCCGTCCGGCCGGGGGCGGGCAGTGCACGCCGGTCGATCTTGCCGTTGGCGGTCAGCGGGAAGTCGTCCAGGACCAGGATTACGCCGGGCACCATGTACTCGGGCAGCACGGCCGCCGCCCCGGCCCGCAGCGCGCCCGGCTCGGCGGTACCGGTCACGTAGCCGACCAGCTGGGGCAGCCCCGGCACGTCCTCGCGCACCAGCGCGACCGCGCGGGTGACACCCGGCTGAGCGGTCAACGCGGCTTCCACCTCGCCGAGTTCGATCCGGAAGCCGCGCAGCTTCACCTGGTCGTCCACCCGGGACAGGAAGTGCAGCACCCCGCTCCGGTCACGCCGCACCAGGTCACCCGTGCGGTACATCCGACTGCCGGGCGGGCCGAACGGATCGGCCGTGAACCGCTCCGCCGTCAGACCCGGCCGCCCCAGATAGCCACGCACCACCTGACGCCCCGCCAGGTACAGCTCCCCCGGCACCCCGACCGGCACCGGCCGCAGCGCGCCGTCCAGCACGTGAGCGCGGGTGGTGGCGAAGGGGAGGCCGATCACGGGCACACCGGTGTGCGTGCGGTCCAGCTCGGCGCTGGTGGCCCAGACGGTGGCCTCGGTCGGGCCGTAGACGTTGGTGGTCCGGCGGGTCGCCCGGGCCAGCCGCTCGGCGAGCTCGGCAGGCAGCGCCTCCCCGCCGACCAGCGCGTGCACCCCCGCCAGCGCCGAGCAGGAGCCGTCGGCCAGCAGCAGGTGCCAGAGCGTGGGCGTGGCCTGGACCACCTTCGGGCGGTGACGGTCGATCAGGGCGCCCAGCGCCTGCGGGTCCCGCACCGTGTCGCGGTCCGCCAGCACCACGGCGGCGCCGGTGGTCAGTGGTCCGTGGATCTCCAGCCCGGCGATGTCGAAGGAGACCGTGGTGACGGCCACCAGCCCGTCCCCCGGGCCGAGGTCCAGGTCCGCGCGCATCGCGGCCAGGAAGTCGGCGAGCGCGCCGTGCGGCACCACCACACCCTTGGGCTTCCCGGTGGACCCGGAGGTGTGGATCACGTACGCCGGGCTCGCCGGATCCACCGGTGCGGCCACCACCGGTACGGCGGCGGCCAGTTCGGCTACCGTCTCCGGTCCGTCCAGCACCAGCACGGGTGCCCCGGCCGGCACCAGGTGGGCGGTCGCGGCCAGCGTCAGCACACAGACCGGCCGCGCGTCCTCCACCATGAACGCCAACCGCTCCGCCGGATAGTCCAGATCCAACGGCAGGTAAGCCGCCCCACTGCGCAGCACCGCCAGCATCCCCACCACCAACTCGGCCGTACGCGGCAACGCCAGACCCACGAACGACTCCGCACCCACCCCCCGCGCACGCAGCACCGCCGCCAACGCCCCCACCCGGGCATCCAGCTCCCCGTACGACAGCCGCACCCCACCCGCCACCACCGCCGACGCATCCGGCACCGCCACCGCCCGCTCCGCGAACAGCTCCACCACCGAACGCCCGTCCCCCACCCGATCGTTCGCGCTCCATGCGGCCGGCTCCGTCGCGGGGAGCAGGTCCAGCCGGCCCACCGGGGTCTCGGGGGCGGCGCCCGCCACCGACTCCAGCAGGCGGGCGAACTCGGCGCAGCGGCGGTCGAGTTCGTCCGCCGGGTAGGCGCTCGGGTTGGCGTCGAGCTCGAACCGCAGCCGGGTGCCGCCGTCCAGGTACAGCGAGAGGGTGAGGTCGTCGACCGGTCCGGCCGCGATGTTGTGCGGGGCGCCCGGGGCGCCGTCGAAGTCGAGTTGGTCGTCGAACGCCTTGATGTTGACCATCGGCCCGAGCGGTCCGCGTCCGAGACCGACCGCGTGGAGGTCGCGGCGGATGTCCTCGGCCCGGTAGCGCTGGTGCCGGCGCAGGTCGCGGACGGCTCGCACGCAGCTGCCCGCCAGGTCCGCCAGGGTGGTGTCCGGGCGCACCGGGACCCGCAGCGGCAGCACGTTGACCGTCATCACCGGCACCCGCAGCGCGGCCGAGCCCAGCCGGGACATCGCGGGCAGGGCGAGCAGCACCTTCCGGCTGCCGGTCATCCGGTGCAGGTAGGCGGCGAAGGCGGCGGTGGCGAGCTCGGCCCAGGTGGCCCTGGTCCGCTCGGCGAGCGCAAGCAGCGCGGCGGTCGGGCCGGTGTCCAGGGTGGCGCCCCGGCGCAGGAAGACGGGTGCGGCGGGGCGCGATCCGCCGGAGAGCGTCGCGACCTCGGGGCGGTCGGCCAGCCGCTCCCGCCAGTGGGCGCGGTCCTTGTCGTACTGCGGGGAGTCCCGGTAGGCGGCCTCCTCGTCGAGCACCGCACCGATCGCCCCGAAGGGAGTGGGACCCGGCTCGGTGCCGCGCCGCAGCGCGGTGTACACCTCGGCCACCCGCCGGGTGAACAGGGCGAAGCCGTAGGCGTCCAGGGCGATGTGGTGCACCCGCTGGTACCAGAGCACCCGGTCGTCGGCCACGGTGTGCAGCGCGAAGGCGAACAGCCCGCCGTCCGCCGCCGGATCGGCCGGCCGGTGCATGTCGGCGTGCATCAGGGCGAGTGCCGCCGCGTCCGGGTCGGGCTCGGCCCGCAGATCGGTGGCGCCCAACTCCCAGTCCCCGGGCCCGGTCCGCTCCTGGTAGGGCGTCCCGTCCCGCTCCCCGAAGGCCATCCCGAGCACCTCGGTCTCGGCGACCGTGCGGCGCAGCGCCCGTTCGAACAGCGCCCGGTCGACCTGCCCGCGGATCTCCACGTACTGGCCGACGTTGTAGGCCGGGCTGTCCGGGGCGAGCCGCTGGCCGTACCAGACGCCGGTCTGGGCGCCGGTGAGCGGCAGGCGGGGGTGCGGGCGGGCGTTCATGGTTCGGGTGCTCCAGGGTTCGGTTCGGGCCGGGCCTCGGCGGCCGGGCTGTCCGGGGGCGGGCCGCCCCGGCCGGGTGGGCCGGGGCGGACGCCGGTCGGGTCAGAGCGACTTGAGGACCTGCTCCAGCTGGTCGAGGATCTTGGACGCCTCGGGGTAGCGGCTGGTGAAGAAGTCCGGGACGGGGTGCACCTGCTTGGCCTTGGCGGCCTTCAGGGACTGCCAGTTGGTCTGCTTGAGCAGCTCGGCCGTCTCGGCCGAGGGCCCGCCGCCCTCGCCGCTGCCGTCGACCAGGATCACGTCGGCCGGCTCCAGCTTGCCGATCTCCTCGAAGGAGAGGTCGAACCAGGCGTCCTCGAACGTCACGCCGGGCAGCGCGGCGAAGGTGCCGCCCATGTCCTTGACCACCAGGCCCAGCCAGGAGGACCCGTCGTAGGCCGAGAACTTGCCCGCCTCACCGGAGTTGACGATGGCCCACTTGGTCCTCGCCAGCTTGTCGGCGTAGGCCGACTTGATCCGGGCGGCCTTGTCCTCGTACTCCTTCTTGACCTTCAGACCGCGCTCGGCCTGGCCGGCCGCCTCGGTGATCTTCACCGAGGTGGGCAGCAGCTCCTCCGGGTCCCCGATGCCGAAGGAGACCACCGGGGCGATCGGCTTGAGCTTGTCGATCTGGAACTCGACCCGCTTGGGGGCCGAGATGATGATCAGGTCGGGGGTGAGGCTCTGGATCTTCTCGAAGTTGAGCTCGTTCCCCTCCCCCACCACCGGGACGGCCTTGACCTTCTCCTTCTGCGCCGGCGACAGCGCGGCCTCGTCCACGGAGGTCATGCCGACCACCGGGATGTCGGCGTCCAGCAGCCACATCGCGGCGTAGGAGAGCCCGACGATCCGCTTCGGGGCGGCCGGGATGGTCACGTCGCCGTCCGGGGTCTTCACCACCCGGGTGGTGGCGGCGCCCGCCGAACCCGACGGAGCGGCGGCCGGGTCGCCACCCGTGGAGGTGGTGGAGCAGGCGGCGGCGGTGGTCACCACGAGGGCGGCGAACAGGACGGCGGCAGTACGCCGCATCCGCGCCGCGAAGCCGCGTGCTCTGCCGGGGGCGGTGATCGGGTGGGTACTCAACTGACTGCCTTTCTGGGGGTGTTCAGGGTGAAGGTCAGATGGCTTCGGGAGCCTTGGCGGCTCGGGCGAGGGCCTGCTCGTCGTCAGGGCGCTCGCCGTCAGGGTGCTCGTCGTCGGGGTGCTCGTCGTCGGGGTGCTCGTCGTCGTCCTGGTCGGGGGCCGGCAGGGTGGCGGAGCGCAGGCCGGGGACGGCGATCGCGACGGCCACCGCCGCGACCACGGTCAGCAGGCCGTTCACCACGGCCGCCCCGCCCGGGTTGAACCACCGGGCGATCAGGGCCACTTCGGCGTCACCGGCGATGTCGCCGGTGGTCTGCTGCGAGGTCATCACGCTCGCCATCCGCCCGCGCAGCCGGTCCGGAGTCCGGTGCTGGACCAGGGAGTACTCGAGGATCCCGTAGACCGTGCCCGCCGCACCGACCACCACCAGCGCCAGGTAGGCCGGCACCACGCTCGGGCTCAGGCCGAACCCGGCCACGGCGAGTCCGGAGACCAGCACCGAGGCCAGCAGCACCCGCCCGGGAGCGGCCGTCCGGCTGAGCCAGCCGCTCGCGACCGACATCAGCAGCGCCCCGACGGCGGGCGCCGTGTACAGCACGCCGAGCATCACCTCACCACCCCCGTAACGCCGGTCCACCAACTCCGGGAAGATCACCACCGGCACGTTGAACAGCGCCGTCACCCCGCCCAGCACCAGCAGCCCGCCGACCACCTTGTCCCGCACCGCGTGGCGCAGCGCCGCCATCGGCGAGCCGCCCTCCCCCGCGCCCTCCTCGTCCTCGTCCGGCACCGGCGGCAGCGGGCGCAGCCGGGTGAGGAGCAGGCCGGTGAGTGCGGTGGTGACGGCGGTGACGCCGAAGGCGAAGGCCGCACCACGGGCGGCCAGCAGGGCGCCGCCCAGGAACGGGGCGACCACGGAGCCGATCTCACCGGTGAGGGCGATCAGGGCGCCGGCGGCGGGGAGTTGGTCGGGACGCACCAGGGTCGGTGCGACGGCCATCAGGGCGGTCACGCTGACGCCGGAGGCCAGGCCGTCCCAGGCCACGCAGAGGTGGATTGCCCAGAGCTGGGGCTCGGGCAGCATCGCGTTGACGGCGAGCCCGGCGAAGCCGAGGGCCGCCGCGCTGCGGGCCGCGACGATCACCGTGCGCCGGTCCGTGCGGTCCGCGAGCACCCCACCGAGCAGCGAGCCGACCAGCACGCTCACGCTCATCACCATGCTGACCGCCGCCACCTGGAAGGTGGATCCGGTC
Source organism: Kitasatospora sp. NPDC096147 (assembly GCF_044763225.1). Lineage (NCBI taxonomy): Bacteria > Bacillati > Actinomycetota > Actinomycetes > Kitasatosporales > Streptomycetaceae > Kitasatospora > Kitasatospora sp. NPDC096147. The sequence continues at coordinate 75,597 of NZ_JBIWFX010000017.1, read as the reverse complement.
AGCCGGTACACCTGCGAGGCCAGCGCCACGGTCGCCACGCCCAGCCCGAACAGCGAGACCGTCCGCGCGATGAACACCGCCCGGAAGTCGGGGCTGGCTCGCAGGGGTTCGACATCGATGAGGAAGTCACGCAGACGCACTCGGAAGCTCCGGATCGGGGGGTTCGACAGGGAAGTGGGGAACGGGCCGGTCCCGCCGACGGGGTGCCGGCGGGGTCGTGGTCAGTGGACGGAGGCGGTCTTCGGCACCCGGGCGAGCGGGACGACCAGCGGGGTGCCGGTCTCCGGGTCCGGGACCACCCGGCAGCGCAGGCCGAACACCTCCTCCACCAGCTCGGCGGTGACGATCTCGCGGGGCGCGCCCTGGGACACCAGCACGCCGTCGCGCAGGGCGATCAGGTGGGTGCCGTACCGGCACGCCTGGTTGAGGTCGTGCAGCACGGCGACCACCGTGCGGTTCCCGCCCTCCTGCAACTCCGCGCACAGGTCGAGGACTTCGACCTGGTGGGCGATGTCCAGGAAGGTGGTGGGCTCGTCCAGCAGGAGGATCGGGGTCTCCTGGGCCAGGGCCATCGCCAGCCAGACCCGCTGCCGCTGGCCGCCGGACAGCTCGTCCACCAGCCGCTCGGCCAGCGGCCCGGTGCCGGTGGACTCCATCGCGGCCAGCACGGCGCGTTCGTCCTCCGGGGTCCACTGGCGCAGCAGCCTCTGGTGCGGGAAGCGGCCCCGGGCGATCAGGTCCGCCACCGTGATCCCGTCGGGGGTGATCGGCGACTGCGGCAGCAGGCCGAGCCGGCGGGCCACCTCCTTGGACGGCATCGAGGTGATCTGCCGGCCGTCCAGCAGCACCGACCCCGACCGGGGCCGCAGGATCCGCGCGAGGGCGTGCAGCAGGGTGGACTTGCCGCAGGCGTTCGGTCCGACGATCACGGTGAACGAGCCGTCCGGCACGGCGATGCCGAGCCGCTCCGCGACCACCCGGTCCTCGTAGGCCAGCGTGAGGTCCTCGGCCCGCAGCCGTTCGGCCGCCACCGGGGTGGCCCTGGCCATCGTCACCTGCCGGAGTCTCATGTCACGTCCCCCGTCGGCCGGTTCGGCCCGTGGCCGCGCGGCGGTCCGCCCGCCCGGGCGCCGGTCAGCCGCACAGCAGTGCATGCCAGTCGTCGATGGTGGGGCGCTCCGCCAGGTCGACGAACGCCACCTCGACGCCCTCGTTGCGCCAGCGCTGGACGAGGCTCATCAGCCGGATGGAGTCCATGCCCTGGTCGATCAGGTACTCGTCGTTCAGCAGTTCCTCGGCATCGAGGTGCAGTACGTCCGACACGTCCTGGCGTATGCGTTCCAGGCTCAGCGCCTGGGGCTGGGCGGGATCGGACATCGTCGGCGGTCCTCTCGGGAAGGAAGGCACCGGGACGGTGACGGACGGCCCGCGCAGGACAGGGCGATTCCGTCGTCCGCACACGGACGACGCCCACCCCCCTGGCGCCTCGTCACTCCCGGGCTACTAAGGTAAGCCTTACCTAACCTTTCGGAAGGTGGCTGTGTCAAGGCGCCCTGACCTGGAGCGCCCCTTACCGTGACGCACCGTCAGTCCCGCCGTTTCACCACCCACTTGACGCGCCGCCCGGGCAGGGCGCCGCCGACTCCGACGCCACGATGCCGTTCGTCTGCGCGGCCTCCCGCGGCCGGTCCGCCGTGGTACGCGAGCCGGGCGCCTCGTGGCCCTCGCCACGCGACGGGGTTGTTGTGGACGAGCGGGCGGGGGCGGCGGCCGTCCGGTGGACGCCTGCGGCCCCGACCGCACGGCCGATCGGAAGCCGGGTGGTGGGAGTTCGGAGTACCGGGTCCGCTTGTTCGAAGCCGCCCGTTAGGATGCCGTCCTGACAGCCCGTCAGGGGCGCTCGCGTACACAGGGGTGGATGGCATGGCGGACGACATCGAGTGGATGAAGCGCGGGTTGGAGGGCCCGGCGATCGAGCGGGTCGACCTGCGGATCGACATCCCGCACTCGGCACGGATGTACGACTTCTGGCTCGGCGGCAAGACCAACTTCCCGCCGGACCGGGCCCTCGGCGACGCGTTCGAGCAGGCCATCCCGAGCATCAAGGTGATGGCGCGTGAGAACCGGAAGTTCCTGGGACGCGCGGTGCGCTACCTGGCCGGTGAGGCGGGCATCCGCCAGTTCCTCGACATCGGCACCGGCATCCCCACCGAGGGCAACACCCACGAGGTCGCCCAGGCCACCGCGCCCGACAGCCGCGTCGTCTACGTCGACAACGACCCGATCGTGCTCGCCCACGCCCGTGCACTGATGGACAGCACCGGCTCCGGCCGCACCGCCTACATCCACGCCGACCTGCTGGAGCCGGAGAAGATCCTCGCCGACCCGGTCCTGGCCGACACCCTCGACCTCGACCAGCCGGTGGGCCTCACCCTGATCGCCGTCCTCATGCTGCTCGCCGACAGCGAGGACCCCTGGGGCAAGGCCCGGGTGCTGATGGACGCCCTCGCCCCCGGCAGCTACGTCGCCATCACCCACCCGGGGTCCGACTTCGACCCCGCCGCGATGGCCTCGGTCGTCCAGGCCGCCGCCAGGGGCCAGATGACCCTGGTGCCGCGGACCCGGGAGCAGGTCGCGCGGTTCTTCGGCGACTGGGAGCTCATCGAGCCGGGCGTGGTCCCCGTCATGGGCTGGCGCCCCGAGGACGGAGCACCCGACGACCCCGCCGCCGCCTACTACTGGTCCGGCATCGCCCGCAAGCGCTGACCTCCTCCTGTTCCGAATGCCCCGAACGCCCCGGCTCGCGGCTGCGAGAACGGCGACAGCCCTTACCGGAGGAACGGCAGGGCGCGTACGAAGGACCCGTGCGGGCACGTCTGCCCCGGACGCCCTCCCGACCGCCGCTGAGCACCCGTCAGCGGCGGTCGGTGCCCGGTGCTCTGACGGCACGACGTCCCGGGGAATCGGGTGCCCGCCGCCCCGTCGCCGACGAAGGGCCGAGCAGCGTGACCACAGGCGGAGGCGGTGACAGGCCGACGTGCCCCGCCCCACGCAGTTCCGCCGCGCCGCCGTCCACACTGCTCGCCCTCCGGGTCCGACCCGACACCGCCCCGGCACCCGGGCTGTCGCCAGCTCGATGACGGCGGCCCGACGGCGCCCGCCACCGAGAACGCGCTACCGGCCCGCGCGCCCCGGGACCCGCCTCGGACCGGAGCGCCACCGACACCGGCACCTGCCGCCACACCGCTCCCGCCGAGGAGTTCGTGCCCGAGGCCCGGCGGGTACCAGCACCCACGTGCCGCGCGCACGACCCGCGACAGGCCCGGGGCATCGCTGCGACCGGAGCAGTCGACGCCCCACGCGCCAACCGTCCGGGAACTGCCACATGCCCGCCCGCACCCGCTGAACCCCGCGCCGCACCCATATGTCCGCCCGCAGTCGCCTCCCGTCCGCCGTGCCCCGTACGGACCCACCCGGCCCACGGGCCGCACCGGCCGTCCCCGGCTGCCCGCGAACGCCACCACGAGCGGACCACCCGCCGAGCGCCCGCGAGCACAGCGGCGCGCTGACCTGCTCCCTCGCGCACGCAGATCGCCCCCAGGGGCATCACCGGACAACCGACCCGGTGCGCGGCCGACGCCCGAACGGCGCTGCCACCACGATGCACTGACGGACGATCAACGGCGGCCGGCCGGGGTGTGGCTGGCCACACCCCGGCCGGATGGCCCGCCGCGGTGACCCGGCGCCCGGGTTCCACCAAGGTGAGGGGCATGACCGGGGCGGGCCCACCACCCGCCTCCCGCCACCCGAGCCGAAGGACCGCTCCGTGCCCGCTCGCCACCCCCTGCACCGAACCGCCCCCGCACCCGGGCGGGCCGTCGCGGTGCTCACCGCCAACGCCGTGGTGCTGGGCACCGCCTTCGTCCTCGCCCCGGCCAGGCTGGCCGCGATCGGCTCGGGCGGCGGCCTCTCCGAACGGCAGGGCCTGGCCCGGGCCTTGGGCCCGGCGTTCGCCGCGTACTGGGAGTCCGGCGGCCGGGCGTTCCCGCCGGACCTGGCACGGGTGGTCGACTACTGGGCCCGCTACCACGTCGTCAAGGCGGTCCTGGCGGCGGCGCTGCTGCTGGTGCTCGCCGCGCTGGTCGGCCGGCTCCGGAAGGCGTTCCTGCGACCCGACGGCCCGGGGCCCGGCCTCGGCCGGGGCCGACGGGCGGGCTGGGCGGCGGCCGGTGTCCTCGCGGGCGGGGCCGCGCTCGCGGCGCTGGCGGCGGTGATGGCGAACATCCAGGGCGCGGCAGCACCCTTCTCCTCGCTCCTCCCGATGCTGACCTCCGACGGAGCCACCCGAGCCGCCGGAGCCACCGGGACCCCGGACCGGATCGCCGGGGTGACGGAACAGATCAGGCAGGGCCTGGCCCACTACCCCGGCACGGGTAGCCGGGAACCCGGCGCGGCGGCCCTGCGGACGATGGTCGAGGACTTCGGCCACTATCACGCGGTGCTCGCCGTGACGGCGGCGGTCGTTGCGGTCGGGCTCGCCGGCCTGAGCGTACTGTCGTGGCGACGCCTCGGTACGGCCGGAGCCGCCGGTGACGACGACCACCGCAGGCGGGTGCGGCGTACGGCGGCGGTCCTCGGCACACTCCTCGGCGTCCTCGCGGTCGGCACGGCCGTGGTCGCGGCAGCCAACACCGGCACCGCGTCGAACCCGGCCCCCGCCCTGCTCGCCTTCTGGGAGGGCAGTTGGTGACCGCAGCCCATTCGACGTGGTCGCGGTGGGCTGCGTACGGCAGAGGCCACCATCCGGCCACAGGGCGCGGCGGTCGATGCCCGCCCTGGGCCCACCGACGAAGGTCGCCGACAGCGGCCGGGCCGACGCGGGACCCGCCGGGGAAGTCGACCGCCGTCGCACGACATAGCCCCCGCCACCAAGTCCCCCGGATCCGCCGCCGGATGACGCTCCCTCAGGCCCCGAGGTGAGCCAGGACCGCGAGCACCCGGCGGTGCTGCGCCTCGTCGGGCGGCAGGCCGAGCTTGGCGAAGACGTTCCCGATGTGCTTCTCCACCGCGCTGCCGGAGAGCGCCAACTGCCGGGCGATGGCCGCGTTCGAACAGCCCTCCGCCATCAACCCCAGCAGCTGGCGCTCACGCGCCGTCAGCGCGTCCAGCGAGGCCCTGCGGCGCTGCCCGGTCAGGAGCCGCGCGACCACCTGCGGGTCCAGGACCGTCGCACCGCCCGCCACCCGCTCCAGCGCGTCGAGGAACTCCCCGACCCGCGCCACCCGGTCCTTCAGCAGGTAGCCGACCGCCCCCGAGCCGTCCGCGAGCAGCTCGGCGGCGTAGGACACCTCCACGTACTGACTGAGCACCACGATCGGGGCACCCGGCATCCGGGCCCGGATGCCGACCGCCGCCCGCAGCCCCTCGTCCGTGTGCGTCGGCGGCATCCGGACGTCCACCACCGACACGTCCGGCCGGCACCGCAGCACCGCCTCCACCAGGGCGGGCCCGTCACCGACCGCCGCCACCACCTCGTGCCCGCCTTCGGTGAGCAGCCGCACCAGGCCCTCACGCATCAACACCGCATCGTCCGCGACCACGATCCGCAACGGACCCTCACCCTCCACACCAGACCCACCAGACCCACCCGCCACCGTGGTCAGCGACACGGCACCTCCCCCGTGACCACCGTCGGCCCGCCCTCGGGACTCACCACCCGCAACCGGCCGCCCACCCCCCACAGCCTCTCCTCCAGGCCCCGCAGCCCGTGCCCCTTCACCACCGCCGCACCACCCACCCCGTCGTCCCGCACCCAGACCCGCAGGACCCCGCCCCCGTGGCGCAGCCCGATCTCACAGTGCCCGGCACGGCTGTGCTTGGCCACGTTCGCCAACGCCTCCGCCACCACGAAGTAGGCGGCCGTCTCCACCGCGGCCCCGGGCCGGTGGCCAAGCCGGCCGAGGTCCAGCTCCACCGGGATGACGCAGTACGCGGCGAGCGCCGCGACTGCCGCCGGCAGGCCCCGGTCGGTGAGGAGGGGCGGGGCGACCCCCCGCGACAGGGCCCTCAACTCCGCGATCGTCTCCTCCGCCTGAACGAGCGCGCCCGCGATCGCCTCCCGGGCGACCTGCGGCCGGGCCTCGAAGTGGTACTCCGCCCGGCCCAGATCCATCGCCAACCGCACCAACCGCTGCTGCGGCCCGTCGTGGATGTCACGCTCCAACCGGCGCAGCGCCACCACCTCCGCCGCAGCGCCCGGCCCCTGGACCGCACGCCAGCCACCGCCCGACCTGTCGAGCCCCCGGAGCGGCGCACCCGGGTCACCCGGCAACAGCCGCCCCAATCCCGCCTGGACGGCGACGCACGCCCGCGTCACCAGCGGCAGGGTGAGCAGTGCGGAGCAGCCGAGCACGACCGCGAAGACCGCCCGCTCGGCCGGAGCCGTCAGCCCGAGGCTCACCGCGAGGTGCGACTCCGGGCCGCCGACGGACAGGCTCATCGGGCGCAACGGCCCGGCCACCACCCCGCCCCGCACCGGGGAGGTCAGCGCGGCCAGTCCGACGAACCACCACAGCGCCGTGAGGGACGAGGTGACGACCGCCACCGGGACCACCAGCAGCGCGTGCCCCACCGTCCGCCACACCATCCGCCCGGGTCGGCCACCCGCAGCGGCCGACCACCGGGCCTCGTCCCCGGGGCGGACCCACGCGATCCCCGAAACCCACGAGATCCACCACCGCTCGGCGTCCGCCGGCCACCGGGCCAAGAACCGGGCACCCGCCCTCGACCACTCCCCCGGCCGGGCCCCACGCGGCGAAACCCCGGCCACCACCCCGGCCACCACCCCGAGGCACGCCGCTCCGACCAGCGCGAGCAGCCCGCACCCCGCCCGCACCGGCCCGCTCAGCAGGTAGCACGAAGCCCGCACCGTGCGACGCCCCAGACGCGTCACCCGGTGACCGACCCGCCACCACCGATCCGACACCACCACCCCCAGGGCCAACGGTTCAGCGCCCCGCCCCGACTCCCGGTTCAGGCCAGGTCGGTGAGGAGTTGCAGCTCCGGCGGGGCGGCCAGCAGGGTGGCTCCGGCCGCGAAGGCCTCCACCATGTGCGGCGCCGCCAGATGGGCATCGAACTCCGCGCGGCTCGCCCACCGTTCGACGACCACCCACGCACCGGGGTCCAGCGGGTCCTGGAACGGACGGTAGAACAGGCACCCCGGCTCGGCGAGTGTCGGCTCCACCAGCGACAGCGCCTGCAGGCGGACCCCCTCCTCCTGCCCCGGCGCCGCCTTCAGCCTCGCCACAGCCGTCACCGGCACACCCATGACATCCCCCTCGACACTCCACCCGCCACCGGCGAACACCGGTGATCATGCCGCACCAACAAGCGCCCCACCACTGCCCATTCCCGATCGGCCCCCGCCCTGAGCCGCTACCCGGGCCCCACCGCCGCACCGCCGGAGCCCGTACCCCCGCCCCCCGGTGACGACCGGTCAGGACCGATCGGCACCGGGGGCGGGTACGGAGACCCGGGTACGGGTCAGCGCCGCAGACCGCGGTCCAGGGCGGTGATCAGCGAGCCCTGGTCGTCATCGGCGTCCAAGGACCAGACCATCACGCCGCCGAGGTCGTTGTCCCGGGTGTAGCGGGCCTTCTGGTTGGCGCTGGCCGGAGTGTCATAGCTCCAGAACTCGTTGCCGTCGTACTTCCAGGACGCGCCGGTCCTGCGGTCGACGGTCACGGTGCCCGGCAGGTCCTTGATGGCCTTGTAGGGCAGGGCCCCGCCGCCGAGCGGGGACAGTCCGGTGGCGGGCTGGTACAGGCCGTTCTTCGTCCCGGCGGGCACTCCCGTCCAGCCCGGACCCCAGAACGGCACCCCGAGCACCGCCTTGCGGGCCGGCAGGCCGCCGGCCAGGTAGTGCTGCACCACCTTGTCCGCGCTGTAGCTCTCGGCCGGACCGGAGGGGTCGGCCGGGTCGGTGTAGAGGTTCGCCTGGTGGTTGGTCGGGCCCTGCGGCTCCCAGGAGCCGTGGAAGGTGTAGGTCATCAGGTTCAGGAAGTCGACGTGACGGGCGACCTTCCGCAGCTCCAGCCGGTCCGCGATCTGGGTCGCGTTGGCGACCGCCGCCGTCAGCAGGTGGCGCTGCCGCCCGCGGTTGCCCTCCGCGTCCAACTGCCGCCGGAACTCGGCCAGCAGCAGGGTGAAGTTGCGGCCGTCCTCGGGTCGGACGTGGTTGTCCGGCAGGCCGTCGCCGCCCGGGTGTTCCCAGTCCAGGTCGATGCCGTCGAAGACGCCTGCGGCGCTGCCCGGGCCGCCTCCCGGCGCGTCTCCCAGTTCCGGCAGGTTGCCCTTGATGTAGAGGTCGACGCAGGAGGCCACGAACTTCTTCCGGGCGGCGTCGGTGGCGGCCACGTCCGAGAAGTACTTGGACCAGCCCCAGCCGCCGATCGAGATGACGACCTTCAGGTGGGGGTTCTTCGCCTTCAGCTTCCGCAGCTGGTTGAAGCTCCCCTTCAGCGGCTGCTCCCACGCGTCGCCGACACCGTCCACCGAGTCGGCCGCGTCGAACGGGCGCTGGTAGTCCACCCAGGCGTCGGCCTGGTCGGCCACGTTGCCCGCGAAGCAGGTGCCCTCGGGGGAGATGTTGCCGAAGGCGTAGTTGATCACCGTCAGCTTGGCCGCCTGGCCCGATTCCTGGACCTTCTTCGGGGAGAAGCCGCTGTAGGCGCTCCACGCGGTGAAGTAGGCCACCCGCTGGCCGGGCAGCCGGCGGCCGTCGTCGGAACCGCCGTGCGCGGTCGCGGGGACCGCCACGAGCGAGGCGAGCAGGGTGGTCGTGAGGAGGACGGAGGTGCGTCTGAACATACGGGTGGCCTTCTCTGAGTGGGGTCAGGTGGTCTGTACCAATCGTGAGAAGAGATCTAGTCCATGCGGCATGACCGACACAAGAGCACGACCCGGCGAAGTGCCCCGCCACCGCCGGACTCTGATGGACCGTCAGGCCGTTCGAACGGTGCGCGCACCGCCGCCGGCCCTGCCCGGCGGGCCGGTTGACCACCGGGTTCGTCCACCGCACCGTGCGCGCCCGGGCCCGCGACGGCACCTTGTTGACGGGGGCACCCCGCCCCTACGCTCGGGCCGGGTGCACGAACGGCCACCTCCGGTGCACGCCACCGGGGCCGAGCGGCAGGGGAGTTGGTGGTGGTGACCAGTGGGGCGTTCCGGTTCGCGGGGCTGCGCGAGCACGATCCCGAGGGCTTCGGCGGGTTCCGGCTGCTGGCGCGGCTGGGTGAGGGCGGGATGGGCCAGGTGTTCCTGGCCCTGTCACCCGGCGGGGTGCCGGCGGCGGTGAAGGTGATCCGCTCGGAGTTCACCCGGGAGCCGGAGTTCGCCGACCGGTTCGCCCGGGAGATCGCCGCCGCGCAGCGCGTGCGCGGTGCGCACATCGCCTCGCTGCTGGACGCGGACGCACGGGCGGCCCGGCCCTGGCTGGCCACCTCGTACGTGGCCGGGCCCTCGCTCCGCGACCTGGTGCTCGGCACCGGCAGGCTGCCGGAGCGTCAGGTCCTGCTGCTGGCCGGGGGGATCGCCCACGCGCTGACCGACATCCACGCGGCCGGGGTGGTGCACCGCGACCTGAAGCCGGCGAACATCGTGCTGGACGAGACCGGGCCCAAGGTCATCGACTTCGGGATCGTCAAGTCCCTTTCCCAGTCGGTGACCCAGGTCAGCCACTCGACCCGGATCGGCACCCCGCTCTACATGTCTCCGGAGCAGGCCATGGGCCGGGCCGTCGGACCGGCCTCCGACGTCTTCGCCCTCGGCTCCACCCTCTACCACCTGGCCACCGGCCGGGAGGCGTTCGGCGCCGAGAACGAGTGGGCCGTCGCCCACCGCGTCGCCGCCGACGCCCCCGACCTGAGCACCGTCACCGCACCCCTGCGGCACCTCATCGCCGACTGCCTCGGCAAGGATCCCGCGCGCCGGCCCACCCCCGAGCAGATCCGCCTGCGGTGCGAGGCACTCCTCGGCGGCGCCCCGAACCCGGGCGCCTGGCGGGGCATCGACGGGGCGCACGCGGCGGTCCGCGAACGCACCGACGCGCTCCGGGCCCTCACCGCACCCACCCGGCCCGGCCCGCCGGGCGGACCGGACGGCACCCGGCCGAAAGCACCGGACAGCCTGCCGCCGGAGCCCCCGTCGCGCCGCACCGCACCCGGTGAACGCCCACCGCAGTCACCGCCGGACCGGCCCGCCGACGCCCCACCCGCCGAACTCACCAAGTCCCTGCTCCTCCTGGCCGTCCCCGCCCTCGTCTCGGCGAGCAGACAGCCGGTCATGGAGCAGACCTTCACGCTCGCCTCCACCGGAGCGGAGAAGGTCCGGGTGCTCCTGTCCCTCGACTGGCACCGACCCTTCGCACCGACCGGCACCAGCCCCGATCCGGGGGACTGGCTCATCCCGCCCCTCGGCGTCATCGGTACGGCGGTGGCGATCGTCCTCGCCGCCGCCTGGCGGTACGGCACGGCCCGCAGACCCGGAGCCCTGGCGGACGCCGCCGGCGTTGGCGCCATGATCTGGGCCGCGCTCGCCGTCCTCTTCTTCGTCACGTTCCCGCTGGACCACGGAGCAGACACCGGGTACACCGCCGTGGACCGGCACCTGATGACCGGCGGATGGCTCCTGCTCGTCGCGAACCTGCTCGTCCTGGCCACCGGCGGCGTCATGCTCTGGTGGGAGGAGATCAGACCGACCTGGAGACCGAAGCCGACGGCGGCAGCGTCGGACTGAGCCGACGGCCCCGGGCCGCACACCGGGTGCGCCCCGCCGGCTCAGCGGGCGGACCAGACCGCGAACGGCCGGAAACGTCCCGGCGCAGCAGGTGGGGCACGAGCAGGACCATCCCTCGGTGGCGCGGCCCGCGACGGTGCAGCCGAGGCCCTCGACCCGCTCCGGCTGCCACCCCAGGTCCCCGAGCAGGGCGGTGACGGTCCGTCCGACGGACGGGTCGTCACCCGAGAGACGGGCGGTCGGCGGGGTGGCCGGCGATCGCCGACACCATCCGCGCCCGGTTCGCCCCGATGGCCGGCCCCGGACACCGCAGGGTGCCACAGGGCCGCGACGGGGACGGCCCGCACGGGCAAGCGGTACCGACCGCCCCCGTCGGAGCCCAGCACCCGGCACCCGGCACCCGCCGGTCCGGTCGGCGCCCGCGAACCGGCGGTGCGTCAGGAGTGGTGCAGCCCGGCCTCGTTGAGGTAGCGCAGGCGTCGGATGCAGCCCTGTGCGGCGATCCGGTCGAAGTAGAGCTCGATCTCCCCGTCTCCGGAGGCCACCCACAGGTCGGTGACCTGGTCCCAGACCGCCCACGGCCGGCGGCCCCAGCCGTCGGCGGGCAGCACCACCGGCACCCACCGCGCCACCGCTCCGGTCGGTTCGTTCTCCCCCATGATGATCGAGCCTACGCGCGTCACCCCGACCGCACACCGACAACTCGCATACCGGCAGGACGCCCTGACGGCCCGTCGAACACACCGTCGAATCCGCCGTCGCCGACGGACGGCGGCCACCGCGCGGCGCCCCCGCTACGGGGCCCGGCCGGAGTCACCGGAAGGGCCCCCGCCGTCGAGGAGCGCCCGGAGCAGGCGGTCGAGGTCGAGGTGGTCACGCTCGGAGCCCGGCGGCACCTGCTCCCAGGTGGCCTCCAGGAAGCCGGCCACCGAGGTGACCGGCGCCTGGAGCACCACCGGGCCGCCGTCCCCGGCCAGGACGATCTCCAGGGCCCACGGGTCGCCGCAGCGCCGCACGGTGACGTCGCCTTCGCCACCGGACCGGATCAGGCCGTCGTCCAGGATGTCGCGGCTGAACATCCAGGTGACGGGTTCGTCCAGTTCGAGGTGGGTGTCGAAGTACACGGCGTACGGGTCGGCCCGGTGGTACCGGAGGCGGGCGTCGATGCCGACCCACCGGCCGCCTGCCGTCTCCAGGTGGACCTGGAGGGCGAGTGAGCAGTCGGCGGCCCCGCACCACAGCCGCGCGGAGCGAAACGTCATCAGGCTGCCGACCGGAGGCGTACGGCGTCCGGGTGCGCGCTCACGGGCGCACGCCCGCCGCGGAGCCCACCACCGTCGAGCCGACCGGCGAGGCGCCCACCGGCGAACCGCCGGGCGCCGGGATGCGGGCGCCGGCCGCGCGGACGGTGGCGGCGTCCCGTGCCACCGAGACGATCAGGTCCCGGAGTTGCTCGACGTACACCGCCATGCTCTTCGCGGCCACCGGGTTGTCCGGGTACCGGCTCGCGAACTGCAGACCCTCGTGGAGCCTGGTGGTCCAGGCGCACACCTGGTCGCCGTAGGAGACCCGCAGCAGCGCGTACGCCTTCCAGTCCTGCCAGTGCTCCGCACCGGGGATGCTCCGGGCGTCCACGAAGGACACGATCGAGTACAGGTCCGGCGAGGTCGGCCGGAAGTCGGAGCCGACCAGTTGGAGCACCCGGGCGATCGGGATCCGCGACAGCGGCCTGGTCTCCCGCAGGGCTGCGCGGACCATGCCGAGCACGCTGTCGAAGTCGGGCGCCTCCCCGACCGGGATCTCGATCGGGGCACCGCCCACGTACCAGCCGACCGAGTCCGCCCACTGGGAGTGGGCCCGGGTGTGGAAGGGGACGACCGTCCGGTACACCTGCCGCCCGCCGTGGTCGTGCGCGATCAGGGCGGTGGCGGCCAGGATGCCGGCCAGGCTCCCGCCCCACGGGCGGCAGTAGGCCTCGAAGTCCGCCGCCACCGTGGCGTCCACCAGCATCTCCTGGCCGAACTCTTGCTCCGGCAACGGACCGGCGGGGTCGAGGCCGAGGTCGAGCGGGAAGTTCGGCAGCTTCCCGTCACAGCGCTTGATGAACTCCCGCCAGCGGGCGACGACGGCGTCGGTGTCCTCGATCCGGTCGGCGCTCGCCCGCTCCGCCGCGCAGAAGTCGACGTAGCTGGCGACCGGCGTGCGCTCCACGGCACGGCCCTCCAGCCCGGCCGCGTAGAGCTCGTGGATCTCGGCGGCGATCCGCTGGAGCGAGTACGCGTCCACGTTGGTGTGGTCGAAGGCCAGGTAGACGCTCGCGCCGTCCTCCCGGACGACGGCGGCGAAGATGAAGTTCGGCCAGCTGAGCGCATCGGCCACGTGGTCGAAACGATTCTGCAGATAGCGCGTCAGTTCGTCCGCGTTCGGGAAGTCGCCGATCTCCTCGCGGTGCAGCCGGACCGCGTCGGCGTCCAGCGTGAAGCGCCGCATCTCCTCCCCCGCCCAGCGCAGCCCGCTGCGCAGCGTCTCGTGCCGCAGGGTCCAGGCGCGCAGCGCCTCCTCCAGGACGTCGAGGTCGACGGTGCCGGGGATGTCGAACGCGGTGCCGATCCAGGTCGGCACGAACAGGCCGCCCTGCCGCACCGCCCTCGCCGTGCGGACGTGGGCCTCCTGGATGTAGGCCGGCGGGCGGACGTCGTCCGGTAGCGCGCCCGCCGCCCGCACGGCCTCCTGACGGAGCGTCCACTCCACCAGACGGCCGGACCGGACCTCGCACCGCTGGATGTCGGTCACTCGCATGAAATCTCCGTTCACGTGCCCCGACGGCACCGACCGGGCGGGCGGGACCGGGCCCGCCCTCCGTCGGCTGCTCCCTCGGTACCGCCGACCTGTAGCCCGCGGGCATCGGCCGGCGGTCGTCGGTTCAACGATCAGATGATCTCCAGGACACGCCCCCACCCCGCCTCGCACTCCACCGGACGGCGCCCGGCACTGCGGGCCCCGCCGCGAGCGCCACCGGCGCCCTTACCCTGGGGAGGTCGTCATGGGTCCGCCGGGAGCGGGTAGGCGGCCGGGGACGGGCCGAGTCGAAACGGGAGGTGGGCGGATGGACGGCGGGGGTGTGTTCTGGTGGCTGGCCGGCGCGGCGGTGGTGGTCAGCCTGGTGGTCGCGGCGGTCCTGGTGGTGAAGCTGGTCCAGGCCAGGAAACTGCTGACGGCCTCGGGGATCCCGATGTCGAACAAGGTGCTCTTCTGGGGGTCCATCGCCTACCTGATCAGCCCGGTCGACCTGCTGCCCGATCCGGTGCTGCTGGACGACATCGGACTGCTGCTGATCGCGCTGCGCTCGCTGCACAAGGCGGCGGCGGAACTCCGACCGGGCCTCGGCCGGCCCGCCGCCGGGGACGGCAACGGCGACGCCCTCTGACGCCGGCCGCACCGTCGCCGGGCGGGCCCGGTCCCGCCCGGCACCGGGCACCGGGCACCGGGCACCGACGGACCGTCAGACCGGCAACGGGGAGCGGTCCGGGCCACCCGGCGGCGGCACTACAGGCCCACGATCAGCTGGATGCAGACGATCTTGACCAGGATGGCCAGGGCGAACAGCGTCGAGTACCCCGTGTTCACCCGGGCGTCCGAGGCACGGGTGTTGGCGTACGCGGTGATCGCCGGGTTCCCGACGTAGCCGGCCAGCAGGCCCATCGTCCGGGGCCGACTCTGGCCCAGCAGCCGGGCCGCCAGGACCATCAGCGCGTAGCTCAGCAGCGCACTGATCAGCAGGACGGTCAGCAGCTTGAGGCCGAAGAGCGAGAACGCGTTCTGCCGGAAGGCGTAACCCGAGGTCAGCCCGACACAGGCGAGGAAGAGCAGCAGGCCGATCTGGCGCAGCGTCAGGTTCGCCCGGGTCGGCAGGGTCCACACCAGCGGGCCGGTGCGCCGGAGCCAGCCGAGCAGCATGGCCATCACCAGGGGGCCCGCCGCCGTCCCGAGCGAGAGGGTGGCCGAGCCGATGGTCAGGCTGGGGATGCCGATCAGGAAGCCCAGGGCGAGGCCGATGCCGAGGCTCACAGCGCTGACCTCGCTGACCTTGGCCTCGGTGTCGCCCAGGTACCGGCTGACCTCGTCGGAGCGCTCGCGCGGCATCACCACCCGGAGCCGGTCGTCGAGTTGCAGCAGCAGGTCGTCGTGGGCCAGGAGTTCCTGGTCGCCGCGCCGGACCCGGGAGACCATCGCCCCGAACCGCCCGGCCAGGTCGAGCTCGGCCACCGTCCGGCCGGCCAGGTCGGGGTTGGTCAGCAGCACCCGGCGGTAGTCGACCCGGTCGCGGCGGTCGAGCAGGTGCTCGTCGGCCCGGTCGCCGAGCTCGGCGACGGCGGCCCGCACCGCGTCGGGGCCGCCGACCACCACCACCCGGTCGCCGGGCACCAGCCGGCCCACCGCGTGGGCGACCTCCGGCGGGCCGCCGGCCCGCTGGACGACGCTGGCCAGCACCCGGCCCCGGTCCGCGCCCGGCACCTCCGCCCAGTCGACGGCCCTGCGGACGGCCACCGTCAGGGTCTCCAGCCGGCGCGGCAGGTCCTCCCCCGGGTCGCGCCGCCCCGGCCAGGAGCGGACGGCGGCCAGCCCGGCGACGAACAGGATGGTGACCACCACCGCCAGCGGGTAGCCGATGGCGTACCCGACGGCCGGCTGCGCCGGGTCCTCGGAGGCGGCCTGGGCCGCCGCCAACCCCGGTGTGGTGGTGCCGATGCCGGCGTAGCCGCCCGCCAGGTACGGTCCGCTGATGCCGAACACCTTGCTGCCCAGCAGGCCCACCACCACAGCGGTGACCACCAGCGCGACCACCGCACCGGCCATCACGGCGAGCTGTGGTCTCAGCTCGCGGAAGAACGCCGGGCCGGACTCCAGGCCCACGGTGTAGACGTACAGGGCGAGGCCGAGCACGGACACCCCGGCGGGCACGGCGGGCCCGATGTCCGGGTCGAGCGCGCCGACCAGCAGGCCGGCGAACAGCACTCCGGCGGCGCCCAGCCGGACCGGGCCGAGCCTGGCCAGGCCGAGCAGGGAGCCCGCCGCGATCACCGCGAAGACCGTCACCCAGGGGTGATCGGCGAAGAACTGCCACATCCCCCCACTCACTCACGCCGCCCCGGCCGGGTCCACACCCCTTGGACCGTTCGGAGCAAGCCGGTCCCCCTGACGGGCCGTCAACGCGTCTGCGGCACCGCTCGCGAGGGCCCGGCCGAGCGAATCGGGCACACCACGACCACCCGACCGCGAGGCCGCCGGATCACTGAACCACCACCGCCCGCCAGACCCAGCCCGACCGAACCGAACCCAGCCGGACCGGACCCGGCCGAACCGAACCGCGCAAGTACACCGGGCCGCAGCCGAGTTCTCCGTCGGCCGGGCACCGGGCCGGTCAGCGGCCGACCAGCGCCCGCCCGGCCTCGCGGGCCGCGCCGAGCGCCTCGGCGTGGTGCCGGGCCGCCAGGTCCTTGAGCTCCTCCATCCCGGGGGTGGTGGCGGCCAGCGTGAGCTCCCGCTTGATGACGGTCAGGTCCGCCTGCCACACGTCGGCGAGGATGCGCTCCAGGTAGGGGGTCGAGTGGTCCCAGCCCTCGCGCGGGGTGCCGGGGCCGTAGCCGCCGCCGAGGGTGGTGACCAGCACCGTGGGGGTGCCGGCGAGCAGCGGGGCGGTCGGGCCGGCTCCGGCGATGACCAGGTCGGCCCAGACCTTGAAGTGCTGGGAGACGCCGAAGTTGTAGAACGGGACGGCCAGGATCACCGCATCGGCGGCCCGCAGCTCCTCGGCCAACTCCCCTGCCAGCGCCAGGGCTTCGAGCTGGGCCGGGGTGCGCTCCGCCTCTGCGGTGAAGGCGGCCAGGGTGGCCAGGGCCCAGGCGTCGGCGGGGAGCGGGCTGCTGCCCAGGTGCCGCCGGGTGACGGTGGAGCCCGGGTGCGCGGCGGTCCACTCCGCCTCGGCGAGGTCGGCGAGCTCGGCGCTGGTGGAGCTGCCGGGCAGGATGCTGGCGTCCAGACGGAACAGGTTCATGGCGTGATTCCTCACAGGCTGATGGCAGTTGGCGGGCAGCCGAGGGGCGCGGAGCGCCCCGGGGCATGCCGGAGGAAGGGCGCGGCACACACCCGCACCCTCGAAACGGACTTTACCCCGCTTCTGATTCCCAGGATAGATTGGCCCCGTGGATCATCCGTCCGTCGTACCCTTCGGGAAGCCGCGCGCCGAGCGCGCCGACGCGGTGCGCAACCGCGAGCACCTGCTGCGGACCGCCCGCGAGCTGATCGCGGAGCTCGGCGTGGAGAAGGTGACCATGGACGGCCTGGCCGAGCGGGCCGGTCTGGGCAAGGGCACCGTGTTCCGCCGCTTCGCCACCCGGGCCGGGATCTTCAAGGCGCTCCTGGACGACGCCGAGGTCCGCTTCCAGGAGCAGGTGCTCTCCGGCCCCCCGCCCCTGGGCCCCGGGGCCGAACCCGCCGCCCGGCTGGTCGCCTACGGCCGGGCCCGCATCGGCTTCCTGCTGGAGCACCGGGCCATCGCCCGCGCCGCCATCGACCGGAACGACAACCCGGCGGTCATCTCGGTCACCCAGGTCCACCTGCGGATGCTGCTCGGCCGGGCCGAGGTCCGGATGCCCAGCCTCGACGGCCTCGCGGTGCAGCTCACCGCCGCCCTGGAGAGCCCCCTGCTGCACTACCTGTCGATGTCGGAGACCAACGCGCCGCCGGCCGAGGAGGTCGGCCTGCTGCTCGCCGACAGCTGGCAGGCCCTGATCGAACGCATCACCGCCTGACGGAGGCTCAACCCGCCGCCCCACCCACCCCGCCACGCGGCCGAACGGGGTGGGTGGGGCGGCGGCTCAGTGAAGCGCCAGCTCCCAGGTCTGCCCGACCACCTCGTGCCCGAAGCGCTGCTCCGGCGACTCGCTCCGGACCAGGGCGAACCCGAGCCCCCGGTAGATCCGCCGCGCCGAGGCCTGGCTGTCCGTGGTCCACAGCGACACCTTGCGGTACCCGGCCGCCCGAGCGAAGTCCACGGCCTCCTGGACCAGTTGAGTCCCCAGACCGAGCCCCCGCGCGACCGGTGCCACCAGCAGGACGCGCAGCTTCGCCACCCCCGGCCGCTCCCCCGCCACCAGCATCACGCAGCCCGCCCGCTCGCCCTCGACCTCGGCGATCCAGGCCGTCTCCAGCGCCGGGTCGTGGCCCGCCGCGTACCCGGCGACGATCGAGGCGACCAGCGCCTCGAACTCCGCGTTCCAGTCGAACTGCGCGGCGTACAGCTCGCCGTGGGCCATCACCATCCAGCCGAGATCACCCGGCCGGTCGGCCCTGCGCAGCTCGGCCTTCCGCACGGCGGTTCCCTCCGTCATCACACACCCCTGAGCATTCGCGACGCCCCGTTACTGACACGGTCGTGTCAGTGGGCATAGGCTAGGCCCGTGCCCGCACGAAAGCCAAGCCCGTCCACAAGCCCGTCCCCGAGCCCCGCCCCGACCACCGCCCCGTCCCCCCGCCGGACCGAACTGCTCGAAGCCTCCTACCGCTACGCGCTCACCCACGGCCTGACCGACCTCTCGCTCCGCCCGCTGGCGGAGGCGGTCGGCTCCAGCACGCGGGTGCTGATGTTCCTCTTCGGCAGCAAGGACGGCCTGGTCCGCGCTCTGCTGGAGCGGGCCCGGGCCGACGAACTCGACCTGATGGCCGGGCTGCGCGGGGCCGGTGGCCCGGCCGGGCTGGCCACCGCCGCCGAGCGGCTCTGGGACTGGCTGGCCGACCCGGGCCACCGGCCGCTGCTCCGGCTCTGGGCCGAGGCGTACAGCCGTTCGCTGATCGAGCCCGACGGTCCGTGGGCCGGCTTCGCCGCCGCGACGGTCCGTGACTGGCTGGACCTGCTGGCCGACTGCCAGTCCGACCGGGAGCGGGCCGCCGACGACGCCGCCGTCCGCCGCACGGCCGTGCTCGCGCTGCTCCGGGGGGCACTGCTGGACCTGCTCGCCACCGACGACGGCCCCCGGGTGACGGCCGCCGTCCGCACCCACCTCGCCCCGCTGACCGGCGGCCACCGCCCCGCCCGCTGAGGGACGAGCGCCCCACCCGGCGCCAACCTCGCTGCGCCGTACGGGTGTTGCCGCACCACCCAGCGGTGTGGCGAACCGCCCGGCCCGCCCCGCAGCCAGTAGCTCTGTCAACGGACGGCCGCCGTCCGCACCCACCTCGCCCCGCTGACCGGCAGCCACCGCCCCGCCCGCTGAGGGACGAGCGCCCCACCCGGCGCCAACCTCACTGCGCCGTACGGGTGTTGCCGCACCACCCAGCGGTGTGGCGCACCGCCCGGCCCGCCCCGCAGCCAGTAGCTCTGTCCACGGAGTACCAGGCGGACAGGGAGCGGTGGATGAACCGACGGTGGTGGACCGGT
Organism: Kitasatospora sp. NPDC096147; assembly: GCF_044763225.1. NCBI lineage: Bacteria > Bacillati > Actinomycetota > Actinomycetes > Kitasatosporales > Streptomycetaceae > Kitasatospora > Kitasatospora sp. NPDC096147. The sequence continues at coordinate 56,364 of NZ_JBIWFX010000017.1, read as the reverse complement.
GCGTGGCGGGCGGGCACGGCGGTGGCGCTCTGCCTCGCGGCGACGGGCACGACGGTGGCCGAGGCGGCTGCCCCCGGCTCCGAGGACGAACGGCCCGAGGGCCTGCGGGTGGTGCACGTCTCCGTCGACCGGGTCCGGGCCCACGGCAGCACCACGGTCCGCGCGCTGATCGCCAACCACGGTCCGTCCGCCGTGGCCCGGGACTTCACCGCCACGGTGCGGGTGCCGCTGCGCGCCCTGGCCCTCGGCGGGCACTTCCCGCGCGACTGCCGCATCGAGGAGGCCGAACTCGCCTGCACCTTCCCCAAGGGCCTGCCGCTGCTGCGCACCGCGACGGTCCTGATCCCGGTCCGGCTGGCCGAGGACGTCCGGGACGGCGAGCGCCTGGGCGGCGGCTCGGTGACCGTCCTCGACCCGGACCGCCCCGGCCGGACGCACAGCCGGGCCTTCGTGATCGACGTCGGCTGACCCCTCGTCAGCACGGCTCCCCCACCCACGACCCACCGCACGACACCCGCCGAACGGAGCCCCGTGTCGCTTCCCCGCCGGGCCGCAGCCGCCCTGCTCCTGCTGCTGCCCGCCCTCCCCTCGGCGCCCGCCGCCGCAGCCCAGCCCGTCCGGCAGCAGAGCCTCACACCCCTGCGCGCCACGCCCGGCACCCCGGTGGCGGCCACCCTCACCGTCCGCTCGGCCTCCTGCCTCACGGTGGACGAACTCGGCGTCGGCGTCCGGGACGCGGACGACGCCAACCTCGACTTCCCGGGCTCCACCGGCCGGGTGGAGATCTGCCCGGGCGGCCGGACGATCACCACCGGCACCCGGACCTTCGCGGCCGGCACCTACCGCCAGTTCGGCTTCTACCGGATCGGCTCCCGGTACTTCGACCTCGACAGCCGTCCCCTGGTGGTCGCCACCCCGCAGATCCGCCAGCGCGCCCTGACCCCCACCACCGCCCTGGCCGACCGGCCGGTGGCGGCCACCCTGACCCTGACCGCCGACGCCTGCGTCACGGTGGACGAGATCGGCGTCGGCGTCCGGGACGCACAGGACGCCAACCTCGACTACCCCGGCACCGCGACCGGCGTCACCGTCTGCCCCCAGGGGTACGTGCTCACCACCGGCGAGCGCTCCTTCGCCCGGGGGACGTACCGCGAGTTCGGCTGGTACCGGATCGGCACCGAGTACCACGACCTGCCCGCACGGACCCTGACGGTGCGTGAGCTGCCCGTACCGCCCGCCCCGCCCGTCCACGGCGAGCTGGTCTTCGACCAGACCTTCGACGGCCCGCTGGCCACCGGCACCACCTGGAACGCCTCGACCACCAGCGCCTACCGCTACGGCGACCACAATCCGGACGACGACAAGCTGGACTGGATCGACCCGTCGGCCGTCGCGACCTCCGGCGGGGTCTCCTCGTTCACCGCCGCCCCCGGCCCGCACGTGCTGGAGAACGGGCGCCGGGCCTGGGACACCGGCCTGCTCACCACCGAGAACACCGCGCAGGACTTCCTGGTCCGCCCGGGCGACTACGCCGAGGTCCGGCTCCAACTGCCCGGCGGCCAGGGCGCCTGGCCGGCCCTGTGGACCTGGAAGGACGGCGACAACGAGATCGACTCCTTCGAGTACCACCCCGACAACCCGAACCTGCTCGAACTCAGCAACCGCATCCGGCCCGCCTCCAGCTACTACACCGACCCCGACACCGTGTACCCAGGCGCCTGGATCACCATCGGCGTCCACTACGGCACCACCACCAACGACTTCTACGTCAACCACCGGCTGGTCTTCTCCGACCGCACCGGGGTCCCCGAGGACTGGTCCGCCCACCTGATCCTCAACCTCTCGGTGGACGCCGGGCAGTGGCACCCCGCCCCGGCCACCGACGACCCCATCGTGCTGAACGCCGACTTCCTCCGGGTCTGGCGCCCGGCCACCGGCTGACCCCGCGCACCCCGCACCCCGCACCTCGCACCTCGCAGAGCGGCGGTGCCGCGCCGACGCTCCGTCAGCGCAGCACCGCCGCCAGCAGGTCCGCCCCCAGGCTCGTGGTGGTGGCCAGGTCCAGGGCGTAGTGCACGTACCGGCCCTGCCGGCGGGTGGTGAGCAGCCCGGCCCGGCGCAGCACCGCGAGGTGCCGGGAGACCTCCGGGTCGGTCAGGTCCCATGCCCGGGCCAGCTCGCCGGTGGTGTGCGGCCCCCGGGCCAGCGAGCGGACCAGCCGCAGCCGGACGGGGTGGGCCAGGGCGTCCAGGCGCAGCCGGACGGCCTCCAGCGGCACCGGCTCGGGGTGTTCGGCTTCCCCGACGGGGTAGTGGACCACCGGCTGCCAGCCGACCGCGTTGACCGCGACCAGGTGCGGGTGACCGAAGACCGAGGGCAGGAAGGTCACCCCGGCCGGGCCCGCCTCGGCCGTGTTGTCCTGGAGCTTGTCGAGGACCAGCGAGCGGCCGTCCTCGGCCACCGTGATCGCGGTGGAGACGGCGGCCATCGCCGCGCCGAGGCCCTGACGCCGCATCAGGTCCTGCTTGGTCCGGACGTCCTGGGCCAGCCGGGCGGCGATGCCGGGCCAGGCCCGGTCGAAGAAGGCCGTGGCGCACTGCTCCAGGGTCTCCCGGATCCGGGCCCGGACGGCCGCCGGGTCGGTCAGCAGCCGCTCGGCGAACGCCTCCTGGGCCGCGCCGCGGGCCTGTGCCCGGCCCAGCGCGTCGGCCCGGACCACCGGGTCGGTCAGCGCGGAGCGGCCCGCGTGGGTCAGCCGGTTGCTGCCGCAGGTGGTGACCAGGGCGGAGCGCACGTACCGCTCGTCGTCGATCAGGTCCACCTCGTCCAGCTCCTCGGCGAGGGTGGCACGCGGCCGGGCCGGGACGAGGAAGTCGGCGCGCGAGGAGCGCCAGAGGAACTCCGCCTCCTGGAGCCGCTCGGCCAGGTCCGGGCGCAGCGCGGCGCGCGCCCCGGCCGCCCAGCCGGCCAGCTGCGGGTGGTGGTCGGGGGCGGCCAGCACGTGCAGCATCGCGGTGAGTTCGGCCAGCGGCGAGACCGCGAAGCGGATGTGCCGGGGCGGGGTGCCGGTGAGGTCGATGCGCAGGGTCACCCGGACATCCTCCCTGGTCCCGGGCGGTGCCGGGCCCCGGGTTGACGGGAATCGTCAACCGACGTGACCCGCGCCGCCGTCCGGCCGCACGGTGTCCGCCATGACCACCACCGCAGCGCGCCCCGCACCCCGACCCTCCCCCCGCCCCGTGCCCGGCTCCCCCACACTCCGTCAGCTGATGGCCGCCGGGGGCGGTCCGCGCTACGCCGTCGCCCTGGCGGTGGACGCCGTGGGCACCGGGCTGCTCCGGCCCTTCCTGCTGCTCTACGGCATCACCGTGCTCGGCCTGTCGGCGGCGGGGGCCGGCCTGGCCATGACGGTCGGGATCGTGGCGGGCCTGGCCTGCCTGCCCCCGCTGGGCCGCTGGCTCGACCGGGGTGCGCGCAGCACCGCCGTCGCCGCCTCGATGCTGATCCGGGTGGCCGGGGTGCTGGTGCTGCTGGCCGCACCGGCCGGGAGCACCGTGGCCTTCACCTGCGCGGCCCTGCTGCTCGGCATCGGCAACCAGTCCTGGCCGGCCGCCCACGCCGCCCTGATCTCCACGGTCAGCACCGGCCGGCTGCGGGACGCCGCGCTGGCGGGCGCCCGCTCGGTCCGCAACGCGGGCCTCGGCGTCGGGGCACTGCTGGCGGCCGGTGCGATGGCCGCCGGGCCGGGCGGGCTGCGGGTGCTGGCGGTGGGCTCGGGGGTCGGCTACCTGGTGGCGGCCGTGCTGGCCCGCTCGGTGCGGGTGAGCGCCGATCCGACGGTCCGTCAGGCGGCGGACGCCGGGCCCGCTCCCCGGATGGGAGCGCTGCTGGGGGCCAACGTGCTGTACGCGTTCTGCCTCAACGTGCCGGAGATCGCGGTGCCGCTGGTGCTGGTGACGGAGCTCGACGCCTCGCCGGCCTGGGCGGCGGCGGTGTTCGTCACCAACACCGTCCTGGTGGTGGCCTTCCAGGTACCGGTGACCACCTGGACCGCCCGCTGGTCGCGCGGGACGGTGCTGGTCGCCTCCGGGGTGGTGCTGGCGGTGGGCTACCTCGGTTTCCTGTTCGCCACCGACCTCGGCCCGGCGGCGGTCCTGCTGGTCTCGGTGCCCTTCACCTTCGGCGAGATCCTCTACGCGGGCAGCTCCACCGCCCTGGTCACCGCCCTCGCCCCGCCCGCCCTGTTGGGACGCGCCCTGGCCCGCTTCCAGTTCTCCACCGGCTTCGGGCTGGCCGTCTCCCCCGCCGCCATCACCGCCCTGGCCGCACACGGACCGGCCACCCTCTGGGGCGCCCTCGCCGCCGGCACGGCCGGCGCGTCCACCGCCGTCTGGCGGGGACGCCACCGCGCCTAGCGCGGCCTCCGGGGCCCGGCGGTGAGCAGCAGGCGTGCCCGACACCGGGCCGGACGCCCCGTCAGGTCACGGCAGCTCTGCCCGACGGCCGTGCCCGTCAGGGCTGCGCCGGGCCACCGGTCCGGCCCGCCCCGCGCACCTCGACCTCCCCGTAGACCGACAGCGCGACCGCCGGGTCACCGGTACCGCCCCGCAGGACCGCGTCCAGGAAGGCCAGCGTCGCCCCGGCCACCAGCCGGGGGCTCTCCGCCCGTCCCCGCGAACCGACGATCGACGGGACCGGCGGGAGGTACAACGGGCTGTCGGTGAAGGTGAGATGGGCCGCCCCCGGGACGGTCACCCGGTAGCCGGTGTCGTCGGAGGCCGCCAACGCCTCGGCGAGGCGCGGGAGGTAGCGCGGGTCGGTGTCCGGGGTGATCTGCTGGGTGAGGACCAGGGCGGGCCGGGTGAGGGCGGGCGAGGCCGGGCCGTGCGGGAAGCCGTCGAGGTCGACCACGGCGGCGAAGCGGTGGTCCTGCCGGGCCGCCTGGAGTGCGGCGGCCCCGCCCATCGAGTGGCCGGTCACCGCGGCCCGGCCGGTGTCCAGCCGCCCGGCCAGCGGATCGCCGCCGTCTCGGCGCCCGAGGGCTTCGAGCCGGGTGAGGACGAAGCCGAGGTCGGCCGCCCGGATCGCGGTCCAGCCGGCCGCGAGCTCCTCGTCCCGGTCCCGGTCCCCGGTGGAGGAGGTCGCGGTGCGGACCGTCCGGCCGTCGGCCAGGACCACGGCGGCGGAGTCGTAGGGGTGGTCCAGGGCGGCCACCAGGTACCCGTGGCTGGCCAACTCCTCGGCCCAGGCGGAGTTCTGGGTCCGCACCCCGGCCGAGCCGGGCGAGAACAGCACCACCGGGAACCGGCCGCCGTCCTCGGCCACCGGAGCGTCGGCGACCGCCCGGCTGCGGGCCCGGGTCACCCCGTCCAGCAGGAAGCCCGGCAGACCGACCCCCCGGGTGAGGGCCTCCGCGACGGTGCGCGCCTCGTCCTCCGTGCGCCCGAGGTACCGGGCGCGCTCCGTCCCGGCATCCACCGCCCGTGCGGGGTAACAGAGTTGGACCACTACGGTCCGGTGGTCCGACGGCTCGGCGGTGAAGGTCTCCGGCCGGCTCGGGTCGGTCCACTCCACCACCCGGGTCCCGACCGCGAAGGCCCCCGAAGGCTGCGGGAAGACCGGCACGGGGAAGGACCAGGCCGCCAGCGGACCGGCCGCGACCAGGCCGCCGCAGGCCAGCGTCCCGGGCAGCGCCAGCCACCACCGGGCCCGCCACCCGGTCCGGCCGGTCCGGGCCCGCAGCAGCGGCACCGCGAGGAACGGCAGGACGGCCGCCCCGCCCACCAGCACGGGTATCAGCTGCCACCGGACCCCCGTCACGGCGAGCGCGAGCGCGGTCGGCAGCCAGACCGCACCGGCCGCCGTCGCGACCCGGGGACGGGCGGCCGGGGGCAGCCAGCGTGCTGCCACCAGGACAGCGGCGCTCAGCACGAGGAGGAGTTCAAGGAGGGACATCGACGGTCCCGGGATGATCTGGTTCACCCGCTCATCGTCGGCGCCGCCCGCACGCCGCCACATCCTCCCCGGGGAGCCGATCCCCGCCTCCCGTGGTCGCAGCCGAACGGCCCGGACGGGCGGTCCCGTTGCGACCGTGGGAGGCATCCGGCCTCCTCCTGCGGTAGCACGGCGGCCGGCCGGAATCGGCCTGGGGGATCATGCCTCGCACCGGCCCGGCGCCTAGCGTGGCAGCGGTACGCCCCGGAGCGCGGGGCCGAGCGGGAGCAGGGGCACGTGATGACCGGGTCGGCCCGCAGCACCCTCCCGACCGCCGCTCTGCGCTGGGTGCGCCGGGTGCACCCCGTACTCGGGGACGCCGTCCTCCCGGCCCTGCTCCTGCTGAACGCCGCCACCACGCGCGGGCCGCAGGCCCTCCCGCTGGAGGTGGCACTCACCGCCGCCCTCTCCCTCCCCCTGCTCTGGCGGCGCCGGTCTCCCCTTCCGGTGTTCGGCGCGGTGGCCGCAGCCGCCGGCCTCCAGTGGCTGGCGGACGTCCAACTCCCGGCGGACGTGGCCCTGTTGATCGCCCTGTACACGGCCGCGGCCCACACCGGGCGACGGACCGCGCTGCTGGCCGCCGCGGTGGTGGAGGTCGGTGCGCTGCTGGCCTGTCTGCGCTGGGCCCCGGCGGGGGCGTTCCTGACGCCGTTCGTCGCGGTGACGGCGATGGTGGTCGCCGCCACCGCGCTCGGGCTGAACGTCCGTACCAACCGTGCCTATCTCGGCGTCCTGGAGGAGCGGGCGGCCCGACTGGTGGAGCACCGGGACCAGCAGGCACGGCTGGCCGCCGCCGGGGAGCGGACCCGGATCGCCCGGGAGATGCACGACATCGTCACCCACAACCTCTCGGTGATGGTCGCCCTCACCGACGCCGCCGTGCTCGCCAGGCCACGCGCGCCCGAGAAGGCCGACGCCGCGATGCTCCGGGTCGCGCAGACCGGCCGGCAGGCCCTCGCCGACATGCGCCGCGCCCTCGGCCTGCTCCGCACCGACGAACCCGACGCGGACCGCCACCCGCCGCCCGGCCACGACCAACTCCGGCCGCTGGCCGAGCAGATGACCGCCGCCGGTCTGCCGACCCGCCTGCACCTCCGGGGCGGGCACACCACCGTACCCGCCTCCACCCAGCTGACCGTCTACCGCCTGGTGCAGGAGGCCCTGACCAACACCCTCAAGCACGCCCCCGCCGGCACCGAGGCCGAGGTGCGGATCGACTGCTCACCTGCCGCCGTCACGGTGGAGATCACCGACACCGGCACCCCGAGCTCCCCGCCCCCCGCAACCGCCACCCCGGGCCACGGCCTGACCGGTATGGGCGAACGGGCCGCCGCGCACGGCGGGACGGTGCGGTCCGGCCCGCGCGCAGGTGGCGGCTGGACCGTCCACGCCCACCTCCCCCTCCAGGCCGACGACACCCCCACCCCCACTGGCACCGACCCCCGGACGGCACCCGCATGACGATCCGTGTCCTGATCGCCGACGACGAGGCCCTGCTCCGGATGGCCTTCGGCATGGTGCTGGAGGCCCAGCCCGACCTGCTCCCGGTCGGCGAGGCCGGCGACGGTGCCGAAGCCGTGCGCCTCGCCCGCGAGTTGGCTCCGGACGTGGTGCTGATGGACGTCCGGATGCCCGGCACCGACGGGATCGAGGCGACTCGTGAACTGGTCCGGAGCTGCCCGCGCAGCCGGGTGCTGATCCTCACCACCTTCGACCTGGACGAGTACGCCTTCGCCGGGCTCGAAGCCGGGGCCTCCGGCTTCCTCCTGAAGAACACCCGCCCCGAGGAACTCCTCGCCGCGATCCGGAACGTGGCGGCGGGCGACGCCGTGCTCTCCCCCCGGATCACCCGGCGCCTGCTGGAGCGGGCCGCCCCGCACCTCCGCTCCGGCGCGGGCGCCGAGCACGCGGAGCGGCTGGCCCGGCTCAGCCTCCGCGAGCGCGAGGTGCTCGTCCAGGTCGGCCACGGCCTGTCCAACGCCGAGATCGCCGCCACCCTGCACCTCGCGGAGGCCACGGTGAAGTCCCATCTCGGCCGGATCCTGCACAAGTTGGGCCTCCGGGACCGGATCCAGGCGGTGGTCCTCGCCCATCGCAGCCACCTCGTCCCCCCGGCCTGACCCGCCGACCGCCGCGCACACCGTCACGCCGATTGCGCCCAGGACGAAACGCCCTCGCCCGCCGGGCAGCGCCGGACTAGCTTGGCGGTCATGCACGAAGTGATCACCGAGGACGGCCGGACCCTGGCCGTCGAGGAGTGGGGCGTGCCGACCGGCCGCCCCGTCGTCTACCTGCACGGCAGCCCGATGAGCCGGCTCGCCCGCTACCCCGACGACGCGCTGTTCGACCGCCTGGACGTGCGGTTGATCACCTACGACCGCCCCGGCTTCGGCGGCTCCTCCCCGCAGCCAGGCCGCCGGGTGGTGGACGCGGCGGCCGACGTGGTCGCCATCGGCGACTACCTGGGCCTGGACCGGTTCCCGGTCTTCGGCGTCTCCGGCGGCGGCCCGCACGCGCTGGCCTTCGCCGCGCGGCACCCGGAGCGGGTGACCCGGGTGGGCGCGCTGGCGAGCCTGGCCCCGCGCGACGCGGCCGACCTCGACTGGACCGCCGCCATGAGCGAGGGCAACTCGCGCAGCGCCCGGATCGCCGTGACGGACCGTCAGTCCGTCGTGGAGCACCTGGCGAACGTGGGCACGGCCGCGATGCCGCCGCTCCCCGAGGTCGAGCAGGCGGTGCTCTCCCGGCCGGAGGTCGGCGCGATGCTCGGCGTGGCCTTCCGGGAGGCGGTCCGGCCGGGGCTGGACGGCTGGGTCGACGACGTCCGGGCCCTGTTCGGCACGCCCTGGGGCTTCGACCCGGCCGGGCTGTCCGTCCCCGTGCGGCTCTGGCACGGAGGGCTGGACACCCTGGTCCCGCCCGCGCACGGCCGCTGGCTCGCGGACCGGATACCCGACGCCGCCCTGACCGTCCGTGAGGACGCCGGCCACGCGGGCCACTTCGACGCCACCCCGGCCATGCTGGCCTGGCTGCTCGGCGACGACGACGCCTGACCGGGCCCGCCGCCGTCACCCGCGCGGACGACCCCTGGCCCCGGGTCAGCCGAGGGCCAACCAGCCGACCACGGTGGCCGCGACGGCCGCGACCGCCGCCAGGGCGGCCCACAGCACGCTGGTGCGGTGACCGAACGGGACCGGCACGGCGGGCGGTGCGGGCGTGGTGACGATGGTGATCGTCGTATGCGGCCCGGTGGTCAGGGTCACGGCCGGGCCCCGGTCGTCCTCGGGCTTCCGACGAGTGGTCATGGCTGCTCGCAATCAGGCGGATCGGGGCCCGACGGGGGCCGGTCGGTGACGGACGGGTCGCAGGGGAACCGGTCGGCGGGGAGCCGGTCAGCAGCGGCCGGCCAGGTCGGCGAGCTGGGGGGCGAGACGGCGGTCCGGGCGCTCGGCGATGCCGTCGAACTGCCCGGCGTCGTCGTCCGAGCGGGCCGAATCCCCGCAGACCACCAGGCTGTTGACCATCTCGGCGATCACCTCCGCCGAGCACTCCTGGCGGCGCGGGCGCTGCTCCGCCAAGGCCGGCACGGCCCGGTGGTAGCCCGCCACCCTGGGAGTGCTCGGCGGGACGGGCCCGCCGCCGCCCTCGGGGGTGGCACAGGACTCCAGGTACCACTGCACCGCGTCGGCCGTCTCCCCGCGCTTGAGGTGGTGCAGGTGCATCGCGTACGCGGCGTCCCGGTCGCCAGCCCCGGCGGCGATCTTCCACCAGAAGCTGGCGCTGACCGGGTGCCCGGCCAGGTGCAGCAGGTAGCCGAAGAGCAGCGCCCCGCTGATCTCGGTGTCCAGGTCCTCCTCGCTGAAGACGGCGTTCCGGGCCTGCACCTCGTACGGGTCGTGCTCGTCCCGGTCGGCGAACCGGGCCATCAGCTTGATGGCCGTCGGTCCGGCGATCGCCTGGCGGGCCATCAGGTCCAGCTGCAGCCGCGCCTGGGTGTACTCGTACCACCAGGCCGGCCGGTCGTGGTCGTACCGGTGGAAGGCACCGACGTTGGCCGAGATCCGGCGCAGCGCGTCCCCGATCCGGTCGCCGCCGTGCCCGGACGGCCGCCGGGCGGGCCGGGCGCGGCTGAGGAACTCGCCCAGCAGCAGGTCCCGTTCGGCCGGCCCGGGGTGCCGTACGGGGTCCGGCGTCCGGCTGCCCAGCAGCTGTTCGACGTCGCGGTCGTGGTCGGCGAGACGGTCGTCGGCGGCTCCGCCGGCGTTGGGTTCGGTGGTCACCGGCGGGCTCCTCTGCTGGGGCGGGGCTGGGTGGGGTTGAGCAGGCCGCGCGGCTCCAGGACGGTCTCCAGGTAGCCGATGGCCTTGGTGTAGCTGCGGTCGACGGTGGCCGGGTGGACGCCGAGCACGCTCGCCGCGAAGAGGGTGGTGCGGCCCATGACGCGCTTGAGCACCACGGTGTCGAACTCCCGCTGGGTGAGCCGCCCGAGGGCCTGGTAGAGGCCGACCTCGCTGTCCTGGGCGTCCGGGTCGTGCAGCAGCCGGCGCATCTGGTCCAGGATGTCCCGGGCCCGCACCATCCGGTCGCGGACGTCGGCGTCGAGGCCCCGGCAGATCGTCTGGACCCGCACCGCGGTGGTCAGCATCGACCAGCAGTGGTCGTCCAGGTTGGGCGCCCGCAGGATCACCTGCCAGTCGAGTGCCAGCTGGGTGAACACCTCGACGGTCAGGTCGGTCGCGACCTGTTCGTCCTCCAGCAGTTCGGTGGCGAACCCGACGAAGTCGTCGTAGTTGCCCAGGACGTAGGCCTCGAACTCCACGGGCAGGTTGTCCACCGGCTGCTCCACCCGGGCACCCCACACGGTGCCCTCGGGATCGGGGTCGGGCGAGCGGAACGGGCCGGACTGGCTCGGGTCGTCGTCCATCAGCCCCTCCTCCCCGCCCGGGGGAGCACGGTCGGTGCGCCGACCGCTCTGCCGAGGGTGCGGTGGCGCTTCCGGCGCCGGGGGCGGGCCGTGATCGAGGAGGTGTTCATGAGGTCCCTGGATTCTCTGAGGGTCGGTACGGGATCTGCTCGTTCCGGCCCGTTTCGGGCCTGTTCCCAGGAAAGCAACCGATCGGCCCCGTTCACGCACGCCGAAACCACCGATCCGCCCGGGTGATCCACGGCCGTGGCGCAGCGTCACCGGACCGGCCGGCCGGCAGCGGCCACGACCGGAGTCGGCACAGCTCGCCGCCGTCCTGGCGCCCCCTGGCAGCTGACCCTGCGTCAACTACCGTGCGTGGCCGATGTGACGGGCATCACGCGGGCCGATCGGAGGCCGTCGTGGAACGATCGACACCAGTCGCCGCATTGACCTGCCACGACCACTCCCGCCCCACCCGACACACCGCCCCACCCCCTGGAGGACCGATGGACGCCACCCGGATCGCCGAGCTCACCGCCGGACGGAGCGTCACCGTCCAGGCCGGCGGCCAGGATCTCGACCTGCTCTTCGAGGAGCCCTCGGCGGTCGAGGCCCTGCCCCGTGTGGAGCGCCTGCTGGCCGGGTTCGCCGCCGTCCGGGACCGCTCGACGGCCTACCTGTGGGAGTGGGACGCCGACGGCACCGAGGACGCCCGCGAGCGGGCCGCCTTCCTGGCCGCCCTGGTGCCGACCACCCTGGCCGTCACCGGCGCGGGCGGGCTCGTCCTGCACTACGAGGACATCGACGAGCGGTACCTGATGGACGGTTACTGGCCGGCCGTCCACCTCGACGCGGAGCTGGCCCCGGTCGAGGTGACCATCGAGTCCTGAGCGTCCCGACCTGGACCCCGGGCCGGCGGTGCGGCCCCGGGTCCGGGTCGGCACGCCGGGACACCGGGCCGGGATGTCAGGCCAGGCCCTGCTCCCGTGCCCAGCTCCGCAGCCGGGCCACCGCCTCCGCCCGCGCCAGCGGGCCGAGTTCGAGGTGCAGCTCCCGGAGGTGGCGGGTGGCGGCGCCGACCGACGGCCCGGGCGGCAGCCCCAGCAGTGCCATCACCTCCCGACCGTCCAGCGCCGCCGGCACCCCCTCGACCCGGCGGCGGCGCTCCGCCTCCACGGCGGCCGACACCGCCCGGTCCTCCTCGGCCGCCCACTCCTCGTAGCTCCCCACCCGCCCGGTCTCCCGGCCCGCCCGCCGCCACCCGTCCATGTCCCGCTCCCGGCCGAGCCCCAGCTCGGCGAACAGGTCGTCAGCACCGCGCGCCACCACACCGATCCGGGCCAGCGCGGCGTTGACCGGCCACTCCGTCCGCGCCCCGGTGAAGTCCCGGCTCCGCACCGGCCCCCACTCCCGCGCACCGCCCCGCCACACGGCGGCGCTCTGCTCCCCGACACCGCCGAAGAACTCCGCCGCCACCACCGCCAGCGGCCCGCCCGCCGACCACCGCGCGAGGGTCGTCCCGAGCGGCCGGTCGGCGACCGGCAGCAGGCCCATCCGCTGCCGGAGCGGGACGACCACGGCCTCACCGGTCTCCGCCGTGACGCTCCGGAGCAGGTCGAAGTCACCGATGACGGCTCTGAGTTCGTACGACATACCAGCAGGCTAGCGCCGTCCCCGTACCCTCCACCGGCGAGGTGTCCGGCCGGGCACGGGGGCCGCCGCAGGGGTGTCGGCGCCCCGGGCTATCCTTCCCCGGCACCGCACACCGACCGTGAGGATCCTCCGCAGTGACCGCCCTTCCCTCCTTCCCGCTTCCGTTCCAGAGTGCCGGTCCGGCGGCGTCCACGCCGCCCCTGACCCTGCGGGAGCTGGAGATGACGCGGTGCAGCGCACACCTGCGCGCCAAGCCCGCGTGGTTCGACAAGCTGCACGACGCCGAGATCACCGCCCGGTGGGCGCGGGAGGCCGTGGAGCAGGGGATGACGGAGGCTCAGGTCCGCTACGTCCTGGCCGAGCTGGCGCACTACGCCGCCCTGCGGGACGCCCGCACCGGCATCGAGGTCTCGGGGGTCGACGGCGTCTGGCAGTCGGACACCCTCGTCGACGAGCGGCTCCGGGCGCGGCTGCGCGAGGCGGTCCGGGTGCTGGAGGAGGTGCCGGAGGAGGCCCGCGACTGGCACCCGGGGTCCGACGGCCAGGTGCTGGACCTCGTCCACCCCTCCCTGTACTGCCTGGTCCGGGGAGTGAGCGGCGGCCCCGAGCGGGCCTGGGAGAACCCGGCGAGCGCGTACGCGAAGTACGAGTTCTCCGAGCGCTTCCAGTGGCTGCCCACGGACGCCGACGTCAGCGAGGACGGCACCGTCGCCTTCCGCTCGTACGTCAACAACGTGCATCCCGAGGAGCACCGCGCGCTGGCGTCCGTCCTGCCGGACCTGCTCGGCCGCCTGCTCCCGCTGTTCGAGAACGTGCTCACCGACCTGCACCACCCCCGGCCGCCGCGGATCGAGGCCGACCCCTGCGACTGGTACGACTCCGAGCCGCAGTACCCGAGCAGGGAGTCCCTCCCCGACGCCGACGCCTACCAGAAGGCCCGCGACGCGTTCCACCAGGAGTACGAGGCCTGGATCGAGAACCGCAGCCCGAAGGTCCCCGACGCCCCGGAGTTCAGCCCGCCCGCGCTGCCCGACGCCGCCCGGGTCCGCCTGCGCGGGCGCGGCCTCCAGGTCATCGTCAAGCTGGCCACCATCCACCTGACGCCGGATCAGCCCGAGTACGCCGGCGGCTCCTGGCACGTGGAGGGAATGCTGAACGAGCGGATCGTCTCCACCGGCATCTACTACTGGGACAGCGAGAACGTCACCGGGAGCCGGCTGGGCTTCCGCGCCGCCCTCGACGACCCGTGGTACGAGCAGAACGACGACGCCGGGGTGCGCGCGGTCTACGGCCTGGAGGACGAGACCGCCCTCAACCAGGTGCTGGGCTCGGTGCCGACCCCCGAGGGCCGCTGCCTGGCCTTCCCGAACGTCCTCCAGCACCGGGTGGACGCCTTCCGGCTCGCCGACCCCGCCCGGCCCGGGCACCGGAAGATCCTCGCGTTCTTCCTCGTCGATCCGTCCCGGCGGATCGTCTCCACGGCGGACGTGCCGCCGCAGCAGCCCTGGGCCCCGACCACGACCATGACGCCGGAGGAGGCCCGGGCCCACCGCGAGGAGCTGATGCGGGAGCGGAAGTACTTCGTGGGCGAGCACAACGAGCAGCTCTTCGAGCGCGCGTTCTCCCTCTGCGAGCACTGAGCCGGAGCGGCGGCCGGGCGGTGCGGTGGCCGCGCCGCCCGGGCCCGCGCGGCCGGCCCCGCGCCCCGGTGCACGGGACGCGGAGCCGGCCGGTACGGCGTCAGTTGCTGCAGAAGTAGGCGGTGTTGAGCCCGTTGTCGAAGATGGTGCCCACCGAGCACATCCGCTTGCTCGCCGGGACCCGCAGGTAGAACGAGAAGTTCTGGGTGGTCACCTCGTAGGACTGGGCGAGCCGGGTGACCGGGTCGTCGGTGATCTGCGAGTCGATCCGGCGGGCCCCGATGTACGAGGTGGTCCTGGTCCAGTTGCCCGAGCAGGCGGAGGACCAGCGCATCTCCACCAGGCCGATGGTGCTGCCGTTGCGGACGATCGGCGCGGAGGCGATGGTCCGCGCGTTGGGGCAGTCGTAGTAGGGGTTGCCGTCGCCGCCGAGGTCGGTGGCGGAGGCGCCGGTGGCGCCGCCGATCAGGCCGCCGCCGGCCAGCGCGAGGGCCAGGGTGAGGGTGGCGGTGCGTCGTCCGATCCGCATGTCGGTTCTCCTCCGGTGAGGGGGCGTCGAAGTGACGGGGCGTCGAAGTGCCCGAGACCGGTCTAGTGCCCCGCGCCGCCGCCCCGACAGGCCCGTCGGCCGCCCCGTACGAGGCCGTACGACCAGGCCACGAGGTCCGTACGGTCCCGTACGCCCCACCCCGTGCGCGTCAGCGGCAGGGCGGGGTAAAGGGCCGCTCCGGCACCAGCCGGGCCCACTCGGCCGCGGCCAGCGGTGCGCCGGCCGCCGCACACACCCGGGCGGCGGCCCGCCCGGGATCGGTCTCCCAGAGCCGGACGGCCCGGTCCCGGCCGCCCGCCGCCAGGGTGTGGCCGTCGGAAGCGAAGGCGACGGTGAGCAGGCCGTCCTCGGCGGCCTTCAGGGTGGCGGTGCCCACCGGATGCCGAGGGTCGGTCAGGTCCCAGAGCCAGACGGTGCGGTCGGTGCTGGCCACCGCGAGCAGCGGCCGGGTGGGACTGAAGGCGAGCTCGTACACCTCGCCGACCGGGCCGCCGAGCACCGGGCCCACGGGCTGCGGTGCGTCGGGCCGGGTGAGGTCGAAGAGCCGGACGGTGGAGTCGGCCCCCGCCAGCGCGAGCAGGCGTCCGCCGGGCCCGAAGGCCACCGCGTACAGCGCGGTGGTGGAGTGGGTGAAGGTGTGCAGCGCACGCGGGTGCCGCCGGTCCGCGACGTCCCAGAGGTAGGCCCGGCCGCTGCCGCCGGCCACGGCGAGCAGCCGGCCGTCGGGGCTGAACCGGACCCCGAAGCTGACCTCGTCCTGTCCCGGCAGCGCGGCGGTCACCTCCGGGCGGGCCGGGTCGGTCAGGTCCAGCAGGTGGACCGAGCCGTCGTCGCTGGTGACGGCGGCGGCGCTGCCGCCCGCCTCCAGCGCGACGGCCTGCACCGTCCGCCCGGCCACCGGGAGCGCCGGGCCGTACGGCACCGGCCGGGCCGGGTCGCGCAGGTCCCAGAGCCGGACGCTGCCGTCGGTGGCCCCGGCCACCGCCGTCCGGCCGTCGGCCGACAGCGCGGAGGCACCGGAGAGCGGGGCCGGGCCCTTCCCGTCCCCGGCCGGAGCACCGGCCGAACCAGCGCTCGCGGCGACCGAACCACCGTCCGCACCGGCCGAGTTGGTGATGACCGGCCCGGCGGCCGGGCCGTCCGGTGCACCGAGCTCCCACAGTCGCAGGGTGGCGTCCCCGGCACCGACCAGCAGCCGGGACCCGTCCGCCCCGAACGAGACCGAGAACACCTGCCCGGTGCTGCCGGTGAGTTCGGGCCCGGGGATGTCCCACTCGCGCAGCAGGCCGTCCCCGGCCAGGGTCTCCAGGCCGTGCGCGTCGCGGTAGCGCACCACCCCCACCGGAGCCGGGTGCGGGAGGGTGCCGAGCGGACGCCGGGTGCGCAGGTCCCAGCGCCAGAGCAGCGTGTCGGAGCTGCCGGCGGCCAGCGTGGCGCCGTCCGGGCTGAAGGCCAGCGCGTTGACCCAGCTGGCCGGACCGGTCAGCGGCGGGCCGCTCGGTACCGGGTGCCGGGGGTCGGTGATGTCCCAGGTGTGGACGGTGTGTTCGGCCGCCGTGCCGGCTGCCAGGGTACGGCCGTCGGGCGAGACCGCGACGGCGAAGACCCGGCTGGCGGGGCCCGTCAGCGTGGGCAGCGGCGCCGCCGGGCCACCGTCCGGGACGGCCCACAGCCGGACGGTGGTGTCGTCGCCGCCGGCCGCGAGCACCCGCCCGTCCGGGGTGAAGACGACGGCCTTGACCGCCGCCAGCGCACCGGTGAGCACCTCGGCCGGCCGCCGCCCGTCGAGGTCGGCCAGGTGCACCACCGCACCGGCCGTCCCGATCGCCAGCCGGTGGCCGTCCGGGGCGAACGCCAGGGTGGTGATCCGGTCCGGCCCGAGCGGGCCCGGATCGAACGGCACCCGCTCGAACGGGGCCGGGACGGGCGTCCCCGTCGCAGGCATCCCCGTCCCAGGCGTCCCCGTCCCAGGCGTCCCCGTCCCAGGCATCCCCGGAGCGGCCGGACCCGCAGCGGCCGGGCCCGGTGTCCGCCAGAGCGAGAGCCGCCCCGCAGCGTCACCGACCGCGAGCACCGTCCCGTCCGGGCTCAGCGCCAGCGCGCTCACCGGCCCGCCACCGGGCGGACGGACCGTCACCGACCAGTCTCCGCCGCCCTCCGGGCCGCCCGTGCCCGACGGCCCACCGTCCGCGAGCGGGTCGGGGGGCACCACCCGACCGTCCGCCGCCCGACCGTCCGCCGCCCGCTCGTGCCAGACCCGGATCTGCCCGTCCTCCGC
Organism: Kitasatospora sp. NPDC096147; assembly: GCF_044763225.1. NCBI lineage: Bacteria > Bacillati > Actinomycetota > Actinomycetes > Kitasatosporales > Streptomycetaceae > Kitasatospora > Kitasatospora sp. NPDC096147. The sequence goes on along the minus strand of NZ_JBIWFX010000017.1, from coordinate 39,343 downwards.
CCCCGCCGCGAGCAGCCCGCCGCCCGCCGCCAGGGCGGTCGGCGTCCCGCCGGGCGGCCGGATCCGGCGGGGCAGCGGCCGGGCGGTGGAGTCCAGCAGGGCCGAGCGGGCCTCCGGCGTGCCGGCCACCGCATGGGCGGCCACGGCGAGTTGGGCGGCCAGGGCCGGGTCGGTGGTGCGCAGCCGGTCGGCCCGGACGGCCTCCTGCCGGGACAGTGAGGCGGCGGCCTCGCGGTCCGCCCGGGCCGCCGTCTGCCGGGCGTAGCCGCCGGCCCCGGCGGCGGCCAGGGCCAGCACCACCAGCAGGGCGACCAGGCGGCGCCCCCGGCCGACCCGGCGGCGTTCGGCGGCCCGCTCCGCCGCCTCGGCCTGCTCCGCGGCGGCCAGGAAGTCCCCTTCCAGCGGGTTGAGCGCGGCGGCGTGCTCGGGGTCGGCGGCCCACTCCAGCGCGGTGGCCAGTGCCGCACCCCGGTACAGCCCCTCCCCCGACCGGCCGCCGTCGCGCCAGGCCCGGGCCGCCGCCGTCAGCCGCCCGTGCACCAGGTGGCCGGCTCGGTCCTCGGCCAGCCAGTCGGCCAGCCGGGGCCAGGCGTGCAGCAGTGCCTCGTGACCGAGCTCCACCGTGCCGGGCCCGGCGCTGAGCAGCCGATGGCGGACGAACAGGTCCACCACCTCGGCCAGGTCGTCCGCCTGACGGGCCGTCCGCCCCTCGAACAGCTCCTCCGAGCCGACCCGCCGCCTGGTGTCGGCCGTCCCCTCCTCGGTCCGCACCAGGCGCAGGAACAGGTGCCGGGCCAGCGTCCGCCGCTCGGGCGGCAGCGTCCGGTAGACCTCCTCGGCGGTCCGCGCCACCGCGCCCCGGACCCCGCCGGCCGCCGTGTAGTGCGCGACCCCGACCGCCCGCGCCCCGGGGGCGTCCCGCCGGGCCAGAGCGACCACGGTGCGCAGCGTGTGTGAGAGCAGCGGCAGCACCCCGGGCTGCCCGGCGGTCTCCCGCAGCACCAACTCCACCAGGCCGTCCGCCAGTTCGAGGCCGACCGCGCGGGCCGGCCCGAGCACCACCGCGCGCAGCTCCTCGGCGGTCATCGGTCCCACCGGCAGTTGGGCGTGCCGCAGCGGCCCGGTGAGCTGGGGGTGGTGCAGCGCCCGGTCGTAGAAGTCGGAGCGCAGTCCCAGCACCACCGGGCCCGGGTGGGCGGTGAGCAGATCCAGGAACGCGTGCCTCTCCGCCTCGTCGGCGCAGAGGGTGAACAGCTCCTCGAACTGGTCGATCACCACGGTCACGTCGGGCCCGGCGAGCTCGGCGGCCCGGTCCGCCCACTGGCGCAGCGGCTCCGCGCCGGGGGTGAGCAGCACGGCCCGGCCGACCGCCGGCAGCAGCCCGGCCCGGAGCAGCGACGACTTCCCCGACCCGGACGGCCCCACCACCACCAGCGCGATCCCCGGGCCCCGGTGCCGCCGGACCGACGCCAGCACCTCGGCGGTCAACTCCACGCGCCCGAAGAACAGTTCGGCGTCCTCGGCCCGGAACGGCCGCAGTCCCCGGTACGGATTCGGGGTGGCGACGCCCCGCCCGGCCCGGGCCCGCAGCGCCCCGACCTCGTCCCACCAGCGATCCTGCTCGACCGCCTCCACCACCCCGAGGGCTGCCAGCAGGCGGCGGAACTCCCCCTGCACGGAGAGCTGCGGCAGGTGGCGGCCGGAGCAGTAGCCGGCCACCGTGTTGAACCCCAGGCCGCACTCCTCCGCCAGCCGGCGGTACGACTTCCCCGACCGCCTGCGCAGGACGTCCAGGCGGTGGGCGAACTCCTCAGCCGTTCCGATCTCCGCCGCCCCCTCGCACCGGTCCGCCGTGCAGCGGTGCGTCGAGCATCCCGCGTCCACCCGGGCAGCACCCGGCAGTTGGCCGCTTCGTGACCTGCGGGCGGGCCCGCCCGCCGGATGTGATCTCCCTCACCGGCCACCCCGGGGTCCTCCCGGTATTCGGCACCAACTGGCTCACCGCTACGGCGAGTTCCTCGCGCACCGGTCATCCGTGTACCGAGCGGGCCGGGAATCCGGTGTCAGTCGTACACGGGGCTTGGCTAGCGTGTCCCGTCGACACGAAGGGGAGATCCACTTGAGCAAGAATCCCGCACTGCGGCGCGCCGTGACGGCCGGTCTGGCCGTCGCCCTGGTGGTGGCCGCTGCGGCCGGCTGTGCCGGGGAGGCCGACGAGGCCAAGGCCGGCCCGGCCGGGACCGCCACGGCCGGTGCCGCGGAGACCGGCAAGGCCGCTCTCAGCGAGACGCCCAAGGCGCCGCCGGTGTTCGGCGCGGCCGGCTACCTGGGACTCACACCCGGGATGGCCAAGGAGGCCGCGCTGGCAGGCGGCGCGCTGGAGCCGGCGCCGGTCTCGCTGCTGGAGGGCTGCACCGACTTCACCTTCAAGGGCGGCCCGGCGCCCGACCCCGCGCGGATGGCCGCCGAGGCGGCGGTGGACAGCACCTACAAGGACCTGGCCGCCAAGGCGGACGCACCGAAGTCCGAGCCGGGCAGCAGCGGGACCCTCAAGCCCGGCAGCTCGGCCAAGGAGGCCGCTGAGAACGCCGCCAAGTCGGCCGCGTCGGCGCAGAAGTCGGCCGAGGGCGCCAAGGCGGCGGCGGACGCCGCGATGGCCCGGGTGAAGCTCCTGGAGGCGCGGGAGGCCCGGGACGCCGTCTTCCTCACCGCGGGCAAGGTCTCCTTCGGCGCCGAGGGCCTGCGGTGGCTGTCCGCCCCGGCCGCCGCCAAGACCGCCGAGGGCATCGGCGCCGGCTCCACGGTGGCCGCGCTCAAGGAGGCCTACGGCGCCAAGGGCCTCACCGAGGCCAAGGGCGGGATCCACGACCTGCCGGTGGACGGGAAGCCGGACTGGCACTACGAGTTCACCGTGGACGCCGAGAAGGTGACCGCCGTCGCGCTGGTCAACCGCACCATGAAGTGCGCCTGACGGAGGCTCGGCCATCGCCCGGTGCTCCGAGCACCTGCGGGGCCTGACTCCTTGGTGGGGCCGGCGGTGACAGAACGCGGCCCCACCGTACGGGCGGGCCTCGCCGAAGGGCCGCTCCTGCCCGTCGGCGGGCCAGGACGGCGCGTGCCCCGGCGGTGAGACCGGGGCCCTCCCGAAGCCCGGGGCACCGATGGCGGGGCGGGAGGCGGCGGGAGCGCATGCTCCAGCCCCTCCTGCCCTCGCCCTCTGCCCGGCCGCACCGGGGAACAAGTCGCTACCGCAGCAGCGCCCGGAGGTCCTCGCGGGAGGTAGGCAGACCGGCCCCGCGCAGCCAGACGTCGCGGTTGCCGATCCGGCCCCAGCACGGGTCGTGGTCCACCAGGGCGGCCAGGAAGGCGTGCTGAGCCGGGGTCAGCGGGGCCTCCGGCGCATGGGGTTCGGCGAAGGCGAAGGCCAGCAGCGGGCCCCACTCCCGGTCCACCGTGTACTGGCTGGAGCGCGGCACGAGGGCGAGGGCGGCCGGGAGCACCCGCTCGAACGAGTCGGCACGGTCCAGCAGTCCGTGCAGGACGGTGAACCGGAACCAGCCGTCCGTCTGCGGCAGCGGCTCGTCGAACCAGCCGTCCACCACCGCCGGATCGGCCAGCGCGGCCAGCAGGACCTCCACCGCCGCCGGGTCGGCGGTGCCGAGCGCGGCGCAGGTACGGACGGCGGGGTCGGGATCGTCCAGCTGCGCGGCGGTGTCCCGGCCCCACTGCGCCAGGGTGAGCAGCGCCGCCGCCCGCTCGCGCCGCCCGCCCGGCGTTCGGGCGATGTGCTCCAGCCGGTCGGCGGCGGCCTGCCGGGCGGCGAACCCGTCCGCCTCGGCCCCGGCTCCGAGCAGGTGCGTCACCACGCCGAGCGCCGCCTCCCGGACGCCGGGGTCGGCATCGTCCAGGAACGGCCGGACCGCCACCAGGACCTGGGGACGGACGGCCTGACAGGCCGTCACCGCCGCCAGGACCCCGGCCTCCTCCGGGTCGTCGGGGTCGATCCACTCCTCGCGGTCCAGCCCCGCCGAGTGGGCGAACTCCCCGAGCCACTCCAGCAGCGCCACCCGGAGCGGCCTCACCCTGTCGTCCCACGGGAAGAACCCCTCGTGCGCCACGAGCGTGCGCGGATCCGACAGGATCCCCGCGATGAACAGCGCGGCCGGCGCGGTGGCGGTGTACAGCGAACCCTGGTGGAGCACCGACATCTCCAGCGCACCCAGCGATCCGGCCTGCACCTCGGGGTCCTCGTCCAGCAACCCGAGCAGGTCCTCCGCCGTGCTCTCGGCCGGGCCGTACGCGTGGTCCAGCGCCGCCCAGTCGGTGCCCGCCAACACGGCAGCCGGGTCGGGCGGGGCCACGGCGGCGAGCGCGGCAGCGGAGGTGGGCGTGCGGGCGGGCAGCTCAGGTGACGGCATGCCCCGTATCCTCCAGCCCGCCACCGACACCCGACTCCCCGGCTCCCTCCCCGACGCCCCTGACCCAACGGCCACACCCGGGCCGCCGACGCCCCGGCCCCTCCGGCCACCCCTGGGCTCCCGACGCCCCGCCCCTACCCCCAGCACCCTCCACACCTCCCCGTCCCCGGCCCCGGCCCGCGTCCCCGGCCCGCGGCCGTCCGCTGACGCGTCCTCAGGACCCCGCCTCCCCTCCCTCCGCCCGGATCGGCGATGCTGGTGCGTATGCGTGCCGCCCGTCTGATCCGCATGGCCCTCCTGCTCCAGTCCACCCCAGGCCTGACCGCCGCCGAGCTGGCCCGGGAGCTGGAGATCTCCGAACGGACCGTCATCCGCGACGTCCAGGCGCTCCAGGCGGCCGGCGTGCCCGTCCACTCGGCGCGCGGCCGGGCCGGCGGCTACCGGCTCGCCCCGGGACATCGCACCCGCCTCACCACCCTGCACCCCAGCGAGGCCGAGACCCTCTACCTCTCCGGTCTGCCGACGGCCCTGCGCGACCTCGGGCTCTCCGACGCGGCCGGCACCGCCCGGCTGAAGCTCTCGGCCACCCTGCTCCCGTCCCTCCGGGAGGCCGCCGACTCCTCCACCCGGCGCTTCCACCTGGACGCCCCGGCCTGGTTCCGCGAACCGTCCGCCCCCGAGCTGCTGCCCGACCTGGCCCGCGCCCTCTGGGCGGACCGGGCCGTCGAGTTCGCCTACGCCCGCCCCGGCAGCGGCCCCGGTCCCGTGCGCCGGGTGGAGCCGTACGGGCTGGTCCTGAAGGCGGGGGTCTGGTACCTGGTCGGCCGCCTCCCCGGCCGCACCGGGTACCGCACCTTCCGCGCCGACCGGATCACCGCGCTGGGCACCCCTCCTGACGGAGTGTTCACCCGCGCCCCGGCCTTCGACCTGGCGGCCTACTGGCAGGAGCACAGCGCCCGGTTCGCCCTCACCCTGCTGCGCGCCACTGTCACGCTGCGGCTCACCCCGGAGGGCCTGCGCCGGCTTCCCGCCGTCACCGACCGGGGTGCCGCCGAACGGGCACTGGCCGCCGCTCCCCCACCGGCCCCGGACGGCCGCGTCACCCTCGCACTCGCGGTGGAGTCGGAGGAGGTCGCCTTCGCCGAGCTCAGCTCCCTGGGCGCCGAGGCCGAGGTACTGGCCCCGCCCACCCTCCGTACCCGCTTCGCCCGGCAGGCCCGGGCCCTCGCCGGGCTCTACCCCGACGAGGACCACGGCCCACCACCGCGCACCGGCACCGGTCAGCGGTAGTCCTCCACCGAGACCGCCTCCCCCCGCTCCGCCACCGCGTCGAAGTACGCCCAGGCGTCCGGCCGGCTGCCGTCCACGTCCGTGACGCCGTACACCCGGGCGAGCTCGGCGCTCGACGTCGACTTCCGGTTCCACCGCGCGGCCCGCTCGGGGTCCGCGGCCAGCGCGGCGACACCGCGCGCCAGGTACTGCGGCGACTCGGCGACGGCGAAGGTCGGCTCGACGGCGATGACGTCCCGCCAGTTCTCCTCCGCCACACCGAAGTGCGCGAGCATCTGCTCGGACCGCAGGAAGCCCGGGGTCACGCAGACCGCCGCGCCGCCGTACCCGGCGAGCTCCTCCCCCAGGCCGAAGGCCATCCGGATCGGCGCGTTCTTCGCCAGGTCGTAGAAGAGGTTCTCCCGGTACCGCCGGTTGGTCACCGCCGTGCCGTCGGTGACCTCGACCAGCAGCGGTCCGTCCGAGCGGACCAGCAGCGGCAGGCCGAGGGCGGCCGTGATCACGTGCGAGCGCACCCCCAGGTCGAGCATCCGCAGCCCGTCCGCCAGCGGCGTCTCCCAGCTCCGCTTCCCGAAGATCGACTCGACCGTCAGCCGCTCACCGCCCCACAGGTCGTTGACCAGGATGTCGAGGCGGCCCTGCTCCGCCTCGATCCGCCCGAACAACTCCCGCACCTGCCCTTCCTCCAGATGGTCCGTCGGCACCGCGACCCCCACCCCGCCGGCCGCCGTCACCAGCTCCCCCGTCTCCTCGATGGTCTCGCTCGCCCGGCCCACCTCGCTCACCCGCTCCCGGGTGGTGCGGCCGGTCACGTACACCGTCGCCCCGGCCCGGCCCAGCTCCACCGCCAGGGCCCGCCCCGCGCCCCTGGTCGCACCCGCCACCAGGGCGATCCGGCCTGCCAGGGCGCGACCGGGACGGTCCTCGGTCCGCGCGGTGCCCGTCATGTCCTCGTTGTCGTCCATGCCTTCAACGATGGACCCCAAAGGTGACAAGTCACGTCACCATTCGTTCCTTCACGCCTCGCTCACACCCTGCACACCCCTAGGGTGTCCCTGACGGGCACGACGCCAACTCTGGGGGTTCACAGTGCTGTTCGGGTCACGGGACGGATTCGCCCTGACGTTCGACGTCGAGCGGGATCCGGTCCTGCTCTGCGTGGACGTCTTCCTCGGCGGGCTCCACCTCAACACCTGGGACAACGCGTTCTACCCGCCGCTGCTGGTCAAGAAGCTCCGGGACGAGCTCACCCGCTTCGACACACCCGCGTCCCCGCCTCCGGGCTTCACCTCACCGGCCGAGTCCCTGCGCGCCGCCGAGGCCGGCCGCTACGAGGCGGCCGGGGCCGGAGCCGAACTCGCCCGGTACGCCTTCCTCGCGTGGGGCGAGTGCACCGACGACGTGTCGGCCTTCGCGTTCCCCGACGGCGACCTGGTGCACCTCGCCTGCCGCGTGCGTGACGGCGGCGGCCCGGCCTGGGGCACCGAGCCCCGCCGCGCACCGACGGTGGCCACGGTCAGCCGCACCGAGCTCCTCGACACCCTGGGCCAGGGCCTCATCGCCGCCGAGCGTGCGTGGTCCGCCCGCCTCACCGCCGCCTCGACACCGCCGTCCGCACGTGCCTGACCCACGCGTCCCCGGTCCGCACCAGGGTCCCCGGGCTTGACTTCCGGCCTGTCCGTGGCGGTTCGTCGTGGTTCGCCGCCGTTCTTGTGGTTGGCGGGGCGGGCGTACGCCTCACCGGCCGCCAGGAGAGCCGGGTCCACCATGCCCATCACAGCGGACTTCGCCTCAAATCCACTGTCTCTTGGTCGAGTTCAGGATTCCGCGAAAGCCGCACCCACACCCCGGAGACACCCGGACGAGCGATCCCCTCATCTGGTCGGAGCCGGGCTTCCTACCTGACAGAGCCTCATGCGATCAACGTTCCGCCGCCCGCCGCGACCGCTCGTTTCGAGCAAGAGCACCGATCCCGACGACGGTGAGGGCAACGACCCCGAGTTGCTTGACCGTATCGTCCCAGAGCAGGTTGATCATCCACTGAACTATGCCGTGCGTTTCATTCACGGAGGTGATCCTATGCGGCGCCTGAGTGCGTCTTTGCTGGTGAGAGCCGGATCGGGGCAACGATCTGGTGTCGGTTGAACACAGCGGGCGCGCTGGTCTCCCAGGAGCGCGGACGGGTCATCAGAGTGACTGCGGCCCGGTTCAAACGGGCCTCGGAAGGTTCGAGCAGGCGGCTCGTCGTCGCGGACGTTGCGGCGGCCCCGGAGCAGGCGCCATCGCCCCGGACGACGGCCCGTTGCGGGTGCGCCGCTCTTCGGGACGGCGGCCTGCACCGATCCCGGACTTCCCGGTCCGGGGCGTCTCGCCCACGATCGGCAGGAGGTTCGCAGTAGCCGGGGTGCCGATCTGACGTGGTGTCGGTCCGGTCGGTGTGCGGACGTCGATGGGTCGTTCCAGAAGCTCGTCAACGGCGGCTTGCCCGTCGTCCACGGCGGCGCGTTCGCCGTCCGTCGGCAGGACTGTGGCGAACATCTTCCGCAGGTTCTCCTTCGGCTCTGGGAGCCGGCACCTGGCGGATGCCTCCGAGGGGACCCGGTGGGCCGTGCAGTACCGACGGGCGGTCAGGCGCGGTGCCTCAGCACACGAAGGCAGCCGGGCGCTGCCCGAAAGGGCAGACCTCACCCGGGCCGCGCCCTGCCACCGGCCCTGGGCGAACCGGGGAGCGGCGGTGGCCGCGCGTCCGGGCGGTCCGCCGAAAGTGCCTCCTGACCAGGCCGGATACCTGCTCAGGAGCAGCGGGAACGCCGGCCTGGGTGCCCACCACTGGGGCCACCCCGCTCTCCCCACCCGCCGATCCGGGGCCCCGTGCTCGCCGAGCCGCTGGGAACCGGCCGCCGGGCGGCGGCGTGTTGTCGCTTTGCCGCGCTCGGCCGAGGCGGCCTAGTGACCCGTTCACGAGCAGGAGTCCGCGTTGAAGCTTCGCAAGCCGGTGGCCGCAGCCGCGTTGATGTGCGCCACCCTCACCCTGACGGCCTGCGGTTCCGACGGCGGCTCGACCGCCGCCCCGTCGGCCGCCCCGTCCGCGCCCGCCGCCCAGCCCAGCACCCAGCCGACCGCCCCGACCGCCTCGCCCACCGCAGGCGGCACGCAGTCCTCCGCGCCGGGCACCACCCCGTCCAGCGGGACCCCGGTCACCGGTGGGAAGCCCGCCGCCGACCTCCAGCCCTGCTACAGCGTCGAGAAGCAGAGCGACGCCAAGGCCGAGCTCGCCGAACTGGACACCAGCGGCAACCCGAGGATGGGCGCGGTGCTGAAGCTGACCAGCACCGGCACCACGGACTGCGTGCTGTTCGGTCAGCCCGACGTGCGCATCCACAGCGGCGGTGCGGTCTTCGACAAGCTCGTCTCCGCTCCGCTCGGTACCGCGAAGTTCAGCACCGACAAGGCCCACGGCGTGGTGCTGCGCGCGGGCGCCTCGCTCTACCAGCCGGTCGCCTGGTGGGCCTCGCCCCCGGCCACCGACACCCCGAACGCCGCCTGCGTCACCGGCTCGATGCTGGTGGTCGGCGCTTCGGAGAGCGCCCTCGTGCTGCCGGTCACCGTGAAGGACCTGCGGGTCTGCCCGGAGAAGCAGCAGGGGTCGGTCCAGGCCCGTCTCGGCCTGCCGCAGGCGAGCCTGGCCGAGGCCAAGGCCCAGCTGAAGAACGCCGCGAAGTAGCGGCCGGGCCCGACCGGGCCCGGAGGGGGAAGAGGGGGAAGAGGGGGAAGAGCCGACACCGGGATGGAGACCGGTGTCGGCCGGACCGCGGAGGCGGGGCGACCACGCCCGGCGCCCACCGGCCGGGCCGCAGGACCGCCCCCTGACGGCCCGTCGGACCATCTACCGACCGGACCCGCGATCTGCGCGAGCGCCCCCGCACCGCCCCCGCCCAGGAGGCCCGGAGGGCCAGGGGTAGGGTGATCGGCGGACCACGGCGGCCCCGACCGGAACGCCGCCCGAGGCCGTGCTCGCGTGACCCGCTTCTCCGCCCGGCGCAGGTCCCGCCCACCGCCCGTTCCGACCCACCGCGCCCGCTGAGGGCCGGTCAGAAACAGTGATCGTCGTGAGCACCGACCTGCCGACCGCCCTCGCCGGGCACCGCACCGAACCGCGCACCGAACCGAACACCGAACCCACCACCGGACCCGGCGCCGGTCGTCGCAACGAACCCCGCAGCGAGCCCGGTGGAGGGAAGCCCGGGACCGCCGCCAGACTCCGTGCCCTGACCGCCAGCCGGGCGCCGGCCCGCCCCGGACCGGCAGCCGCCGCGCACACGCTGGCCTCGGTGACCTCCGTCCTGCTCCTGCTGGTGGGGATCGGCGCCGCCGTCCACGAACCGCTGCTGATACCGCCGCTGGCGGCCACCGCCGCACTGATCCACAGCGTGCCGGGGCTGCCGCTGGCCCAGCCGCGCAGTGTGATCGGCGGTCACCTGCTCTGCGCCACCGTCGGGTTGACCGTGCACGCCGTCCTCGGCAGCTCGCTCTGGGCGGCGGCCGTGGCCGCCGGACTGGCCCTGGGCACCAACATGCTGGCCCGCACGCCGCACTCACCGGCCTGCGCCACGGCGGTCATCGCCGTCCTCCAGGGCCCGGCACCCGCCCGCTTCCTGGTCAGTCTGGCCCCGGCGGTCCTGCTGCTGGTCGGCGCGGGGGTGCTCGCCGCCCGGCTGCGCCCGACCGCACCGGCCTATCCGGCCTACTGGTGGTAGCGGCCTGACGCCCGGTCGGCCAACGGAACGAGTCGGTACCACCGCCGTCCCCGCCCGAGGGCGCCGCCCCCGGCGTCACCCCACCCGGCCGGGACGCGCCGGACCACCGCCCCGTAGATTCGGACCCGTCGCGCCGATCGGCCGACGCACACCCAAGCAGGAGTACGCACCATCACCACGCACACCGCAGGACCCCGGATCGACCTCCGGCCCACCACCACCGCCGACCTCGACGCGGTCACCGCCGTCACGGTGGACGAACCGGTCGGATGGATCGACGCCGAGCGCTACCGCGAGGAACTCGCCGAGCGGATGTACCGCCCCGAGTGGACCTGGATCGCCGAGCAGGACGGCCGGGTCCTGGCCCGCGGCCTCTGGTGGGGGCGGACCGACAGCGAGCACCCCGTCGCCCTGGACTGCCTCTGGGTCCACCCCTCGGTCGCCGACCGCGCGGCCCTCGGCGCCGCACTGATCCGGGCGGCGCTGGCCGCCTTCGCCGAGCAGGGCGCGGCCGAGCTCCCGCTCTACAACCTGACGCTCCCCCAGCACTGGCGCACCGACCCGGACGCGGTCGCGGCGGCGGGCTGGCGGGAGGCCGCGGCCCTCGACGCCGGCCTGACCGACGTGGTCGAGCGGCTGCGCCTGGAGTGGACCCCGGTCTCGGGGCTGCCCACCGCCTCCGGCCGGCTCCACTTCACCGAGGGCACCGACGAGGACTTCCTCGACGTCTTCCGCCGGATCGCCGAGGGCAGCCTCGACGCCGAGACCCGGCGCAACCTCACCCTGATCGGCGCCGAGGCCACCGCCCGGGAAGAGGTGGACTTCTACCTCGGCTGCCCGGGCGAGCGCTCCTGGTGGCGGCTGGCCCGCACCCCCGACGGCGCGGTCGCCGGCCTGGCCCTGCCCTCGGCCACGCCCTACAACCGCAACGTCGGCTACCTCGGCGTGGTCCCGGAGCTGCGCGGCCGGGGCTACGTGGACGAGATCCTCACCGAGATCACCCGGGTGCACGCCGAGGCCGGAGCCGAGCTGATCACCGCCACCACCGACACCGCCAACGCCCCGATGGCCGCCGCCTTCACCCGAGCCGGGTACCGGACCACGCAGACCCGCCTGATCTGGTCCGCACCGACACCGGATCCGGCCCCCGCTCCCTGAGACGGCCCCGGCGGCGCGGATCGCGGCGCGCCGCCGGGACTTGCCCCACTGCTCAGCCGGATCGGAACGGATCGTCGTCCGTGGGGATGAGGCCGGAATCGCCGTTCGCCGTGGTGGGCACCGGGGTGGGAGCACCGAAGGGTCACGGTCACGGATCACCGGGATCGGACGCACCGACGCCGAGAAGGTGCTGCTGCCGACCCCGCCTCCCATCGTTCCGACGCGTGAACCATCAGTGCCGGCAGGGTGGTTGGAAGGTTCGTTCGGATCCACCGGGACGATGCCGTAGCCCTTCGCCGCGCACACCCGCGATCCGCGAGCACGGACGGGGATCCGACGGGACCTCGCAGGCGAGCACGGTCAGCCGCAGACCTGGCGAGCACTCCCGGCTGATCCACGCGATCCGCGAGTGCCTGGTCGGCATGGGGCGAACCGACGGGCTTCGGCTGACGCGACTTCCGCGCCCTGATCGTCCGTGCCGCATCCGCATCAGCGGTCCGCTCGTACTCGTCCGGGGCCACGGCGCATCCACCTCGCACCGCTGCTGAAGGAGTTCTTCGCGAGACCGATGCGCACCGACTCACCGACCCGACAACCGTCCACGGCTCACACCGGCGACTACTGGTACCAGTCGTCACCACCCTTGGCGAGTGACCGGCCCAGGTAGTCCCTCAGGTCTCCTGCCACCCACCGACGGCTGTCGGTCTCGTGCTCCCAGACGAAGATGTCCGGACGCTGGGGTGTCCGCACGAACGCGAACTGATCGCCGCCCCCGTTGTCCCCGAAGAAGAGCAGGGCACCGAAGGGCATGTACAGCTCGGCGAGGGAGCTGTCGGAGCGGAAGAGGAGGTTCTGCTCGACGATCTTCTCGACGGGCCAGACGGTGCCCACCGTGCTCCGTCCGATGATCCCGTTGCTCTCCATGAGCAACTGCCGCAGTTCGGCAGGAAGCTGACAGCCGAGACGCCCCTCCGCATCCGCGAGGGCCGCCACCTGCACGGGACTCCGGAACGTCGCTTCCTTGAAGACCTCGAGGGCCGCTTCTCTCCACACGGTCCGGAGACTACCCAACGGCCGACCGGATCCTGAGCACGAGTCACTGGCCGCGAACCGGCCCGAACCGGACCACTGCCGTCCGGATGCTCCATCAACCTGACCCGACATCACGTGTTCCGTTCGCCGGCGGTATCGAGCGGCTGGTGACAGCAGGCGGCCGGGTCAGCGCCAGCCGCCGTGGCGAGGTTCCGTCCATTCGCCGAACGGTGGATCGAAGACCGCCCCGTCGTCGTCGGTCACGACGTAGTCCGGCTCGGTCTTCGAAGCGGCTGCGTGCAGCCGGACGACGAGGTCAGTGACGGGGACGACACTCAGCGACAGTGCTGCGGCCACCTGGGCAGCTTCAGCGTCGATGTCCGGGTTGTACGTGCCACGGGACCGTCGAAGGTGTTGAGCGGAGATCTGCATGACCTCCACATCGCCACCACCCGAGAACGAGAGGCAGTCCTGCCACTCCAGCCCGATGATGATCTCCAGGGCGTCCGCCAGGTCATCGGCGAGCAACCCGCCTTCTCCTTCGGAACTCGCGAACACCACCGGCCGGCGACCGTTCTGCTCACCGCACAGGAAGTACGCTCCACCGGCGGACTCCCCGGCGATCACCTCCAGCGGCGCACCCGAGGCAAGCCTCAAGTCATCGCCGTGGTACGTCCGGTGGATGTCGAAGGCGAACGACGATCCCAACAACAGACCGATTTCCGGAGTGGCCCGAATCAGGTCGAGCAGATGATCACTTGAGGTCATGGCCCGGACGGTACCGGGTGCCGCTGACGCACCGGCGCCGAGGCGAACAGCGCTGCCAGGTCCCCCCATGGGCGCCCCCGGGCATCGAGGGACAGTGCGAGCGGATCTGATCAACATTCCGGGATCGCCCAGCATTGAGCGGCCCGAGATCAGGAAGGATCCGGAGATCACGCTTCCTGCGCTGGCCGACGGCGCTGTCCTTCTCGGGCGAGGGTGAAGCTCGTGGTGAACGGAGCGTCACCCTTCCGAGCCGTGCAACACTCAACGCGTGATGACGCCCAGAGAGCTTCGCGAGGCATGCCCGTCCGGCGGCGGCCCGTATGCCTGCCCCTGCTGCAAGCTCCTCACCCTGGAAGCCCGCGGCCAGTACGAGATCTGCCACGAGTGCAGTTGGGAGGACGACGCCCAAGACGACCTGAACGCCGACGAGGTTTGGGGTGGCCCCAACGGGTCGGAAAGCCTGACCGACGCGCGTCTTCGCTACGCGCTGTATGTCGAGACGGCGAGAGCAACGGATCCGAGATCGGCAGTGAACGGCGGTCCGGGCACGTGGCTTTCCGCATGCCGGACAGCACGCCCCCGGCGACGCTGACACACCGTCCAGTACCCGGCAGCGATCTTCCTCGGTTCCGGCACTGGAACCATGCCGACCAGAACGACCGTCGCACCGGCTGTAGCCATGGGCGGCGGCAGGACTCTCGGCATGGTCGCGGGCTCGGCACAGGTCCACGATGATCAAATCGGTTCGGGTGATCCGGCTGACGGCCTTCGAGACGGAGCCGTCGACGCGCTGACGACGGATCAGCGCTCCGAGGTCCTCGATGGTGAACCAGGCAACCGTCGTCCCGGCGTCGACCGCCGACTGGCCGAGCGCCTCTTCGAGTGGGTGCCAGCGGTCGCTGAGCGGCACCACGGTTCTGGCCCATCCCCGGGCAGGGGCGGATCGTTCCGATCCGGCGGACGCCGGTCGCCGCAGCCTCGACCCGCCAGGCCGTAGCCTCCGGCCCGACCGTCAGGAACCGGGCCCCGGCCGGGTTCGTCGACTTCGGCGTGCGCTCGCCGCGCGGGGCGTCGGGGTAGTGCTCGTCGGCGATCCTCGGGCTGCCCGGCGTCGAGTGCGGGTGGCGGGTGACCTCGACCGCGCTGCCTGCGGCCATCGCGGTGACGATCAGAGATCTCGTGTCCACCAGCGGGGAGACCAACTGGCCCCCGGCGGCGGCGGAGCCTGCCGGGTCCTCTGACACTCGTCGGCTGACGAAGACTCAACACACCGACACCGTGATCGTGTTGTGGCTTCCACGAGCCGTCCCGCTCCTCCCATGGAGCAGCGGCAGCGACGTGTCGGTGAAGGCTGGGAGACTCTGGTCCGTGCAGATCAAGGGATACGACTACGGGCCGCTGGTTGCGGGTGAGCGGCTGCTTGAGCGCGCCGGGTTCTGGTCCAACCACCTGCTGGCCGCGTACCGGTCCACCGCGGGCGGGACCAGGCCGGAACCCGAGTGGTTCGGTGTTGACGGCGCGGATGCGGACGCCTTGGCCGAGGTCCTGCTGGACGATCAGGCCTGGCCGGCGCTCCGCATCCCGTTCCGAGGCGGTCACAGCGCTGTCGCCGTCTACCGCAACCTCATCGGTGACTACGGGATCGACTACCTGCTGACCCAACCGGACTGGTCTCGGACAGCGGACCTGTCCGGCTTCGACGGCGACTGGTACGGCCCTGGCCTGTCCTGGCGCGACATCGTGAACATCGCCGGGGCACCGGACCTGACCGCGCCCGGCGTGCACCACCCTGCGTCCAGGCTCCTGCTCCTGCTGCCGCTGCTCGCCGACGACGATCTGCCGCCGGGAGCGCACGCCCGGGTGGGTGCCGCTCTCGCGGCCATCGGAGCACCCGAGGACTCTGCCCGGGACACAGCCGACCATCTCCTCCGGAACAGGCGGTCCGCTGCCGGTCGCCCCGGCGATACCGACTCTCCTCTGAGCGGCGGCAGCCACCGACGCACCGCACCGGAGTCCGATGAGTCGGCCGTGCTGTGGGCACTGGACCTCACTCGATCCCAGAGCGATGCTCTCGCCGACGCGCTGGGCAGCAGACCTCTGCCTACGCCCTGAAGGCCGCTCCCTGGTTCCAGGCGCAGTGACCACGGCCGGGATGATCTCGCCATGGCCGGTGTGATCACGGCGTCGGAACCCTTCACGCGGCTGAGCCCGCGCAACTCCCGCGAGCTGAGGACGGTGCACCGTCGAGAGAACGCCGACATCGTGCGGCCCGGCCGGCCTCGGACTCTTCACGGCCTGGCGGCCCGATCGTGATGGCCCGGGCCTACGCCCGGCCCCGCCTGACAGTCGGCCCAAGGGAGCTGACGACCGCGAACACCGAGTGGGACACCGCGTTCCGACGACCCACCCGTGCCCCGACCCTCATTGACGGCTGCCTCGACGCACCCGCTCTCGCACTCACCCGACCACCCACGTCGGCCTTCCTGTCGTCACGGGCGAACGACGGTCGCAGTTGCTTCGGGCGGATACAGGTCGAGCACGATGTCCAGGCCGAGTGCACCGACCTCGGCTAGCAGGCGTGCCGGCAGGACACAGCCCCCTTGGCCGTTCTCGCTGCCGAAGCCGAGGAGCAGCTCCAGATCGCAGTCGACGGACAGGCCCGCCAACTCCGCGCGACGGCCGTCCACGAGTGCCACCAGCACTCGCACGTGGTCCGTGAGGTCACTGTCATCAGGCAGCCCACTCCGCCTGATCCAGACGCTGCTCTCCCGTCGGGCACTGGCCGGATTGCGGGGGCTCATCAGGCTGCCCCGCTCGAACTGATGGTCCGCCGTGATCCCCAGGCGCCCCGAGATCTCGGCGGCCGTGACCGTGGCGCTCGTGATCCGGATCGACCCGGCCGACCACTTCGTGACCGGCTCTGCCGGCCGCATTCTCAGGTCCTCTGACACATCCTCACGATCGCAGGGCGACCGACTGGACGCGAACCCATTTCCGCAGGCCCCGTGCACGGAGTGGAGACCGGCGCAGCCGACATAACGAGTTCAGGTTCAGTAGTACGACCGCCGCAGGTCGTGATCTTCATGCTTGCTGAGCCCGACGTCGACCACGCGATCCGATGGCGGACCACTGCGACGCTTTCGAAGCGTGGCTCCGCAGCCCGGGATGCAGCAGTTGCCCTGCGCGATCGGCCCGGCCGAGGCGAAGACCGCGCAGTCCGAGAGCACCGCGAAGGCATACCGGCCCTCGCCGGCGGCCTTCCGCAGCTTGCGGTACAGGTTGACGGTGGCGATGTCGATCACCAGGGCTCGCATCAGCGGGTCCCAGGTGGGGACAATCACCACGCATCGACGACCGAGGAGCGGGGTTTCGGATGGGTGACCGGCCACCGGAGGTGACCGAGGTGCTGGAGGCGTCGGGATGGAGACCCGGACGGAGGGTGGACACGTCCCGCTGGCGATCGGCCTTCGAGGCAGTCGGCCTCGGCATGCACGATGCGGCGGACGCCTTCCTGGGCGAGTTCGGCGGTCTGACCGTGGACATCGGCGGGCCGGGCGTCAACCGCGCCCGCACACCGTTCGAGCTTGACCCCGAGCTGGCCTGGGGCGAGGAGGACCGGTTCGCGGAGTGGAGCGAGGTGATCGGGCGCCACCTCTACCCGATCGGCGAGCTGGACCACGGGCGATTCTTCCTCGGCATCGACGATCTGGGCGTGATCTGGCTCGTCGCGAACTGGATCGCCGAGTTCGGGCCTGCGCCGCAGGCCGTCGAGAGTCTGGTGCTCGGCATCGCGCCACGCCGGATCGACCAGTGGGACGAGTCCAGGGGCAACCGTCCTGACGGACCGTTCGCCGACCGGGGGCCGCCGGACGACGACGGGTCCCGGCCGTAGCGCTACGGCCGGGACCCGTCGGGCGGAGTCCGGGATCAGTGACCGGTCGGGATCAGCAGGACCGCACCGGGCCAGAGGTCGAGGGAGTTGCCGACGTTGGAGCCGGTCGCGGTCACCGAGGTGACGTTGGCGTAGTTGGAGGAGACGCCACCGCCGTCGGCGCCCGAGCCCTGACCGATGGCGACGTTGCCGCTACCGGCCTGACCTGCTGCGTTGTCCGCGAAAGCGGTGGTGGGGAGGGCCGAGAGAGCGCATGCCGCAATGAAGGCGCCGAACGCCTTGCCGAAGGTTCGCATGAGTCCGATCATGGCAAACGGCCGAGTGTGAAGTCACGCTCCGTGACCCTTTCGGCCGCACGGCCAACCCCAATGGCCGCACCGCCACCCGATCGGCCCCTCCCGACCGGGCCCTCCCGACCGGGCCCGGTCCCGTCACCGGCAGCCCCGCGCCACCGTGCAGGCGGGCTCGTGCCAGGTGGTGCGCACCACCTGGCCGCCCCGGTCACGGTGCTCGCTGGACCAGGTCCGGCAGCAGCCGACCCGACCCGACGGCCGGGCTGGCGCGGGAGAACGGTGGGCGGGCGAGCCGTTCGCCGCAGAGCGGGCCGAACGGCGGCGAGGACGGGGGCGGTGGCCGCCGGAGGTCGAGTTCGTCACGGACGGGCTCTGCCCGCCCCCGCCCGCACTCGAACCTCAACCCACCCGAAGGGAGGACGTACCCTCCTCCCGGCCACCACGTCCCGCCCCGCCATCGGCCCCACGCCACCTCGCGCCCGAGCCCCAGCCCGAGCCCGAGCCCGAGCGCAAGACCGCCCCGCCCCGCCCCGCGTCAGCGGAAGAGCGGCAGATGCTCGCCGAGGAACGCCTCCAGGGTGCGCGAAGCCCGGCCGGTGACCCGCTCGAAGGTGCCGTCCGGCCGCTCCTCCCGCTCCACCGCGAGCCGCTGGATCTCCACCACGTGGGCGGCCAGCCACTCCGGCATGCCGGCCCGGCCGACCAGGTGGTCGCGCAGCCCGTCCGGGCCGAGGTCCAGGTAGCGGACCTCACGTCCGATCAACTCACCGAGCAGCTCGGTCAGTTCGGGGTAGCTGTAGGCCCGGCCGCCGGTCAGCGGATACGTACCGCCGGCCAGCTCGGGGCGGGTGAGGGTGGCGGCGGCGAACTCCCCGATGTCCCGGACGTCGACGTAGTTGCACCGGGCCACCCCCATCGCGCCGGGCAGCACCCCGGCCGCCGCGATTCCGGGCGCGAGCAGCAGGAGCTTCTGCATGAACGCGTACGGCCGCAGGACGGTGGTGGTGATGCCGGAGGCGCGCAACCGCTCCTCGATCAGGTGGTGGCCGCGCGAGATCACCACGGGCGAGTCCGGCTCGGCCGCCGGGGCCGAGATCTTGACGACGTGTCGGATCCCGCTCTCCAGCGCCGCTTCGACCGCGTTCAGCTCGTACCGCACCTGGACCGGGCTGTTGGCCATGGTCAGGAAGAGCTGCTCGGCCCCCTCGAAGGCGGCCCGCAGCGAGCCGGGGTCCGCCGCATCGGCGCCGACCACCCGGGTGGTGGCGAGCGTCGGCCCGTCCAGTGCGGCGGCCAGGCCGTCCGGGTCACGGCTCAGCGCACGGCTCTGCACGCCCAGGGCGGCGAGCGCGTGCAGGGCGGCGCCCCCGGTGGCGCCGGCGGCGCCCATCACGACGATCACGACAGCTGCCCTTCGAGCCGCTCGGCGGCCTCCTCGGCCCGGACCGTGCTGCGGCTCCCGCCCTGCTCCCCCGACCGCGAGGCCTCGACCCCAACACCAGCCCCAACCTCAGCCTCAGCCTTCGCCTTGGCCTGCGCAGCCCGGCTGCCCCGCCAGCGGAAGGTGGCGATGGTGCCCGCTATCAGCGAGGAGATCGCGAAGTCGCCGGGCAGGCGGCCCGGCCACGGGTTGCCGTCGAGCGCCGGGACCAGTCCGAGGAGTTGGGAGACGCCGAAGCCGACCACCAGCCCGACCACCGCCGCGCCGAGGCCGACGACGAGGGCCGCGGGCAGGCGGGGCGCACGGTGCGGGCGGACCGGCCGCCGGTGCAGGCGGACGGTGAGCAGCGCGGCCACCACGGCCGAGCTCAGACCGATGGTGGTCGGTGCCGCCACGGCCAGCTCCGGCTGATCGGAGAGGAGCCCGGCGGTGCCCGCCATCACGGTCGGCATCAGGTAGGCCGGAAGCACCTCCTGCCACAGTACGTACGGCTTCGGAGCGCCCGAAGGTCTCTTGCGCATGAACAGTCCCTTTCCAGGAGCCGACGGGGAGCCCAAGCCTTGTACTTAGGCCCCTAATCAATCGGGTCGAAAGAAGGCGGGCCACCAGCGGGCCCGCCTGATCGGAGGTCAGTCCTCGGTGAGCGCGTCCATGCCCGCCACCACCCGGGCGAGCAGGTCGAGGAAGGTGCCGCGCTCGTCTGCGGACAGCCCACCCACCAACGCCTGCATTCGGCCGAAGTGATCCGGCGCCAGCTCGCGCAGGCGCCCGGCGCCGCGCGCGGTGAGCACCACCACGTTCCCCCGCCCGTCCTCGGCGGACGGCCGCCGGACCACCAGCCCGTCCCGCTCCAGACCGTCCACCAGACCGGTCACGGTCGCCCGGGAGACCCCGAGCCCGGCCGCCAGTTGGGACGGTGACTTCTCGCCACCGTGGTCCTCCAGGTCGGCCAGCAGCCGGTACCGGCCGGTGGAGAGACCGAAGCGGCCGAAGTGCACCTCGCCGGCCTGGCTGATCCGGCTGCCCGCCGCCATCAGCCGGGCCGCGACCAGGACCGCCTGCGGATCGGCGTCGAGGCCGTAGCGGGCGATCTGGCGCTGCGCCTGTTCGAGCGTGGGCGCACCGGGGTCGGTCTCGGGCTGCTGGGTCACATGAAGAAATATGGCGCCTAACCAGCCTCCGGTCAAGGATTCACCACCCGCATTCCACCCACTGGACCGGCCCGCCCGCCGCCCCTGACCCTCCGTCAGGTCCGGCTGCCACCAAGCCCGGTGGCAGCCGGACCGGAAGAGTCCAGGTCAGCGCTTGCGCGCGACCGTGACGCCGTCGCGCAGCGGCAGCATCACCGCCTCCACCCGGGGGTCGGCCGCCACGAAGGCGTTCAGCTCGCGCACGGCCCGGTGATCCGGACCGTCGAAGGCAGGGTCGAGGACCCGGCCGCCGAGGAAGACGTTGTCCAGCACGATCAGGCCGCCCGGCCGGAGCCGGGGCACCAACTCCTCGTAGTAGGCCGGGTAGCCCGCCTTGTCCGCGTCCACGAACGCGAGGTCCACCTCGGGAGCGGCCGGCAGCGCGCGCAGCGTCTCCAGGGCGGGGGCGATCACCAGGTCGATCCGGTCCGCGACACCGGCCCGTTCCCAGTGGCGGCGGGCGATCCCGCCCCACTCCTCGTTCACGTCGCAGGCCAGCAGGCGTCCGCCCTCGGCCAGCCCCCGGGCGATGCAGAGCGAGGAGTACCCGGTGAAGACGCCGACCTCGACGGCGGACCGGGCTCCGGTGAGCCGGGTCAGCAGGGTCAGGAACGCCCCTTCGTCGTGCGAGACCTGCATCCGGGCCGCCCCGCCGGGAAGCGCCCGGGTCTCGGCCGCCAGTTCGCGCAGCACCCGGTCGGCCGGGGTGCAGTGGTCGAGCACGTACTGCGCGGCGACGGGGTGGGTGGTCTCCACCTCGTCCCCACCGTAGGGGGCACTCCACTCCGCACCCCGAAGGGCCGGCCGCGCACTGACGGACCGTCGCAGGTCGGCCAGCACCTCCGGGTCGGCGGCGGCGAGGGTCACCTCCAGCGCGTCGGGGGCGACGGCGACGACGCAGCCCGCGCCTTCCGCGCGGAGCTCGGCGGCCAGGGCGTCGAGTTGCCCGACGGAGATGCCGGCGGTGGGGACCAGGGTGGTGGTGATGGGCACGGTGCAGACCTCCGGAGAGCAGACAAGCATCGAGGAAAGCCGACGCTTTCAGGCCCGTGCAGTCTCACCGCCATCGACCCCGATTGTCAAAGCATCCGGTTCCATGGACACTTCCCCCATGGAACCCCCCGAGGACGAGCAGCCGATGACGCTGGACTCCCCCGCGCACTTCAAGGCCCTCGGCCATCCCGTCCGCCACAAGATGGTCAACGCGCTGCGCCAACGCCCGGCCACCCTGCGGCAGTTGTCGGAGGTGACCGGGCTGGCCAAGGGCACCGTCAGCCACCACGTCCAGGTCCTCCGGCAGGCCGGGCTGGTCCGCGTCGCGGAGACCCGGCAGGTGCGCGGCGGCACCGAGCAGTCCTTCGCCCTGGTCAGCCGGGGCTTCCGGCTCTCCGAGGAGCAGGGCGGCGGCCGGTTCCTGGTCGAGGCCGCGCTCGCCGAGATGCTGCCGGAGCAGGACGACGCCACCACCCACACCCGTCTCGACCACCTCTGGCTCACCCCGGCCCAGGCCCGCGCGCTGGTCGAGTCGGTCGAAAGCCGGGCCCCGCACCCCGACCAGGACGGCGACCACGGCGAGGCCTACGGCCTGCTGGTCAGCCTCTACCGCGCCGACATCCCCCGCCTCGCCCCCGAGCAGAGCTGACAGGCCACCGACAGAAATCATCCTCGAGGCGGAACCGCTCGCCCGGCCGGGACGTGCAGGATGTGAGCCCGTCACCACGACGGGCCTTCCACCGTCCCGGGAGCCCTCCTTGAAACACCGTCACCTCTCCGCCACCGCCGCCCTGGCCTGCGCGGTCCTCGCACTGACCGCCTGCAGCTCCGCCAAGACCCCGGTGGCGGCCGGTGACGCCAAGTCCTCCGCTCCCGCCTCCGCCACTCCCGGGGCTGGCACCACGGCGGCCCAGCCGACGCTGACCCCCAGCACCTCCGCGAGCCAGACCCAGGGCCAGGACCAGGCCCCGTCCCAGCCGGCCCCGACCGGCGGGGCCATCGCCGTCGCCGAGGCCTGCCGCGGTTCGGAGCAGGAGAGCGACGTCTCCGGCGTGCTCACCGGCACGGACCGGAGCGCCACCCCGCGGGTCACCGGCATCGTCAAGCTCACCAACACCTCCACCCGGCCCTGCGAGCTCTACGGCCCGGCCGACGTCCGCACCACCGGGCCGACCGTCACCAAGCTGGTCACCGCAGTCCTGGGGGATGTCGAGTTCCCCGCCGGCAAGGGCAAGGGCACCGTGCTGCAGCCGGGCAAGTCGGCCTACCAGGCGGTCAGTTGGCTGGAGTCCCCGCCGACCGCCCCGAACGCCGAGTGCACCACGGGCGACCTGCTGATCCTGGCCCGGAACGACGGCGCGATCGACATCAAGGTGCCGGCCAAGGGCGCTCGCTTCTGCCCCGTCAAGGAGAGCGGCTCGGCCCAGGTGGCGATCGGCGCCCCCCTGGCCGACGAAGCCCAGGCCCGGGTCCAGCTGGAGGCCCTCAGCACCAAGAAGAGGTGACCACCCGTCAGTCCTCCGTCCCCACCCCGCCGCCTCCCGCCCGCCGACGCCTCGCACACCGGTGCGATGATGGTCCGGCAGGACGGGGCCGGGACGGAGGACTGACGCGGTGACGTACGAACTGGCGGACCGACTGGTGCTCGGTGTGGCCTCCAGTGCCCTGTTCGACCTGGGCGAGTCGGACGCGGTCTTCCGCGAGCAGGGCGAGGAGGGCTACCGCGCCTACCAGGAACGCCACCTCTCCGACACCCTCCGCCCCGGCGTGGCCTTCCCCTTCGTCCGGCGGCTGCTCTCGCTCAACGACCTCGACCCGGACGACCCGCCGGTCGAGGTGATCGTGCTCTCCCGCAACGACCCGGACACCGGCCTGCGGGTGATGCGGTCGATAGCGGCGCACGGACTGCCGATCACCCGGGCGGTCTTCACCCAGGGCCGCTCGCCGCACCGCTTCGTCCCCGCGCTCAACATGTCGCTCTTCCTCTCCGCGAACCAGGACGACGTCCGCGAGGCCGTCCGGGCCGGCCTGCCCGCCGGCCGCGTGCTCGGCCCCGACCCGTCCTCCGGCGCCGACAACGCCACCGGTGCCACCGGGTTCGACGGCCTGGACGACCTCGACGACCCGGAGCTGCGGATCTCCTTCGACTTCGACGGCATCCTGGCGACCGACGCCTCCGAACGCGTCTACCAGAGCGGTGGTCTGGCCGGCTTCCGCGAGCACGAACTCGCCAACGCCGACGTGCCGCACGACGCCGGTCCGCTCAAGGACTTCCTCACCGCGGTGAACCGGATCCAGCTGCGGGAGGAGCAGGAGCACCAGAAGGACCCCTCCTACCGGCCCCGCGTCCGGGTGTCGATCGTCACCGCCCGCAACGCGCCCGCCCACGAACGGGCCGTCATGAGCCTGAAGCGCTGGGGAGTGCGGGTGAACGACGCCTTCTTCCTCGGCGGCATCGACAAGGGCGCCATCATGGCCGTCCTGCGCCCGCACCTGTTCTTCGACGACCAGGCCGCGCACCTGGCCACCACCGCCCGCACCACCCCCAGCGTCCACGTCCCGTTCGGACGGCTCAACGGGGCGGACTGACGCTCCCTCCGGCCGCCCGGACATGGGCCGGCACCTCGTCCGCCGGCCGGCCGTCCACCCGTCGGGGCAGACTGTGACCGAGCCCTCGGCCGGTCTCGGCCGCGCCGGGCCCCGGCAGCTCCGCCGGCCCCCGGGGTAGGCTGCCGGGATGTCCCTGCACAGCCTGCACGACCGGGCCGCCATCAGCGCCCGCCTGCTCCGCGACCCGGCGCCCCACCTGCTCGAACTCGGCGACCTGGACGACCTGCTGTGGCCGCACACCAGCTGGTACGCCATCAGCGAGGACGGCCCGCTGGCCCTGCTGTACGCCGTCGGCGACACCCCGACGGTGCTGGTGTCCGCCCGCCCCGAGCGAGCCGCGCAGGCCGAGGAGCTGACCGCCGCGCTGCTCCCGGTGCTGCCGCGCCGCTTCATCGGCCACGTCCCGGAGGGCGCCGCCAAGCTGCTGGCCGGCGCGTACCGGGTCACCGGCGCCGACACCCTGCTGCGGATGGTGCTCACCGACCCCGCCCCGGCCGCCGCCCACGACGAAGGCCAGTGGCGGCCCGCCGTCCTCGACCGCTCCGAACTCCCCGAGCTGCTGGAGCTGTTCGCCGCCGCCTACCCCGGCAACTGGTTCGACGACCGGATGCTCGACACCGGCCAGTACGTGGGCCTGCGCCACGAAGGCCGGCTGGCCGCCGTCGCCGGCGTGCACGCCTGGTCCCCGGCGCAGCGCGTCGCGGTACTCGGCAACGTCACCACCCTCCCCGACCTGCGCGGCCGGGGCGCAGCCGCCGCCTGCGTCGCCGCCCTCTGCCGCCAACTGGCCGCCAGCGCCGACCACATTGGCCTCAACGTCCGCGCCGACAACGCCACCGCCGTGCGCCTCTACGAACGCCTCGGCTTCACCGGCGTGACCACCTTCACCGAGGCGGTCTTCACCGCTCTCCCCTGACCGGCGACCCGCTGGGAGGTACGGACCACGCTGCCACGCCCACCGTGCAGCGAGCGGACCAACAGGTTCGGATCGCCCTCGTTCCAGGCCACCACCGTCAGCCCCGACCGCACCGCGTGCCCGAGCGGGGTCAGGCCCGCCGTGCCGTTCCGGACCACGGTCTGCCGGCTCTCCGGGCCGAACCACCGGTCCGTCCCGCAGCGCGCCACCGCTCCGGTAGGCCGTCCACCACGCATCGGTGCCGTCCGGGAAGCGGGACCAGCGGCGCTCGGCCGGCCGCACCGTGCGGGACGGGGGCAGGTGGACGCCCCGGGCGGACCGCCTCAGCGGACCCAGGGCCCCGGAAGGTCTCCACGGATCCTCTCAAGATCGGCGCTCGTGCGCCCGCGTGCGTGGATCCAGGACTGGTCTTGGACGCCGTCGCGGCGCACCAGCCGGCCGGGGGCCGAGTACCAGCGCACGGGCGAATCCTCCTCGCTCGCCCACATGGGGTGATCAGGCAGGTCAACCCGCAAGTAGCCGGAGTGGAGAGCCGGCAGCAGCGGATCCGGCAGCTCACAGGCGTCGTAGTGGCCGTTCGAGCCGAAGAGGAATTCACTCAGAACGAGTTCCACCCATGCCACGGACGTCCGTTCCAGGAAGGGGATCCAGTCCTGACCTGACTCCACCAGCACTGGTGGATCTTCCTGCTCGATCCGGGTCAGGGGGATTCCCCAGGACGCGCAATCCTGGTTCTCGCGCCGGAAGACCAGGACGCCGCCCAGAGCCTCGTCGACGTGGAGTCCGGCCGGCCGGACCAGCGGGTCCTGCCGGCGGGTCAGGTCGTGTCGGCGGCCGAAGAGCGCGTAGCCCGCACGCAAGGCAGCCGGCAGCCCGAAGCCCAGATCGGCCTCTGCGGCGGCCAACTCCTCCTCCGGGCAACCGTCTTCCCGTTGCAGTGGACGGCCCGCCCATGCGTCGGCGAACCACCGTACGAAGTCCATGGCTTGGGCGTGGGACCGGACACCGCCCTGCAGCATCACCGACACGTCAGGACCATCCAGCATGACGAGGAGGCTACCGCCTTCCCGGGCCATTCACGGAGCTTCCACCGCCGCGGGCCCGTCACCGCCGTCCCGACTCTCGACCCACCGACGACACGAGATGTCTTCGACGGCGCGGCGGGGCTCCACCCCGCCCCGCTGACGGGCGGCCTCGGGGGGCAGGCCGCCGGTCAGCGCCGGATCGTCGGCGGTGCGTCAGGACGGCACCGGATCGTGGCCGCCCGCCGTGCCCGGGCGGCAGCGCCGCAGCCGACCCGCCGTCAGCCGGGCGGCGCGCAGCGCGCCGTGCCGGTGCAGCGCCTGGACGGCGTACGTCGAGCAGGTCGGGGTGTACGGGCAGCAGGCCGGCCGGGTCGGGCTGATCCGGGTGCGGTAGTGCTCCACCGCACCGTTCATGAAGGCGGCGGCCCGGCCACCCGGCAGCCGGGGGGCGCGGTGGGCGTTCAGCAGGGCGCGCAGCCCTGAGGTGAACACCACCGGGATCATCGCGATCAGGCAGACGTCACAGCCGCCGCCACCCCCGCCACCACCACAGCCGTTGCCGCCACCACCCCGGCCTCCGCCGCCGCAGCCACCTCCTCCGCCGCCGCCCCCGCCCGTGCAGCAGTCCAGCAGGTCGGTCGGGTCGTTGTCCTTCTGCTGCTGCGACTTGTAGCGCTCCCAGGCGCGGCGCCGCTCGCGCCGGGCCCGCCGCTCCTCCTTGGGCAGCCACCACCAAGCCCGTTCGAAGTAGGGGGGTCTGGGTGCGGGTGGGTACATCGAGTACCGCCTCTCCACTCGGATGACACTTCTGCCGGGACATCCTGCCGTACCGCCCCGTCGCAGTACGAAGAGCATCTAGGGTGACCGCCTGACGGACCGTCATCCAGCCGCCGCAGAGAGGCCCAGCACCGTGTACGCGAAGCAGTACGAGCTCACCCTGCCCGCCGACTACGACATGGGGATCATCCGCAAGCGGGTGGCGGCCGGCGGCCACGTGCTGGACGACCGGGCCGGGCTCGGGCTGAAGGCGTACCTGATCCGGGAGCGCGGCCAGCAGGGTTCGCCGGTGAACCAGTACGCGCCGTTCTACCTCTGGAACGACACCGGGGCGATGGCCGGCTTCCTGGTCGGGGGCGGCGGCTTCCAGAACATCGTCCGGGACTTCGGCCGCCCGTCCGCGCTGCACTGGACCGGCCTCGCCTGCCACGCCGGGCCGGCCCGGGGCGCCGTGCCCCGCTCCGCCTCCCGCCGCCTCACCACCGTGCCCGTCGACCCGGACCCGGAGCGCACCGGGCTCGGGCTCTCCGCCCTGATCGCCGAGGAGTGCGAGCAGCTCGCCGACCTGGCCCGCCGACCGGACGTGCACACCGCCGCCCTGGCGCTGGACCCGCACCACTGGCAGTTGCTCCGCTTCGTCCTCCGGGCCGGGTCCGAGGACACCACCAAGGACGCCCCGACGAACACCGCCACGGACACCGCCACGGAGGCCGACGCCACCGAGCACTACCAGGTGCTGCACCTCTCCGCGCCCGGCCTGGCCGACCTCCCGGAGGGCCGCACCTGGTGACCACCCGTCAGCCCGCCCGGCCGCCGACCCTCAGCCCGCCCGGCCCGCCAGCACGTCCACGGCGGCCATCCCGGCCGCGGCCGCCGCCCGCAGGCCGAGGGCGGAGTCCTCGAAGACCAGGCAGTGCTCCGGGGCGACGCCGAGTCGCCGCGCCGCGAGCAGGAATCCCTCCGGGTCGGGCTTGGGCCGGCTGACGTCCTCCGCGCAGACCAGGGTCTCGAACCTGTCCGCCACGCCGAGCGCCGTGAGCGAGGCCTGCACCGATTCCCGGGTGCTGCCGGAGACCACGGCCGAGCGCAGCTCCCGGTGGGCGTGCTCGACGTGCGGCAGGATGCCGGGCAGCAGCCCGACCTCGGGCAGCAGCTCGCGGTAGAGCTCCTCCCGCCGCCGGGCCACCTCGGCCACCGGCATGGCCAGGCCCTGACGCTCGTTCAGATCGGCGAGGATGTCCGCGACCGGCCGGCCGCCCCAGGCGTGGAACAGGTCCTCGGCGAACTCGCCGCCCCACTCCCCGACCGCCCTGCTCCAGGCCCGGTAGTGCACCGGCATCGAGTCGGCGACGGTCCCGTCGCAGTCGAACAGGTAGGCCCGGAAGTCGCCTCGCGGCAGCGGAATGATCACTGCTCCACCCTACCCACCGGACCGTCCGGGCCTCGGGGCATACTGCTGCCGTGCCGACTTCCGATGATCACACTCCCCGCCGCCCCGACGACTCCGATCCCTTCGACGGCCTGGTCCTGGACGAGGACTTCGTCAAGGGCGCCACCTCCCAGGAGGGTTCGGCCCGCTCCCGGCGGCTCGCCGCCGAGTGGCAGGACCGCGCCCCCGTCGACCCGGGCGGCCGCACCTGGTCCCCCGCCGACCCGGTCTCGGCGAAGGCCTCCCGCTGGCTGGACCGCCACGGCCGGCTGGCCCTCACCGTGCTCTGCTGCTGCGGCATCGTCCTCTCGGCCGTCGCCTACTTCGTCTCCGCCCGCCGACTCCCCGCTCCCGCCCCCCACTCCCACCCCTTCCCCCTCCCTCCGAACCGCGACTGAGTCACCGTCACCCGCCCCACGCGTCACTCCGGTTGCCCCGCATTGCATGGCGTGAACATTTCATAACGGCCGCGCCAATCCCCGGCCCCGCCCGCCCCGCGCCCTCTAGCGTCGAACGACCCCGTCCGTACTCGACGCACCGGAGGACCCCGTGCGCACCAGGCTGACCCTCGCCGCCACCGCAGCCGCCGTCCTGCTCCTGGCCCAACCCGCCACCGCGGGCTCCGCCCCCTTCGGCGCACCCGGCGTCGGCGACCCGTACTACCCGGACTACGGCAACGGCGGCTACGACGTCTCGCACTACGACCTAAGGCTGACCTACCAGCCGGCCACCGACCAGCTCTCCGGCACCGCCACCATCCTGGCCACCACCACCGAGACACTGGCCCGGTTCAACCTGGACTTCGCGCTGGCCGTCCAGGAGGTCCAGGTGAACGGCCGTCAGGCCCGGTTCGCCGCCACCGGCGACCACGAGCTGGAGATCACCCCGGCCACCCCGCTGGCCAAGGGCAAGAAGGTCACCGTCGTGGTCCGCTACGCCGACGTGCCCTCCACCAAGAAGGTGTACGGCTGGACGGGCTGGCTGCGCACCCCGGACGGCGGTGTCGCGGCGAACGAGCCCGAGGGCTCCTGGTGGTGGTACCCGAGCAACGACCACCCCACCGACAAGGCCACCTTCGACGTCTCGGTCAACGTCCCGGACGGCACCCAGGCGATCAGCAACGGTGCCCTGGTCGGCCAGAGCTCCAAGCTCGGCTGGACTCGGTACAGCTGGCGCCAGACCAGCCCGCAGGCCACCTACCTGGCCACCCTCGCGGTCGGGAAGTTCGACCTCGACGCGGGCGGCAACACCACCGCCGCCGGCGTCCCGGTGATCACCGCCTACAGCCGCGACCTCGGCGAGAACGAGAGCGCCGCCCGCGCCAGTGTGGAGCGCACCGGCGAGATCACCGACTACCTGGCCACCCTCTTCGGCCCGTACCCCTTCGCCACCGTCGGCGGCTACGTGCCCAACACCCAGACCCGGTACGCCCTGGAGACGCAGGGTCAGGTCTACTACAGCCCGAAGATCTTCGCGGCCGGCTCCAACACCTCGATCGTGGTCCACGAGCTGGCCCACCAGTGGTACGGCGACAGCGTCTCGCTGGAGCGCTGGAGCGACATCTGGCTGAACGAGGGCTTCGCCCGCTACGCCCAGTGGCTCTGGTCCGAGCACGAGGGCGAGGGCACCGCCCAGGAACTGGCCGACTGGACGTACGCCTCCCGCCCGGCCGAGGACCCGTGGTGGCAGGTGCTGCCCGGCGACCCGGGGCCGGACAACCAGTTCCACTCGGCCGTCTACGACCGGGGAGCGCTGGCCGTCCAGGCGCTCCGCAACGCCGTCGGCGAGCAGGCGTTCTTCCGCATCCTGCGCGGCTGGCCGACCGAGCACCGGCACGGCAACGCCACCCTCGCCGACTTCCGCGCCTACGCCGAGCGGATCTCCGGCAAGCCGCTCGGCGCCCTGCTGGACAGCTGGCTGCTCACCCCGGGCCGGCCCGCCCCCGGCACCGCCACCTCCCCCACCCCGACGACCGCACCGACGACCGCCCTGACGACCGCCCCACCGACCGCCCGGTCGGGCCTGCGGCCGGCCACGGCCCCGCAGGAGCCGAAGTCCTGGCAGAAGATCAAGGCCACCGACGAGGCGCACCACGACCACTGACGGAGCGTCACCCGGCACGGCCCCCGCCCACCACGGCCGGGGCCCTGCCGGGCGACACGCCGAGGGCGACGAGGCCCCGGACCGGGGCGCCCCGGGCTGGAAAACTCGAGGTCATGAACGCCCAGGCCCGTAGTGAAGCTGTGAAATGGACCACCCTCGTACCCGTACTCGCCTTCGTGCTGCTCGCCTGCACGTGGGGGCGCTCGCTCTCCGGCCCGCTGGTCGCGGTGGTGGCGGTGTTCCTGGCGGGCTCCGTGCTCGCGGCGGTGCACCACGCGGAGGTGATCGCCCACCGGGTCGGTGAACCGTTCGGCTCCCTGGTGTTGGCCGTGGCGGTCACCATCATCGAGGTCGCGCTGATCGTCACGCTGATGGCCGACGGCAGTGAGAAGAACGCCACGCTGGCCCGGGACACCGTCTTCGCCGCCGTGATGATCACCTGCAACGGGATCGTCGGCCTCTCCATCCTGGTTGGCGCGATCAAGCACCGGGTCGCGGTGTTCAACCCCGAGGGCACGGGTGCCGCGTTCAGCGCCATCGCCACCCTGGCCACCCTGAGCATGGTGCTGCCCACCTTCACCACCAGCGAGCCCGGCCCGCAGTTCTCCACCACCCAGCTGGTCTTCGCCGCCACCGCCTCGCTGCTGGTCTACGGGCTGTTCGTCGGCACCCTGACGGTCCGCCACCGCGACTACTTCTTGCCGATCACCGCGACCGGCCGGATCCTGGACGACGGCGGGCTCGACGACGACCACGCGGACCCGCCGACCCGGCTCCAGACCTGGATCAGCCTGGGCCTGCTGGGTGTGGCCCTGATCTCGGTGGTCGGCCTCGGCAAGGGCGTCTCCCCCACCATCGAGAGCACCGTGGAGGACGCCGGCCTGCCGCTGTCGGTGGTCGGCGTGGTGATCGCCATGCTGGTGCTCGCCCCCGAGACCATCGCCGCCGTCCGGGCGGCCGGCCGGGACCGGATGCAGACCAGCCTCAACCTCGCCCACGGCTCCGCCCTCGCCTCGATCGGCCTCACCATCCCGGCCGTCGCGGTCGCCTCGGTCTTCCTGGACGGCCCGCTGGTGCTCGGCCTGGACGCGACCCACATGGTGCTGCTCGCCCTCACCATCGCCGTCGGCACCCTGACCGTCATGCCCGGCCGCGCCACCCCCCTGCAGGGCGGTGTCCACCTCGCCGTGATGGGCTCCTACCTCGTCCTGGCGGTCAGCCCCTGACCCAACCCCACCCCGTACGGGCCCCGCCACCGCCACCCGGTGCCGGGGCCCGTCCGCGTCCGAAACCCCCTTGACCACGCAGCTTCCCGCCCGCTTCGCTACCCCTCATGACCGACCTTCAGATCCGGCCGGTGGACGCCGGCTCCGACGCCGACCTGCGCGCCTGGCAGCACGTCCACAACACGATCATCCCCACCCACCTGCTCACCCTCGACGAGATCCGCGAGCGCGCCGCCCGCAACCGCCTCACCCTCGCCCACCTCGGCCCCGACCTGATCGGCTGCGCCACCGTCCGCCCGCCCACCGAGGACACCCCCGCTGCCACCGTGATCGCCCGCATCCTCCCGCCCCACCGCCGCCAGGGCCACGGCACCACCCTCTACCGCCACGAACTCGCCCACGCCCGCCGCACCGGCGCCCCCGTCATCGACACCGTGGTCCTCGCCACCAACCCCGACGGCCTGCACTTCGCCCACCACCACGGCTTCACCGAGACCGACCGCTACACCCTCCCCGGCGACACCGTCCCGTACGTCGACCTCCGCCTCACCGAAGCCACCTGAGGGAGCAGCACCCGTGCGCGTCCTCCTCCTGGAACCTCCGCTCTGGCCGTACGAGACCCCTGCCGCCCTGCTGTCCCGAGCCCTCCCGGCCCCGGTCCTCCGTTTCAGCAGCCTGATCCGCGACCAGCTCGACCGGGGCACACCAGCCGGCATCCGGATCCGCGAACGGATCGAGAGCGGCAGCCTGGTGACGGATGATCTGGCACGCGGGGCCGTCCGTGAGCACCTGAGCCGGAGCGCACCCACCGCCTTCCTCCTCACCGGCTTCCCCTTCAACCCGGCGCTGGCCGCCGCCTTCGACACCGACCTGCACGAGCGGGGAACGCCCCTCGACGCCGTCCTGCTGTTGCGACCCACCGAGCCCGCCGTCGACCAGTTCGTCCGCCACCGGGCGACCCGCCGTTCCTGCCCGGTCGACGGCCCCCAGGTCTACGGGCCGAACCCCGCCGGCGACCCCTGCCGGACCTGCGGTGGCGAGCTCGTCCAGCGCCCGGGCGACCACCCCGAGGAGAGCCGCCGCAAGATCGACGGCATCTCCTCGACCCTCGACGGCATCGCCCGGCACTACGCCGCCCAGCACCTCCTGCGCACCGTCGACGCCCTCCCCTCCGCCGAAGACAGCACCGCCCTGGCCCTCGCCGCGCTGCGTGCCGGACGCCCTGGACCGGACGCCCGTCCCACCGGGGCCGTCTTGTAGCGACCCCTACCCTTCGCTACGTTGGTGCCATGAAGCAACTGAACGTCCGGCTGGACGACGGGGTGCACGAGGCACTGGAGCAGCGCGCCGAGGCGGCCGGGATGACCCTGCCGGACTACGCCCGCAAGGTGCTGGCCGAGGAGGCCGACGAGCGGCGCGAGCGCTTCCTCACCGCTGCCGCCCACTTCGCCTCCGCCTGGGGGCCGGCCTTCGAGGCCGAGTTCGGGCCGTACCCGGCCGCCGGGCGGTCGAAGGCCGGGCCCCGGGCGGACGCCGCGTGATCCTCCGCGTCGACCGGGCCTGGCTGCTGGACATCGCCCACCAGTTCCTCCGCTCCGACCCGGACGTCACCGACTACGGCACGCTGGCCGCCGCCGTCGCCCGCCACGTCGACGAGGTGATGGAGGTCCCCGTCTACGGCGCCGTCAACCAGCGCGCCGCCGCCCTGATGCACCAACTGGTCCGGGTCCCCGCCCTGGAGTTCGGCAACGAGCACTTCGCCGCCGTGGTCGCCGCCTCCTACCTGGCCGCCTCCGGCGTGATCGTCACCGCCGAACCCAAGCACGCCGTCGACCTGGCCACCCGCATCCGCGAGGGCCGGGCCGACGTCCGCGAGACCGCCACCGCCATCCGCGCCTGGTACCGCTGACTCCCACCGTCCCCGGGCTTGCAGTTGACGCTGCGGCAGCTTCTACGGTCATGACCAGGGCCGGAACGACCGGCCCGGCGAGAGTGGGTACGGAGCGACCACCATGGACCTGTCCATCGCGGAGGTGGCCCGGCTGTCGGGTGTGACCGCCCGGACACTGCGGCACTACGACGAGATCGGCCTGCTGCCGCCGGCCCGGATCGCCGGCAACGGGCACCGCCACTACGGGGAGCGGCAACTCCTGCTGCTGCAACAGATCCTCGTACTCCGCGCGCTCGGGGTCGGCCTCCCGGAGATCGGCCGGATCCTCACCGAGCAGGTGGACGAGGTGGAGGCCCTGCGCGGCCACCACCACCGCCTGCTCGCCGAACGGGACCGGCTGGACGCCCTGGCCACCACCGTCGCCCGCACCCTCGCCGACCTGGAACGCTCCAGAGAGGACGGCCACCCCATGACCATCAACCGCCCGGAGAACCTCTTCGAAGGCATCACCCCCGACCGGTACGAGGACGGTCTCCAGGACTTCCCCGCCCTGGCCGAGGCCACCGCCCGCCGCACCGCCACCATGGACGCCACCGCCGTCGAGGCCGGCCAGCGGGAGCGGACGGCCGCCATGATCCGCCTCGCCGAGCACCTGACCGCCGGCACCCCGGCCTCCGCCGCCCCCGTCCAGGCCGAGATCGACGCCCAGTACCGCTCCCTCGCCGAGCTGCACCCCGTCACCCCGGAGGAGTTTCGCGCCATGGGCCTCGGCTGCGTGCGGAACCCGTCCTGGCGCGCCGCCTACGAGGCCGTCACCCCGGGCCTGGCCGACTACCAGCACACCGCCATCGAGTTCTACGCCACCACCCGCCTTTCCTGACCCCCGTCCGCGTCCGGACCGACCCGGGGCCAGCGGGACGGGCCGTCGTCAGATGCCGTCCGCCCAGGCGGCCAGGCGCTCGAAGTGACCGGTCGTCAGGCCGGTCCTCGGGTCGATCCGGAGCAGCAGCGCGGGGCCCGCATGGTGGGCGCGGACCCACTCCGTGTCGGCCTCGGTGATCAGGTCGTCGACCCAGGCGAAGGCACGGCCCCGGGCCCAGGCCACGACGTCCGGGGTCTTCCAGAAGACACCGCCACCGGGCTCGGGGCGGGGCCTCGACCAGGTGATGACGGGCAGTCGGGGCAGGCCGAGGAGCGGCGCCAGGTGGGAGTTCGCTTCCTCCTCCCAGGTCGTCGCCCAGACCGGATCGAAGGGCAGCGCGGTGAGCGCCGGGCCGTGGGTCTCGTTCAGCCAGACCCGCAGCGGCTTGACCGGCCGGTTCGGCTGCCCGTCGTCGTCCAGGCGCCGCCGCTCCCTCGCCTTCCAGCTCGGCGTGATCAGCCGGTGCGTCCCGTAGCCCTCGGGCCGCCGGTACGGCTTCGCCGCATAGGGGTTCAACGGCCCGTCCACGTCCAGCAGCAACAACGGTCGCATCGTCCGCCCTCCCGAAGATCGTTCCCGGACGGTACCGACTCCCCGTCAGCAGGGCGACTCCTTATCGTCCTTCGGGCGAGGGCCTCGGCGGCAGAGCGAGAGCGCGCTCGATGCCGTGCCGGACGAAGGCCCGGGTCCGCAGCCCCCGGCGGACCCGGCGGAGCGGGTTGACCGGGGCGGGGGCCGCGTAGCGGCGGTCGCGGATGCCCTGGACCAGGTCGGCGGGCGCGCCCATCGCGAGCAGCTCGGTGAGGGCCTCGCCCTTGGTGATCAGCCGGTCCTCGCGCAGGGTGACGGTGGCGCGGGCCAGCACCACGGGGCCGAAGTCCACCCAGACGTCCCGGAGCCAGAGGAGGGGGCGACGGGTGGCCGGGAGCCAGAACTCGGCGAGGTCCTGCCGGATGAAGGAGGCCAACTGGCCCGGGAGCAGCGGCGGGAGGAGCTCCACCGGGGCCGGGCCGTGGAAGGTGAGTCCGCCGTCGAGGAGTTCACGGCGCGACACCGGGGTCACGGGGCGCTTCAGCATCCCGCCGTGGGCCCAGGTGAGGTGGTCGGCCCCTGCCTCGGCGAGCGCGTCGCGGGCGAGGTAGGAGCAGTGCAGCTTCTCCGCCGTCGGCTCCTCCGCCCGAAGCCGCCGGTGCAGGCCGACCAACCGCTCCCGGGTCTCCGCGGACGGGGCTTCCGCGAGCACCGCGATCAGGTCCAGGTCACTGCGCCCGGGCTGGAAGTCACCGAGGGCAAGCGACCCGTGGGCCCAGACCGCCACCGTCGGCACCGCCCGCCGTACCCGGTCGACGAAGCTTCGCAGCATCGGATCCGTCCCGGTGTCCCCCATGCCTTGATCCTCGCACCCACCCGCCCACCGCGTGGCCGGTTCGACACGAACGATCCGTCAGAGGTCGAAGAGGGTCTGTTCCAGGCACAAGGGCTCGGGCTCGGGCTCGAGGAGGGCGCGCAGGCGGCGGACGTCCTGCCGCCAGGCCCGGCCATCCGCTTCCTCGTCCCAGAGCTCGGCGAGTTCGGAGCCCTCGGCCACCACCCGGTCGAGGGCTCCGACGGCGAGCGGGCGGAGGTCGGGGGTGAGGGCGGGGAACGGCTCGTCGGGGGCGTAGACGGTGTCGAGGGGCGGTCCGCCCGGGCACCGGGCAGCGACCAGGGCGGCAGCGGCGACGGCCACCATGCCCACGGGGGCGTCGAGTTCGACGGGGGCCGCCGGGGTGTCGGCGGCGCGGACCAGGGCGGTGCGCACCATCGCCACCCGCTCGGCGGCGGGTGCCTCGTCCAGGTCGTCGGCGAAGTCGGCAGCGGTGTCGTTGTCGAAGGGTCCGATGTCCCAGGTGCCCATGGCGCTGTTCTCCTCCTGCACGGTCGAGCGGTGATCGTCGCACTGGCCGCCGACAGCACCGGGAGAATGCGCTTGAGTCTCCCGTGGGTGGAGACCGGAGAGTACGGGCATGGACGGCGACACGCTCTTCACGATCGGGGCCCTGGCCCGGCGGACCGGACTGACGGTCAAGACCATCAGGTACTACTCGGACGAGGGGATCGTGCCGCCGACGGACCGCAGTCCGTCCGGCTACCGGCTGTACGACGTCGGGGCGCTGGCCCGCCTGGACCTGGTGCGCACCCTGCGCGACCTCGGACTCGAACTCGCCGTGATCCGGCGGGTGGTGGAGAACGAGATCACGGTGCCCGAGGTCGCGGCGGCGCACGCCGACGCCCTGGAGGTGCAGATCCGCACCCTCCGCCTGCGACGCGCCGTACTGCGCGCGGTGGCCGAACGAGGCTCCACGACCGAGGAGATGACACTCATGCACAGGCTCGCCAAGCTCTCCGACGAGGAACGCCGCCGCCTCGTCGCCGATTTCGTCGACGACACCTTCGGCCGGCACGACGCCAACCCCGAACTGGTCGAGATGCTCCGCGCCGCCGCGCCGGTCCTGCCCGACGACCCGGAGCCGGCCCAGGTGGAGGCCTGGGTGGAGCTCGCCGAACTCATCCAGGACCCCGAATTCCGGTCCGCCGTCCGGAGGATGGCGGAGTACCAGGCCGCCGAGCGGGCCCGGGGCGACCGGACCGGCCTGCACCACGAGCTCACCGAGGCGGTCCGCGAGGCCGTCGGCCGGGCACGGGCCGAGGGCGTCTCCCCCGCGTCGGCCGAAGCGGCCCCGGTGGTCGACCGGC
The DNA here is from genome assembly GCF_044763225.1 of Kitasatospora sp. NPDC096147. Taxonomy (NCBI): domain Bacteria; kingdom Bacillati; phylum Actinomycetota; class Actinomycetes; order Kitasatosporales; family Streptomycetaceae; genus Kitasatospora; species Kitasatospora sp. NPDC096147. Next base: position 2,476 of record NZ_JBIWFX010000017.1, on the reverse strand, counting down.
TGACGGCCCGCTATGCCGCCACCTTCGGACGCCCGGACGACGCCGAGCTGCGACGGTGGCTGCTGAACCGTCTGGAGGCGGCGGGCGACCCCAGGACCGAGCGGTACTGGCAGCTGCTCGCGACGGTCAACGGCTGGCCCGTCCCGGACAGCCTGGCCCCCGTCCTCGCATGGTTCGCCGGGGCACTGCGCGCCCACCCCGCCGCCGCCTAACGCACGGCTGGCGGGAGAACCGCAGGGGCTCCCCGGTCGGCACGCTTCGACGTGCCGGCCGGGGAGCCCTTTTCGTTCGGCGGGGGCCGTCCACCCGCGGATCATTGCACCTCAAAGCTGCCGAAACATGCATGAAATCACCCGCCCTTCACCTGACGAGCCTTCGGACCACGCTTGCCCAAGGTACCCCCCGGGGGTATAAATGTACTCAGCAAGGGATACCCCCCATGGGTATCTGAGACTCCTCGTCCCCCTGGAGAAACGCCATGTCCTGCTGCTCCCCCACCGGCACCTGCTCGACCACCGCGACCGTCGAACCGCCCACGGTCTCCCCGGACACCACCACCGTCCAGGCGTCCGACGAGGCGCCTGACGAGGCGTCCGACCGGACGGGCACCGACCGCCCGACCGACCGGATCTGAGAACCGGCCCCCTCCGTCCCCTGCACGAGCCAGCGAGGAGCAGCACGATGACCACCCAGGCACCCGCCTCCACCGAGGTGGAACTCGAGATCGGCGGCATGACCTGCGCGTCGTGCGCCGCCCGGATCGAGAAGAAGCTCAACCGGATGGACGGCGTCGAAGCCACCGTCAACTACGCCACCGAGAAGGCGAAGGTCGCCTTCGCCGCCGACACCGTGCGGGTGACGGACCTGATCGCCACCGTCGAGGCGACCGGCTACACCGCCGCCGTCCCCCGGCCCGCCCCGACCGCCGACACCGACACCGCCACGGCCACCGCCGACGGTGAGCCGGACCCGCTGGTGTCACTGCGGCAGCGCCTGGTCACCGCCGTGGTGCTCAGCCTCCCGGTGGTGGCGATGGCGATGGTCCCGGCGCTGCAGTTCGACAACTGGCAGTGGCTCTCGCTCACCCTGGCCGCCCCGGTGGTGACGTACGCCGCCTGGCCGTTCCACCGGGCGGCCTGGACCAACCTCCGGCACGGCGCCGCGACCATGGACACCCTGGTCTCGGTCGGGACCGGGGCGGCCTTCCTCTGGTCGCTGTGGGCACTGTTCTTCGGACACGCGGGCATGCCGGGGATGCGGCACGGCTTCGAGTTCACCATCGCCCGCTCCGACGGTGCGTCGAACATCTACCTGGAGGCGGCGGCCGGGGTCACCGCCTTCGTCCTGGCCGGGCGGTACTTCGAGACACGCTCGAAGCGGACCGCGGGCGCCGCGCTCAAGGCGCTCCTCCACCTCGGCGCCAAGGACGTGGCGGTCCTGCGGGACGGCGTGGAAGTCCGGGTACCGACCGACCGGTTGACGGTCGGTGAGCTGTTCGTGGTCCGGCCCGGGGAGAAGATCGCCACCGACGGCACCGTGGTCGAGGGCTCCTCCGCCGTGGACGCCTCGATGCTCACCGGCGAGTCCGTCCCCGTCGAGGTCGGCATCGGCGACACCGTCACCGGCGCCACCGTCAACGCCGGCGGCCGCCTGGTGGTCGAGGCCACCCGGGTCGGCGCCGACACCCAACTCGCCCGGATGGCCAAGCTGGTCGAGGACGCACAGAACGGCAAGGCCGCCGCCCAACGCCTCGCCGACCGGATCTCCGCCGTCTTCGTCCCCGTCGTCATCGTCCTGGCCCTGGCCACCCTGGCGTTCTGGCTCGCCACCGGCGAGGGGTGGTCGGCCGCGTTCACGGCCGCCGTGGCGGTGCTGATCATCGCCTGCCCCTGCGCCCTCGGCCTCGCCACCCCCACCGCCCTGATGGTCGGCACCGGACGCGGCGCCCAGCTCGGCATCCTCATCAAGGGCCCCGAGGTACTGGAGACCACCCGCTCGGTCGACACCGTCGTCCTCGACAAGACCGGCACCGTCACCACCGGCACCATGACTCTCCTCGCCATCCACACCACCGACGAAGTGACGGACGATCAGGTCCTCCGCCTCGCCGGTGCCCTCGAACACGCCTCCGAACACCCCATCGCCACCGCCATCACCGCCGCCGCCACCCAACGCCACGGCACCCTCCCGCCGGTGAAGGACTTCCACAACCTGCCCGGCCGAGGCGTCACCGGCACCGTCGACGGCCACACCGTCACCGCCGGCCGCGAAGCCCTCCTCGCCGACCACGCCCAACACCTCACCCCCGAACTGGCCAACGCCAAGGCTGCCGCCGAGGCCGCCGGACGCACCGCCGTCGCCGTCGGCTGGGACGGCCGGGTCCGGGCCGTCCTGGTGGTCGCCGACGCGGTGAAGCCCACCAGCGCCGAAGCCGTCACCCGCCTGCGCGCCCTGGGCCTGCGCCCCGTCCTGCTCA
>NZ_JBIWFX010000016.1:99228-158477 GCF_044763225.1 Kitasatospora sp. NPDC096147 | reverse complement strand
GCGCCGATGGTACTGCAGGGGGGACCCTGTGGGAGAGTAGGACGCCGCCGAACAATCATTCAAGAGAAGCCCCCTGACGATTCGTCAGGGGGCTTTTCTGCGTTAATCTTCGCCAATGCAGAACCTGACCCTGACCTGGCAGACCTCCGGTGGTGCCGGCGTCGCGTTGTTCGGCGCGGCCTATGCCGCCAAACGGTGGGGGAAGCCGGGGCTCGGACTGGCCTGTCGGGAGGCGGGGACGCTGCTGGCGCTGTTCACGCTCTGGCAGTTGGTCGGGCACCTGTCGTTGGTGAGCACGGACCACGCGCTGGACCGGGCGGAGTGGATCCACCGGACGGAGCTGGACTGGGGGCTGCCGGACGAGGCGGCCTGGCAGCGGGTGGCCCGGGAGTACCCGTGGCTGATCTCGGCGTCGAACTACTACTACGCGACCATGCACTTCGGCGCGATGATCGCACTGCTGGTCTGGGTGTTCGTCCGGCACCGCGACCGGTACGCCTGGGTGCGGAACACGGTGGTGCTGACCACGGCCGCCTGCCTGCTGATCCAGTTCCTGCCGGTGGCGCCGCCCCGGATGCTGCCGGGGAACGGCTTCGTGGACGTGGCGGCGGAGTACGGGCAGTCGGTGTACGGCGGCGCGGTGGGCGGGGTGGTGGAGGCCCAGCTGTCGGCGATGCCCTCGGTGCACGTGGCCTGGTGCGTGATCGTGGCGGTGGCCGTGCTGGCGATCGCCCGGACGCCCTGGCGGTGGTTGGCGGTGCTGCATCCGGTGCTCACGGTGTACGTGGTGGTGGTGACGGCCAATCACTTCTGGGCGGACGGGCTGGTGGCCGTCGGACTGTTGATGATCGTCTATCTGGTGCTGAACGCGGTGGCCGGTTGGCGCGGATCGGCCGACCGGCCGGCGGCCGTGGAGTGGGAGAAGGCCAAGGAGACGGCCGCCGGCTGAGCGGGGTGGTTCCGACGGTGGGTCAGGAGGTCAGGCCCGCCTGGGCGGCGAGCAGGGCGGCCTGTACCCGGGTGTCCGAGCCGGTGCGGTCCAGGACCCCGTCGACCAGGGTGCGGACCCGGTCGGGGCCGATGCCCAGGCGCAGGGCGATCTCCAGGTTGGGCATGCCGTCGCCGAGCAGGGCGAGCACCTCGCGCTCGGTCGGGTCGAGGGCGGCGATCCGGCGCTCGGCGTCGGTGGTGGGGTCCGCCGGTTCGGCGGGGCCGCCGTCGAGCATCCGGCGGACCACCAGGCCGGTGACGCCGGGGGAGAGCACGGCGTCTCCGGCGGCTGCGGCGCGGACGGCGCTGATCAACTCCTGCGGGCCGTCGTCCTTGAGCAGGAAGCCGGTGGCACCGGCACGCAGTGCGCGGGTGACGTTCTCCTCCTCGCCGAAGGTGGTGAGCATGACGACGGCGGGCCGGGGGTCGAGCCGGACCAGTTGGTCGATCGCGGCCAGGCCGTCGAGGACGGGCATCCGGATGTCCAGCAGCACGACGTCCACGGGATGGCGGGCGGCGTGGGCGACGGCCTCGGCGCCGTCGGCGGCCTCGGCGGTGATCTCGATGTCCTCGGCGTGCCGGAGGACCAGGCGCAGGCCGGCCCGGATGCCGGGTTCGTCGTCGGCGAGCAGGACCCGGATGGGGGCGGTCCGCTCGCCCGGCTGGTCGGTCACCTGATGGTCGGTCATCTGCGGCTCCGGCTCTGGTGGTCGGTCAGGGCGCCAGGGGGGTGGTGAATGTGGTGATTTCGGTCAAAGTGCCGTCTTCGAAACAGTAACGGGTGACGTAGAGCCGGTCGCTGCTCGTCAGCCGACTGGTGTACGGGAAGAGGCAGGAGGTGGTGCCCTCGGGCCGGACGGGCTCGCGGCCGGCGGCGGCGGAGCGCACGGCGGAGCTGTCGGAGCCGACCACCGAGACCACCTGACCCTCGGTCATGCCGGGGTGCACCGCGCTGGTCGGTGGCGGGCCGTCGTAGGGACGGGTCTGCTGCACCAGGCCGAGGCCGAGCAGCAGGATGACGCCGAGACCGGCCAGGCCCAGGGCGGCGGAGACGGCACTGGCCAGTTGGCGGCGGAGCCGGGCGGCCGGGCCGCCGGCCAGCACCGGGAGGATGCCGGTGCCCGGGGCGCTCTCCGGGCGGTCGGTCCGGCGGCCGTTGGCGGGCGGTTCGGTGGGGAGGACGGCGCGGACCTCGAAGCCGTCCGGGACCGGGCCGACGGTGAGGCGGCCGTCGAGCACGGCGACCCGCTCGCGCAGCCCGTCGAGGCCGCGGCCACTGCCGAGGCCGGTGGTGACGGTGGGCGGCACGGGCGGGCGGCCGTTGTGCACCACCACTTCGACACTGCCGGGGAGCTGTTCGACTGTCACCTCGACGGCGGAGCCGAGGGCGTAGCGGTGGATGTTGGTGAGGGATTCCCGGACCACCCGGTTCACGGCCCGCCGGACCTGGGGACGGATCTCGGTGAGGTCCTCGCCCTCCCAGTGGAAGGCCACCGCCACGCCGGCCGCCCGGGACTCCTCGACCAGGGCCAGGATGTCGGCCCGGGTGCCGGTGGCGTCGGTGAGCGCGTCGGTGCCGGTGTCGCGGCCGACCGGGCCGAGCACGCCGAGCACCTGGCGCAGCTCGTCCATCGCGTCCCGGCTGGCCCGGCGGAGCTGCTCGGCCTCGTCGCGCAGCTCGGGTGCCTGTCGGTCGAGGGCCAGCTCCAGGCCGCCCGCGTGCAGTGAGATCAGGCTGAGCCGGTGGCCGACCAGGTCGTGCATCTCGGCGGCGATCCGGGAGCGTTCGTGCAGCCGGGACTCGTTCTCGGCGGAGCGCTTGGCCCGTTCGGCGGCGGCGGTGCGCTCGCGCAGCGCGCCGACCAGCTGGTCCTGCTGGCCGGCGGCGGTGCCGACCAGGCCGGGGATCAGCACGGCGACCACGGCCAGCACGCCGCCCTGGGCGATGGCGTACTGCCACCGGCCGCCCTGCCAGTAGTCGAGGCGGACCTCGCTGGTCAGCAGGGGGAGCAGGGCGGCGGCGACCAGCAGCAGATCGCGCCGCAGGGCGCGGGCGGAGCGCCGGGAGGTGGTGTAGGCGACGATCGCGGTGAGCATCGCGGCGCTCGGCAGGATGCCGACCAGCGCGGCCAGGCCGAGCAGTGCGGCGTCCGGGTGGCGGTGCCGGGCCAGTGAGAGCAGCAGGGCGAGGGCGCCGAGGGCGACCAGGGTGCTGCGGGCGAAGAGCCCGCTGAGGCCGACGCTGTGCAGGGCGGCGAAGGTGACCAGCAGGACGCAGCCGCCCACCACGGCCTCCACCAGCCACCGGCCGGGCGGTCGGTCGGCGTCCGGTCGGTCGGCGGGGAGCAGCGGTACGAAGCGCATCTCCCGATTGTGCCCGGAGCGGAATGCCGTGCTCTGGAACGCGACGGCTACGGGATCACGCGGCGGCGACGGAAGTCCTCGAAGATCTCCAGGAACATCGCCTCGGTGTCCACGTACTCGTGGAAGCCGAACCGGCGGGCCTTGGAGCCGTCGGCGAACATGTCGTAGTCCCAGGAGAGGACGAAGTCGCCGAAGGCCCAGGACGAGACCTCGTCGTAGGAGTGGGCCAGCCCGTACTTCTCCACCATCGCCTGCCAGACCGGCTCCTTGTCGGCCATCACCTCGGCCAGTGGGAGCGGGACGCCCGGGGCGGTCTCCAGCTCGAAGTACCGGGCGATGGCCGGCCACAGGCCGCTCCAGCGGAACAGGTCGCCGTTGTTGATGTTGAACGCCTGGTTGGCGCAGCGCTGTTCGGTGGCGGCCCAGACGGTGGCCCTGGCGAGCAGGCCGGCGTCGGTCACTTCGAGCAGGGCGTCGTAGGCCCCGGGCTTGCCGGGGAAGCGGAGCGGGAGGCCGAGCTCCTTGGAGATGGCCGCGTAGACGGCGATCACCATGGCGAGGTTCATCGGGTTCCCGAGGGCGAAGCCGGTGACCACCGAGGGGCGGATCGCGGTCCAGGTCCACGGCTGCCCGGCTTGGCGGCTCTCCAGCAGGGTCTGCTGGGAGTGCATGAACTCGGGCGGCATGAAGGAGGGATCGCTCTCCTTGGCGGGGGTGCGGAACGGGCCGAGGTGGGCGCCGTAGACCTTGTACCCCTGCATCAGGCTGACGTGCCGCAGGCCGGTGGCGGCGGGCAGGACGGCGTCCAGGACGTTGGTGAGCATGGTCAGGTTCGGTGCGACCAGCCCGGCCCAGGTCGGGCGGTCCTGGTAGGCGGCGTAGAAGACGTGGGTGACCTCGTGCAGGCCGCCGAGCTTCTCCTTGCTGTCGACGGCGTCCAGCAGGTCCGCGCTGACGTACCGGAGGCGGTCGGCGGGCTCGCCGCCCCGGCGGGAGACGCCGATGACGTCCCAGTCGCCGAGGGCGAGCAGGTGCTCGGTGAGGTTGCGGCCGATCACGCCGTTGGCGCCGACGACGAGGGCGGTCTTGCGGTCGGTGCTGGTCATGACGGGCCTCCTGGCGGGCGGTGCGGTGCGGTGCAGTGCTGGTGGGTGGGTGCGGCGGTGGGTACGGATCGATCATCGACCGGGAGGGCGGCATGAGTCCAAGACCGGGTTCTTCTCCCTGACATAAGCTCAGCTCATGCTGACGCTGAGGCAGTTGGAGTACCTGGTCACCATCGTCGAGCAGGGGTCGTTCACCCGGGCCGCCGAGCTGCTGCACGTCAGCCAGCCCGCGCTGTCGCACCAGGTCCGGGTAATGGAGGGGCTGCTCGGCGGCCCGCTGCTGGAGCGGCTGCCCCGGCAGGTGCGGGCCACCCCGATGGGGCGGGCGGTGCTGCCGCACGCCCGGGCCGCGCTGGCCGAGGCCGGGCGGGCGGTGGCGGCGGGGCGGGACTGCGCGCGGGCCGGTGCGGGGGAGGTGGAGCTGGCCACGCTCTACGGGTACAGCCTGGGGTTGCTGCCCGCGGTGCTGCGGGTGTGGCACCGGGAGCGGCCCGGTGCGACGGTGCGGCTGCGGGAATACCGGCACGCGGAGGAGTTGGCGGAGGCGGTCGCCGGGGGCGTCGCGGACCTGGCGCTCGGGCCCCAGCCGCAGGGGTGGGCGGGGCCGCTCTGGGAGCTCGGCGAGGAGGAGTTCCTGCTGGTGCTGCCGGCTGACGATCCGTCGGAGGTGGCGGCGGGCGGTGAGCTGGAACTGCGCTCGCTGGCCGGCCGGAGCTGGGTGCACTACGCGGCCGGGAACGGGCTCGCCGACCTGCTGGACCAGGTCTGCGGGGCGGCCGGCTTCCGCCCGGTGGCGGCGGTCCGCACCGAGCAGACGGCGGCCGGCCCGCTGCTGGCCTCGGCCGGCCTCGGGCCGACCCTGGCCGCCGCCCACGCCCTGCCGCCGGGCCTGCCCGGACGGCTGCACCGTCCGCTGCCGCCGGTCCGGCGGCAGCTCGCGGTGTACGCCCGGAACGAGCCCGATCCGTTGACGGCGGAGCTGGTGGCGACGGTGCGGCGGGAGGCTGTGCTGCTGCCCGAGCACGTCCGGGAGCGGCTGACGGGCTGACGGGCTGTCGGTGGTGGTGGCGGGGAGCCCGGGCCGGGCGCCGGCAGGTCGGTCCGCTCGGCACGGGCGGGCGAGGGCCGGGGACGGAGCACCGCTTGTTACGCATTCGGCGGGCCGGACCAAGTAATGGATGTCAACTGATCGGTGGACCCGGGCAGTGGTTCGCCCGCCGGAGGATGGGAGGGAGGAGCGATGGACGGAGGACGGCATGAGCGGCGGCGGCGGTGGCCGGGCGTGGTGGGCAGGGCTGGGGCTGGCGGCGGTGGTGCTGGCGGGCTGCGGGTCGGCGGCACCGTCGGGGCCGGTGCGGTCCGGTTCGGCCGCTTCGACGGGGGTGCCCTCGGCCGGAGCACCGTCGAGCGGAGCACCGTCGAGCGGGGTGCCTTCGCCGGGGGCGCCTTCGAGTCCGACGCCGTCCGGGTCGGTGGCCGGTACCCGGGAGACCTTGCTGGTGGCCGACTTCGGGGGAGACACCGTGACCTTCGTGGACCCGACGGCCGGAGCGGTCGGCTCCGCGCGGGTCGGGACGGCGCCCTGGGGTGTGGCGCTCGGGCCGGACGGGCGGGCCTGGGTGGCGGCGGCCGAGGGGGTGGCCGTGGTGGACACCGCCGCCCGGCGGGTGACGGGCACGGTGCCGTACCGGACGGCGAGCGGGCCGGTGACCACCGGGGAGTACCGGGGCGGGGGGATGGGCATCGCCGTCTCGCCGGACGGGCGGCGGGTCTACGTGGGGGTCAACGTGCCGGGGAAGTCAGGGGTGTTGGAGGTGATCGACACGGCGACGCAGCAGGTGACCGGCGTGGTGCCGGTCGGTCGGCGGCCGTTCGACGTGCTGGTGGCTCGGGACGGGCACGAGGTGTACGCCGTCGGGCACGACTCCTTCGACGTCACGGCGGTGGCCGCCGACACCCTCAGCCCCCGCCGGATGGAGGTCGCGCCCTACGGTACCGAGGGCGGGCTCGGCTCCTGGCTGAAGCCGCACTACGCCGAAGTCGGCGGCGACGGACGGCTGTTGCTGCCCTTCGAGGGGGAGCGGCTGGCAGTGCTCGATCCCGCCGACGGTGGGGTGACGGTCCGTCCGATGACGGCCGACACCCACCAGCACGGCACCGCCCTGGCCCCGGACGGCACCCTGCTGGTGGTCGGCACCGGCCCGATCGACGGCAGCGATCACGGCCCCTCGCTCACCGTCCGTGCTCCGGACGGCACCGAGCGGGTGATCCCGCTCGACGGGCCGCACGAGGAGGTCGCCGTCTCCCGGGACGGCCGCACCGCGTACGTGACCGGCGGCTTCTCCCGGCCGGGCGGCTGGGACGGGATCACGGTGGTGGACCTGGCGAGTGGCCAGGCGCGGCGGGTGGCGGCCGGGAAGCTGCCGCTGGGGGTGGTGGTGCTGCCGGCTCGCTGACGACCCGCCACTACTCGAAGCCGAGGCGCTGGTTGTCCGTGCCGTAGACGCTGTACGACCTTGCGAGCTGGTCGGTGACGGCCAGGGCGAACCACCGGACCCGAGGGTCCCCGAGGGAGTACAAGGTCGGCTCGACGGTGCTCCCGTCCGGGCCGCGCACCACCACCCGGGTCGCGTCCGCAGCCACGGCGGCGAACCGGACCCACGGTGGGGCCCCGTCCGCCGGATCGGCCCTCAGCGGGAGGACATCGCCGATCAGGCCACCCTCCGGCGGGGTCCGGGTGAGCGTCACCCGGTCGGGCGGGAGCTCCCAGGTGAAGTCCTTCGGCATCCGCTCGCCGTTCAGGGTCAGGTGGAAGTTGACCCACAGCGAGTCGGCGAGGTGCTCGTCGGGGCCGGTCGGCATGGTACTGCTGTGGGTGGCGAGCTCCTCGACCCGCATCAACTCGGCCCGTTCCGCGGCCCGTTCACGCCCGGCGGCCGGCCACAGGGTGGCCCACGCCTCCCAGTGGCCGGCCGCGACGTCGCCCTCGGCGAGCTTGGTGTGCACCGGGAGAAGCGAGGCCGTCGGTCCGTCGGCGGGCGAGGCCGGTGCGCCCCGGCGGAAGCCGTCCGGTGCGGCGAGCGTCCCGCCGCCCGCCACGAGTACGACGGCCGCCACCACCCCGGCGATCACGGCCCGGCGGCGCAGCCTGCGGCGCCGGCCGCCGCTGAGCACGGCGGCGACGGGGGCCGGGCCGAGCGGGGCGCTCTCGGCCACGGCGGCGAGGAGGGCGGTGAGGTCGGCGGGAGCTGTGGGAGGGTCGGCGGGGCCGGTGCCGAGCCGGGCGGGCGGGTCGTTCCGGGGGGTCACTTGCCGCCTCCGACGGTGGTGGTGAGGTCGAGCAGCACCGAGCTGGCGCGCAGTCTGGCGATGCCCTTGGCGGTCTGGCTCTTCACGGTGCCGACGGAGCAGCCCATGGCCTCGGCGGTCCGGGTCTCACTGAGGTCCTCCCAGTAGCGCAGCACCACGGCCTGGCGCTGGCGCGGTGGCAGGGTGGCCAGGGCCGCCAACAAGGCGGCCCGCTCGTCGAGTCGGCCGTAGTGGTCGGGGCCGGCGCTCTCCGGGACGGCGGTCACCAGGTGTTCGCGGGGACGGCGGCGGAAGCGCCGGGCATGCTCGTTCAGCAGGATCCGGCGGACGTAGGCATGCCGGTCGTCCGCGCTGCGGACCCGGCCCCAGGCGACGTAGGCCCGTTCCAGGGTGGACTGGGCCAGGTCCTCGGCGGCGTGCGTCTCCCCGGCGAGCAGGAAGGCGGTCCGGGTCAGCCGGGACCAGCTGGCGGTGATGAACGCCTGGAACTCGGTGTCGCGTTGGGCTCGCTGATCTGCCATGAACACCTCCTCCCCTCCTAGATCCCGGAGAGGTCCCGGACCGTTGCCCGCCGGGCGCAGGAGATTTCACCGGGTCGCCGGGCGGGCGGGACGACGGAGCCCGGCAGAACGGAGCCCGGCCGGAACGGAGCCGGGCAGAACGGAGCCGGGCCACCCCGTGGTGGGGTGGCCCGGCTTCGATGGGGGGATCGGGTCCGTCGGGTGGTGGGGCACCCGGCGGACCCGGAACTACCCAGTGGGGTGGGTCACTTGGTGGGGAGCAGGGCCCGGCCCCAGCCGCCCTCGGCCAGCGAGGCGGTGGCGGAGTACCAGGCCGCCAGGCCGGCCACGGCGGCCAACCAGGCACCGGCCTTGCCCAGGCTGCCGGTGCTGGTCAGCACGCCCAGCGCGCTGAGCACCAGCGAGACGAAGAACAGGCCCCAGACGAGCCGGCCGAGCAGGCCCGATCCCCAGGCGGCCAGCGCCAGGCTGAGCACGAGCAGGGCCCAGAGCAGCAGGAACAGACCGGTGGCGTTCTTGCTCGCGCCGCCGCCTGCTGACCAGACGGCCCAGAAGGCGCCGAGGGCGGTGAAGGCGGTGCCGGTGAAGCCGTCACCGCTGCGCAGCTGCCAGAGGCCGGCCACGAACAGGGTCAGGCCGCCGACCAGGTGGGCCAGTCCGGCCGCGTCCTTGACGCCGGCGCCGGAGAGGATGCCGGTGCCGAGCAGCCCGTAGGCGAGGAGGGTCAGGCCGAGAGCCAGGTAGCCGAGGTTACCGGCGTCGGCGGTGCGGATGTTCGCCCCGGAGGCTTCGTTGCTCACCGGAGGCTCCTTTCACTCATGGTGTGCCGCATCAGGGCGGCTGGGAGCGTGTGCGTGGAGTGGGTGCGCGTGCCGGGGCCGGGGGCGCACGGGACGGAGCTGTCCCACGGTGCGGGCGGCGGCGGCGAAATGATGAACCGGCAGGTCGGAGCTGCCGGCGAGTCCCCTACCGGGGTCTTCCCCGGTGAGATCTGTGTACCCACCCGGTTGTGGCTTGTACCCTTGTGAATCCCACAATTTGTCGGGTCGTCAGATGTCGGGCGGCGACGCTTGACCGCTTGCGGTCCGGGAACGACCGGTTCGGCGACCGACGCCGGTCGAGCCCCGGCCCGGCCGGGCCGGGTCAGCCCGCGCGCTGCTCCGGCACCCGCAGGGTGAGGATGGCCATGTCGTCCGAGGGCGGCTCGGGGGCGAAGCGCTCCACCGCCCGCTGCACCCGGGCGGCCACCGCGCCGGCGGTCAGGCCGGTGCAGCCGGTGAGGACGGCGGCGAGGCCGTCGTCGCCCAGCATCCGGTGGCCCTCCCGGCGTTCGGTCACCCCGTCGGTGACGCAGAGCAGCACCTCGCCGGGCTCCAGCACCACCTGCTCGGCGGTCAGCTCCAGGTCCTCCAGTACCCCGAGCAGCGGCTGCGGGGTGGCGGCGGGGCTCACCCGGCCGTCGGTGTGCAGCCGCAGCGGCAGCGGGTGTCCGGCGCAGACCAACGACAGCTCGGTACAGCCGTCCTGGCGCGGGGTCAGCTCGCCGTAGAGCAGGGTGAGGAAGCGCGAGCGGCTGCCCTCGTCGAGGATCGCGCCGTTCAGCCGGGAGAGCAGCTGCGGGCCGTCCAGGCCCTCCCGGGCCAGCAGCCGCAGGGCGTGCCGGGCCAGGCCGGTGACGGCCGCCGCCTCGGGGCCGGTGCCGCAGACGTCGCCGATCGCGAAGCCGTAGGTGCCCTCGCGGATCGGGAAGATGTCGTAGAAGTCGCCGCCGACCTCGTTCCCCTCCCCGGCGGCCTGGTAGAAGACCTCGACCTCCAGGCCCGGGATCACGGGCAACTCCGGCGGCAGCAGGGCGCGTTGGAACGCCTGGCTGGTGGCGGTGCGCTCGGAGTAGAGCCGGGAGTTGTCCAGGGCCAGGGCGGCCCGCCGGGACAGGTCCTCGGCCAGCTCCAGCATCTCCTGGCGGAACCGCTGGCCGGTGGAGACGCCGAGCACCAGCAGGCCGATCACCCGGTTGCGGGCCACCAGCGGGAGCACCACGGTCTCGCCGAGCAGCCCGGCCAGCTCCGGACTGTCCGTCAGCCCGGCCTGCCGGGCGGTCTCGGCGGGGGCGGCCCAGAAGGTCACCCCGGCGTCCCGGGCGGCGTCCGGCGCCGGGGTCTTGTCGAGCAGGTCGCGCAGCCGGTCGATCAGGTCCTCGTCCTGGTGCAGCACGAAGGCCAGCTCGGCCCCGCTGTCGGCGCTGGTGTAGACGGCGCACCAGGAGGCCAGTGTGGGCACCGCCATCTGGGCCATCAGGGCCAGGGTCTGGCCGAGTTCGAGCGTCCCGGCGAGCAGGTCGGAGGCCTCCACCAGGAAGGAGAGCGAGCCCCGGCGCAGCCGCTCCAGCTCGGTCAGCCGGGCGCTCTCCAGGGCCAGCGCGACCCGGTCGGCGGCGAACTGCAGCCGCAGCGCGTCCTCGTTGTCGTACCGGCCGGCTCCGGTGGCGGCCACGCCGAGCGAGCCGGTCAGCCGGCCGTCCACCTTGAGCGGCACGGTGATCAGCGAGCGCAGGTCCGAACCGGCCAGCAGCGGAACGACGTTGGGCCGGAGGGCGAGGTCCTCGTGCACGGCGGGCAGCCGGGCCGAGTCGTAGCGGCCGGCCCCGGACTCCACCGGGATCGGGGCGTGCCGGCGCAGGCCGCCGGGCAGACCGGTGGCGGCCCGCAGCTCGAACTCGGTCTCGTCGTCCGTGGTCAGCAGCAGGTAGGCGGCGTCCGCGTCCAGCAGGTCCCGGGCCCGTTCGACGATCCGCTGGAGCAGCCCGCCCAGGTCGTCCGGGCCGAGGTGGCCCACCAGCAGGTCGATCGGCTCCACCCCGGCGGGCGCGTCCACGGCGGTGGCGGGGGAGCGCAGCACGGCCCGGTCGTCGTCGCGGACCAGCAGGCAGAGCGTGGACGGTTCGCCGTGGGTGTCCCGGATCCGTACCTGGACGGCGTACAGCTCGACGCCCTCGCCGCCGGCACCCGTCCCGCCGCCGCCGCCGACGACGGCCGCGCCGTCCGTCCGCAGCGCGAAGCCGCCCTCCCAGCGGGCCAGCCGGAGCGTCTCGGCCAGGCCGGGCCCGGACGGGGGCCAGTCGAGCAGCCCGGCCCAGTCGGTGCCGAGCAGCTGCTCGGCGGGCCGGCGCAGCAGCACCTCGGCGTCGGGGTTGCAGGAGCGGACGGTGCCGCGCTCGTCGATCTGCACCACACCGACCAGCACCGGGCCGTCGTGGTCGGGCAGTTCGCCGCCGGGCAGGCTGGGCAGCGCGTACCGGGTGCCGGTGTGGTGCTCGGGCAGGGCCAGCCGGAACCAGACGGTCTTGCGTCCGGCCGAGTACTCGACGCCCCAGCAGTTGGAGATGGCGGAGCACATCAGCAGGCCCCGGCCGCCCTCGCCGTCCAGGTCGCCGAACTGGTCGGCGCCGGGCGCGGGGACGTTGGCGAAGGAGGGCAGGCCGCGTTCCGGATGACGGTCCGTCACCTCGATCCGGACGGTCTCCTGCTCGCGCAGCACGGCCACCTCGGCGGAGGTGCCGGCGTGCACCACCGCGTTGGTGACGAGTTCGGAGACCAGCACCACGGCGTCGTCCACCACCTCCGGCAGTCCCCAGCCGAGCAGGGCGTCCCGGACGAAACCGCGTGCGGCACCGGCCGACCGGCCCTCCGGCTCGAAGGTGGCGGCTGCGCGCGCGGTGACCACGTGCCACGTCTCCCATCAGCTCCGACTGCCCGGGCCGTCCCCGTCTTCGGACGGAGCCGGGGCCGGTGCAGCGTCCCACCCTACTTACCGGTGGGCCGTGTGTGGGGCGCGGGCGCGGAAAGAAGCACCTGAGGGTGATTTCGGCGCCCGGTTTGCACCACCTCGGTGCAGAGCCTGTGCAAGGGGACGGACACTCGACGGCGGTGCTGCCAGACTGGGGGGTCCGCAGCACCCGCCGGTCAGGTTACGGTCGAGGTGCGCCGGCGTCCGCCCCGAGTGCGGCGGGCCGGTGGCCGCCCCGGCGGGGGACGGCGCGGAGACGGTCACGATGCGGGAGGACCTCGACGTGAGTTCGGCCACCAAGGACGTACCCGGCACCACCCCGGCCGCCGGCCGCAGCGGTGGCCGTCCGGCATCCCGCCCTGCCCCGGGCCGTCGCCCGAACCACAACCGGGGGGCCGAGCCGGCCGACCTGCGCAAGCTGCTGGCCGCCCTCACCGCGATGCGCGACGGCAACTTCCGCCGCCGCCTCACCGTGCCGGGCGACGGCCCGCTGGCCGAGATCGCCGCCGTCTTCAACGAGGTGGCCGAGCGGAACCAGCACCTGACCGGCGAGCTGGCCCGGGTCCGCCGGGCGGTGGGCCGGGAGGGCCGGCTCTCCGAGCGGCTGGAGAGCGGGGTCGGCGAGGGCGCCTGGATGGCGGCGGTCGACAACTGCAACGCGCTGATCGACGACCTGGCCCGCCCGATGGCCGAGGTCGGCCGGGTGCTCACCTCGATCTCCGAGGGCGATCTGGACCAGCGGATGGAGCTGCGCTCGATCCACACCAACGGGGCCAGCCACCCGCTGCGCGGCGAGTTCCTCAAGGTCGGCCGGACGGTGAACGGGCTGGTCGACCAGCTCGGCGAGTTCACCGCCGAGGTGACCAGGGTCGCGGTCGAGGTCGGTACCGAGGGCAAGCTCGGCGGCCAGGCCAGGGTCCGTGGCATGTCCGGGAGTTGGAAGGACCTGGCGGACTCGGTCAACACCATGGCCGGCCGGCTGACCGCCCAGGTCCGCAACATCGCCGAGGTGACCACCGCGGTCGCCAAGGGCGACCTCTCGCACAAGGTCACGGTGGACGTGGCCGGCGAGATGCTGGAGCTGAAGAACACCGTGAACACCATGGTGGACCAGCTCAACTCGTTCGCCGCCCAGGTCACCCGGGTGGCCCGGGACGTGGGCACCGAGGGGCGGCTCGGCGGCCAGGCCCAGGTGCCCGGGGTGGCCGGCGTCTGGCGCGACCTCACCGACTCGGTGAACTTCATGGCGAACAACCTGACCGACCAGGTCCGCAACATCGCCGAGGTGACCACCGCCGTCGCCAAGGGCGACCTGTCCCGCAAGATCGAGGTCGACGCCCGGGGCGAGATCCTCGAACTCAAGAACACCATCAACACGATGGTCGACCAGCTCTCCGGCTTCGCCGAGCAGGTGACCAGGGTGGCCCGCGCGGTGGGCACCGAGGGCATCCTCGGCGGTCAGGCCCAGGTGCCCGGCGTGGCCGGGGTCTGGAAGGACCTGACCGAGAACGTCAACTCGATGGCCAACAACCTGACCTCCCAGGTGCGGAACATCGCCCAGGTGACCACGGCCGTCGCCAAGGGCGACCTCTCGCAGAAGATCCAGGTGGACGCGCGCGGCGAGATCCTGGAGCTGAAGAACACCATCAACACGATGGTCGACCAGCTCGGCGCCTTCGCCGACGAGGTCACCCGGGTCGCCCGGGACGTGGGCACCGAGGGCATCCTCGGCGGCCAGGCCAGCGTGCCGGGGGTCTCCGGCACCTGGAAGGACCTCACCAACAGCGTCAACCTGATGGCCAACAACCTGACCAGCCAGGTCCGCAACATCGCCGAGGTGACCACGGCGGTGGCGCGCGGCGACGTCTCCAAGAAGATCACCGTCGACGCCCGTGGCGAGATCCGCGAGCTGGTGCTCACCGTCAACACCATGGTCGACCAGCTGTCCGCCTTCGCGGACGAGGTGACCCGGGTGGCCCGCGAGGTCGGCACCGAGGGCATCCTGGGCGGCCAGGCCCGGGTCTCCGGCGTCTCCGGCATCTGGCGGGACCTGACCGACAACGTGAACTTCATGGCCTCGAACCTGACCTCGCAGGTGCGCAACATCGCCGAGGTCGCCACCGCGGTGGCCCGGGGTGACCTCTCCAAGAAGATCACCATCGAGGCGCAGGGCGAGGTGGCGGCACTGGCCGGCACCCTGAACACCATGGTCGACCAGCTCTCGGCCTTCGCCGTCGAGGTGACCCGGGTCGCCCGCGAGGTCGGCACCGACGGCATCCTGGGCGGCCAGGCCGGCGTGCCCGGCGTCGCCGGGATCTGGAAGGACCTGACCGACAACGTCAACCTGATGGCCAACAACCTGACCGGCCAGGTCCGCAACATCGCGCTGGTCATCACCGCCACCGCGCGCGGTGACCTCTCGCAGAAGATCGACGTGGACGCCCGGGGCGAGATCCTGGAGCTCAAGACCAGCATCAACACCATGGTCGACCAGCTCTCCGGCTTCGCCGACGAGGTCACCCGGGTGGCCCGCGAGGTGGGCACCGACGGCCGCCTCGGCGGCCAGGCCCGGGTGCCCGGGGTGGACGGCACCTGGCAGGACCTGACCGAGTCGGTGAACGAACTCGCCAACAACCTGACCCGGCAGGTGCGCGCCATCGCCCAGGTCGCCACCGCGGTGACCCGGGGCGACCTGAGCCTGCGGATCGACGTGGACGCCTCCGGTGAGCTCGACGAGCTCAAGGACAACATCAACCAGATGATCGGCAACCTGCGCGAGACCACCCGGACCAACCAGGAGCAGGACTGGCTGAAGACCAACCTGGCCCGGATCTCCGGTCTGCTCCAGGGCCGCCGCGACCTCGAAGCCGTCGCCTCGCTCATCATGACCGAGCTGACGATGACCGTCTCGGCCCAGCACGGTGCCTTCTTCCTGGCCCAACCGGCTGGGCGCAACGCCGAGTTGATCGCCGAGGACGACGACGAGAACGACACCGTGCTACGGCTGATCGGCTCCTACGGCTACCAGCGCCGCTCGATGCCGACCACCTTCCGCCCGGGCGAGGGCCTGATCGGCCAGGCCGCCGTGGAGAAGCGCTCGATCATCCTCAAGGAGACCCCGCCCGGCTACCTGAAGATCGCCTCCGGCCTGGGCGAGGCCAGCCCGGCCCACGTGGTGGTGCTGCCGGTGATGTTCGAGGGCCGGCTGCTCGGCGTGATCGAGCTGGCCACCTTCTCCTCCTTCACCACGGTGGCGCTCGACTTCCTGGAGCAGATCGCCGATCTGATCGGGGTGACCGTCAACACCATCAGCGTCAACACCAAGACCGAGGGCCTGCTGCTGGAGTCCCAGCGCCTGACCGCCGAACTCTCCATGCGATCGGCCGAGTTGGAGGCCCGCCAGGAGGAGCTGGAGCGCACCAACGAGGAGCTCCAGGAGAAGGCCGAGCAGCTCGCCCAGCAGAACCGCGACATCGAGATCAAGAACAGCGAGATCGAGGAGGCCCGGCAGATCCTGGAGGAGCGCGCCGAGCAGCTCGCGCTGGCCTCGCGCTACAAGAGCGAGTTCCTCGCCAACATGTCGCACGAGCTGCGCACCCCGCTCAACTCGCTGCTGATCCTGGCCAAGCTGCTCTCCGACAACAACGAGGGCAACCTCTCGCCCAAGCAGGTCGAGTTCGCCGAGACCATCCACGGGGCCGGCTCCGACCTGCTCCAGCTGATCAACGACATCCTCGACCTCTCCAAGGTCGAGGCCGGCAAGATGGACGTCCGGCCGGCCCGGATCGCCTTGGTCCAGCTGGTCGACTACGTGGAGGCCGCGTTCCGTCCGCTCACCCTGGACAAGAACCTGGACTTCGCGGTGGTGGTCTCGCCCGACCTCCCGGTCACCCTGCACACCGACGAGCAGCGCCTCCAGCAGGTGCTGCGCAACCTGCTCTCCAACGCGGTCAAGTTCACCGACAGCGGCGCCGTCGAGCTGCGCATCCGCAAGGCCGACGAGCGCGACGTGCCGCAGCACGTCCGCGAGCAGCTGCTGGAGAACGGCGTGATCGGCGACCCGGACGAGCCGCTGATCGCCTTCTCGGTCTCCGACACCGGCATCGGCATCCCGCGCAACAAGCTCCGGGAGATCTTCGAGGCCTTCAAGCAGGCCGACGGCGGCACCAGCCGCAAGTACGGCGGCACCGGCCTCGGACTCTCCATCAGCCGCGAGATCGCCCGGCTGCTCGGCGGCGAGATCCACGCCGAGAGCGAGCTCGGCACCGGCTCCACCTTCACCCTCTACCTGCCGCTGCGCAGCGAGGCGCTCGAACTCCCCGGCCAGGAGCGGCCCGCGCTCCCCGGCCCGATCCGCGCCACCATCGCCGTCACCCCGGTCGGCACCCCCGTCCCGGTCCACGAGAACCCGGCCGAGCACTGGGCGCAGGAGGTCCGCGAGCTGGCCGAGGTGCGCCGCCGGGGCGCCGCCGAACGCCGCCGGGCGGCGGCCGAGGACGTCCCGACGGTCCGTCAGGAGCCGGTCGTGCCGGTGCCCGCGCAGTTCGAGGGGCGGTTCGCCGGCGAGCAGGTGCTGATCGTCGACGACGACATCCGCAACGTCTTCGCGCTCACCAGCGTGCTGGAGCAGTACGGCCTCACCGTGCTCTACGCGGAGAACGGCCGGGAGGGCATCGAGGTGCTGGAGCAGCACGAGGACGTGGCCCTGGTGCTGATGGACATCATGATGCCGGAGATGGACGGCTACGCGACCACCGAGGCGATCCGCCGGATGCCGCAGTTCGCCGGGCTGCCGATCATCGCGCTGACCGCCAAGGCGATGAAGGGCGACAAGGAGAAGAGCCTCGCGGCCGGGGCCACCGACCACGTCACCAAGCCGGTGGAGACCGACCACCTGTTGGCGGTGATGCGCCACTGGCTCCCTTCCGCCACGGGCAGGTAACCGCCGGGGGCGCGCTCTCCCACCGCACTGGCGGGTCCGGCCGGGAACGGGGTAAGGTCGCCCATCGTTGCGAACAGTGACCGAACGGTGACGTGGTGCTCGGGTCCCGGCCTGCGCCGTTGTGGGATTCGGCACTGCCACGGTGCCGGATCGCCCGGAGCGGCCTGGCGGGCGAGGGGGTGCGGCTAGCATGACCGGTGCGGTGTTGGGCGTCACCAAGGCGCCCGCGATCGGCAGGCAACCGGCAGGAGGGCGGGTCGTGGTGCAGAAGGCGAAGATCCTCCTGGTCGACGACCGGCCGGAGAACCTGCTGGCGCTGGAGGCGATCCTCTCCGCGCTGGACCAGACGCTGGTGCGCGCCGCGTCCGGTGAGGAGGCGCTCAAGGCGCTGCTCACCGATGACTTCGCGGTGATCCTGCTGGACGTCCAGATGCCCGGCATGGACGGCTTCGAGACCGCCTCGCACATCAAGCGGCGGGAGCGGACCAGGGACATCCCGATCATCTTCCTGACCGCGATCAACCACGGGCCGCACCACACCTTCCGGGGGTACGCGGCCGGGGCGGTGGACTACATCTCCAAGCCCTTCGACCCGTGGGTGCTGCGGGCGAAGGTCTCGGTCTTCGTCGACCTGTACGTGAAGAACTGCCAGCTCAAGGAGCAGGCGGCCCTGCTGCGCCTCCAGGTCGAGCAGGGCGAGGCCACCGTGCTCGGCGAGCTCTCCGCCCGGCTGGCCGCCGTCGAGGAGCAGGCCGAGGCGCTCGGCAAGCAGCTCGGCGACTCCGCCGACACCACGGCCGCCGCCACCGCCGCCCACCTGGAGCGCAAGCTGGCCGGCCTCCGCAAGGCCCTCGACGCGCTGAAGCCGGGCGCGAACCAGTAGGAGGAGCGGGCGCGGGGAGCGGCAGCGCCTGCGCCCGGCTGACGGTGGTTCAGGTGCGTTCGCCGGCCCCCGGCCCGCGCCGTACCCCGCGCCCCCGGCCCGACCGCCTCCGCCCTCCGCGCCCCGGTGGATCGCCTGCATCCGTTCCGCAGACCGTTTCTGACGGCGCGACACGGCGAGTCGAGCACGTGTCCGGTGCCCCCGTGCGCCGGTAGGCTGCTGTCCCATGGCCACACGTACGCCCGGCGCGGCAGCGCGCAACCCGAAGCCCGGGCCGGCCAAGAAGGCCCCGGCGAAGAAGGCCGCGTCCCCCGCGAGCAGGTCGGCCGTGACCAAGCCTCCGGCGAAGAAGGCGACGGCGGCCAAGCGCGCGCCCGCCAAGAAGGCGGCTGCAAGCCGCCCTGCGCCCCCGCAGGCCCCCGCACGCCGCCCGATACTCTTCCGCGCCGTCCGCGCCGTCTGGCTGGGCCTCGCGCACGCCGTGGGCGCCGCCTTCCGGGGGTTCGGAGACGGCGCGAAGAACCTCGACCCGGCGCACCGCAAGGACGGGGTGGCGCTGCTGCTGCTCGCCCTCGCGCTGGTGACCGCCGCCGGGACGTGGTTCAGCCCGCAGGGGTGGCTCGGCGAGCCGACCACGGCCGTGGTCTCCGGGCTGTTCGGCCGGCTCGACGTCCTGGTGCCGTTCCTGCTGCTGGCGGTCTCGGTCCGGCTGATGCGCAAGCCGGGCGCACCGGAGGCCAACGGCCGGGTCGCGGTCGGGCTGAGCGCCCTCGCGCTCGGCGTGCTCGGGCTGGTGCACATCGGCTGCGGGGCGCCCGCGATGGGCAGCGGGGCGTCCCGGATCAGGACGGCCGGCGGCATCCTCGGCTGGGCCTCCTCGACGCCGCTGATGACCGCGGCCGGGCCGATGCTGGCGGTGCCGCTGCTGCTCCTGCTGAGCTTCTTCGGCCTGCTGGTGGTGACCGCGACGCCGGTCAACCGGATCCCCGAGCGGCTGCGCCTGCTCGGCGAGAAGCTCGGCGTGGTCGAGCCCGCCGAGCTGCCGGAGGACGAGCACGGCGACCCGCTCGACCGCGAGTACTCCACCGCCCCGCCCGAGGACGCCGACCCGGACGCGATGCCGTTCACAGTGGAGGACGCCGAGGACGGGGCGGGCGGCCGCCGGCGGCGCCGGCGCAGGCGGGCGGACCAGCCGGAGCAGGACGACCATGGCACCGCCGGGGACCCGTTCCAGACCAGGGACATCGCGGCCGGGGTGGCCGCCGACCTGGACGGTGCGCTCACCTACGGCGTGCCCGCCTCGCCCGCCGTGGCCAGCATGCTGCACCAGGTCAAGGACCACACCGCCCCGCCCGAGGAGCCCGCGGTCCCCGCCGCCCGCGCCTCGGACGCGCCTGACGGCCACTCACCCGCCCCGGCCCGGATGGAGCAGCTCCAGCTCGCCGGCGGCGCCGGCTACGCGCTGCCCTCGCTGGACCTGCTGGAGCGCGGCGGCCCGGCCAAGGCCCGCAGCGCGCTCAACGACGAGGTGGTGGCCCAGCTCAGCGGCGTGTTCTCGGAGTTCAAGGTGGACGCCCGGGTGACCGGCTTCACCCGGGGCCCGACGGTCACCCGCTACGAGGTGGAGCTCGGCCCGGCGGTCAAGGTCGAGCGGATCACCGCGCTGGCGAAGAACATCGCCTACGCGGTGGCCACCCCGGACGTGCGGATCATCTCGCCGATCCCCGGCAAGTCGGCGGTCGGCGTGGAGATCCCCAACCGGGACCGGGAGATGGTCACCCTCGGGGACCTGCTGCGCTCGCGCACCGCCACCGACGACCCGCACCCGCTGGTGGTCGGCATGGGCAAGGACGTCGAGGGCCACACCGTCACCGCCAACCTGGCCAAGATGCCGCACGTGCTGGTGGCCGGCGCCACCGGCGCGGGCAAGTCCTCCTGCATCAACTGCCTGATCACCTCGGTGCTGGTCCGCTCCACTCCGGACGAGGTGCGGATGGTGCTGGTCGACCCCAAGCGGGTCGAACTGACCGCCTACGAGGGCATCCCGCACCTGATCACCCCGATCATCACCAACCCGAAGAAGGCGGCCGAGGCGCTCCAGTGGGTCGTGCGCGAGATGGACATGCGCTACGACGACCTGGCCGCGTTCGGCTACCGGCACGTGGACGACTTCAACGCGGCGGTCCGCAGCGGGGCGCTCAAGCCGCCGCTGGGCAGCGAGCGGGAGTTGACGCCCTATCCGTACCTGCTGGTGATCGTGGACGAGCTGGCCGACCTGATGATGGTCGCCCCGCGCGACGTCGAGGACTCGGTGGTCCGGATCACCCAGCTGGCCCGGGCGGCCGGCATCCACCTGGTGCTGGCCACCCAGCGCCCCTCGGTGGACGTGGTGACCGGTCTGATCAAGGCCAACGTGCCGTCCCGGCTGGCCTTCGCCACCTCGGCGATGGCCGACTCCCGGGTCATCCTGGACCAGCCGGGCGCGGAGAAGCTGATCGGCAAGGGCGACGCGCTGTTCCTGCCGATGGGCGCCTCCAAGCCGGTCCGGATGCAGGGCGCCTTCGTCACCGAGGCGGAGATCGCCAAGGTGGTGCAGCACTGCAAGGACCAGCTGACGGCCCGTTACCGCGAGGACGTGGTGGTCGGCGGCGGCCCGAAGAAGGAGATCGACGAGGAGATCGGCGACGACCTGGACCTGCTGATCCAGGCGGCCGAGCTGGTGGTCTCCACCCAGTTCGGCTCCACCTCGATGCTCCAGCGCAAGCTGCGGGTCGGCTTCGCCAAGGCCGGCCGGCTGATGGACCTGATGGAGTCCCGGGGCATCGTCGGCCCGAGCGAGGGCTCCAAGGCCCGGGACGTGCTGATCAAGCCGGACGAGCTGGACGCGGTGCTCATCACCCTGAAGGGCTGATCCCGTGGAGGTGCGGGCACCGCATCCTCACCCGATCGGAGGAGGGGAACCGTCCGCCGTCCGGGTACGTCCCACCGTGCAGCCGTCGGAGCTGGGCTGACCCGTCGTCAGCCCGGCGCCCGTGCGGCGCACGTTCGGGCCCACTCCGCTTGAGAAAGCCTCGGGGCCCGCCCCTAGACTGTTCTCTCAGCAGGTGGCCAACGCTCGAAAGGCGCGCTCAGTGACCATCGGCAAGTCCTCGCACAGGTCCTCCGACCCCTCAGCCGTGCCGGAGCCCGCCGTGCCCGCCGCCCCCGAGGTGGCGATCGGCCGGGTGCTCTCGGACGCCCGCCGGCAGGCCGGGCTGACGGTCGACCAGGTCAGCGCCGACACCCGGGTCCGGGTGCCGATCCTGCACGCCATCGAGGACGAGGACTTCTCCCGCTGCGGCGGCGACGTCTACGCCCGGGGGCACATCCGGGCGATCGCCAAGGCGGTCGGGGTGGACGGCGACGCCCTGGTGGCCGCGTACGACGCCTCGCACGGCGGTGCCCCCGCCGCCCGGCGCCCGGTGCCGCTGCCGGACGCCGGTCCGATCAGGATGGCCGACCACCGGCGGCCGAACTGGACCGTCCCGATGGTGGCCGCGATCTTCGTGGTGGTCGGCCTGATCGGCTTCAACCTGTTCTCCGGCGACCGCACCCCGACGGTGGTCGGCGAGGCCAGCGCCCCGCTCTCGGCCACCGCCCCGCCGTCGCCGAGCGCCTCGGTGCAGCCCCCGGCCCCGGCCCCCAGCGTGGCGGCGATCGCCGCCGCCCCGGCCGACAAGGTGACCGTGAAGCTGGTCGCCGAATCCGGCACCAGCTGGGTCTCGGCGCTGGACGGCAAGGGCAAGTCGCTGTTCCAGAACAACCTGGAGCAGGGCGGCGACCAGACCTTCACCGACCCCAAGCAGATCAAGCTGGTGATCGGCAACGCGGGCGCCGTGCACCTGTACGTCAACGGCAAGGACCTCGGTCCGGCCGGTGCGGACGGCCAGGTCAAGCACCTGACCTACACCCCGGGAGACCCGCAGGCCGGGTGAACCGGAGGGCGGCTTCGTAACGCGCGGCCTCCGGGGCGAACGGCACCGGGGGACGCGCGTTAACCTTGCTCCTATGCCTGAACGCCGTACTGTCGCCCTTGTCACGCTCGGATGCGCCCGCAACGAGGTGGACTCCGAGGAACTCGCCGGGCGACTGGAGGCCGACGGCTGGCAGTTGGTCGACGACGCCGCCGACGCCGATGTCGCCGTGGTCAACACCTGTGGCTTCGTGGAGGCCGCCAAGAAGGACTCCGTCGACGCCCTGCTGGAGGCCAACGACCTCAAGGGTCACGGCCGGACCCAGGCCGTGGTCGCGGTCGGCTGCATGGCCGAGCGCTACGGCAAGGAGCTGGCCGAGGCCCTCCCCGAGGCCGACGGCGTGCTCGGCTTCGACGACTACACCGACATCTCCGGCCGCCTGCAGACCATCCTGGCCGGCGGCCACGTGGAGGCGCACACCCCGCGCGACCGCCGCAAGCTGCTCCCGCTCACCCCGGTCGAGCGCCAGGCCGCCGCCGCCGAGGTGGCGCTGCCCGGCCACGGCAGCCCCGAGGACCTGCCCGAGGGCGTGGCGCCCGCCTCCGGCCCGCGCACCCTGCGCAAGCGGCTGGACTCCAACCCGGTCGCCTCGGTGAAGCTGGCCTCCGGCTGCGACCGGCGCTGCTCGTTCTGCGCCATCCCGGCCTTCCGCGGCTCCTTCATTTCCCGCCGCCCCTCGGACGTGCTGAACGAGGCGGTCTGGCTGGCCGGCCAGGGCGTCACCGAGGCGGTCCTGGTCAGCGAGAACAACACCTCCTACGGCAAGGACCTCGGCGACATCCGCCTACTGGAGACCCTGCTCAGCGAGATCGCGGCCGTCGAGGGCCTGCGCCGGGTCCGGGTCTCCTACCTGCAGCCCGCCGAGATGCGCCCCGGCCTGATCGACGTGATGACCTCCACCCCGGGCGTGGTGCCGTACTTCGACCTGTCCTTCCAGCACTCCGCCCCGGCCGTGCTGCGGAAGATGCGCCGCTTCGGGAACACCGAGCAGTTCCTCCAGCTGCTCTCCACCATCCGCTCCAAGGCCCCGGAGGCCGGCGCCCGGTCCAACTTCATCGTCGGCTTCCCCGGCGAGACCGAGGAGGACTTCGCCGAGCTGGAGCGCTTCGTCACCGAGGCCGGCCTGGACGCGATCGGCGTCTTCGGCTACTCGGACGAGGACGGCACCGAGGCGGCCTCCTTCGACGGCAAGCTGCCCGAGGACCTGGTCGCCGAGCGGGTGGCCCGGCTCACCAAGCTGGCCGAGGAGATGACCGCCCAGCGGGCCGAGCAGCGGATCGGCACCGAGGTCGAGGTGCTGGTCGAGTCGGTCGAGGACGGCGTGGTCGAGGGCCGCGCGGCCCACCAGGCGCCGGAGACGGACGGCCTGACCACCCTGCTCGGCGCCGAGGACGCGAAGGTGGGCGAGTACCACCGCGCCACCGTGGTCGGCACCGAGGGCGTGGACCTGGTCGCCGAGGTGCTCGCCGGAGCCGGCGCATGAGCAGAGGGGCGGGCGCCGCCCCGGCCAAGCCGGCCGGCACCGCCCCGCCCGTGCCCTCGCTGTGGAACATCGCCAACGTGCTGACCATGCTCCGGCTGGCGATCGTCCCGGTCTTCGTGCTGCTGCTGTTCGCCGACGGCGGCCACGACCCGAAGTGGCGCGCGGTGGCCTGGGCGGCCTTCGCGGTCGCGATGATCACCGACGTGTTCGACGGCGAGCTGGCCCGCCGCAAGGGCCTGGTCACCGACTTCGGCAAGATCGCCGACCCGATCGCCGACAAGGCCATCATGGGCTCCGCCCTGATCGGCCTCTCGGTCCTCGGCGACCTGCCCTGGTGGGTCACCGGCCTGATCCTGGCCCGCGAGCTCGGCATCACCCTGATGCGCTTCTGGGTGATCCGCTACGGCGTCATCCCGGCCAGCCGGGGCGGCAAGCTGAAGACCCTGACCCAGGGCATCGCGGTCGGCATGTACGTCCTGGAGCTGACCGGCTGGCTGGCCACCGGCCGGGCCGTGCTGATGACCCTCGCGGTGCTGCTCACCCTCGGCACCGGCCTCGACTACGTCCGGCAGGCCGTCGTGCTGCGCCGGCGGGGGAGCGCGACGTCATGACGGACCGCCGGCCGGCCGCCGAACTGCACCGGGCCCTGCGCGAGCGGGGTGCCACCCTGGCGGTGGCCGAGTCGCTGACCGGCGGCCTGCTGTCGGCCGCCCTGGTGGACGTGCCCGGGGCCTCGGCCACCTTCCGCGGCGGGGTCACCGCGTACGCGACCGAGCTGAAGGCCTCGGTGCTCGGCGTGGACGAGGGGCTGCTCGCGGTGCACGGCCCGGTCCACCCGGTGGTGGCCCGTCAGATGGCCGACGGGGTGCGGCGGCTGCTCGGGGCGACGTACGGACTGGCCACCACGGGGGTGGCCGGTCCCCAGGAGCAGGACGGCAAGCCGGTCGGAACGGTGCACATCGGGCTTTCCGGACCCGACGGAGCACGTACGGTTTCGCTGGAGTTGTCAGGAGCACGTGAAACTATTCGACGGGACACCGTCGCCGCCGCCCTCGACCTCCTGCTGACCCGCCTAGCGGGTTGAGCGCTCCGCGGGACCAGCTTCCGGGAAAAGCACCTGAACAGGCTCCGTTGACAGCAGGATCGTGTTACATCAGATACCCCGGGTGGGCAGTAATCAGGTAGTCGGGCGGGGAACAACAGGGGAGGGGGCAGCCTTGCAGCCCAGAGTGAACACGACCACGGTCCCCGCACGCGATGCGGACGAGGCGGTACGGTGGGGTCGTGACATCTCGATCCGCAGTCCGAGGAGGGAGGCACCGATGATCCTGCTCCGTCGCCTACTGGGCGATGTACTGCGTCGGCAGCGCCAGCGCCAGGGCCGCACACTCCGCGAGGTGTCGGCAGCCGCCAGGGTTTCGCTCGGTTACCTCTCCGAGGTCGAGCGGGGACAGAAGGAGGCCTCCTCCGAGCTGCTCTCCGCCATCTGCGACGCACTCGACGTCCGGATGTCCGAGGTGATGCGGGAGGTCAGCGACGAGCTGTCGCTCGCCGAACTTGCGGCCATGGCCACCCTCTCCGAGGGTGAACTGCTGAGGCCGGTGCTCGAACCCGTGTCGCTGCCGTCACCCGGCGTCGACCGGATGAGCTCCATCTCGCCGAAGGCCGCCGCCGTGGACGTGGTGGCCGCCTGACACCGGCCTCCGACCGAGGAGGCCAGTGATGCGAAGCGTACGGTCCCTGCGGGCCACCGCCCTGAGGTGGTGGCCCGCGGTGCTGCTCGGAGCCGCCGCCGTCGGCGGCGGAGTGCTGCACGCCGGTTCAGGGGCACTCGCCGTGCTGGCGGGCGGCTGGGGGCTGGCCCTGATACCCGTGCACACCGACCGGTGGCTGCCCCGTCCGGTGCCCCGGACGGGTGAACCCGGGGTACCGGACGGCCCGGGACCTGACGGAGTGCCGCCCGATCCGCCGGTCCGGGCCGACACCGTCGACTCGGCCTGCGGTCCGACCGTCAACTCCGCAGCCGGTACCCCCGGGGAGCCGGGTGGAAGCCCGCCTCCTCCAGCAGGCGCCCCAGCGGGGCGCTGAGCGCCGGGGCGCCGTTGATCCGCTCCACCGTGGCGCTGCTGCCCAGCGCGCCGCCCTTCACCGCCTCGGCCAGTGCCGCGAAGGCGGCCGGCTGCTCGCCCCAGGCCAGCAGTGACTTGCCGCCGCGCTCCACGTACAGCGCGGGCTCGCCGTCCACCAGCACCACCAGCGCACCCGCCTTCCGGCCCGGCCGGTGCGCCTTCTCGCCCTCGCCGGCCGGGGGCTCCGGCCAGGGGAGCGCGGCCCCGAAGGCGTTCGCCGGATCGGCCGAGGCCAGCACCAGCACCTGCGGGGCCGCGGCCGCGGGCGCGGCCGTCCACTCGCCGCCGGCCGGCCGCTCCAGCCGGGAGCTGACCGAGCGCAGCCGGTCGGCCGCCCCGTCCATGGCGAACTGGGCGCCGCCCAGGCCCTCCACGAAGTAGCCCCGGCGGGCCCGGCCGCGCTCCTCGAAGGCGGCCAGCACCCGGTAGACCCCGGCGAAGCCGCCCGGCACCCGCTCGGCCGCCACCGCGCCCCGGGTGAGCACCCCGTGCCGGTCCAGCAGGGCCTGCGCCTGGGCGGTGGCCCGGACGGTCGGCTCGGTGGCCGGCTCCGGCAGCAGCGACCAGCGTCCGGCCGCGGTCGGCGGGCCCGAGCGGGCCCCCGGCCGGGCCAGGCCCCGGGAGCCGCCGCCGTAGCGACCGCGCGGGGTGGCCCGGGGCGCCCGGTGCGCGGTCGCCCCGGCGGTGCGGCCGGAGCCGAGCAGGGCCCGGAGCGGGGCCAGGGTGTCGTTGGTGACGTAGCCGGCCCAGGTGAGGTCCCAGAGCGCGGACAGCAGCTCGCCCTCGGTCGGCTCCTGGTCCGTCAGCTCCCGGGCCCGCTCGGTCAGCTGACGGAAGAACAGGCCGTAGCCGCCGGCCAGCGCCGCCAGCAGGGCCGAGTGCGCGGGCGTGAGGGCGGGCGGCACCGGATCGGGGCGGAGCAGGTCGGCGGCCTCCGGCAGGTGCAGCGAGATCCAGCCGTCCTGGCCCGGCAGCGCCCCGGCGCCGGACCAGCCGACCTCGCCGGCCGCCATCAGCTCGTCCAGCATCCCGGGGGAGTAGTCCAGCAGCCGGGCCGGCAGCACCAGCTTCTCCAGCGCCGAGGCGGGCAGCGCGGTCCCCTGGAGCTGCTCCACCACCCGGAGCAGGCCGTCCGGGCCGCGCAGCCGGTGGCCGGCCAGGTGCTGCCACTGAGGCAGGAAGGCGGCCAGCGCGCGCGGCGGGACGGCCTCCACCTCCTGGCGCAGCGCGGCCAGCGAGCGGCGGCGCAGCCGGCGCAGCACCTCGGCGTCGCACCACTCGACCGTGCCGGTGTGGCCCTCGCCGGGCCGGAACTCGCCCTGCACCAGGCGCCCGGCGGCGGTCAGCCGTTGGAGCGTGCCGGAGACCACCGCGGTGCCCAGGCCGAAGCGGGCGCCCGCCTCGGCGGCGGTGAACGGGCCGTGGGTGCGGGCGTACCGGGCCAGCAGATCGCCCAGCGGGTCCTTCACCGGCTCGGTGAACGCCTCGGGGACGCCGACCGGCAGCGGGGTTCCCAGGGCGTCCCGCAGCCGCCCGGCGTCCTCGATCGCGGCCCAGCGCCGCTCGCCGCCGATCCGGACCTCGATGGCCCGCCGGGCGCCCTGGAGCTCCGACGCCCAGCCCTCGGCGGCCCCACGGGCCGTCAGCTCGGCCTCGGAGAGCGGCCCGAGCAGGCGGAGCGCGTCGGCCACCCCCTCGGCGTCCTTGATCCGCCGCTCCGGGGTGAGCCGCTGGAGCTCGGCCTCCAGCTCGGCCAGCACCTGCGGGTCCAGCAGCTCGCGCAGCTCGGCCTGGCCGAGCAGCTCGGAGAGCAGCCGGGAGTCCAGGGCGAGGGCGGCGGCCCGGCGCTCGGCCAGCGGCGAGTCGCCCTCGTAGAGGTACTGGGCGACGTAGCCGAAGAGCAGCGAGCGGGCGAACGGGGACGGCTCCGGGGTGGTGACCTCCACCAGCCGGACGGCGCGCGACTCCAGATCACCCATCAGCTCGACCAGGCCCGGCACGTCGAAGACGTCCTGCAGGCACTCCCGGACGGCCTCCAGCACGATCGGGAAGGAGCCGTACTCGGCGGCCACCTCCAGCAGCTGGGAGGCGCGCTGGCGCTGCTGCCAGAGCGGGGTGCGTCGGCCCGGATTGCGCCGGGGCAGCAGGAGCGCCCGCCCGGCGCACTCGCGGAAGCGGGCGGCGAACAGCGCGGAGCCGCCGACCTGGTCGGTGACCAGCTGCTCGATCTCGCCCTTGTCGAACAGCGCGGCGTCCGCCCCGACCGGGGCGTCGTCGGTGACGGGCTTGTCGGAGGGGAAGTCCAGCAGGTCCGCGTCCGGCAGGCGGAGCACGATGCCGTCGTCGGCGTGCATCACCTGCGGGTCCAGGCCGTGCTTCTCGCGCAACCGGGCGCCGATGGCCAGCGCCCACGGGGCGTGCACCTGGGCGCCGAAGGGGGAGTGGATGACGATCCGCCAGTCGCCCAGCTCGTCCCGGAAGCGCTCGACCACGATGGTGCGGTCGTCGGGGAGGTGGCCGGTGGCGGTGCGCTGCTCGGCCAGGTAGCCGAGCACGTTCTGCCCGGCCCAGTCGTCCAGGCCGGCCGCCCGGAGGCGCTCGGTGGCCTGATCGGGCGTCAGGGCGCCCAGCTCGCGGACGAAGGCGCCGAGCGCCCGGCCGAGCTCCAGCGGGCGGCCCAGGCTGTCGCCCTTCCAGAACGGCAGCCGGCCGGGCACCCCGGGCGCGGGGGTGACCAGCACCCGGTCGTGGGTGATCTCCTGGATCCGCCAGGAGGTGGTGCCCAGGGTGAAGACGTCGCCCACCCGGGACTCGTAGACCATCTCCTCGTCCAGCTCGCCGACCCGGCCGCCGCCCTTCTTCGGGTCCGTGCCCGCGATGAAGACGCCGAACAGGCCCCGGTCCGGGATGGTGCCGCCCGAGGTGACGGCCAGCCGCTGGGCGCCGGGGCGGCCGGTGACGGTGCCGGCCACCCGGTCCCAGACCAGACGGGGCCTCAGCTCGGCGAAGGCGTCCGAGGGGTAACGGCCCGCCAGCATGTCCAGCACCCCGTCGAAGGCGGACTGCGGGAGGGTGGCGAACGGTGCGGCCCGGCGGACCAGGGCGAGCAGCTCGTCCACGTCCCAGGTGTCCAGGGCGGTGATCGCCACCAGCTGCTGGGCCAGCACGTCCAGCGGATTGCGCGGCACCCGGAGGGACTCGATGCCGCCGGAGCGCATCCGCTCGGTGACCACCGCCGACTGCACCAGATCGCCCCGGTACTTCGGGAAGACCACACCGGTGGAGACCGCCCCGACCTGGTGCCCGGCCCGGCCGACCCGCTGGAGGCCGGAGGCCACCGAGGGCGGCGACTCCACCTGGATCACCAGGTCCACCGCCCCCATGTCGATGCCCAGCTCCAGGCTGGAGGTGGCCACCACGGCGGGCAGCCGGCCGGCCTTCAACTCCTCCTCCACCAGGGCGCGCTGCTCCTTGGAGACCGAGCCGTGGTGCGCCCGCGCGATCACAGCCGGGGCGCCCGCCGCCGCCCCTGAGCCGCCCATCAGGGCGGCCGGGGCGTGCGTCTCGGGCAGCGGCTCGCCGGTGGCGCGCTCGTGGGCGATCTCGTTCAGCCGGTTGCACAGGCGCTCGGCGAGGCGGCGAGAGTTGGCGAACACGATGGTGGAGCGGTGGGCCTGGACCAGGTCGACGATCCGCTCCTCGACGTGCGGCCAGACCGAGGCCGCCCGGGCCGGGTCGTCGGGCCCGCCGCCGCCGGGCAGCTCGTCCAGATCGGCCACCGGCACCACCACGGAGAGGTCGAACTCCTTGGCGGTGGGCGGCTGGACCACCTGCGCCCCGCGCTGCGGCGACAGGTAGCGGGCCACCTCGTCCACCGGGCGGACGGTGGCCGACAGGCCGATCCGGCGGGCCGGCCGGTCCAGCAGCTCGTCCAGGCGCTCCAGGCTCAGTGCCAGGTGGGCGCCGCGCTTCGTCCCGGCCACCGCGTGCACCTCGTCCAGGATCACCGTGTCGACGCCGCGCAGCGCCTCCCGGGAGGCCGAGGTGAGCAG
Source organism: Kitasatospora sp. NPDC096147 (assembly GCF_044763225.1). NCBI lineage: Bacteria > Bacillati > Actinomycetota > Actinomycetes > Kitasatosporales > Streptomycetaceae > Kitasatospora > Kitasatospora sp. NPDC096147. The sequence continues at coordinate 128,899 of NZ_JBIWFX010000016.1, read as the reverse complement.
CAGGAAGAGCGACTCGGGGGTGGTGATCAGGATGTCCGGCGGGTGGGTGGCGATCCTCCGCCGCTCGGCCGCCGGGGTGTCCCCCGAGCGGATGCCGACCTGCACCTCGGGCTCGGGGAGGCCGAGCCGGACGGCCGCCTGGCGCAGCCCGGCCAGCGGCGAGCGGAGGTTCCGCTCGACGTCCACCGCGAGGGCCTTGATCGGCGAGATGTAGAGCACCCGGCAGCGGCGCTTCGGATCGGCCGGCGGCGGGGTGTGGCTGAGCCGGTCCAGCGCGGACAGGAAGGCGGCCAGCGTCTTCCCCGACCCGGTCGGTGCCACCACCAGCACGTCCGACCCGCTGCCGATCGCCGCCCACGCCTGGGCCTGCGCGGGCGTGGGGGCGCTGAACGCCCCGGAGAACCACGCCCTGGTCGCCGGGGCGAACCCCTCCAACGGATCGCTCAGCTCAGTCCGCGCCATGCCCCCATGGTGCACGGCCCCGCTGACAAGGGTCAGGACCCGGTGGTGTCCAGGGTGAGGCCGAACGGGGCCGGAAGGCGGACCGGGGTGCCGAACGGGTGCGGGCCGTCCACCTTCTCGTGGTCCCACATCGGTGACACCAGGACGATCCGCCCCTCGATGACCTGGGCCCACCGGTGGTCGATGAGCTGCACGGCGTACTTCAGCGCGGCCTCGTGGTCCACGTCCCCGTAGGCGATGGGCTGTGCGCTCACGTGCTGACCGCCCTCCGTCCGGGCCGAGCCTGCGGCTGCAGGGCGACGGCCGCCGGTGGCTCACCACGGTACCGGCCGTCGGCCCGGTGCAGGCGGGCGTCACCCGAACGGGGCTGCGGGCCCTTGCCACCCGGGTGCCCCGCGCGACCGGGCGTGATCTGAAATGCGGTCATATCGTGATGAACCGGACCCGACGAGCGGAGGTCGTGCGATGGAACGGCTGGGTCTCGCCGTACGGAAGCGGAAGGTGCGGGTCCGGGTGCTGCTGGCGGCGCTGGTGGTGGCGCTGCTGATCGGCGGGGCGGTGCCGTTCGTGGCCGGGCCGGGGCGGTCGTACCTGAGCTACCTGGTGCTGGCGGAGCGTCAGGACGCGGCGGGCGCACGGGGGGCGGCCGACCGGGCGCGGGAGGCGGGCGGGCGGGTGGTGCAGGAGTACCCGCAGATCGGGGTGGTGCTGGCGTACGCCACCGGCGGGTTCGCGCAGCGGCTGCGCGGGGCACCGGGCATAGCCGCGGTGGGGGCGACCAGGACGACGCCGGTGCCCGGGCCGCCCGGGGCGCTGGACGGGGAGGGCGGCTTCGGCCCGGCGGTGCGCGGCGACGCGGTGCGGGCGGCGGACGCGACGGACGGGGGGGAGTCGGCGGACTCGGACGAGGCGCTCACCCCGGACCCGGGCGAGTCGGTGGACTGGAACCTGGCGATGATCGGTGCGGCCGGCCGCACCGCCGGGGCCGGCACCCGGCCGGCGGCGCTGGTCCGCACCCCGGGCGCGGCGAAGCCGAACGGCGAGGAGCTGCGCCGGGTGCTGGTCGCGGTGCTGGACTCCGGGGTGGACGACACCCATCCGGACCTGCGCTTGGCGGTGGACCCGGCGGCCTCGGCCTCCTGCGCGGACGGCCGCCCGGACGCCCGGTACGGGGCGTGGCGGCCGGACCGGGGGGTGGGGGAGAGCGGGCACGGCACCCATGTGGCCGGCATCGTCGGGGCGGCCCGGGACGGCCGGGGGGTGACCGGGGTGGCGCCGGGGGTGCGGATCGCCGCCGTTCGGCTGCTCGGCCCGCTCGGGCAGTACTACGCGGAGAACATCGTCTGCGGGATGCTCTGGTCGGCCGACCACGGCGCGCGGGCGGTCAACGACAGCTACTTCGCCGACCCGTGGAAGTACAACTGCCCGCAGGACCCGGACCAGGCCGCGCTGATCCTGGCGGTCGGCCGGGCGGTGGCCTACGCGCAGCGGCAGGGTGCGGTGGTGGTGGCCTCGGCGGGCAACGACGGGCTGGACCTGGGAGCCGTCAGGCACGACCGGCGCAGCCCGAACGACCGGCTCTCCGGACCCGGGCAGGACCGGTACCTGGGCCCGGACTGCGTCCGCCTCCCCGGTGAGCTGCCGGGCGTGCTCACCGTCGCCGCCGTCGACCGCAACGGACTGCCGTCCGGCTACAGCAACTACGGCCGGGGCCGGATCTCGATCGCCGCCCCCGGCGGGGAGCCGGACGGCGGAGCCGAGGGCGCGATCGTCTCGGCCTGGCCCGGCGGCCGGTACGCGGCACTGGCCGGCACCTCGATGGCGGCGGCCCATGTCAGCGGTGCGGTCGCGGTCGCGGCGGCGGCCCACCCGGACTGGCGGCCGGAGCGGCTGGCGGCGCTGCTGGCCGACTCGGCGGCCGGGAACTGCCCGTACGCCCCGGGCGCGTGCGCGGAGCGGCAGTTCTTCGGTGCGGGCGTGCTGGCCCTGCCGGCCGGCTGACATGGGCGCACCTCGCCGTACCCGCCGCGCAGTGCTCACCGCCCGGTCGGCGCCGCCGCCGGTCCGGGATACTGGGGCCATGAGGCTGACCGAGTTCTGGCGACGGATGTACGAGCACTTCGGCGAGGCGTACGCGGAGTCCTTCGCCTCGGACCACCTGATGAGCGAGCTCGGCGGCCGGACGGTCCGTCAGGCGCTGGAGGCGGGCTGGGAGGCCAAGGAGGTCTGGCGGGTGGTGTGCGAGACCCAGGGGGTGTCGGCGTTGCTCCGCTGAGTCTTGGGGAAGACTGGGCGGGTGGCTGACAATCAGGAAAACCAACACCCACCCCGGGAGACGCTGACCGAAGCACCGGCCCCCGCCGCCGGTGAGGCGCCCCCGCCCGGAGCCGACGGGGGCGCCTCGCCGGCGGCCCCCGCCGACGGCGGTGGCGGAGCGCGGAGCGTGGCGAGCAGCATCTGGGGGCAGGGGATGCCCCGCTGGCTGCCCCGGGCGATGGTGATGGCGCTGGTGCTGGTGGGGGTGTTCCAGCTCGCCGACTGGGCGTTCCGCCAGCTCATCGACCTGTTGGTGATGCTGCTGGTGGCCTTCTTCCTGTCGCTGGCGATCGAGCCTGCGGTGGACCGGATGGCCGCCCGGGGGGTGCGCCGGGGACTGGGCACCTTCCTGGTCTTCATCGGCCTGGCGGTCGCCATCGCGGGCTTCCTGACCGCGCTCGGCACCCTGCTGGTGGACCAGGTGGCCAAGATCGCCGGGGACCTCCCGCACCTGGTGCAGAACCTGATCGACTGGGTGAACCGCACCTTCAACCAGAACCTCTCGCTGGACCAGCTCCAGGAGAAGTTGCTGAAGGACTCCGGGAACATCGAGAAGTACGCCCAACAGGCGGCGGACAACGTCTGGGGCGTCTCCAGCACGCTGATCGGCGGGCTGTTCCAGATGTTCACCGTCGGCCTGTTCACCTTCTACTTCACCGCCGACGGCCCCCGGGTGCGCCGCACGGTCTGCTCGCTGCTGCCGCCGGCCAAGCAGGCCGAGGTGCTCCGGGCCTGGGAGATCGCGCTGGCCAAGACCGGCGGGTACCTCTACTCCCGGGCGCTGCTGGCGGTCGCCTCGACCGTCGCGCACTGGATCATGTTCTCGATCCTGGGCCTGCCGTACGCGGCGGCGCTGGCGGTCTGGGTCGGCGTCATGTCGCAGTTCGTGCCGACCATCGGCACCTACCTGGCGGGCGCGCTGCCGGTGCTGGTCGCGCTCACCGTGGACCCGATGGACGCACTCTGGGTGCTGGTCTTCGTGATCGTCTACCAGCAGATCGAGAACTACCTGCTGCACCCGAGGATCACCGCCAGGACGGTGGACGTGCACCCGGCGGTGGCCTTCGGCTCGGTGATCGCGGGTGCCGCGCTGCTCGGCGCGGTCGGCGCGCTGATCGCCATCCCGGTGGCGGCCACCCTGCAGGGCTTCGTCGGCACCTACGTGCGGCGCTACGAGGTGCAGACCGACCCCCGGATCGACCGGGGCGCGGACCGCAAGGGCCGCCGGGCCCGGCGGCGGGAGGCGGCGCGGCGGCTGCACCGGATGGTGCGCGGGGAGCGGCAGGACCACCCGGACGAGTGAGCCGGGAGCGGGAGTTGACGGGCGGTCACCTGACGGGTGGCCGCCCGTCGGCGTCTCAGGCGCAGGTGTCGAGCATCTCGGTGAGCCTGGCCGCCTCGGGCCCGGTGACGTTGAGGCGGTAGAGGTGCTTCACGTCGATCCAGGCCCGGGAGTAGGTGCACCAGTAGGTCCGGTCCGGCGGGGACCACTGGTCGGGGGACTTGTCGGCCTTGGAGCGGTTGGCGGCGGCCGAGACCGCGATCAGCTGGGAGTGCTCCAGGTCGTTGGCGAAGGCCCGGCGGGCGGCGGTGGTCCACTCGTCGGCGCCGGAGCGCCAGGCGTTGGCCAGTGGCACCACGTGGTCGATGTCCACCTGGGCGGCGGTGGTCAGCACCTTGCCGTCGTACGGGCTGAGCCAGACGCCGGTGCCCGCCCGGCAGAGCTCGTCCCGGGTCACCCCCTCACCGTCCCGGGCCAGCACCACCTCGCGGGTGTCGCACTCGCCGTCCTGCCGCACCCAGTGCGGGAACTTGGCCCGGGTGTAGCCGGTCATCGCGTGCGGCTCGGCGACGGTGAGCCCGGCGAGCTCGGCGCGGGCCTGGTCGGCGGGAGAGGGCTCGGGCAGCGCCCGGACGGTGGCGGCGGTGGGTGGGGTGGCGGCGGGTGGGGTGGCGGCGCCGGCCGGGGCGGCCGAGGGGGCCAGGAAGGCGGCCAGGGCGAGGAGGACGGCGGCGGTGCGGCGCCGTCCGACGGTGGTGATCATGCGTCCACAGGTAGCGGCCGGGGCGGCTGACCAGGTGGTTCCACCCGGTCGAGGGCGTGGCGGCGGGGCGGTTGACTTGATTCGAACAGATGTTCCCTATACTGGGTCGCGGCGAGTTTTCCACAGGCCGAGCCCGTTTGGGGCGGATTGTCGGTGGGACGCGCTAGCGTCGAGGACGATGAAGCGCACAGGACAGAACCCGAGGGTGGAAGCCATGGCAGGTACGGACCGCGAGAAGGCCCTTGAGACCGCACTCGCCCAGATCGAGCGGCAGTTCGGCAAGGGCTCGGTGATGCGGCTCGGCGAGCGGGCGAACGAGCCGATCGACGTGATCCCGACCGGCTCCACGGCGCTGGACGTGGCCCTCGGCGTCGGCGGCATCCCGCGCGGCCGGGTGGTCGAGATCTACGGCCCGGAGTCCTCCGGCAAGACCACCCTCACCCTGCACCTGGCGGCGAACTGCCAGCGTCAGGGCGGCACGGTGGCCTTCGTGGACGCCGAGCACGCGCTCGACCCGGAGTACGCCAAGAAGCTCGGTGTCGACACCGACGCGCTGCTGATCAGCCAGCCCGACACGGGTGAGCAGGCGCTGGAGATCACCGACATGCTGATCCGCTCCGGCGCGATCGACCTGGTGATCATCGACTCGGTGGCCGCCCTGGTGCCGCGCGCCGAGATCGAGGGCGAGATGGGCGACTCGCACGTCGGCCTCCAGGCCCGTCTGATGAGCCAGGCCCTGCGCAAGATCGCCGGTGCGCTGAACCAGTCGAACACCACCGCGATCTTCATCAACCAGCTGCGCGAGAAGATCGGCGTGATGTTCGGCTCGCCCGAGACCACCACCGGTGGCCGCGCGCTGAAGTTCTACGCCTCCGTGCGCCTCGACATCCGCCGGATCGAGACGCTCAAGGACGGCACCGAGGCGGTCGGCAACCGCACCCGCGTCAAGGTGGTGAAGAACAAGGTCGCCGCCCCGTTCAAGCAGGCCGAGTTCGACATCCTCTACGGCATCGGCATCAGCCGCGAGGGCGGCCTGATCGACATGGGCGTGGAGCACGGCTTCATCCGTAAGTCCGGCGCCTGGTACACCTACGAGGGCGACCAGCTCGGCCAGGGCAAGGAGAACGCCCGCAACTTCCTGCGCGACAACCCGCAGCTGGCCGACGAGATCGAGGCCAAGATCAAGGGCAAGCTCGGCATCGGCCCGAAGGTCGAGACCCCCGAGGGCGAGGCCGCCCCGGCCGCCGTCGGCGCCGAGGACGAGACCGGCCCGGCCGCCAAGAAGACGGCGGCCAAGAAGACGGCGGCGGCGAAGAGCTGAGCCTGCGTTGAGGCACGACAGCGGTACCGGGATGCCGGGCTCGGAGGACGAGCCCGGCATCCCGGCGTTCGACGGGATGATCCGGGCCTCGGAGCTGACGGGGGGTCGGCGGCGTCGGCGCTCGGCGCTGGCGGCCGAGGCGGCGGAAGCAGCGGGGGCGTCCGGGCCGGAGCAGGCTCGGGCCGGCGGCGGGCCGGACTGGATGGCCCCGCCGACGGCCGACGAGCCTTCCGGCGAGCCGGAGTTGACCAAGGAGGAGCGGAAGGCCGCCCGGAAGGCCCGCAAGGAGCAGCGCGCCGCCGAGGAGGCCGATCCGGCCGAGCGGGCCCGGGCGATCTGCCTGCGGCTGCTGACCGGTGCGGCCAAGACCCGCAAGCAGCTGGCCGAGGCGCTGGCCAAGCGGGAGATCCCCGCCGAGGTGGCCGAGCAGGTGCTGGACCGGCTGGAGGAGGTCGGGCTGATCGACGACGGAGCCTTCGCCGAGGCCTGGGTCGAGTCCCGGCACCACGCCCGGGGGCTCGGGCGCCGGGTGCTGGCCCAGGAGCTGCGGCAGCGAGGAGTGGCCCCGGAGCTGGCCGAGCGGGCCCTCGCCCAGGTGGACGAGGACGACGAGCAGGCCGCCGCCCGGGAGTTCGTCGAGCGGCGGCTGCGCACCATGCGGGGCCTGGACGACCAGGCGAAGCTTCGCCGCCTGGTCGGTGCGCTGGCCCGCCGGGGCTATCCGGAGGGCTTGGCCTTCCGGATCGTCAAGGACGCACTGGAGGCCGAGCGCTGACCGGCCCCGGCCGGTCGGTCGGCTCCGCAGGGCGAAGGCCGCAGCCGCCGTCGGGCTCGGGCTCGGCCCCGGCTCGGCTCCGGGCTCTGGCTCTGGGCTCGAATCCGGGCTCGGCGAATCGGCCCGTGCCACGAGGTCGTCGAGACCGGCCGGGGGCGTGGCCGGGAGGTCGAGCGCCGGTACACCCGCGGTGCGTGTTCCAGGAAGGTGGCCGACCGGAGCTCCAGGTCCCCGGCGAGCTCGGATTCGGCCACCAGGTGGGCGAGCCGGCGGTCCGTCAGCCGGAGGCGGCTCCGGCGCAGTGAGGTGCTCCGCCCGCCCCTGATGTCGAAGGCGCTGTCCGCGCCGCCCGCCGCCCGCCGCCCGCCGCCCGGCGGCGGGGGGCTACCGGGCGGCGTCGCGGTGCCGACGTGCGCGCTCCAAGGCGGCGGCGTCCGGCAGCCAGGGGCCGTGTGCGTCGAGGGCGGCGCAGCCGCCCCGGACGAAGGCGCTCACCACGGCACGGTACCCGCCCATCCCGTCGACCAGGGCGTACTCGACCCGGTACTCCGGCTCCGAGCCGTCCGTGCCCGCGCGCAGGGTGGTGATCCGGGCGACCGAGTCGGCGTAGAAGTGGAGCTGGATGCCCTCGCCCGCCCCCTCGTCCTCGATGGTGAAGACCTCGTTGTCCGCAGCGGAGCGGTCGGCGACGAACTCCCAGAACTCGGCGGTCGCCGTGCGCGGGCCGCCCCGCTGCCACGTCCGCTCGGCACCCTTGTCGTCGGTGAACGACAGGGCGGTCTTCCCCTCGCCGGCGTCGGGGCCGCCCGCCTCGTCCTCGTCCACGGGTGCGTTCCTGGCGCGGTTCGCCGCCTCCGAGCACACCAGGAAGGTCACGGTGCGCACCGCGTCGTCGACGAGCTCCGGGTGTACCCGGCGCACGGCCGCCTCGACGGCCGCCTCCTTCCGGGCCCAGTCGTCCCGGTCGGTGGCGCGCTTCCCGCGTCGCGGATCGCGGCCGATCCGCATCCCGGTGCCGGCCCGCTCCGCCGTGCCGACCACCCGGAGGACCTCGGGCAGCAGCGACGGGTCGACGGCCCCGGGCGTCCGCCTCGGGACGGTCGAGCCGTGCAGGTACTGCCCCGTGTACCGCAGCAGTGCGGCGTCGAGCGGGCCGAGCACCACGCCGCGCTCGGCCCGGCGGCGGTCCGCGTGGTACTCCTGGGCGCGCCTCGCGTCGGCGGTCTCGGTCGCCGCGCTCAGCGCCGCACACACCCGGCCGCGTTCGAGCAGGTCGGGGTCGGCCCCGTGGGCGATCAACTGCCCGCCGTCCCACCGGATCCGTCGGAAGAGCGCGTCGACCTCCTCGGGCGGGGCGAGCAGCACTGGGTCCAGCAGCGCGACGGCGGCATCCTCGTCCAACGGGCCCCGGGTGCCGGCGGCGTCGCAGAGCGGAAGGAGCGCGGTCCAGAGCAGCAGGTGCCTGGCCAGGTCGGACCGGATCACCGTGAGGTGGGCCTCGCCGATCGGGAACGTGAAGGTGCGGGGCTCGTGGTTGGCGTCGGCACCGGCGGCGAGCATCAGCCTCAGCTCGCCGTCCTGGCGGACCACGCTCGGGATCCAGCCGCTCCGGCGGGTGAAGACGGTCTCTCTCATGCCCCCAGTCTTGCCGACGGCACCGACGGCACCGGAAGGGCTTGGCGGCCGGGACGGAGTGACGGTTGACCGCAGCTCAGGTCGGTGGCCGTGCCGTACGCAGCCGACCTGACCGTGTTCGAAATCGGTTGCCGGTGACCTGCGGCAGGCGGTGATACTCCTGCATGAGCAGGATTGCGCAGGTCATCGTGTTCGCAACCTATGCGGACGAGGTCATGGAGCCGCTCTGCCGGTTCGACGATTCACGGAGCTGGAAGGGCAAGTTCGAACCACTGGGCTTGTTCGTCGGGGGGTGGGTCATCGAGTTCCACAGGCAGGGGACACGCTCGGGTCTGCTGAAGCACTTGGAATCGCTCGCATGGCCGTGCCCCGAGCAGGTGCAGGTGCTGATCCACGACGAGGAGGACGACTGCTTCGGCCTGTGGATGATGTACGACGGCGCGCTCGTCGAGGTGCAGATGCCACATGTCCAGCGGTTCCACGCCCCGGCGCCCTTGACGGACGAGTTCTCGCCCAGCCCGGGGTACCTGTGGCGGACGGACGGGCGGGCCGAGGTACCCGCAGACTTCTCGACCGAACGTCAAGATCCGAGGCCGGCCTGGTAGCGGGGCGGAGGGAGCCGGTCGAAGTCGGGTGGGATCGGCCGAGGACCGGTGAGACGGGGCACCCGTGGCCCGTCTCACCGGAGTTCGGTCGACGCGAGGCTGTCTCAGCGGAGTCCGGCCGCAGGCCGGCCCGCGTGGTGAAGAACGGGTCAGGTGCCCGACCCCGCTGCCGTTGTTCGGCCTTCGGGTGGGTGGCTATCGTGTCGTGATGGTGGCGAGTGGGACGGGCCGACGGTGGGCGGTCGTGCTGTGGGGGGTGCTGGCGGCGTTGTGCTTGGGCGCGGCTGCTGTCGCGCTCGTGCTCGGGCTGTCCCTGGTCGCGCCGAGCGGACCAGTGGAACAGGTGACGGTGTCGGCCTGTGAGACCAGGCACGCCGGTCGCAACGGCTACGTCCAGTGCGACGGCCTGCTCGCCGACGGCACCCGTGTCTCGCTGCGCCATGACGGCCACCCCGGCGAGCACGTCGCCGCGGCGAAGACGCCGTGGGGCTCCTACACGGTCCCCATGAGGGGCTTCATGGCCTGGACCACTGCGCTGGCGGCTCCGGCAGCGCTGCTCCTGGTGGCGGTCGCGTGCACGGGTGCGCTGCGACGAGCGGTCCGTCGAACGCGGGACCGAGCAGCGGTCAACCTTCGGTGAGACGCCTCGAACTTCGATGAGACTGGGTAGTGACAGAGTGTCAGCTTCCGGTCCTGACGGTTCGGAAGCGTATCTTGACCGTTTCGTGACCCCCGCTTAGCCTCACAGCAATGCGTGGTTGAGCGGGACGGGAGCGGGCCCTATGTGGATCGTGACGGGGTGCCTCGGCGTTCTGCTGTTGGCGCTGCTGCTGCTGGCGTTCCGGTGGATGCGCGGCACCGAGCGGCGGGCGGTGGGCGCGGTCGGGCTGGTCGAGGCCGAACTGGGCAGCCGCCGGGCCGAGTTGGCCGCCCGGGAGGCGGCGGTGGCCGAGCGTGAGGGCGAGCAGCGGCGGGAGCTGGAGCGGCTGGCCGGGCTGACCACCGAGGAGGCCCGGACCGAAGTGCTGCGGGCCGCCGAGGCGGCTGCCCGGCGGGAGGCGGCCGTGACCGTCCGGGAGATCGAGCGGAACGCCCGGCGGGACGGCGAGGAGCTCGCCCGGGACATCGTCGCGGGAGCGGTCCAGCGGGTGGCCGCCGAGCAGACGGCGGAGACGGTGCTCTCGGTCTTCCGGCTCCCCGCCGAGGAGTTGAAGGGCCGGATCATCGGCAAGGAAGGGCGCAACATCCGCGCCTTCGAGGCCGTCACCGGGGTCAACCTGCTGGTGGACGAGACCCCGGGCGTGGTCCAGCTCTCCAGCTTCGACCCGATCCGGCGGGAGGCCGCCCGGCTCACCCTGGAGACCCTGGTGGCGGACGGCCGGATCCAGCCCACCCGGATCGAGGCGGTGCACGCCCGCAGCCTGCGCGAGGTGGAGCGGCTCTGTGTCCGGGCCGGTGAGGACGCCCTGCTGGCGACCCAGGTCGGCGAGATGGAGCCGGAGTTGGTCCGCACCCTGGGCCAGCTGCGCTACCGCACCTCGTACGGGCAGAACGTGCTGGCCCACCTGGTGGAGTCGGCCCGGGTGGGCGCGGTGCTGGCGGCCGAGGTCGGGGCGGACGCCGCGCTGGTGCGGCGGGCCGCGCTGCTGCACGACATCGGCAAGGCCCTCTCCTCGGAGGCGGTCGGCAGCCACGCGCTGGCCGGGGCCGACTACGCGCGCCGCTGGGGCGAGCAGCCCGAGGTGGTGCACGCGATCGCCGCGCACCACGGCGAGGTCGACCCGCAGACGGTCGAGGCGGTGCTGGTCCAGGCCGCCGACGCCTGCTCCGGCGGCCGGCCGGGTGCCCGCAAGGAGTCGGCCGAGAACTACGTCCGCCGGCTGGCCCGGCTGGAGGAGATCGCGGTCGGACAGCCCGGGGTCACCAAGGCGTACGCGATGCAGGCGGGCCGGGAGGTCCGGGTGCTGGTCCAGCCGGATCAGGTGGACGACATCGCGGCCCAGGTGCTGGCCCGGGAGATCGCCAAGCGGATCACCGAGGAGGTCAGCCTCCCCGGCCAGGTCCGGGTCACGGTGATCCGCGAGACCCGGGCCGTCGAGGTGGCGCGCTAGCCGCTGCCGCGCGGGCGCCGCTAGGCGGGCTGGTGAGGGCCCGTCAGGTGGTGGTACCGGTGCGCTGCGCAGCCGGCGGTGCGAGGTGCTTCACGGGGTGGAGTGCCGTGGTGGCCACGGTTGCCAGGGCGGTGGCGGGAGGCCTGGAGGGGCTGCTGCCCGTCGGGCGGGTGCGCGGGGCGGCTCCGTACCGGGTGTCCGCACCGGCCCGGCCACGGCTGTACGGAGGGGCCGGGCGGCGGGTGGGTGAGGGCCCGTCAGGTGCCGGGAGGGTGCGGGTGTGCGTGCTGCGCGGCCGCCTGTCGAGGTGTTCCACCGGGGCCGGGGCCGGGGCCGGGGCCGAAGCCGGGGCAGCGCGTTGGCCATCGCCGCTCGGTGCTGCCGGGCAGCGGGCAGCGGGCAGCGGACGGCGGGCGACCGAGGGCCGATCGGCCGGAGGCGCAGCAGCTCGGTGCCGGGCGGGGCGGGCAGCCCACCGGACCGGGCCGTGGCCGCCCGGCCGGTGGCGGGATGTCAGGCGCCGACCAGGCCCGCCTCGTAGGCCAGGATCACCAGCCGGACCCGGTCGCGGGCGTCCAGCTTGGCCAGCAGCCGGCTGAGGTAGGTCTTGGTGGTGGCCGGGCTGATCACCAGCTGCTCGGAGATCTCCGCGTTGGACAGGCCCCGGCCGACCAGGGTGAGCACCTCCCGCTCGCGCTCGGTGATGCCGGTCAGCTCCCGCCGGGGCGGGCCGCCGGGACCGCCGGGACCACCCGGGCGCGCGGCGAACTCGGTGATCAGCCGGCGGGTGACGCTCGGGGCGAGCAGCGCCTCGCCGCCCGCGACCACCCGGATCGCGGCCAGGATCTCGTCCAGGGCCATGTCCTTGACCAGGAAGCCGGAGGCACCGGCCCGCAGGGCGCCGTGCACGTTCTCGTCCTCGTCGAAGGTGGTCAGCACGATCACCTGCGGGCCGTCCGGGCCGGCGGTGATCCGCCGGGTGGCCTCGATGCCGTCCAGCACCGGCATCCGCAGGTCCATCACCACCACGTCGGGGCGCAGCTCCTCGACCAGCGCGACGGCCTCGGCGCCGTTGCCGGCCTCTCCCGCCACCTCCAGGTCGGGGGAGTCGGTGAGCACCATCCGCAGTGCGGTGCGGATCAGCGGTTGGTCATCGGCGAGCAGGACGCGGACGGTCATCGGGCTCGGGCTCCTGTCGGGGTGGTGCCGGCGGGCGGTGCGGGGTCCAGCGGGGAGGCGGAGAGCGGCAGCCGGGCGGTGACCCGCCAGCCGCCGCCGGGCAGCGGGCCCGCGTGCAGCTCGCCGTGCAGCAGGGCGACCCGCTCGCGCATGCCGGCCAGCCCGAAGCCCGGCGGGCCGCTGCCGCGCCCCGGCCCGGTGCCGTGGTCGGTGACCTCCAGTACCAGCGCGTCCGGCAGTTGACCGACCGTCACCAGGCAGTGGTCGGTGCGGGCGTGCTTGAGGACGTTGGTCAGCGACTCCTGGACGATCCGGTACGCCGAGACGTCCACCTCCGGCGGGAGCGGACCGGAGCCGCCGGTGTGCCGCAGCTCCACCCGGAGGCCGGCGGCGGTGGTGGACTCGGCCAGCGCGGGCAGGTCGGCCACCCCCAGGTCCGGGGTGAGCGGGTCGTCGGTGCGCAGGGCGACCAGCATCCGGCGCAGCCCGGCCAGGGTCTCCCGGCCGGTGGTCTCGATGCTGGCCAGGGCCTCCCGGGCGGCCTCCGGCTGACGGTCGATCACCCGCTTGGCGGCGCCCGCCTGGAGGGCGATCACGCCCATGCTGTGGGCCACCATGTCGTGCAGCTCGCGGGCGATCCGGAGTCGTTCGTCGGTGACGGCCTGCTCGGTGGCCCGTGCCCTGGTCTCCTCGTGGTGCTCCCGGGCCTGCCGGGTGGAGGAGCCGAGCAGCCAGGAGATCACGGCGAGCAGCGCCACGGTGAGCTCGACCGAGACCCCGGCCGGCCAGCCCTGGAGCATCCGGAAGGCGAGGTACCCGGCGAGCAGTCCGAGCGCCGCGCCCAGCATCCGCAGTGACCGGCGCCGGGGCAGCGTCACGGCGAGGAGGTACACCGCGACGTCCACCGCCAGGTACTGCTGGAGCGGGATCTCGCCCACGCTGAGCGGCAGGGTGCCGAGCACCGCTCCGGCCAGCACCCAGGCCAGGCCGGACGCCGGACGCACCATCAGTCTCCGGGCGCCCCACAGGGTGCAGAGGCCGGCCAGGGCGAGCATGACGAGGCCGTCCCACCGGAGGTAGACCACTCCGGGCAGCACGGCCGCGTAGTACTCGCCCGGCAGTCGCATCCGGAAGAGCCCGGTGAGCACGGTGCCCGCGCACCAGGCGAGCACCGTCCAGGTGGCCGGGCTGAACCGCCCGAGCAGGGGTATCCGCATGGCACCGATGCTAGTGATCATGGACGGCCGCGTCATCGGCCCGTGGTCGTACACCCGGGGAGGACACCGCCGCCCGGAGGTGACACCGCCGGGCCGACGCCCGGCCCCGGCCCGGCCCGGCAGGCTCGGATCCATGATCGAGGTCAACGAACTGACGAAGCGTTACGGCTCGACCACCGCCGTCCACCGGCTCTCCTTCACCGTCCGGCCCGGCCGGGTGACGGGCTTCCTCGGGCCGAACGGCTCGGGCAAGAGCACCACCCTGCGGATGGTGCTCGGCCTGCACACCCCGACCGCCGGATCGGTGCTGATCGACGGACGGCCGTTCCGGGACCGGTCGCGCGGCCTGCGGCAGGTCGGCGCGCTGCTGGACGCGAGCGAGGTGCACGGTGGCCGCAGCGGCCGGGCCCACCTGACGGCACTGGCCCGGAGCAACCGGATCCCGCGCTCCCGGGTGGCCGAGGTGCTGGCCGAGGTCGGCCTCACCGAGGCGGCCGGGCGCCGGATCGGCGGCTACTCGCTGGGCATGCGCCAGCGGCTCGGCATCGCCGGGGCGCTGCTGGGCGATCCGCCGGTGCTGCTCTTCGACGAGCCGCTGAACGGACTGGACCCGGAGGGCGTGCGCTGGGTGCGCGGGCTGTTCCGCCGGCTTGCCGCCGAGGGCCGGACGGTGTTCGTCTCCAGCCACCTGATGACGGAGATGGAGCACACCGCCGACGACCTGGTGGTGATCGGCCGGGGCGAGCTGATCGCGGCCGAGAGCCTGGCCGACTTCGCCGCCCGGGGCGGCAGCACCGTGACCGTCCGGACCCCGGGCCACGTCGAGCTGGCCGCGCTGCTGGCCGAGCGCGGGGCCCGGGTGCGGACCGACGGCGAGGTGCTCACCGTCGGCGGCCTGGCCGCCGCCGAGATCGGTGACCTGGCGCTCCGTCACCGCCTGCCGCTGCACGAGCTCAGCCCCCGGACGGCCTCCCTGGAGCAGGCCTTCATGGAGCTCACCGCCGCCCACGCCACCCACCGCACCGCTGCCGACCGCACCACCGACCGCACCGCCACCGACCGCACCACCACCGACCGCACCGCCGACCTCGCCGGGAGCCCCCGATGACCACCGCGACCCTGCTCGCCGCCGAGCCGCGTGCCCGCCTGACCGACCTGCTCGCCGCTGAGTGGATCAAGCTCTGGTCACTGCGCTCCACCGCCGGCGCCCTGCTACTGACCGCGCTCGCCGTGCTCGGGCTGAACGTGGGGACCGCCTGGGACCAGGTCCGCTACTGGGACCAGATGGATCCGGCCGCCCAGGCCGAGTTCGCCGCCGAGGGCCACGCCCTGATGACCGCCTTCACCTCCAACGGGGCCTCGGTGCTGCTGCTGGCGCTGGGTGCCTGGGGCGCGGTCACCGTCACCGGTGAGTACGGCAGCGGTCTGATCCGCACCACCTTCGTCGCGGTGCCGGCCCGTGGCGCGGTGATGCTGGCCAAGTCCCTGGTGGTGGGTGCGGTGGCCACGGTGTTCGGCGCCCTGCTGGCGGCGGCCTCGTTCTGGCTGACCCAGGCCCAGTACGCCACCCAGCAGGCCGGGGTGACGATCGGTCACCCCGGTGCGCTGCGGCTGGTGCTGGCCTCGGCGCTGCTCGCCCCGGTCGCCGCGCTGACCGGCGCGGCCGTCGGCGCGCTGCTGCGGCACGGTGCCTTCTCGGTGGTCGGTGCCACCGTGCTGCTGGTGATCGTGCCCGCCTTCCTGAGCCCCCGCCGCCACCTCACCGCCGTGCTCGGCAACGCCACCCCCTTCCGCGCCTGGAGCACGCTGGCCGAGCGCCCGGAGATCGCCGCCCTCCAGCCCTACCCGGCCACCCACGGCGGTGCCTGGCTGGTGCTCGCCTGCTGGGCGGCGGCGGCCGTCCTGGCCACCACCCTGGCGGTGCGCCGCCGCGACCAGTGAGCGGCCCCGGTGCGGAGGCGTCAGGAACCGCCCAGGTCCGGGCTGGTGATCGGGGCCGGGGCCGGGCCGCCCCGGGCGTGCTGGGCGAGGGCGTGCAGGGTGTCCGGTTCGGCGCCGTGGGTGGTGCCGACCACGTGGCCGTCGGGGCGGATCAGCAGGACGGTGTGCGGATCGGCGGCCGGGTACTGGTCGGTGACCAGCACCTCGGCGGGGATCGGCAGCGAGGCGGCCAGTGCGGTGAGGCGGGGCATCAGGCCGGCCGAGAGCCAGTGCCGGGAGGACCAGACGGTGGCGCCGGGGGCGACCAGCAGCAGCAGGAAGCCGGCCCCGAGGCGGGCGTGCAGGTGGTCGGGGGTGCCCTCGGTGGTGATCACCGGGACGTCGGGGGCGAGCACCCCGGGGGCGGTCGGCGGGAGCTGTTCGGTCAGCGCGGTGCCCTTGGGGCCGCGCTGCGGCGGCACCCGGCCGGGGACCCCGGAGGGTGCCTCGGGGTAGGCGGGGGCGCCGCCGAACCGGCCGGTGCCGAGCTGACCGTCCGTCAGCAGCGGGGCGTGCTTGCGGAACGAGCCGGTCAGCAGCGAGCGTCTGGTCTGGGCCCAGCCGCGCAGCGGGCGCAGCAGCGGCATCGACTGGTCGACCGCCCGCAGCCGGGCGCCGACCGCGCCGCGCCGCTCGCTCTCGTAGCCGTCCAGCAGCTGGGAGCCGGAGCCGGGGTCGGTGGGCAGGTGCCAGGCCAGCGCGAGCCGCCAGGAGAGGTTGTCCACGTCCCGCAGGCCGTCGGCGAGGTTCTGCATGCCGAGCGCGCCGTGCAGGTGGGCGGCGTCGCCGGCCAGGAAGCAGCGGCCGATCCGGAAGCGGGCGGCCAGCCGCTGCTGGGCGGTGTGGTCGGCGGCGGCCAGCAGCTCGAACTCCGGGAGCTCGCCGCACCAGCCGGTCAGGGTGGACCGGACCCGCGCCAGCAGGGTGTCCCCGGTGACGATGCCGGGCCAGGTGGCGTGCGGGTCGACCGGGGTCTCGGGGGCCGGGCGGCCGGGCGGCAGCCGCCAGTCCAGCCGCCAGAGGCCGTCGGGGAGCGGGCGGGCGGAGGCCTCGCGGTCGCCGCGCCACGGGGGCTCGCGGTGCAGTCGGGCCTCGCCGGGGAAGGGCAGGTCGACCCGGAGGGTGGCCACTGCGTGCCGGTCCACCGCCGGGCGGCCGGGGAAGCGGATCCTCAGCAGCTTGCGGACCGCCGAGCGGGCCCCGTCGCAGCCCACCAGGTGGCTGCCGCGCCACCAGGTGGAGCTGCCGTTCTGGGTGTGCTGGGTGCGGACGGAGACCCCGTCGCCGTCCTGCTCCAGCTCGACCAGCCGGGTGTGCGGGGTGAGCTGGATCAGCGGGGTGGCGGTGGCCGCGTCCCGCAGGCCGCGGTGCAGGCGGTGCTGGGGCAGGTGGCTGATCCCGCTGAGCGGGAGCCGGAGCACCTCGGAGCGCCGCCGGAAGACGGTGAAGGCGTCCCAGTGGGCGGCGTCGGAGCCGGCCCGCTGGTAGCCGAGCCGGGTCAGGAAGCCGGTGGTCTGCTCGGTGAGCACCACGCTGCGCGGGCCCTCGGAGCAGACCCCGGCACCCTCGTCGAGCACCACGGTCGGCACCTCGTGCCGGGCCAGGGCGAGCGCCAGGGCCAGGCCGACCGGCCCGGCCCCGACGATGATCACCGGATCCACGACGGGACCTCCCCGGCCCGCTCGGTCCGAGCTGGGCTGGCGGCGGCCGACGGAGCGTCAGGAGTCCCGGGTGGTGTCACGAAGAGCAATGCAACAGATCACCTGCGTGTCCGTCAAGCAGCGGCCGTTGTGCGCCGGTTCGCGCCGCGACGGCTCCGGCCCTCCAGCCACTTGGCGAGCGCGGTCAGCAGCAGGCAGCAGCCGATGTAGATCGCGCCGATCACGATGGTGACCGGGATGTAGGGGTAGCCGTCCGGAGTGGCCCAGCTGGCGGCGATCTGCTTGCCGACGTGGAGCAGCTCCGGGTAGGTGATCACGTAGCCGAGCGAGGTGTCCTTGAGGGTGACCACCAGCTGGCCGATGATCGCGGGCAGCATGGCCCGGACCGCCTGCGGGGTGAGGATCAGCGTCATCACCTGGGTCTTGCGCAGGCCGATCGCGTAGCCCGCCTCGCTCTGGCCGCGCGGCACCGCGTTGATGCCGGAGCGGATGATCTCGGCCTGGACGGCGCCGTTGTACAGCGTCAGGCCGATCACCAGGGCCCAGAACGGGGCGGAGGTGAGGACCGCCACGTACAGGCCGAAGATCATGACCAGCAGCGGCATGGCCCGGAAGAACTGGACCACGGCGGTGCAGACGGCGCGCACCGGCCTGTGGTCGGAGAGTCGGCCGATCGCCAGCAGGGCGCCGAGCACCAGCGAGAGCACCGCGGCCGTGCCGAAGGCCAGCAGGGTGTCCAGCAGCGCGGTGAGGATGGTCTCCTGGGTGTTCTTGTACGCGAACACGTCCCACATCGCGGCCGAGAACTGCCCGGCGTCGTTCAGCTTGGTGAACGCGTACCAGAGGCCGGCCAGCAGGGCGAGG
Organism: Kitasatospora sp. NPDC096147; assembly: GCF_044763225.1. Taxonomy (NCBI): domain Bacteria; kingdom Bacillati; phylum Actinomycetota; class Actinomycetes; order Kitasatosporales; family Streptomycetaceae; genus Kitasatospora; species Kitasatospora sp. NPDC096147. The sequence goes on along the minus strand of NZ_JBIWFX010000016.1, from coordinate 110,728 downwards.
CCGGAGACCACCCCGAGGACGTTGTTGCGCAGCCGGGCCCGGGGCCCGGGGACGTCGTAGAGGACGCTGCTGTTGCCGCTCAACGGGCCACCGCCAGACGGGTTTCCAGGAACTTGAAGAACAGGGCGACGCAGGCGCTGATCAGCAGGTAGGCGAGCGCGACCCAGAAGAAGATGGCCAGGATCGAGTAGCCCTTGTCGGTCAGCGTGGCCTGGAAGTTGAAGAGCTCCGGGACGCTGAACGCACCGGCCACCGCCGAGTTGCGGGGGAGTGCGATGAAGACGCTGCTGAGCGGGGCCAGCACGGTGCGGCCGGCCTGCGGCAGCACGATCTGGGTCAGGGTCTGACCGAAGGTCATGCCCAGGCTGCGGGCCGCCTCGGCCTGGCCGACCGGCACGGTGTTGATGCCGGACCGGATCACCTCGCAGACGAACGACGCGGTGTAGGCGGAGAGCGCGATCACCGCGAAGGTGAAGTGCTCGAAGTGCACGTCCAGCCGCGGGAGTCCGAAGACCACCGCGAAGAACAGCACGGTCAGCGGGGTGTTCCGGAAGGTGTTCACCCAGACGGTGCCGAAGACTCGCAGCACCGGGACGGGGGAGACCCGGAAGGCCGCCAGCAGGACACCCAGCAGCAGGGCGAACAGCGCGCTCAGCGCGCTCAGTTCGACCGTGTGCAGGAACCCGTTACGGAACAGCTCGAAGTTGCCGTCCTCGAAGAGCATGCCCATGCCGGCGACCCTCCTTTCGTTGCTGGACGGGTCAGTTGGTGAGCGCCGGGATCTCCGGGGCCGGGGAGCCCGAGAGGCCGAGGGTGGCGTCGTACGCCTTCTTCCAGTCGCCGTTGTCCTCGTGCGCCTTCAGCGCGGCGATGACGGCCTGCTGGAACGCCGGGTCCTCCTTCTGGACGCCGATGCCGTACGGCTCCTTGGTGAACGGCTTGCCGACCACCCGGAGCTTGCCGGCGTTCTTGGCGCCGAAGCCCTTGAGGATCGCGTCGTCGGTGGTGACCGCGTCGACCTCGTCGGTGAGGAGCTTGTCCACGCACTGGGCGTAGGTCTCGTACTCGACGACGGTGCCGGGGTTGTAGGTCTTGATCTGCTTCACCGAGGTGGAGCCGGTGACCGAGCAGACCTTCTTGCCCGCGACGCTCTCCGGGCCGGTGATCTCCTTGTTGGTGGCCTTCACCAGCAGGTCCTGGCCGGCCACGTAGTACGGACCGGCGAACGACACGCTCTGCTTGCGGGTGTCGTTGATGGTGTAGGTGCCGACGTAGAGGTCGATCTGCGCGTTCTTGAGGGCGGTCTCGCGGTTGGCCGAGACGATGGTCTTCCACTCGATCTTGTCCGGGCCGAAGCCCAGGTCGGCGGCGATCATCTTGGCGATCTCGATGTCGAAGCCGTCACGGGTCTTGGTGGTGACGTTCTCGAAGCCGAGGAAGGGCTGGTCGGACTTGGCGCCGATGACCAGCTTGCCGCGCTTCTTGGCCTCCTCGAAGACCTTCGAGCCCGAGACGGCGGCGTCGGTCTTCACCGTGTAGGTGGGCAGCTTGGCGCTGGAGTCGTCCGACTTGGGGGCTTCCTTGCCGCAGGCGGCGACGGCGGTCAGCGCGAGCACGGACAGGGCGGCGGCGATGGTGCGACGGTTGCGCATGAAGGAGCTGTCTCCTCGATCGTGGGCACGGTGGAGCCGGGCCGGGGGAGTTCTGGGCATGACAGGGACTGACGCTAGGTCAGTCGGGGCGTCAGTGGTGCAGGATCTTCGAAAGGAAGTCCTTGGCCCGGTCGCTGCGCGGCGCGGTGAAGAACGCCTCGGGGGTGTTCTCCTCGACGAGACGGCCGTCGGCCATGAACAGCACGCGGTTGGCGGCGGAGCGGGCGAAGCCCATCTCGTGGGTGACCACGACCATGGTCATGCCCTCGGCCGCGAGGTCGCGCATGACCTCCAGCACCTCGTTGACCATCTCCGGGTCGAGCGCCGAGGTGGGCTCGTCGAAGAGCATCACCTTGGGCTTCATGGCCAGCGCGCGGGCGATCGCCACACGCTGCTGCTGGCCGCCGGAGAGCTGCGCGGGGAACTTGTCCGCGTGCGCGGCCAGGCCGACCCGGTCCAGCAGTTCGCGGGCGGTCCGCTCGGCGTCCGGGCGGGCGACCTTGCGCACCTTCACCTGGCCGAGCACCACGTTCTCCAGCACGGTCTTGTGCGCGAAGAGGTTGAAGGACTGGAACACCATGCCCACCTCGGCGCGGAGCCTCGCCAGCTCGCGGCCCTCGGCCGGCAGCGGCCGGCCGTCGATGGTGATGGTGCCGGCGTCGATGGTCTCCAGCCGGTTGATGGTCCGGCAGAGCGTGGACTTGCCGGAGCCGGACGGGCCGATCAGCACGACCACCTCGCCCTGCTTGATCTCCAGGTCGATGTCCTGGAGCACGTGCAGGGCGCCGAAGTGCTTGTTCACACCGCTCAGCACCACCAGGGGAGCGGGCGCGGTGTCACTCACGGCGTTCTCGGTCATCGAGCCTGGCTCCCTCGTGGACAGTCCCACCGGAAGGCTCCCCGGGGGTCGTGCGTCGGTGCTTCGGTGCGTTGCGCTGGTGCCGGGGGCTGATCGCCGGCGGAGCTCTCAGCCCCCGGTCCGGCTGACCCTAGGGCGGCTGACATTGTCACGTCAGCGGATCTGAGCGGAACTTGAGCATCACGATCCGGCCACGCCCGGTCACCCGCCGCAGTGGCGGACGGCCGCGCGCCGGGCGGGCCGTGACAGAACGGGCGGTCTGGACGATACTCCGCAGGTACCGCACGCAGAAGAGGCGTGACCCCCGCGAGACCCGGACCGGAAGGAGGACCCACGGTGCGACTCCTGCTCGTCGAGGACGACGACCGGGTGGCCGCGGCCCTGGTCGCGGTGCTCGGCCGACACGGCTTCCAGGTCCGGCACGCCCGCAGCGGCCACGAGGCACTGGACGCCCTGGTGCCGGACGGCAACGACCCCTACCGGGTGGTCCTGCTCGACCTCGGCCTGCCCGACCGGGACGGCTTCGAGGTGTGCAGCCGGATCCGCGCGCACAGCTCGGTCCCGGTGATCATGGTGACCGCGCGGGCCGACATCCGGTCCCGCATCCACGGCCTCAACCTCGGCGCCGACGACTACGTCACCAAGCCCTACGACATGGGCGAACTGCTGGCCCGGATCCACGCGGTGGCCCGTCGCGGCCAGGCCGCCGAACCCACCGAACCGGTCGCCCAGGGCGGCCCGTTGGAGGCCCGCGGCGTGCTGATCGACCGCGAGCGCCGCCGGGTCAGCGTGCACGGCCGCGACGTGCCGCTCACCCGCAAGGAGTTCGACCTGCTGGCGCTGCTCGCCCAGAGCCCCGGCGTGGTCTACCGGCGGGAGCAGATCTTCAGTGAGGTCTGGCGCTCCGGCTGGGAGGGCAACGGGCGCACGCTGGAGGTGCACATCGGCTCGCTGCGCACCAAGTTGGCGCTGCCCGGCCTGGTCGAGGCGGTGCGCGGGGTCGGCTACCGGCTGATGCCGGAGCAGCCCGCGGCCGACGGTCCGTCAACTCCCGTGGCTCCGGCCGAAGCCGACCCGTCCGCCACCGATCCCGCTGCGACCGACCCCTCCCGGGAGAGCTGAACTCCCGTGCGCACCCGCCTGCTCGGCATCCTGCTCGCCCTGATGGTCGCCGTCCTGGCCGCCCTCGGGCTGCCGCTGGCCGCCGCCGAGGCCGCCGCCGAGCAGAGCGCGGTGGTGGTCGACCGGATGGACGACGCGGCCCGCTTCGCCCAGCAGCTCCCCACCCAGGGACTGCCGCCGGCCGGCACCGCCGTCAAGGGCTCGGCCGTCCCGGAGGACGGCGACGGCGGCCGGCTGCGCTCGCTCGCCCTGGAGGTCGAGCGCTACCACCAGCTCTACGGCATCCGGGTCGGCGTCTTCCACCGGGACGGCAGCGCCGTCGCAGTCGCCCCCGAGGGCTGGCAGGTCCCCGAGGAGGGCCCCGGCGCCCGGGCGTTCCAGGACGCGGTGGACGGCCGCCGCAGCAAGAACCCGCCGCAGGTCTGGCCCTGGACCCCGGACCGCACCCTCACGGTGGCCACCCCGGTGGTCCGGGACGGCGACGTGATCGCGCTGGTGATCACCGAGTCGCCGACCGGCGAGCTGCGCTCCCGGGTGCTGGACCGCTGGCTCTGGCTCGGCGCCGGCGAGGCGCTCGCCATGGTCGCCGCCGTCCTGCTCGCCGTCCGGCTCACCGGCTGGGTGCTGCGCCCCGTCCGCACCCTGGACCGGGCCACCCACGACATCGCCACCGGCCGGATGAACGCCCGGGTCGCCCCCAGCTCCGGACCGCCCGAACTCCGGCGCCTGGCACGCTCGTTCAACCACATGGCGGACCACGTGCTGCTCGCCCTGGACCAGCAGCGGGCGTTCGTCGCGGACGCCTCCCACCAGCTGCGCAATCCGCTCGCCGCCCTGCTGCTGCGGGTCGAGCTGCTCGGCATGGAGCTGCCCGAGGGCCACGAGGAGGAGCTCGGCGGGGTCCGCGAGGAGGGTGCCCGGCTGGCCCGGGTGCTCGACGACCTGCTCGGCCTCGCCGCCGCCGAGCACGCCCGCCCGGAACCCGAACGGGTCGACCTCACCGCCCTCGCGCTGGCCCGGATCGACGCCTGGCGGCCGGTCGCCGAGCAGCGCGGCATCCGGCTCAGCTGGGAGGGCCCGGCATCGGCGGTCGGCCTGGCCGACCCGATCGGCCTCGGCAGCGCACTCGACGCCGTCCTCGACAACGCGCTCAAGTTCACCCCCGGCGGCGAGACCGTCCGGCTCGGCCTGGAGCAGGAGAAGCGCGAGCTGACCCTCACCGTCTCCGACGCCGGCCCCGGCCTCACCGAGGACGAGCTGGCCCGGATCGGCGACCGCTTCTGGCGCAGCCCCCGCCACCAGAACGTGGACGGTTCCGGCCTCGGCCTCTCGATCGCCCGCACCCTGCTGCTGGCCGGCGGCGGCTCGCTCGGCTTCGCCTCCGTCGAGCCCACCGGCCTGACCGTCCGCCTCACCGTCCAGCGAGCGCGCTGACCGTCCGGCGGGTCGGTACGGCTACGGCTTGACGGAGCGGTAGTAGGCGCTGGCCCCGTCGTGCAGCGGGAGCGGGTCGGTGTAGACGGCCGTGCGGAGGTCCACCACCTGGGCGGCGTGCACCTCGGAGCCGATCCGGTCGCGGCTGTCGATGACGGCCTTGGTCATCCGCTGGACCAGGGAGCGGTCGACGTCGTCCCGGGTGATCAGCAGGTTGGGCACGGCCAGGGTGGCGACGGCGGTGTCCTTGGGGTGGGCCTTGGGGTAGGCGTCCGCCGGGATGGTGGCGGCGCGGTAGGCGTCGGCGCCGCCGCCCTCGACGTGGTGGACGGCCTCGGCCAGGTCGCCGAGCGGGACGATCCGGATCGGGAAGTGCTCGGAGAGGTCGGTGAGCGCGGTGGTCGGCAGCCCGCCGGACCAGAAGAAGGCGTCCAGCTGACCCTTGCTCAACTGGTCGGCGGCGGCGGTGATGCCGAGCATCGAGGCCTGCACGTCGCGCTCCGCGTCCAGGCCGGCCGAGGCCAGCAGACGCCTGGTCACCAGCTGCACGCCGGACCGGGCCTGGCCGATCCCGACCCGCTTGCCCTTGAGGTCGGCGGTCCGCTGCACGGGGGAGTCGGCCGGCACCACCAGCTGGAGGTAGTCGTCGTAGAGCCGGGCTATCGCGCGGATCCGCTCCCTCCCCTCCTTCTGGTAGCTCGCCACCGCGTCGGCGGTGGCGATCGCGAAGGAGTCCCGCCCGTCGGCCACCCGGTCCAGGTTCTCGACCGAGCCCTCGGAGTTGTCGAGCCGCAGCTGCACGCCGGGGAGGGTGTCCTGGAGGTAGGTCTTCAGCAGGATCCCGTACCGGTCGTAGACGCCCTTGGACACCCCGGTGGCGAACCCGGTCTCGCCGCGCGGCAGCTCGTCCCGGCTCCCGCTCGCCGCCCACCAGCCCCCGGCCGCGCCCACGACCAGCAGGAACACGGCGGCCAGCCGGCCGAGCCGGCTGCGGGCCGCCGTGCGCAGTGCGGCGCCGGGTCTCCAGGTCATGGGGTTGGATACTGCCAGGCCGGGCGCCGGATGGGGAGAGGGGCGGGGAGCCCGATCCGCTTCCACGTACCCTAGGTCCGTGGGTACGAGCCAGGATTCCAAGAGCTACAAGGTCGTCACGTACGGCTGCCAGATGAACGTGCACGACTCCGAGCGCCTCTCCGGGCTGCTGGAGGACGCCGGGTACGTGAAGGCCGACCAGGACGGCGACCATCCCGACCTGGTGGTGTTCAACACCTGCGCGGTGCGCGAGAACGCCGACAACAAGCTGTACGGCAACCTCGGCCGGCTCGCCGCCGACAAGCAGCAGCACAAGGCGATGCAGATCGCGGTCGGCGGCTGCCTGGCGCAGAAGGACCGCGACACCATCGTCAAGAAGGCCCCCTGGGTCGACGTGGTGTTCGGCACCCACAACATCGGGCACCTGCCCGCGCTGCTGGAGCGGGCCCGGATCGAGCAGCAGGCCCAGGTGGAGATCCTGGAGTCGCTGGAGACCTTCCCGTCCACCCTGCCGACCCGGCGCGAGTCGGCGTACGCGGCCTGGGTGGCCATCTCGGTCGGCTGCAACAACACCTGCACCTTCTGCATCGTGCCCGCGCTGCGCGGCAAGGAGGAGGACCGCCGCCCCGGCGACGTGCTCTCCGAGATCGAGGCGCTGGTCGGCGAGGGCGTCATCGAGGTCACCCTGCTCGGCCAGAACGTCAACGCCTACGGCTCCGACCTGGGGGACCGCGAGGCGTTCTCCAAGCTGCTCCGGGCGGCCGGTCAGGTCGAGGGCCTGGAGCGGATCCGCTTCACCTCGCCGCACCCGCGCGACTTCACCGACGACGTGATCGCCGCGATGGCCGAGACGCCGAACGTGATGCACCAGCTGCACATGCCGCTGCAGTCCGGTTCGGACACGGTGCTCAAGGCGATGCGCCGCTCGTACCGGCAGGACCGCTTCCTCGGGATCATCCGCAAGGTGCGCGAGGCGATGCCGGACGCGGCGATCTCCACCGACATCATCGTCGGCTTCCCGGGCGAGACCGAGGAGGACTTCGAGCAGACCATGCACGTGGTCCGCGAGGCCCGCTTCACCAACGCCTTCACCTTCCAGTACTCCAAGCGCCCGGGGACCCCGGCCGCCGAGATGGACGGGCAGATCCCCAAGGCCGTGGTGCAGGCGCGCTACGAGCGACTGGTCGCCCTCCAGGAGGAGATCTCCTGGGAGGAGAACAAGAAGCAGGTCGGCCGGGTGCTCGAGATCCTGGTCGCCGAGGGCGAGGGCAAGAAGGACGACCGGACCGACCGGCTCTCCGGCCGCGCCCCCGACAACCGCCTGGTGCACTTCACCCGCCCCGCCGAGCCGGTCCGCCCGGGCGACATGGTGACCGTCGAGATCACCTACGCCGCCCCGCACCACCTGCTCGCCGAGGGCCCGACGCTGGCGGTCCGCCGCACCCGGGCGGGCGACGCCTGGGAGAAGCGCCAGGGCACCCCGCCCGCCAAGCCGGCCGGTGTGCTGCTCGGTCTGCCGAAGATCGGCGCTCCGGCCCCGCTGCCGCTCGCCCCGGTCGGCGGCTGCTGCGACGCCTGATCACTGACGCGCCCTCAGGCCCCGGGAGCCCCGTGCTCCCGGGGCCTTGGCCGTAGAGTGATCGTCATGCTTGTCGCCGCCGCAGTCTGCCCCTGCCCGCCGCTGCTCGTGCCCGAGGTGGCCGCCGGCGCCGCCGCCGAACTCGACGCCCTGCGCGCGGCCTGCCTGGAGGCGGTCCGCGAGCTCGGCGAGGTCGAGCTGGTCGTGGTGGTCGGCGCCGGGCCGGAGGCCGGGGTGTGGACCGAGGGCGGGATCGGCTCGTTCCACCGCTACGGGGTGCCCCGGGTGGTGCGGCTGCCCGGCCCGGTGGCCGAGGGCCCGGAGCTGGCGCCCTCGCTGACCGTCGGGGCCTGGCTGCTGGAGCAGGCCGGGATCACCGTGCCCACCCACGCCTGCGCCGTCCCGGCCGACGCCCCGGTGGAGCGGCTGGCCGGCCTCGGCGAGGGGCTGGCCGAGCTGGCCGACCGGGTCGGGCTGCTGGTGCTCGGCGGCGGCAGCGCCTGCCGCACCGTCAAGGCCCCCGGCTACCTGGACGAGCGGGCCGAGCCCTACGACGCGCACGCCGCCAAGCTGCTGGCCGAGGCCGACACCGAGGCGCTCCGGGCGCTGGACCCGGTGCTCTCGGCTGAGCTCCAGGCGGACGGCCGGGCGCCCTGGCAGGTCCTCGCGGGAGCTGCGCAGGGCGCCGGGCTGAGCGGGCGGCTCCGGTACGACGAGGCCCCCTACGGGGTCGGCTACTTCGTCGCCTCCTGGAGCTGACGGAGCATCAGGGCTGGCCCTGGCCCTCGTCCTTGGGCTTGGTGGCCATCTTGTCGACCGCGTCCTTGGCCTTGCCGGTGCCGGCCTCGATCTTGTCGGTGTACTTGTGCTTGGTGGCCTTGTCGGCCGCCGCCCCGGCCTTCTCCACCACCTGGTCGATCTTGTCGCCGTGCTTGCCCGCGAGCTCGCCGGCCTTCTCCTTGAGCTCCCCGGCCTTGCCCTTGAGGTTGTCCAACAGGCCCATGGTCAGTCGCTCTCCTTCGCCGGCCCCGCCTTCGGCCGGCGGGGCAAATCGGTCATTCCATCCTCATACTTCCCCAGGGTGACAGCCGGGCACACGGCGCCACTCCCGATCTTTGCGAGACTTGGCCCGTGAGCTCCTCCTCCCCCACCTCCCAGCCCCGCGTCGTCTCGGTGGTCGGCGCCACCGCGGCCGGCAAGTCCGACCTGGCCGTGGCGATCGCCCGCACCCTCGGCGGCGAGGTGATCAACACCGACTCGATGCAGCTCTACCGGGGCATGGACATCGGCACCGCCAAGCTCACCGAGCAGGAGCGCGGCGGCGTCCCGCACCACCTGCTGGACGTCTGGGAGGTCACCGAGACCGCCAGCGTGGCCGAGTACCAGCGGCTGGCCCGGGCCGAGATGGACCGGCTGCTGGCCGAGGGCCGCACCCCCGTACTGGTCGGCGGCTCCGGCCTGTACGTCCGGGCGGCCATCGACGAGATGGACTTCCCCGGCACCGACCCGGCCGTCCGGGCCCGGCTGGAGGCCGAGCTGGCCGAGGCCGGGCCGTACGCGCTGCACCAGCGGCTGGCCGCGCTCGACCCGGCCGCCGCCGAGGCCGTGCTGACCAGCAACGGCCGCCGGATCGTCCGGGCACTGGAGGTCATCGAGATCACCGGCCGCCCGTTCACCGCCAGCCTGCCGACCAACACCGCCGTCTACGAGACGGTGCAGATCGGCGTCCAGGTGCCCCGGCCCGAGCTGGACGCGCGGATCGAGCTGCGGGTCGACCGGATGTGGGAGGCCGGGCTGCTGGACGAGGTCCGGGCCCTGGAGGCGCTCGGCCTGCGGGACGGGCTCACCGCCCCCCGGGCGCTGGGCTACCAGCAGGTGCTGTCCTTCTTCTCCGGCGAGTGCACCGAGGCCGAGGCGATGGCCGAGACGGTACGGGCCACCCGCCGTTTCGCCCGCCGTCAAGAGTCCTGGTTCCGCCGGGACGACCGGATCCACTGGCTCTCCCGCCCGGCCGGAGCCGATCCGGTGGAGCTGTTGGAACGCTCGCTCGAACTGATCGGCCGTCAGGTCTGACCAGGCCGGGGCGGTTTCCGGCCATGCTGCCGGTGCAGCTGCGGGTGCACGACGAACTGAGGGTTACGGGCACATCACGTCCTGGCCACGGATCACCCGGGGGCCCGTCGAACCGGCTGTCGGCCGGACCGGGCATGCCATCATCGAGAGCATCCGGAGGCAGGTCGTTCGATCTGGCTCACCAGCGGCGGGCCACGCGCCCGTGTCGGACCGTCAGGGGAGGCCGCGTGTCCACGGGTACCGGCCGGGAGACGGAAGAGCTGCCGAGCAGCGTGAGCGCCGAACTCGCCCTGCCCGAGACGACCTCCTACGCCGTGGCGCTCCCCGTGCTCGCCGACCTGGCCGCGCCCGGTGTGGTGCACGAGCGGGAGATCCGCCCCCGGCGCCGGCTGCGCTGGTGGCAGACCCTGCCGATCGCGGTCGTCGCCACCTTCGGCTCGATGATGTTCGCCTTCCCGCTGGCCTTCGGCTCCGGTGACCGGGGCGCCGCGATGATCGGCATGCTCGGCATGCTGGTGACCGCCGCCTCGGTGGGCTGGGGCGCGATGGCCGCCCGGATGGCCGGGTACAAGTGGCCCGGCGTGCCGCGCCGGGGCAGCGGGGAGCGGGCCGGCCGGCGCGCCATCCTGACCTACACCCTGATCGCGGTGGTCGCGGTCGCCCTCGCCGTCTGGCGGGTGGTACGGCTCGCCGCCTGAGCCGCGCGGGTCAGTACCATCGGCGCTGTGAGCGCTCCTGTTTCCGCGGCATCCGCATCCGCGTCCCAGACCTTCGGCCTGCCCTTCCTCAAGGGGCACGGCACCCAGAACGACTTCGTGATCATCCCGGACGAGGACGGCAAGCTCGACCTCGGCCCGGCCGAGGTCGCCCTGCTCTGCGACCGCCGGGCCGGCGTCGGCGGGGACGGGCTGCTCCGGGTGGTCCGCTCGGCGGCCGATCCGGCGGCGGCGGGGATGGCGGACCGGGCCGAGTGGTTCATGGACTACCGCAACTCCGACGGTTCGATCGCCGAGATGTGCGGCAACGGGGTGCGGGTCTTCGCCCACTACCTGGTGCAGGCCGGGCTGGCTCCGGTCGGCTCCCTCGCGGTGGCCACCCGGGCCGGGGTCCGGGAGGTGGTCGTCGCCGAGAACGGCGAGGTCACCGTCGACATGGGTCACGCGGTCCTGCCCGGCACCGGGCCGGTCACCGTCACGGTCGGGGACCACTCCTGGCCCGCCCTCAACGTCAACATGGGCAACCCGCACGCGGTCGCCTTCGTCGACGACCTCGCCGACGCGGGCACCCTCTTCACCGCCCCCTCGGTCACCGACGGCGTCTACCCCGAGGGCGTCAACGTCGAGTTCGTGGTCGAGCGCGGCCCCCGCCACGTCGCCATGCGGGTCCACGAGCGCGGCTCCGGCGAGACCCGCTCCTGCGGCACCGGCGCCTGCGCCGTCGCCGTGGCCGCCGCCCGCCGCCACCACCTCACCCCCGCCGCCACCGGCGAGCCCGTCACCTACACGGTCGACCTCCCCGGCGGCACCCTCCGCATCACCGAGCACCCCGACACCCGCATCGAGATGACCGGCCCCGCCGCAATCGTCGCCACCGGCACCCTCGCCATCTGACCCCCGGTCACCCGCTGCGCGGTGCTTCGCTGCGCGGGCGTTCCGCTGCGCGGTGCTTCGCTGCGCGGGCGTTCCGCTGCGCGGTGCTTCGCTGCGCGGGCGTTCCGCTGCGCGGTGCTTCGCTGCGCGGGCGTTCCGC